>SBGP01000095.1 GCA_006226595.1 Deltaproteobacteria bacterium
CGCGTCGTGCGTTGTGCGACGATGTCGGGGCACTGGGCCGGGGCGAGGGCGAACGCGGCCTGGACGTCGACAGACTGGACCACGGCACAGGTCACGTCCGCCCCGCAGGCGGCCTCGTCGAGACCGTCGCAGGGACCTGCGGTGTCGGTGTCGGTATCCGTGTCCGTGTCCGTGTCGGTATCGGTGTCGGTGTCCGTGTCGGTGTCCGTGTCCGTGTCCGTGTCGGTGTCCGAGTCGGCATCCGTGTCCGCATCGGCATCGGTGTCCGCGTCGGCATCGGTGTCCGAGTCGGCATCCGTGTCCGTGTCCGTGTCCGCCTCCGACACCACACACACCCCGTCTCGCTCCGTCGTTCCCTCGCCGCACTCGAGGCCGCTGCCGCAGGCGACGAGTCCGAGGGTGACGCCCATGAGGGCGCGGCGAATGGCATCAGCGGTCATGCAACCTCCAAAAAAACGACGGTACCAGCATTTCAGCGGGAGGAGGCGGCGCGATGGCGCGCTCAGCCGGAGATCACCGCCCACAGCAGCGCGACGACTCCGGCCAACGCCGCGAAGAGAGCCACGAAGAGGACGGCGAAGGTGCCGTGCCCCCCCAGCCACGGGGCGTGGTCGCGAAGCAGCGCGATGGGACGCGCCAGCCACACGGTGATCGGCGAGCCCCGTCGGGCCGCGTCCCGGTAGACCTCGACCACGGGGAGGTCGAAGTACTCCGCCCCCTCGACGAGCAGACGCGCGTAGCGCCGGGAGGGCAGTGCCTCGGCACAGCAAGCGCTCTCGTCGAGGACCAGCGCCCACGCAGGCCCCGAGTCGAGGTGGACCTCGACCAGCTGATAGCCTGCTTCGTGGCCGGTGATCGACTCCCACTCGGCCTCGGAGAGCTCGACGCGCACGCCGTGAGCCTCCCCACCGGGGCTCGCAACGAGCCCGAGAAAGCGGGGCTCGACCACCGCGACCCCAGAAAGCACAAAGCGCGCCTCGAAGTCCTCGAGACGCGCTCTACTGCCGCGCTCGCGCACTGTCGGATGGCGCATCAGGGCGCCGTACACGAAGTACGCGGGCAATGGAGACTACGCGGACAGGCTCACGTAGCGGGTGGCGACAAAGTACTTCACGCCGTCGACCTCGAGCAGCTTGCCCTCGAGCGAGATCTTGCTGTCGGTGAGGCCGGCCTCGGTCAGCTGCTCGATCACCTCGTTGGCGACGACGTGCACGTCGCTGCCGAGGGTGAACGGGACAGCCACATGGCTGTCGAGCTTCTCGGAGAACGCGGTCAGGGTGCCGGCGTAGGTCTCGTCACTGCCCTCGGCGACGATGCGCTGAGCCATCATGCCGGTGGTGTAGCTGCACGAGCTGCCCACGAGCGACGCCTTCTTGGCGCAAGCGGTGGGATCGACATCGGCGTGGGCGACCTCGGCCTTGGCCTCGGTGTCGGCCTTGGTGGTCATGGTGCCCTTGTTGCCGCCGCAAGCGAAGGCAGCAGAGGGAAGCGCGAGAGCGATGGTGAGAGCGACGAGCCTGGTCATGTATGCACCCCTGTGGCAGGAGGGAATTGTATGGAGGAGATCGCGCGATCTCAACGGGGAGTACACATCGTGACAGCAGAAAACACGGGCGCGTGGCCGGTGACCCACGCGGAGGACGCGCCGGAAGAGGGCGGCGGAGCGGCTCCATGGGCCTCTCGCTGGCGGATGCTCACCCCGCACATGGAGGCGATGGGCGGCCGCCTGAACGTGGTCCAGAATACGCTGCCGCCGGGCAGCGCAGGCTGTCCGTTCCACTGGCACCTGCGCGAGGACGAGGTGTTCTTCGTACTCTCGGGCCGGGGCGTGCTCCGCTATGGCGAGCGGGTGGGCGAGATCCGGGCCGGAGACTGCATCAGCTGCCCTGCGGGCACACAGGTTGCCCACCAGATCGCGAACCCCTTCGACGAGGACCTCGTGTACCTCGCGATCGGCCCCCACGACCCCCACGAGGTGTGCGGCTACCCGGACAACGGCAAGGTCATGGTTCGCGCCGTGAAGACGGTCGGACGCCTCGAGCCCCGTGACTACCTGGACGGCGAGCCAGACCCGCCGAAGATCTTCGACATGACCTGAGCGGCCCCGCACTCGCCTCCCCCAACGCAGCGAGGCGCCCGCCGCCGCGACGCGGGACACTCGAAGTGCCTCGTGCCAACGGCGAGCGAGCGCCTCGTCGCGGGGTTCGACTACTCGCCGAAGGAGCGCGCGAACAGGTCGCGGATCGCCGCCCGACCTTCGTCGGTCAGGTAGCGGGTGCCCGTGCCCGTGAAGTGGATCGACGTGATCAGCGGGGTGCCCGGAACCCAGGACTCGCCGTCCCAGCGGTACCAACCGGTCTGGTCCTGGTCGTAGACCCACAGGCTCTTGTTCCACATACGAGCGAGCTCGACGGACCAGCCGGTTCCACCGACGACGGTGCCGTCTTCCTGGATCTGGCCGATCACGAACACCTGCTGCGAGCGCGACACCATGTGCCACAGGGTCTGCAGGACCCGGCGGATCAGGCTGCCCTCGGAGTAGGTGCGGTTGAGCCGGCGCGAGACGTAGACCAGGCTGACGTCGCCCGCGGCGAGCTCACGCGGAGAGAGCTCGTAGCGGCCGCGGCTGCGGACCTGCTTGTGGCCCTCGAAGGTGAAGTTCACCTCGTGCACGCCCCACGCCTCGCAGGCCTCGCCGAAGGCGGCCTCGGCGCCGTTGGCGCCACCCGAGTACAGCGTGCACTCGGTCGGACGGGGAGTGTGCGCGGGACGCGCCTCGGGGGTGCCCTCCTCGCCGAGGACCAGCATGGTCTCCGGGTCGAGGCTGGCGGCCAGCGCCTCGTCGTCGAGGCCGTGGCGAAGCACGGACAACGCGACGTTGCGGTCCTCGGACTCGAGCTTGATGCCGACGCTCGCCTCGTCCCACACGGCATCCGGAATGGACGCGTCGCTGCTGCGAATCGTCATCCACACCGGGACCTTGAGCTTGGCGGCCAGCGCCTTGATGCCCTGAACAGTGGACACCGCGGCGTCCGGCTCGAGGCCATCGATCACGAGCAGCTTGGGACGGAACTCCGCCACATCGCGCAGCATCTTGAGGTTCTCGGACAGGTGCTGCACCGAGAACTCGCGACTCGCGTAGCTGTGGATCATGCGGTGACGCTCGGCGGCGACCATGGTCCCCGCCTTGTCCCGCACCCGGCCCGCCTTGGCGAGCCCGGAGAAGATCTCGTCGTAGTAGGAACGCACGTGGTCCACGCTGTCGCGCAGCGCGACGTGCATCACGCCCTGATCCTGAAGCAGAGCATCGAGCGCGAGGTGCACCAGCAGGGCGCTCTTGCCCACGCCAGCGCGCGAGACCACCACGCCCACCTGGCCGGCCCCGAGGTCACCCTCGAGGGCAGCGGTCAGCAGGCGCACCGGGCTCCGTACGTCGAGATCGTGTCCCATGGCTTGGAAGAAGGACCCTTAGCGGGCGGCCTTCTTCTCCTCCTCGAACTTGGCGATCAGGTCGTCCTGCACCTGCTTCGGCGCGGGCTCGTACTTCTCGAACTCCATGGCGAACTCGGCCTTGCCCTGGGTCGCGGAGCGAAGGGCGGTGGAGTAGCCGAACATCTCGGCGAGCGGCACCGCGCACTCGACGCGGGTGAAGCCGTCATCCTCGGACGAACCGACGATGATGCCGCGGCGCTGCATGATGGTGCCGACGATGTTGCCGTGGAACTCGACCGGGCCCTCGATGTCGACGCGCATGATCGGCTCGAGGATGACCGGCTTGGCCTTGCCGTAGGTCTCGCGCCAGGCGCCGCGGGCGGCTTCCTGGAACGCGATGTCGCTGGAGTCGACGGCGTGGAAGCCACCGTCGTTGATCTCGATGCGGACACCGGTGACCGGCACGCCGATGAGGCGGCCCTTCTCGAGCTGGCTCTGGAAGCCCTTGTCACAGCTCGGGATGTACTCGCGCGGAATCACGCCACCCTTGATGCTGTCGACGAACTCGTAGTGGCCGTCCTCGAGGGGCTCCATGACGCCGGCGACCTTACCGAACTGACCCGAACCACCCGTCTGCTTCTTGTGGGTGTAGGTGAACTCGGCACGCGCGGTGATGGTCTCGCGGTAGGCCACGCGCGGGGGCGAGACCTCGATCGGCACCTTGTACTCACGGCGCATGCGCTCGATGTACACGTCGAGGTGCAGCTCGCCCATGCCGGCGATGATGGTCTCACCGGTCTCCGGGTCGGACGAGACGCGGAAGGTCGGGTCCTCCTTGGAGAAGCGCTGCAGGGCCTTGGACAGGTTCTGCGTCGCCTTGGAGTCCTTGGTGTTGATCGTGTAGCTGATGACCGGGTCGGGCACGAAGATCGAGGTCATCGTGAGCGCGGTCTCGCCGTCGGTGAAGGTGTCGCCGGAGTGGCAGTCGACACCGAAGAGGGCCACGATGTCGCCAGCCTCGGCGCGTTCGATGTCCTCCATCTCGTCGGAGTGCATGCGCACGAGACGGCCGACCTTGACCTTCTTCTGGTCACGGGCGTTGTAGATGAACATGCCCTTCTCGAGGGTGCCCTGGTACACGCGGATGTACGTGAGCTGGCCGTAGCGGCCTTCCTCGAGCTTGAACGCGAGGCCGATGAACGGCTTGGTCGCGTCGGAGGGGATGACCACCTCGGTCTCGGAGTCGTCGTCCTCGATCTTCAGGCCGGTGTTCTCGACCTCGGTCGGGTTCGGCAGGTAGTCGACGACGCCGTCGAGCAGCGCCTGCACACCCTTGTTCTTGTAGGCGGAGCCCATGAACACGGGGGTCATCTGGCGGCTGATGGTCGCGTCGCGCACGGCCTTCTTGATCATCTCGACCGTGACGGTCTCCTCGAGCATGGCCTCCATCAGCTCATCGCTGAACATGGACGCGGCGTCGAGCAGGATCTCGCGGTACTCCTGCGCCTGCTCCTCGAGCTCGGCGGGGATCTCCTCGATGCGGATCTTCTCGCCGTTGTCGCCGTCGAAGTAGATGGCGCGCATCTCGACGAGGTCGACGACACCCTGGAGGTTGTCCTCGGTGCCGATCGGGATCTGCATCATGACGCTGTTGTGCTTCAGCTTGTCGCGGAGCTGGTTGCTGACGCGGAAGGGGTTGGCGCCCTGGCGGTCCAGCTTGTTGACGAAGGCGACGCGCGGGACGTTGTAGCGGCGCATCTGGCGATCGACGGTCAGCGACTGCGACTGCACACCGGCCACGCCGCAGAGGACGAGGATGGCGCCGTCGAGAACGCGGAGCGCGCGCTCCACCTCGATGGTGAAGTCGACGTGCCCGGGGGTGTCGATGATGTTGACGTGGTGACCATCCCACTCGGTGTAGGTCGCCGCGGACTGGATCGTGATGCCGCGCTCGCGCTCGAGCTCCATGGAGTCCATGGTCGCACCAACGCCATCCTTACCGCGAACCTCGTGGATCGCGTGGATACGGTTGGTGTAGAACAGGATGCGCTCGGTCAGCGTGGTCTTGCCCGAGTCAATGTGGGCGCTGATACCGATGTTGCGGACGGTGTTGATATCGAAGGACACGGCCCCTCCGGGGGTTCTCGTGGGTATGGATGACGCGCGCAGGTAGCGTCTCTGGAGCATGACGGCAAGCCAATCGGCGGGTCGAAACACGCGATCGTCACGGAGGGACCGACGCTGACGGCCCTTCCAGAGTTCGATGTTTCCGTGGTAGACCATGCGCCGGCCGGTTCGTATCGGCCCTCAAGGAGACGACCCCATGAAGAAGCTCGCAATCGCCGGCAGCCTGCTGATGACGCTCGCCGCGTGTGGTGGCGCCGAGGCGCCCCCGGCCGAGAAGGCCGAAGCGGCCGCCGAGGACGCGCACGAGGCCGCTGAGAAGGCAGAGGAAGCTGCCGACGAGGCCGAAGAGGCTGCGGACGAGGCCGAAGAGGCTGCCGAGGAGGCCGAGGAGGCCGCCGATGCCGCTGGCGAGGCTGCCGAAGAGGCAGTCGAGGCGGCCAAGGAAGAGGCCAAGGCCGAGCCGAAGCCCGCGGCGACCACCGGTGGCGGTGGCACCTCGACGGGTGGCGGCGGCACGATCGGCGGTGGCGGCACCAAGACCGGTGGCGGCGGCACGATCGGCGGTGGTGGCACCACCAAGACCGGTGGCGGCGGCACGATCGGTGGCGGCGGCACCAAGACCGGCGGCGGCGGCACCAGCACCAAGACCGGCGGCGGCGGCACCAAGAAGTAGCCTTCGTTCCGGACACATCGAGCCCCTTGCAGCCCGCGCTGCAGGGGGCTTCGTGCGTGTGGATGAATCGACCGCGAACCGGTGGCGTCCACCTGGGGTCTGCACCCAAGGTAGGCTTGCGCCCCAGGAGGTCCCTACATGATCCGCACCCTCGCCATCGCGACCACTTCCAGCCTCGTGCTCGCCTTCGCCCTCGGATGCTCGATGGGCGACTCCGGAAGCGGCACCACCACCACCCCCGCCTCCGCCGAGCCCGAGCCCAGCGGTGAGACCTGCTGCTGCGAGTACAAGGAGGAGGGCGCCGCCGGCCCGTCGTACTCCGAGATGGCCGAGAGCAACTGCGAGAGCTGGGGCTACGCCTGCGTCGACGACGACAAGTGCGAGGACGCCGAGGACGGCGCAGAGGCCGAGGACGGCGAGGAAGCCGAGGACGGCGAAGGGGCCGAGGAAGGCGAGGAAGCCGAGGACAAGGAAGAGACCACCGCGCCCAAGCCGGTCCACAAGACCATCAGCGGCAGCACCCGCGCGACCAGCGGTGGCGGCAGCCGCACCGGTGGTGGCGGCACGATCCGCTCCGGCGGCTCCACCAGTGGCGGCAGCAGCAGGACGGGTGGCGGCGGCACCAAGCGCTGATGAGCAGCGACGAGACACGCACCCGCTTTCTCGACGCCGCCCTTCGCCTGTTCGCCGAGCACGGCTACGCCGGCACCTCGACGCGCATGCTCGCGTCCGAGGCCGGCTCCAACGTGGCTTCCCTCGCCTACCACTTCGGGGGCAAGGAGGGGCTGTACCGCGCGGCCTTGCTCCGGCTGCACGAGGATCTCGGTGAGGCCACCCCCGCCGCGATCCCCATCGGCGCGCCCGCCGAGATCATCGAGCAGATCGTCGGCCTCGCGTGGTCCTTCGCCCGGGACCACCGCGACCACATCCGCCTGCTCATTCGCAACGTGCTCGACCGCGGCCAGCACGTCGAGGGCGTGACCGACCAGTCCGCCCCCCTTCTCGCCCGCGCCGACGCCATCGTCGGCCTGCTGCGCCCGGACCTGTCCAGCACCCGGCGACGCATGCTGATCATGGGCGTGATGCACACCGTCGCTCGCCTCGCCATCGAGCATCCCGACGACCTCGGCGTGATGGTCGGAGAGCCCGAGGACCTCGACGCCGAGATCCGGGCGTTCCTCGTCGATCTGGTGCGCCGTCAGCTCGGATTGCCCGAGTAGCGAGCTTCTCGCACCGCGTTCACCTGGGGTCCACACCGACGGGTGAGCTTGGGGGACATGACCTTCCCACGTCCCGATGCCCAGCTCCTCCACGCCCTCGATGGCGTGGTCCACGCCCTCGCGGCCCCCTCCCCCGTGCTGCTCCTCGGCCTGCTCGTCGCCGGCGTCGGCGCGGGTACCCTCGCGGGCTTGATCACGCTGATCGCGGCTCGTCGGCGCTGATCGCGCGTGGCATGCTGCTCAGGTGCTCCTCTCCCTCCTGCTGGCCATGGCGTCCGCTTCGACGATCGCGGTCGCCCCGTTCCAGGTCGCATCCCGCGACGACGCGCTGAGTCCGCTCGGTGTGGGCCTCGCCGACATGGTGCTCACCGATCTGTGCGTGGGGGCGTCCATCACCTGCGTGGAGCGCCATCGGGTGAGCGAGCTGCTCGCCGAGATCGAGCTCGGCACCAAGGGCTACCTCGACCCGAGGACCGCCGCGCAGATGGGCAAGGGCCTCGGCGCGGAGCAGGTCGTGTTCGGCACCCTGTCCTCCGCCGGCGACGACCTGCGCCTCGACGCCCGATTGGTCGACGTGAGCAGCGGCAAGGTGCTGGTGACCGCCAAGGCCCGCGGCCCGAAAGCGGACGTGTTCGATCTCGAGGTGCAGCTGGTCGAGTCGCTCGCGGCGCCGCTCACCGCCGAGCCCCCGCCCCGCGAGCCCGTATCCACCGAGGCCGTCGAGGTGTACGGCAAGGCGCTCCAGGCCGAGGACAAGGGCAACGCCGAGCTCGCCCGGGCGCTGCTCGACGCCGCGGTGCTCGCCGACCCGAAGATGGTGTGGGCAGCGGAGCGGCTGCGAGCGCTCGACGCCAAGCTGACCACGGCGACCGCGGCCCGGGTCGAAACCCTCGGGACCTCGCTGGTGGCCACGGTGGAGCGCATCGCCGACGGCGACACCGCTGCCTGCCGCCAGCTGCAGGCCGATCTGTGGAGCCTGTCGCAGCCCCTCACCATGGGCGGCCGGTTCATGTCGCTCGATCCCGCCTTCGCGCTCGAGAGCTGGCGACAGGCCGGACTGACGGCCCAGCCCGCAGACCTGCAGGAGCTCGCCGACGGTGTCGGTCGCCAGCTGTACGAGGTGTACGCCATCACGCGGGTCGTGCTCGACCACGGCTTCGCCGACGACCTGTGTCCGGGCGCGAATCCCAACGAGGTGGTGCTCGGCAACGCCATCATCGTGCTCGGCTTCGTTCGCGAGGGCGCAGGAAAGCCCGTCGAGATCCGCATGATCGACGGCCAGGGCGCGGTGGTGCGCGAGCCGGAAGAACTCGACGACTTGCTGCTCTCTCTCGTCGACAGCTACGTCATGCGCTTCCCGGCGGGTCCCCAGATGAGCATGATCCCGACCTGGGTCGACCCCGCGGCTGCACGCGTCGCCGCCCGCGAACCCACGGACCCGGCACAGTAACGACGCGTAAGTGCCCGCTGTTCCAGAACGGGCCACGATGAAGGTGCCAGTTGCGGTGGTCCCGACCGCTGCTCCCCACGAACGGAGCACGTCGAGTCCGGGCCACCGCCGCTTCCCACCTTCTTGTCTGGAGTCCGCATGCGTGCCCCTGTTGTCCTTCTGTTCGCCCTCGCTTCGTCCACCGCCGCCGCCGGTGAGCCCATCCGCTCGTCCGGCAACTTCGGCCTCGGCATCGGCTCCGGCACGCACAGCTCCGGCCTGTCGATGAAGTACTACGCCGCCGACAACCACGCGTTCCAGGGTGTGGTCGGCTGGTGGGGGCTCGGTCGTGGCGCCGACAACGACGGCATCGGCGCGTCCTTCGACTACCTGATCGAGGGTCCGGCCCTCGCGCACGGCGACGGCCTCGAGATCGGCTGGAACATCGGACCGGGCGTGAACACCGTCATCACCGACAACAAGGGTGCCGCCCTCGGCGTGAACGGTGTGTTGGGCCTCGAGTTCAATATCGATCCCGTGCCGCTCGACGTGGTGCTCGAGTACCGTCCGGGCCTGCGCGTGGTCCCCGATCTCGAGGCCGACTTCGTCGGATTCGGCGCGCATATCCGCGTGTACCCGTTCTAGGAGGCGCGGGCGCTCGCCGCTCGATCCGCTCCCGCCCGCGGGTCGCAGCGCAAGCGTCCCCCAGATCGACAGGTGCAGCGGGACCGCGAGTGTGTTCCATTCGTCCTCCGTCGCGAGCGCGTCTCGCGCCAACCCTGGACGTCACATGCGACTCACGGTCCCCGAACTGATCGCGCTCCTCTCCGTGGAGCCCGTCGAAGAGCCCCCCACCGAGGTTCCCCCGCGCCTGGCGCGCAAGAGCTTCGTCGGCCCCACCCGAGACCTCGGCTGGGGCCAGGTGTTTGGTGGGCTGGTGCTCGGTCAGGCCCTCGCCGCCGCCGACGCCACCGTGCCCGACGACCGGCTGTGCCACAGCCTGCACGGCTACTTCCTGCGGCCTGGCAGCCTCGCGGAGCCCATCACCTACACGGTGGAAGCGATCCGCGACGGCGGCAGCTTCACCACGCGCCGCGTCACCGCGTGGCAGCACGGCGAAGCCATCTTCGGGCTCGCCGCGAGCTTCCACGTCTTCGAGGAGGGCTTCGAGCATCACGACCCGATGCCGGACGCCCCAGACCCGGACGGGCTGCTCTCGGAGGCCGAGCTCGCCCGACGCGCCGACAGCCCGCTCCCGTGGGACCGGCGCAGCGCCGAGCGCGCGATGACCATCTGCCCGGCTCGCCCCATGGACCCGCGCCACCCGGAGGTTCGCGAGCCACACCGCCAGGTCTGGTACCGGGCCAGCGACGAGCTGCCCGCGGACCCGCGCCTGCACCGCCGCCTGCTGGCCTTCGCCTCGGACAGCCACTTCATGACCACGGCGCTGCAGCCACATGGCGTGAGCTGGGCGACCCGCGGCATCCAGTGCGCGAGCCTCGACCACTGCATGTACTTCCACCGCGACTTCAGCCTGTCCGAGTGGCTGCTGTACGACGTGCACAGCGCCAGCGCGAGCGGCAGCCGCGGCCTCGTGCGAGGGGCGTTCTACACGCGCGACGGACGCCTGGTCGCGTCCACGGTGCAGGAAGGCCTCATCCGAGACCGGCGCTGAGCATCGCGAGACCGGTGAGCACGCCGCACCCGAGCGCCCCCACCGCAGCCACCGCGAATGCGCCGACCATCGCCCAGGTCTGCCATCCGCCCTCGAGGGTGGCTTGTTGCTCGCCGCGTGTCGGCAGGCGTCGTGCGATGCGTGCCGTGTCCTGACCGCGGCGATCGCGGACGGTTGGATCGGCCTCGCCCACCGCGCCGAGATCCCCAGCGTCGACCACGTCCGTGTCGCGATCGAAGCCCGCGGGCTCGAGCGTCAGCCGACGGTTGCTCCACGGGCCCGGCGCGAGCGGCGGCAGCAGGTCCAGCGCCTGCCGCGCCCAGCCCTGAGCGCTGCCGCCTCCAGCCAGCGACGCGCGCGCCAGGACCTCGGCGAGCTCGGCGGCCGTCGGCCGCGCACGCGGATCGTGGGCCAGCGACGCGCGCAGCACCTCGGCACCGGGCACGCCCGCCATCGCCTCCCCGATCAGCTCGTCGAAGCGCGCCTCGCTGGCGGCGAGCGTCGCGACCTGACGCGCGGTGCGTCCCCCGTAGATCGGCGTCCCGCGGAGCAGCTGCAGGAGCATCGCGGCGAGCGCGAACACGTCCCGTGGTGGCGCCGCATCCGCGTCGAGCAACGCCTCCGGCGCGAGGGTGTCGAGCTGGCCCAGCTGCTGGCCCGAGGCAGTGCGGCGCCCGCGAGATAGCGACGTGTGGCCCACACCGAGGTCGAGTACGCGAGGACGGCCGTCGGCACCCACGACCACGTTTCCCGCGTGGAGGTCGCGATGGACGAGTCCGAGGGGCCGGCCGTCGGGTCCCGGCGCGCGCACGGCCTCGTCGAGGATCTCGGCGATCGCCGCGCCGAGCGCCATGACCACCGCCGGCGGCGGGCGGAGCGCAGCCGCCAGACGCGCCAGATCCGCACCCTCGGCGAGCTCGGTGAGCAGCACCACCTCGCCCTCGGTCCACGCCAGGCCGACGGGCTGGAGAATGCCCGAGTGGCCGGTCCGCGCGAGCAGTGCCGCCTCGAAGTGAAGCCGCTGGATCTCCTCGCGGCCGGGCTCGCGAGCCAGGCGCTTCACGGCGACCCGTCGTCCGTCCTCGAGCGTGCCGGCGTAGACCTCCCCTTGGGCTCCCGCGCCGAGGCGCTCCGCGATCGCTACCCACTCCATGCGCGGATCATAGACGAGATCGCGCGCCCCTCCGCGCACGGGTGGTCGGTACTCCACGGACTCAAAGACCGCCTTTCACGCCGATCCGGGACGAACACGCTTTGATTGGAGCCTCGGGGCCGGTACTCTCTGTGTCCATCGGCCAGGTCGGGGGACGAGTGTCCGAACAGAACGTCTGCAGCAAGTGTGGATCCACGTCGCTCAAGTGGGTGACGGTACGCCGGCATGTGCCGGTTGACGTGTTGCAGTGTCAGCGCTGCGGCACCGCCGCCATGGAAGAGGACTGGGTCGCCCCGGTCGCGCCCTACCTGCCCGAGAACTGCATCAACTGTGGCGACCGTCGCGAGTTCGACGTGTGCGTGAACTGCGGCCTGTCCAAGGAAGACGATCGCCAGGTCCACGACGAGCTGCGCGCCCTGGTCGCTCCGACGCACGACCTGCTCAACGCCTCTCGGGCCGCGAACAAGATGGGCCGACGCCTGATCGCCCTCAAGCTCGCCACCGCGGCTGTCGCCTTCGGCAACAAGGAAGAGATCGACGTCGCCCGCGCGCTGCGCATCTGGCTGCTGTCCGCCATCGGCGAGGCCGAGGCGGCGATGGAAGATGCGCGGTACTGGGTCGAGCGCAGCGAGGACCCGCCGGCCGTGGCGTTCGCCTCGTACGGGCAGATGCTCCAGCACAACAACCTCTCGGGCCAGGCCGCCGACATCTACAAGCAGGCCATCGACCGGGATCCGCGCCTCGTCACCATCCGCGCCCGTCGCGCGGCCCTGCTCATCCAGATGAGCCGAGAGGGTCAGGCCTCCGAAGAGGCGATCAACGTGTTCGAGTCCGAGCCCGACGAGCAGGCCGCGAAGATCGCCCTCTCCGTCGCCGAGACGCTGTGCGACAAGTGGGAGGCCAGCCTCCGCGACAACGAGATCCGCCGGATGATCGAGAAGGCGGGCAGCTACATCGAGCTGTCGGCGAAGATGCTCGCCCATCGCGCGCGCCTCGCAGCCCTCGACGGGGACACCTCGTCGGCCAAGCGCGACCTCAAGGCTGCACGCCGGCTCGCCCCCGAGCTCGACATCTACAGTCGGGTCGAGTCGGAGATCCGACCGGCGAAGCAGTCCTGGTGGCGCTTCTAGGCTCGACGACCCGCGGTCCACGCGCCGCGAGCCCCCGCCACGAGCGCCCCCTCGAGGGCGCTCGTCGTGCGTTCGGGCCAGCTCACCTTGCGGGCCGGACCACGCCACGATGAGCGCGCCATGCGGGGTGACGACCCATCGCTCGGGAGCGGCGAGACGTCCGAGCGGTGACCCCCGCGTGGGGACGAGCTAGGTCTGCGCCATGCTCGACCTGATGCGCCCGCTTCCCCAGCCTCCGCTCGACGCCCGCCTGCTCTCGAAGGCACTGGGCGAGGGTCGCGTGCGCGGCATCGCCGCCGAGCTCGACGCCGCCGCCAGAGTGGACCTGCGACGGGCCGGAGGCGTGCTTCGCCGCGGGCTTCGCGACGCCCGAGCCCTGCATTCTCGCGAGCGGCGGCTCGTATCGGATGCGCTCTACGACGGCTTTCGCTGGGGTCCCGTCCTCGAGGTGGCCACGGGCCTGAACGGGTTCGACGGTCGCTGGCTCGGCTGGCTGGCGCTGCACGGCCTCGATCCCGCCGAGCTCCCGGATCCCGCCCGCTGGCAGCGCTTCGTGGCCGGCGACCTCCCGCTCGACGCCGGGGTCCTCGCCGGCGGCCAGGCGGTGTGGGAGGTGCTCTCCGCAGCACTCGGTGATCGCGCCGCCGCGTTCGTCGCCACCAGCAACGCGCGCGCACCCGTGCAGATCCGCGCCCAGGGCCTCACCCGCGACGCACTGGCCCGAGAGCTCGCAGACGCGGGCATCACCACCGAGCCCTGTACCCACGCCCCCCTGGGGCTGACCGTGATCGGCTCCGCGAACCTGCGCGGGCACAAGGCGTTCACTCAGGGTCGGTTCGAGGTGCAGGACGAGGGCAGCCAGCTGCTCGCGGGCCTCGTACCCACCGATGCGGACGTCCTCGACCTGTGCGCGGGCGCTGGCGGCAAGTCACTCGCCCTCGCCGCCGCCGGTGCCCACGTCACCGCCCTCGACGTGCGCCCTTCCCCGCTGGACGAACTGTCGAAGCGAGCTCGCAGGGCGCGACTCACCGTTCACACGCGACGCCTCGGCCCGCGAGGCGAGGTGCCAGAGGACGTGAAGCCCGCCGCCGCGGTCCTGGTCGACGCCCCGTGTACCGGCAGCGGCACGTGGCGTCGCCACCCCGACCTGCGCTGGCGCCTCGACGAGCTCGACGCCACGGTCGCGCTCCAAGCCCAGATCCTCGACCGGGCCGCAGACCTGGTGAAGCCCGGCGGCGTCCTGGTCTACGGCACGTGCAGCGTGCTCCCGGCCGAGGACGAGGCGCAGGTCGAGGCCTTCCTCGCCCGCCACCCTGACTTCGCGCTCGACCCGCTCGGCCAGCCCGAGCTCGGCGGCGAGGTCCTACGGGTCGCACCCGATACGCACGGCACCGATGGCTTCTTCGGTGCCCGCCTCAGGCGACGGCACTAACAAGCCGTGATCAGCGCCGCATAGAGCCGGTCGTCGCCGAGCAGCTCCGGATGCCACTGCACGCCGGCCGCGAAGCGGTGGCCGTCGAGGTGCATGGCCTCGACCGTGCCGTCCTCGCTCCACCCGCTCGCCGTGAACGGTCCAGTGTGGGCCACCGCCTGGTGGTGCGTGCTGTTCGCCTCGACCGAAGCGCCGAGCCACGCGGCCATCTGGCCCTCGCAGCGAACCGTGTGCCACGCCGTCGCCGGGTCCGTAGGCTGCTCGTGCTCGAGGGTCGTCGGGGGCCCCACCAGGTGCTGGATCAGCGTGCCGCCGAGCGCCACCGCCATCGCCTGCATGCCGCCGCAGATGCCGAGCACGGGCACGTCGCGCGCCACGCACGCCCTCGCCAGCGACAGCTCCAGCGAGGTGCGGCCCTCCTCGACGCGGTCCAGACGCGCACGGACCGCCTGCCCGTAGTGGCTCGGGTGGATGTCGAAGTGGCCGCCGGTCAGCACCACCGCATCGGCCACCGCGAGCAGCGCGTCCACGTCGGTCTCGCCGGGCGGCACGAGCAGCGGCGTGCCCCCCGCGCGGCGCACGGCCTCGGCGTACGCCTCGGTGAGGAACACCTCGGGTCGGTGCGGGCGCACCTTGGCTCCGGGCTTGTGGCCCGGCAGTTCGCGGCGATCGGCGGAGAGCAGGACGAGCGGCATGTCGCGAGGCTATACCCTGCGGCATGGACAAGCTCAGCCTCGCCCGACTGCCCACCCCCCTCGAACCCGCGCCTCGCCTCTCCGAGTGGGTCGGCGCCGAGGTGTGGGTCAAGCGCGACGACCTCACCGGACTCGGCATCTCGGGCAACAAGGTGCGCAAGCTCGAGTACCTGCTCGCGGATGCCCAGGCCCAGGGTGCTGACGGCGTCGCCACCTGCGGCGGGCTGCAGTCCAACCACTGCCGGGCCACGGCGGTCGCGGCGCGTCGCCTGGGACTCGATCCCCTGCTGCTGCTTCGCGGCGAGGCCCCCGCCGAGCCCGACGGCAACCTGCTCCTCGACACGCTGCTCGACGCCGAAGTGCACTTCTGCACGCCCGAGGCCTATGCGAGCTCCCGAGGGGCCCTGCTCGAGGGTCATCGCGCGCGCTGGGCCGCCGAAGGCCGACACCTCTACGTGATCCCGGAGGGCGGCTCGAACGCACTCGGCTGCGAGGGCTACATCGCGGCCGCCGCCGAGGTCGCCAACGAGGCGTTCGACCACCACATCGTCGCCGTGGGCTCGGGCGGCACGCTGGCCGGACTGGTGCTCGGACCCGACATCGGCGAGGTCGTCGGCATCGCCGTGTGCGACTCGGCTCGGTTCTTCGTCGACAAGGTCCACGCCCTCGCTGCCGAGCTCGGACGCTCCCCGCAAGGCGCGTGGCGCGTCAGCGACGACTACATCGGCCCCGGCTACAGCCTGGCCCACGAGCCCGTGTGGCAGGCGATTCGCGAGGCCGCCCGCCGCGAAGGCCTGTTCCTCGACCCGGCGTACACCGGCAAGGCCCTGTGGGGTCTGCGGGAAGAGGTCGCCGCCGGACGCATGGGCGGTCGCGTGTGCTTCTGGCATACGGGGGGCGCCTTCGGCCTGTTCGGGCGCGGAGGCGAGCTGTGAGCGGCATCGGCGTCATCACCAACCCCCGGTCACGAGCGAACCGCCGCAACCCTCGCCTCGCGAAGCGCCTCGGCTACATCCTCGGCGAGCGCGGGGAGCTGGCTCAGCCCTCGGACCTCGACGCGCTCGACGCGACGGCGCGACTGTTTCGCGAGCGGGACATCGACATCCTGTGCGTGAACGGCGGCGACGGCACCCTGCACAAGGCGATGACCGCGATGGTGCGGGCGTATGGCGACCACCCCCTGCCGAAGGTGGCCATCCTTCGCGGCGGCACGATGAACACCATCGCGAAGAGCATGGGCATCTACGGCAAGCCCTCGGACATCCTCGACTACGTGGTCGACGCGTACCATGCCGACGAGCCCATGCCGACCGTGCGCCGATGGCTGCTCGAGGTCGACGGCCACTACGGGTTCCTGTTCGGAACCGGGGTGATGGCTCGCTACCTCGAGGCCTACTACGAAGGCAGCGAGCCCTCTCCGTCCAAGGCGGCGTGGGTGCTGCTCAAGGCCGTGTTCTCCGCCATCGTCGGTGGCTCCTTCGCCGCCCGCATGGTCGAGCCCGAGCCGCTGACCGTGCTCGCCGACGGCCTCGCGTGGACGCCGCCCGCCTACGTGAGCGTGGGTGCCGGCACCGTCGACGACGTGGGCCTGGGCTTCCGCCCGTTCTTCAAGGCGCCCACGCACCCCGGACACTTCCATGCAGTCGGCATCGCGACCTCGACCCTCGGCGTGGTCCGCGCGCTGCCCTACATCTGGCGCGCCCGCTTCCCCGACGACGAGCTGGTGGTCGACCAGGTGGTGAAGGAGCTGATCATCCGCGGGCGGGAGCCGGTGAAGTACATGCTCGACGGCGACTTCTTTCCCGGCACCGAAGAGGTGCGGCTGCGGATCGGCCCCGGGGTCGACTTCATCCGTCCCTGAGACGCGATCGACGGGCCCTCTCCGGACCCTTCTCCGGCCCGGCAAACCGGATCTGGCACGAAGCCGACACATGTCGCGCACTTCGGACGAGCCATTGACAACTCACCGTTCCGACCGTCTTTCGCCGTTTTTCGGCTCACTCGATGGTTGACTCCGCCCCAAAGGTGCAAATTCCTGTAGAGTAGATGCACCTTTTCAGCGAGGCCCCGGATGCAAGAGCACGCCAACCGCGAGTTGGTCGATCTCCTCATGGAGGAGTCCGACCCGGTCGTCCGATCCCGTGCCCACGCCGAGCTCGCGCAGCGCGCGCTGTCGAGCGACAACCTGCCCAAGGCCGTGGTCCACTACCAGGAAGCCCTCGAGCTCGATCCCACCGACGAGATCAGCCGCGACCAGCTCGAGCGCCTGACCCGCCAGAAGCCGGGTGGCATGTTCAGCCGCTGGAACCCCTTCCGCCGCTAGGCGTGCGCAAGTCTTTGGGCGCGCGCGCCGAGGCCGCCGGCCCCATGAAGTGGGCCCTGACGCAGGCCTCGACCGCTGTTCGCGCGGCCATCCAGCTCCGCAGCCGCGGATTTCGCAGATCGAGCGCCTCGGTGGCGAGCGTGACTCGCCAGCCGCCCGCGACGCGCGACGCCCTCGCCTGACCGCCGCCCCACTCCGGTGGCAGGGCGGTGATGTAGCTCTCGTGTTCTCGTGTCCAGTTCATCGGGCCTCCCCCGCCACTGTCGAGCATGGGCGGACCATCGGATGACCGCAGCCGATAAACGCGTTGAATGCATGCTTTTTGGACTATGGGGCCAAGCTGTCCATGCCGCTTGCACGGCGTTGACGCGCGCGATGCTGACAAGCGGCGGACTGTCTGGCAAAAGGCGCGCATGACACGCCTCCTTCCCCTGCTGCTCCTCCTCGCCTGTGGCACCGACGTCGACGGCGACGGCTACCCCGTCGGCACCGACTGCAACGACGGCGACGCGCTGATCCACCCCGGCGCCGACGAGATCTGCGATGGGTGGGACAACGACTGCGACGGCCGCTTCGACATCGAGGCGGTCGACGCCGACACCTTCTACATGGACGCGGACGGCGATGGCTTCGGAGATCCGAACGCCCCGGTCCTCTCCTGTCGCCAGACCGACGAGGTCGTGCCGGACGCCAGCGACTGCGACGACACGCGCGCCGACCGCTTTCCCGGGGCCACCGAGACCTGCTCGGACAGCGAGGATCTGAACTGCGATGGCTCGCTGGGACAGGACGACGCCGACCAGGACGGCCACGTGGCGTGCACCGAGTGCGACGACACGAACCCGAGCGCGTACCCGGGAGCGGACGAGACCTGCGACGGCGAGGACAACGACTGCGACGGACTGATCGACGAGGGGGCCTGCAACTACACCCACGACGCGGACATCCAGCCTATCTGGGACAGCACCTGTACCCGGCGCTGCCACAGCCGTCCGGCGCCCTCCGGGGACCTGGATCTGTCGAGCGGCGCATACGCCGCGCTCGTCGGCGCCCCGTCCCAGCAGGCCAACATGGACCTGATCACGCCCAGTGACCTCGACCAGAGCTACCTCGCCCACAAGCTGTGGGGCACGCACCTCTCCGTCGGCGGAAGCGGCACGCGTATGCCAAAGACGGGCGTGCTCGACCCCGCGGATCTGGCGAAGATCGAGGCGTGGATCCACGACGGCGCACAGGAACGCTAGCTCTCCGCCCCGCCCGCGGTACCCTTCCGCGAGGAGGTGGCCATGTGGGGGCTGCTGTTCTGTTTGCTGGCCGCGAACGCCCAGGATCGCGGGGCTCGCGCCGAAGACGCGACCTTCGGTGACGACGACCACGAGACCTACGAGCCCGCGCCGCGCGATCGGCTGTACTTCACCAACGCGACCTTCGCGCGGGTGAACCCGCTCGGCTTCGTGGACCTGTACCGCATCGGGTGGCGGCGACGGCTGTCGACCAAGGACAGCGTCCTGTTCCACGACACCTACAGCTTCGTCAGCGCCGAGGTAATGGCGACGCCCGCCTACTCCCGCGTCGGCATCTTCGCGGAAGCCCAGGTCCTCGCGATCCTGCGCGTGTTCGCGAGCTACTCGGCCGTGGCGTACTACGGGACCTTCGACCAGGTTCTGTCGTGGCCAGGCCCCGACGCGCGCTACTCGGACCAGACCATCGAGGCCGAGGGCGAGCGGGCGAGCGGCACGCTCGGCACTGTGTTCACCGCGGGCGGCACCCTGCGCGCCGCCGTCGGACCCATCGCCGTGCGCTCGACCCTGTCGCTCACGCGCTACGACCTCGACCTGCCCGACGGCGACACCTACTTCTACGACCAGTACTGGGACCGACTGGCACCAGACGGCGGATGGATGGCGCTCAACGACGCCGACGTGCTCGCCCTGCTCGGCAACGCACGCGTCGGTGTCCGCCACACCTTCACCGACGAGTTCGGCAACGACAGCGGCGAAGACTCGGCGCTCAGCACGCACCGGCTCGGGCCGCTCCTCGCCTGGCAGTTCCACGACAAGAAGCCCGGCACGAAGTTCAACCAGCCCACCGCATTCCTCGTGGCGCAGTGGTGGCTGCAGCACCCGTATCGAGCGGGCGCCGAGCAGCCGCAGGCGCTTCCGCTGATCGCCGCGGGCTTCGCCTTCAACGGCGACCTGGCGATGTCGAAGGACTGATCCCCGCGAGGATCAGAGCTTGCGGACGACCACGCCCTCGCGAAGCTTGGGCTCGAACCACGTGCTCTTCGGCGGCATGACCTGGCCCGCGTCGGCGACCCGGAACAGCTGGTCGAGCCCGGTCGGCACCATGTGGAACGCAACGGCAGCGCCCTCGTCGACGGCGGTGGACAGCGCCACGTGGCCGCGGATGCCACCCACGAAGGAGATGCGGGTGGAGCGACGGGGGTCATCGATGCCGAGGATCGGCTCGAGGACGTGGTCCTGGAGCACGGCGACGTCCAGGCACTTCACCGGGTCGTCGGCGTCGACCACGCCGGCCTTCGGCGTGCACAAGTGCCAGGCGCCCTCGAGGTACATGGTGAAGGTGCCGCGCTCGGTCGGCACGGGCGCTTCGGTCCGGGCCACGTCGAACTTCTCGGAGAGCAGGGCCCGGAACGCCGCGACATCGTGACCGTTCAGGTCGTGCACGACGCGGTTGTAGGCCATCACGTACAGCGCATCGTCGGGGAACAGCCCGGCGAGGAAGTAGGCGCTGCGCTCGTTGCCGCGGTTCGCGTGGACCCGAGACGCAGCGGCGCTGCGGTGATGGCCGTCGGCGATGTACAGCGTGTCAAGCTCGGCGAATGCCGCACGCAGCGGCTCGACGAGATCCGCCGGGGCAGGCCACAGGGCATGCTCGACGCCGTCCTCGGTGGTCACGCGCCACGCCGGCTCGCCGGCGGTACCGCGAGCGGTGAGAGACGCGAGCGTCTGGGAGGCGCGATACGCGAGGAACACGAGGCCGACCTGCGCATCGAGCACCTCCATGTGGTGCGTGCGATCGTCCTCCTTGTCGGGGCGCGTGTACTCGTGCTTCGCGATGCGACCCGCGTCGTACTCGGCCACCGAGCACGCGGCGAGCACGCCGACCTGGCGATGATCGCCCATGACCTGGCCGTAGAAGTAGTAGGTCGGCACCGCGTCTTCGACGATCGTGCCGTTGGCGACGAAGCCGTCGAGGTTCTCGCGAGCCTTCGCGTAGGCCGCGTCGCTGTGGGCGTCCGTGCCCGCGGGAAGGTCGACCTCGCTGCGGGTGATCCGGACGAAGCTCCGCCGGTTCTCGGCGATCGCACGCGCTTCTGCCTCGGAGAGCACGTCGTACGGGGGGGCGATCACCTCGACGGCGAGGTCATCGCGAGGGCGCAGCGCGCGGAACGGGCGAACGTCGGCCATGAAACCTCCGGTCCGGGCGCATATCCCGACGCCCGCACGAGGCCAGCCACAGCGTGCCTTCCGACGAGGCCGGCTCCACCCCTTCCCCGTAGCTCTGCCGCGCGGTAACGTGCCCATCCGCACGGAGTACGTGGCACATGGCCGTGAACGAATGGCTCAACAACATCATGCAGGCAGACCAGCAGGCGCGCGGCCTCTCCGGAGGCAAGGGCGCAGGGCTGGTGCTCGATGAGTCGAACCCCTACTACAACTACCGGCTGAAGAAGGTCGCCTCCGGCGGCGATCTCGTCCGCGATCCCTCGCTGCTCTGGGGCAACGGCGCCGGCGGTGGTCTGGGACCACACATCGAGAGCGCGCGCGGCGAAGGCGTCGCCGGGTTCACCGACGCACTGCTCGTGCTCTCTCACGAGGACTTTGCGCGCACCACGCGGCAGCGAGACTGGACGCAGGAGGCCACGCGCATCCTGCTCCAGCAGTTCGAGGACTTCTGCCGCCGCGAGGGCTTCTCGCGCCGCTACGCGCACCGGCAGCTCGGCTTCCGCATCCTCTGCGACGGCTCGGCCGACATGGGCGGTCTCGAGCTCGGTCTCAAGGCGGGCGAGTACGTCACCGGCCTCGTGCCCAACCTGTACACCGGACCGGTCCGCGGCTCGTACCCGGTCGTGGGCGTGCACGTGAACCTCCCCGGCATCTGGGAGGGCTACCAGGAGGTCGGCCGCCTCTACAACGACCAGATCGTGTTCACGATCGGCGACCACTGGCTCGACAACTTCCACCACCCGAGCCTCCGGGACGGCGCCATCTACCGGCTCCAGCAGGACCCGGACGGCAACTTCATGCACGTCGTCAACCCCGACCTCGCCGACCGCTACCAGGTGACGAGCATCGAGCAGGAGGGCGCGAACGTCCTCACGCTGGCCACCCGCGACGGCGTGCCCCTCGCGTACATGGTGCTCGCGGTGATGGACCCGCCGGCGGCCGAGCCCGAGCCCGCCCCGGCGCCCGGCATCCAGATGCCGAAGATCTCCATGCCCGAGGCCCCGGCGAGCCCGGACTCCCGGTACACGATCCCGCCGCCGATGCTGCCCGAGGACGACGAGGACGAGCCCGAGACCATCCGCATGCAGGCGCCCTCGAAGCAGGAGCCCGCGTCCCGCCAGAAGTCGAAGACGATCATCCCCGATGCGGTGAAGGGCAAGATCTTCACGCTCACCGAGCGCGGCGCACTGCTCCAGAAGGTGCACTTCGGCGCGTTCATGCTCGGCTACGACGTGTACGTCAGTGATCAGGGCGAGCTCGGCACCGCCATCGAGGACCCGGCCGCCACCTTCCAGGTGCGCAAGAAGGAGGTCTCGATCGTCAGCCACATCCCCGGCGTGTCCGTGGGTGGCTTCAAGGTCGCGCCGGGCATCGAGACACCGCTGGACGCCGACACCGAGATCAGCATCAACGGCGAGAAGCTCGAGTACCGGCACCTCCGCGGCGTCGACATCGCGGGCTGGCCGTACGTCGGCGAGATCCGCCGCGCTGCATCGTCGACCTACCTGGCGTGGGGCGACACCTACAAGATCGGACGCTCCCGCGATTGTCGCGTGGCCCTGCCCGACGAGCCGAGCAACGAGAACATCCAGTGGAAGCCCGAGGTCCAGGAGGGCACCACCATCCGCTCCCGCTCGGGCCCGATCCCGAAGTCGCAGTTCTACACGGACTCGATCATGGTGAGCTCGCAGCACGCACAGGTCGGACTCGACGGCGACGACCCGGTCCTCGAGGTGCTCGCGCGCAACTGCTACGCCTACATCCGCCGCTCTGACGAGATCATCGCGCTCTACCCGTCGGCATCCGCCAAGGGCGACAGCTTCGGCTCGGTTCGCCCCGGCGACGAGCTGCTCATCGGCAACTGCCTGTTCAAGGTGAGCTTCGAGGGCAAGGAGTCCCCGTCGGCCCAGCCCTCCATGGACATCCCGCCGCCGATGCTGCCGGAAGAGGCGCCGCCGCCGCCGCCAATGCTGTGGGAAGACGCCATGGCCGAGCGCGAGGAGGAAGCGCCCGTCGCGCATGGCATGGGCGAGGACGGCCCGGCTCCCGAGCCCGTGCACTTCCAGTCCGCCGCGGACAGCATCCTCGGCGAGGATGCGCCCGAGCCGCTCGCCGGCCAGAACCCGCTGGACAGCGTCGAAGTCGACAGCGGTGAGTGGGACGCCGATCCCGACTCCGTGTCGATCCCCGGCGCGCTCGCGGACTTCGACCTCGACGGACCGCCGCTGGCCTTCGTCGAGGACGGTGACGTCGACGAGCCCAGCGTCGACCAGGTCTCCGAGCCGGGCGAGACCCAGCTCCCCGGAGGCGAAGACGAGCCGCAGCTCAGCGTGCCGCCGCCGTTCCCGGACATGGAGGAGGAGGACGTCCTCACCCGCCCCATGATCAAGGAAGATCTGTGGGCACTCGACGACGAGACCGACCCCGGTCCCGAGGAAGAGTTCGAGATGGCGACCGAGGCCTTGCCGTCCCTCGCGAGCTTCGACGACATCCCCGACGACGTGACGGGCGATGCGCCCTTCCCGCTCCAGGGCAACATCGAGAGTGCGGATGCCTTCGGGCTCAGCCGCGACCCGACCTACGAGGAGGAGTACGCCGAGGACGTCGGTGAGATCCCGCGGGCCGAGCCGCCGCCGCCGCCGATGTCGGCGATGGTCGAGGACGACGAGGACGAGACCGACGGTCCGTTCTCGGACGCCGACTTCGACTCCGAACAGGAGCCCGAGCCCGAGCCGGAACCCGAGCCCGAGCCCGAGCCCGAGCCGGAACCCGAGCCCGAGCCGGAACCCGAGCCCGAGCCGGAACCCGAGCCCGAGCCGGAACCCGAGCCCGAGCCCGAGCCCGAGCCCGAGCCCGAGCCCGTCGCAGCGACGCCAGAGCCACCCGTGGCTCCCCCCGCGGCACAGGCCGAGCAGGCGCCGAGCGCCGAGCGCATCGTGGTCGAGGTCGACGACGAGACCGCTCAGTTCGAGCTCGGTCGACGGGTCCAGCTGGTCCAGGTCGGATGGATGGTCAAGGGCACGATGGTCGCCGGCAACCACACGGGTGCCGACCTCATCATCCCCGAGAGCCGC
This sequence comes from Deltaproteobacteria bacterium, assembly GCA_006226595.1. Taxonomy (GTDB): domain Bacteria; phylum Myxococcota_A; class UBA796; order UBA796; genus M1803. The sequence continues at coordinate 23,834 of SBGP01000095.1, forward strand.
CTGACCGACGAGCAGCGCTTCGAGCCGTGCGACTACTTCAGCCTCACCGTGCGCGGGCGGCGTCAGTCGCTGACCATGCTCGCTCCGCGGGAGGTGCTCATCGACGAGGACGACGCGAAGAAGGAGACCTACGACAACGTCGCCGAGCTCCTCATCGACGTGATCCGTCGCGACGAGTACGGCGAGGAGGACTTCGGCGTGCGACTCGGCATGCTCGAGGACCGGTCCCTGCCCGATCCGCGGGCCAGGCTGCTCGGCATCGACTCCGAGGATCCGCTCACCGCGGCCCTCCTGTCGCGTGGGCTGCCGACGCGGGCGCCGCGCACGCTCGACCTCCAGGGCATCACGTTCACGCTGCTGTATGACGGCGAGACCGTGGCGCTGTCCGACTACCTCGCGACCTACCGCGAGGCGGACGGCACCTTCAAGCCCTTCTTCGTGCAGCACGGCGACGCGCGCTTCACCACGGTCCCCGAGGACGGCGCCACCGTGACGCTGGCCATGGGCGACCGCCTGGTGGTCGGCAACGCAGTGTACTCGCTGGTTCAGACCTGACCCGGCGCGTGCCGGCCTAGCTCCCGAGGAGGTTCATGCCCATCGCCATCGGCTACCGCTGCTCCATCGGTGGACCTGTGTCCGGCGGTGGGCGGGAACGCAACGAGGACAACCTCCTCGTGTGCTCCGGCGGTCGGGCGCGATGGCGCGAGGGAGAAGTGATCGCCGAGCGCCCCGCCAATGGCGAGGGCGTGTTGCTCGCGGTGTGCGACGGCATGGGCGGACATCAGGACGGCGACGCCGCCGCGCGCAAGGCAGCCCGGGTGATGGCCGAGCTGTACCGACCCGGGCGACCGCGCGACCCGGCCCGGGCGCTGCGCCGCTACCTGCTCGATGCCCACAGCCGACTGCACTACCGCGCCCGCGAGAAGGGCAAGGTCACGATGGGCACCACGCTGACCGCGGCGTGGCTGCTCCACAACAAGCTGCACTGGGCACACGTGGGCGACAGCCGGCTGTACCTGTTCCGCAAGGGGCAGCTCACGCAGCTCACCGACGACCACACGCGCAACCTGTTCCGGAAGCGCGATGGCCGCGAGCTACTACCGGGTCCCGAGGGAAATGCGCTCGCTCAGGCCTTCCTGTACGGAAGCCGCGGCTTCGGCGACAACGCGGGCCTGCGCATCGAGCACGGCCGCGACACCGGGACCGCCGAGCTCATCGAGGGCGATACCGTGGTGCTCGCCTCGGACGGCGCCTACCGCATCCTCGGGGATGGCGACCTCGCGGACCTGCTGGCCGAGGGACTGTCGCCACAGGACACCGCCGACGAGATGATCGAGCGAGCCATCCTGCACGGCACCACGGACAACGCCACCGCAGTCGTCGCCTATGTCGAGTCCCTCGACGAGGTCGAGACCGACAGCGATGCCTGGGGACTCGAAGAAGACACGCTGATGATCTGATCGGCGTGCGAAATGCCACGATCGCGCGTGTGTTTCGGCACCATCGGCCCGCCCGCGCGCCTCCGACCCTCCCCGTGGGCCTGACCCCGATGGGGGCTCTGACCCCGATGGGGGCTCTGACCCCGATGGGGGGTCTGACCCCAGAACAGGCCGTCTACATCGGCACCTCAGCAAGATGCAGCGTCCAGAGGGCCGAAATTGGCGTGCCCCTGGCCCGGATCTTGCTGCCACGCGAGCGATGCACGCTCCCGAGACCCTGCCCACGCCGACGCAACTGCGGCGGAGAAAGCTGGTGGTCGGACTGTTCCTCGCTGTTCAGTTCGCGCTGCCCCTGTCGTACTACGCCTCCGGGAACCCCCTGGACGAGCGCTTCGCGTGGCGCATGTTCTCGCCCATCCGCATGGTCCACTGCACCGCCACCTTCCACGAGGTCGGTCCGGAAGGACGCCGCCGCCTCGACCTCGGCAAGGAAGTCCCCGAGGTCTGGGAGACCTGGGTCGACCGCGGCCACACGCGGGTGATCCGCGAGGTCGGCGAGCACATCTGCACCCGCCGCGCGCGCCTCGGCCCCGAAGTGTCGGTGTACGCCGACGTGAGCTGCCCGATGCCGGACGGCACCCGCTTCCGTCCCCTCCCCGCCGAGGAGGACCTGTGTCGCTGAGCCGCCCCGAGCGCTTCTGGTTCGACCGCTCGATGGAGCCGGGTCGTCTCGCGGCCCTGCGCATCGGCTTCTTCACGCTGTTCGCCGTCGATCAGCTGCACCTCATGACCAGCCACGCATGGCGCTTCGGCGCCGGCGGCATCAACCTCGCGCACTTCGACTGGCTCGACACGCTGCTCCCCCTGCCTCGCGTCGAGATCCACCTCGGTGCCTACCTGCTCTCCGCCTTCCTGTCACTGTGCGTGGCCGCCGGGATTGCCACTCGCGTGTTCATCCCGCTCATCGCGACGCTGTACGGCTACGCGTACTTCTCGTCGATGGCCGACGGCTACCAGCACCACTACCTGCTGTTCTGGATCCTGGTCGTGTGCAGCTTCGTGCGCTTCGACCAGGCGCCCGGCATCGCCTCTCCCCCCGCCGAGGGGCGCATCCGCAGCTGGGGCCTGTCCCTGCTCTACGCGCAGATCGCCATCGTGTACCTGTTCACAGCGATCACCAAGGTCGACCCCCAGTGGGTGAGCGGCTGGGCGCTGGAGCAGCAGGTATCGACACCCTCGGTGCGCGCGCTGTTCGAGTCCACCAACGCCGCCCTCGGCCTCGGACCACTGGGTGCCTACGCCATCGTCGCGACCTCGGTGATGCTGTGGCAGTTCCTCGCCGCGGCCTCGTTCGTGGACGAGCGACTGCACGCCATCGCCTGCCTCACCGGCCTCGTCTTCCACGTGACCATCGAGTTCATCGGCATCGAGATCCGCTGGTTCTCGTACTACATGATCGCGCTGTACTACCTGCTCCTGCTGCCCGACACCTGGTACGCCTGGGTCGCGGAGCGCCTGTCGACGGCCTTCGCACCGCTCACCAGCGCCCTGTCGTCGCTGTTCGCGCCCATCGACCTCGACGAGCGACGCGCCGGGCAGATCACGGCCCTCGCCGCGTTCTTCGCGCTGGGCCTGGTCGGCAACAGCCCCCTTCCGGGCGCCGCCCTGCTCACCACCGCCGTGCTCGTCGCCATCGGCATCGCGTGGTGGACGGAACCGCGGACCCGCGGGGTCGCCGGACGGGGCGCAGTGTTCGTCGCCGCCGCCGCCGTCATCGGACTGGTGCCCCTGCGCAGCGGCGCGGTGTACGACTTCTACCGCTACCAGGGGGGCGACTACCTGCGCCGCGGCGACCTGCACAACGCCGCCGAGGCCTACTACGCGGCGATCGACGCCAACCCGGGCCCAGACAGCCGGCACGCCAAGCTCGCCACCGTGCTCGTCGAGCTCGGCCGCGAGCGGGAGGCCAAGGCCGTGCTCGAGCGCGGCCTGGCCCACGACCCGGATGACGCGAGGCTGAAGCGCCAGCTACAGGGGCTCACCGAGAAGGAGGGTTCGTGACCTGGGAAGCCCTGTCCGAAGAGACGATCCGCCAGCGCGTGTTCGCGGCGCTCACCGAGAACCTGTCGTACGGCGAGGATGCCGTGCTCGGCCTGCCCGGCTCGTTCCTCGATCGCCGCGTGTTCCCGCCTCTGCCGGAGCTTGCGGGCTTTCCGCTCCTGTCCACGGTGCGCGCCAACCCCAACCACATCGGCTGCCACACCCTCGGCGACTCCGAGCCCGCCTTCGCCGGCACCCAGGCCATCGAGCGCGAGGTGATCACGCTGTGCGCCGAGTCCCTGCTCGGGGCCGAGCCTGGAACCATCGACGGCTACGTGGCCAGTGGCGGCACCGAGTCCAACCTCCAGGCCCTGTGGACCCTGCGCAATGCCCTGCGCGAGTCGCACGGCTTCGGCCCTGGTGAGGTCGGCCTCCTCGCCTCGGAGGACACGCACTACTCGGTGCACAAGGCAGCGAACCTCATGGACATGCCGCTGTTCTCGGTCGCGGTGGACCCGAACACGCGCCGCATGCGCGCACCGTCCGTCCGCGACGCCATCGCCCAGGCCCGAGGCCGCGTGAAGGCGGTCGTCGCCGTGCTCAACATGGGGACCACGATGTTCGGCTCCATCGACCACGCCGACGACCTGCTCGTGCCGCTCGCCGAGGCCGGCATGCCGCACCGCACGCATGTCGACGCGGCCTTCGGCGGCTTCGTGTATCCCCTCGTCGCCGAGCACCCCGAGCTCGACCTCCGCGACCCCCGCATCGACACCCTCACCCTCGACGCCCACAAGATGCTCCAGGCGCCGTACGGCACCGGCATCCACCTCGCGCGCAAGGGCCTCATCCACCACGTGCTCACCGCTTCCGCCGCGTACGTGCCGGGCCTCGACTGCACCCTGTCCGGCAGCCGCTCCGGGGCGAACGCCGTCGCCGTGTGGATGATTCTCCGCAGCTACGGCTTCGCAGGCGGCCGCGCGTTCTGCCGCGAGCTGGTCGCACGCGCGCGTCGGCTGTGCGACGCCCTCGAGCGGGCGAACGTGCGCCACTACCGACACCCCGACATGAACGTCGTCACCATGCGCGCGGGGGACCTCCCCGAAGGCCTCGCCGAGCGCCACATGCTGGTCCCCGACAAGCACGACGGGCCCGCGGAGTGGCTGAAGATCGTGGTCATGGACCACGTCACCGACGGGAAGATCGACGCCTTCCTCGCGGACCTGCGCGCGAGCCAGGCCGCCTGACCGCTATCGGAAGGGCCGCACCAGGCGAATGCCGACGTCCGAGCGCACGGTACCGGCCGGTGCGGAGTCACGCGCAGCGCTGCGAGCCCGGGCGAGGTCGGTCGCAAAGCCACCACCGCGGATGGGGATGCGCCGGGCATCGACCTGACCGCGTCCAGGACGACACCAGGTGCGCGCGTTGCCCGCGAGACCGAAGATGCCGTAGATGCTCTCGTCTTCTTCGTGGTCGAACACGCTGACCGCCGTGCCCGTGTCGCGATCCGCGTTGACCCGCACCGCCGCGAGCTCGCGACCCATCGGGAAGGGCCGACCGTCGACACCACGTGCCGCCTTCTCCCACTCGTCCTCGGAGGGCAGTCGCCACCACTGACCGGTGTTCTCGGAGACCCACGCCGCGAAGGCCGCCGCCGCCTCGTAGGTCACGTTGAGCACGGGCGAGTCGCTGCGCCAGGTCTCGTCGCGCATCGTGCGAAGCCGGGCCTGGGGCTCGAACACGTAGGGAGCCTTGCCGCTCGGGCCGGGGTGCGGTGCGTAGCGCATCGCGCGATGCATCATGCCCTGGAGCACCAGGTCGTTGAGAAAGGCGATGTACTCGGCGTTGGTCACGGGGTAGGCCCGCATGACGAAGTCGCCCACCCAGCGCATCTGCGCGGGCTCCGAGTTCGCGGCGAGCACGTCGCCACCCGCCTGGTACCACCCGGCCGGCACGAAGCGCTCCTCGGGCCCCAGCTCGCCCTTGCGTGGCACGCGGATCTCGCGGGTCTCGGTCTTGTGCGGCGGCACGTTGTCCCAGTGCTCTTCGCGGGAGATGCGGAACGGCACCCGCACGGGAAGGCCGTCGGACTGCGCCACCGCGAGGTAGCTGCCGATGGGGAAGCGACGCCCGACGAGGTCCGCGCCCGTGGCGCTCGCCATGGGCTCGAGCACCATGCGTCGACTGCGCTCGATGACCCGGTAGATCTCGATCTCGGCGTGGCTGTCGAACACCAGCGTCAGGCGGCCCTTCCCGCGCAGATAGCGCGCGTAGAGACCGTCGTCGTAGGTCCGCAGGAACAGCTCGAGCTGCTCGGCCTCGGCCCGTCGACCCGTGCGCTCGGCCTCGCGGTGCCGGGTGGCGTAGTAGTCGGCGAGCAGTGAACGCGCCTGGGCGTAGTCGGGCACGTGCGCGAGCGCCGCCTGGGCGTGCTGAGCCGCCGCGACCTCGCGCAGTCGTGCACCGGTCTGTACCTTGTCCAGCTGATCCTCGAGCTGCCAGCGCTCCTCACGGCGGTGCTGGTCGGCCGGCTCGATGCGCGCGAGCTGAGTCCTCAGACCCCGCGCCTCGGAAAGCAGCGACGCCGCATGCCCGAGCTCGGAACGCGCCTTCTCGATCTCGACCTGGGCCTTCGCGTAGCGCTGACGTCCTTCGACCCAGTCTCGCAGCCGTCCGGCAAACTCGCTGGCATCGCGGGGGCGATCGGCCTTGTTCGGGGCCATGGCTGCGGCGCACAGGGCGCGCAACTCCTCCGGCCCTTCCCGAGGCGCCTGCGGAACGCGGCCGAGCATCAGTCGCTCGATGACGTCGGTGCCGCGCAGGCCCTTGAACGGCGCGTGACCGGAGAGCACGTGCCACAGCGACGCGCCGAGCGAGTACACGTCGGCCTGAGCGTCGACCGGCTCGCCGCGGGCCTGTTCGGGGGGCATGTACGCCGGGCTGCCGGCAAGCTGGCCGGTGACCGTCTTGTAGCCCTCGACCGTGAGGTCCTGCGCGCCGTAGTCCTCGTCGCGCTCTTCGAGGGTGCGGGCGAGACCCCAGTCCACGACCGCCACGTCGCCGAAGTCGCCGACCATGATGTTGTCGGGCTTGAGGTCGCGGTGCACCACGCCATGCGCATGCGCGAAGGCCACGGCCTCGGCCGCGTTGAGCAACACACCGATGAGCCCGCGAAGCTCGGAAGCGTCGCCGTTCGCCGAGTCGATACGCCAGGACAGCGCGTCGCCTCGCACCTCGCGCATCGCGTAGAACGGGCGACCGTCCTGAAGGATGCCGACGTCGTGGACCGCGACGATGCCGGGGTGCTGGAGCAGCCCCGTGATCCGCGCCTCGCGCACGAAGCGGGCCATCGCACTCGGCCGGGTGATGTAGTCGAGGTGCAGGACCTTGAGGGCGACGGTGCGCTGAAGTCGCCGGTCATCGGCGCGGTACACCGTGCCCATCGCGCCGGTCCCCAGCTCTTCGCCGAGGATGTAGCGGTCCTGGAAGACCATCTCTGCGGGAAGCTTGACCGGCGCGCCGTCTTCGCGCACGAGCGAGGCCGTTCGAGGCGCATTGCGCGCGGACACCTGACCACGAGCCTGCTCGAGCAGGCTCCGCAGTGCCGTCCGAAGCGGCGTGTCCTCCAATTCCTCGAGAGTCTGGAGGAGTGTCTGGATTGGATCCATCCGAGACCTCCCGCAAAGAAGTGTAGCGCCTCAAACTGGCCCGGGGTCCACCAAGATCACAATAGTACAAAGGAGGTGGACGTAGCCTTACTTTCCGATGTCTCGGGCCCCCTGGACCGCCGGGGTGCTCGTCGGCGCGCACGGGGCGCGAACTCGTTATCAGGAAAGCCCTGATCGCGAGGTCGGGACTCCCTTATCCGCTAGTCCAGCTTCACCCGCGTACGCAACTTCGCCTCCCCTCCAGACGTCCGAGGAACCGTCACTTTCGCCAGCGCCTTGCTCACGCAGTCGAGCTTGCTCGACTCGACGGACGAGGGGTCGACCGCGGCGTCCGTGATGCCGCCGCTCGCCGCGATGGTCAGCGCGACCTTGGCATCGCCCTTCACGCCGCAGAGCTTGCCGATGTCAGCACCCGCGCGGTCGAGCGACTCGCTGATCGCCTTCTTCTCCGCGCTGTGCGCGGCGTCCGAGAGGTCCACGGGTCCAGCAGCACCGCCGCCACCGAGCAACCCGAGCTGCCACACGACGATCAGGCCCACCACCACGAGCAGCGCACCACCGCCCAGCACGAACACGGCACCGCCCGCGGCGAGCAGACCCTTGCCGCCACCCCCGGAAGCCGGCGGCTCGGGCTCGAAGGCGTTGGCGGGCGCCGGGCGCGGAGTCGCAGCCTTCGGAGCCGGCGCGGGGGACGCCTTCGGTGCGGGAGGCGGCTCGGGCGGAGCCGGAGGCGGTGTGACCGGGGCCGGAGGCGGCGTGGGAGAGGGCGGCGGTGGCGGCTCGGAAGCCGACACGGGCGGCGCTGGCGGCGGCGTGGGCGGAGGCGGCGGCGGGCTCGCTCCCTTGGCCATCGGCTTGGAGGGCACCGGAGGCGCCTCGTCCAGGTCCAGTCGCCACGTGTCCTGGGACGAACGCGGCTCCCCGTGGTCGCTGCGGGTCTCCGCGGTCGGGCCCGACAGCGTGCGGCCGTCCGGACCGTCGAGCGTGTGGTGCTTGGGCACCTCGTCGGTGCGCTGCGGGATGAACGTGGTGGTGGGAGCGACCCGTCGCGGAGGTGCCCCCTGGTCCGTGAACAGGGGCTGCCCCTCGGGTCGCCCCTCGAGCACGTCGTTGAGCCGCACGAGGATCTGCTGCACGGTCCAGCGGTCGCCGGGGCGCAGCGTCATCGTCCAGTTGATGACCTCCTGCAGAGCCCCGAGGGTCATGCTGTCCTGACCGGTCGTGGGCAGCTGCGGCGGAAGCTGCTGGAGCAGCTCGTCGTGCGAAGCGGCGATGTCGTGCCGATGCGAGAACTTGAGCGGAGGCTCGCCGGTGATCAGGTAGTAGAGCACCCCGCCGGCCGCGAACACGTCCGTCGCCGGAGTCGGTGTCACGCCCTCGAACTGTTCGGGCGCCGCGTACTCGGGCGTGCCGATAAACGAGCCAAGCCGGGTGAGTCGGTCCCCCACCCCGCCGAATACCTTGGCGATGCCGAAGTCCGCCACCCGCACGAGCGGAATCTCGGTCTCGGGGACGTGCTGGTGAAGCAGCACGTTGTCCGGCTTGAGGTCGCGGTGCACGACGCCGCGCTGATGCGCCATATCGAGCGCGAGCAGGATCTGCTTGAGCACCCCCGCCGCGACCCGTGGCGACAGGCCGCCCGCGGACTCGACGAAGTCGGTGAGCGCACCACCCTCCTCGAACAGCGTGACCAGATACGGCGCCTGACCCGTCCGGTGCACGAAGCCGCGGCACTTCACGATGTGCGCGTGGTCGAGGTCCTGGAGGATCTGCGCCTCGTTCGACAGCCGGCGGAGGAAGGGGCCCGCATCCCGCTGCGTGTAGAGGACCTTGATCGCGAGCCGCGGACCGACCGGCCCACCCGCGTCGTCGACCTCGCGGGCGAGGTACGTGAGCCCAGCGCCACCGATCGCGAGTACCTTCTCGATCAGGTAGTGCCGGTCGAGCAGATCGCCCTCGCCGAGGACGGAACCCCAGCCCTCCTTCGGAGGCCCCTTGCCGCAGGACAGGTTCGGACAGCGGTCCGGAGTCCCCTGGAACGTGGTGAGGCAGCGTGAGCAGTAGTGGGTCGCCATGGGCGGGACTCTACCGCGCGGGGTCGGGCCCGGGGTCCGTGACGATGAGTCCTGGCATCCGGACGACAAGGGCGCGGCGCACACACCGCTGACGACGGCCTGTTGGTGCGTAGGGTCGTCGCCCCCATGCGAAGGGGCGGCGCGCCTGCCCAGTCCACGCGCGCGCCACCATCTGGTGCCGGGCGCTCGTTCGCGCCCGAGCGACGCCATAGTCTCCCGCATGGACTTCGATCTTCGCGCTCACACCCACCTGCTCGCCGTCGCCGGAAGCCGGGCCCACGGCCTGCACACCGAGGACTCGGATCTGGACCTCAAGGGTGTGGCCATCCCCCCGAAGTCGTGGCTGCTCGGCTTCACCCGGAGCTTCGAGCACTGCGACGACGCCGACGAGATGCGCACCTTCCTCGTCGATCTGCCGCAACCGGAGCGGCACATCGCCATGCGCACCGACGTCGAGGGCACGGTCTACGACCTGCGCAAGTTCCTGAGCCTGGCCACCGCCGCCAACCCGAATGCCCTCGAGCTCCTCTTCTGCCGCGACGAGGAGCTGCGTCGCGTCACTCCCGTCGGCGAGCACCTGCGCGAGACCCGAGACGCGTTCCTCTCCGCCCGCTGCGTGCAGACCTTCGCCGGCTATGCCTCGCAGCAGCTGGGGCGCATTCGCCTTCACTACCGCTGGCACCACGACGGTCCTGAACAGCCGCCGACCCGCGCCGACTTTGCGCTACCGGACGTCGCGCTGATCCCCAGGGACCAGCGCCAGGCCGCCGAAGCCGCCGTCCGCAAGCAGCTCGCCACGTGGGAACTCGACCTTCCCGGGCTCGAGCCGTCGGAGCGAGAGCGGGTACAGGCGCGCCTGGTCGGGACGCTCGCCGAGCTCGGACTCGCCAGCGAAGACGACCGCTGGGCAGCGGCCGCGCGTTGGGTCGGCCTCGGCGACGACCTGATCGACGCGATGCGGCGAGAGCGCGCCTACCAGGCCGCCCGGGGCGAGTGGCGCCGCTACCAGGCGTGGAAGCAGAACCGCAACCCCGCACGGGCCGCGCTCGAGGCCCGGTTCGGCTACGACACCAAGCACGGCGCACACCTCGTGCGACTGCTGCGCATGGGCCTCGAGATCGCACAGGAAGGCCGCTGCATCGTGTGGCGCGGCGACCGCGACGCCGAGGAGTTGCGCGCCATCCGCGACGGAGCCTGGTCCTACGACGCGCTGGTCGCGTGGGCCGACGCGCGAACCGCCGAGCTCCACTCCCTCACCGAGCTCGCCGTCCCCACCGAACCCGACCGGGATGCCATCGACGCGCTGTGCGTCGCATGGATCGAGCAGGCCTGGTCTACACCCGCACGCCCTGCTTGAGGCGGCGCACCTCGGACTCGAGCGCGTGCACCTGCTCAGCACTCACGCCGAACGCCGTCCACGCCTGTTCCAGGACCCGCGCCAGCGCCTCGCGCTCCTCGGGGGTGTGCAGATCGACCGCCACCCGCACCTGACCCGCGGCGCCGAGGTCCACGACCATCTCGCCGCCGTCGACGAGCAGGCCGCGGATCGCCCGCCACCCGACGTGCTCGCCGTCGACGGTCACCCCGGAGCGGTCGATGCGGACCTGGGCCTCGGTGGGCAGGCGCCCCGGAGCGTGTGCCGCCACGCGCACGACGCCGACCAGCGCGCCCAGGCTCGCAGCCGCCGCCGCGAGCGTGGTGACGATCGGCAGGTAGTCCGGCCCGGTCGGTCCGAGCAGGAACAGGCCGACGGGTGAAGCGGCCATGAGCCCCGCGAAGCTCCACCCCGCAAAGGTGGCGATGGCCTCGCTCGGCGCCATCCCGCGCGGTGCGCCGAGTCCCTGGACCCGAAAGCGGATCGCATCGGCGCTGATGTCGGGCTGAAAGGACTCGGGCAACTGCATGCGAGAAGCCTAGGCACGCATCGTCCGCCAACAACCGCACGCGCCGCCGGATCGGCTACCACCGCCATCCGCCGCCCATCGCGACACAGGTGTCGCGATTCTCGCGAGGATCCCGCACAATGGTCGCGACGATCCCCATGATCACGGCGCTTGCACACCTGGCACGGCGGATGCAACGCCACGGGGGAAGACCCTTGGAGGGAACCATGCGCACGCTCGCTCTCACCGCGGCACTCGCTCTGCTGCCCACCGCCGAGGCCCTGGCCTGTGGCGGCTTCTTCTGCAACCGCGACTTCCCCATCGATCAGGCGGGCGAGACCGTGGTGTTCGCCGTCGACGAGACCGAGGGCCTGGTCACGACCCACGTGTCCATCGCCTACGAGGGCGCGAGCGAGGACTTCGCCTGGATCGTGCCGGTCCCGCGCCAGCCCGAGCTGTTCCCGTCCTCCGATGCGATGTTCTCGGGCCTGGGCGCGCGGACGAACCCCACCTTCTGGCTCAACTACGAAGTCACCGGCAACTGCTGGAACTACTACGACTACGACATGGCCGCGTCCGACTCGGGCAACGGCGGTCCGGTCGCCGAGGACGACGGCAGCGGCGGCGTGACCATCGTCGCCGAGGAGCAGGTCGGCCCCTACGACACCGTCGTCCTCCAGGCCACCGACGCCGGCGAGCTGCTCACCTGGCTCAACGACGCGGGCTACGACCTGCCGACCACCCTCGACAGCGTGCTCGCGCCCTACCTGGCGGACAACCAGTACTTCGTCGCCCTCAAGCTCTCCGCGGGCCGCGACACCGGCGACCTCGTGCCCCTCGGCATGCGCTACGCCGCGACCGCCGCGAGCATCCCGATCCAGCTCACGAGCATCGCCGCGACCCCGGACATGCCGCTCACCGTGTACGTGCTCGGCGAGAACCGCTCGGTGCCCGACAACTACCTGCACGTGCGCATCAACGAAGCCGCCATCGACTGGTTCTCGGCCGGGTCGAACTACGCGGATGTCATCTCGCTCGCCGCGGACGAGGCCGGTGGCCACGCCTTCGCGACCGACTTCTCCGGCGCCACCGCGGACCTGCGCGGCTCGCTGTTCAACGAGTCCGCGTACAACGCGAGCGCGCTGAACGCCGCGACCTCGCCCTACGAGTGGCTCGACAACCTGCTCGGCATGGGGCTGCCCCCGTCCGCCGCGCTGCTCCGCGTGTTCGAGGAGGTCATCCCGTTCCCGGCCGCCCTCGGCAAGCAGGGCATCACCCCGCAGAACTTCTACGACTGCCTGTCCTGCTACTCCGAGTACGTCGACGAGACCGCGTTCGACGCAACGGCCGCGACCACCGTGCTCGAGGAGCAGCTGATCAACGGCCTGCGCGAGGCCGAGGCCATGCTCGCGGCGCATCCGCACATGACTCGCCTCACCTCGTCGCTCGACGCTGACGAGATGACCGTCGACCCGATGTTCGTGTTCAACGGTGACATGACCCAGACCCAGAGCAACTACCACCAGGCCACGCTGCGCATGGACTGTGGCGTCGGCGAGGGCTGGTCCGAGGCCGAGCGCACCCTGGTGCTCTCCGATGGCCGCGAGATCCGCCTGCCCTCCGAGGACTGGGTGAACAACAACGGCACCTCCGAGTTCGAGCTCATGGAGGATGGCGGACTGACCGAGCCCGCGGCCATCGTCATCGAGGACCTCGGTCGCGAGGGCCAGGGCGAGGTGATGTTCGACTTCCGCGACGAGGCCGAGGACATCGCGCGTCGCTTCCGCCGTGCGGGCTGCGGCTGTCAGACCGCCTCCCCCATGTCCGCGCTGGGCTTCGGCCTGCTCGTGCTTCCCTTCGTGCTTCGCCGTCGTCAGGACTGATCGGAGGTCCCATGCGCTCGCTCGCTCTCGCCACCGCCCTCGTGCTCATGCCCACCGCTGAGGCCCTCGCCTGCGGCGGCTTCTTCTGCAATCGCGAGTTCCCCATCGACCAGGCCGGCGAGGAGGTCGTGTTCGGCGTCGACGACAAGCTCGGCACCGTCACCACCCACGTCTCCATCGCCTACCAGGGCGCGAGCGAGGACTTCGCGTGGATCGTGCCGGTGAGTGAGCAGCCGAGCCTGTTCGCGTCGAGCGACGCGCTGTTCTCGGCGCTGCGCAGCCGCACCGAGCCACGCTTCTCGCTGCAGTACGACTACGCGGGCGAGTGCAACTGGGACATCCTCTACGACGACGAGTCCGCGCTCGACCCGCAGGCCGACAACGACGGCGTCACCGGCGGCGTGAGCGTGGTCGCCGAGGAGCAGGTCGGGCCCTACGACACCGTCATCCTCCAGGCGACGAGCTCCGCCGAGCTGCTCACCTGGCTCAACGGCGCCGGCTATGACCTGCCGAACACGCTCGACAGCGTGCTCGCGCCCTATGTCGCCGACGGCCAGTACTTCGTCGCCCTCAAGCTCTCCGCGGGCCAGGACACCGGCGACCTCGTGCCCCTCGGCATGACCTACCGAGCCAGCGCGGCCAGCGTGCCGATCCAGCTCACCTCTGTCGCCGCGACGCCGGACATGCCGCTTACCGTGTACGTGCTCGGCGAGCACCGCGCGGTGCCCGACAACTACCTGCACGTGCGCATCAACGAAGCCGCCATCGACTGGTTCTCCGGCGGCTCGAACTACCGCGACGTCATCTCGCAGGCCGCCGACGAGGCCGGCGGACACGGCTTCGCCACCGACTTCTCGGGCCCCACCTCGCAGCTCGTCGGCGCCGTGCTTCCCACCGGCTACAGCCGCGCCAACCTCGATGGCGCCGCGGATCCCTTCGAGTGGATCGAGACGCTCATGGGCCTGGGCCTCCCGCCGAGCGCGGCCCTCCTCGGTGTGCTCGAGGAGGCGATTCCGTTCCCGCAGGCCCTCGCCGACCAGGGCCTGACCCCGCAGAACTTCTACGACTGCCTTCGCTGCTACACCGAGTACGTCGACACCACCACCTGGGACGCCACCGCGGCCACGGACATCCTCGAGCAGGACCTGATCCAGGGCATGCGCGACGCCCAGGCACTGCTCGACGCCTACCCGCGGCTCACGCGCATGACCTCTTCGCTCGACGCGCAGGAGATGACCGTCGACCCGATGTTCGTGTTCAACCCCGACATCGGCCAGGACGTGCCCAACCAGCGCTACGCCACGCTCCGCTGGGACTGCACCAACGGGGAGGACTGGAGTCGCGCGACCCGCACGCTCATCCTCTCGGACGGTCGTGAGATCCAGCTGCCGTCCCTCGAGGACACCTGGGCCAGCGGCGGCACCGAGTTCGACGCGATGGAAGACGGCGGACTCACCGACCCGGCGGCCATCGTCATCGAGGACCTCGGCGTCAGCGGCGACGGCGACATGATGTTCGACTACCGCGACCAGGCCGCGGAAGACGCCGCGAACTTCGGCCAGGAGGGCGTCGGCTGCGGCTGCAACACCGCACCGGGGCTCGGGGGCGGGCTGCTGCTCGGCCTGCTTCCCCTCGTGCTCCGCCGCCGCGACTGACCCATGCGCCTGCTTCCCGTCATCGCGCTGCTGGCCGCCTGTGAGCCGCCGGAACGCGCCCCGTGCGCCGTCGACAGCGACCCGCTGCTCGAGCTCACCCCGTCCGGCGTACCCTTCGGCACGTTCGTCGACGGCGACGAGGCCTACTACGGCCCGCCACCGCAGGGAGGCGCCCCCTACAGCCCCGTCGACCTGCGGGTCTCGGGCCTCGAGGACATGGACAAGGGCGTGCTCATCGAGCTTTCCGCCGTCGACGTCGACTCTGGCGAGGATCTCGGCTCGCTGTCGTACCCGACCCGGCTCGTGTGCGCGAACGTGGGGGACTCGGCGGGCAACTGGCTCGCGAACGACGTGCACCACCGCTTCTATGGCTGGGAGCTCGACGAGCTCCCGGGCAGGCTGATGGCGCTCACGGTGGCGGTCACCGATCAGACGGATCAGCGCCTGGAGACGAGCTTCGAGGCGGTCCTCGTGCAGATGGACTGATACACTGCAGTCCCCCTGACGCCCCCGCCGCTCCATGCGCCTTCTCCCCTTCTTTCTGCTTGCTTGCGCCGGCTCGTCCGAAGACACGAGCGCGCCCGACCGCGACCTGGTCATGGCACCGCCCGCGTTCACGCCCGAGATCGGCGAGGTCGCCGAGTACGGCGTGCTCTTCGTCGGCGAGCTGCCCGACCGGGTCGAGTGGACGGTCGACGGCGAGCTCGTCGAGTTTGCGAACCTCACCGGCGAGACCCGCTACGACCTGTCGCTGGAGACCCCGTCCACGGCATTCACCGTGGCGGTCGAGGCGTTCTACGGCATGGACTCGGTCTCCGCGTCCCTCGACGTCGACGCCGTTCCGAACACCGCGCCAGTGATCACCCTGGTCGAGCCCGCCAGCGGTACCGCCACCGCCGGCAAGCTTCTCGCGCTCGTCGCGGACGTCGCCGACCGCACCGCGCCGGTCACGACCTGCCGCTGGGACGTCGACGGCACCACGGTGGCCGAGGGCGAGCTCACCGACACGAGCTTCTCCGCGGCGTGGTTCACCGAGGTCGGCACCGCGACCGCGACCATCGGGTGCACGGACAAGCTCGGGGAGAGCGCGTCGCAGTCGGTGATCGTGGAGGTCCAGTGAACGCGGCGCGCGACGTGCTCCGCGAAGTGTTCGGCTACGCGGCGTTCCGCCCGGGCCAGGAAGAGGCGGTGGCCGCGGTGATGGCGGGGCGCGACGCCACGGTGCTCCTGCCCACCGGTGGCGGAAAGTCGCTGTGCTACCAGGTCCCCGCGATGGCGCTGTGGGCCGCCGGCCAGGGGCTGACCCTGGTGATCTCGCCGCTGATCGCGCTCATGGAGGACCAGGTCAGCGCGCTGAACGCGCTCGGCATCCCCGCCGCGGCGCTGCACTCGTCCATGCCGTGGGCGGAGCAGCGCGACATCCTCGACCGGGCCGACGAGCTGGCCCTGCTCTATGTCTCGCCCGAGCGGCTGGCGGTGAAGCGCTTCCGCGGGTTCCTCGCTCGCAACAAGCTCGCGCGGGCCGCGGTCGACGAAGCGCACTGCATCTCGGAGTGGGGCCATGACTTCCGCAAGCCCTACCGCGAGCTCTCCGTGCTCAAGAGCGAGCTCGGGCTGCCCGTCATCGCGCTCACCGCGACCGCCACTCCCCGCGTGCTCGACGACATCCGCAAGAGCCTGAAGCTCGACGCCCCCGTTCACAGCCAGACGAGCTTCCTGCGCGACAACCTCGCGTTCTCGGTCGAGCTGCACCAGGGCGACAAGGCGCGGACCGAGCGGGCCCTGGAGCTACTCGACGAGCTGGACGGCGGCCGGGCCGTGATCTACGCCGCCACCCGCAAGCGCGTCACCGAGCTCGCCAAGGCGCTGAACAAGGCGAAGATCAAGGCGGCGCACTACCACGCCGGCCGCACGGACGGCGCGCGGAACAAGGCCCAGAGCGACTTCGAGCAGGGCAAGGCCCAGGTGATGGTCGCGACCACCGCCTTCGGCATGGGCATCGATCAGCCCGACGTGCGGCTCGTCCTCCACGTGCAGGCCCCCGGCAGCCTCGAGGCCTACGCCCAGCAGGCGGGACGCGCCGGTCGCGACGGGGCGCCCGCCCGCTGTGTGCTGCTGTACAGCGCCGGCGACAAGCTCACCCACGCACGCATCCGCGGGAAGGGCACGACGCGTGGACAGATCGAGGGCTGGGACGCCCTCGCCGACTACCTCTACGCGAGCGACTGTCGCCAGGCGCGCCTGGCCCGCCACTTCGGAGAGGAGGCGGCCGACTGTGGCCGCTGCGATGCGTGCACCCGACCGACGGTGGTCGAGCAGGCCGTCGAGGACGCCCGCAGCGCGGCTCGCGAGCGGATGGCCGAGAAGCGCGCCCAGCGCCGTGAAGAAGACGCCGTGGCGCTCACCGACGACCAGGAAGCGCTGGTCCTCGCCTTCGTCGAGGCGATGAAGAAGCCGCTCGGCGCAAGCACCGTCGCCAAGGGACTGCGCGGCAGCCGGGCCAAGGCGGTGCTCCGCAAGGGTGTGGCCCGAAACCCGCACCACGGCGCCCTCAAGGACGTGCCCGAGCGCTCGCTGATCCGCGAGATTGGTCGCATGCTCGAGGAGGGCAAGCTCGCCCGCCGCGGCCGCAAATACCCCACGGTGTGGATCCCCGAGAAGCGCGTGCGCCCGAAGTCCACGGGTACTCCCCGCACGTCCCGAAGCAGCGACCCGCCGCTCGTGCGCGCCCTCAAGAACTTCCGCACCCGCGAGGCACGCCGCCGTCGCTGGCGCGCGTACCAGGTGTTCACCAACGAGACGCTGGGACTGATCGCCGAGTCACGGCCAGCGACCCTCGCCGACCTCGAAGAGGTCAAGGGCATGGGCCCCAAGCGCATCAGCCGCTTCGGGGAGGGCCTGCTCGAGGTCATCGCCGAGCACGGCTAGCGGCGCTTGCCCTCGATGACCGTGGCGCTCACGATGCGAGACAGCTGCGGCCAGCCGGCGTCGATCACGGCCACCCCGTAGTCGCGAATCGCGTCCTGGGACGGGCCACGCCCGTACGGCGCGCCCTCGCCATAGCAGGCGTACAGCGCGTCCACGGCCTCCATGCCCTCGACGACCACCCCGATGCCGGAGAAGCCCATCGGGTCGAGGCTGTCGTTGTCGACGAGGTTGATGTACATCTGCGTCGTGCGGCAGTCCGGCATGCCGCACTTGGCCATCACCAGCACACCGCGCTTGTTTCCGAGCTTGACCGGGTCGTCGGGGAAGCGGGCGTCGGCCCAGGCCTGGTTCGCGGCGGCGCTGGCCGAGAGGCCGAACTGGGCCATGAACTCGGGAATGACCCGAAACGCAGGCCCGCCGTCGTAGAAGCCGATGCGCGCGAGGTTGTAGATGCGGTCGGCTCCATACGGAGACCACTCGCGGTGCACTTCGACCAGGAAGGTGCCGGCGGTGGTCTCGAAGCGGATCCAGAACTGGTCGGGTGCGGTCTCGGTCGCGAGGCTCGGGTCGGTGAGCGCGGGATGCGCGCCCTCGGGCAGCGGCGTCGGCGTGAGTGCGCGGGGGTCGACGCGTCCCGGTGGGGGCGCCGCGTCACAGGCCTGTGCGGGTCCCGGCGGCGGAACCGCCCACGTCGACATGTCGACGGTCGTGGGCAGCGGCGTCGGCTTCGCGCATGCCGTGAGGAACAGCGCGAGGAAAGCAGCTCGGACCATGCACCCTCCGTAGGTCATCCTACGGCAGGCGCGGCTCACGCAGCCAGGCGCGGGCTTCCCTGCGGCACGACCGCCTTCGGCGCGGCGACGCTGGCCTGGAGCTTGAGGTGCTCGGGGCGCAGCGCGTAGCTGGCACCGAGAACCGCGAGGAGCACGAGCGGAGCGACGGACTCGCCGAGGGCATCGCCCACGGCCAGGTGGGACCAGGTGGCGCCGAGCAGGTTGAACGTGAACCCGGCGTAGGCCCACTCCTTCAGCTTCGGGAAGGCCGGGGTGAGCAGCGCGAGCACGCCCAGCGCCTTGGCGAGGCCGAGGATGGTCAGGAAGTACACGGGATAGCCGAGGTGTCCGTTGACGGCGTCGACCATGAACGGCTGTTGCGTCAGGTAGACGGCCGCGGAGCCGCCGAGCGCGAGGGAGAACAGACCGGTGGAGGCCCAGTAGCCGAGGGTACGCGTGTTCATGAGGATCTCCAGAAGCAGGCGCAGCTCACCCCGCCGCCGTCGGGCGGAGCACTGCCGTCGTCCCGGACCTCGCCTTCGTGGCGGGTCTGACCGGATGGGCCGGCTCGGGACACGAGAGCGGAAGCATCGCTCCCCTCTCCTGGTCCCAACCTATCCGCGTGCATCTTGCGTACAATGTTCCCGAAAGACACGTCAATCGTGCACAAACCACACAAGAGGTCGTTCATGGAGCCCTCGGACGGGTTCGAAGCCTTCGTCGCCGCGTACGAAGCGGGCAGCATCACCGGGGGGGCCGAGCGGCTGGGCATCCCGCGAGCCACGCTGTCTCGCCAGCTGTCTCGGCTCGAGGCGCGTCTCGGCGTACGCCTCGTGCACCGCGACACCCGGCGTTTCGACCCCACGGAGGCCGGCCAGGAGCTGTACGAGCGGGCCCGCCGCATCGTCGCCGAGAGCCGTGAAGCGCTCGAGGCCGTGCGCCGCAACGACGACGTGCCCCGCGGCCTGCTGCGGGTGAGCGTGCCCCCCTCCTCGGCCGATCCAGCCTTCTCGCTGATGCTCGTAGAGTTCGCGCGCCAGTGGCCCGAGGTCCGCATGGAAGTCCACGCGAGCTCGCAACACGTCGACCTCAAGGCCGGCCGCTTCGACGTCGCCCTGCGCGCCGGCGTGCTCCGCGACCCGGACCTCATCGCCCGCGTGCTGGTCGAGACCCACGTGGCGCTGGTCGCCGCCCCGGCCTACCTCGCGCGCCGCGGCACCCCGACACACCCGGACCAGCTCGCGGATCACGACCTGCTCGTCGGCTTCGACGGCGGCATCGTGCCCTCTCGTCGGTGGCCCCTGCTCGACGGCGGGTTCGTGGCCATCGAGGGGCACCTTGCCTCGAACGACATCGACCTGATCAAGGCCGCCGCCATCGACGCGCACGGCCTGGCCATGCTGCCCGCGCTGGTGTGCGTCGACGAGCTCCGCGCCGGCCAGCTGGTCCCCGTGCTCACCGACCAGGTGGGCCTCCACAGCACACTGGCACTCGTGTACCCGGAGCGTGCCTACCTGCTCCCCAAGGTGCGGGCCTTCGTGGATCACGTCGTCCGCTGGTCCGCCTCCTCGGCCCTCACCGACCGCCTGGAAGCCATCGCCGCCTGCCGACAAGGCCGTGAGCACGGGGGCGCTTAACCGCACGCACCCGCCGGTCACCCCAGGTACGTGCTGTTCTTCCTCGCCATCACCGCCCACGCCATGGACCTCGTCGAGGTCCGCTACGAGGTCGCCGTGGACGGGCCCCTTGCCGAGGTGGTGGTCGCGCAGACCTTCGAGAACCGCAGCGGACGGCCCATCGAAGAGGTGTACGCGTTTCCCCTCCACGAGCAGGCCGCCGTCGATGGCATGCGCATCGAGATCGGCACGCGCATCGTGCAGGGTGAGGTCCACGAGCGGCAACGCGCGACCGCCGCCTACGATCAGGCCGTCGCACAGGGCCACACCGCGGCGCTGACGACGCAGGACCGCCCGAACCTGTTCGCGCAGCGCGTCGGCAACATCCCGCCCGGTGAGAAGGTCACGGTGCGCATGCGCGTCGTGCAGCCCGTGCCCTACGTCGACGGCGAGTACGAACTGGTCCTGCCCCTCGTGGCCGGACCGCGCTTCGTGTCCACCGCTCGCTACGATCGCGGCGAACCCCTGTTCGCACAGCCCCTCGCCGGTCCCACCCACGCGAGCATCGACGTGGAGATCGCCAGCGCCGTGCCCTTCGTGCGCTTCGAGAGCAGCCACGAGCTCGACCTCGCCGCCAGCGGCGACACGGCGTGGGCCCAGACCGCGGAGGTGCCGCTCGATCGCGACTTCACCCTGCGGTGGCAGGTGGCCAGCGAGCAGCCGCAGGCCGGGCTCTATGTCGACGAGGGCCACGCGCTCATCGCCCTGGAGCCGCCTCCCGCCGTGCCCCGCCACCGCGAGGTGCCCAGGGAGTGGATCTTCGTCATCGACCAGTCGGGCTCGATGAGCGGCCAGCCCATGGCGCTGGTGAAGCAGGCGGCGCAGGCCCTGCTCGACACCGCGGACGGCCGCGACAGTCTGCGCATCGTCCGCTTCGGGAGCACCGTGGAGGCCGATCTGCGCGCTCACCCGCTGGTGCCCGAGACGCAGGCGCGTGCACGGGCCACCCTCGACGCCCTCGCGCCCGGCGGCGGGACCTATCTGCTCGAGGGCGTGCGCGAGGCGCTGCGCACCCGCGACGACCCGATCCGCGAGCGGACCATCGTGTTCATGAGCGACGGGCTGATCGCCGACGAGCGCGCGGTGCTCGCGACCATTGCCGACGAGCTCGTTGACGCGCGCCTGTTCGTGCTGGCCGTGGGCCCTCTGCCCAACCGCTGGCTGCTCGCCGAGATGGCGCGCTTCGGAGGCGGACTGGCGGCGTGGATCGAGCCGGGCGACGACCCCCGCGCGGTCGTGGAGGACTTCGTCGACCGCATCGACGAGCCCGTGCTCACCGACATCTCCGTGGACTGGGGAGACTGGGAGGTCGACGGCCCCTGGCCGAGCCGCCTGCCTGCCCTGTACGCGGGACAGCCGCTGCTCACCGGCGCGCGCGTTCGTCGCCAGGGCACGACCCCCGTCGCCGTCCGAGGCTGGACCGGCGAGGGTCCGTTCGAGGCCCTGCTCACACCCGTCGACGCCGCATCGGAGCGCTCGGTCGCGAGCACGTGGGCCCGCCAGACCATCGCCGAGCTCGAGCGCGACCAGGTGTGGGGCGACACCCCCGAGCTCGCCGCGCGCATCCTCGACACGAGCCTCGAGTACCAGGTGCTCTCCCGCTACACCGCGTTCCTGGCGATTGCCGAAGGCGAGATCGAACGCCAGGCCGAGATGGCGAAGCGCCGCGTGATCAAGACGCGACAGAGCCTGAGCCACGACGACGTCATCGAGGTCGTTGCCAAGCGCCGTGCGGTCGACGTGGAGGCGGTCGAGGCGGGCACGGTGCTCACACGCGAGGTCCTGCAGCGCATTCCCGCCGGGCGCGACTACCAGTCGGCCGTGCAGATCGCCGCGGGGGTGAGCTCGAACCCGAACCTCGGCAGCAGCGCGAGCAACGAGAACACCTACCTGCTCGACGGCGTGTCGATCACCGACCCCGTCACCGGCACGTTCTCGCTGAACTTCAACTTCGACGGCATCGAGCAGGTCGACGTATTCACCGCCGGCATCCCGGTCGAGGTGCCCGGCGCCACGCGCGTGGTCGAGGTGGTCACGCGGAGCGGGACAAACCGGCTCGAGGCCAGCGCCGAGGTCTCCCAGGGCCTGCGCTCCGACCCGTCGCTGCGGGTCGGCTACGGCGGCCTCGCCGTGGGAGGACCGCTCATCCGCGACCGCATGTGGCTGCGCGGCACCTACCACTTCGACCACTCGGCCATCGCGGGACGGCAGTTCTCCGGGCATCGCGGCACCGCCAAGCTGACCACTCAGCTGAACGCAGCGCACCGCCTCTCGCTCACCGGCGCCTTCGATCTGGCCGAGGTCCGCGGCGACGTGGACGTGCATCAAGACAGCGGACTCGGCACCTTCCGTTGGCAGTGGTTCATGTCGCCCGACGCGAACGTGCAGACCTCCGCCAGCGTGCAGCGCCTGGTCCTCGACGACGAGTGGCGCACCCGGCGACAGCTGCGCACCGGGCTCGTCGCCTTCGTCGGCAAGCACGACCTCGGCTTCGGCGCCGACCTCGAAGACCTCTCCTGGAAGCTCGACGCGGCCCGCGCCGAGTCCTGGCTGGGCATCCCGGTGGCCGCGCAGGGCGGGAGCACGCGCGTCGGCCTGTACGCGAGCGAGAACTGGGTCCTGGGACGCGGCTTCGTCCGGGGGGGCGTGCGCACGGACCTCACGCTGGGGCGCGCACACGTCGCGCCACAGCTGTACGTCGGGCTCAACCCGACCCACAAGAGCAAGCTCGCGCTCGGCGCGGCGCGCCGCTTCGGGCACCTCGGGCTGGTCAGCGCCGAGGTCGCACCCGAGCTCGGTCTATCGCGCGTGGACGAGGTCCTCGCGCTCGCCGAAGCGGAGCTGGCCGAAGACCTGGCGCTGAGCCTGTCGGGCACGTGGCGGGACCACTCGCGCATCCCCGCGGTGGGAGGAACGCGAACCCGATTGTCCGCCCTCGCGAGCGAGGTGGTGCTCCGCAAGGTGCAGAGCCGACGATGGTTCGCCGAGATCAGCTGGCGCACGGTGCACCGCATGGTCGAGCCCGGCGAGACCCTGCTCTACGACGGCAGCCTCGACGCCTTCCGCCATCGACTTCGCGGCGTGGCGACCTGGGACCTGCCCACCGAACCCTGGCGCGTCCGTCTCGGCGTGAGCGGCAGCGTGAGTGCCGTGCCGCTGGGAGTGGTCCGTCCGGACCCGGTGACCGGCGTCATCCCCAACGATGGACGCTGGACCGGCGGGGTTCGCCTGTCCCAGGGCGTCGACCTGCGACGACGACGCCAGCTATGGCTCGATCTCGAGGGGCAGTACTTCTCGCTCCTCGACAATGTCCCCCGCGGCACGTGGATCGCCGCACAGCGCGCCCTTCCCCTGGTTCGTGGATACGAAGGCTTGCGCTGGCAGGCCACCGTCCGCTTCGAACTCTGAGGGGCCGCGCCCCTCGATCCTCCAAGCATCGAGAACCCGCCTGCAAACCCCACGGCTGTGGTGTCGGCAACGCGTCGAAGCGTTTGCTACGCTGCCGCCATGAGCATCCGCGACAAGATTCATCGAGGCTGGGACGACCACGCTGACGACGCCGCCGGCGTGTGGGCGACCCTCGCAGAGCTGGACCCCGCCACCCCGGGGGAGCTGTTCCAGCTCGCCGCCCTGACCGCGCACGTCGGGGGGGATCACCTCGGCGACTGGACGGGTGCCCTCGCGCGCCTCGATGCCCTGCGGACACACGCACACTTCGATCGCGACAGCGACGAGGGGCGCGGCGTGCGGCGACTCATGGCCAGCCTGCACCTGTGCGCCGGCGACCCGACGTCCGCAGACGCGGCCATTGCCGACGCCGCCACCGAGCACCAGCCCGAGCCCATGGTCCGCGCCCGCGTGCTCGCCGTGTCCGCCTCGGCCTGGTGCGGTCACCGCCAGGTCAACCAGGCGACGAAGGCCCTCGACCAGGCGGTCGAGCTCGCCGGAGAGCAGCCCCCCGCCGCGGTGGCCCGCGCCCTCGCCGTGACCGCCAACAATCTCGCGGCGGACCTCGCGGAGCAAGACGTCCGCTCCCCCACCGAAGAGGGCCTCATGCTGCGCGCCGCGGTGATGTCGCGTCGCTACTGGGCCATGGTCGGGACCTGGGAGAACCTGCGCATCGCCGAGGTTCGTCTCGCAGAGTGCCACCTGGCGGCTCGCCAGCCGCAGACGGCGAGGATGCACGTCCAGAACGCCCTGGCGCTGGTCGACGCCCACGGAGGCACCGAGGGCGACCGCTTCTTCGCGCTCGTCGCCGGCGTGCGGGTCCACCGCGCGCTCGAGGCGCACACCGAGGCCGACGCACTGCTCGCCCGCGCCCGCGACGCGGTCGCCCACACGACGGACGGGATGCGGCCGTGGTGCGAGAAGGCCCTGGCTGACCTCGGCTGAGGACACACCGTTCGCGTGTCACATCTCCACGCCTCGCAGTACATCGAGGAGGGAGGTTCCATGCGCACCCTCGTGTTCCTGTCGCTGGTCGCCTGCGCCAGCGCCGACTCCAGCGCCGGTGAGGTCGCAAAGAGCGCCGCATCCACGGGATTCTGGGACCACTGGGGGGACGGCCAGGCCGAGCTCGCGGGCTACGCCCTGGTCCAGCCCCGCTACGGCGAGCTGCGGCAAGGCACCGCCGTACACGTGACGGTGACCGAGGACTTCACCCGCGGCGACCGGGTCAAGTCGGAGGGCGGACACGGCGACGAGTACCCGGTGGTCAAGCTCAACGCCGTGCGGGACTTCCAGACCGGCATCTACGACTACAACCTGCTGACCTCCGTGTTCCTGCCGCTCGACGGCTCGATGCCGCGCGGCCAGCCGACCAAGCTCTCGTTCTCGGGCCAGGAGTGGTGCGGCCACGTGTACGACCAGCTCATCGTCGACCCGGGCAAGGCCCAGTGGACCGGACACAGCTACTTCGACGGCGAGGCTGACCGCACGAAGGGCATGAGCGTCCCCGAGGATGCGGTGTTCGAGGACGCCATGCCACTGCTCGGACGGGACCTCGCGGGCCGCGTCGTCGGGCCGGGCGAGTCGGTCGAAGTGCCATGGCTGCGCGCGATGCTCGACCATCGCTTCGCTCACGAGCCCCTGGCCCTGACCACCGCGACGCTCACCCGGAGCACAGGAACGCGCGAGCTCACCGTCCCCGCAGGCACGTTCACGGTGTACGACCTCACCGCGACCCTCGCCGACGGCTCTTCCACCACCTGGTCCTTCGAGCAGGCGGCGCCACACCGGCTGATCGCCTGGCAAGGCAGCGACGGCGAAGCGGGCAAGCTCACGGGAAGCGTGCGCGACCCGTACTGGGCGCATCACGGCAACGCCGACGCCAAGCTGCGGGAA
Organism: Deltaproteobacteria bacterium; assembly: GCA_006226595.1. Lineage (GTDB taxonomy): Bacteria > Myxococcota_A > UBA796 > UBA796 > M1803. The sequence goes on from SBGP01000095.1 coordinate 49,197, forward strand.
GCCCTGAACCTGCCCGAGTGATCAGGCGGCGGCGAGCGCCTCGAGGAAGTCCTTGAGCTCGTGCTTGCGCACCGAGTGCAGGCCGAGGTCCTGGGGACGCGCCCAACCATGCCAGTCGCTGCCACCGGTGGCGAACAGGCCCAGGCGCTGGCAGGCCTTCTTGTAGGTGCGCCGCGCGGTGCGGTTGAGTCCGGGCCGCAGCGCTTCGACACCCTGGAGGCCCGCGGCCGCGAAGGTCTCGATGTAGCGCGTGAAGGCGTCCAGCGGCGGGTGGGCCCACGAGGTGACCCCCCCGAAGCCGCGTGCGATGCGAATCGCGTCCACAAAAGGAAGGTCGAGCTGCGGAACCTTGCCGTGCTCGGCGCGGAGATAGCGGGAGAAGGCGTCCCCGATGTTGTCCGCCCGCCCGTCGCGCACGAGCGCCTGAGCCAGGTGGAAGCGGGTCACCGCGCGTTCGCCTCGCCAGGCGGCGTCATCCGGGCCCTCCCCGACCATGCCGAGGTTGGACAGCGCGGTCTCGTAGCGCGCCGCGCGGCCCTTGATCTGGCTGGTGCAGAAGTCGCGGAAGCCCTGCTGCACCGGACCCGGGAAGTACACGAGCAGGTGGAACTCCTGGCCCTCGTGCTGTCCGGTGACTTCGGCGCCGGCGATGAGCATCAGCTCCTTGCCGTCGATGCGTCGCATCTCCGTGTCGAGGTCGCCGACGAGATCGTGATCGGTGATCGCCACGGCGTCGAGGCGAGCCGCCACGCAGCGCTCGAGCACTTCGTCGAGCGGAAACGCGCCATCCGACCGCGTTGTGTGAAGGTGCAGGTCGAAGCGGGCGCCAGGCTTGAGCTTGTCGATCATGGCCGCGTCCTCGGATCGGGGAACGTACGCAACGCGCTTTGACACGTCAACAGCCGAAAGGGTCCGCACCGTCCCACGCAGGCCCCGAGCGGGTCCGCGGGCACCGTGCGAATGACCCCTACAGGCGCCACGTGTGCACTTCGGCTTCGAGATCGACCGACAGGCGGCGAGCGAGGGTCTCGAGAGGATCGCTGCTCGCCGAGGCCTCGGCGATGAGCGGCTCGAGCGCTGGCCATTCCCGGCGGGTCGACGCGAGGAGCACGCCCTTCCCGGTGGTGTGGACGCGGTAGCCGCCGTCGCCGGTTGCCCACTCGGCCTTGTCGGCGGCGGAGGCGGAGGCATGGAGTACGGCGAGGCCCTGACCATCGTCGCGGATCACGAGCACGCGCTCGTCCTCTTCGACGTCGAAGGTCGCCCACACGCCACCACGGGCGGGGGTGAACTGGACGCGCTCGCTGCCGTCACGGACGTCCGGACGGAGCCAGGCGAGCATCGCCACCGCCGCGAGCGCCACGGTCAGACCCGTTCCCATCCACGCGCGACCGGCCGAAGGCGGCTCGGGAAGTGCCGCGGGCAGCTCGCCCATGCCCTCGACGGTGCCCCACGCGCGGGAGCGCACGACATCGCGGGCCTGCTGGGCAAGCGGTCCGAGGAGGCCGTGCTGGGACCACCGGCCGGGGCCCTCGAGACGCGCCACGCGAAGCAGCTCACGCGGGGGCGAAGCGACCTCGGCGGCGAGGATGAGCAGCGCACGCACCTCCTCCTCGCGCTCGGCATCGAGCAGGAGCAGGTCCTCGTCCACGGGGAACAGCGGAACGTCGGCCTCGGCGACGAGCGCCGCGCGATGGTGACGACCATCCGGGTGAAAGTGCACGGCCAGGACGTCGACAGTCTGCGAGGGGCGCGCCCCGAGCTTCGGCGGCACGAGGTCCGCCGTCGTGAGCACGCCACCGCGGAGCAGGCGATTGGCGCGGTCGCAGCGCGCACAGCGGCGCAGGTGCGGGTCGTGCAAGCCCTCGAGGATCTCGTGAAGCGGTGGGCACGGCCCGAGCGAGAATGCGGCAAGCCTTCGGAGCAGCCCATCCACGCGGTCGGCGCCCCAGGTGTCGAGCGGGAGCCCGTCATCGCACGCGGCACGGCGCACGACCTCGCGCAGACCTCCGCGCGCGGCCTCGAGCGAGACCTGGTCGACGCGCATCATGCGCTCGAGCTGCGGCAGCCCGTGGCCGTCGGCGTAGTGGTAGCGAAGCAGGGCCGCGGACAGCGGGGTCAGCGACTGCTCGAGGGCCCGGCGCCAGCGTGGAGACAGGGGCATCTCCCCGTCCTGCAGCCAGCTCCCGCGGATGGGCGCGTTGCGCGCGCGAGCGACGAACTCGCGGGTCAGCGTCGCCGCACGGTCCTCGGCATGGGCCACCGGCGTGGTCGGCGACAGATGCAGGAGCACGTGGTCCCGCGCATCACGCAGCACTGCGGGACGCACGCGTGCGCCGCAGGCAAGCAGTTCCCAGGCAACCCGGATGGTGATGCCAGCCCAGCCACAGACAGCCACGTCCGTGGGCGGTGGAGGAGTCGAGATCGGCAGCATGAGGGGTGGAGGGGGGAGGGAGCGCGAGGCGCAGGGGGGAGGGTGCGGGCAGGATAACCCGAACTCCCCTGGTGTCTGCAAGTCCTTCGCTCCGTCCTGCGCAATTCGCGTTCGCCAACGGCCCCGAAGCGGACCAACGGCGCCCGCGGTCGTGCGCGGACTCCTCACCCTGCAAGATGCTCGTGCGAAGGCGACACACCGCGCGGCGCATTCCTCGCCTCGAGCGTCAGGCCGCGGCTTCGAAGTCCTCGGACGCGAGCTGCAGGAGCAGCTTGTTGACGCTTGCCGCCGCCGCCACCGAGGCCAGGTCCTCGTCGCCGTAGAGCGCGAGGTATTCCTCGTAGAACGCCGTGATCAGCTCGCCGAGTGCCAGAGTCGTCATGTCGACCTCCTGCGTAGAGGGTTTGCAAGCGCCATGCCGCTCAGCGCATTTCGCGAGAAATGCCCAGAACATCGACGCTCACATGGTTCTTTACGCAGATCTGGCCGTCCGATTCGTCGGACGATGTCTCAAATGCTGTACTGCGGTCTACGTTCGTCGACGCACGCGGACCGGCGAGGGCTCCACGGGTCGGAGCGTGATCGACGGCACCGACTTCGGTGGCACCGGTCCGAGCGGCTCGAGCGTGACCTCACGCAGGATCGCCGCCATTCCGATGACGGCCTCGAGCATCGCGAAGTGGTTGCCGATGCAGATGCGCGGGCCCGCGCCAAACGGCAGGTAGGCCAGCTTCGGCAGCGCCTCGGTGGAGCCGTCGACCCAGCGCTGGGGCCGGTACACCAGCGGTTCCGGGAAGTAGCGTTCGTCGCGGTGGATGACCCACTGCGAGACGAGGAGCTGTGTACCACGCGGCACGTGGTACCCGCCGAGCTCGAGGTCGGTCATCGCCTCGCGACCCACCACCCACGCGGGAGGCTGCAGGCGCATGGCCTCCTTCACCGCCGCCTCCACACGCGGGAGACGCCGGAGCGCCGTGGCATCGAGCGGTCCAGCGTCCGCGTCCACCTCCTCGAGCACCCAGGTGAGCGCCTCCGGGTTCACGTGGAGGAGCAGCAGTGCATGCGTCAGGGCGAGCGCCGTCGTCTCGTGTCCCGCGAGGAACAGGGTGACCGCCTCGTCGCGCAGCTGCACGTCGTCGAATCCCCTGCCCTCGTCGTCGGTGGCGGCGATCAGCCGGGAGAGAAGGTCGTCGCCGAGGCCCAGTGCACGACGTCCCTCGATGGCCTTGTAGATCAGCGCGTCGAGCGCGGCGATGCCCTCGGCCGCGCGACGCCGTGTGCGGGTGGGGATGAAGTCGGGAATCAGCCGTCCAGGACCGTGAGCGTTGTAGGTGAACGCCTCCATCGCGGTGGCAATCGCCGGCCCCACCCCGGACACGTCCAGTCCCAGGTCGCCGCCGAACAGCGTGCGCAGGGCGATCTCCTGGGTCATGTCCATCATGTCGTCGTGCAGGTCCCGGGTCTCGCCGTCCTCGAGCTCGGCCAGGTAGGCGGTGCCGCACTCGGCCATGGTCGCGGCGTAGGAATCCACGTGCCGCTTGGCGAAGGACGGGGCCGCGAGGGCGCGGTGTCGACGCCAGGTCTCGTCCTCGGCCGTGACGAGCCCGTTGCCGAGCAAGGGACGCATGAGCTCGTAGATGGCGTCCTTGTGCATGGCCTCGGGCTTCTGCTTGAGCACGTGACCGACGAGATCGGCATCGTTCACGAGCACGACGTCGTGCCCGCCGACTCGAAAATACGCGAGGTCCCCGTACTCCTCGCGGAGGGACATGCAAAACGCCAGGGGATCCCTCGCGAATGCCGCGAGCGACCCCACCAGGGGAAGCCCACGGGGCCCCGGAATGTCGAGTGGCATCAGTCCTCCGATGGACGCTACGCCCGAACTCGGGATAAGCCGTCCGCCGTTCTCAGGGAGGAGTAATGGCCGAAGAAGAGACGACCGAGACCACCGAGGCGGAGACCGAAGAGCGTCAGCCCGGTGCGGCGCCGATGACGAACCCGCTGTCCAAGCCGACCGACCACGTCGCGCGGCCGGGCTTCCGCAACGCGCCGAACAAGGGCTCCAAGGCCCAGCGCGCCGCGAAGAAGAAGAAGCGCCGCTAGGGGCTTCACGCGCACCGCACGGGTGTCCGTCACCCGCGCAGCCGCCACCTTCCAGGTGAACGCGTGCGCTCCGCGAAGCCGCGGGCTCGGCACCGACGATGTCGTTCGGTGCCGAGCCCAGGCTACGCGACTACATCGAGCAGTCGGCCTGACCCGCGAGATCCGGGATCGTGCCGTCGCACTTGGCGTTGCTGCTGAGGCACTCGTAGAACGGCGTCATGTCCGTCGGATTGAGGTCGAGCGCGTCCGGGCAGTACTCGTTGGGGTCGAAGTTGATCGAGCTGGTGCACTCGAGGCTGTTGAAGTGCTCGACGTAGGCCTTGCAGGCGCCCACGTTGTCGAAGCTGCCGCCCATGCCGCCGCCGCCGCCGCCGCAGGCAAGAGAGAAGGCCAGGCCGAGTGCGGCGCCGCTGGCGAGAAGAATGGTGCGCATGTGTCGTCCTCCAGACTGGGGGAGCCTACCCCAGATGATGCAGAGCGCGTGGTCGCCCCGGACAAGCACTCGTCGAGAACCCGTCCCCACAAACGAAACGACCCCCGAGTCCGGAGACTCGGGGGTCGATAGTGACATTCGAGATGACGATGGAGAGGTCGTCTTCGCAGGTTCACGTTCCACCATGGTTGCCTTGACCGAGGTCAAAGCCGACCCTCGCGGTGTTGAGCGGACCCTCGAGGAAGTCACCGCAAGCGGTGATTGTCCCGACTCCGTAGCAGCTCGTGTGCCTTCGCTACGTCCTCCACGTCCTTTTCGCATTGCTGCGTTGGACCTCGAGGTTTTTCGAAGTCGGGCATACGCGTCGTTCGGTAAAACAGCGCATGCTCCCTCCTGATCTTGCCCTCACCCTCAGGGTTCTCCTTGGTAGCCGGGATGTTGCCATCCGCCTGCCATGAGATTCCTCCGCGTGAATGCCTTGCCTTCGACGTACCGACTGCGGGCCCCTTTCCCGTTGGAGCTTCCACCCTCCAACTCGCGCTCCACATGCCTGTGAAGCGGGTGCCGCCCTCGTGGTTTCGCACCACCTCGACGGTTTGAGCCGTGCTGTCGGGCATGGGCTTGTTGCATCCCACTGCCGAACAAGGTTCGCTGTGTTTCGGTCGTGGAGAGGCCCCTCGACCCGAAGGTCTCCTGGTCTCACACACGCGTTCCCATCAGCGCATTCACACCCTTCGAAGCTTTCCCCTCGCTGGTAGCCGTGTCGCCTCACGACGACCGTTACCTCCGCGGCGTTCGCCGAGACACTGCGCGTTGAACCGGTCTCGCGACCGACTCTCGCCTTCAATGCTCCGACCCGGATGGCGCAGCACGCGTACGTGCCATCACCCCCCGGATGCCGGTCCCTGCTCACTCCGAAGAGTGAATCGACCCGACATGGACCGTCGACCGACTGGCCCCGGACACCGAAGTGACCGACGCTTCCTCGACCGCATCGCGTTCCGACCTGCCGCGACCCACCGCCGCTTTCGCAGCCATGGCCCGCAGACCCTCTCACTGTCCCCGCTTTCGGCGGGCGACACCCGACACTTTCATCAGGCTCGCGCTTGGATGACGCGTCGCTTGAATCCCCGTGAAGGGCTTTCGGGAGAGAGCCGTGACCCCACCTTCGGACGTTGGCTTGCGCCACCGTACCGACCGTGGACCCACACAGCTCGCCGTGGACTTCGACGTGCGAGCACGTCGCTGTGAGCCTCTCGCAGGACCTCCATCAGCGCTGGGCATTTGATTTCTCAAATGCTGGAACCTGATTTCACATCCCTGCAAGTGGATGGGGCCAACCGTAGTCGTCCCATCCTCGCTCGACCCTGTGCGAAAGAGCCTCTCTTCCGCGCATCGCACCGACCGAGGTCGATGCACCACACCGCAGTGTGGGGCCCCACAACCCACTCCGGAGAGTGGGCCACATGATGAAGCGTTCCGCAGGCTGTGTTCTTGCTCTGCGTCGCACTCGACCGCATCGCGCTCGTACCTTCACTCTACGAGAGAGTGATGACCGAGCTGCGCGCCCTCGAGGCCTTGCTCCACCAGCGAGTCCGTTGTCTCGACCGGTCGTTGCCAACCGACCGAGACCCGTTGCTTCCCTGGGCTTGGTTCCCCTCCAGGACATCACCTATTCCTCGCTGGTGGGCTTCTCGCGAAGCCGGCCGATCCCGCATCCGATTTCCCGGGAGCCGATGGCGAGCCATCGACACCGAGCACGGAGGCGTCTGTCCGAGGAGGAAGGCTGCTGGCACCGAAGCACCGGCGGTCCTCTTGGGGTTTTTGACGTTCAAAGAGCTGTTCCGACCTGCTGGACGAACCAGCTCGATGTCGGTCACACCGTCCTCGGTTGGCGATTGCCGCCCGAGTCCCGCATGTCGTGGGGACCCTATGCGAGACCCGTGCCAACTTTGCCCGAACGATAGAACCTCGCTTTTCGGCGAATCGAATGGGAAATCCGCTTCACACCGACTTCCGGGCCAACGGCCACGATCGCGCGCCATGGCACGCGCGAGGAAGTCCGCAGATGCACTAAACATGGGCACTTGTGCGCGGAAGTGAATTTCCGATCACAGCGTGCAGTCTGTTTCCTATTCTGGAGAAGGAGCCATACCCATCAGTCGCACGCGCACGACGAGGCCACCCGACGGACGGTTCTCCGCGCTCACGGAGCCCCCGTGGAGGTCCGCCACCTGCGCGACCAGCATGAGCCCGAGGCCCAGACCGCCCGTGGACCGCGCACGACTCCCCTCCCCGCGGAAGAACGGGTCGAACAGGTGCGGGAGATCCGCCGGGTCCACGCCTGCCCCATGATCCCGGACCTCGAACCCGCCCTCGCTCAGCGCGACCTCGACCGGCGGTGCGCCGTAGCGTGCCGCATTCGCGAGCAGGTTCACGAGCGCTCGCAGGACCAGCGCACGGTCCGCCTCGACCCAGGCTTCGCCTTCGATGCGCACGTCCTCGACCTTGGCGAGCAGCGAGGCCTCCTCGGCGAGCACCCGCAGATCCACGCTCTCTCGCTGCACCGGCGTCTCCCCGAGCTGCATGCGGGAGATGGCGAGCAGCTGGGCGATGAGGTCGTCGAGCTCTGCGAGATCGCGCTCCATCGCATCGAGACGCCCTGCGGGCGCGCCTTGATCGCGGAGCAACTCGAGCTCGAGCCGCAGCCGCGACAGCGGGGTTCGCAGCTCGTGGGACACGCCGGCGAGCAGCGCCTTCTCCCCGCGAAGCAGCTGGTCGATGCGGTCGGCCATGCGGTTGAACGAGCGCGCCATGCCCGCGAGCTCGGGAGCTCCCTGCTCTTCCAGCCGGTGGCCGAGGTCGCCCTCGGCAATGCGCTCCATCCCAGACCGAGCCGCAGCCAGGGGGCGGGTGGACACGCGACCGAGCCAGAACGCCGCGAGGAGCACGAGCAGGGCGCCCACCGCGAGCGCCAGTCCGAAGACCTGCGTCGGCCGCTCCAGATCGAGATCGCGCTCGACCACGATCCAGCCGGACGCGGTCTTCACGGCCACCGCGTTGCGCGGCCCCGGGTGAAACACGAGCACCCGACCGTCGCGCTCGATGCGGTGTGCCGGCCGGTGACCGCGACGCAGGTGCCGCTCCGGATCGGCACCCAGCGGTCGGATCTGGACCCCGAGCCCGCGACCCAGCGCCTCCGGGTCCTCCCCGGCGTCGACGCGGTCCGCAATGAACAGCGTCTCCTCCATGAACCCCTCGAACACCGCTCTACCCAGGGGATGGAGGATGCCGTGGACCGTGGTGGCCCACATCGCGAGACCCGCGAACGCGGCCAGGGCGAGGATGCCCAGACTGACTCGGGTCGACAGCCTCACCGGGGATCACGCGGCACGGTGTAGCCGACGCCGCGGACCGTCTTGACGAAGGTGGGGTCGCGGGAGTCGTCGCCGAGCTTGCGGCGAATGTGGCTCACGTGCACGTCCACGCTGCGGTCGAACGCCGCGTAGTCTTCGCCGCGCGCGAGCTCCATGAGCCGGTCACGAGGGATCACGCGTCCCGCGTTCGCAACCAGCACGCGCAGGATCTCGAACTCGGTGGTGGTGAGGTCGACCGCGACCCCATCGAGCTCCACGACCCTCCGATCATCGTCGACGAGCAACGGACCCGCACGCAGCGCGCCCGCCGCGGATGCCGGCTGCGGGCCAGCCCGGCGAAGCACCGCCTCGATGCGGGCGACCAGCTCGCGCGGGTTGAAGGGCTTGCCGAGGTAGTCGTCGGCGCCGAGCTCGAGACCGACGATGCGGTCCATGTCGTCACCGCGGGCGGTGAGCATGATCACCGGCACCTTCGAGAAGGCGCGCAGCTCGCGGAGGACGCCCAGCCCATCGAGGCCGGGCATCATCACGTCGAGGACGACGAGATCGGGCACGCTCGCACGCAAGGCCTCGAGGCCCGCCTGGCCATCCTCGGCGGTCACCAGGTCGAAGCCCCGCCCACCGAGGTACTCGGCGAGCAGGGTGCGGATGCGGTCGTCGTCATCGATGACCAGGATGCGTCGCAAGGGGCCTCCGGGTGGCCAGTCTACGCCTCAGCGCTTGCCGAAGTGCGGATGGGGCGGTGGTCCCGCCTCGAGGTGCTCGGCGAGGAGCGCACGCTGTTCGGGGGTGAGGCTCGCCGCGAAGTCGCTGATCAAGCCGATGCCCTCGAGGTGACGCGCGTGAGCCGCCTCGGCCTCGGCGGTCGCCAGGGCCTCGAGCTTGGCGAAGTCCGGCGCGTCGGCGGTGAGCTCGGCCACGGCCGCGTCGCGGAACGCGTCGTGGGCGGCACGGCGCTCGTCGTGGGTCCCACGGAACCCGTCGAGTAGCGCGGTGAGCTCGGCAGTCTGGGCCTCGTCGAGCTCGAGGGTGGACGCGAGCATCTCGACCGGCGGGCCTCCGCGGTGATGGCCCATCGGCCCGCCGCGACGGCACTCGGCACCGTCGCCGTTGTTGGCAATCGCCGCACCCGCCATGGCGAGGGGGGCGAGGATGAGCACGGGAAGAATGAAGCGCTTCATGGGGTGACCTCCTGAATGGCGGGGATCCTGTCCTCCGCTGTGTTCAACCTAGGGCGCGCCTGCAGCCACTCGGTTCGCAGCGTCCAAAGCTGTGCTCGGAATTGTGAAGGACTGTGAAGTCGGCCTGAAAACGAGAAAGACCCCCGAGAATCACTCCTCGGGGGTCGGTGGTCCTACTCGGGACGGGGGCCGCGCTTGTGGCGCTTGCCGCCCTCGAAGTCGCCGCTCTTCTCCCAGCGGCCGCCTTCGCCCTTGAACTCGCCGTGGCCACCGCGACCGCGATGTCCCTCGCCGCGACGGGCCTGGCGCTGCTCACGCATCTCCGCGAGCTCGGCGAGCTGCTCGTCGGTGAGCACCTCGGAGAGCTCGGCGAGGTGCTCCAGGCGCAGGTAGGCAAGGTCGCGCTCGGCCTCGATCTTGGCGTCGACGTACTTCTTCAGGGCCTTCACGTTGGGCTCTCCGTCCTCCATGTCGGCCTTGATGGCCTCCTGGAGGGCTTCCCCAGCGGAGCGGACCTCCGAGCGAGCGGCCTCCATCTCGTCCTTGAAGCCGTCGACGACCGCCTGCTGTTCGGCAGTCAGGTCGAGGGCTTCGGCGAAGCGGGGGCCACCTGCACCGGCGATGGCGGTGCCGGCGAGGGCAGTGGAGAACAGGGCAGTCATGGCGATGGTCGCGAAGCGCATGGGGAACCTCCTCGTTGGCTTGCACTGACGTAGACGTCCGCTGTGTTCGCCCGCTCTTTCCCCTCTCCGAAGCAATCCTTTGCCGTGTGAAGAAGTGTGAAGACGCCGAAGAGGCCCTACAGCGCGAAGTCGTAGGTGCAGGAAGCCGTACCGTCCCCGTGGTCGTCGATGGCCATCGCGCGCGCCGGGTCGAACCAGGCGTCGATGTCGTTGTACGGGTCGCCCTCGAAGTACAGCTGGGTCGTGAGTCGCTCGACGCCGTCGACCCAGATCTTCACGTGGATGTGGGCGGGGCGGTACTCGGCGCCGTTGAGGTAGCGACCCGGCATGATCGTCGTGAACGCGTAGCGGCCCTGCGCGTCGGTGGCCTGTTGCCCGCGATAGCGCATGTCCGCGGACTCGTTGTCGTAGCCACCTTCGTCGTCGGCCTGCCAGATCTCGATCACCGCGCCGGCGAGCGGCGTGCAGTCCTGGTCGGTGAGCACACCGGAGAGGGCGATCTTGAGCCCCGGGTCGTCCCATGTGTCGAGATCGGCGCGAACGGGAGCATCCGAGACGTAGAACGGCCCCTCGATGTCGGTGTTCGTGCGCGGACAGGCCGGCGGATCGGTGTCGGGCTCGGGATCGCGTGGTTCGTCGGACGCCGGGTTGCAGCCGGCGAGCACGCCGGCACCCCCGAGGACACCGAGCTCGACGAGTCGCCGACGGGTGAGTTCGCTGGACATCTGGCTCCTGAGACCGTGCCCGCACACCATAGGCGAACCACCCGCGGTCCGCGATGGGGATCGCTACTCGGCGGCTCCGAGGTGACGACGCAGGGTGTCGGCGAGCGAGCCGCGGATCACCGGCTTCGTGACCACACCCACCATGCCAGCGGCGAACACGTCCTCTTCGACGCGAGCCGCGGACGAGGCGGTGAGACACACGATGGGAGCGGTGAAGCCCTCGGCGATCGCGAAGCGCGCAGTCTCGATCCCCGAGAGCCCAGGCATCTGCAGGTCCATGAGCACGAGGTCGCAGGCGGACTCGCGCAGCTTGGCCAGCGCCTGTTCCCCGGACTCGGCCTCGTCGACCAGGACGTTCAAGGTCTCGAGCAACCCGCGGATCACGAGGCGATTCACGGGGTCGTCGTCGACCAGCAACACCCGGGGCGACCCCTCGAACTCGTCCGTGGGGGCCGAGAACTCGGCCATCGGCTCGCAGCGGTTCAGGGGCAGCCACAGCCGCACCGCCGCACCGCCGAGCTCGTCGGACTCGCCAAAGCCGAGCTGACCGCCGAGGGCTTCCGCGAAGCCCGCGACCAGGCTGAGGCCGAGTCCAGTGCCGTCCTCGGTGTCGCGCACCTGCTGGAAGGCGAGCACCACGCGACCGCGCTCCTCTTCGGGGATGCCCGGTCCGTCGTCCTCGACCGAGAACTCCACGCCCTTGCCGTCGACGGACACCACGAGGAGCACGCGGGAGGTCGCGAAGCGCCCGGCGTTCGCGAGCAGGTTGCCGAGCATCTGCGACAGGCGCACCTCGTCGCCGTCGACCCATTGGGCCACGCCGTCGCCGACCCGCGAGTCGACGGTCAGCGTGTCGCGAGCGCCGCGGAGGAGCTGTGTCTGCGTGCGAATCAGCGTGTGCAGGTCGACCGCCTCGCTGCGGAAGGAGAAGCCGCCGGCGCGGAGCTTCGAGAGATCGAGCAGGTCGGTGAGCAAGCGTCGCAGCGTCTCGGCGGACTTCGCGAGCGCCTCCACGTGCGCGAGCTCGCGGGCACCCAGGTTCGAGCGGGCGAGCAGCTCGCTCACACCGATGATGCCGTTCATCGGCGTGCGGATCTCGTGCGACACCGAGGCGAGGAAGTCCTCCTGGGAGGCGCGCGCCTGGCGTGCCTCGACCTCGGCGCGGCGTCGCACCGTGACCTCCTCCTGCAGCTCCGAGAGGGCCACGGTGAGCCGGCGCTGGGCGGCGGCTGTCGTCTGCTGGTAGAGGCGCACGACCGCAGTGGCCACGAGGGTCATGCCGAGCACGTCGAGCATGGGCTGGAAGGGCGATGGCGGGCCGTACACGCGTGCAGGCAGCCAGCCGCGAATGTGGGCGACGAGACCACCCATGGCGACGATGCCGGTGATCAGCGCCCAGACCGTGGCCCCCGTCGCATCGAGCAGAAGACCCGCGAACAGCGGCACGAAGAAGATCCACGCAAAGGCCGGGTTGTGGATGCCACCGGTGAACAGGCCACCGCTGTACGCCGCGCCGGCGGCCCCGATCAGCGTGAGGTGGCCCGCGGTATCGAAGGCTCCGCGGCGCAGTGCGGACGCCGCCAGCAGCGAGGTACACACACCCAGCACGCCGAAGGGCGCGTACCAGCCGCCCATGAGCACCGGCGAGAGCAGCGCGAACCCGCCGGTCGCGAGCAACTCCACGAGCACGAATGCGGCAATCACCCGAGCTCGCGTCTGAAGGACCTGGTCCTCGGGGAGCTCGGGAAGGACCCGCCCATGCCATGCGTCGAGAAGCACGCGACCTCACCCCGTAGAACGCAGTGGATATCACAGGGCACTGCCCGTCGGACGGGTGGGTGGGTTATCCGGCCCGGATGGAAAAATGGGCACTCGGCCTGGCGCCCGGCGCGCTGGGACTCCTCAGCCTGGCCATTCCCCAGGCCGGGCGCTGGTTGCGCGTCGCGAGATGGCTCGCCATCGGCCTCGTGTGCCTGCTCGTCGGCTTGCAGATTGCGCCGGAGAGCTACCGCGAGATCGGCGTGCTCGCGGCGCTCCCGTTCTTCCTCGGGCTGCTCGGACCCACCGCCGCGGAGCGCCTGTCGGGTCTCGACCACGAACACGAGCACGGCGAGGCCCACCACGTGCACCACGACCACGCGCACGAGCACGGCCACGGCTCGCTGACCCTGGGCTTCGTCGGTCTCGGGCTGCACCAGGTGTTCGACGGACTGCAGATCGGCTTCGTGCACGACTCGCTCGGTCCGCAGGCCACCGTCGCCATCGGACTGCACGGCGCGCCGCTGGTCGCCGCGTTCGCGCTCTCGTGTCGCAAGGCCGCCGGCACCCGGTACGCCCTGTTCCGCGGTGTGCTGCTCGTCCTGCTCACCGGAGTCGGGATCGGCCTGGCCGGGCTGTTTCCGGCCGAGGCCGTGGAGCCCTTCGAGCCGTGGCTCGCGGCCTTCGTCGGCGGCGTGCTCCTCCACGTGGTCGTCCACGACGCCTGACGAGTGTCAGTGAGCGAAGAACAGGGTAGACTGCCGCGCATGCGACGCCTCCTCCCCCTCGTTCTGCTCTGCGCCTGCAGCTCCTCCAGCGACACCCGCTGGGGCGTGTTGTCGTTCATCGAGCTCGGTCGCCAGACCGATGGCGTGACCCATGGCTTCGACCTCGACGGCATCACCTCCGAAGAGGACGGTGACAGCGGCTGCGGCATCGGGGACTACACGAGCCCGGACGGCGTCGAGGGCATCGACAACGCCATGGCCCGGATCATGCCGGTGCTCGACGCGACCGAGGCCTCGGCGCTCGAGCCCCTGATCAACCAGAACATCAACCTCGGCGAGGTGCTGATGATCTTCGGGGTCAACGGCATCGACGATCCGCTCGACGACGAAGAGGTCGAGGTCACCTTCGTGCGCGGCTACGGTGCCCCGATCGTCGGCGCTGACGGCCGCATCGTGAGCGGCCAGACCTTCGAGCGCGACGAGTCCCTCGAGCCGGTGACCGTCGAGGGGTCCCTCGAGAACGGCGTCCTCGAGGCCTCGGGTCTCGACGTGACCTTCCCCATCGAGATCTTCGACGCGAATCCCGTCCTCGACGTCCAGAACGTGACCGTGCACTTCGAGTACGACGACAAGGGCGACTTCGTCGGGTACCTCGGCGGCGCGCTGAACTACGACCGCATCATCGAGGGCGTCGAAGACGCGGCCGTCGACGCGGCCCTGCTCGACACGCTTCCCCTGTTGTTCGAGAACAACGCGGACCTGCCGAGCGAAGAAGACGGTGAGTGCTCGCGGCTCAGCGTGACCATCGAGTTCGACGGGCTGAACGCCCACCTCTTCGAGCCGCCGGAAGGCTTCGAGTAGGACCGCGGAGAACGGGCCGTTACATAACGGCCGTCATTAAACGGTGATCACCGCACCCCCGCACCCCTTTGTTTAGCCGATCCATTTCGTAACGCGCGTTGCGAAATGACGACGGAACCTCAGCGGGTGCGCGTCAGGTTCTTGGTCAGCGACGACAGCCAGGTACGCGGCTTCTCGTCGGTGACCTCGTGACGCTGCGGCGCGGGGCGCGGGGTGCGGAGCGCCCGGTCGAGATCGTGGATGCTGCGCTGACGGTGCGGCACCGGCGTATCCGAGAGCTGAAACGCCTGGTTCACGACGCGGAGGGCCTCGGGGTACAGCCGCGTGTCCTCGAGGTGCGCATGCGTGTGGAACCGGTCGATGACGCGCTCGATCGGCCCGGCGACCGGCGGGCAGTAGGGCAGGACCCGACGCAGTTGCCGCGACAGCTCGTCGAGCTCCTCGTGCGCCTGCATCATCTGCGCGACCGACGTCGACACGGCGCTGCCCATGCTCTCGCGGCCGCCCATCACGTGGCGAATCGCGGGGTGGACCATGCGCTCCTCGGCGTCGAGGTGATCCGCGAGGCGCTCGGCGAACACGTCCCAGGCCAGCCGGATCGGCCGGAGGTGACGCGGCGTGTACCGAGACGCGCGGTCACTGGCGTGCACGCCCGCTTCCATGGCCACGAGCGCACCCTCCGCGCGCGCCAGGGCGTCGCGCAGAGAGGAATGGTCCGAACCGAGATCGAATGGCTTCATGGCCGTGCACCATAACCGAGCGGAGAAATTTTTTGGGCGCGTTGCGAAGACTTGACTACCGCTGTCACACAATCGTGCGATCGGCCGCCTGGAACGCGGAGGATCGCGCAATCGCGCCTCGTCGAAAACTGACCGTGGGCGGTTCGTCAATCCCCCGGTCGAGCGGTTCGGCACCTCGAATGCACCCGCCCCGCGCTATGACACGACCTCCCGAGGTCACATGGACATCCTGGTGATCGGCGCCGGTCTCGCCGGCCTCTCCGTGGCCTGGCACCTGCGCGACCAGGCCCGCGTGCGCGTGCTCGAGCGGCGCGAACAGCCGGGGACCGAGGCGAGCTCGCAGAACGCGGGCATGATCCGGCGCATGGGAGAGGACCCGTACGAGCGGGCGCTGGCCGTGCGAACCCATGAGCGTCTCGAGGCGTTGCCCGAGGAACTGGCGCGTTTCACGCCGAGCCGCGTCACCGGGGCCCTGCTCGGGCTCGTCGACGATCCCTGGCACCTGCACGATGCCGCGGCGCACCTGCGCGCTCGCGGCGTGCGCGTCGAGTCCGTCGATCGCCCCGCGGAGATCGCCCCCATCCTCGCGGGATCGCCGGTACGCCACGCCTGGTACCTGCCGGACGAGCGGGTCGCCGACGCCCATGCCCTCGTCTCCGGCTTCGTCGCGGGCGTGCGCGAGCGCGGGGGCGAGGTGCGCTGCCGCGAGGTGGTGGAGTCCGTGATCCTCGAGGGTGGACGCGCGGTGGGCGTGCGCACCGCCGACGGCGAGCTCCGCGCGGATGCCGTCGTGCTCGCCGCCGGGGCGTGGAGCCGCCACCTCGCGGCCGAGGCCGGCTTGTCGCGCCCGCTGGTCCCGCTCCGCCGTACCCTGCTCCAGACCGCTGCGGACTCGCGCGCCGCGGGCCATCCGTGGACCTGGCTCGACGATGTGGGCGTGTACCTTCGCCCCGAGGGCACGGGCTGGCTGCTCTCGGGCTGCGACGAGGCCATCGACTTCCCGGACGACGGGCCCTCCACCGGCCCCGTCGAGATCGAGCCCCGCGCGCTCGCCCTCGACAAGATCGAGCGCTTCCTGCCGGCCCTGGGCGAGCCACGGCTCACCGGCGGTTGGACCGGACTGCGCACCTTCGCGCCCGATCGACGGCCCATGCTCGGCGAGGATCCCGAGCTGCCCGGCCTGTGGTGGGCGGCGGGCCTCGGAGGCTTCGGCGTCACCTGCAGTCTCGCCGTGGGCGAAGCGGTCGCCGGGTGGCTGTGCGGCGAGCAGGTCCCGTGGCTCGACCGCGAGGCCGTGTCTCCGGGCCGGCGCACGCTGCGGCGGTGGGCGATTCGTCCGACGGGCGACCTCGCGGGCAGCAAGCTGGTCCGCGTGAAGTAGGCTCCGTCTCCCTGGAGGCCGCATGGGCACGCACGACACCCTCGAAGATCCGCGCAACGCCGAGGTCCTGGTGTGGATGAACGGCGCCCTCGTCCCGCGAGCGCAGGCCACCGTGAGCGTGCTGGACGCGGGCTTTCTGCTCGGTGACGGCGTGTGGGAGGCCATGCGCCTGCACCACGGCAAGGTCGCCTTCCTCGACGAGCACCTCGACCGGCTGTTCGAGGGCCTGGCCGCGATCGACATCGACCCGGGCCTCACCCGCGGGGACTTCGCCCGCGCCATCGACGAGACCATCGCCGCGAACGGCATGCACGACGGCGTACACATGCGACTCATGGTCACCCGCGGCCTGAAGAAGACGCCGTTCCAAGGAACCTCGGCACGCGCGAGCGGGCCCACGGTCGTGTTGCTCGCCGAGTACAAGCAGGCCAACCCCGAGCTTGCCACCCACGGCCTGAAGCTGATGACCGTGCACGTGCGTCGCGGACGACCCGACGTGCAGGACCCCGGGTGGAACAGCCACTCGAAGCTCAACTGCATCACAGCCTGCATCCAGGCCGAGAAGATGGGAGCGGACGAGGGGCTGATGCTCGATCCGCACGGCTTCGTGGCCACCTGCAACTCGACCCACTTCTTCATCGTCCGCAAGGGCGAGGTGTGGACCTCGTCGGGTCGCTACTGCATCGAGGGCATCACTCGCGGCAAGGTGCTCGAGGTGGCCCGCACCCACGGCATGGTCACCCGCGAGACCGACTTCGCGCTGCGCAAGGTGTACAGCGCGGACGAGGCGTTCTGTACCGGCACCTTCGGCGGCATCATGCCGGTCGCCTCCGTCGACGGACGCACCATCGGAGACGGCACCCGCGGCCCGGTCACCGAGCGCCTCCAGCAGCTGTACGCCGCCCACATCGAGGAGAACACCCGATGAAGCGCATCGCGATGATCTCGGGGCCCCGCAACCTCTCGACCGCGCTGATGCGCAGCTTCGAGGCCCGCGGAGACTGCGCGGTGGTCGACGAGCCGCTGTACGCCGCCTACCTCGCGCGCACCGGCCTCGATCACCCGGGTCGGGAGGCCATCCTCGCGAGCCAGCCGACCGACTACGACGACGCCCTCGCAGCCCTCGCGGAGCGCGGTGCCTCGCGCTTCCAGTACGAGAAGCACATGGCTCACCACCTGCACCCCGACGACAACCTCGACTGGCTCGACGACTGCGCCGTGGGCCTGCTCATTCGCCATCCCGCAGCGGTGATCGCCAGCTATGCGCGCGTTCGGGAAGCGCCCACTGCCGAAGACGTCGGCTTCCCCCAGCAGCTCGCGGTGCTCGAGCACATGCGTGCCCGCGGGCGCGAGCCGGTCGTCGTTCATGCGGCCCGCATCCTCGAGGATCCGGTGACGACGCTGTCTCGCGTCTGCGAGGGCCTTGGCATGCCATGGACCGAGGCGATGCTCTCGTGGCCGCCGGGGCCGCGCGACAGCGACGGCGTGTGGGCGCCGCACTGGTACGCCAGCGTCGAGGAGTCCACGGGCTTCGGGCCGCCACGCTCGGAGCACGCGGAGGTACCGCCTGAGCTCGAAGACGTGGTCGACGCGTGCATGCCCGCATGGCGAGCACTGGCGCCACTCGCGGTGTAGCCCCGCTAAACGTTGCACCCATGGGCACTCAGCCCGCCGCGATGATAGTCCTGCGCGCCGGCCCCCTCCTCGTGGTCGGCCGGGGACCCCATGAATGCGTCGACGCTGATCCTGCCGAGCAACTACGTCGATCGGCGCCCCCCCATCGCGCGCGGCTGGTACATGGTCCTGCCGTCCACCGAGCTGCGTCCGGGCGCGGTGACGCACGCGCGGGTGTGCGGCCGCGAGCTCGCGGTGTGGCGCACCCGCAGCGGCAAGGTCCGCGCCGCGGACGACGTGTGCCCCCACCTCGGAGGTCGGCTCGCCACCCAGGGCCGGGTGCGGGACGAGCGACTGGAGTGCGCGCATCACGGCCGCCGCTTCGACGCGCAGGGCCTGCCCGAAGACACCGCGCTCAGCTGCCTGTCCATGGTCCCGACCTGCGAGGTCAACGGCCTGGTCCTCGTGTGGCACGACCCTGATGGCGGCGCGCCCCAGTGGGAGATCCCCGAGGTCGACACCCGCGAGTGGACGCGTCCGGTGTTCACGTACTTCGACGTCGACGCACACCCGCTGCACGTCATGCAGGACCTCGCCGACATCGAGCACTTCGAGACCGTGCACCGCTACGGCGACATCCGCCCCACCCGTACCCTGGAGGCGGACGGCCCGAAGCTGTCGATCAGCGTCGCCTTCGGCTGGGACACGGCCATTCCCGGCGCGCCGAAGCTCCCCGCACACTTCACCAGCGAGGCGTGGGGTCTCGGCTACCAGGTGACCGAGGTCATGCTTCCGCTGGAGCAGGTCGAGAGCCGGCACTTCGTGATGCCGACGCCCATCGACGCCCACCGCACCCGCGTGCACCTCGGCGTCGCCGTGCGCACCCACGCGGCGCTGCACCGCCTCGAGAAGCTCGGCCGTGCGCCGCTCCGCTGGCCGCTCAAGCGCGCCATCCGCCGGTTCATGCTCGCCATGTTCCGCCGCGATGTCGGGCGAGACGCCAAGCTGTGGGTCGACCGCTTCCACGTGGACGACGCGATCCCCGCGCCGACCCGGGAGATCGCTGCCTACCGTGTGTGGGCGTCGCAGTTCCTGCCGTAGCGGCTGCTACTTACTTCTGCCCGCGGGCGGCACGTACGCTGGGCAGGTAGGCCACCGCACCAAGAGGCAACGCGATCTGGTCGTCTTCGGCGATCGACGCGCGCTCCCGCGCCGTGTACTTCTGCACGACAATCGCACCCGCGGCCTGGGCTCGACCCGCGAAGTCCTCCCACGGCTCGGCGCGTACGCTCACGAGGTCCCCCTCGCGCACGTTCTCGAGGTCCTCTTCTCGGTCGACGACGACCATCGGCCGGCTCGCGAGGTCGTGGAAGGTCCACTGCCAGCGGCCATCCTCGCGGGTCCAGATCGCGTAGCCCTTGGTCTCGAAGCGCTCGGTGAACGAGGTCCGCTCGGCACTGCCGGGGAACACGACGGGCACCTCGCCGAGCCGGACGACCTGGCGCGGGTGGATGTGGCCCGAGAGCACGTGGGTCACGCCATCGGGCAGGTGCGCCGCGCCGATGGTGTCCTTCTGCTTGCCGACCGTGAAGGTGAAGCCGGGCACCTGGGCGCCGTCGAAGGCCTGGTGGGCGACGAGCAGGTCGACCCCACCCTCGCACACCTGGGCGGCGCGCTCGCTCCACGCCCGCGCCGTGCGCGCATAGGCGACGACGCCGAGGTTGAGCCCCGCGACGGTCAGCCGCTGCGCCCGATCGACGACGTGCAGGTTGTCGAGGCTCGCCGGGAGGTGGCGCTGCAGGCCCTTGCGCTCGTGGTTGCCAGTGACGACGACGACCGGCACGCGCTTGGCGAGGCGCGAGAACACCTCCCACGCCCACCACGCCTCGTCGGAGGGCGGAGAGCTGCGATCGAACAAGTCGCCGGAGTGCACGACCAGATCGACTTCGCCGCGAAACGCCGGCTCGAGCGCGGCCTCCATCGCGTCGCGGTGGTCCTGGGCGCGCTCCCATCCCGCGGGTGCGCCGTGCACGCGCAGGCTGGCGCCGAGGTGGGTGTCGGTGAGGTGGAGCAGACGCATGGGGCCGTGCATAACCGCTTCGCCCGCGAGAAAGCGGACAGATTCTGTCCGGACGCGCATCCCGAACAAAGAAGTCGTCGTCGCTAACACTCTCCACCGCTGGGCCGTCCTCCTCATCGACCATCAAGGAGGTCTGCGTGAACTCTCGTCCCCTGCTCGTCGCCAGCGCCCTGTTCTGCTCTACCTCGGCCCTCGCCGAGCCCGTCACCCCGCCCCTCGACGTGTGCATCGTCGTCACCAACACCAAGGGCGGGCCGGTCGAAGAGCAGGTCCCCTGCCCCGAGCCCGAGCCCGAAGACACGGGCGAAGACGAGCCCGTCGACACGGCAAGCGACGAGCCTCAGCCGTGAGCGCCTTCGAGCTCCACTGGATGGGCGGCGTCGCGGAACGCCTGCACGCCGCACACCGCGGAGACCTCGACGCGATGCCCTGGCACCAGCTCGATCCGCGCGCCTTCGGCCCAGAGGACCTCGATCACGCCCGCATCTGCTGGACTCAGGGCGCGCACCAGGAGTGGTGCGCCGCCGCCGGCTTCTCGGCCCTTCTCACCGCCCTGCTCCACGCGCGAGCGCCCGTCGACGTGATTGGCATGGCGGGCTCGTTCGTCGCCGACGAGATGGTGCACACCGAGCTCAACGCGCGCATGGCCGCTGCCGTCGGCGGCGGCGTCCACCTCGAGGTCGACCCGGCGCGGCTGTGCCCGACGCCCGAGGGCGAGCCTTTGTGGCAAGCGGTCGAGCTGGCGCTTCGCGTCAGCTGTGTGGGCGAGAGCTTCTCGCTGCCCGTGCTCGGCGCCAGCGCCCGTCACGCCCACCACCCGCTGGTCCGGGCGGTGCTCAAGCGCATCGCCGCCGACGAAGCGCCCCATGCCAGGCTCGGCTGGGTCGTGCTCGACTGGGCCCTGCCGCTGCTCTCGGACGACGACCGCGACCGTCTCGGACACGTCGCGCGCGAGGCCATCGCCGAGCTCCGCCGAGGCCTCGCCCCGGAAGCGACCCTCTCGAAGTCGCGATGTGAGGTCTCCGGCTGCCTGCCGCCGTCCCGCTACGCCGAGGTCGCCGAAGCCGCCCTGTCCCGGCGCATCGTCACGCCTCTCGCGGCACGGGGTATCCACGCGGCGTGACCGCCTGTAAGTGCGTGGAACGCGGCCATCCCGTACCTTGGGTCCAGCTGGAGGCGCCGAGCGCGAGACCTCGCGACCCTCGATGGGAGGGACCCGGTCTCGGGGCATCGCCCATCGCTCGCGAGCGCCCCGCTTTCCTCTTGTTTGGAGTCCGCATGTTGCGCCCCCTGTTCCTCGCCTTTGCCCTGCTCACCACCGGCGTCGCCCTCACCGCCTGCAACGACGAAGGTGAGATCGACCTGTGCTCCGACGACCTCGACTGCGACGACGGCTTCATCTGCGAGATCACTGGCCAGGACGACGGCATCTGCATCGAGGACCTGTAGTCCTCGCGCGCCTCGCCGCTACTTCGCGGCGATGGCCTCGCTCTCCGCGGGCTCGAGCAGCGGGAACGGCTGGCCTTCGGGCAGGCGCTGCATGGTCTCGTTTCCGACGATGACCTGAATCAGCCGCCAGCACCGCACCCACACCGACTGCTGGATGTAGGGCACGCCGTGCTTCGCGCAGATGCGCTTGAGCTCGGGCTGCAGCCGCCGATACTGGAGCATGGTCGCTTCGGGGAACAGGTGGTGCTCGATCTGGTAGTTGAGCCACCCGTGGAAGAAGTCCACGCCGTTCGACCCGCACGGGTAGTTCACGGAGCCCGCGATCTGCCGCACATAGAACTCGGTCTTGCCGCGAGGCTTGCCGTCGAAGCGCCAGCAATCCCCACCGCTGTGGTTCGGCGCGATGACCAGGAAGCTGTGCAGGTTCGTGAGCACTTCGGCCATGAGGTTGTTCGCGAGTACCGAGAACGCGGCCCACGCCGAGAGCGGCAGGAACAGCGCCGGCAAGATCACGAAGTGCACGGCCGTGAACGGGATCCAGCTGCGCAGCCACACGAGGCGGCCGACCGGCGTGAACGGCGTCCAGTCGGCCATCGGGTTGCGACGCGACTCGTCGCGCGCTTCGCGGGTGCGCTTGCGCTCTTGCTCGCGGTACCAGGCGCCCCACGTCGTCGGCGCGTAGTACAGCGGCTTCCAGCACGCGGCGATCACGAAGGTGAGCAGGTACTTGAACGCCCTGGGCGCGCGCATGCTGCGGATCCACTCCGCGGCATCCTCGACCAGATCCGGGTCGGCGGTCTCGCCGAGCCGGTAGTGGTGCATCTGGTTGTGCTCGTGAGCCCACGCTGCCGGCGCCATCCAGTCGAACCAGTCGAGGTAGCGCCGCCACTCCACCGCCCACACCTTGCTCCGGTAGCGTCCGGGGTCCTCGGCGCGGTCGTAGCCCTTGTGCACGATCGGGTGGGACAGCACCGTCCACCGCGCGAAGCGGCCCGTGGACAAGAGGAGCACGGACAACGGATTCGGCGCGATCCACGCCGTGGCGTAGCCGAGCGCCGTGCACCCGAGCGTCCACCGCTCCATCTTCCGCAGGTGCGCGAGGTCTTCCTCGCCCGGCGGCCCCACGTAGCGCTTGCGCAGCTCGAGGATGTCGGCGGTCAGTGCGGCGAGCCGCTGCTCGTATTCGGTGGTCGGTGCAGGCATGACCGGGGCAGACTACCCGAACCCGGGCGCGGGCGCCCGTGACGAACACCGGGAGTGCGCATGCGGCCTCTGTCTTGCCTTCTCCTCGTCGGGTGCATCTCGACGAGCCAGACCATGGACTGCGAGTCCAGCGGGGCGTTCTCGATCGTCGAGACCGTGTGGGCCGCCGACATCGACGATGCCGCCGCGCGGCTCGAGATCGAGCCAGCGGACGTGACCTGCGCCGAGGCCTGCGCGGTCATGCGCAGCAACAGCGGCGAGATCACCGTGGACCGGGTGACGAGCTGCACCTGGGACGTCGACCCGGCGAGCCCCGATACGGGCGAGCTCGGCCAGATCAGCTGCAGCGGCGAGGAGACCGAGCAGACCTGCCTCGGATGAGCCGGCGGCTGGGGGGTACTAGAACACGGCCTCGACGTCGAAGAGCAGCTCCAGATCGGGCTCCTCCACCGTGACCTCGGCACGCGCCTCGACCGACACCTTGGCGTCGCCACCCTCGACGTGCACCCAGGTCAGGTCCACCTCGGTGAAGCATCCGGGCTCGCAAGTGCCCGCGGCAATCGCCTCGGCACGGAACTCGTGCGTGCCCGGCGTGACCAGCTCGGTGTTCGACACGAGGTCGGTGTCGATGGTCAGGTCGATCGAGAACAGCCCCGGCGAGTCCTGACCCGCCGGGTCGGTGGCGCGGGCCCAGAGCACGAACGCCACCCCGTCGTGGGGAAGCGCCGCGCCGCTGGCCTCGGCCAGGGTGACGCGGAAGCGCTGCTGGGCTCCCGACCCATCGAGGACGTCGATCTCCGCGGACTCGACGGCCGCGGACTCGAGCACGCCCTCGATGTTGCCGCCCCCATTGCAGGCGGCGAGAAGCAGGAAGCCCAGCGCGCGCATCAGCTCGGGTCCGCCTTGGGCGTCTCGGGACCGGACTCGGGAAGCTCGGGCTTGGCGATGTACGCCGCGTCCGGCTCGCCCTTCAGGGCGCCGAGGAAGGTCACGATGCTCTTCACCTGGGCATCGTCGAGCTCCTTGCCGAGCTGGTGGCTCGCCATGAGCTTCACCGCCTCGTCGAGGCTCGCGATGCTGCCGTCGTGGAAGTACGGCGCGGTCTCGGTGATGTTGCGGAGGCTCGGTACCTTGAAGAAGTAGTTCTCGGCCTCGTTGCCGGTGAGGTCGCCGCGACCCTTGTCGGCGGTCTCGTAGGGCTTCACGAGTCCGAGCTTCTGGTACATCGCACCGCCGACCGCCACGCCGTTGTGGCAGGTGGTGCAGCCGGTGCTCACGTAGAGGTCGAGGCCGGCCTTCTGCTCGTCGGTGAGCGCCGCGGCGTCCCCTTCGAGGTACTTGTCGAACGGTGCCGGCGTGACGAGGCCGCGCTCGAAGGCACCGACCGCCTTCGCGAAGTTGTCGTAGGTGATCGGGTCCTCGTCGTCCGGGAAGGCCGCCTTGAAGCCCTCCTGGTAGCCGGGGATCGACGTCAGCACCTTGAGGACGTAGCCCTCGTCGGGCATCGCCATCTCGACCGGGTTGAGGACCGGGCCCTTGGCCTGCTCCTCGACGTCGGCGGCGCGACCATCCCAGAACTGGGAGAGGTGCAGCGCGGCGTTGTAGGTCGTCGGGCTGTTGCGGCCGCCGCGCTGACCCTTGTGGCCGGGCGAGGTGGGCTCGCCATCCTGGCCGTACTTGTCGAGCATGTGGCAGCTGTTGCAGCTGATGTCGTGGTTCTTCGACAGACGAGCGTCGTAGTAGAGCTGGCGACCAAGGTCGATCATCGCCTCGGTGCGGGCCTTGCCGTCCACGGCCATGTCCTTCGGCAGCGGCTTGAACAGCGCCGCGTGCTTCGGCGCCTCGGCCTTGGCGTCTGCCTCGGCGGCGGGAGCCTCGGGGGTGGTCTCGGACGGGGGTGCGGCATCGCCGCAGGCGAGCAGCGCAAGGAAAGGCAGGAAGCGCATGGACGATCTCCGTGGGGTGGGCAGGAAGGATATCAGCTACCACCTCGTGAAGCCGATAGACACTGCCTATGGCGCTGTCGACGGGCAGATCATCCGGGCCATCACAGCCACGAAGTGCTGCTCTCGTCTCACTCGACGAGGAGGATCTGGCCGGCGCCGTCGGCGCGCTCGACCCCATCGACGAGCACGGTGGCGCCGCGCACGCGCGCGATGCCGGAACTTCCGAGGAACACGAGCTCGGCGTCGGTCGAGAGCTCGGCGCCATCGGGGAGCGTCGCGGTCTCGGTGCTGGTCGGATCGCGAAGGACCACCTGGTCGTCGCCGATCACGAAGCCCGTCCACCCGGCGGGAAGTCCGGTCATCGCGGCCACCGCGAGCGGCGCGTCGTCGCCGGTCGCGCCCACGGCGTAGGGCGCGAGCACCGCGAGGAAGTCCGGTGCCTCGCCCTGGACCTCGCCGTCGACGACCACGTGGTGGTTGACCTCGCGGTCGAGGGCGAACTGGTGCACGTGAGGCGCCTGGTTCTCGACGAAGGGCGGCTCCGTGAGGGTCGGAAGCCCCGCCGTGGAGCCGAGCCACACGTCGAGCCCCGCACGCTCCCGCTCGACGTTGAACCGCTGCCCATCGAGCTCGTAGCTCCCGCCGACGCCGTAGCCGGCGTGTCCGCCGACGCGCCATCCGAAGGTCCGCGGTCCGCCCTGACTGTCGATGCGGTCGGCGACCACGAAGTAGCGTCCATCCACCATGAGCACCGAGCGCTCGATGGTCGCGTCCTCATAGGCGATGTGGGCCTCGGCGTAGTGGAGGTTCGCACCGATCTCGCCATGGCGCAGGAAGCTGTCGGTGTCCCCAAAGTTGGTGAGCAGGCCCTTGTCCGGCGCGCCAACTCCGTCGATCAGCACGACGTTGTGCGCCTCGGGCGCCGACGTGACCGCGTTGTTCAGCGAGTTCGGCTTGTAGTAGCCGGGGTCGACGAGCAGGTACTCGCCGTAGGCCGCGAGCGAGAACGAGGTGCCGTCCACGTGGTCGTGCAGGGTCTTGCGCGCGGAGCCGTTCTCGGCGACGAGCAGCAGGAAGCGCGCATCCTCGGACCAGTCGCTGCGGAACGTCGCGGTGCCCGCTTCCGGCAGGATCCGCGTGGTCCATGGCGGCTCGACCGGCGCCACGTCGGGGTCGACGAGGGTCAGGTGGTAGGGCCGCAGGTCCAGGCCGTGGGTCATCGTGTACGGCCGCGCCACGTTGTTCGCCCAGTCCCAGTGGGTGTGCCCTCCCCCACCAAAGCCGGTGAGCAGGGCCGCGCCGTTGAGCGGGTTGAAGTAGGCATCCGCGAGCGGCGGGCGGCTGCCGTCGGGTAGGCGCAGGCCGATGGACCAGTCGACCGTCGCGTGGAAGAGCGGGTCGTACAGCGGGTTCGCAAAGGTGAAGGCCTCCCCGTCCACACAGCCGTGGCCCGTCCACGGGTCGAGGTCACTGCGGTTGATGCAGTCGCGGGTGGCGGCCAGTCCATCCGGATGGAGCCGGTCCATCGCCGCGAAGTACGCGAGCGACGGGGCGAGCGCGAAGCCGTAGTAGAACGGCCCCTCGGACACGCCGCCGTCGGGCTGCACGTACTGACCGTCGGGTCCCCAAAGATAGGCGAGCTCGCTGGCCGCCCAGTCCGACCAGGCCTGGGACTCCGGGTGATCGGGGAAGCGCAGCGCCGGGTAGCCCACGGCGGTGACCGTGCGGATCGGGTGGTTGTTCTGGGCGGGAGTGAGCCACACCTGCCGATAGATGTCGTCGTCGTGGAAGCGCTCGTAGGTCCCGTCCGCGACCTCGAGGATGCGCTCTCGCGCATCGGCGCGCGTGCCCTCGCCCGGCCAGAACCCGCCGAGCTCGAGCAGGTCCCAGGCGTTGGTGTACGCAATCGTCGTGTGCGGCACGCGGATGTTCACGTCGCCGACGTCGGTGGAGAGCACGTCGCCGTCGAGCAGCGCGAAGCTGTCGAGCGCGATCTGCGCGTACACGCGATCCTCGTGGAGCCAGGCGAGGAAGGCCGCGGCCTGGGCGACGTCCGCGTTGTGGCCGTGCACGCTGTGGTCCCAGGGCGCGTCGGCCTCGGGAACGCGCAGATCCTGGGCGGCCTCCTCGACCAGCGCGTCGTACACCAGGTCGTAGGGCGCGGTGTCGATGCGGGCGAGTAGCGTGGGGCGATCGGCCTCGTCGACGAGCAGGCCGACGTAGGGCTCCTCCTCGGGCTCGGCCTGCTTGCACGCGAACAGCGCCAATACCGGGATCAGGCGCCTCACAGCGACTTCTCCACGCCATGGACCTCGGCGAGCGCCATCAGCACTGCACCGACACCGAGCATCAGGTCGTCGTTGGTGCCCACGCCTACGTAGTTCGCGTAGTCACCGGGGTTCGTGCCGTAGCTGGTGCCGTCGACCTGACCCTCGGCGTTCACGTTGTCGAGCACGCCGACGACCGCTGCGTCGATGGCGTGGCCGACGTCGTCGAGGTCGAGCACCCCGGCCTCCACGCCGCGGACCAGCCCGTAGAGCAGCAGCGCCGCCCCGCTGGTCTCGGTGTAGTTGTCCGGGTCGTCGCCCAGCGGCTGGTTCATCACCGTGTGCCACATGCCGTCGGCTGCCTGGCTGTCGACCACCGCCGCCGCGTGAGCCTGAACCAGGCCTTCGAGCGCGGCGCGATCGGCGTGGTCGGCGGGCAGTCGCGCGAGCAGCTCGACCCCGGAGATCAGGACCCACGAGTTGCCGCGCGCCCAGTACACCGCCTCGACCGGGATGTTCGCGTCCTCGACGTCGTCGTAGGCGTGTCGGTACAGCTGATCCGCGGGGTCGCGGAGCAGCTCGGAGAACAGCAGGTACTGCTCGGCAGTGGCGTCGAGCAGGCTCGCCTCACCGGTGCGATCGAACTCGTGGAGCCAGATCATGCCGAACATGAACTGCGAGTCGACCCACACCTGGTCGACGTACGGCGCCTGGGTCGCGGTCGCGCCGGTCCAGTGCTCGATCGCCCCCTCATCGGTGAGCGGCGGGTCCGAGAGGTACGCATCCGCCGCGTCGAGCATCGGCCCAAGTCCCGCATCGCGGTGAGCCTGCACCCACGAGGCCACACTGCACAGGGCCACCTCGTCCGACGCCGTGAAGGTACGGGGCTCGGCTTCTTCGAAGGCCGGGAGCACGTCCGCCATCCACGCCGCGTTGTAGTCGAGGCCCGCGCTGCCGCCGGTGGCCTCGTCGAGACGGATCAGTCCGTGGCCCCACACGGTCGGAATCCACCCGAGACCGAGACCGTCGGGCTGCCACATGTCGAGGCCGCGGTCGGCCACGAGCTGGGCGGTGGGCAAGGTGTCGTGGCGCTCCGGCTCTGAGCAGGCCGCCGCGAACAGCGCAATCGGGAGGAAGAAGCGGTGCATGGCGAGAGCTTAGCCTCTGGTACGATGTGGCCACAGCGGAGGGCCTGTGCGCCGTGTGCTCGCGACTGCAGCGCTCGTCTGGTCCTTGGCCACGGATGCCCCTGCCGGCGGCATGGAGTTCACCCTCGGCGGGGGCCTGTCCGTGTGGGTCCCCTACGCTTCGGAGCTGTTCGAGGACGGCACCTCCGTTCACCCAGTCGGGCCTCGTGCGGCCGTTCATCGCCGCGAGCATCGCGACCTCGGTGTTCCTCGAGCCCAGCGAGCGCGTGTTCGTTCGACACGAGCTCGAGGCGCACACCTTCGGCGGGCACGTGGGCATCGGGGTCGGCGCGGTCCTCGGCGAGCGCCGGCAGCGCTGAGACCCGCTACGCCAGCTCGTCCCGGTCCCAGTCGACGAGCTCCCCGTCGCCCTCGTCCCACGCCTCGGCCTCGGCGGCCTCGGGCGCGAGGCGCGCCTGCTCCTCGCGCTGCTGGTTGAGCAGCGTGTAGGCGGAGCCGACGAGCTCGCGCAAGCCAGCCCCCGTGACGCTCGAGATCGGGAACACCTGGCAACCCGCGGCCTCGGCGAGCTCCGCGGCGATGCGGCTCGCCTCTTCCTCGGTGACCGTGTCGATCTTGCTCAGCGCGACCAGCTGCGGGCGGTTGGCGAGCTCGTCGCCGTACTTGCGCAGCTCCTCGTTGAGGTCCGCGAAGCGCGAAGCCGGCGAGCCATCCCACTCCTCGGGCGACACCAGGTGGATGTACAGCCCACAGCGCTCGACGTGCTTGAGGAACTGGTGGCCCAGGCCCTCGCCCTCCGCGGCACCGCGGATCAGCCCGGGGATGTCGGCGACGACGAAGGAATCGCCCTCGCCGATGTGCACGACACCCAGGTTCGGGACCAGCGTGGTGAACGGGTAGGCCGCGATCTTCGGCTTGGCGGCGCTGATCCGGCTGATGAACGTGGACTTGCCCGCGTTCGGGAAGCCGAGCAGGCCGACGTCGGCGATGAGCTTGAGCTCGAGGCGCAGCCGGTAGGACTCGCCCTCGCGGCCCGACGTCGCCTTCTCCGGCGTGCGGTTGCGCGAGGACTTGAAGTGCCAGTTGCCGAGGCCGCCCTTGCCACCCTCGAGCACGAAGGTCTCGCCCTCGGCGGTGAGGTCGGCGAGGAGTTCGTCGGTCTCGTCGTTGAAGATCAGCGTGCCGAGCGGCACCGGCAGCACCAGGTCCTCGCCGGACGGACCGTTCATGCGGTTGCCCATGCCCGCCTGGCCATCGCCCGCCCGGTAGTGCTTGTTGAACCGGAAGTCGATGAGCGTGTTGCGCTGGCGGGTGGCCTCGAAGATCACCGAGCCGCCCCGTCCACCGTCGCCGCCGTCCGGGCCGCCGCGCGGCACGAACTTCTCGCGGCGCCAGTGCACGATGCCGTCACCGCCGGTACCGGCGCTGCACAGGAAGCTGATCTCGTCCTTGAACTTCATCGGAAATCCCGAAGCCCGGCTGCGTCTCGACCAGGCAGATACCTACAAAAAGAGCCGCCCGCAGGCGGCTCTCGCGTGTGTCGGAGCGACGACTACGCGTTGCTCTCGACCGGGTAGACGCTGACCAGCTTGCGGCGGTTGCGGGTCTCGAACGTGACCCGACCGTCGGTGGTGGCGAACAGCGTGTAGTCGCGGCCCAGGCCCACGTTGGTGCCCGGGTGCAGCTTGGTGCCGAGCTGACGAACGAGGATGGAGCCGGCCGAAACGACCTCGCCGTCGTAGCGCTTGACGCCACGGTACTGCGGGTTGCTGTCGCGGCCGTTGCGGGAGGAACCCTGTCCCTTCTTATGAGCCATCTCGCCCTCCTTAGGCCTTGATACCGGTGATGGTCAGCTCGGTGTGCGAGTGGCGGAAGCCCACCCGACGACGCGAGCGCTTGCGCTGCTTGTACTTGAAGGTGATCACCTTGTCGCCCTTGAAGTGACGAGCCACGGTCGCGGTGACAGTCGCACCGTCGAGGGTGGGGGTGCCCACCTTCGTGCCGTTGTCGCCGCCCACGAGCAGCACCTTGTCGAGGGTGATCTCGGCACCCTCGGCGGCGTCCACGTGATCGACAGTGATCGTGGCGCCTTCTTCGACGCGGAACTGACGTCCGCTGGTCTCGACGATCGCGTACATGGCGATGTCCTCCGAATACCGCCCCATGAGGCGCCCCGGGATGGGGTCTTGAAGAGCCTTGGGCGAGCCGGGCGCAATTAGGCCGTTCACCCCCCGCTGTCAAGGTCTCAAGGCCCTCACCACCGCGAGCGCGTCCTCGACGAGGCCGTCGAGCTCCGAGAGCATGCGCCCCTCGACGACGACGCGAATACGCCGTGGATCGAGGTCCGACTGGGGTCGATCGCCGAGCAGGTTCAGCAGCGGCTCCTCGATGGCAAGCAGCTTGCGGCGAAGCAGGCGATCCACGCCCCGGAAGGTCAGCGCGCGATCGAGGATCGGGTGACCGATCTGCTCGTCCGGCTTGGGTTTGCCAGCAACGACCCTGAACCCCTCGGGCAGGCCCGGCGGAAGCGCGATGCGGATACGCGTGTGCCGCCGTTCCTCACGGATGCGCACGTCGAAGGACTCGCGGTTGCCGAGCAATCCGCCGGTGTTGCCGACGATGGACAGCGCGCGATCGTCGAGTGGCAGGCCGAGCTTCTTCGCGACCGCCTGCCACGGGGCACGCCGTGCCGCGTCCACGGCGCGAGCCAACGCCTGCAGGCGCTCGATGGAGGCCTCTCCCTTGCGCATCGCGACCATCTCTTCGCGCAGCAAGACCGGGTGGCCGCCCATCGCCTCGTTCACACCGGGGTCGGCGATGAGGTCGCGCGTGGTGCTGTCCTTGGGCATCACGCCGGCCGCCGCCGCGCGAAGCACCCGCTCGTCGGCGTAGAGCCCGGGCACGTGCACCGGCAGCCGCGCCGCCTGGTAGCCGCCGCCGAGCATCGTATCGGCCATCGACGGGGTCGAGGCGATCCAGATCCCGTCGTACTGTCGCCAGGCATCGGCAGGGAACTGCGGCGCGACCTGGATCTCGAACGGATCCTCTCGGTACACCGGCTCCTCGGGGAACAGGGCCCGCGCGATGCGCATCAGGATGCCGAGCTCTTCCTCCGCCATCGAACCTCCGGTTCTCGCATGACCCGCGATCGGAGGCCGCGCAATCAGTACTCGGAGAGCGCCTCGAGCACGCGATCGGCGCCGACCTGCTCACCGAAGTCCATCGCCCGCAGACCCTCGCGGTTGCGCTGGTCCACGTCGGTGAAGTCGGTGAACACGAGGCTCTCGCCGCGCGGGAAGTACTTGAACCGCGGCCGCACCCGCTTGAACACGCTCACCATCCACGACGGGCAGGTGGCGACCGCATCGTGGATGCCCGGGTCGACGATGTCGTGCTGCTCGTGCACAAACACCTCGAAGTACAGGTCGCGGCGCTCGGAGAGCGGCATCTTCTCACCGGCCTCCACCGCCTCGTGCACGCGGTTGTACAGCGCGAGGACCTCGGGCTTGATCACCTCGTTCGCCCGCGGATGACGCCCGTAGAACCGGGTGAAGTAGAAGGTCGAGTAGATCTCGACGAACACGCGGCGGTTGATGTCGCGGATCGCGTCGAGCGCATCCATCCACCCCTGAACCCGCCCGTGACGCGAGAAGCGACGCAGCTGGCGGAGCGCGCGATCGATGCGTTGGGTGTGCGTGACGCCCCACATCGAGCCGTGCGAGGCGATGAGCGGGAACATGAAGTTGCCCTGCGAGTCCTCGTAGATGCTGAAGTACGTCACCGCGCGCTTCTGGGCGTCCTCCGTGCCACCGGAGAGCTCCTCGGCGGCGGCGAGGATGCGGGCGTGCGCGGCGACGAGCTCCTCGAAGGACACGTCAGTGGGGTGCGCGACCCCAGCCCAGCGCTGGGCGGCGTCGTCGACGCAGGCACGCACGTCGGCGCGAGTCGGGGCGAAGCGGGTGCGGGCCATGGAACACTCCGGACGAAGCGGGCCATGTAACGCCTATGGGGGTGGAGAGATACGGGACGGCATGTCCATCGCCTTCGACAATTCCTATGCCCGCGATCTCGACGGGCTGTACGTCGCCTACGAACCCCCGGCATTCCCGGATCCAGCGACGGTGATCTACAACCAGGCCCTCGCCGACGAGCTCGGACTCGACGCCGAGGTCGAAGCCCACGCCGCCACCTGGTTCGGCGGACAGGCCCAGCCCGAGGGCGCGTCCCCGCTGGCCATGGCCTACGCCGGGCACCAGTTCGGCGGCTTCAACCCACAGCTGGGCGACGGGCGCGCGTACCTGATGGGCGAGGTCGTCGCCCCGGACGGACGCCGCGTGGACCTGCACCTGAAGGGCAGCGGCCGCACCGTGTTCTCCCGCGGGGGCGACGGCAAGGCGACCCTCGGCCCCGTGCTCCGCGAGTACCTGATGGGCGAGGCCATGCACGCGCTGGGCGTGCCCACGACCCGCGCGCTGGCGGTCGTGCGCACCGGCGAGCGCGTGCCGCGGCCGACCTCCGTGCGCCTCGCAGCGCGCAAGGGCGAGGCCCTGCCCGACGCGATGCACGGCCACGAGGCGCTCCCCGGCGCCCTGCTCGTGCGCGTCGCCAGCAGCCACCTGCGCGTCGGCACCTTCGAGTTCTTCGCGGCCCGCCGCGACCACGACAAGCTCCAGCGGCTCGCCGACTACGCCCGCGCGCGGCACTATCCCGAGGCCGAAGACGCCGCGGAGCTGCTGCGCGCCGTGGTCCACGCCCAGGCGAAGCTCGTCGCGCACTGGATGTCGCTGGGGTTCGTGCACGGCGTGATGAACACGGACAACTGCACGATCAGCGGCGAGACCATCGACTACGGCCCTTGCGCGTTCATGGACGCCTACGACCCGCAGACCGTGTTCTCGTCCATCGATCAGCACGGACGCTACGCCTACGGCCGCCAGCCGGGCATCGCCGCGTGGAACCTCGCGCGGCTCGCCGAGGCGCTGCTCCCGCTGCTCGCCGACGACGAGAGCGCGGCCATCGCCCAGGCCGAGGCGGTGCTCGGCGACTATGGCCCCACCTACAACGCCGCCTTCCTCGGGCACATGCGCGCCAAGCTCGGTCTCGACGGCGAGGCCGAGGACGATCTCGCGCTGGTCGCCGACTTGCTCGAGCGCATGCTCGCGGAGGGTGCCGACTACACCCGCACGTTCCGCGCGCTGGCCGATGAGCGACGGGGCAAGCGCCTCGGGCTGCTCTCCCTGTTCTCCGACACCGCGGCCCTCGATGCGTGGCTCACGTGCTGGCACGCCCGCCTCGGGGACGCCGATGTCGCGGACCGCATGGACGCGGTCAACCCGCTGGTCATCCCGCGCAACCACAAGGTCGAAGAGGCCCTGGACGCCGCGATCACCGGCGACCTGGACCCCTTTCGCGCGCTGCTCGCCGCGGTCTCGGACCCGTTCACGGCCCGGCCCGGCATCGACGCGTACACGCAACCCGCGCCCGAGAGCTTCGGGCGCATGGTCACGTTCTGCGGAACCTGACTACTCGGGCATCGGGCGGGTGACGCCCCGCTCCCAGCTGCCGTACATCGGGTTGGGCAGCAGGAAGTAGGTCGTGCCCCACTGAGCACCGCGGTCCACGCCCTCTTCTTCGCCGGCCTCCGGGAAGTCGGTGATCGTGTCGCCGACGTAGGCGAGCACGCGAGCGGGCTTGCCCTCCCAGGAGCACGCACCCTCGCCGGTGCGCAGCTCGGTACGACGCTTGACCTTGTCGTAGGCCTCGTCGTCGGTCTTGAGGCACAGGATGTCGTCCTTGCCCCAGAGTCCGAAGGCATCGAGGTTCGCGCGAGTCGCCTCGCGAACCACCTCGTGGCGGTTGGTGACGAAGGCCACCTTGCCGCCCGCCTCGTGCACCGCGGCGATGAACGCGTCGGCGCCCGGGACCACGGCGGCCTCGCGGCGCTCGCACCACGCGTTCCAGCTCGCGGGCTCGAAGGAGGCGTCGTAGGCGCCCATCTGCAGCTGGTAGACGCTGTTGTCGAGGATCGTCTCGTCGACGTCGACCACGACCACCCAGTGGTCCTTCTTCTTGAGCTTCTCGGCCTCGGTCGTCGCGAGCACCTCGCGGGTCGCCCCCGCGTACACCTGGTTCGTGAGCGTGTGGTACTCGATGCTGTCACGCACCCAGCGGGTCGACTTGTCGCCGGCATGAGCCGTGAGCGGGAGCAGGATCAGCAGCGCAGCTGCAGCCTTCATGCAGTCCTCCAGAGCCCGGCAACATACCGCGGTGTGGCTCGGAGGTCACACGTGAGAGGACCCGACCCCGCATCCTTTGGAACAGGCCTCCAAGGAGCGGGACCGGGTCCCAACAACGAAGGTCTGGGGGACCTTACTCGCGCGCGGTGCGGACCTCGGTGGCCGCCGGGACGAGCCGCAGGGGCTCGAGGTCGCTGCCTCGCCAGGTGACGCGGTGCACCGCAATGTTCTCGATGAGCACGGCCTCGCCGCTGCTCGCCTTCCAGGTGCTCGCCAGCTCGCCGGTCGGGTCGACCGCGGTACGCACCGTCACGCCGTGGCGAGCCAGCCACGGGCGGATCTGCGCCTTGCGGTTCGGGCTGTCCGTGTTCACCGCGACGACGTCACGGCCGGCGGCCTCGAGCTCGGCCAGCTGGGTGAGCTGCTCGGTCGCGCCCGCATCGTCCATCGACCAGAACAACATCACCGTGCCCTGGTCGTGCACCTCGACCTGGGCTCCGCGGGAGTCGCGAAGCGACAGCTCCTCCGCACCGGCGGTGGACGCGACGAACAGCGTGATGGCGACGAGCATGCGAACCAAAGCAGCCTCCTTGCACCCGTACAAGAACCCACCCGGTTGGTGTGTGGCCATCACGGCGCATCACACGCCCTCACGCTATACCGGGGCCGTGACTGCTCCCGACCCGCGCACCGCCCCCATCTTCGTCGTCGGCACTGGCCGCTCGGGGACCACGCTGCTGCGGATGATGATCTCGGCCCACCCGCGCGTGTACCTGACGCACGAGGCGAGCTTCTACATCTTCGAGCAGGGCTTCGCGTGGAAGCAGGGCGCCGAGCGGCTGATCGAGCACTACGTGCGCTCGTTCTCGTTCCGGTGGCTGTTCCTGGGTCCCGAGCTGCTCGACGAGGTCCCTCCCCTCACGCGCGACAACGTGGGCGAGCTGTACACCGCAGTGATGCGCGCCAAGGCCGCTCAGTACGGCAAGCCGCGCTGGGGCGACAAGACACCGTCACACACCGCGAACCTCGACCGCATCTTCGAGGACTTCCCTGATGCCCGCGTGATTCGCATCGTGCGCGACCCGCGCGACGTGGTCGCCTCGCTGGCCCGCATGCCCTGGGCCACGGACAGCATCAACGGCGGCACCACCCTGTGTCGCATGGAGCACCGCCAGAGCCTCGACTACACCGATCGCATCCACAAGGTGCGCCTCGAGGACCTGATCGCCGATCCGCGCGCGGTGATGGAGGGCGTGCTCGCGTTCGTCGGCGAGGCGTGGAGCGAGCAGGTGCTCGACCATCCGACCCACGGGCCTCCGGCGAGTGACGTGCCGCCGGTGCCGTGGTTCGAGTCGGCGACCAGGGCACCGAAGAAGGGCCCCGTCGAGCCCCGCTGGAAGAAGGCCTACACGCCCGCCCAGATCCGCCTCATCGAGGAGCAGACCGCCGAGTGCCTCGACGCCGACGGCTACCCACGGGCCGAGCTCGCCGAGGAACCCGGTCGCGCCGCGGTGTGGATGGCATGGCTGCGCGATCTGCCCGGCTACTGGCGCTTTCTGTGGGTGTTCCTGCGCCTGGCATGGGCCAGCAAGGACACCACCCGCTCGGACGAGGCCAACCGTCCCCTGCTCCGGCAGCTCAATCCCCAGGCGTGGGCGAACTACCCGGGCTTCGAGATGCCGGACAACCCGCCGCTCGGCGAGGGCTGGGACGAGGCGCTGGAAGCGCGGCGTCGCTGAGCTCAGCGGGCGTCGAGGAAGGCCGCATCGCGTCGCAGACGCTCTGGTCCGCGCGGACCCGAGCGAGTCGCTACTCGACGCCGATGGCGCGGAAGGCCTCGACTGCCCACTCGCGGTCGTCCTCGCTCTCCCAGTAGAAGCCGACGGCGAGCAGCGAGCCGGCCACCGCGACGAAGCCCTGCAGCGCGAAGCGGCTCTCGTCGCCGCCGTCGCGCTCGACGATCACCGCCTCACGGCGAATCGCGCCACCGCTGCGGGGCAGGTGCTCGAGCACGCCTTCGGTCTCGAGGCCCATCTTGTCGATCGCCTCGTCCGCGGGCAGCTGCGTCTCGAACGGCGCGAGGATCACGGCCTGATCGTCGCGAACAAACCCGGTCTGTCCGTCGAGCTCGGTCTCGGTGAAGGTGTCGTCCAGGGAGAGGGTCCAGTGCGCGC
The DNA here is from genome assembly GCA_006226595.1 of Deltaproteobacteria bacterium. Lineage (GTDB taxonomy): Bacteria > Myxococcota_A > UBA796 > UBA796 > M1803. The sequence continues at coordinate 85,718 of SBGP01000095.1, forward strand.
CCATGCGGCCTCCAGTCGCGACGACTATCCGCCAGACCCCTACCAGTCGAAGGAGAGGTCGGCCGCGAGGCGATCCATCTCGGCGAGCAGCGCGTCGAAGGCCGCGCGATCCTCCGCGCTCGCCGTGTCCAGCGAGATCGGGTTGCCCTCGTCGATCGCGCCGTCCTCGAGCCGGTAGTAGTACTCGTTGAACACCTTGCCGCCGTTGGCCTCCTCGCGACGCAGCTTGTGGGTCGCGGTGCGCACCGTGCGGCGCCGGTACTCATAGGGTCCGGGACCGTTCGGGTAGAAGGCCTCGGTGAACAGGAACTCGCGCTCGCTCGGCGTCGCCGGGTCCTCGAGGTACGGCAGCAGGCTGAAGCCATCGAGCTCGACGGCCTCGCCGCGACGCGCACCGTCGGTATAGGTCAGGGTCTCGACATCGACGTTCGCGATGTCGGCGAGGGTCGGGAACAGGTCGGTGAAGTTCACCAGGGCCGAGGACACGCTGCCCGGCTCGGTCACGTGCGGACCGGTGACGATCATCGGCACCCGCACGCCCCCTTCGTAGGTCGTCGCCTTGTGCCGCGCCGAGTCGTAGGGCGCGCGAATCGCGTGGTCCGGCGTGCCGTTGTCCGCGAGGTACACGATGGTCAGCTCCTCGCGCATCTCGGGGTCGATGCCATCGAGCAACCGGCCGAGCTCCATGTCCCACGCGAGGGTGTCGGCGTCGTAGAGGTCGTACTCGGACGAGTCCTCGGTGACCCCCATCGGGTTGAGGTCGTCGGGCGGCACGTGCAGCGGCGTGTGGGCGGCGTTGTAGGCGACCCACAGGAACCACGGCTCGGGCAGCTCTTCGATCATCGTCAGCGCTTCGTTCGTCGTGTCCGTCGTCATGTAGGTCTCGGACCACGACAGGTTGCCGTCGACGTTCTTCTGCCAGTTCGTGTAGCTGCGCGGGCGGTTCTCGTCGTTGGTGGCGTCGAGCGGGTTCGCGAGTCCACCCCGGTGGTGGGCGAAGCCCTGCTGCAGCGGATGGCGCTGGGGATTGGCACGGGAGAAGCGCACCATGTGCCACTTGCCAACGGCCGCGGAGGTGTAGGAGCCCTCGGCGTGCTGGTCGAGCATCTCGGGAATGGTGAGCTCGTCGAGGTTGAGGTCGTACTCCTCGGTCCGGGGGAAGATCCACCGGCCGACCCCGTGCCGCGTGGCGTAGCGCCCGGTCATCAGCGTCGAGCGCGAGGGCGAACAGGTCGGGTTCGAGTACACGTTGGTGAAGCGAACACCCTCGGCGGCCAGAGCGTCGAGGTTCGGGGTGAAGGTGTCGGCGCCTTCCACGGCGTACACACCCGTCCGGTCCTCCCCGATGTCATCGCTGATGATGACCAACACATTCTCACCAGGCACGTGGGGCTTGGTGCACCCCAGCGCCACCAGCGCGATCACGGCGAGCCCTCGCATGTCACCCCCAGCGTGCGCGAGCATAGCCGCTGTTCGAGCTCCTTGCCCCTCGGTTCGGGTCGGTTACACCGGGCGCCTCTCGGTCGAGAAGCTGCGCTCGGTCGGAGTCATTCGTCGGGACCCCCATCCCGACGACAGCGCTCGGCCGAGCGTTGGCCACCCGTCCGTCCCGTGGTTTCGCTGTCAATCGCCGACAGAGAGCCCAAAGCTCCGGTATCCTCCTCACACATGCTCTCCAACGGCGCCCTGATCGACCGCTATACCGTCGACTCCGTGATCGGAACCGGCGGAACCGCGGTGGTGTACCGGGTGAAGCACTCGAAGCTGGGTACCGCCCACGCGCTCAAGGTGCTCTCGGTCACCAGCCGCTCCATCCGCGAGCGCATGCTCCGCGAGGGGCGGGTCCAGGCGACCCTGGACCACCTGAACATCGTCACCGTCACCGACGTGCTCGAGGTGGATGGCCAGCCGGGCCTGCTCATGGAGTACATCGAGGGTCCCTCACTCGAGAAGGCCCTCGAGGACTACCGCCTCGACCTTCCGACCGCCGAGATCCTGTTTCTCGGCATCCTCGCGGGCGTGCGGGTCGCGCACGAGCACGGGCTGGTCCACCGCGACCTCAAGCCCGCGAACGTACTGCTCGCCGAGAGCCCGCAAGGCTTCGTACCGAAGGTGACCGACTTCGGCCTCGCCAAGGTCATCGCCGACGAGGCAGCCGCTGGCGCCGGGCAGACCCGCCAGGGTGTGGCGATGGGCACGCCGGCGTACATGGCGCCGGAACAGATCCGCGACGCTCGCAGCGTCGACGTGCGCGCCGACATCTGGTCGCTCGGCTGCATCCTCTACGAACTGTGCACCGGGGTGCGCACCTTCCCCGGCGACGACACGCTGGCCATCTACAATGCGGTGGTCGGCGGCGACATCGTGCCGCCGCGCGAGTACAACCGCAGCCTCGACGACCGCTACGAGATGGCGATCCGCGGCTGCCTGGCCATCGACCGCAACGAGCGCATCCCCGACTGCGACACGCTGTTCGCCGTGCTCAAGGGAGAGCAGACCTGGGACGCCCCGGAGCTCCAGGGCACGGTGAGCGAGCCCACCGTCGAGATGACCGGGGTGCACGACGCCCCCAACCTGCCCATCGCCGCACGCGGGCCCCAGGGTGAGACGCCCGTCGCCCCGCCGCCCCGGGCACGCGGTCCTCGCGGAAGCCGCCCGACCTCGGGAGGCGCCATCGCCGCCGCCCAGACCGTGGTCAACGACGGCGGTGACCCGCTGTTCGGGCCCCTCCCTGGCGAGAGTCGCTCCGGCGAGGCCCCGCGGGTCCACAACCCCGCCCTCGGCACCCTCACCGACGACGAAAGCGAAGAGATCATCACCCGCCCGCGACGCGGCCCCGTGTTCTACGCGGCGTGGGGCGCGGCCCTGCTCTTCCTGCTGTTCTGGGTGGGCGTGGGCGGCGTGTTCTACTTCGTCATCGGACCCGCCGCGCGCCAGACCGCCGAGTACGAGTCCGCCGCCGACCTCACCGCCGATGTCGTTCGCCCGGTCCCTTCGCCGGCCGAGGCCCCCGAGCCCGAGCCCGTCGAAGAGCCCGAGCCCATCGCCGAGATGGACGAGCCGGAGCCCGAGCCGGTCGCCGTGCAGCCGCGTCCGCGACCGACGCCTCGCCCGCGCGCCGTGCCGAGCCCCGTGTCGCCGGCACCCGCACCCGCGCCGGCGGGCCCGACGCCCGTGACCTACAAGCTGTTCAGCGTGCCGACCACGGCGTTCATCACCCTCGACGGCAAGCCGAACCGGCGCACGCCGCTGAAGGGCGAGGTGATGCCGGGTCTGCACCAGGTGCGGCTCGAGGTGGACGGCAAGGTCGAGGACTTCTCGATCAACGTCACCGACGGCGGCGAGAACAAGTGGTGCTTCGTCTTCGAGACCGGTCAGCTGCACACCGGCAACTGTCCCTGATGCGCGCCTCGTGTGGGTGCGGCCAGCTGCACGTCGACTTCGCGGTGCCCCCTGCGCTCCAGTTCGTGTGCCACTGCGCCGACTGCCGGGCGGTGACCGGCGAGCCGATGACCGGCGCGGTGTTCTTCCCGCGCGCCGCGTCGACCGTGCACGGCGAGGGCCGCGACACCACCATGGTCGCCGCCTCCGGGCAGCCCAAGCGCTACGTCGCGTGCACCGCGTGCGGAGACATGGTGTTCGGCGAGGTCAACGTGCTCGGCGGCATGTGCGCGGTGCGTCCCGAGACCCTCGGCGAGGCGTTCACCTTCGCGCCGATGTGCCACGTGTGGACCAGCGAGAAGGCCGACGGCGTCGAGCTGTCCTCGGACCTACCCCAGTTTCCGCGGGCCCCGACCCGGCTGCCGTCGCGTCGCTGAGCCGAGCCCGGCCCCCGCCCCCATGCACCGCGCGCCCAGCGCGATATGCCGAGTGCCTGGAGGTCGTCTCTATGAGCGCCGAGTACTCCCCTCTCGAGGCCGTCGTCCGCGCGCGCCGCTCCGTGCGTGGCTTCAAGCCCGACCCCGTGCCGCAGGAGGTCCTCCGCGAGGCCCTCGAGATGGCGCAGTGGGCACCGTCGAACTGCAACGTGCAGCCCTGGCGCGTGACCATCGCGAGCGGTGAGGCCCGCGATCGGCTGTCCAAGGCCATGGTCGACAAGTTCTACAGCGGGGCCTTCGACCCGCCGGACCACCCGGTCGAGATCTTCCACGACGAGTACCGCACCTGGCAGGTCGACTGCGCCAAGCGGCTGTATGGCGAGATGGGCGTCGAGCGCCACGACAAGGAGGGCCGGATCTGCGCGATGGCCCGGAACTACGAGCTGTTCGACGCCCCGCACGTCGCCATCGTGTGCATGGACAAGAAGTTCGGCGTCGGCACCGCGCTGACCGTCGGCATGTGGATGCAGACCTTCATGCTCGCGCTGACCGAGCGCGGCGTGGACACCTGCGCGATGGCCGCCATGCGCAGCTACGCCGACACCATCCGCACGACCCTCGACATCCCCGAGAACCACGCCGTGCTGTGCGGCATCGCCATCGGCTACGAGGACGTCGAGGTCCCGGCCAACCGCACGCGCCAGCCCCGCGGTCCCCTCGAGGACAACGTCGCGTGGCGGAGCTGAGCCCGGTGCACGCGCCGCTCCGGCGGCGACGGGCCGCGTCCTCCGAGGAGGCGCGGTGATCGCGCTGCTGCTCGGCCTGGCCTTCGGGGCGCCGGTCGACGAGCTCGACGCGGTGCTTCCGGATGCCCGCGCCGAGATCCCGCTCGACCGCACCCTTCGCTACGCCACGCCGGTCCCCGCGGTGCACAGCGACGGCAGCGAGTGGGTACTGCTGGTCACCGCCCAGCTCGAGACGCTCGAGGTCTCCTGGTACGACGCCTCGCTCCAGCCCGTCGACGCGACGCTCGTCGACCTGCCGCGCGGCGCGGTGCTCCGCGACTGGTACCAGGACGGTGACGCCGTGTTCGTCGCGTTCACCGGAGGCGGCCGCCGCGACGTGTGGATGGTCGAGCTGCCCGTGAAGCCGGGCCCCATCGGCGTGCAGGCGTTCACGGCCCCCAAGGCCTTCGCGCCGACCGAGCTCGTCGTCGATGGCGACGACATCTATCTCTACGGAAGCTTCGCCGTGCGCACCGCGGTCCTCCACGGACGCGCCGGCAGCCCCGGCTGGCTCGATCCCCTGCTCCTCGACGGCCTGCCCCGACGGGTCGAGCTGTCGCGCATGGCCACCAGCCCCCTCGGCGGCGTGGACCTGGTCGTCACCGAGCAGAAGCGCAGCCGCACGAGCTGGGTCGCAAACGCCAAGGACGGCGAGCTGTCCCTCGTCCAGGAGGTCCGCCGCGACAAGCACGAGCCCGTGCTCCGCGATGCCCAACGCCTCGAGGAGGACGACGGAAGGCTGGTGATCGGCACCTACGCCCAGCCCGGAGCCCGCGGGACCGACGGCCTGTACGTCGGCCGCTACACCGCCGACGGCCGGCAGTGGCTGCGCACGCACCCGTTCATCGAGATGGAGGGCTTCTTCGACTTCCTCCCCGGGCGACGGGCCGAGCGCGCGAGCCGACGGGCCGAGCGACGAGCCGCCCGTGGCCGCACCGAGCTCGACTACCTGTTCCTGCTCCACGACCTGCGCGAGGTCGGGGACGACGTGCTCGTGGTCGCCGAGGCCTACAGCCCGGTGTACCGCACCGAGACGCGTACCGAGACGACCATGGTCAACGGGCGCGCCGTGACCCGCACCGTCACCACGCAGGTCTTCGTCGGCTGGCAGCTGGCCCTGGGCCTGGCCGCCGCGGTCGACCGGGGCGGGGAGCTCGTGTGGACGCACTCACTCGAGGCCGGAGGCCTGTACACCACCCTCGACGAGCGCATCGCCGTCACCGTCGACGGCGAGGACGTGGGCCTCACCTACACCCGGGGTCCCCGGCTCGCGAGCCTGCGCATCGTCGACGGGGAGCGGGTCGCCGAGGCCGACGAGAAGCGCATGACCGGCGGCGAGATCCTCGCGGCGTGGCAGACCAGCGCCGAGCCGTGGGGACGCGGATTCCTGCTGTGGGGCATCCAGCGAGTGGCCGATGAGGGCGGGCGACGGCGTGTTTTCTTCTTGAGTCGCCTGGACCCCGAGCGACGCGATGCCGGTGAACCCGCACCGTAGGCTGGCTCAGCACGACCGCCGATGATTCGACACAGAAAAACCCCGCTTTCTTGTTGCCGTGTGACTGGGGTTCGCTTACCCTCTGGATGTTCCCTGGGCGTGCGCGCCCGACCTGTCCACCGCGGAGGTCTCCCATGACCTGCAACATCTGCGAAAAGCACCCCAGAAGCTCTGTGAAGCAGCCGGCCGTGTACGCGGTGCGCTTTGGCGGTCTGGACGACGAGGTCCCTCGGTAGGTTCGACGAAAGGTTCGACCCGCCGAGGCCTCCGCGATTCGCGGGGGCCTTTTTCGTTGTCGCACCTGGCGCTGAAAGCACGCTGACAACCGATTGAACGCCTGTCGAGACGAACCACACATCGCTGTGGCGTGGACAGGTCTGTGTTGAATTTGGTGCGACATATGGGGATTCACCGAGAAGAACGCCAGTGGTGCAAGAAGCCATTCTCTCCTCTCCCGCTGGCCTCGGATCGGGACGCCCCGCGTCGCTGTTGTTGATTGTTGAAGATGGCCCGTACGGGCTTGTTGTTGAGTCGTCGAGGTCCCCCCGGCAGCCATGCCGGGGGGCCACTTCCCGGAGGTGCGCGATGCGCATCCTGCACGTTCCCCGCCACGAGCGGGTGGCTACGGTTCGCTACGGCCGCATGGAGCGCTTCGTCGAGGCGCCGGTTCGCGGAGGTCTCGACCCGTGGCGCCTCGCGGTCCCCGTGACCGCGGAGCCGCGCGCCGAGGGCGACGAGGAGAAGGACTCCAGCTCCGACCAGGTGACAGCGGATCGGGGGGAGCAACCGATCCGCGCTGCCTGAGGCGCGCGCCTGCTCAGCGCACCCGTGCCGGACTCGCGCCTTCAGCGCGGCGGGGGCGGGGGTCCTGGCAGTGCCTCCTTCGGCGGCGGCGGGCCCTTGGGCGGCGGTGCAAAGGGCTTGCCGTGCACCGCGCGGTCCGCGAGGGCCATCACCTGCTCGGGGTTCTCCCCCGCGCCGAGAACTACCCAGCGTCCGCCGTGCGACACGAGCACCGCGTGTACCGCGTCGACCTGGCGACCATCGCCGGCCACGACCCCAGCCCGCACGATCCACGCGGGCCCCTCGGTGTGCTTGGCCAGCGTGTCCGGATCGGGCACGAGGCGCCAACCCTCGCTCTTCGCCTGGCCGGCCACGGCCTCACCCGACAGGCCGCTGCCACCGACGAGGTTGTGGTCCCAGCCCTCCGGGTGCCACGCGGCCTTGAACCGCGGGATGTCGCGGCTCGCGATGGCCTCGGCCATCTCGTGGAACGGGGCCAGCTGCGGCGCGGGGGCAGGCGCTGCCGGCGGCGGCCCGGGCGGTGCCGGCGGCGGGGCCGCGACGGCCTGGAGTGCGAGCCACAGGGCGATCATGGGTCCTCCACATGGGTGCGCAGCCGGTCGACGGCGGCGAGGATCTGGCGGGCCTCGGCGACGACGCGCTCCCCCGCGGGAGTCGGACGCATGCCGCGGGGCAGACGCTCGAAGAGCACGGTGCCGAGCTCGTGCTCGAGGGCCTGGAGGCGCCGGGTCAGCGGCGGCTGGGAGATGTGCAGCCGACGCGCCGCGCGCACGAGTGCGCCCTCTTCGGCAATGGCGACCACGGTCTCGAGCTGTTCCAGGGACATGCGGCCATCATGCCATGCGCTACTCGAAGGTGTAGCTGTCCGCGAAGGTCGCCTTCACCTTGCGACCGCCCTCGCGAACCGGCTCCCAGCGCGCTTCCTGGATGGCCTCGAGCATGCACGCGTGAAACAGCGTCGGGCAGTTGAGGAAGCGCAGGTCGTAGGCGTAGCCCTTCTCGTCGAGGAACACGCGGTACGCGCACCGGGTCGGCTCGGGGTAGCGCACGGAGGCCTCGATGGGCGGGTGCGGCTTGAGGAGCCGGCGCGGGACCACGTCGTTGCGGTGCACACGCTCGACGCCCTCGAAGACCTCGCGCTCGATCTTGCCTTCGAGCTGCTCGCCGAGCTCGAGCGCCTTGCGAAGGCGCGCACAGAACTCCTCGGAGCCGTCGCACTCGAAGGAGGGCTCGGCAGCGGGTTCCTGGGCCAGGGCAGCGACGAGGAGCAGAGACAGCATGGGCACTCCAGTGGGCGCTCACCATACCCGCGAAGCAGGCGGTGTCATCCCTCCGGAGTGTGCGAATCGTGCAATGACCCGGCCGACTTCGCCGGGTCGGGACCGCCTAGTCCGGCAGATCGAAGGCGAAGTCGATCTCGTCGCCGAGCTCGCTCTCGAGGTAGGCCTTGAGCCGCTTCTTGATGCGCGCTTCGAGCTGACGCACCCGCTCCTTGCTCACCTCGAACTCTTCGCCGAGCTGCGACAGACTCACCGGGTCCTGAGCCACCATGCGCCGCGACCAGATGATCTTCTCGCGGTCGTCGGTGATGCTCTCGGCGAAGGCCGCCAGCTTCTGCTGGAGGATGGCTCCGAGCTCGTGACGCGCGGCCTGCTCGTCGACCGGGGTCGCGCCCACCTCGGGCACCACCTCGGCCAGCGTGCGTCCCTCGTCCTCGCCGCTCGCGGGGGCGTGGAAGGACAGAGCCGGCGCCCGCATGTGCTGGTCCACGGCGTGGACTTCCTTCTCGGACACGCCCAGGCGGTCGGCGAGCACCTTGGTGGTCGGGTCGATGCCTTCCTGGATCAGGCGGTCGCGCTCCTTCTGCAGCTGGAAGAACAGCTTGCGGCCAGCCCGCGTCGATCCCAGCCGCACGAGGCGGAAGTTGTCGAGCAGGAAGCGGAGGATCATCGCGCGAATCCAGTACTGGGCGTAGCTGGAGAAGCGGATCTCCCGGTAGGGATCGTAGCGGGACAGCGCCTCGACCAGGCCGACGTTGCCCTCCTGGATGAGGTCCAGCACGTTGGCCCACTGGCGGTGGTACTGGAACGCGATCTTGATCACGAGCCGCAGGTTCGCGGTGACGAGCTTCTCGGCGGCCTCGGCATCGCCATGCTCGACGAAGGCCACGGCGGCTTCGCGCTCTTCTTCCGCCGAGAGCAGCGGATAGCGGCGCACCTCGGCCAGGTAGTGCGAGAGCAGGTCCCGGCTCTTGGTGACGCCCTTGGGCGGCGGCTTGAGACCCGTGAGGTTGCTCGGCACGGGGCGGGTTTCGTCGGCCATCAGAGCTCCGAAAGACTGGCGAGAAGCGGCGTGAGGTGGTCGAGAGCGTGCGCGGAGCCGGCCATCAGCGGCTTCGGCGCGGCCACGGGATCGAGGGCATGTCCAGCGAGGTCCTGCACCCTTCCGCCGACCTCTTCGATGAGGAGTATGCCCGCTCCCACGTCCCACAGCTCCCAGAATGGAATGACTGTAGCCACCGATCCGCCGGCGGCTACCTGTGCGAGGTGAATCGCCGAGGATCCGAGGCAGCGCACCTTGCCCTTCCAGCCGAAGGGCGGGAGGTTGTGAAAGCGCGACGGCACGCAGATCGAGTGGCGCTTCGTCAGCTGTGCATCGGCGAGAGCGGCCATGCGACGCTCGTCGCGCCAGGCTCCCCGACCCTTGCCGGCGAACCAGTGCTCACGCACGCGCGGCAGGTGCAGCGCGCCCATCGCGAGCGCACCGTTGTCGACGAGGCACACGGTCGGGCCCCAGGTCGGCAGGCGCTCGAGGAACGCGGCGGTGCCATCGATGGGGTCGACATACCAGCGTCCCCCGGACCCGGCGATCGCCTCACCCTCCTCGCTGATCACCGCCACCCCAGGAAACAGCTTGGCGAGTCCCTCGACGAGGATCTCGGAGGCGGCCTTGTCGGCTTCGGTGACCTCGCTGCCGTCGCCCTTGAGCTCGGCAGTGACGCGACCGAAGCGCTCCAGGGCCGCGTTTCCGGCTCGTTCGAGCAGCTGGGCGAGGGCGCGGGCTTCGGCGGGGGGTGCGGAGAGCATGGGACAGTGGCTTAACGCGGTGCCCGCCACGGGGACGCGCTACCCTCCACCGGGAGGTCGAATGCTCGACGAGTTCCGCGAGTTCGCGGTCAAGGGCAATGTGGTCGACATGGCCGTCGGTGTGATGATTGGTGCGGCGTTCTCGGGCGTGGTGAAGTCGCTCGTCGACGACCTGGTGATGCCGCTGTTCGGGCTGGTGCTGGGCAACCTCGACTACTCCGAGCGCTTCCTCATCCTCCGCGAGGGCGATCCCGAAGGGCCCTACGCGACCCTCGCCGCGGCACGCGAGTCCGGCGCGCTGCTCCTCACCTACGGCAACTTCGCGAACGCGGTGGTCCAGTTCTTCCTGATCTCGCTCGCGCTGTTCCTGGTCGTGCGGTGGATCAACCGCCTGCGTCGCCCAGAGACGCCGGACGCGCCGGCCACCAAGGCCTGCCCGTTCTGCAAGACGCCGATCCACCGCGAGGCCCAGCGCTGCCCGCAGTGCACCTCGGAGCTCGCTGCGTGAGCGACCCGTTCGCGCCCCCTGCCCCGTCGAACATCGCCCTGCCCGTGTGCGGAGCGGGTGCCGGCCACTTGTCCCGCGGACGCTTCAAGGCCCTTCTCATCGCCCTCAGCGGCGGTCTCGGCGGCGTGTTGTGCCTGGTCGGGCTGCTGGCGATGGCCAACGATGCCGGTCCCTACGCACTGATCGTCGGGGTATGCGGCGTGGCGACCGCGGTGTTCAGCCACCAGTTCGGGACCTGGCGTCACGTGCATCGGGCGCGCAGCGGCCACCACACGATGTTCGCGATGTGGGTCGGACCCGGGTTCACGAGCGTGCGCACGACGAACCGACTGCTCGCCGAGCACCTGCGCAAGCCGCACGCGAGCATCGCCACGGTGACCGAGCAGCGCCGCTAGCCCTCGCCGGTCCGCAGCTTCTCGAACAGCTCGGCCCCACCGGGAATCGCCGCATCGAGCCGCGCCCTCCCCCGTTGGCGGGTCGCGGCGACGAAGCTCGCGCCGAGGATGGCGACGGCGAGCACGCCACACCACGCGGGGGGCCAGTTCATGGCCACGCACACGGTAGCGGCGATGACGACCAGCGCGAGCAGCGCCGCGAGGTCGGCGGGCCACGCGGAGACCACGTTGCCGAGCTCGATGACCTTGACCCGAAAGTCGGCGCGGGTCGGGTCCTGGCGGAAGCCGCGCGCGTAGGCGCCGAAGCTGGCGGGCGGATCGCGGGACTCGAGCACGTACCCCAGCGAGTACAGGGCCCCGAGGTGAAGTGGGTCACAGGCCACGCCGCGGCGGGCCAGGCGCTCGGCCTCGTCGAAGCGGCCGAGCGAGAACGCCACGCGAGCCCACTGCGCGTAGATCGCAGGCTCCTCGGGGGCGAGCTCGGCGGCGCGGGTCAGCGCCTCGTCGGCATCCTCCTCGCGGTACAGGTTGCGGAAGCAGCGCGCGAGACGCGCATAGCTTCGCCACTCCTGGGGTTGGAGCGCCGCAGCCTTCTCGGCGGCCTGGAGCGCGTCTACGTGCCGCCCGAGCCCGCTCAGGGCGACGCTGCGCAGGCGATGGCCCCAGCCGCTGTCGCGAAAGCCCAGGCCCTTCTCGGCGTGCACCAGGGCTTCCTCGTACTGCTCGTCGTCGACGAGCGCGCGGGCCGCCGAGAACCAGCCGTCGGCATGGGTCGGATCCGCGGCGATGGCGGCGCGCGCCTCTTCGAGCGCACGATCGCGCTTGCCGAGGTCCGAGAGGATCTCGGCTCGGCGATGGTGGCGCTCGGCCTCGTCCCTCACCGCTTCTTGAGCCAGGCAGCGAGGTCGTCGTAGGCGCCGCCCTCGTTGGCGTAGAGGGCGTAGTTACGCGCCATCTCGATCCATGGACCCGTGGAGGACACGACCTCCTTGAGCGCCGCCCCAAAGTCCGCCATGGACACGCTGCGCTGCGCCTTTCCGGCGAGGACCTCCTCGATCACCCGCTCGGTGGCGGTGTCGGCGAGGTGCACGAGGTCCGCCCCCGAGTAGCCCTGCGTCTTTGCGGCGAGCACGGCGAAGTCGAGCCCCTGGTGCGGGCGACCTTCCATGTGCCGAGCGAGGATGTGTGCACGCGCCGCGGCGTCGGGCGGCGTGACGAGCACGGTGCGATCGAAGCGACCGGGCCGCTTGAGCGCCGGGTCCACGTCCCAGGGATGGTTCGTCGCGGCGATGACGTAGACGCCGGCCGATGAGTCGAGGCCGTCGAGCTCCACCAGCAGCTGGTTCACGACGTTGCGACCCGCGCTGTGGCGGAGCTGCGAGCGCTTCTGTCCGATGGCATCGAGCTCGTCGAGGAAGAGCACGGTCGGACCCGTTCGCCGGGCCTGCTCGAACATCTCGTGCAGACGCTTCTCGGACTCGCCGAGGTACATGTCGATGATGTCGATGAGGCCGATGGACTCGAAGCGCGCGCCGACCTCTCCGGCGGTGGCGCGGGCGATGTGGGTCTTGCCGCAGCCTGGCGGTCCGTAGAGCAGCATGCCGCCCTTGATCGCTTTGCCGTAGGCCTTGAACAGGCTGGGGTTGCGGATCGGCGCGAGGAAGCTCATCTCGATACGCTTCTTCACGGCCTCGAGGCCGCCCACGTCGTCGAAGCGGATGCCCGCCGGTGGCGGGGGCTCCTCGGCCCCCACCAGGCGCAGGCCGGGTCCGCCCGCGGGTGACTCCCCTTCCGGTGTGAGCGGCACCGCGGTCGGCGCGTGCTGGGCGTCCGCGGCGCCCAGCGCGGTGAGCAGCGTGCGGTAGCCAATGGCCTTGGCCGCGTCGCCTGCGGACTCGGCGGCCTGGGCAGCACGCGTCAACGCCTCGGTGTCGGTCGGGTTCGCCGCGAGCACCTGCTGAAACGCCTGTAGCGCTTCGCTGTGGCGCCCGAGCACGGTGAGGCGATCGCCGAGGGCGAGGTGGAGCGATGGATCGGGCGCGGCGGACAGCGCGGTACGCAGCGCGGTGACCACCGGATCTTCGGACATACGACCTCCATCGAGAGCCTCGCACGGTACGCGGCGGATGGCGAGGTGTGCACAGCGCCAAACCCTATGCAAGAGGTCATGCATCGGGCGTGGTCACGCGACAGCAAGATCCGGGCCACGGGATCCAAAAAGTTCCTGAGAACACGGCGATCCGGGCGAGCGAGGTGCCCGATCAGGCGTAGGAACAAAGGCCACAAACCCCCACCAACAAGGCCATGAGAGGGGTCTGACCCCACCGGAGGGTCTGACCCTCCGGTGGGGTCAGACCCCCTCGTCGGACGACCCGTTTCGCCCATCGAAACTTGCGACAAACCATGTGCACAGTGTATACATGGCCAAAGAGGTTCCCATGCTCGTCTCGCTCCTGCTTCTCGCCACCGCCTCCGCCCACCGCCCGTCCTTCGGGGACGAGGGCATGTCGAGCGCCGAAGACGCCTACGTCATCGAAGACATCGACATCTCCATCGTCGTCTACAAGGAGCTCGTCTGCGAGGACTCCGAGCTGTGGATGACCTTTGACGGCGCGGCGGACCAGGAGCTGTACGTGCAGCTCGGCGTGCCGGAGATCGACCGACTGCGCGAGCACCGCCCCGCCGTCGCCGTGCTCGGACCCGGCATGCCCCCGCTTGACGAAGCCGTTCCCTTCGAGGTTCCCGAGGGTCTCGGCGGCTACGTGTTCCACGCCTCCGACGAGCCAGCGGCCTTCTACGAGCCGTTCACCCAGACGGACAGCTGGATCTGGGTCGAGGAGCGCCTCAACCTCCCCGCGGCCGGCACCGGCTACGTCGTCGGCTTCCACCCCGACGGCGTCAGCGGCAAGATCTGGCTCGCGACCGGCGAGATCGAGAACTTCGAGGGCATCGCCGTCGACGAGATGGCGAGCTGGGGGCCGATCGTGCGCGAGTTCCACGAGGTCGACGAGTACGAGCGCTCTCTCGCCTACGAAGAAGAGGTCTGCGACCTGCAGCTCGATGGCGACAGCGAGGCCGAGGGCTGTGGCTGCCAGAGCAGCGGCACCGGCTGGTCCGGTCTGTTCGCGCTGCCGCTCCTCGTGATCCGCCGCCGCCGCCGCTAGCGGCAGCGAAAGCCGAGGTCGCCCGACACGGTACTCGCGTCGGCGTCGGTCACCGCGCCGTCCTTGCCGCGTACGACGCCCTGACCGTCCCGCTCGCGCCACTCGCGCACCGCCTGTTCGGCCGCCACGTCGGCAGTCTGCACGCCCTTTGCCCAGTCCTCGCAGTAGGCCTTGGCGGCCGCGAACGGCACCCACACCACCGGCGCGTCGTCGCGTCCGGCCGGCGGGCTGCCGCCCTTCCAGTCCTTGAGATAGCCCTTGGGCGCGAGCCCAGCGTCCACCGCAGCCTTGCCCATCCACTCCGGGTGGTACGGCAACCACTCGGCGAGCTCCGCGTAGGTCACCGCGTGCACCTCGCCCTCGTCGATGGCGAAGGTGATCACGTCGGTGGTCACGGTGCGCTCGAGCCCGGTCTTCGCGTCGATGTCACTGCGCACGGTGGTCTCGCGGGCCACGGCGCGAAGCCGCGCGTCCTCGAACGGGTCGACGTAGTCCGCATCGCGAGCGACCGCGGCGAACACGGGGACCTCGACGCTGCGGGTGGGCGTGGGCAGCGCCGGCGCTTCGTCGACCTCCGCGACCGCCGGCTCGCCGACCTCGGGCTCGTCCACGACCTCGGGCTCGTCCACGACCTCGGGCTCGTCCACGACCTCGGGCCCAGGCTCGACCTCGGGCTCGTCCTCGACCTCGGGCTCGTCCGCATCCGCGACCGCATCCGCGAACAGCGGCGCGTCGGTGAGGCCCAGCGCCGCGCTGTCCTCCTCCGCGAACCACCTCGGCACCGCGAGCTCGGGAAGCCCGTCACCGAGCAGCTTCTCCGGGAAGGCCGCACCGTCCTGCCAGTACTGACGCACGAGGGTCCCCTTCTTGTCGGTGACCTGCACGAACAGCGGCACCTCGGCGGGTGCCTCGGGACGAGACAACGGGTGGCCGTTCGCGAACACCGCGCCCTTCTTGGGCACGACGAGCCCCACGCCTGGCGGTCCGGACGGCGCGGGAAGCTCGATCTCGGCCAGGGCCTCGCCATAGGGGTGGTCCACCAGATCACTCGCGAGCGGTAGGCCCGCCCACGCCACCTGCTGCGACATCGCCCAGCGTCGCACGCTGTCCGGGTCCTGCTCGAAGAAGAACACCAGACCGAGCAGACGCGCCAGACGAGCGAGACGCGCCGGACTGGCGATCTCGTCGAGGCACAGCGTCGAGGCGTGCGTGCCCTTGAGGATGGCCTTTGCGCCCTCGAGATCGAAGGCAGCGAACGCGTCCTCAGCGGCGTCGAGGTGCGCGTCCCACTGGTCCATCGTGTAGGTCTCGGCGCAGACTTCCTGCTGGGCCGAGGCCGTCGAGAGCCACAGGGCGAGGAACAGGCTGTGCGACAAGGGGGCCTCCGGCGAGCTCGACCGCGCATGTAGCGCGCGGCCGGGCTTCGGTCCCGCGCTACTGCTCGACCTCGATGGTGCGCTCGATGGTCACGCTCTCAGCGCGGCGGGCCGGGTTGCCGTCGTGACAGGGCACACCGCCCTCGGGCGCGGGCTCGAGGATGATGAACTGAACGCGTCGGTTGAGGGCGCGTCCTTCCTGCGTGCGGTTGTCCGCCAGCGGGCAGGACTCGCCGTAGCCGACCGACACGATGCGCGCGTCGGGCACGCCGGCGGCCTTGAGGAACTCGAGCACCGCATCCACCCGTCGCTGCGACAGGTCGAGGTTGTAGGAGTTCTTGCCCTGGCTGTCGGTGTGTCCCTGGACCTCGACCCGCGTGATCTCGGGGTTCACGAGCAGGTTGTTCGCGACCTCGGTGAGCAGGCGCTCGGACTCCGGCTTGATCGTCGCCTCGTCGACGTCGAACTGCACCTGCTCGAGGATCACGACCTCCTCGGTGGTCATCTGCACGACCGCCGGGGAGAGCACGACCTCGACGACCACCAGCGACAGCTGGTTCGCCTCGATGGTCAGGGCCTTGCGCTCGGTACCGAAGGACTCGGCGCTGATGAGCAGCGTCCAGTCACCCGGAGAGAGCACGAAGATCTCCTCGCCGTCCTCGCCGAGCGGCTCGGGCTCGAGGTGCTCCGGTCCCAGGAAGGACACGGTGGCATCGACGATGTTGCCCTCGTTGCTGCGAGTGATGACCCGCACCGCGCCGGGAAGCCACACGAGGTCGAAGGACAGCTCGTTGTCGCCCTCGACCAGCGTCATCGCCGTGTCCACGTAGCCGGCCACGCCGGTCTTCTTGGAGGGCTCGAGGCCGAACTCGACCGCCTCGCCGGGCATGCGCCCCTCGAGCACGAGCTCGCCGTTGGCATCGGTGCGGCCGACGATCTCCTCGCCGAGTCGCACGGGAACGCCGGCCATCGGTCCGCCCTCGGGGTGGGTGACCTTCACGCGCACGTTGGCGAGCATGTCCGGGCAGCCGTCGTCGTCCTTGTAGTCGTTGCGGGTCTCGGCCTCTTCGGGGCAGGCATCCTCGTGATCGGCGAAGCCGTCGCCATCGAGATCGCGCTCCTTGCCGATGGCGTAGCCCACGCCGGCGAACAGCCGAAAGCTGGCCGCGGAGGCCCCCGGGGTCACACCGAGCGAGCCACCCGCGGTCCACGACAGGCCGCCGGGGCCGGAGGGCACACCGCGCGCGGAGACGAGCAGCTCACCGGGGCTTCCCGCGCCGGCGACCTCGTTCTTGCCCAGGCCTGGCCGGAAGCTGGCCTCGGCGCGGACCGCCAGCGTCTCGGACACCGCGAACGAGCCGCCCAGGCCGGTCAAGAGCTGGGTCGACGCCTGGAGGTTGTACAGGTCGGGCGACGGGCCGGTCTCGATGCCGAGGTTGTAGCTGACGTCGAGCGGACCGCCGCGCCAGCCGGCAGCGAGCAGCGCACCGCCGCCGAAGCCACCGTCGCCCTGGTAGCGCTCCTGCGCACCGATGGGCAGGTTCGCGAACGGCACCGCCGACAGCCCGAAGCCGCCCTCGTCGTCGCCAGCGAGCACCAGGCCCACGGGCACCGACAGGCGGAAGTCACCGGCGGACGGCCCCTGAGCGCCATCGAGGCCCGACGAGGTGAAGTAGATCGGCCCGGTGAGCGCCACGCCGACCCGCTCGTGAAGGCCCGCGTGGAAGCCGAGGTTGAGCGCGAAGGCGTTGTCGAGCAGCGGCTCGCGCATCGGATCCCCGCCGTTCACGGACCGGTACTGCACGAACGGCGCCTTGGCATACTCGAACAGCCCGGAGAACCCGAAGGCTCCGAGGGCCTGGCGCTCGGGACGCCACGTGGTGAGCAGGTCGGCGAGGTCTCCATCGTCCGAGGCCATCGCGAAGCCGTGGGCATCGAAGCTCTGGGCCGCGGCCGAGCCGCTGATCAGGAGGGAGAGCGAGAGGAGGGCGAAGCGCATCGAGGGCTCCAGGAAGCGGGTCGGGGCCCGAGAGGGCCCCAGGAGAAGGCTCAGGCCGACCGACGACGGCGCAGGATCGGGAGGAGGACCAGCGGGAACAGCGTCAGCGACAGGGGCGTCCGGCCCGAGGCGTTGCACTCGCAGCCACCCTGGACCCAGATGTCCTCGCTGTCGCGGAAGCCGGTGTCTCCGCTGTCGCCGCCGTCCATGCCATCATCGAGGTTGGTCAGCGACACGTCGTCCGGGTCGATGCCGTCGTAGCGGACATCGCTGCTGGTCGCCGGCGAGAGCACGACCGTGTAGTCGATGTCGCCGTCCACCAGGTCGTCGTCCAGGCCGGTCACGGTCACCGTCTGTGCCGTGCTCCAGTTCGCGGTCGTGAACGTGAGCGTGTCCACGTCGGTCTCGCCCTCCGTGTCGTCATCCGAGGCCACCGCGATCACCACGTCCGCACTCGGGGCCGCGGTAAGCACCACGTCGAAGGTCTCGGTGACGCCAGACTCCTCGGTGAACAGCCCGCTGGTCGGCGTGACCACCACGCCAGGGGTGTCGTTGTCGAGGTTGGTGCCGTCGAGGGTGCCGATGACGCCGGACACGGTGGTGTCGTCGCTGACCGCGGTGAGCGTGACCACGAAGGCGATGTCGCCATCGAGGTCCGTGTCGTCCACGCCGGTCACGGTCACGGTCTGGGGCGTGTCCCAGTTCGCGGCGGTGAAGGTCAGCGAGGTCGGCGCCGCCGACGCCTCCGTCGCATCGTCGATCGCGACGCTGACGGTGACGTCCGCGGTGGGCTCGGCGGTGAGCGCGACGGTGAACGTGTCGGTGCTTCCCGACTCGCTGGTCTCCAGCGTGCCGTCGGTGCCCGCGTCCACGGTCAGGTCGCCCACGTCGTCGTCGAGGTTGTCGAGGTCCACGTCGGCCGCGGCCAGTCCGTCGTAGGCGCTGTCCGAGGAGCGCACGGTCGTGGTGAGCTGGTAGCTGATCGTGCCATCGACGAGGGCGTCGTCCACGCCGGTCACGGTCACGGTCTGCGGCGTGCTCCAGTTGCCGGTCCCGAAGGTCAGCGTCGCCACCGACACGGTGCCCTCGGTGGTGTCGGTCGACGCGAGGTCGACGAACACGTCCGCGGTGGGTGCGGAGGTGAGCACGAGGCTCACGGTCTCGGTGCCGCCCGCCTCGGTGGTGGTGCCGGTGGGCGGAGTGACGCGCACGCCGGCGGTGTCGTCGTCGAGGTTCACCGCCGGGATGTCCGCCGGGTCCAGGCCATCGAAGGACACGTCGTTGCTGACGAGCGCGCCGATCTCCACGGTGTAGGCGATGTCCCCGTCCTGCAGGGCATCGTCGACGCCGGTCACGGTCACGGTCTGCGGCTGGTCCCAGTTCGAGGCGTCGAACGCGATGCTCGCGGGCACGGTGCCCTCGGCGGTGTTCGACGAAGTGAACGGCACGGTCACCGTGTCGGCCGGCTCTGCGGAGAGCGCCACGGTGAAGCTGTCGGTGCCGCCGGCCTCGGTGGTGGTCAGCGTGGTCGTCGTCGGGTCGATGTCGAGCACGACGGTCGCGGTGTCGTCATCGGCGTTGTCCCAGGGGATATCCGCCGGGTCGAGCCCGCCGTAGTCGCTGTCACTGGAGACGACGGTGCCGACGATCAGGTCGAAGGACACGGTGCCGTCGACGATCGTGTCGTCCACGCCGGTGACGGTGAGCACCTGCGGCACGTTCCAGTTCGCGGTGGTGAACACCAGCTCGGTCGCGGACACGCTGCCCTCGGTCGCGTCCGAGGACGAGAACGGGATGGTCACCGTGTCGGTGGGCTGGGTGTTGAGGACCACGCGCACCACGTCGGTGGTGCCGCTCTCGCTGGTGGCCAGTGCCGCCTCGTCCCCCACGCCCGCGTCGGTCGTCACGGTGAAGCCCGGGCTGTCGTCGTCGGCGTTGGTGACGCTGACGTCGTCGACCGCGATGCCGTCGAAGGCGCTGTCACCGGACTGCATGGCGCCGAGCACCAGCGTGTAGGTCACGGCGCCGTCGATCACCGCGTCGTCCACGCCGGTCACGGTCACGGTCTGAGCGGTGTCCCAGTTCGAGCCGTCGAAGGACAGCGAGGTCGTCGACAGGCTGCCCTCGGTCGCGTCGAGGCCGCTGATGTCGATGGTGGTGGTCGCGGTGGGCTCGGCGTTGAGCACCACGGTGAAGTCCGCCGTGGTTCCCGACTCACTGGTCGCGATCCGCCGCGGCGTGACCGTGGCGCCGGGCTTGTCGTTGTCGAGGTTGGTCCACAACAGCTCGGTCTCGGCGAGGCCGTCGAAGTTGCGGTCGGCGCTGACGGTGGCGGTGCGGGTGAGGCCGAAGGTCACGTTGCCGTCGACCAGGCTGTCGTCCACGCCCTGCAGGGTCACGTCCGTGCCGGTGTCCCAACCGTTGCGGGTGATGGTGATCACCGCGCCGCCGACGACCACGCCCTCGGTGACGTCGGTGCTGATCACGTTGAAGATCACGTCGGCGCCGGGCTGGCGGGACAGGCTGAAGTTGACCGTGTCGGTGGTGCCGTTCTCGGAGGTCTGGATCTCGCGGCCGTTGGAGTAGGTCACCAGGATCTGCGGCTCGCCGAGGGTCGGCACGGTGAGCAGCGGCAGGCTGTCGACCGGGCATACCGTGGCGTTGCCCCCACCCATCGAGCAGTCGGTGGACACGACGCCGGGCACGTCGTTCGCGTCGCCGAAGGTGACGTCGTTGCCCGGGAAGGTGAGGTCGACGCTGACCCAGATCGTGTCGCCGGGCTCCATGAGCGCCGGTACGCGGCTGTTCACGCACAGATCGCCCTGCTTCACGCTGTCGGCGCTCGCCGTGCGCAGCTCCCACACGGTGTCGCGATCACCGACGGTGATCGGAGACTGGCCCGCCTGCGTCTGCCACAGCGTCTCGTTCGCGTAGGTCACACCGATCGGCAGCGGCAGGCAGATGTCGTAGAAGCCCGCGAGGGTCGCCGCGTCGCGGGCGTCGGGGTTGAGCATGCCGTAGACGACGGTTCGCGTGTCACCGGGGTTGAGCGCCGGCGCGGTCTGCGGCGCCGGGTTGTCGGCGCAGTTCGTCGGCGTGTCCGGGGTCGCGCTGGTCGCGTAGAAGTCGAAGCCGCAGCCCTGGAGGTTCGCCGTGTACTGCTTCACCTCGACGGTGAGCAGCGGCAGGTTGTCGGTCGGGCAGGCGTTGCCGTTGCCGCCGGGCAGCGAGCAGTCGGTGCCCACCGTGCCCTCGTTGCTGTTCTGGTCGGAGAACACGGCGTCGAACTGGCCGAAGGTGAAGTCGGCGGTGATCCACATCACGTCGCCGGGCTCGAGCAGCGTGCTGTCGCTGACCTCGGCGCACAGGTCGCCGTCCTTGGTGGCATCCGCGGTACTCGCGTCGAAGGTGAACCGCGAGGACGGGGTGATCACGCCACCGGCGTTGCTCACGAACAGCTCGGTGTTCGTGTAGGTCACGCCGTTCGGCACGGGAAGGCAGATCTCGAACACGCCGGCGAGGGTCGCGGTGTCTCGCCCCGCGGGCACGGTCGCGCCGTACACGAGGGTGTGCGAGGAGCCGGGCTCGACCGGACCGAGGGTCTGTGGTCCCGGGTTGTTGGCGCAGTCCGAGGCGGTGAGCGGCGCAGGGACGTCCGTGGTCGCGAACATCGTAAAGCCGCAGCCGTCGATCGCCGCGTTGTACTGCTGGACCGGCATGGTCAGCAGGGGCAGCGAGTCGACGGGGCAGACGGTCGCGTTGCCGCCGCCCTGCGAGCAGTCGGTGCTCACCGTACCCGGGTTGTCGAGGGCATCGCCGAAGGTGACCTCGCTGTTGCCGAGGGTCAGGTCAACGCTCGCCCAGAGCTTCTCGGTCGGGAGGAACTCGGTGGGCAGGCGGCTCTCGACGCACAGGTCACCCTGCTTCACGCTGTCGGCCGTGCTCGTGTCCAGCGTCCACACGGTGTCGCGGCCGGCAATCTCCGAGGTCGTGCCGCTGGTATCCGTGTAGTAGTAGGTCTCGTTCGCGTAGGTCGTGCCGATCGGCAGCGGGAGGCAGATCTTGTAGTTGCCCGCGAGCGTCGCCCCGTCCCGGGCGTCGGGGTTGAGCATGCCGTAGGTCATGCGCACGGTCTCACCCGGCTGGAAGGTCGGGCTGGTCTGCGGTGCCGGGTTGTCGGCGCAGGAGGCCGGCGGGGTCGGGGTCGTCGACGTGTCGAAGAACTCGAAGCCGCAGCCCTCGAGGTCGGCGGTGTACTGCTGAACCTGCATGGTCAGCGCCGGCAGGTTGTCGACGGGACACGCAGTGCCATTGCCCACGTTCTGGGAGCAGTCGGTGGACAGCGGACCCGAGGCGCCGCGGCTGTCGGTGAACACGGCATCGAAGCTGCCGAGGGTCACGTCGAGGCTCATCCAGACCTTGTCACCCGGCACGAGCGCGGCGGTACCACCGTCGTAGGTTCCCTGATAGTGGCCCTGAATCGCGGCATCCGCGGAGGAGGTGTCGAGCGCCAGGGTGACGCCACGGGTGCCGGTGAGCTCGGTGGTCCCGCTGCGAGTGGTGAGGAACAGGCGGGCGTCCGCGACGCTCACGCCCGTCGGCACCGGAAGGCGAATCGCGTAGGTGCCGCCGAGATCCGCGTCCTGGCCGACGCGCATGCCGTACACGAGCTGGTGGCTCGAGCCCGGCTGGTAGAGGCCCTCGGTCTGCGCTCCCGGGTTGTCGACACACGTAGCCGGCGCGGTCGGGCTCGCGCTGACATCGAGGATCTCGAAGCCGCAGCCCTCGAGATCGGCGGTGTACTGGTTGATCGGCTGGGTGATGCGATCGAGGTCCTCGACGTAGCAGAGCGAGGTGTCGCATGCCTGCGCGTAGCCAGCGGTGTTCGAGGCGCTGAAGTAGTAGGCGTTCGGCGCCGCGGTCGCGAGGTAGGTCACGTCGAGGGACGCGATGAGCTGAACCCCTGCCGGCAGCACGTCGCGGCCGGTGCCGTAGCTCGCGCAGTAATGCCCCTGGATGTTGGCGTCGGCGACGCTCTCGTAGGCCCAGGTCGGAGTGACCACCGTGCCGTCATAGCGGAGCTCCTCGCTGTCGACCTGCACGCCATTGGGCACGGGCACGCAGATCTTGAACGGGCCCTGGTTGCCGCCGCGCGACCCCTGGATGCCGACGCTCAGCTGGTGCTGGGTGCCAGGGTCGACGGCGGCGAACGCCGCCTGATCTTCCTGCGTGCCGTCGCAATCGACCACCGCAGGCGTGTCGGTCACGGCCTGCACGTTGTAGTCGCAGCCGAGCGGGGCAGCGGCCCACGCGCTGGGCGCGAAGAACAGAAAGGAGAGAGCGGACAGAGTGGACGGGGCGCCCATCAGAACCTCCGGGTGGGCCAAAATGGACCATAGGCACGGTACGACCTGGCGAGGCCGAGGTGCAACGAGAGAAAGCGAAATCCCGAACAGCGGGCGAGAGCCCGCGCTTTCAGGGTGACCTCGAGGAGCGAGGGCCGTCTGCCTACCGCGCGGGGATGCGCAGTCCCACGCGTCGCGCAACGACGACGCGAGTTGTGACCCAGGTCACAAGCGGTGGTTGGTGAGCAGCTCCGCCAGATCCGCGAGGGCCGGGTCGTCCCCGTGTGCGGCGAGCGCGCGCTGCGCATCGACCTCGGGCAGGTGCGCGCGACACAAGGTCACCGCCGCGGCCACGGTCTCGCCCCACTGTTCGGCCTCGCCGATCGACGCGAACAGCTCGCGCGCGGCGTCGGCGTGACCGACGCGGACCTCGGCCACGGCGAGGTACGCGGTGCCGAGCGTGTGCACGAGGCCCTGCGGGCTGTCCGGTCCACCGCGTCGACGCGCTTCCCGCAGCCGCTGAGCCGCCTCCTCGAAGCGCCCGAGCCGAAGTGAGAGCAGTCCTGCGTTGACCCACTCCGCGCCCGTGACCACGCGACCTCCGGTGCGCTCGATCGCCTCGAACAGCGCTGCAAACGCCGCGTCCGCCTCGGCGAGGTCGCCGCGCTCGAGCGCTTGCGTCGCCCGCACACTCGCCATCGCGTGCAGGATGGCGCGGTCGCCGAAGCGCTGCGCCAGCTCCTCGGCCCTCGCCAGCGCCGCGGCACGGGCGTCCGGGTCGACGAGGACCGAGCCGAGGTTGGACCACGCCACCGCCTCGACCCGGCCCGCTCCCAGCTCCTGCGCCAGGGCCACCGCCTCCCGGTACGCCGCCTGCGCGGCCTCGGGGCGCATCAGGTACTGCAGGGCAGCGCCCATCGCGATGCTCGCCTTCGCTCGCCGAAGCGGCTGCTTCGTGCGCTCGGCGAGGGCCGCCGCCTGCTCGCTCGCCTGCAGCGCCTCTGCCGCCCGACCCCGACCGAGCGCGATGCCCGCCGCGATCTCCAGCTGGCGAAGGCGCTCTCCCTCGGGCAGGGCCGCGAGCACCGCCTCGGCCTCGTCCAGCCGCTTGCGCGACACCAGCGCGTCCGCCTTGCACAGCTGAAGTGCGTGGACGCGCGCGCTCTCCGGCGGCGTGGTCGCGAGCACCGCATCGACCCGAGCGACGTAGTCCTCGGGCAAGCCGCGCGAAAGCACCAGCGGCCACAGCGCCTCGATCAGGTCCGCCGCCTCGGGCATGCCGGCGCGGGTCATGCGCTCGACCGCCACCTGCAGGTTGTCGAGCTCGACGAGCAGGAACGCAGCCTGCTCCGGGTCGACGTCCCATGCCCGCGCTGCCCCCTGCGCCCGCCTCGCGAACCACGCGGCATGGCGGACCTCGGCGACGAGGATGGGCTCGCGCTCGGCATGACGCGCCGCGAACTGACGAATGGACTCCAGGCACCCGACCCGCGGCCCCGGCCCGACGAGAACCAGCAGACCCTTGTCGATGAGGCGTCCGGCCAGCGCCTCGGCGCGCTCCCCCACCTCGCTCACCTGCGCCAGGGCCTCGAAGCTCGCACCGCCCCGGAACACCGAGAGATCGGCGAGCAGGCGCTGCTCCGCGGTCGACAGCAGGTCCCAGGACCAGGCAATCGCCGCGTCCAGGGACAGGTGCCGCGGCGGGCGCCCACGCTCGTCAGGGGCGAGCACGTCTCGGCGCTCCCGGAGTCGCTGGGCCAGATCCGCCAGCGGCACGTGGCGGGCTCGGGCCGCGGCGAGCTCGATGGCGAGTGGCACGCCCTCGAGCAGCGCAACGATGTCTGCGAGCTCGGCCTCGCCGTCGACGGCATCCGGGCGAATCGCGGCCAGACGCTCGCGGAGCAGGGTCTCCGCGGCTCCCGAGTCCAGGGGTTCCAGCTCCCAGATGGCCTCCCCCGGCACGCGCAGGCTCTCGCGCGAGGTGGCGAGCACCCTCAGGTCGGGCCGCGCGTCGAGCAGGGATGGAAGGGCCTCCGCGAGCGAATCGACTACGAGCTCGGCGTTGTCGAGCACGAGCAGGGTCTCGGCCCGCGCGGCGAGCGAGCGCAGCACCGTCGTGCGCACCGCCCCCTCCCCGACCGCGACCACGCCCAGCGCACGCGCGAGTCGTGACCACAGCCCCGCCTCGTCCCGGGCCTCGGTGAGGTCGACGAAGCACACCTCCCCTTCCCGATCGAGCCAGCGCCGGCCGAGGCGCAGCGCGAACCGCGTCTTGCCGACCCCGGGACCGCCGTGCACGGTCAGCCAGCGAGAGCGCTGAGTCAGCCGCTGCCAGGCCTCGTCGAGCTCGGGCTCGCGACCGACGAAGGCGTCTCGCTCCGAGGGCAGCGTCGCACCAGGGGCGGCCTCGGTGAGCACGCCGATCACCGCGTGTCCCTCGGAGAGCAGCGCCGCGATCTGCGCGCGCAGCCGCTCCACCTCGCTCTGGACCTCAGCGTCGCGGGGAAGCTCGAGCCGATACCCGCGCCCTCGCAGGTTCACGAGCAGCGTGGGCCGCTTGGGCTCGGTCTCGATCTTCATTCGCACCCGCTGGACCGTGGTCTCGACGGTGCGCGTGCGAGCCATCTCGCTGTAGCCCCACACCTCGCGCAGCAGCTCCGACCGCGGCACGTACCGCTCGCCCGCATCCTCGAGGTAGCGGAGCAGCGCCACCTCGATGGGGGTGAACGCCACGCCAGGAAAGCGCTCGGCGAGGTGGGGCTCGGACATCGCGCGCAGCCTACACGCCCGCGATGGCGGCGTCACCCGACCTCAGCGCACACAGACCTCGCGTCCATAGGCCCCGGGCATGTACCCGTCCAAGTCGCCGCAGTGGAACCGGCCGATCCCGGTGTCGAGCGTGGGGTTCTCTTCGAAGACGAGCCGGATGATGGATCCCTCACCGCTTGCAGGCGTCGGCGCGGTAGGCGCCGGGCATGTACCAGACCTCGTCGCCGCAGTGGAACCGACCGATGCCGGTGTCCAGCTGCGGGTCCTCCTGAAACGCGCACGCCGTGGGGCAGTCCTCGACGCACGCCGCGCAGGCGGCCTGTAGACCGCAGTCCGACCACGACGTGGCGAACTCCGGCGCCGTCGCGCAGTCCGCGATCACAGCGGTCTGCGGTCCCGAGCTGCCCGTCTCGACAGGCTCGTCATCCCCGACCGGCACCTCTTCCGAGGTCGCCGGGGTGCCGCACGCGAGGAGCAGGAACAGGAGGGACATGCCCAGATGCTACCCGAGCCAGCCCACCGCGGGCTCGACCCACGCGAAGACCAGCGCAGCCACCAGCACCGCGACCGCCCCAGAGCGCGGCGCACACGCCCTGGTGCACCCGAGGCCACGACCCCCTCGCACGCGAGCCCCACGCTTCCCCGCGGTCCCCCCGCCACCGCAAAGTCCGCGGCGGTCCATGCACCAGACGCACGAAGGCCCCCGCCCCCGGCAGGGAGCGAGGGCCCGGTCGCTCCGAGATCCTAGGAAGCCGCGAGCTTGCGAAGGACCGTGTGGAGGATGCCGCCATTGCGGTAGTAGTCGACCTCGACCGGCGTATCGATGCGCACGGTGGTCTCGAAGGTCTTCACCGAGCCGTCGGGCGCGGTCGCGGTCACCACCAGGGTGTCGAGCGGCTGCACGGTATCGGTGATCGGGATGTCGAAGGTCTCTTCGCCCGTGAGGCCCAGGGACTCGTGGTCCTCGCCGTCCTTGAACTGGAGCGGGAGCACGCCCATACCGACCAGGTTGCTGCGGTGGATGCGCTCGTAGCTCTTCGCGATGACGGCCTTCACGCCGAGCAGGTAGGTGCCCTTGGCGGCCCAGTCACGGGAGCTGCCCATGCCGTAGTCGCCGCCAGCCAGCACCACCAGCGGGATCTGGTGCTTCTGGTACTTCACCGACGCGTCGTAGATGAAGCACTGCTCGCCGCTCTTCGGGTCCTTGTCGGACTCGTAGGTCAGCCACGGGAACGGGCCGTCCGGCGTCTCGTCCGGGCCGAGGTAGGTCGTGTACCCACCCTCGGTGCCGGGAGCGAGCTGGTTGCGCAGGCGGATGTTCGCGAAGGTGCCGCGGGTCATCACCCGGTCGTTGCCGCGACGGGAGCCGAAGCTGTTCCAGTTCTCGCGGGCCACACCGTTGGCGCGCAGGTAGTCCGCCGCCGGGCTGACCGGCGGAATCGCGCCGGCCGGGCTGATGTGGTCGGTGGTCACCGACTGGCCGACCTTCACGAGGCACCTGGCGCCGGAGATCGGCGAGATCGGGTCCGGCTTCGGGCCCAGGCCGACGAAGAACGGGGGCTCCTGGATGTAGGTCGAGTCCGCCTTCCAGTCGAAGAGCTGGCCCGTGGGTGCCTCGAGGGCCTGCCACTCCTCGGGGCCGGCCATGTTCGAGTAGCGCGCCTCGAACTGGTCCTCGGAGACAGCGCCACGCACGGCCGCGCGGATCTCGTCGTTCGTGGGCCAGATGTCCTTGAGGTACACCGGGTTGCCGTCCTTGTCGGTGGCGAGCGGATCGTTCTGGAGGTCGATCTCGACGGTACCCGCGATGGCGTAGGCGACCACGAGCATCGGCGAGGCCAGGTAGTTGCCGCGCGTGTGCGGGCTGACGCGTCCCTCGAAGTTGCGGTTGCCGGAGAGCACGCTGGTGACGAGCAGATCGCCGTCGACCACCGCGTCGCGGATCGGGTCCGGGAGCGGGCCGGAGTTGCCGATGCAGGTCGTGCAGCCGTAGCCGACAGTGTAGAAGCCGACCTCGTTCAGCGCGTCGGTCAGGCCGGCCTTGTCGAGGTAGTCGCTGACCACGCGGCTACCCGGAGCGAGGCTGGTCTTCACCCACGGCTTGGCCTTCACGCCGCGATCGGCTGCCTTCTTGGCGACCAGACCGGCGCCGATCATCACGTCCGGGTTGGACGTGTTGGTGCAGCTGGTGATCGCCGCGATGACGACGTCGCCGTCCTCGAGGTCGAAGTCGTGGCCGCGGAAGCTGGTCTTCACCGGGGTCGCCGGCGCGTCGTGGCCGAAGCTGGCCATGACCTTCTGCCACCCGGACTGCATGTCCTTGAGCACGATGCGGTCCTGCGGGCGCTTCGGGCCGGCCAGGGAGGGCTGGACCGTGGCGATGTCGAGGGACAGGTTCGAGCTGTAGGTGATGTTGCGGCCCTGGTCTCGCCACAGGCCCTGGCGCTTCGCGTAGGCCTCGACCCGCGCGATCTGAGCCTCGGAGCGGTTGGACAGGCGCAGGTACTCGAGGGTGCGACCGTCGATGGGGAAGAAGCCCATGGTCGCGCCGTACTCGGGGGCCATGTTCGCGATGGTCGCGCGGTCCGCGAGGGACAGCGCGTCGAGGCCCTCGCCGTAGAACTCGACGAACTTGCCGACCACGCCGTGCGCGCGGAGCATCTGGGTCACGGTGAGCACGAGGTCGGTGGCGGTGATGCCCTCGACCAGCTTGCCGGTGAGCTCGAAGCCGACGACCTCGGGGATGAGCATGTAGATCGGCTGGCCGAGCATGGCCGCCTCGGCCTCGATGCCGCCCACACCCCAGCCGACGACGCCCAGGCCGTTGATCATCGTGGTATGGGAGTCGGTGCCGACCAGGCTGTCGGGGAAGAGCACGGTGGTGCCGTCCTCGTCCTCGGAGAGCACACAGCCCGCCAGGTACTCGAGGTTGACCTGGTGCACGATGCCGGTGGCCGGCGGCACGACGCCGAAGTTGTCGAACGCCTTCTGGCCCCACTTGAGGAACTCGTAGCGCTCCTGGTTGCGCTGGAACTCGAACTCGGTGTTCACGCCCATCGCGGTGGGGATGCCGAACTCGTCGACCTGCACCGAGTGGTCGATGACGAGGTCCGCGCGAATCAGCGGGTTCACCTTGGAGACGTCGCCGCCCATGCGCTCCATCGCCGAGCGCAGCGCCGCGAAGTCGACGACCGCGGGCACGCCGGTGAAGTCCTGGAGGACCACGCGACCGACGGTGAACGCGATCTCCTGCTCGCCGACGTTCTTCGCGTCGTAGTTCTTGAGCGCGTCCACGTGCTCGCGGGTGACGACGTGCTCGTCGCAGTTCCGCAGGCAGCTCTCGAGCAGCACCTTGATCGAGTACGGCAGGTTGTCCACGTCGCCGAGCGCGTCGAGGGCGTAGATGCCGTAGCTCTCGCCGCCGACGTCGAGGTGGGTGCGGGCGTTGTAGGGATCCGGGCGTGCCATGGGAGCCTCCAGGGGGATGGGATGCCATAGACCTAGCGGGCCATCCTGAATCGCGAAAATGGATTGTATGAATCAATCCGATTACGAATCGTGATGACACGATCGACCGCACCCGGAGCCTGTCTGGATGGAACTCGCACCGCTCAAGGCCTTCCTCGCCATTGCCCGGGAAGGTCACCTCACCCGGGCCGCCCGCGCGCTGCACCTGTCGCAGCCCGCCGTGAGCGCGCAGCTGGCAAGGCTCGAAGACGACCTCGGCGCGTCGCTGTTCCACCGTACCGCCAAGGGCATGGCCCTCACCGAGGCCGGCGAGCTGTTCCGCGGCTACGCCGAACAGGCACTGCTGTTCCTCGACGACGGACGCGAGGCCCTCGACGCCCTGCGCGGTCTCGAGGCCGGGCAGCTCGCCGTCGGCGGCGGCGCCACGGCGACCACGTACCTGCTGCCGCCCCTGCTCAGGCGCTTTCACGAGGCCCACCCCGCGATCCGGCTGTACGTGCGCGAACAGGGCTCGGCCGCCATCGTCGACGGCGTGCTCGCCGGCGATCTCGACCTCGGCGTGGTCACCCTGCCCGTCGACACCCGCGGCGGACGCCTCCACGTCGAGTCCTGGGTCCAGGACGACATGCGCCTCGTCGTGCCGCCAGGTCACCGCCTCTCCCGCCGGCGCCGCTTTCGCTGGGTCGAGCTCGCGGACGAGCCCCTGGTGCTGTTCGAGGGAGGCACCGCGGTGCGCCGCGTGATCGATGCAGCCCTCGCCGATGCCGGTGTCGAGGCCCAGATCGTCATGGAGCTGCGGTCCATCGAGTCCATCAAGCAGATGGTCGCCCAGGGCATCGGCAGCGCCTTCGTCAGCCGCTACGCGCTTCCTGGCCCGCGCGCGGGTCTCGTGCCCATGGACGGCGCTGATCAGCTCGTGCGCGAGCTCGCGATCATCCGCCGGGCCGACCGCCGGCCCAGCGCCGCCAGCCGCGCCTTCCTGAGCCTGATCCGCGAGCCCCGCGACTGATCAGTCGACGCGAAGCACGACCTTGCCGCGGATGCGCCCGGTCTCGCCGTAGCGGTGGGCCTCGGCGATCTCTTCGAGCGGGTACACCCGGTCGATGCACGGCGCGAGCTTGCCCTCCTCGATCAGGCCGGCGAGCCCGTCGAGCAGGTCTCGTCGCGCCGAGCGCACGACCGTCGCCGCGTCGACGCCCCGCAGCTTTCCGCCGGCCCAGAACCGGGCGATGCCGAGCCCGGTGGCCACGGTGCCGAGTGCCGCTCCGTAGGTCTCGACGTTGTGGGGCAGGCCGGTGGTGATGTTCGCGACCCGGCCTCCGCGCTTGACCGAGCGCAGCGCGCGCCAGCGCTCCTCGCCACCGAGCGAGTCGAGGATCAGGTCGAGCTCGTCCAGCGCTTCCCACCAGTTCTCGCTGCGGTAGTCGACGGCGCGATCGGCGCCGAGCTCGCGAACCAGCGCGTGGTTGCGCTCGGAGCAGGTGGTCGCGACCCACGCCCCGTGCGCCTTGGCGATCTGGATGGCCAGCGTGCCCACGCCGCCCGAGCCCGCCTGGATGAACACGCGGTCGCCCTCGGAGACGTGCGGAACCAGACACTGCCACGCGGTCTGCCCCGCGAGCGGGATGGACGCCGCCTCTTCCATGGACAGGGACGGCGGCTTGTGCCCCAGCTCCGCCTCGTCGACGACGCAGAACTCGGCCCACGTGCCCCAGCGCTTGTGGCTCGGCGAGCTCCACACCTCGTCGCCCACGGCGAAGTGCTCGACCTCGGCGCCGATCTCGACGACCTCGCCCGCGAGGTCCATGCCCTGGACCCACGGGAGCTTCCACCCCATGACCAGGCGCTGGGTGCCGGCGCGGCACTTCCAGTCGATGGGGTTGAGAGAGCTCGCCCGCACCCGCACCTTCACGTCGCGAGGCCCGACCGGTGGACAGTCGACCTCCTCGATGCGGAGGTTCTCGGGGGGACCGTATTCGTGGAGGACGGCAGCGCGCATGCCCACACCGAACCCGCGCTCGTCCGGGGCGCAAGTGGCAGGCGATGACAGGCCGCCACATCCGGGTGCACACGGCCTACCTCGCAGAGGCGATACTCCACCCGCATGGAGCGCACCGAGCCCCCTACCGAAGTCGTCCTCGTCGGCGGCGGACACAGCCACGTCCAGGTCCTGCGCATGGCGATGATGGAGCCCTTCGCGGGGGCGCGCCTCACGCTGATCGTCGACGACCCGGTCGCGGTGTACAGCGGCATGGTGCCCGGGGTGATCAGCGGCCAGTACGCCCAGCACGAGGTCGAGATCGACGTGCGTCCCCTCGCCCGCAAGGCCGGCGCGAGGCTGATCATCGGGAGAGCCATCCGGGTCGAGCAGGGCCGAGTCCACGTCGAGGGCCGTCCGCCGGTGCCCTACGACCTGTGCAGCGTCAACGTCGGCTCGACGGTCGCGGGACTCGACACCCCGGGCGTTCGCGCGCACGCCGTCGCGACCCGGCCCATCGCCCGCCTCGTCAGCCGCTGGCGCGAGGAGGTCGCGCGCCTGCGCGACCTGGGCAAGGCCCGCATCGTGGTGGTCGGCGGCGGCGCGGGCGGCGTCGAGCTCGCGTTCTGCGCGCGGGAGCGCCTGCTCGCTGAGGGCGTCGAGGTCGAGACCACGCTGATCCACGGCAGCAGCGACCTGCTCCCCGGTCGCAGTCGGGGACCCCGCCAGCGCGTGATCGACGCGATGGACGCGCGGGGCATCGCCCACCGCCAGGGTCGCGTCACTGCGGTGCACGCGGACCACGTCGAGGTTGACGGCGAGGACCTGCCCGCGGACGTCGTGTTCTGGGCCACCGGGGCTGCACCACACGGACTGATGCGCGACAGCGGCTACCAGACCGACGCGCGCGGCTTCGTGCTCGTCGACGACGACCTTCGCGTCGCACCGGGACTGTTCGCGGTCGGCGACTGCGCCGTGCTCCGCAGCTGGCGCGAGATCCCAAAGGCCGGGGTGTATGCGGTGCGCGAGGGCCCGGTGCTCGTCGACAACCTGCGCCGGAGCCTCGCCGGGCGCGAGCTCGCCGCCTACAAGCCGCAGTCCGACTTCCTGGCCCTGCTCAACCTCGGCGACGACACCGCCATCGGCACCAAGTGGGGACGCGCCTTCGAGGGCCACCTGGCGTGGAGGTGGAAGGACCACATCGACCGCGCGTTCATGGACAAGTTCACCGTCCTCGAGCCCGACGGCGCCCCGTACGCGGCCTTCACCAAGGGCCTGCCGCCCATGCCCGAGATGGAGATGGTCTGCGGTGGCTGCGCCGCGAAGGTCGGCCAGTCCTCGCTCGAGCGCGCCCTCGCCGACATGCCCGCGTCCGTGCGCGGTCCCGAGGTCGTGGTCGGCCTCGAGGAAGGCGACGATGCGGCCGTCATCGCCCACGGGGACGGCCTGCTCGTGCAGTCGGTGGACGTGTTCACCGCGTTCACCGACGACCCGTGGCTGGTCGGGCGCGTGGCCGCCCTCAACGCGATCAGCGACCTCGAGGTGAAGGGCGCGGTGCCGCGCTGGGCCCTGGCCATCGTCAACATCCCCCGCGGCGAGCGCGAGGATCGGGTGCTCGCGGACGTGCTCCGCGGCGCGCGCGCGGTGCTCGACCCCGCCGGCGTGGCGCTGCTCGGCGGACACTCGACCGTCGGTGAGGTGCTCTCGGTGGGGTTCTCGGTGACGGGCACCGCGGCCGACCTGCCCCCCGAGACCGTGGAGCCCGGCCAGCACCTGGTCCTGTCGCGCCCCCTCGGCACCGGCGTGCTGTGGCGCGCCGACGGCCTGGGCCAGGCCCGCGGTCCATGGATGGACGTCGCCGTCGCCGGCATGCTCCGCGGCAACGGACCCGCGAGTCGCCTCGCCCGCGAGCACGGCGCCACCGCGCTCACCGACGTCACCGGCTTCGGACTCGCCGGACACCTCGGCTCGCTGTGCCGCCGCCACGACGTGTCCGCCGAGCTCCGCATGGACGCCGTCCCCGGGCTTCCCGGCACCGAGGTCCTGCTCGCCCGAGGCGTGCGCTCGACCTTCCACGACCAGAACCGGGAGCTCGCCAAGGCCCTGTCCATCGATAGCGAGGCCGCGCGTCACCCGCGCTTCGAGCTGCTCTTCGACCCGCAGACCGCCGGCGGACTGGTCGCGGCAGTCCCCGCCGACCGCGTCGACGCGCTGCTGTCCGCCCTGCGCGACCTCGGCGAGCAACCCGCGGACATCGGGGTCGTGCAGGCCGCCCGCGAGGACGGGGCTCCCCTGGCGGTGCGGTGAGCGTCGAGGCGGCGGCCGAGCGAGCGGTGCGGGTGTACTTCGACGAGCTGTTGCCTCGGTACGTCGACGCCCACTTTCGCGGCGCCGGCTACGGCCTGGTCCAGGCCATGCTCGCCGACCACGACGCCGACGACGTGCTCAGGCTGCTGAACAACGCAGCGCCCTCGGCACGCGCCCTCGCCATGGCGCGAGGCGCCGAGGCCCAGGTGGACATCCGCCTCGCGGTCCACGGGCCGTTCTCGGGCCCCCTCAAGTACGGCGAGTTCCGGCGCACCGATACCTGGACCTCGGTGATGGGGGGCGTCGACGCCACCGGACACGCCTCGATCTTCGAGGTGGTGCTCTACGCCGACACCCTCGGAGCCCTGCCATCCGAGGCCGTCGAACACGAAGTGCTGTTCACGCTCTTCCACGAGATGGTCCACTACTTCGAGAGCTTCCTGCCCGAGGAGGAGCGTCCCCTCGCCGAGCGAGAGAGCGGGCGGGAGGCCCGCATGACCGCCGAGGAGGCGAGGCGGCGGGACAGCTGGGCGCTCGCGAAGCGCTGGGGCTTCTGGGTAGGGCTCGCGGTGGCGAGCCTGGCGCTCGCCTTCGCCGTCGCCTGGAACCAGAGCGCTCCGCTTCGGTGAAGCCCACGCCGTGGCTCACGCCCGGGTGAGGATCTCCGCACCATCCGCGGTGACGAGCACGGTGTGCTCGGCCTGAGCGGTGAGCTTGCCGTCCGCGGTGATCACGGTCCATCCGTCGTCGAGCATGCGGATGCGACGGCCCCCGAGGCACACCATCGGCTCGATGGTGAAGCACATGCCGACCTCGAGCACCGGCTGCGGCAGCATCATCTTGTGGTGATGCACGTGCGGTGCCTGGTGCATGCGCCGCCCGATGCCGTGGCCCCCGAACTCGCGGACCACCGTGCAGCCCTGGCTGGTGACGAAGGCCTCGATGGCCTCGCCGATCACGTTGAAGCGCAGGCCTGGACGCACTGCGTCGATGCCTACCTGGAGTGCCCGCGACGCCACCTGGACCACGTGAGCGGCCTCGGGCGTGGGCTTGCCGACGACCACGGTCCGCGACGTGTCGCCGTGCCAGCCGTCGAGGTTGGTGGTGACGTCGATGTTCACGATGTCGCCGTCCCGGAGGATGCGCGGGCCGGGGATGCCGTGGCACACCACCTCGTTGACCGAGGTGCACACGTGCGCGGGAAACACCTGGTCGTCGACCTCGTAGAGGTACTGCGCGCAGGTCCCGCCCTCGGAGGCGGTGTGGGCGGCGACGAGGTCGTCGATCTGCTGGGTGGTGACGCCCGGAGCGACGAGGTCACACGCTGCATGGAGGGTGCGGGCGGCACTGGCGCCAGCGCGCCGCATGCCGTCGATCTGCTTCTTGTTGAGTCGGGGGATGCGCATACGACCTCGATAGTCACGCGGCGGGCTGCGGACCCATACCCATCGGGCATGGCAGACGCACGTCAGACCGGCAACAGATGGCGGCGGCGACCGACGGCCATACCCGGGCTCCACGACAAGGAGCTCAGCATGCGCCACCTCGCCCTGTTCTTGTGCCTCGCCGCTTGTGCCGACGGCGCGGTCGAAGACGATGCCGTCACCGACGAAGAGACCGACACGGACACGGATACCGACACGGACACCGACACGGACACGGACACCGACACGGACACCGACACCGACACCGACACGGACACCGATACCGACACCGACCCGTGGCCAGGCCTCGCGCAGGGTCTCGTGTTCCACCAGCCCTTCGACGGCAACCTGAACGACGTCGTGCAGAGTGCTCCGGCCAACGGCAGCAGCATCGCGCAGTTCACCTATGGCATCGACGGCATGGCGAACTCGGCCCTGGCGAGCAGCGGGTGCGCGACGCTCGACAGCGTGCGCTACCCCGGAGGCTCGACCCTCGCGGTGAGCGTGTGGCTCAAGCCCGACAGCACCCTCGACACGAACACCAACCGGCAGGTGTACTCGGTGTTCGGCTGGGGACCGTGGCAGTTCTTCTACGAGAACGGCGGCTGGTCCTGGGAGGTCTACGAGCACAACCCGCGCAACGTCCGCTTCGGCAGCTACACGACGACCGAGAATGCCGGCGAGTGGGTCCACCTCGCGATCAGCGTCCAGTCGAACGACCACTTCCAGATGTGGCGGAACGCCGTGCCCGTCGGCACCTTCAGCGACATCCCGGTCAGCGTGCAGGAGTACTTCGGCTCGATGTCCGTCGGCTGTGACTTCGCTGGCGCCGTGGACGAGCACCGCGTCTACAACCGCCCGCTCACGCAGGCGGACGTGAACGTGCTCTACAGCGAGAAGCCGTAGCGGCGAGGGGCTCGGGACAGCGGTGGTAATCCCCGCGGGTCGCCGGCGTGAATAGGGTCTGGCAGCGGCACAAGACGACCCGTGCGGCAGTTCCGTTCGGTCGGAGGTGGCCACCAACTCGCCACCTCCATATCAGGCAACTCCCCCGACCTCCCCAAGCCCCCGAGATCCGCATGTCCCTCTTGGACCGTCATCTGACGCACCTGGAGCAGCTCGAGACCGAGAGCATCCACATCATCCGCGAGGCTGCGGCCGAGTTCGACAACCCGGTCATGCTCTACAGCATCGGGAAGGACTCGGGCGTCATGGCCCACCTCGCGCTCAAGGCCTTCGCGCCGGGCAAGCCGCCGTTCCCGTTCCTGCACGTGGACACGCGGTGGAAGTTCCAGGACATGTACAAGTTCCGGAAGCAGTACACCGACGACAACGGCATCGACCTGCTGGTGCACATCAACCCGGAAGGCATCGAGCAGGACATCAACCCGTTCGACCACGGCTCGGCCCATCACACCAACGTGATGAAGACCCAGGGCCTGAAGCAGGCGCTCGACAAGTACGGGTTCGACGCCGCCTTCGGTGGTGCCCGCCGCGACGAGGAGCGCTCCCGCGCGAAGGAGCGCATCTTCTCCTTCCGCGACAGCCACCACCAGTGGGACCCGAAGAACCAGCGTCCCGAGCTGTGGAACATGTACAACACCCGCATCCGCAAGGGTGAGAGCGTGCGCGTGTTCCCGCTGTCCAACTGGACCGAG
Organism: Deltaproteobacteria bacterium; assembly: GCA_006226595.1. Taxonomy (GTDB): domain Bacteria; phylum Myxococcota_A; class UBA796; order UBA796; genus M1803. The sequence goes on from SBGP01000095.1 coordinate 122,097, forward strand.
CTCGACGTGTGGCTCTACGTGCTGCGCGAGAACATCCCGATCGTCCCGCTGTACCTGGCCGCCGAGCGACCGGTCGTCGAGCGCGACGGCACCTGGATCATGGTCGACGACGAGCGCATGCGCCTGCGTCCCGGCGAGAAGCCGGTGATGAAGAGCGTCCGCTTCCGCACGCTCGGCTGCTACCCGCTCTCCGGCGCGGTCGAGTCCACCGCGGACACGGTCGAGAAGGTCGTGCAGGAGATGCTGATGACCACCTTCTCCGAGCGTCAGGGTCGCCTGATCGACTTCGACGAAGACGGCTCGATGGAGCGCAAGAAGCGCGAGGGGTACTTCTAATGGCGACTGTGGACGCAGCGGCGCAGGACGCGGAGCTCATCCGCACCGACATCAGCGCCTACCTCGACAAGTACGAGCAGAAGGAGCTCCTGCGCTTCGTGGCCGTGGGCTCCGTGGACGACGGCAAGTCGACCCTCATCGGTCGCCTGCTGCACGACACCGGCATGGTCTACGAGGACCAGCTCGAGGCGGTGAAGCGCGCGAGCAACCTCGGTGGCGAGGACGAGATCGACTTCTCGCTGCTCACCGACGGCCTGCGCGCCGAGCGTGAGCAGGGCATCACCATCGATGTCGCCTACCGCTACTTCTCGACCGACAAGCGCAAGTTCATCATCGCGGACACCCCCGGGCACATCCAGTACACCCGGAACATGGTGACCGGCGCCTCGACCGCGAACGTGGGCCTGATCCTGATCGACGCGCGCCTCGGCGTGCTCCAGCAGTCGCGTCGCCACGCGACCATCGCCTCGCTCATCGGCATTCCGCACCTCGCCGTGTGCGTGAACAAGATGGACCTCACGAACTTCGACCAGGACGGCTTCAACGCCATCCGCGACGAGTTCATGGAGTTCGCGAAGGACCTGCGGTTCAAGGACGTCACGTTCTTCCCGATCTCCGCGCTCAAGGGCGACAACATCGTCACCCGCTCCGAGCGCACGCCGTGGCACGACGGCCCGCACATCCTCGAGTACCTCGAGAGCGTGCCGGTCTCGGCCGATGCGAACCTCACCGACTTCCGCTTCCCCGTGCAGACCGTCCTGCGCCCGAACCTGAACTACCGCGGGTTCGCCGGTCAGATCACCAGCGGCACGATCAAGGTCGGCGACAAGATCATGACCCTGCCTTCGGGCAAGACCTCCAAGGTCGCGGGCATCGACAAGGGCGACGTGAGCGTGGACGAGGCGTTCTCGCCGCAGTCCGTCGTGATTCGGCTCGAGGACGAGATCGACACCTCGCGCGGCGACATGTTCGTCAAGGTGGACAACACCCCCGACGTGCAGCGCACCGTCGAGGCCCACCTCGTGTGGATGAGCGAGACCGCCCTCGACACCGAGAAGTCCTACCTGCTCAAGCACACGACGCAGACCGTGCGGGCCGAGGTCGAGGAGATCGAGTGGAAGCTCGACATGGACACCCTCGAGCGCGTCGAGTCCGCCACGCTGGACCTCAACGACATCGGCTACGTGCGCATCACCTGCACGCACGCGCTGTACACCGATCCCTACGTCCAGAACCGGGGCACGGGCAGCTTCATCCTCATCGACTCGGCGACCAACAACACGGTAGCCGCGGGCATGGTCGGCGACCGCAAGTCGCGCCAGGACCTCGAGGACCTGCTCAAGGAAGCGCGCGCCGGCTCGGCCCTGCCGCCGAAGACCCAGGTGTCGCCGCGTGAGCGCTTCGACCGCCTCGGTCAGCGCGGTGCCACCCTGTGGCTCACCGGTCTGCCGGGCTCGGGCCGCTGGGCACTCGCGTACGCCCTCGAGCGTCGCCTGTTCGACGAGGGTCGCACCGCGACCTGCATCTCGCCGAAGGGCCAGGACCTCGACGGCATGATCGCCGCGGCCAAGGCGGCCACCGAGGCCGGTCTCATCGCCATCTGCGCCTACCCCTCGTACCACATCGCCGATCGCGAGCTGGTCCGCGAGAAGGTCGGTGCCGAGCGCATGTTCCACGTGTACGTGAACACCGACCCCAAGGTGTGCCGCGAGCGTCGTCCGAACGCGGACTTCTCGGGCTTCGAGCCCCCGCGCACCCCGCAGGTCGAGGTGTCGCTGGAGCACGGACGCCTGCTCAAGGCGGTGGACACCATCCTCGACGCGCTCGCCAAGGGCGGGCAGTTCGAGCGGCCCACGCACTGACGGGTGGCGCGGCCCGCCCGCGCCCTCCACGGCCCGAGGAGGACGGCGATGACGATCCTGCCCCTCCTCGTGCTCGCCGCGATGCTCGGCTGCGCGCCGGGCATCCCGGACACCGCCGTCGCGCAGCTCGGCGAGCAGCTGTGCGCCATCGGTCACCCGAAGGCGACCTGCCAGGCGGGCCGCGTCGTCGGCGAGAGCCACGGTCCCCTCTCCTTCGGCAAGAGCAAGGAGCGGTGGATCGACGTGGGCGTCGCCTACGAGCTCGACGCCGAGCCGCACGAGATGACGATTCGCGTGCACGTGAAGAAGCTCTCGCCGTGTCGCGTGCGGACCTCGGTGGTCGCCGACGACGGCCCTGCGGCCGTGCTCCTCGACAACCCGGTGACGAGCAAGCTCGCCGGAGACGCGATCTGCAAGCGCCTGGGTGGGTGAGTGTCATTGCCCGTGATGGGCTGTGATTCCGGTTCTCGCGGTCATTCGCGACCATGACTCTGCAAGGCGCCGACACGGTGCCGCGGAGGTCCCATGTCCCGAATGCTGTGGCTCGCTGCCCTCCCCCTGCTCGCCACCCCGCTGCTCGCCCCCTGCCCCGGCGCTCCGCTCGCCCTCCCGAGCGACGCCGCTCCGGTGGTCCTGTGGATGCCGTCGGGCCTGTGCGTCGAGGGCACGCTCCTGGCCGCCGCCGCCGATCCCGCGTCCACCGAGTCGGACGCGCGCGCCTGCGACCGGCTGGCCTCCCGCTGATTCCGCGGGTCCAGGGCCTGACCGAGGCTCCTCGCCGCCTGCTAGTCTCAGTGGGCACGGAGGCGCGATGAGCTGGGACGACCTCGTTCACGACCTGGAAGAACTCGACACCGGCGACGCCGAGGCCGAGAGCCGGATTCGCGCGCGCTTCGAGCAGGAACACGCCGTGCTCGTGCTCGACATGTCGGGCTTCTCGCGCATCACACAGAAGCGCGGCATCGTCGCGTTCCTCGCGCTGATCCAGCGCATGCGCACCCTCTGTGGCCCGCACATCCGTGGCGCCGGCGGGCGCCTGGTCAAGGCCGAGGCCGACAACCTGCTCGCCGTGTTCCCCGACCCGGACGCCGCGCTGACCGCCGCGCTGGGCATGCACACCGCGTGCGGCGAGGACGCCGTGGACCGCGAGCGCGACGACCAGGTGCGCGTGTGCATCGGCATCGGCTACGGCCCGCTCATCGACATCCACCACGACATCTTCGGGGACGAGCTCAACCTCGCGTCCAAGCTCGGCGAGGACCTCGCCGACCCGGGCGAGATCCTGCTCACCCCGTCCGCCGCCAAGCCCGTGGAGTCGCGTCTGGAGCCGTTCGAGCCCGAGTCACACATCCTCGAGCTCTCGGGACTCAGGCTGTCGTACTGGCGGATCTCCGTCGACTAGGCGCGTGGCGCGCGTTGCGGTCGACGCGCCGCGACGTCATCGTTCGCGCCGGCGATCGCTCGTGCTGAAACCGCAGGTCACTCGTCGAGGGTCTGCGCCCACCACGGCCTCGCGTCCTCGCTCGCCGCACGAAAACTCGCCTCCATCTGGCCCACGGTGAGCAGAACCTGACGCATGACGCCACGCAGGCACTCGCGCTCGTACAGCGCACCTCCCGTGGGCAACGACAGGCGATACACGAGCTTGCTCGTCTCGGGGTCGAGCACCCAGGCACCGATCGCGATCTCCGCGTTGGCATCGGCCAGAAGTGGATACAGCGCATGCCATCGCTCGCGAGGGATCCACACCTCGGCGGCCATGGCGAACAGGAGCAGTCCCTGCTCCGGGAGAAGGGCGATTCGCAGGCTCCGATCGTCCGAGCCGGGGATGTCCACGTCGAACACCTGCTCGTCGTCGGTCGACGCGACGGTCAGGCCCTCCTCGGTGAGCCAGTCCTGCAGCCAGCTACCTGCTGATTCCGCACGTTCCATCCTCTACTTTCTCCGGATATGAACAGAGCAGCATTGTACCGGTGTCTCATCGGAAGTATGCACCCGCCGCGACCGACTCCTCTCCGGCCGGCCCAGGAGGCTTCATGCCCGCCAAGCAGACCCAGGCTCCGAAGAAGAAGGACTCTTCCGACGAGGTCTCGCTCGCGTCGATCTCGAAGCAGGTCGTCGAGCAGTCCAACGACGAGCAGCAGGAGAAGCTAGGCAAGACCAGCTTTCTCTCGGAGACCTGGCAAGGCGTGAAGCAGGGCGCGTCGATCGGCGGCGGTCTCGGGTCGGCGCCGGGCCTGCTGCTCGCCGGTGCGGGCGCGGGACTTGCGGACAAGGCGGGAGGCGGCAAGAAGTCGAAGATCGGCGGTGGTCTGCTCGGCGGCATCATCGCGGGTGCCGGCGCGCTCGCCGGCGGCCTGGTCGGCGGACTCGGTGGACTCGCGGTGCGCGGCATCGACCAGCTGCGCGGCGGCGACAAGCGCGAGCAGCGCATCCTCGAGGCGACTGCAGCCATCCCCGCCTACCACGTGATCATGGAGCAGCTCGCCCACACCTACGCCTACGGCAAGGGCGACGAGAAGACGCTCGCGAGCTGGGGCTACGAGATCGCCCACAGCTACGAGGACAGCTCGTCCGGCTTCCGGGTGGTCGCGTTCAGCCCCATGTCCAAGGACGCCAAGGACCCCGACGGCAAGCCGCTCCAGCCCGCGGTCGCGTTCCGCGGCACCGCCAACCTCGGGGGCGGGCTCGACGACGCGAACGACCAGGGCATCGGCACCTTCCAGTTCGGCCGCAACGAGAAGGAGATCGAGCAGACCCTCAAGGCCGCGGGCTCGACCGCGGACGTGACCGGCCACAGCCTGGGCGGTGCACTCGCCCAGCTCGCCGCAGCGCGGTTCGGATCGATGGTCGGCAACATCGTCACCTTCCAGTCCCCCGGCATCAACGCCGACGAGGCCGCGAAGATCGACCCCAAGAAGCACGAGGCCACCCACTACCGAGCCGCCGGCGACGTGGTGAGCGACGCGGGCGCCGCGCATGCCCAGGGCAAGGTGTTCAGCTTCCGGCACAAGGGCATGAACAGCCCGCTGTCGCACATGACCTTCCCGCTCGCCGAGCTCAACGCGCTGCGCAAGAAGCACAACTTCAACGACGTTCCCGCGGTCGACGGCGCGCGCTCCGGCGACGACCAGTTCCTGTTCAACCGCCGCGAGACCGGCGAGAAGAACTGGCGCGGCAAGAAGGAGTACGAGCACGATCACCACGACGGGGAGTGGGCGACGAAGAACGACAAGACCGTCTCCCGCCTGTTCGACGTCGACGAGTCGACCACCGACAGCGCCAAGGAGTCGTTCCTCGTGCGCATGGTCGGCGGCCGCGGCACCTCGGAGGGCACCCGCAAGCTCGCCGGCAACGTGACTGGCATCACCGACCGCCAGAAGGGCTACGCCGCCGCGTGGGGCGCCATCCGCGACCTGGTGAAGACCGTGACCTCGCCCGAGCACATCGACAGCGTGCGCCAGCAGGTCGTCGCGCTGTGCATCAAGTTCGAGGTCGAGGTTCGCGACCACGCGAAGTTCATCAGCCAGGCCGAGGCGTTCATGCTGTCGATGCTCGAGCAGTCGCCGAACAACATGGACGGCTCGACCGCGACGACCTGAGCTGCGCACGGGAGGACGGCGAAGTAGGCTCTGGGCCATGAATCGCCTTCCTCTGCTGCTTCTCCTCGCCGCGTGCTCCGGGTCGACGACCCGCGACGTCGGCGAGTTCCGTGTCACGGTCAGCCGCGACGGCCACCTCGACATCGCGCACCAGTTCTACGGCTCGGTGCTCGATGACGTCGCGTTGCTCTCGGGCGAGGGCTCGGCCGAGATCGAGATGTCCTTCGGCTCGTTCCTGTTCACCGACGAGGAGCGCACGCTGACCTCACCGGTCGGTCGCGTGTTCCAGGGTCGAAGCGCCCCGCTGCTGCTCGAGCTGCGCGGCGAGGACGGCGACTTCGGCACCCTGCTCGTGTCTTCGCCCGACACCGGCATCCTCAACCTGATGCTCACCACCGAGTCCGGCAACCGCAAGGGCTTCTCGGCCGCCTGCGATGCCGACGACCACTTCATGGGCCTCGGCGGGCACGCCATGGACGTCGACCACGTGGGCCAGGCGTTTCCGCTGTGGGTGAGCGAGCCGGGTATCGGCAAGGAAGAGACCGAGGAGCCGCCGGACAACTGGTTCACCCGTGGCACCCGCCATGCGGCGTCGTATCCGGTGCCATGGCTGCTTCGCCCGCACCGCGGCCAGGGCGTGCTCGTCGACACGACCTCGCGGGTCGATCTCGACCTGTGTGCCGCCGACCCCGAGCGCTTCGAGGCCGTGGCGTGGGAGCCCGGCTCGCTGACGCTGACCGTGTTCGCCGAGCCCACCCCGCTTCAGGCCGTGCAGCAGCTCACCGCGTGGACGGGGCGCCCGGCGGTGCCCCCGGTGTGGGCCTTCGGACCGTGGAACGACGCCGTGCGCGGGGAACAGCGCGTGCGCGACGTGGCGGCCCGCCTGCGCGCCTTCGACGCGCCCTCCTCCGTGATCTGGTCCGAGGACTGGAAGGGCGCGAGCCAGACCAGCGTCGGCTACCACCTCGAGGGCGAGTGGTTCGCGGACGAGACGCTGTACCCGGAGATCGCGACGATCGCGGACGACCTCGAGGCCGACGGCTTCAAGTGGTTCGCCTACTTCTCGCCGTTCATCCGCGAGGGCACGGTCACCTGGGACGAGGCGGTCGCCGCCGGCGTCACCCTCGAGACCCAGGAGGGCGAGGTCTACACCTTCGCCGGCGCCCAGTTCACGCCGGAGACCATGGTCGACCTGTCGACGCGAGAGGGCCGCGAGTGGGCGCAGGAGCGCATGATTGCGGCCCTCGAGCTCGGCTTCGACGGGTGGATGGCCGACTACGCCGAGTGGCTGCCGGTCGACGCGCGACTGAACAGCGGAGACGACGCGCTGGCCGTGCACAACGCGTTCCCCGAGTGGTGGCAGGAGACGAACGTCGCTCTGCTCGAAGACTACGACATGACCTTCTTCACGCGGTCTGGCTGGACGCGGACGTCGGGCCTGTCGCCCATCGTGTGGGCCGGTGACCAGCGCACCAGCTTCGACCCCGACGACGGCTTCCCCACGGTGCTCGCGATGGGCGCGGGCATGGGGGCGAGCGGTGTGGGCGTGTTCACCCACGACGTCGGCGGCTACCAGTCCGTCGGCAACCCGCCCTCCACCAAGGAGCTGTGGTGGCGATGGGCCGCGCTCGGCGCGTTCACGCCGATCATGCGCACGCACCACGGCGCCTTCGACAGCGACAACTGGCAGTTCGACAGCGACGACGAGACCACCGCGTTCTGGGCGACCATGGCCCAGGAGCACGCGCGGCTCTTCCCCTACCGCTACGGCATCGCCCGACGCGCCGTCGTCGATGGCATCCCCGCGATCCTGCCGGTGGCCTTCCGCTACGGCGAGGACTGGGGGCGCAAGGACGCGTGGTTGCTCGGCGATGCCCTGCTCGTCGCCCCCGTGCTCGAGGCGGGCGCGACGACGCGTGAGGTCACGCTGCCCGGCGACGTGCAGTGGTACGACTACTGGACGCACGAGCCCGTGCAGAGCGGCACGTTCGACGCGCCCATCGACCACATCCCGGTGTTCGCAGCGGCGGGCACCACCGTGGTGCACCTCGCCGAGGCACCCGACACCTTCGTCGACGTCGACGCCACCTCCGGCCTCACCGACCTCGGCGACGTCGATGGCGCCCGCATCGTCACCCTGTTCGGCGGCGGCGGCGCGTTCACCGAGGGCGACGGCACGACCTACACCGTGTCCGGCAGCCCGAGCGGCGCGGGCGAGCTCACCGAGACCCTGACCTCCGGCGAGGTCACCGTCGCGGGCGTCACCCTCACCGTGAGCGGCGAGGTCGAGCGCGCCTACACCGTGGTGGTCGTGCCCTAGCCGGGCTTCACCGCGGCGATCACCGCGTAGTCGAACAGGCGGCGTCCGGCGGGCACCGCCCACAGCCGACGCAGCAGCGGGTGCACCCGGGCGACGACCTCGGGGTCGCGCACCCGCTCCGAGGCGTACGCGTTGAAGCCCGCGAACACGTGCTCGCCGATGTCCTCGTAGCCAAGGTCCACGAAGCCCGCGTCTCGGAGCTTCTGCTGGTAGTCATCCGCACGGATCAGCGCGGAGGCCGGCATGCGCCAGAACGCGCGAGCGAGGTGCAGCGCGAGGCGGTCCGAGACGCGATCCCGCGCCTCGTCGACGAGCACGAGATCGGCGAGCACCAGTCGTCCGCCGGGCTTCAACACGCGATGGGCCTCGGCGAAGAACGCGTCCCGGCTCGGAAAGTGGAACGCGGACTCCAGGGCGATGACCGCATCGCAGCTCGCATCCTCCAGTCCCGTCGCGAGGGCCGAGGCATGGTGCAGCGCGATCCGCCCGGAGAGCCCGGCGGCGGCCACGCGCTCGCGCGCCCGCACCACCTGGGACTCGGTGACGTTGAAGCCCTCCACGTCCACGCCGAAGTGACGCACCCACGCCATGTCCTGGTCCGCGAAGCCAAAGCCCGCATCACACACGCGCTGCCCCGTCCCCAGTGCCGCGACCTCGCCGACGTACAGCGCCAGGGCCTCGCAGGCCTCGTCGTAGGTCGACGCCTCGCGCCACAGGCCGAGGTTGAGGTACAGGCTGTCGCGCGCGAGGTTGTTGTGGGCGCCGAGCAGCTCGTACACCTCGGCGACGGAGCCCCGGTCGAGCAGCAGCAGCCGCGCCAGACCGAGGCTCTCGCGTGCCTTGCGTCGCCAGCCCGGCGCGCTCACTCCGCGTCGAAGCGCCACGGGCCGAGCCGTTCCGGTTGCTGGGTGAGGATCTGCAGCGCCCGCAGATACTCGACTCGCGGGATGTTGCGGGCGCCGAAGCGCGCGAGGTGCTCGGTCTCCATCTGACAGTCGACGAGCTGAAAGCCCCACTTCTCGAGCTGTGGCACGAACGTGGCGAACGCGACCTTCGAGGCGTCGGGGGCCTTGGCGAACATCGACTCGCCCGCGAACAGGCCGCCCACGGCGACGCCGTACAGACCGCCGACCAGCTGTCCATGCGCGTCGTAGGCCTCGACACTGTGTGCGAAGCCCCGCTCGTGGAGTGCGGTGTAGCCCTCGACCATCTCCTCGGTGATCCACGTGCCGTCCTGGCCGGGACGCGGCACCTCGCCGCACGCGCGCATCACCTGCTCGAACGCGGTGTCGAGGCGGATCTCGTAGTCCCCGCGGCGCATGCGCTTCTTGAGGCTGCGACCCACGTGGAGCTCGCTGGGGAGCAGCACGTAGCGCGGGTCGGGCGCATACCAGCAGATGGGAATGCCCTCGTGGTACCAGGGAAAGATGCCCATGCGGTAGGCGACCAGCAGCCGGTCGGGGTGCAGATCGCCCCCCACGGCCAACAGGCCGCTCGGCTCCGCTTCCCAGGGGGGCGGAAACAGATGTTCTTCGGGAAGGCGATAGACGGGCATGGTGTCGCGGGCTGTCAAAGCCACGTGCTGGGGTGGCGAAGCTGCCTCGGACCGGGCATCTTGGCGCCTCTTCGGCATCTAACCTTCCCGGGAGGTCCCGTGCGTCTGTCCGCCCTCATGCTCTTCGCGCTCACCGCCTGTTCGGACGGTTCAACCGACGACACCGACGTCACGGAAGACTCGGGAACGACCGAGGACAGCGGCTCCGAGGACACCGGCACCGCACCGACCTGCAACTTCGGTAGCGAAGACCCCAACGGCACCGATGGGGTGCAGCTCTCCGGCGTGATCCGCGATGCCAGCGGCAACCCACTGGAAGATGCCGAGATCGGCCTGTGCAAGTCCGTGTGCCGCTCGCTGTGCACCGACGCGAACGGCGCGTTCAGCTACACCTTCGTGCCCGACGACACCTACAGCTTCCACGTGGCCCCGCCCCACGGCGCGGACGATCTGGTCGAGCTCGTGTGGCCGCTCACGTTCAGCGGCACCGCCACGACCCAGGACGTGACCCTTCCCGCCCTGCCGGCGATGACCACGCTGCCCAGCACCCCCACCGAGGTCGAGGTCGCGACCGGCCTGTTCGTGACCGTCGGTCAGGGTGACCTGGGCGTCATCTTCGAGCCCGATCCCACCGACATCGGTGCGGCCGCGATGACCTCGGCACAGTTCCCGCTCCCCGCCGGCACCTTCGTCGCTGGCTGGTACATGGAGCCCTACGACGCGCGCGCCGACGCGGGCCTGCCGCTGCGCTTCGCGACCCCGAACGGCGTGACCGCGGGCACCACGCTGCACGCGTACATGAGCAGCTACGACGACTTCGGCTGGCTCGACCTCGGCACGTTCACCGAGAGCGGGGGCTTCCTGACCGCCGACAACACCACGGCCGGCAAGATCACGGTGCTCGGAACGCTGGTCCTCGTCGACGAGAACTGATGCACCGCCGCGTTCGGCTCGCCGAGCCGTTCGCGGTGCTTATCGTTCGCGCATGACGACACAGCTGACCATCGACGGCATGACCTGCGGCCACTGCACGGCCCGGGTCACTCAGGCCCTGCTCGCCGTCGACGGCGTCACCGCCGCCGACGTCAGCCTTCCCGACCGAGCGGTCGTCGAGGGCGACGCTCCCCGCGAAGCGCTGGTCGAGGCCATCGAGGACGCCGGCTACGACGTCGTCGCGGACGGCCCGGAGACCTTCGTCATCGACGGCATGACGTGTGACGCGTGCACCGCGCGGGTCACCAAGGCCCTGCTCGCGGTCGAGGGCGTCACCGCCGCCGAGGTGAGCCTGCCCGACCGTGCCGTCGTCGAGGGAAGCGCCGCGCGGGACACACTGATCGAAGCCATCGAGGACGCCGGCTACGACGTCGTCTCCGGCGAGCGTCTCGCGGAACCGGCTCCCGAGCCCGAGGCCGCACCCGAGCCCGTCGCCGCACCCGTGTTCGCGCCGGATGCCGTGCGCATCTCGGTCCCCGTGATGGGCATGCACTGCGCCTCGTGCGTGACCACCGTCGAGGGCGCGCTGAACCAGGTCGAGGGTGTTCAGGGCGCGTACGTGAACCTCGCTTCGCAGCGGGCCACGGTGACCGTCGCACCCGGCATTGGCGAAGACGCTCTGCGGGCGGCGATCGAGTCCGTCGGCTACCGCTCCCCCGAGCTCGCCGAGGGCGAGACGGCCCTCGAGCTCACCCGCCGCGAGCGCGCCCGCGAGCTCACCGAGCTGCGGCGCACCCTGGCGGTCGCCGTGCCGCTGTCCGCCGTGCTGATGGTCGTGTCCATGGGGCCGATGCTCGTCGGTTGGCCGACCCTCGACCCCTTCACCAACGGGCTCGTCCAGCTGCTGCTGACCCTCCCGGTCCAGTTCTGGGCGGGACGTCGCTTCCTCTCCGGCACCTGGCTCGCGCTGCAGAACCGCACCGCCGACATGAACACGCTGGTCGCGGTCGGCACGCTCTCGGCCTTCTCGTGGTCGCTGGTCGTGTGGCTGGCACCGGGCTGGGCCCACGCCTCGGGCGGTGGACACGAGCTGTACTTCGAGACCTCGGCGGTCATCGTCACCCTCGTACTCTTCGGCAACTACCTCGAGGCCCGCGCCAAGGGCCGAGCCAGCGAGGCGCTGACCGAGCTTCTGTCGCTCGCCCCGGACACGGCCGTCGTCGTGCGCGGCGAGACCGACGTCGAGGTCGCCGCCGCCGACCTGGTGCCCGGTGACCTGATCCGGGTGCGCCCCGCGCAGCGCGTGCCCGCAGACGCCGAGATCGTCGAGGGCCGCTCCTCGGTCGACGAGTCCGCAGTGACCGGCGAGAGCGTGCCAGTGGTCCGCGAGCCCGGCGACGCCCTGCTCGCCGGCACCCTCAACGCCGATGGCGCCCTGCTCGCTCGCGTGACCGGAGTCGGCAGTGACAGCGCCCTGGGCCGCATCGCCCAGCTCGTCGAGGAAGCGCAGGGCAGCCGGGCCCCGGTCCAGCGCCTGGCCGACCGCGTGGCCGCCGTGTTCGTGCCCACGGTCATCGGCATCGCCCTCGTCACCCTCGCCGTGTGGTGGGCGCTCGCCGGCGCGGACACCGCCCTGGTCCGGGCAGTCGCGGTGCTCGTCGTCGCCTGCCCCTGTGCCCTCGGCATCGCCACGCCCACCGCCGTGCTCGTCGGCACCGGGCGCGGGGCGAGCGCGGGCATCCTCGTGCGCGAAGCCGCGGCCCTGGAGACGGCGCGCACCCTCACCGCCGTCGTCGTCGACAAGACCGGCACCCTGACCGAGGGGCGGCCCGCCCTGGTCGGCACCCTGCCCCTCGGCGACACTGATGCCGACGTGCTCCTCGCCCGTGCCGGCGCCGTCGAGCGCGGCAGCGAGCATCCCATCGCTCGGGCCATCGCCGAGGCCGCTCCCCCCGGCGAGGCCAGCGGCGTCGTCGCGCTCCCGGGACGCGGGGTCACCGGCACCGTGGACGGCGTGCTCGTCCAGGTCGGGGGTCCGCGCGCCGTTCGTGAGTGGGGTCTCGACACCGACGCGGCCGAGACACTCGTCGCCGAGCAGTCCGCGAAGGGCCGCACCGCCGTCTACGTCGCATGGGAGGGCCAGATCCGCGGGGTACTCGCGGTGGCCGACCCCGTGAAGGCGACGAGCGCCGCCGCCGTGCGCCGCCTGCACGAGCTCGGACTGTCCGTGATCATGCTCACTGGCGACGCCGAGGGCCCCGCGAAGGCGGTCGCCGCGGAGGTCGGCCTCGACGAGGTCGAGTGGGGCGTGCTTCCCGAAGACAAGGCCGCCCGCGTGGCCGAGCTCCGCGCCCGCGGCGAGGTAGTGGCGATGGTCGGCGATGGCGTCAACGACGCGCCGGCACTGGCGGGCGCCGACCTGGGCTTCGCGATGGGCTCCGGCACCGCGGTGGCCGTCGAGGCCGCGCAGATCACCGTGCTCCGCGATGACCTGAACGCCGTGGCTGATGCCATCGACCTGTCGCGCGCGACCATGCGCACCGTGCGCCAGAACCTGCTCTTTGCCTTCGGCTACAACGTCGCCGGCATCCCGCTGGCCGCCGGCGTCTTCGCGCCCCTCGGCATCCTGCTTCCTCCGATGTTCGCCGCATTCGCGATGGCGATGAGCTCGGTGAGCGTGGTCAGCAACAGCCTGCGTCTGTCCCGGTGGGCCCCCGCGAAGTGAGCCCGCCGTACACTCGACCGGGAGGTCGCGTGCAGGACTTGATCGACGCCGTGTGCGGCTGGGGCTGGGACACGCCCCACGAGGTCGACCTCGACCATGCAACCGCACTGCTCGCGGAAGGGCGCGCCCTGGACGTGTACGCCTCCGCCGCCGTCGGCGACGCCGAGGCCCTCGCCGCCGTCCTGGACGCCGATCCAGCGGCCGTCGACCGTCCCGGCGGGCCGCGGGGCTGGGCTCCCCTCGTGTACGCCGCGTTCTCGCTGGCCCATCAGCTCCCTGGCCGCTCCGGGGGCCCACTCGCAGCCGTGGAGCTGCTGCTTGCACGGGGCGCGGACCCTGCCGCCCACTACACCCACCCGGAGCACGACAACCCGTTCTCGGCGCTGTACGGCACCATCGCGGTGAGCGCCGACCGGCCGCGGACCCTGGCCCTGCTCGCGGCGGGCGCACCCGCCTCCGACGGCAACAGCACCTACCACGCCGTGGAGACCTTCGATCTGGACCTCGTCCAGGCCCTCATCGAGGCCGGCATCACCCACGAGGACGCGAGCTACACGCTCAAGCATGCGCTGGACATGGGCTTCGAGGATGCCGTCCTCGCGTTCCTCGCCGCCGGCGCCGACCCGAACGCGGTGCACCCCGCCGCGGACGAGACCTCGCTGCACTGGGCCATCAAGCGCTGCGCCAACGCCCGCATCCTCGAGGCCCTGTTCGCCGCCGGCGCCGACCCGAACCTGCGCACCCGCGAAGGCGCCGCCGGCTTCCTGGCGCTCCGCGGCCTCACCCCGCTCGACTTCGCACTCAGGCTCGGCCACGCCGAGGCCATCGCCCTGTGCGAGGCCGCGGGGGGCGTGCCGACCCCGGGAGACGACACCGAGCCCCTGGTGTTCGCGGTGGCCCGCGGCGACGAGACCGCGGCCCGCGCCCTGCTCGACGCCGACCCGGGGTTGATGGCGCGGGTGCATCCGCACGACCTGGGACTGCTCGCCCACTGGACGCATCATGGACGCCACGACGCCGTGCGCGTCGGACTCGCCCTCGGCTTCGACAAGGACAGCACCGCGTGGATGGGACTGACGGCTCTGCACTGGGCGGCACTGCGCGGAGATCCCGTGCTGGTGGGCATGCTGCTCGATGCGGGCGCGGCGGCGGTCGACCTCGGCGGCTACTTCGGCTCGCCACGGCACACCGCCGAGACCTGCCAGTGGTACGCCGGCGACTACGACGCGGTGCTCGCGCTCCTGAGCAGGTAGCGGATCACAGAGACCGACTCGCGCAGCCGCGGGCGAAGCCACCGCGTGCCCTGCACCCCCTCGACCTCGACGCGCTCGAAGTGCTCGGCAAACACCCACCGGCAGCGACGCACATGGAAGTCGCAGGTGACCACCCACACGTGGCCCTGCACGAGCACAGCGGAGAAGCGGGCGTTCTCGCCGGTGTTCGCGGCACGGTCCTCGACGAGCACGGCCTGGAGGGGCACGCCGCGCTGCTCGAGATAGGCGGCGCCGGCCCTCCCCTCGCTCACGCCACCGGGCCCCAGCCCGCTGACGACAAGGACCGGGGCGAGGCCCTCCGCGTGGCGCTCGGCGGCACGGTCCAGTCGGCGGCGGAAGGTCGGCGACAAGCTGCCGTCGGCGTAGACCCGCGCGCCGGGAACGATGATCGCGTCGAACTCGGCCACTAGGGGATGTCGAACTGCCCGATGCTGTCGGTGGCCAGCCAGCTTCCCAGGCAGCTCGAGCCCACCCGGGCCTGCCAGGAGTGACCGGCGAACACGCGCTGCCGCACCGTCTGACCCGGCGAGACCGTCTGCTGCGTCACCGGGTTGCCGTCCCAGTTGACCCACGCGAGCTCGACCGGCTGCGAGTTGAGGTTGCGCACCTCGATCAGCGACTCGCGGTGGGAGTTCTGCGGGCGCGTCGACTGGGCGCACTGGAACTGGAGGAGCTGCTCGAACTCGTCGAAGTTCCCCACGCTGTACGACGCGCTGTCCTCGCACACCTCGGTCGGGCAGGTGCTTCCCGCGCAGGTGACCTCGCCGTCGATGGTCATCGTGCCGCTGGTCTCGGTGTCGAACACGAAGCGGTGCACCAGGGTCCACGCGTAGACGTTGCTGTCGTCGCCGGTGTGCTGTCCGAAGACCTCACCGCAGTAGTAGCTGCCCTCCGAGAGGTCGCGCACGCAGGCAAACAGGTCGTCGCCGACGAAGTTGCGCACGCGGAACTCCGCGCCCTCCTCGGCGTCTTCGGGGAACACGAGCACGTACTGCTCGCGAAGCGCGAGGTAGCGGTCGTTGGCCATACCCACGTCGCAGGCCGAGAACTCGCCGTCGAAGGTCGCCCGGTAGGTGCCGGCAACCGGCAGGGCTCCGGGCTGCGAGGTGTCGATCAGGCGGGTCTCGTCGACATCGCCGCCGTCACAGGCTCCGAGGAGGACCGCAGCGAAGACGAGGCCACACGTCGATGGAAGAGCTGGTCGCATGCCGCTGTGTAGCCTCTGAAGGGGGCCGATGTCACCGGCTGGACGGCGACATCCGGCCAAGACCCGGTCAGGAACGCCTAGAACTCCCACGCGATGCGGCTCTGCACCGTGAAGAAGTTGCCCTCGGGGTTGAGGTTGGCGGCGCTCAGGTTCAGGCGATCGGTCGCGTGCGCCACCGCGGTCTCGAGCGAGAACAGCAGGTGCTCGTGCCAGCGATGCTTGAGCGCGAGGTCGAGCTCCCAACCGAGGGTGCTCGCCGTGGCCGGCGTCTGCGCGCAGTCGACGTTGTCGTCCGGCGCACACAGGATGCGCACCCCGTCGGGCTTGTCGGGGAACGCGACCAGGAAGCCCGTCGCGAGCTCCCAGTTGTCGAGCGGGTACACGCTCGCCTGCGGGAACACGTACGAGGAGTTGTACACGCTGCCCCGCGACCACAGCGCCTTGGCGCTGTCGGTCCAGGTCTCGGCCGTGACCCGGGCGATGACCTCCTCGTAGAGCAGGATGCCGGCGTTGTGATCCTCGTGTAGCGGGCGCCCGGTGAAGTTCTCGTCCGCCACGTTGTCGTCGCCGCTCGCGTAGCCCGTCTCCATCAGCGCCTTCCACCCGGGCTGCTCGTAGCCGGCACGCGCGACCCAGCCCCAGATGTTCGCCTTCTTCGCGAGGGGGTCCTCCTGGCTCGGGTCACCGCCCTGGAGCGCGATGGCGCGCGTCTTGCCCTGGATGGTCACGCCCTCGAACTGCACGTGGACGCCGTGCACCTTCGCGTCGAGGTAGGCATCGGCGATGATCACGTTGGAGTCGGTCTCGCGCTGGATGCGGTGGATCACGTACGCGCCGGCGGTGAGATCGCCGTTGCCACCGAAGTAGTCGATGTCCTCGCCGCGGTAGATGACCACGTAGATCATCTCCATCACGTCGTCGTTCTGGTCAGCCCACCAGTCCGGCCCGCGGTCGTCGGCGGTGCGCTCCTCGTCGGTGTAGCCGTGGTCCTCGGTGGTCACGCCCGTGCCATCGGGATCGCAGCGCACGTCGTAGTCCTCGTCGCCCTCGGCGATGCCCGGCTCGCACTTGAAGCCGTAGAACTCGTACATCGGCTCCTCGACGAGGCGGTCCACACCGACGGCCAGGAACAGCGGGATCTCCTTGTCCTCCTTGCCCGTGGCGGCCGCGAGGATGGCGAGCGGGCGGGTCGCGAAGATCACGCGATCGAAGCTGTTTCCGCCGTAGTTCTCGCCGAAGGTCTCGTCGAAGCCGTTGCCGTCGTTGGCGAGCAGGCCCATGCCCCAGTGACTGGCCTGTCGCCCGACGCGGATCAAGCCCACCGGCACGGTGAACTCCATCCACGCGCGGTTGATCTGCGGGCCAATCTCCTGGCCGTTGAACCCGGTGTTGGAGGGGTCCGCCGCGAAGAGCGAGGTCGATGCGAGCGAGGCGTTGTCGCCCCAGAAGCTGTTCTCGATGAGGTCGGCCTCGACGTGGAGCGACGCGAGGTCCTTGTACTTGACCACCGGGCGGAGCCGCAGGCGGTGCTCCATGGTGCGACCGTCGGTGTAGTTGCCCTCCGGGTCGCCCTGGTCCTCGAACATGTGGTTGAAGACCTTGGCGCGCACCCGGTAGTGCCCCTCCATGTCCCAGGTGAGGTCGGGGGGGAGCAGCTTGATCTTCTGGCGCGCGAGCTCTTCGGACTGGCTGTGGACGAGACCTTCGAGGGCGATCACGCGCGCCTGGAGTGCCTCGAGCTCCTCGTCGAGCTCCTCGACCTCTTCTTCGACGGTCTCGTCGTCGTCGTCGTCTCCCTCGCCGTCGTCGCCCTCTTCCTCGCCGTCGTCGTCCTCTTCCTCGGACTCACCGACCGGCGCATCGCTCGTGGCGGAGGTCGCCTCGACGGGCGCCTCCTCCGCGGTGGGCGCGGCTTCTTCGGTGCCAGCGGCGGGTTCGGCGGGCTCGGATGCGGGAGCATCCTGGGCGAGCGAGGGCAGGGCGAGTGCGAGCAGCAGTGCGAGGGGTGTCACGCAGACCTCCGGACCGCGGAAGGATACGCCAAGCGACCCCTCGACCTTCCGGCATTCCGAACGGGCGTGTGCAAAGAGGGTGAAGTCGGGTGCACGCGGACCCGCCCCGATGGCATACCCGGCGCGTGGAGGCGAAGTGCAGGACGAGAGCCTGGAGCAATGGGTGCGTCGCGTCATCGTCGGGCTCGACCTGTGCCCCTTCGCCGCAGCCCCGATGAAGGCGGGCATCGTGCGCTTCGCCGAGGCCGATTGCGCCGACATCGACGAGGCGGTCGCCGCGACGGCGCAGGAGATCGCGCGACTCGCCGAGACTCCGGCGAACGAGCTCTCGACGACGCTGCTCGCTCTCCCGGGCTGGGACGACTTCGACGAGTTTCTAGACCTCACCGGCGCCGTCGAGGCCTTTCTCGAGTTCGCGGGGATCGAGGAGCTCTTTCAGGTCGTCGCGTTCCACCCGGACTGGGTGGCGGAGGGCGAGGACGCCGACGATCCGGCAGCGGGCACGAACCGAAGCCCGGTGCCCGCCCTGCACCTGCTCAGGCAGGAGGAGATCGCGAGGGCGGTGCGAGGACATCCCGACGTCGACGGCATCCCCGCGCGCAACGCGGCACTCCTCCGCGAGCTCGCTCAGAAGAAGTAGCGGCCGCCGAGTCCCGCACCGAGCCAGATGTCCTCGACCGGATCGGGCAGGATCTCGACGTCCGCGGACACGTCGAGGAAGAACTGCAGGGGCACCTCGTTCAGCGTGAAGTCGAGGCCGATCGGCACCCGCGCGCCGACCGCCGCGTTGTCGGCAACGTCGTGATCGACGACGAAGCCACCCACGCCGACATGCCAGCCGAGGTCGAAGGCGGGATCCTGGTGAAGCACGCTCGGATGCCACAAATAGACGAGCGAGAACCACAACGCGCTGTCGCGGCCCTGGTCGTAGGTTCCGGTCCCGAGCGTGGCGTCCAGTGCGTGCTGGCGGGAAAGGTAGAACTTGCCGGTGATGCCCGAAGGCTCGCCAAGCACCAGGCCCACACCGATGTTCTTGGACTGACCCACCTCGACCGCCGAAGCGACGCTGGGGACCAGCAGAGCGGATAGAAGTACACAGATGCGCAATGGAACTCCTGTGGCGAAGACGTTGTCTCCAGACTACCCGCGTGCCGTCCGCTGGGAAAGCACACACACCGCTGTATGATGGGTCGCCGTTCCGTTGAACGGTTCCCCGGGAGTGCCTGCACATGGATGACGCGCAGCTTCAGCAGTTCCTGAAAATGGTCGGCTGCGACTCACTCGTCGACTACCTGGACCCGATGGGTGAAACGGTCCAGCAGGCGCTCGAGCGACGCCTGAAGTGGGCCGAACGCGCCGCCGAAGATCCGCGAAAGCGCGACGAGGCCCGCTTCCTGCTCGACAACCGCTACGATCTGCTGCTCCTGGCCGCGGATGCGGACAACAGCTGGGACGAGCCCGAAGACGACTGGGCCGTGACCGAGGATGCGTCCTCGGTATCGAACGCCACGTACGACTGGACCTCCGGCAACGTCACCCGCTTCGACAGCGTGGACGGCCTCGAAGCGCCGGATGCGCCGAGCTTCGACGGCGGCGTGGGCGCGAACATCGCGCTCGAGGACGACATCACCCCGGTCGGCGCGCCGACCCGGAGTGACGAGCCCGCCGCCTCCGCGACGCCCGCGCCGGCCCCCGTGCCCGCCGAAGGTCGCGTGGGCATCTCCGCCGTGCGCCGCGCGCCGAAAAACCCCAAGCCGGTCGTCGAAGAGGTCCTTCCGCCGTCCATGCGCAAGCTCGACGAGCTGCCGAAGCCCGAGCTTCCGCCCCCGCCGATGCCCTCCCTGCCCAGCCGCGAAGAGCTGCGCAGCACCGGCAGCGGTGACAGCGGTGGCGGCGGTGGCAGCTCCCTGCTGCTGATCCTCGTCGTGCTGCTCGTGGTCGCTGGCGGCGTCGTCGGCGTCCTGTACCAGCAGGGCATCATCCTGCCGGAGTACGAGACTGGCTACTTCGAGACGGGCATGGTCGCGGACGGCGAAGAGCCCGCCGCCGAGGAGCCCGCCGCCGAGGAGCCCGTCGCCGAGGAGCCCGAAGAGCCCGAGGAGACCGACGCGCCCGAGGAGCCGGAAGAGCCCGAGGAGCCGACCGAGGAGCCCGCTCCCGAGCCGGTCGTCGCAGCTCCCGCGCCCGCGCCCGCGCCCGCTCCGAAGCCGGCACCCGCGCCCGCTCCGGTTCCCGCTCCCGCACCGGCGCCGGCCCCCGCGCCCGCCCCGGCGGCGAGCTCCGCGTACCCCGCCTCCATGGCCGGCACGTGGATGGGCGCGACCGCCACCGGCGAGCTCGTGAAGTTCAGCCTGAACGACGGCGCGCGTGTCACCGGCAAGATCGACTTCCCGGCGAGCGGTGAGTCCTTCAGCGTGGTCGGCAGCTACGACCCGGCGACCGGCAAGTTCAACCTCGTCCAGGACGGCAACTCCGGTGGCGTCAACGCCAGCGGCACCGCCGCGCCCGACCGCCTGAAGGGCTCGATCAAGAAGTCCGCGGGTGCCGCCTCGGCCGGATTCGCGGCGAAGAAGAAGTGAGCGTCTGGATCCTCATGGTCGCGGCCGCCCTCGCTGGAAAGTGCGAGGACACCGCGTCCGTGCTGGTCGGGGCGCCCGACTTCGAGCAGTCCTTTCGCGAGGGCATGACCGCCGAGGCCCAGTCGGGCTTCGTGCGCGGCCTCCGCAGCGCCGGCACCACCGACGAGGCGTTCATCGCCTTCGCCACCGACTACTGGACGCCGCGCCTCAACGGCTACATGCAGGACTCCTACGTCCGCATGGTCCCGGCGCTCGAGGCGTGGATCGTCGGGAGCGTCGGGTGCAAGCGCCTCAAGCAGATCGGCAAGCAGCGCCCGTTCGTTGGCTGGGAAGCCCTGACCGAGGCCGAGCAGACGACCCTGCAGCAGAACCAGTTCATGCTCCCGCAACACCCGGCGATGCAGGAGGTCATGGGCGGCCTCGAGACCTTCATGGCCGACGGCATGCCGGCGTTCCTCGAGGCGGCCACCGCCGCGAGCACGCCGCCGCCGAGCGCACCTCCCGAGGCCGCGCCGGTCGAAGCCGCTCCGGAGCCGAGCGCCCCGTGATGCGCGCGCCGCACACCGCGGTCCTGCTCCTCGCACTCGTCGCCTGCGGGAAGGCCGAGGAGCCGCCGCCTCCGTCGTTCGGGCCCTACTTTCGGGCTGCCGTCGACCGGTGCCATGCCGGCTCGCCGGTGGCTGTGTCGTGCGACGAGCACGCGTGCATCGGCATCGCGCGCACCGACGCCGAGGTCGAGCTCGACATGGACTGCCTGAGCTGGCCCTACCAGGGCAAGGGCAAGCAGAGCATCACGCAGCGCTGCGGTCCGAACAGCTGGCGGCTGACCGCCGTGTCGCAGCTTCCGCCGATGGACAGCACCACATCCGAGGCCATGCTCAAGGCGCAGGCCGAGCGCGTGAGCGCCGCGCTGGAGGCCATGCCATGCCCACCGAGATGACCCGTCCCCTCCTCGCGCTGTGCGCGCTGCCGGTGCTCGCGGTCGCGCTCGCCTGCGGTGGCGACGACACCGTCGAGTTCGAGGTGATCACGCCGGCGCCCACCGACGGTCAGCCCGCGGTGCTCGACGGAGGCACACGCTGCGGCGGCGACGGCCTGCAGCGCGTGAACTTCTGGCAGGGCGAGTACCCGGACCCGGTGATCGACGTGCAGAAGGCCGTCTCCGTGCCGGCCTACGAGGACCCCTGCGACGCGAAGCCCACGGCCACCTGCGCCATCGACCCGGCGGTCTACCACCCGTGGGCCAAGGGCAAGGGCTGGGTCACGCTGCGCGGCGTCGAGAAGTACACGGCGACCGCCGACTTCACGCTGGGCGACGTCGCCGTGAAGCAAGGCGAGACCGTGGAGGTCCCGACCTACCTCGCCGAGGGCTACTGCATGCTCCGCGTCCATGGAAAGGACATCGAGGAGATGTGCCCGGGCGTGGGAGACCACCCGCTCGTCGCGAGCAGCAGCGCACCACTCCCGGACGAAGTGCAGCTCATGGACCCGGGCTGCGGCAAGTGGGTACAGGTGGACGAGGCGTTCATGGGGCGCGCCGAGGTCGCGGAAGGCACCATCCTCGGCTACGGCGAGGTCGGACCCGCGGGTGCTCTCCCCTAGCGAAGATCCCGTCTCGGACGGCATCCCCCGCCGTAAGGCGCTGCAATCGGCACGGGACCTCCAGTGCGTAGGATGGTGCATGGAGGTGGCATGACCCCCCTGCTGCTCAGCCTCGCTCTCGGCACCGCCCTGGCCCAGGACCCCGCGGACCCCGCTCCGACGGACCCCGCTCCGGCGGACCTCGTGCCCGAGGCCCTACCCGACGCCTCGGAGACCCCCGAGGACGCCGTCCCCGCGGCCGAGACAGACCCGGCCATTGAGACCGCGGACGAGACGCCGGCGGACCCGGCGTCGGACGCCACCGCCGAGCCCGAGCCCGTCGCCGTCGAAGCCCCCGCCGAGGACCCGCGAGTCGGCGGCCTCAGCGCCGAGTACACCGCCTTGGCTCGGACGGCCCTCGACGATCGCCGTGCCCCCGAGGAGCGCGCCGAAGCGGTGGACGCGCTGTCCGCCGCCGGCGACCCCGAGCTGCTGTGGATCCTCCGCGCCGCGGCCCGGGATCGCGAACCGACCCTCCAGCGCGCGGCCATCCGCGGAGCCGCGCGAACCCCCCATCCAGAGGCGGTGTCCCTCCTCGCGTGGCTCGCTGCCGATGCCGCCAGCGACCTCGACGTGCGTCGCGAAGCCCTGGACGTGCTCGCCATCGACACCAGCCGCGACGCCGGCGAGGCCCTGTGGCTGCTCGCCTCGCTGCGCAGCGTGCCCTCGGGCCTGCGCACCTTCGCGAGGACCGCCCTCGAGCACAACCACGCCGAGCTCATCGCCGAACGCGGCGACCCGCGACCCGTCACCGACTTCCTCGGCGGCACGACCTTCGTCAGCGCCTGGGGCGTCACCGGTGGCGTAGCCCTGTCGAGCGTGGGCGTGTGGGGGGCCTTCAGCGGAGGCGCGGCCATCGGCGCCGTCGGCGGTAGCGCCATCGGGCTCGGCACGTCGATCTGGTACGTGTCGAAGACGCCGATCTCCACCGGACAGGGCCTGGCCCAGGCCACCGGCGTGAGCTGGGGACTTGCGGCCGCGCAGTGGACGACCCTGGCGGTGCACGGACGCCCGCGCTTCGACTACTGGGACGACACCACCTACTGGGACACCCGCTGGAAGCGCGAGCAGTACGGGGCGGGCTACCGGCTGGCCGGCGTGGCCGCCGGGTCATTGCTCGGGGCTCACTGGGCCTCCAAGCAGCCGCGAACCGCCGATGTCTTCGAGGTCAACCTCGCGACCTACCTCGGCAGCGCGGTGGCCCTCGCGGGCACGGGGCTCGTGGCCTGGAAGGAGCCCGACTGGCGCGACGTGTGGGACGAGAACTCGGAGCGCGCGCTGTACGCGCAGCAGTCCAAGCAAGCGCGTGCCCTCGACGCCAGCAACCTCGTTGGCGCCGCCGCGGGCCTCGGCATCGGACTCGCGATCCAGGACCGCTGGGAGCTCCAGGTCGAGGATGCGGTGTTCGCGTCCGTGCTCGGCCTGGAAGCCGCATGGATTGGCCAGTGGACGCCCTCCGCGATCGGAGTCGACGGAAGCGGTCTCAAGGGCTCGGTGCGCCTGCCGTGGAACGGCGCCATCGCCGGCGGCCTGGCGATCGCCGAGCTGCACCCGATGAGCCTGCAGACCTCCGCGGTCACCGCGACCACCGCCGCCGCGGGCAACGCGATCGGCGCAGGCGTGCCGATGCTGTTCACCGAGGACGAGCAGACGATCACCCAGGTCATGGTCCCTGCCGGCGCGGTGGGCACCGTGGCGGGTATCTTCGCAGCCTCTGCCCTCGACCCCCAGGGTGGTGACTGGGCGCTGACCGGCGTCGCCACTGGCCTCGGTGCGACGAACCTCGCGCTGATCGGCACGGCGGCCCGGGCCACACCGACCGAGGTCGCCGGACTCGGCCTGCTCGGCGGCGGTCTCGGCGCGACGGGCGGGCTCGTCGCCGGCAGCCTGGTCGAGCCCCGCGGCGACCATATGCTCACCCTGACCACCGCGGCGGGATGGGGCGCGTACTACGGCCTGCTCACGCCCATCGCGGCCGGGAACCGCCTCTCGGACCCGGGACGAGCGCTCGTCGCCGCACTCGGGACCGACGCGTTCGTAGGCGGCACCGCGGTGGCCCTCAGCAGCGCCGTCGGCCTCGAGCCCCGGCAGACGGTCGTGCCCCAGCTGTTCGGCCTCACAGGCGCCACCACCGGCGCCCTCGTCGCCGGACTCGCCTCCACCGAGCCCGAGCCCGTGGCCACCGGATCCCTCATCGGCGCGACCGCGGGCCTCCTCGGCGGTGCGGCGCTGGAGGGTCTGCGCGGACGACGCAGCCGCACGGCCCTCGTACACCTGCCGGGCGTCGACCTGCCCGGCGCGTGGAGCCCGGTGCTCGCGCCCACCGTGGTCGACGGCCAGCAGGGCGTGTACCTCGGCGTCACCGGCGTCGGCTGGTAGCGTGGCTTGACAGGCCCGGGCCCCGCGATAAACGGCGGGGCTCGGATCGAGGACAGGTCCGTGGCGGTCACATCGGCCCCTGTCCTCCCCTGGCTCCGCCAGCATCCGGTCCCTCGGGACGACCAATCCGCGGTTTTCGACTTCTGCCGAGTCTTCTCGGCCGTTCGGAGACACCCTCATGCACCGCACCCTGATGGGCGCGCTGCTGCTGTCCTGCGTGGGCTGCACCGGCGCGTCAGACACCCTGTGGGCCGACCTGCCCAGCCTCTTCCCGGAGAACAGCCCCGAAGCCGCCGGGATGCTCGCCTTCGTCAACGACCCCGACGTCGACGTCGCCCTGCTCGATGACGTGGTTCCCCTCGATCAGCGCGCCGCCAAGGCGATCATCGCGCATCGCGACGGCACCGACGCCATGTGGGGCACCGCGGACGACGACTACTTCGACACCCTGCGCGAGCTCGACGACACGCCGTTCGTGGGCGAGAGCGCGCTCGAGGCCATGTTCGACTACGCCTGGCTCCACGGCTGGATGGAAGACGTGCTCCGCGGCTTCGACGGCGTCGGCTTCACCCCCTCCGAGGCGCGCGGCACCCTGTGGGTCGCCAACGATCTCAGCTTCGAGCGGCTCGACGAGGAGCTGTCCCTCGATCGACGCGCGGCATCCGCCATCGTCGAGGCGCGGCCCATCCGGTCGATGGATCAGCTCGCGGCCGTCGACTACGTCGGCGAGGCCACGCTGCGCCGCCTGCGCGACGCCGCGTGGATCGACTCCGACTGGGAGTAGGCCCCGTGCCTACGCGACCCGGCGACGCCGGATCGCGATGAGGCCCGCGAGCCACAGCAGGCCCGCCGCCGATCCGGTGCTGTCGCAAGAGCAACCACTCGGATCGGTCGGCACCACCGGCTGATCGCCGCACGGCGACTCGTCGATGTTGCCGTCGCAGTCGTTGTCGAGCCCGTCGCAGACCTCGTTGGCGTCCGGGTTGGACCAGCCCTGGTCGTCGTCGCAGTCGCCGTCGGCCTCGGTCCAGCCGTCGCCGTCGGCATCGAGGTAGCCCTCGTCCACGGCCTCGTCGCAGTCGTCGTCGACGCCGTTGACCTGTTCCTCGGCGCCCGGGCGCACGTCCGGGTTCGTGTCGTCGCAGTCGCCCTCGAGCTCGGACAGGCCGTCACCGTCATCGTCGTAGACGTCCGAACCCTCGTCGACCACGCCGTCACAGTCGTTGTCGATGCCGTCCTCGACCTCGGTGGCGCCGGGGTACACGTCCGGGTTGTCGTCCCAGCAGTCGCCGTCGAGCTCGCTGTACTCGTCGCCGTCGTCGTCGAAGGCCGCCGTGCCCTCGTCGATCTCTTCGTCGCAGTCGTTGTCGTACCCGTCCGCCTCTTCGGGCGCGCCCGGGTAGGTGCTCGCGTCGTTCGGGTCGCAGTCTCCGGCGAGGGCCGTGTAGCCATCCTGGTCCGGGTCGGGCGACTCGGTGTCGACCACGCCGTCGCAGTCGTCGTCGATGCCGTTGCCCACCTGCTCCATGACCGAGGGGCTGACGCCGGACTCACCGTCGTTGCAGTCGCCAGGCTGGCTACCATCGACGCAGTCGAGCGTACCGTCCCCGTTCATGTCGAGACCCTCGCAGTGACCGTCGCCATCGTCGTCGGTGCACTCGGTGCCTTCGTCGATCGCCCCGTCACAGTCGTCGTCCTCGCCATCGCAGGCCTCGCGGGCGCTGGGGCGGGTGGAGGTGCTCGTGTCGTCGCAGTCGCCACCGAGCTCGGAGAACCCGTCGCCGTCGTCGTCGGTGCACTCGGTGTTCTCGTCGACGTCGACGTCGCAGTCGTTGTCGAAGCCGTCGCAGATCTCGACCTCGTCGGGGTTGCGGTCCGCGTGCCGGTCGTCGCAGTCCGTGGCGTCGGCCACGTAGCCGTCGGGCTGAGCACAGGCGCGCACCGCGCTCGCTCCGTTGCCGAAGCCGTCACCGTCGCTGTCCTCGTACCAGACGGTGGCCGAGTTGGTGTCGAGGTCCGGATCGTCGTCGTCGACCAGGCCGTCGCCGTCGTTGTCCTGGCCGTCGCAGACCTCGGTGTCGAAGCAGTCCGCCACGCCGTCGCCGTCAGAGTCGAAGCCCTCGTCGACGTTGCCGTCGAGGTCGTTGTTGACGCCGTCGCACTCCTCGACGTCCATGCAGTTCGCGAGGTTGTCGCCGTCGTCGTTGGGGAAGCCCTCGTCGATGTTGCCGTTGCCGTCGTTGTCGATGCCGTCGCAGTCCTCGGTGTCGACACAGTCCGCGACGCCGTCGCCATCGGTGTCCGCGAAGCCCTCGTCGCGCAGCCCGTCGCCGTCGTTGTCGACGCCGTCACAGGTCTCGGTGTCGACACAGTCCGCGATGCCGTCGCCGTCGGTGTCCGGGAAGCCCTCGTCGACGTTGCCGTTGCCGTCGTTGTCCTGGCCGTCGCAGAACTCGCTGTCGAGGCAGTCCGGCGTACCGTTGCCGTCGCTGTCCGGGAAGCCCTCGTCCACCAGGCCATCCGCGTCGTTGTTCACGCCGTCACAGGTCTCGACGTCCATGCAGTTCGCGGTGCCGTCGCCGTCGTCGTCCGGGAAGCCCTCGTCGACCTGGCCGTTGCCGTTGTTGTCGAGCCCGTCGCAGTCCTCGGTGTCGATGCAGTTCGCGATGCCATCGCCGTCCGTGTCCGCGAAGCCCTCGTTGTTGACGCCGTCGCCGTCGTTGTCCCACTCGTCGCAGGTCTCGACGTCCACGCAGTTCGCGATGCCATCCCCGTCGTTGTCGGGGAAGCCGTCGTCGACCGTGCCGTTGCCGTCGTCGTCCTGGCCGTTGCACACCTCGGCGTCTACGCAGTCAGCCACGCCGTCGCCGTCGGTGTCCGGGAAGCCTTCGTTGTTCGTGCCGTCGCCGTCGTTGTCCCACTGATCGCAGGTCTCGGTGTCGATGCAGTTCGCGATGCCGTCCCCGTCGTTGTCGGGGAAGCCCTCGTTGTTCGTGCCGTTGCCGTTGTTGTCCCACTCGTCGCAGGTCTCGACGTCCACACAGTTCGCGATGCCGTCGCTGTCGTTGTCGGCGAAGCCTTCGTCGACGGTGCCGTCCTGGTCGTTGTCGAGGCCGTCACAGACCTCGTTCGCACACTCGGGCTCGCCGAAGCAGTCGGAGTCGTCGCAGTCGACGTCCCCGTCCCCGTCGTTGTCGACGCCATCGTCGCAGTCTTCGGAGCAGCCGCCGGTGCCGTCCTCGAAGGACAGGTCGAACACGCCGGCGCCGCCGTAGGCCTCGACGACGATGTAGTAGGTGCGCCCGCGGCGTGCGTTGAAGGTCACCGAGTCGACGGTGGTCGACGCGGCAGTCGCGCCCTCGATGCACGCGCTCTCGTCACAGGTCGACTCGAGCACGTACAGGTCCTGGTCGCGCGTCATGCCGTCGAGCACGAAGGTCACGCTGCCGTTGTTCTGCGGGGAGAAGGTGTAGATGACCTCCTGGTAGCCCTGGTCGAGCGGCGCGTTCGGCGTCCCGCAGGTGTAGTAGTTGAGCGCCCGCGAGCCGCCCTCGGTGGTCTGGTTGAACAGGTCGGAGCTGCAGGTGAGGTCGGCCGCGATGTCGGCCTCGTCGCACAGGCCATCGTCGATCGACAGCTCGAGCTCGAAGTCGCCACAGTTCGAGCCGTAGCCGGACACGAACACCCAGTACTCGGTGCCCGCGGTGACGGGCTCGCCGTTGATGAAGCTCGTCGAGCCGGCACCACCATCGTCGTTGCACGCGAGCTCGGTGCCGCCGCAGGCGCCCTCACGCAGGTAGAGCACAGTGTCGAAGGTGCTGCCCTCGGTGCTCGCGTACAGGAAGCCGTCCGTCGGCGCGACGAAGCGGTACGCCGCCTCTTCGCCGTCGCTTCCGCAGCTGCCGGCCGTGTCGTCGCCCGCGCCGCAGATGTTGCCGGTGTAGATGCCGTTGTTCACGTACGACGTGAGGTCGGTGCCCGGGGCACAGGCATCGACGTAGTCGAGGCTCAGCTCGACGTCGCCGCAGTCGAAGCTGTCGTAGCCGTCGACGAACACCCAGTAGTCACGCCCCGCGGTCACATCGACGAGCACGGAGCTCTGCGTGCCGGTGCCGCCATCGTCGTTGCAGGTCAGCTCGGAGCCGGTGCAGCGCCGGTCGTTCACCGAGAGCAGCGTGTCGAAGGTGCTGCCGTTGGTGTTGATCCGGATCTGCCCGGTGGTCGGCGCGGTGAAGAAGTACGCCAGGTCTTCACCGCCGGTACCGCCACAGCCGGGGTCGTTGTTGTCCCCCGCACCGCACGAGTACGCCGTGACCGTTCCGCCGATCGAACCGGTAATATCGGTTCCAGGGGCGCAGTTCTGTGCCGACGCGGGCATGGCGATCAGACACGACGCGATGGCCGCAAAAAGCGAAAAAGAACGCATATCGAGACTCCGCAGGCCCGGGCACCCTACACGATCGTCATCCCACCGTGTGTCAAGCCCGGCAGCCGTCACCTACACGTCAGGAAACCGTGGGGAGGCCGTGCGCTAGCCTGCCTGGAGCAGGTCCCGCTCGGCGAAGAGCTGGAACCAGTCGCCCAGCCGCTCGCTTAGGACGGTTGGATCGGCGCCATGCCCGACCGCGGCCTCGAGGGCATCGCCGAGTGCGGTGGGCTCGGCGAACGCCTCGAGCACCGCCAGACAGGACGGCACCACCTCGAGGTGCCGCATCTTCAGGTTCCGCCGGAAGACCACGAGGTGCACCGGCTGCGCGACGATCGCGGGGCGCTCGGTCTCGCCGATCACCGCGCTCCGGAAGCGATGCACGTCGTGGGCAACGGTGAGCAGCCGCACGTGGGGCTGAAGCACGAGACGCGGTTCGCTCACCAGCTGCTCGGGCCGCAAGGACACGCCATTCGCGGCCTCGAAGCCGTCCATCACCGCGCGATCGAGGCGCACCATGTCCAGCTCGACGCGGGGCCGCCCCTCGGCCTCCATGAACGCCGGAAGCGCATCCGCGATGCGGTTGAGCGTGTAGGTCCGCGAGGGATGCGCCGCGAGGTAGGCAAACACCAGCTCCTCGGCCTTCTCTCGCCCGAGGAGGGCGACGAGACCGGGCACCTCGTCGCACACTGCATCTCCGAGGCGAAGGCGGTACTGCTCGCGGTAGACCTCGATCTGCTCGGAGGGGGAGAGCACCACGCCACCGGCGAACCACGACGGGTCGGGGGCCTCGGCGCCGCGCACGATGGCGGCCATGCGCTCGCGCCAGTCATCCGGCAGCAAGGCGGCTCCTCAGCGCGTCGTCGCGCACGGAACGGGCCCGCTCGGCCTCTTCCTGCAGGCGGGCGAACTCGGGGATGTTCCCATCCCACTCGATGAGCGTCGACACCGGGCCCAGGCGGCGGATCGTGTGTGCGTACAGCTCCCAGACCTCGTCGCACACGGGGTGATCGTGGGTGTCGATGCGGTAGCCCTCGGGGCGGATGGTGTGCCCGGCGAGGTGGATCTGCACGACGCGATCGACCGGCACGTGGTCGAGGTAGGTGATGGGGTCGAAGCCGTGGTTCACGCTGGACACGAAGACGTTGTTCACGTCGAGGAGCAAGGCGCAGTCGGCCTCTTCGACGACCCCGGCCAGGAACTCCCACTCCTCTTCGAGGCTGTCGGCCCACGTGAGGTACGAGGAGACGTTCTCGACGGCGAACGGGATGCCAAAGCGGTCCTGGACTCGCTTGATGCGCTCGACGACGTGGTCGCGCACCTCGGGCCGGTACGGCAGAGGCAGCAGGTCGTGCACGTTGACCCCGCCCGCCCCGGTGAAGCACAGGTGGTCGGAGAACCACGGGGGTCGCACGACCTCGATGAGCCGCCCGAGGGCCGCGGTGTGCGCCGGGTCCTCTTCCGAGCCGAGGGACATGGACACGCCGTGCAGCGCCGCCGGGTAGTGGGCCACCAGTCGCTCGAGGTAGTGCAGCGGCGAGCCGCCCTCGACCATGAAGTTCTCCGAGAGCAGCTCGAACCAGTCCATGGCCGGCAGCTCGTCGACGACCTCGCGGTAGTGCGGCACCCGGTAGCCGACCCCGATGCCGAGATCGGGCACGGCAAAGCGACTCACCCGCGGCGTGGACGCGGGAAGCTGAAGGTTTCGCGGGGTGGCGGACTCACTCATGACCCTTCCGTACTCGCGCCCGTGTCGCTCGGCCACACGCGGGCCGCAGACGAAAACGCCGACCTGCCTCGAGCGAGGAGAGGTCGGCGCGTCGGGCAGCCCGAGGGCTGGCTACATGTTGCAGCCGCCCTTGCCCTTGCACGGGTTCTGGCCCTTGCACGAGTTCTGGCCCTCGACGGCGCAGCCGCCCTGACCCTTGCACTCGTTGTGGCCCTTGCAGCTGTGGCCAGCGGCCTCGCCACCCTGCTCGCCCTCGGCGGCGTCGGCGGCGGTCTTGTCCTTGCAGCCGTTCTCGCCCTTGCAGCTGTGCTCGGCTTCTTCGCCACCCTGGGCGCCTTCGTGACCGTCGGCGTGCGCCGCCTCGGTCTTGGCCTCGGCGCTCGCGGGCGCGGCTTCGGGCGCCGCCTCGGTGGATGCGGCCTCACCGCCACCACAGGCAGAGAGGGTTCCGGCCATCAGGCCGGCGAGGGCGCTCGCGACCAGCTTGGACTGCAGGCTCTTGGACATGGATTCTCCAGCAGATGAACGCGGGGCCGACCTGACCGGCCCACGGCGACGTGAAGCGTAGGACTGCACGCGGTCGCGTGTCAATCCGACGCTATCGACGTGTTCGGCGAAGGGACGTTACGCGCGGCGACGACGAAGACCGAGCGGGAGCAGAGCCAAACCGAGCGCGAGGCCGCCGACCGGGCTGCCCGAGCTGCTGCACGCGCAGCCGCCCGCGACCAGATCGGTCTCGGAGGGGTCGACCGGGTTGTTCGGGTCGACCGGGTTGTTCGGGTCGGCCGGGTCATTCGGATCCGCCGGGTCGTTCGGGTCCGTCGGATCGCTCGGGTCCGTCGGGTCGGTCGCGTTGTTCCAGTCGGTCTGGGCGTCCGGCACGATGCCGAGGATCCAGTCGATGTAGGTATCGACGCGGGCCGCGCCGTTGGCGCCGTCGACGCAGTAGGTGCTGGCGTTCCAGTCGACCGGGAACACGAAGCTGTTCACGCCCGCGAGCTCGAGGCCGTTGCTGGTCTGCTCGAAGGCCGCGCCGCCGGAGTCACCGGAGCACACGTTGGTGTTCGGGTCGTAGCTGTACACGATGCCGAACTCAGCGCTGTCCACGGCGATGCTCGTGGTGCGCTTCACGCCGTTGTCCTGGGCGTCGTCGGAGGTGATGCCGAAGCCGACGAACACGAGCTCGCGACCGGTCCAGCTGCCGTCGATGGTCTCGTCGTTGAGCACCGCCGGGCCGTCGAGGGTGCTGATCGTCGAGGTGGTCCGCATCAGCGCCACGTCGTTCACGATCTCCTGGCTGTCCATGCCCGGCCAGTCGGGGTGGATGTCGATGCCGTTGGAGGCGACCTCGAACCAACCGTCGTTGGCGGTGTTGAACACGTTGTCCGTGCGCGCCCAGTACAGGGTGGCGCCCTGACGCACGTAGTCCTCACCGGCCTCGGCGCAGTGCGCGGCGGTGATGACGTAGTTGTTGGAGATCTGCGTGCCCGAGCAGAAGTTGAAGCCGTTGTTGCTGCCGAAGTACGCGACGAGCGCGAGCACGTTGTCGTAGTCGCTCGTGTCGCGGCCGTTGACGATGCCGCGGGGCAGCGTGGTGTCGACCAGATCCGCGTCGCCGATCAGGTGCTCGGCCACGGTCCAGTCACCGTCGATCTCGAAGCCGGCTTCGGCGGGAAGATCAGAGGCGGTGGCGAGGGTCGGGAGCAGAGCGAG
Source organism: Deltaproteobacteria bacterium (assembly GCA_006226595.1). GTDB lineage: Bacteria > Myxococcota_A > UBA796 > UBA796 > M1803. The sequence goes on from SBGP01000095.1 coordinate 154,390, forward strand.
CGAGAGCAGGGCGAGGCGCATGGAGGACTCCAGAAGCAGGGCATTATCTAAATACCGAAACTCCAGAGCCGACCGCATGTCGTCCTTCCGACTGCGCAATCTCTTTACAGTGGTCCAGAAATCGTTAGCCGCGGCTATGCAATGCGCGTTTACAATGCACTACAGCAGGCGTTTATTTTCCGGGTTCGCGGTGGACTGTCGGACGCTCAGGCCAGGGCGACGAACGCGAAGAACGCGAGGCTGATGTAGCCATTCAGATCGAAGAAAGCCTTGTCGATCCGAGACAGATCGTCGGGTCGCACGATCCAGTGCTCGTAGAACAGCACCGCACCGATCACGGCGACGCCCACCCAGTACACCGCGCCGAGCGCGACGACCGAGGGCAGCGCCACGAGGGCAGCCATCGTCGCCACGTGGAGCAGCGCGGATACGACGAGCGCGCCCTTGATCCCTAGCGCGGCGGGAATCGAGTTCAGGCCGCGATCGCGATCGAAGTCCGCGTCCTGGCACGAGTAGATGATGTCGAAGCCGGCGACCCAGGTGCCCACGGCGAGCGAGAGCAGCGCCGGAACCGCGCTGAAGCCGCCGGTAAGCGCGATCCACACCGCGGTCGGCGCGATGGCCAGGGCCACGCCGAGGATCACGTGGCACAGCGCCGTGTAGCGCTTGGCGAGGCTGTAGCCCCACACCACCATCAGCGCGACGGGCGCGAGGTACAGGGTGAGTCGGCCGAGCAGGGCCGCGAAGACGACGAACAGGGCGGCGCTGCCGAGGGTGAAGCCCCACGCCGCCGACACGCTGATCTGGCCGGCGGGGATCTCGCGGTTGGCCGTGCGCGGGTTCTCGGCGTCGATGTCGCGGTCGACGATGCGGTTGAAGCCCATGGCCGAGCTGCGGGCGGTGACCATGCACAGCACGATGAGCGCGATCTGCCAGGCGGTGACCTCGACCTCGCGAGCGGCGAGCACGGCGGCGGCGAGCGCGAAGGGCAGCGCGAAGATCGAGTGCGAGAGCTTGATCATGCGGCTGTAGGTGACGAGCGCGCTGTCAGACATGCGGGGCTCCGGCGGGAAGAAGGGCGGGCGGCATCACGCCGCCTTCGGCGGGGCGAGCCAGCGACGCGAGGCGGTCAGGGCGGCCTCGGCATCGCCGGCGCCCTCGAAGAACAGCAGTCCGGGTGCCGTGCCCAGCGCGAGCTGGCCGAAGGTCGCCAGCCCGAGGGCATCGGCGCCACCGGCAGTGGCCGCGCGCAGCCAGGTCTCCGCGGACACGCCGGGGAACCGCTCGCGGAGCAGTCGTGCCTCGCCGAGCACGTCGAGGTCGGGACTGCTGGCGAGGCTGTCGGTGCCGAGCGCGAGCCGAAGCCCCTGGTCGACGAAGGCCTCGGCGGCGGGCAGGCTGCCCTCGATGTGCGCGTTGCTCCGCGGACACAGGCACACGGGCGTGCGCGTCGCCGCGAGGGTCGCCCGGTCCTCCGGGGTGGTGTGGACGCAGTGCACCGCCATGAGCCGGCCGTCGAGCACCTGGAGCATGGCGAGGTACGCCACCGGCGTCACGCCCGGCGGCTCCCACCAGCGCCAGTCGCGCTGGAGCTGGTCGAGCACGCGAGCAGCCGGGCCCGTGCCCAGGGCGAGGAACTGCATCTCGCCCTCGGTCTCGGCGAGGTGGATGCTCGGCGCGACCGCATGGTCGGGAGCCCGCGCGCACAGCGCGATCAGCGCCGGCGCGGTCGAGGTAGGCGCATGCGGGGTCGGTCGCGTGTGGACCACGGCACCGCCCCGCCGGTCGACCCGGCCGATCTCGAGCACGCGCGCGAGCTGGTCGGGGAGCGTGTGTCGGTCGAGCCCCAGCATCTCGTGCTGCACGACGCCGGACACGCCCGCATCGAGCAGCCACTCGGCGGTATCCCCGCCGTTCGAGATGTCGCAAAGCACCGCGTGGCCAAGCTCGAAGGCACGACGGGCCGCCGCACGGCCGGCTTCCTCGCGCTGCTCGGCGACCTCGTGGCGACGCTGCACCAGGCCATCGAGCCAGGTGAGGAAGCTGCCGCCCGGGATCAGACCGAGCGCCGAGAGCTCGAGGTGCGTGTGGGCATTCACGAGCCCCGCGGTGAGCAGACCGTCGAGGGGTTCCGGGTCCCCTTCCCTGGCATCGCGCACCGCGGTGATGCGCCCGTCCACGTGCTCGACGACGACATCCTCGCGGATGCCCTCGGGGAGGAGCGCGGCGCGGACGCGGACCGACACCACTAGACCCGGGCCTGGGTCGGCGCCGTGTTCACCGCGACCGCCGTCGCCTCGCCCACCGCCTTGCGCACGGGCTCGAAGCCGGCCTCGCGGATGTGCAGCTCGACGGCGGCCTTGCGGGGCTCGACGAGCTCCGCCTCGTCCCGAGCCAGCAAGCGCAGGGAGGAGAAGCGGTCGCAGCCCGCGTGCAGCGCCATCTGGGCGGTGCCCGGGCCGTGGGTCGCCGAGCTCGCCTCGAGGGAGAGCTGCGGGAACATCAGCCGGGCGATGGCCACGGTGCGCAGGAACTCGGTCGCGGTCTCGCCCTCGACCTTGGAGAGCTTCTCCGTCCGCAGGTCGCCGAGGACCAGGCGCTCCACCTTCGCGCCGCTCGCGAGGCGGGCCTGCACCGCGGCCAGGGCCTCGACGCGGGCCTCGGGCGAGGTCAGCGGGCTGGTCGGCACGACCACGTCCACCGGCAGGCCACCGCTCACCGCCCCCGCATCACCGGCGATACCGCCGACGACGATGCGCGTGAGACCCGCGTCCGCGAGGGTCTCGAGCGCGGCGGGGCCCAGGGCCTCGACCACCGCACCGGGCAGCGCCACGGGGCCGTAGGGACGCAGGTTGTGCAGCAGCTCGACGTGAGCGGCGAGGTCGAGCTCTCCGCTGCCGAGCACGAGCAGTCGATCGGCGCCAGCCTCGCTCGCAGCACGGGCCTGCTCCAGGGGCGGGGCCTTGGCGAGGTCGATGTCGGCGACGACCTCCCACGCGACGGCCTCGTTGCCGACGGCATCGCGACGCACGAGGTCGGCGGCGGCGAGCAGATCGCTCGGACGGGCCACCGCCTCGAGGCGGAGCGCCTCCTCGGCGTTGAGGGCCTTGCCGTCGAGGGCCTTGGCGAGCAGCGCGTCCACGTCGTTGCGGGCGTGCCAGGTCTCGGCCGGGCCGAAGAGGTCGACGTGCGCGCCGTCGAGCAGGCCAGCCGCGTGGGCGAGGGCCGCGAAGCGCCTGAGGCCCATGAGGGCGGCATCGTCGAGGGGATAGCGAAGCGCCGAGCCGAGGTAGCGCAGGTCATCGCCGTCGTAGCGGGACGGGATCTCCGCGACCCCCTTGGCAGCAGCCTCCTTGAGGTGAGCGCGCACGTCCGCGGGCAGGTCGCCGCGCGCGGCCCACACCGCGAATACGAAGGGCAGGCCCGTCCACTGCTTCCACAGCTCGGCGAGGTCGAGGCGCACCGCGAGGTTCGCGGGCACGTCGCGCGCCGCATCGCCGATGACCATGCCGGCAACGGTGCCGCCCGCGGAGGCGAGAGAGCTGCCGGGCTCGCCGTGCACGATCTCGAGGTCGTCGCGCACGCGCGAGCTCAGCGGACCGGCGAGCAGCAGGCGCGAGAGCATGGCGCTGGTGCGGCTCTCGCCGTCGAGCACGACCTTCGTCCACTGCTCGACCGGGGTCTCGGCGACGAAGAGCACGCTCTCGACCGGGCCGTTGGCGCCGATGGCGTAGCCGGGGACGATGCGCAGGTCCCGGCGGCCGAGGACTGCGGCGACGGGCACCAGCGCCACGTCGACCTCGCCCTCGTGGAGCATGCGGGCGATCTCGGCGGGGATGCCGGTGACGAGCTCGACCTTGGCCGGATCGAGGTGGTCGGTGAGCGGCACGGCGTTCTTGTAGCCGACGGTGGCGGTGCGTACGCGGCTCATGATCAGGCCTCCGCGGCGACGTGGTAGAGGGTGTCGCGCTCGACCGGAATGCGGCCCGCACGGCGGATCAGCGAGATAAGGTCGGCCCGCGCCAGGCCCTGCGGCGTGTCCGCGCCGGCCATGTGGTAGATGCGCTCCTCGAGCACGGTGCCGTCGATGTCGTCGACGCCGAAGTCGAGGGACAGCTGCGCGAGCTCGATACCGAGCATCGGCCAGTACGCCTTGATGTGCGGCATGTTGTCGAGCATCAGGCGGCTCACCGCAAAGGTCCGCAGCGTGTCGCCCGCGGTGGGCTCGGGAATCTTGCGCAGGCGGTTGTTCGTGTTGTGGAAGCGCAGCGGGATGAACGTCTGGAAGCCGCCGGTCTCGTCCTGCAGCTCGCGCAGGCGGATGACGTGGTCCACGCGCTCCTCGACCCGCTCGATGCTGCCGAAGAGCATGGTGCAGTTCGTGCGCATGCCCATCTTGTGGGCGAGGCGGTGCACGGCCAGCCACTCGTCGGCGTCCGCCTTGTCCTTGCACAGCTTCTTGCGAGCACGGGGGTGGAAGATCTCGGCGCCGCCGCCCGGCATGCTGTCGAGCCCGGCATCCATGAGCTGCTGCAGGACCTCTTCGTAGGTCATGCCGTAGAACTCGGCGAAGAAGTGGATCTCGACCGCGGTGAACGCCTTGATGTGCAGGTCCGGCTGCTCGACCTTCAGCGCCTTGAGCAGGTCCGTGTAGTACGAGAACGGCAGGTCCGGGTTGAGCCCGTTGACCATGTGGATCTCGGTGAGGAACTTGCCGCGCAGGTCGCGCACGCGCCCCACGACCTCGTCGACCTGCATCAGGTACGCGTTCGGGTCGCCGGTCTTCAGGCGCGAGAACGAGCAGAAGATGCACTCGGCGACGCACACGTTGGTGGGGTCGACGTGGATGTTGCGGTTGAAGTAGGTCAGGTCGCCGTGCTTGCGCTCACGGACGAGGTTCGCGAGGGCACCGACCGCGGAGAGGTCGTTGCACGCGTACAGCGCGAGGCCATCCTCGTAGGACAGGCGCTCACCGCCGACGACCTTGTCGCGGATCGTGCCGAGCCCGGCGCGCTCGAGCGCGCGGTGGGCCACCGGCGACAGGCGGGGAAGGCTCGCGTCCACGGTCAGCGGCTGGCCTCCGGCGAGCGGGCGAGAAAGGTCCGAGATGGCGCTCATGGGGAGCTCTCCTTGGGATGCAGGCCGGTCCACCGCCGCATCAGCTCGTTGTCGACGCCGAGCTGGTCGAGGATGCGCGAGGTCACCGTGTCGATGAGCTCGGTCTTGGTGGCGGGCATGCTGTAGAAGCTGGGCACCGCGGGAAGGACCACGGCGCCGGCGAGGGTGACGGCCTCGAGATTGCGGATGTGCACGAGCGATAGCGGGGTCTCGCGCAGCACGAGCACGAGCTTGCGGCGCTCCTTGAGCATCACGTCGGCGGCGCGGCCGAGCAGGTCGCTCGAGGTGCCGTGGGCGATGCGCGACAGAGAGCCGCCCGAGCACGGGACGACGACCATCGCGTCGAACTTCGCCGAGCCCGACGCCATCGGCGCAGTCATGTCGCCCGGGAGCCAGATCGGCATGCCGTACTCGGCGGGGTCGGTGCCGATCTCGTGGTTCCACACCACCCGGCCCATCTTCGAGAGCACGATGTGCGTCTCGATGCCCTGCTCTTCGCCGTGATCGCGGAGGAAAGACAGCACGCGATCGGCGTACGGCGCCCCGGAGGCCCCGCTGATGCCGACGACGAGCTTCATTGCGCGCGCTCGACCAGGTAGTGGCCGAGGACCTCGAGTGCGTCGCGGCCCTCGCTGGGCGGCAGCGCGTGCAGAGCTTCGATGGCGATGTCGAGCTGGGAGCGGGCGTCGGCGAGCGCCGCGTCGAGGGCGCCGCTCTCCTGGATGCGGGCGATGAGGCCCGGAATGTCCTCGGGCGCGCCGGCCTCGAGCTCCTCGCGCAGACCGTCGATGCGCTCCATCGCGTGGAGCAACGGCAGGGTCACCTTGCGCTCGCGCAAGTCGGCGCCGGCGGTCTTGCCCGTGCCCTGGCGGTAGTCGAGCACGTCGTCGGTGATCTGGAAGGCGATGCCCGCACCGCGTCCGTAGATCTCGAGCGCGTGGGCGGCGTCGGCATCGCCAACTCGGTAGGCCGCCGCGGCCGCACACCAGGCGATGAGCGCGGCCGACTTCTTCTGGATGACGTCGGTGTACTGCTGCAGGCTGCACGACAGGTCGCCGGCGCGCTGCAGCTGCAGGACCTCGCCCTCCGCCATCGCGGTGACGGCGGCGCCCAGCGCGGTGACGGCCTGGTGCCCGCCCTCGACGCTGGCGAGCAGCACCGCCCGAGCCAGGCAGAAGTCACCGGTGAGCACGGTGACGGCCGAGCCGTACACGGTGTGGGTCGCGGCCAGGCCTCGGCGAGTGTCCGCATCGTCGACGACGTCGTCGTGGAGCAGGCTTCCCAGGTGGATCAGCTCGCCTACGCACATCAGCTTGCCGATCGGCGCCGAGTCGCCGACCGCGCGGGCACCGAGAGCGGTGAGCGCGGGACGGAGGCGCTTGCCGCCGGCCTCGACCAGGTAGCCGGCGACGGCCGGCACCGCGGCGACCTCGCTCATCACGAGGCGACGCAGCTCGCTCTCCGCCTCGTGCAGCTCGCTGGCCACCAGGCCGAGAGCTTCGCCGGGACCGGCGATACGAGAGAGAGGCGCTCCGCCGAGGACGCCGGCAGGACGCGCGCGGCGGGCGGGTCCGCCCGGCAGCGCCTGGGGTGTCGAGGCCATGGAGACTCCGGGGAAGACCTCTGGGTATCCCCCGGGTTCATTCTTTTCAATCGCAATTGAAGAAAATGAGACTGCTGGCCGCCGGGCAAGTTAGTCTCTACGCATGAGCGATTCCCGCCAGCGCGCGGTGGCGATTGCCGCCGAGACCATGGGAGATCTGGTCGCATTCTGGGGCTTCAAGAGCTCCATGGGCCGGATCTGGACCACCCTGTACCTGTCGCCGACGTCGATGACGGCGGACGAGCTGGCGGCGGTGACCGGTCTGTCGAGCGGCGCGATCTCCATGGGCCTGACCGACCTCGGGCAGTGGGATCTCGTCGCCAAGGACCCGCTCGGCGAGGGTCGCAAGCGCCGCTACGTCGCCGAGACGGACATCTGGGGCATCATCCGCCGCATCATCCGCGAGCGCGAGCTTCGGCTCGTGGGCCGTTCGGTGGAGCGGTTCCAGCAGGCGATCGGCCTGCTCGAGGCGGCCCTGGCCGAGAACCCCGACGACGCCGAAGCCCAGTGGGCGCTCGGTCGCCTGCACGGACTGCTCGCGCTCGCGCGCACCGGCTACTCGCTGGTCGAGACCTTCGCCGCGGTCGGCCGCCTCGATCTGCTGCCCATCCGCGGAGTGCTCCGGCGCGAGGAGGCCTGATGGCCCACTTCGACCCCGAGTACACGCCAGACGTGTCCCCCGCCGATCGCGCGGCGATCGCGCACGACTTCATGAAGCGCTGCCGCGAGTGGGCCGTGACGGTCGAGCTGCCCAAGCGACGCCAGGCCGTGCTCGATTCGGACGACCCCGAGGCCGCTGCCAAGCTTCATCAGTGGCTGACGTGGCTGGCGTTCACCGACCACGCACTGGGCGAAATCGAGTCCGGAAAGCTCGATCCCTGGTTCGACGGCGGCACTCCGTAGGGCACCGAACGCCCGCACCCGCTATAGTCCTGGCCATCACGCACTGAGGACCCTGCATGCGTACCCTTCCCCTGCTTCTTCTGCTCGCCGCCTGTGGCTCCCCCGAGGCTCCCAAGCTCCAGGGCCAGGTCACCGACATCTGGGACAAGCCCATCGAGGGCGTCACCATCCTGATCGACGGCGTCGACAGCCAGCCGGCCACCGACGCGAGCGGCTCGTTCAGCTTCCCGATGATGCAGGGCGACGTCCAGATCAAGGCCGGCAAGGAGGGCTACATCCAGGAGTCGACGAAGATCACCGTCGACGATCCCGCGAACGCCCCCTCCGCGCGACTCAAGCTGTACCCGAAGCCCGACGTGGCCGGGTTCTACGCCGTGGGTCTCGGCGGCTACAGCAAGATCGACGCCGAGGCGGTCCACGCCAAGGGCACCGAGCTCGAGACCTTCTATGGCCTCAAGAGCCTGGGCGGCGCGCGGCTCGAGACCCCGCTCCGTGTCGTGTTCCATACCGAGTTCACCTACGATCAGGTGCAGCGCATGGACCTCGAGCTCGTCGAGCTCGAGTTCACCAAGGCGACGGAGCTGCAGGGTGCGGTCGGCATCGCCGAGGCCGAGATCGACCTGTACACCAAGAAGCGCATCATCCCGATCGAGATCACCGCGATGAAGTCGAAGAGCGACTACCTGATCACGGTCAAGGAAGAGCTGCAGCCGGGCGCCTACGCGTTCCACACGCAGGGCACGCTCGCGCCGAAGGACCAGGAGTCCTTCGCGAAGATCCCCGACAACCTTCGCATCGCGTTCCCACTCGAGCTGCGCTAGCTCGCGGCATGCGACACGGACCTCCGCGCATCGTGGGGTCCGTGCGCGGTGAACCGATGATCGCCCTGCTGCTCCTGCTGACCGGGTGCGGCACCGCCCCGCCCGAAGCGACCGCCGAGGCTCCCGAGCCCACGGTGGCGGCGGCGTGCACCCTCGGCACCGGGTTCTCGACCCTCTCCCTCGACGTGGACGGCACGACCCGCGAGGCCCTGGTCCGCCGAGGAAGCAAGGCGTCGGAGCGCGCGCCCGTGGTGTTCGTGTGGCACGGCTTCGGCTCCTCCGCCGAGAACATGGTCGGCGCCGTGCGCCCGGAGTCGCACTTCGACGATGCCCTGGTGGTGGTGCCGACCGGCCTCGGACGCACCTTCGAGAAGTTCGGGCCCACGCCGCGACCAGGCTGGCAGAAGGAAAAGGGCGAGCTCGGCGATCGCGACCTGGCGCTGTTCGATGCGCTGATGGCCGAGCTCGAGCCGTGCATCGACCCGAAGCGCGTGTACAGCACCGGCTTCTCGAATGGCGGGTTCTTCTCGAACCTGCTCGGCTGCGAGCGCGCGGACCAGATCACGGCCATCGCTCCGGTCGGCGGTGGCCTGCCGGGCCGCACGCAGTGCCCGAGCCCGGTACCGACCCTGATCGTGCACGGGCGCCAGGACCCGGTGGTCCCCTACCAGCTCGCGCTCGACGCCGGCCAGACCTGGGCGACGACGAACGGATGCCCCGAGGCGACCCTGCCGACGACCGCGCAGTGCGCCGACGCGACCTGCGACAGCGCCGCCCTGCGCATGTGTCCATTCGACGGCGAGCACACGTGGCCGCGGTGGGCCACCGCCGAGATCCGCAGCTTCTTCGACCAGGCCGGCTAGCGGCGGCGAATCAGCCCGAGTAGCGGCAACAGCCACAGCCCCATGCGAGGGCTCGCGTGTCGACAACCGCAGCCGTCGGGCTCCTCGGGCACGGGCTCGTCCACCGCGATGCCGAACTCGCTGGCCACCGTCACCCACAGGTCGTCGCACACCCCGGCCACGGTCGAGGAGGCGTCGCACTCGAGCGCCTGGACCTGGTCGAAGTCGAGCACCGAGGTCCACATCCATGCGGCCGGGTCCGGGTCGTCGGCGGTCGCTTCGGCCAGCGCGGTGCCATCCCCCGACCCCGGACAGCCGAGCAGCCCCCCTCCCCCCCGCTCGAGACACTCGAGGCGGGCGCCCACGGGCTCGCCAAAGCTCGCGCCATCGTCCGCGGACCACGCGGTGCCGAGCAGGTACTGCACCGCGTACACCTGCCCATCCCAGGCGGCCACGTCGGCGATGAGGTCCGTGCCCTCGAGCAGCACCTCCACGTCGAGGCCGTCCACGCGGTACAGCGTGGAGATCGACCCGGTCGGCAGGTGTACGTAGACCCGGTCGTCGTCGTCGACGAAGGCGATCTCCATGTTCCCGGAGCCATCGGGCAGCTCCACCCGCACGCCTTCGACGTCGAGCACGGGCAGGTCGCCATCGAAGCCGAGCACCGCCGTGGCCCCGGTCGACAGCTGGGCCGCGTCGCGCACGGACACCCCGGTGACGGCGCTCAGCGCGAAGCCGTCGCCGTCGCGGACCCACAGACTGTCCCCGTCGGCGAGCCACAGGGACTCCGGGTCGCCCACATCCGGGTGAATGGCGCGGACCAGGCCCGTGGGCCCATCCACCAGCGCCCACTCACAGCCGTCCTCGGACGCGAGCACGCCGATCGTGGTCCCCATCCACCAGCGATCCGACGTGCGCACGAGCCCGGTGGGAAGCGCATCTCCGCTGAACTCCTCGCAGATCCAGGCCCAGCCCAGGTCCTCGGCGATCAGACCGTGCGAGGTCTCGAGGGTGAGGCTGCCGTCGGGTGCGACCACCACGTGATCGGTGGTGGGCACCCCGCCATGGCCGAGGGCCAGCGACGCGAGGAGCGCGATGATCAGGGGCCGACCCGCGGGCAGTCCGTGGTGCTGTAGTACGCAATCTCCGGGAAGAACGGGTAGTCGGGGTAGGCATCCGGGCACACGTGCGTGTGGTACCGGTTCGTGAAGTGCGTGGTGGTGCCGTCGCTGATGTCGTGCAGGTGCCCGTTCTGCGCGTCGAAGTCGCCGCTGCTCGGCGTCGAGCCGTCGAGCTCGGTGCAGCCGAGGACCACGGTGCCGTCGCACATCATGCCGTACAGCTCGACCTCGCCCTCACCCGGCGTCGACGAGGTGGCCCAGCCGCGGTTGACCATGACCTCGAGCGGCCCGGGGGTCTCGAAGTGGTAGTGGTAGGTCGTCATCGCCGGGTGGCCTTCGTAGAGGTCGAAGGTGTACTGCTCCTGCCACAGGTCATCGCCAGGAGCGGCCATGGCCGCGAAGATCGCGACGCCGTTGAGCGCGATGCCGACGGGCCCGCCGCTGTACTCCTCGTTCGAGGTGTTCATGGTGTTGTCGACCATGGCGGCGTTGATGGTGATGCCCTTGGGCGTCGGGTTCGACGGGAACACCATGGTGATGTCCTGCTCGCCGATGGTGTTCGGGTTCTTGTAGTGGGAGCCGCCGCGGGTATCGAACTCGACGTAGTTCTCGTGGTCGGCGGCGTAGTACGCGCTGCGGTGCGGGGGCAGGCCGTCGGTGGCCACCTGCACGCCGCCGGTCGCCGAGCTGATCTCGGTGCACGCGAAGTAGTCGGCGAAGAAGCCGCTCGCGCCGCTCAGGTCCTCGGCGCAGTTCGTGAGGTTGAGCGTGCCGTCGTCCACGACCTCGCCCGTGTCGGTGTTGTTCGGGTCGTCCTCCGACCCTTCCGGGTTGCAGGCGGTGGCGAACAGGGCGAGGGCGATGAGCGCGAGGGAACGGTGCATGGAAGTCCTCCTGCGACCGGAGTTGCAACCAGTGTGCCACGGGCAGAAGTCCCGTGAACACGCGATCCATGCGGACCTGGGCCCCATCTCGCGCGGAATGCGCACGGCGTGCCGTGCGGATACCGCACGCTTTGCGCGGGTCGGGCGCCCTCGGAACGGCACGGGTCGCGCGCACGAGAGAGCCCGTGACCCAGGTCGGGTTCACGGGCTCGAGCCGAGGACGAGCCTCGGAGCGTCACACCTCGGCTAGCGCCAGGTGATCTCGTAGTCGAGCGAGTGGCCGATGCGCTCGGAGAAGCGCGCGATGGACTTGCGGGTCATGCGCTCGCTGACGGACACCGGGATCAGCGTGCTCAGCCAGCCGACGAGCCCGGTGGACTCACGCTCGCGAGAGCCGCCGTTGGCCGGGGTGTACTCGATGTTCGCCTCGAGCTTGCCGGCCTTGCGCACCATGTCGAAGAGGTCGCGGAAGATGATGAAGCTCGTGTCGTTCTGGTGGGTCGACCAGTTGGACACCGGCAGGAAGTCCACGAGGTGGATGAGCTGGTAGTTCAGCGCAATCCACAGGTCCTCGCCCGTCATCTCGATGGGCTCGTTGTCGATGACGCGGTGCATCTTGATCGACACGAGGTCGTCGGCACGGTGGGTGTTGGCCCGGAGCTCCTCGCGAAGCGGACCCGCGTACAGCAGGCGCAGGATGGACGGGAAGGCCTCGACCTGACGCCACTCGAAGTCGTCCATCAGCTCGCGCAGCCGCGGCATCTTGTCCGCGGTCATCGCGAAGGTGTTCGTGCCGGTGCCGAGGATGGAGTGCAGCAGCATGACCAGCGCCGAGTGCTGGGGGTAGTGCTGCACGGTGTACTCGTAGCCGAAGTACAGGTGGTCGAGGAAGGAGCCGTCAGCGTGCTCGACGTCGAAGTCGCACTCCTCGATCATGAACCCGAGCAGGGCCGGGTCGATGGGCGGCAGCTCGACCTTCTCGCGGGTCTCGTCATAGGCCTTCTGGACCTCGGCGGCGGGCGCCTCGTCCCAGTGGACCTCCTTGCCCACGCGCGCGGCCATCACCTTGCGAGCGGCCGTACCCTCGAGGGTCTGGAAGATGGTCCGGTCGAGGTCGAAGTTCGGGATCCCCTCGACCTGGACCTTGCCGGTGTGATCGAAGGCGCCACCAAAGGCGATGGCGGCCTTGCGCTGGTAGGACGGATCAGGACGAACGGCGGCAGACTGCTTCATCGAAAACTCCCAGGGCGACCCCATATCCCATTGCTTACTAAAGCGTAAGTAAAACGATCACGGAACGTCCTTCGCAGCCGCTCGTCAGGACGCGGATCCGCTCAGGAAGTAGGTCTGCATCGGGCCCTTGCCCTTGATCTCCACGGTGCCTCGCGCCTCGAAGCGGTGCCCGGGCGCGACCGCGACCACCGCCTCGCTCACCTGCACCCGGCCGGGCTCGCCGTGGGACTCCATGCGCGCCGCAGTGTTCACGGTGTCGCCCCACAGGTCGTAGGCGAAGCGCTTCTCGCCGATGACGCCCGCGACGACAGGCCCGGTGTGGATGCCCACGCGCAGCCCCAGCGGCAGCTCGCGCTCGGCGTTGAACGCCGCGAGCGCCTCGATCATCGCCAGTCCCAGGCGACAGGCGCGATCGGCGTGGTCGTCACAAGCCACGGGTACGCCGGCGGCGGCCATGTAGGCGTCGCCGATGGTCTTGATCTTCTCCATGCCCGCCTGCTCGACGCAGCGGTCGAAGCGACGGAACAGGTCGTCGAGCACGACCAGCAGCTCCTGGGGCGTGGTGGACGCGGCGAGCGGGGTGAAGCCGACGATGTCGGCGAAGAGCACGGTCGCGGCGGGGATCTCGTCGGCGAGGACCTCGGGCTCGTCCTTGAGGCGCTCGGCGATCACCGCCGGCATCGCGTTGTGCAGCAGGCGCTCGGACTTGGCGTGCTCGCGGCGCAGGCCCGCCTCGGCGAGGTCGACGACCCGGTCGTAGTAGTACGCGAGCCCCGCGAGGAAGCCCACGGAGACGAGCAGCGCCGAGCCATCGGCCACCGAGCCCAGGCCCCGGTCTCCGAGCAGCCCATAGGCCCACACCAGACCGGCGCCATAGGCGGTGAGCAGCGCGAGCACGCCGAGCTTGGCGTCGAGGCGAACGGGCACGAAGAACAGTGAGGTCGCGAGGAAGAACAGCAGCGTGAGCACGCCGAGACCGGCGCCGTAGCCAGCGATGAGCAGCCCGGTGATCGCCGCGACCTCGGCGAAGGCGACCCACGTCGCCCACACCACGGACTTCAGGCTGCGCGCCTGCCGCAGCCCCGCGTACAGCGCGGTGACCACCGCGAAGTAGCCGACGAGCAGGGCATCCCCGAGGGCCAGTGCACCCACCGCGAGCAGGGCGTGCGAGCCCACGCTGACCAGGAATACGAACCGGGCCACGCCGACGTAGCGCTCGTCGCTATACGCGTAGGGCGCGCTCACGGGGCAGGCCTCGGGGGACGGTGCGGCATCGACGGCAGCATACCGCCCGGACGCGTCACGCCGCCTCGCGGGCCTCCAGGCGACCGGCCACGGCGTCGAGCAGGCCCTGGGCCACGGCCTCGGCGTAGGGCGCGAGCATCGGGTTGATCATCGGTCCCATCGGACCCCCGGCGTTCACGGCAAAGGTGAACACCACGTGGCTGGTGGCCGGTCCCGGAAGCGCCGGCGGCTCGGGCTTGCGACCCATGAACCAGTCGACGATGCGCTGCCACAGGCTCCGCGGCGGCGGCTCGGGCGGCGGTGGCGGCGCGTCCTCGTGCAGGTCGAAGGCCCCCTCCCCGCTCACCTGCTCGTCCACGCCCTCGAGGGTGAACGCGACGCGCTTGCCCACCTCCCACTCGGTGATGAGCACCTTGAGGTGCACGGTCTTGCTGAACGGGCCGAGGTCGCCGGTGAGCGCCCAGGTGGACTCCTTGTCCGAGTGGGTCTCGTGCGACTCGTAGCCCTGAAGCAGTGGGGCCCAGTTGTCGAAGTCCTCGACGAAGGACCAGATCTCGGCGAGGGGCAGGTCCACACTGCGCGTGGCGCGGGTCTCAGGCACTGGCGGCCTCCCGTTGTTCGACGGCGACGTCGCGTGCGGCCGCCTCGGCCGCGAGGAAGCCGAAGCACAGGGCGGGTCCGATGGTCCCGCCCGCTCCGGGGTAGCTCGGTCCCATGACCGCCGAGGACGTGTTGCCCGCGGCGTACAGGCCGGCGATCGGCTGACCGTCCGCATCGAGCACGCGAGCGCTGGGATCGGTGATCAGCCCACCCTTGGTGCCGAGGTCGCCCGGGAACACGGGGATGGCGTAGAACGGGCCCTTGGTGAGCGCGCGCAGGCTGGGGTTCGGGGTCACGCGGCGGTCGGCGTAGTAGCGGTCGACCGCGAAGCTGCCGCGCTGGAAGTCCGGGTCCTCCCCCTTGTCGGCGAACCCGTTGAAGCGCTCGACGGTGGCCTCGACCGCCGCGGGATCGAGCCCGAGCTTCTCGGCCAGGCCGCGGATGGTGGGCGCCCGGGTGAAGAAGCCCTCGGAGAGACGCTTGGAGATGCGGTGGTCGGGCTGCGCGTAGCCGGGGGCCACGGGTCCGACCGGGTACAGCCGCCGGTACTCGGCGTCGAACAGCATCCAGCACACGGGCACGGCGTTTCCGGCGTACATGCCCTCGACCACGTCGAGGTAGGGAGCCGCCTCGTTGGTGAAGCGCTTGCCCTCCGCGTTGACCATGATCGAGCCGGGAAGCGACTTCTCGACGACGAGCACCCACGCCTGACTCGACTTGGGAACCCGGGTGACCGGGGTCCACCACGCGTCGTGCATGCGCTCGACCGCGCCGCCGACATCCATGCCCATCTGGATGCCCTGGCCGACGTTGAACGTGTTGCCAGCGTTCCACTCGCACTTCGACGGTCCCATCGAGTGGTACTCGTCCCGCCACCTCTGGTTGTGCTCGAAGCCGCCCGCCGCGAGGAGCACCCCGTGTCGCGCGCCGACGCGCATCGCGGTGCCGTCCTTCTCCACCACCGCGCCCACCACGCGGCCGCCCTCGACGAGCAGCTCCCTGGCGGGGCTGTTCAGCCAGTACGCGATGTCCTTGGCGAGCAGGGTGTGGAACAGGCGCCCGATGAGCGCGTTGCCCGCATGGAGCTTGGTGTCGCGTGGCATGCCGCGGCGCTTGAACCAGCGCAGGGCCCACTGCACGAAGCGGCCGATGAGCTTCACGTAGCCCGAGAAGGTCGGCGCGATGTAGCCCTGGGCCTCGCGGGCGGTGATCCCGAACTTGCCCATCACCTGGGACTGGGGATGGCTGCGACGGAGCTCGCCGAACTTCTCGGCGCCGAGCTGGGTGGCGTCGAAGGGCACGGGCTCCATCGAGCGACCGCCGGGCTTTCCGCCAGGGGCCTCGGCGTAGTAGTCGCTGTACTCCTCGAGGCTGTCGAGCTTGAAGCTCGTGTTCGTCTCGAGCCAGTCGAGCATGCGCACCGACTCGTCGACGTAGGCCTCGATACGGTCCGCGGGAACCTCACCCTTGGTGATGTGGGTGATGTAGGCGATGGAGTCTTCGCGGCTGTCGGGGATGCCGCGCGAGGCGATCTGCGGGTTGTTCGGGATCCACACGACCCCGCCGCTGATCGCCGTGCTGCCGCCTACCTTGTCGCTGGCCTCGACGAGGAGCACGTCCAGGCCGAGGCTCTGGGCGCGCAGGGCCGCGGACATGCCGGCGGCGCCAGTGCCGATGACGAGGAAGTCGACGGTGTGATCGAAAGCCACGGACGCTCCGCTAGAACGTGTTCTACTTGCGGGACTAGAACATGTTCTATTTCGAGGAGCAAGCCAAGAATGTCGCCCGGGACGGTCACCGCGGCGGAGGCTGGCCGCGCCTTCGTGTACGCGAATCCCGTTCAGCCCCGCGCACATTGCATAGCCACTCTAAACAATTCTCCAAGCGAAAGATCGCCTTTCTGGCATGTCTCGACGGGCTACACGGCCGCGGAATCCGGCACCCCCACCCCACAAGGACCGTCGATGACAGGCCTCGCGCACCGAGCCACGGCTACCGTGGAACTGGACCCGGACGACGAGCCGACGCTGGTCGCGGGTCACCCCCTCACCATCGCCACGCCGCGCCCGCCGACGATTCGGGACGTCGAGGAGGCGCTGGGATTTCAGCCTCCGGTGTGGCGTCCGCGCCCCCATCACCACGTGGTGTTTCTCCTCGGGTGGGTCGCGATGGCGACCATGCTGTTCGCGCTGGCCAGCTTGCTCGCCTGAGTCGCGTCCATCTCCCGGGTCATGGCGCACCCGGCTCGACCCTGGTGAGCCTTCAGCCGAGCAGGGTCAGGGCGAGCGCGAGCAGCGCTGGCAGCCCCTGGATCACGAAGATGGTCCACCGCGCGCTCACCGCCCCCACCACGGCCATGGCGACGACGTACACGAGCATCGCGACCACGGTGGCGGACTGCCCGGTGGCGAGCGCCCATCCGAGCACCGCGGCGAGCCCCGCGTTGTAGGCGCCCTGGTTCAGCGCCAGCATGCGCGTGGTCTCCGTCGCCTCGCGGCTGTAGCCGAAGCGACGGGCCATCTGGCTCCAGCCCACGCTCTCGGCGAGCCCGAACAGGACGTGGAGGACGACGACCATCCAGGCGGCGGCGGTGGCGAACATGGCGGCTCCTTGATGGTCCCATCATGCTCCGCAGCGCTCGTGTCGCAAAGGACACATCTTGCACATCACTCGTTCATTCTGTTGACGAGTTCGCGAAGGGTGCCCGAGCCCCGCGGGGCGCGGTTGTGCGGCCTTTCGCTCGGCGATCGCGCCCTCCCCGATGGCCCATGACTGCGGGGCTCGCGACGGTGACGGGCAAAGGCCATGAAACGGCATGGGCAGTGGCGCTATGGTCTCAGGCCCGGAGTCTTTCCCATGCGCGCCCTCGTCCTCGGCCTGCTCGTGCTCACCACGCCCGCCCTCGCCAAGAAGCGCGTGAAGGCCGATCCCGCCCCCGAGGTCCCGCCGATCCCTGCGGCCCTGTCCCTGCCCGCTGATCGCGCGCCGGTGTACGCGCACGTGGACGAGGCGCCCGCCCTGCTCGGCTCGAACCTGGACCTGCGCTCGCTGGCTCGCACGAAGCTCACGTGGACCATCGGCATGGACCTCGCCTTCCTCGAGACCCTCGACCACGACCTCGTGATCCGGCAGCTGGCCGCCGACCCACGGTGGCGCGTGGCCCGCGAGGAGGGCGGCCTCGTCGCCGTACGTCGGCAGGCCGACGCGCAGACCTGGACCATGCGCTGGCACGGCTACGACGTGCAGCCCGGTCGCTGCACCCGAACCGCCTACACCTTCGAGCCGCGCACCCGGCAGTGGGCGTGGTCCGAGAACGACCTCGTCTCCTTCTCGAGCACGGACAAGTCCGAGCACAAGGTCCACGGAGTGCGCCTTACCGACGACGCGTGTCGCGGACAGATGGGCACGGCGCTGGTCGTCCGCGGAGGCATCCAGCTCGAGGTCTTCGAGTCCGGAGACACCGACGACCGACCGTGGACCATCGGCGAGCTCGAGGGCATCACCGGCCTCCACGAGATCCCGTTCTCCGGCAAGCTCATCCGCGAGAAGGGGTACTCCCGCCGCATGCTGCCCGAGGGCGCCATTCGCCGGGACCACAGCAGCTTCGAGCTACGGGCGAGCCCGAGTGGCCTCGAGCTCGAGGCCTGGCAGAACCCGGGTGCTGCCGGGTGGACCTGGCTGCGCATCCTCGACGAGAAGCTCCAGGTCTGGGAGGAGGCGGCGGTGGCGACCGCGACCCTCGAGCGCATCGGGCACTCCCCCGACGCGGCCGAGCACTTCCTGATGCAGGCCGAGATCCCGCTCCCGGCCGGTCCGGCATTCGCGGGGACCGCGGAGATCTGGTTCGTGCCCGATGGCGACAAGAAGCCGGTTCGCGTCGACAGCGCACCGATCCAGATCCCCGCGCGTTAGCAGACTTACACCCGAAGCTGGCGCAGCACGTCCCGGGTCATCGCCTCTTCGTCCGGACGCACGCCCCACGACGGCGCCCACCCCATGAGAAAGCGGTGGAAGTCGGCCCACGCGAAGGGGTAGAGCGCACGCCACTCCTCCTCGACGGCCGCATCGTCGACCTCGGCGGGCAGGGCCTCGCGAAGCGTGCGGAAGTACAGGTCGAGACCTCGCTCGCGCGTGCCGCGGTCCTCTCCGGAGAGCAGGTAGGCGACGTCGACCACACCCGGACCCGCGCCGACGTATTGGAAGTCGACCGCCGCGACCTGACGCCGGCCCGCGAGGAAGTTCGCCGGCTTCGCGTCGCCGTGCACCAGGGTCTGGAACCTCGCTGCACGCAGTCGCTCGTCGATGGCTTCGGCGGCCTGCTTCAGCCCTCCGGGGGCCATGGCGCGAAGCTCGTCCGGGCGGGTGTTCAGATGCCAGTAGGAACCCTGGTTCCACAGGCCCTTCGGCTTCTCCCCAAGGAAGGTCGCGTGGAAGTGCGCGAGCCAGCGGAGCATGGGCTGCAGCTCACGGGCGGGACGCGAGAAGCCGGCCTCGGCGAGGTCTTCGAGCACGAACAGCGAGTGTCGGGAGCCCCCGTCGAGATGCAGGGCGGTGGGCACACGTGCCTGCTCGGGACACCGCGGGGCAAAGTCCAGGTAGAAGGCCATCTCTACCGCGTAGGAGCGCAGCTTGCGCTCGTGGCCACGCCCGCTGCCTCGCTCGGGGACGACGTGCTTGACCACGACCGAGCGACCGTCGTCGAGGGACATGCGCACCGCCTCGCCATAGCCGCCCCATAGCGACTGGATGCGCGTTCCTCGGCGCACGCGATCGACGCCCAGAGCCCTGGCGATGTCTGTCTCGAGCGCGTCCACGATGCTCCCCTCGGGCCCAGGTATCGCGAGGCCGGGGTGGCGTCGTTTGCGGAACGCGGATGCCCCTGCCCAGAATGCCGCCATGCACGAACCTCCCCGCTGGGCGACCACCGCGGTCCTCGTCGTCTTCGGCGTCATCGCCGCCTACGACCTCGCGACCGGCCTGTGGCTGTTGCTCGCCCCCGAGCCGTGGTGGGCCCACGGACCGGGCACCGCATGGTCGGCGCTGGCGGGCGACCCGAACGCCGAAGGGCTGTTCCGAAGGCTCGGCGCCATGCAGCTGGTGCTCGGGGCGGCGACCCTGGGATGGCTGTGGCTGGGGCGGCGCGACCCGCGGGTCTACGACACGATGCTCGCGGTGTACGCGCTGTGTGGGGGCGCGCTCGCGTGGACGGACCAGGCCTTCTTCGCCGACACCCCCTACCTGTGGGCGAAACGCGGCGTGGCGGTGGTGAGCACCGCGGCGATGGTCGGCTGGTACGCGGCCCGCTTGCGACCCGGTCGCGGGTCCTAGTCGGGTCCCCTCCACGCAGGGCGGGACCGCGTTGCTGGCGCCATGCACCTGGCACCGCACCCGCCTCCACGCCTGGCACCGCACCCGCCTCTACGCCTGGCACCGCACCCGCCTCCACGCCTGGCACCAAACCCGCCCCCACGCCTGGCACCGAGAGTTTGATCCGACGCACCCATCGTCCGTAGACCCACACTGTGCAGTCATCCGCGAGGCTTACGGTGAAAGCCTGTCTCGGCTCACTCCGCGGCCGTGTCGCGGAGGGCGAGCAACAGTGCCGGCGCCTCTCCCTCGGCGGATCTCGCCAGAGTTCGGCACACCTCCGCGAGAGGTTCGCTCACCGACCTCGAGCCCCGTCCGGTGGGCAGGTGTACAGGCTCGCCCGTCGTGAACAGCACCACGCCATCGTCGCGCGCCTCCACATCGAGCACGTCGCTCCACCGAAGGCGGCGGTCGTTCACCATGAGCCCCACAGCGCTCAGCACCAGCCTTGGCGGCGGCTTGCCGAGCCACAACCCCAGCGGCAGACCCGGCACGAGCACCGCGATCGCCGGGACCACCCAGGTCATCGCCGTCCGTGGCGGCGGAGGCTGCGGGAAGTCCTCCGAGCCCGTGAAGGCGCCATCGATCAGCTGGTTCATCGCGAAGCTCAGCCATGCCGCCAGCGCGGCGAGCGCAATCACGGTGAACACCCAGGCACGACGGCGGTCGGTGCCGGGCAGCACCAGCTCCACCTCGTCGAGACCGAAGCGCGGCGCGAGCTCTCGGGGAAGCCGAAGCGGGTTCATCCGTCCTCCACCCGGAGGCTACCGCGATCGAGCCCCGACACGACGACTCCCTGACGTACAGCACTGGCGAAGCCAACTAGAACATGTTCTACTTTGCCACCTAGAACACGTTCTAGTGAGGCGCACGCTTGCCCTACCCTACCGACATCGGCGTCATCGACTGCATGCTGCAGATCCCCGGCCAGTCCAGCCGCGACTGGTACGACTTCATGCAGCCCCTGTTCATGGACGAGCAGTCGCGGAACTACGACAAGATGCCCGTCGAGTACATGTTCCGGAACGTCCCGGACATCGGCGACACGGACGACTACATCGCGTACACCATCGACAAGATGGACGCCTTCGGCATCGACAAGGCGATGATCGGCGTGCAGCACGAGACCAGCGTGCAGGCGCTCAAGCGCTACCCCGACCGCTTCTTCGGCAGCTACCACGCCAACCCGAACCGCGGGATGGAAGAGGTCCGCACCATCGTGCGCATGCACGAGGAGCTCGGGATCAAGTCGGTGACCGGCTTCCCGAGCGGCACCCTCCCCCAGGTGCCGATCAACGACAAGAAGTGGTACCCGATCTACGCGAAGTGCTGCGAGCTGCAGCTGCCCTTCGCGTGCACCGTCGGCGTGCCCGGGCCCCGCATTCCGATGGGACCGCAAAAGGTCGAGCTCATCGACGAGGTGTGCTGGTTCTTCCCAGAGCTCACCTTCGTCATGCGCCACGGCGCCGAGCCGTGGACCGAGCTGGCCGTCAAGCTGATGCTGAAGTGGCCCAACCTCTACTACATGACGTCCGCGTTCGCGCCCAAGCACTACCCGCAGACGATCATTGACTTCGCAAACACCCGCGGATCCCGCAAGATCATGTACGCCGGGTATTGGCCCATGGGCCTGTCGCTCGACCGGATCTTCTCGGAGCTCCCCCACGTCCCGCTCCGAGACGAGGTCTGGCCGCGATTCCTGCGCGAAAACGCCATCGAGGTCTTCTCGCTATGAGTCTCCCCGTTCAAGCCGATCTTCCCGACGTGCGCGAGCAGCTGCTCGCGAACGCTCGTGCCCTGCAGCCCGTGCTCCGTGAGCGCATCCCAGAGACCGAGGCCGAGCGCCGGCTTCCGGTCGAGACCATCCGCGACTTCCACGAAGCCGGGTTCTGGAAGATGCTCCAGCCGAAGCGCTACGGCGGGCTCGAGGTGCATCCGAACACGTTCTTCGACGTGCAGATGACGGTGGCCGAGGCCTGTTCGTCGAGTGCGTGGGTGCTCGGCGTCGTCGCGGTGCACGCCTGGCAGCTGGCCCTGTTCGACCAGCGCGCCCAGGACGAGGTGTGGGGAGAGAACCCCGAGACGCTCGTGTCCTCCTCCTATGCGCCCACCGGAAAGGTGAAGCGCGTCGAGGGTGGCTTCGAGATCAGCGGCCGCTGGAGCTTCTCATCGGGCTGCGACCACTGCGACTGGGTGTTCCTCGGCGGCTTCGCGCCGGTCGAGGAGGGCTCGCCGCCGGACATGCGCACCTTCCTCGTTCCGAAGTCCGACTACGTCATCGAGGACAACTGGCACACCATCGCGCTCAAGGGCACCGGCTCCAAGGACGTGGTGATCGAGCGCGCGTTCGTTCCCGAGCACCGCACCCACAAGATGTCGGACGGCTTCCGCTGCGAGAACCCCGGCAATGGGCTCAACGACGCGGCCTTGTACCGCATCCCCTTCGGTCAGATCTTCACGCGCTCGGTATCGACGACCTCGATCGGCATCGCCGCCGGCGCGCTCGACTTCTACAAGTCGGTGACCGCCACCAAGGTCGGCGCCGCCGACGGCAACCGCGCCGCCCAGGACCCGTCGGCCCAGATGGCCTGCGCCCGGGCCGCGAGCGCGATCGACGCGGCGAAGCTCATCCTCCACCGCAACTTCGCCGAGATGATCGAGTACGCCGAGCGCGGCGAGAAGATCCCCCTCGACCGGCGGGTCGCCTGGCGCTGGGACAGCTCCGAGGTCGTGAGCAAGATGACCGCCGTCGTCGACGAGCTGTTCTCCCTGTGCGGCGCCCGAGCGCTGTTCACCAACAGCCCGATGCACCGCTATTTCTGCGACATCCACGGCGCCCGGGCGCACTACGCCAACCGCCCCGAGGCGAGCGGCCGCAACTACGGAAACGTGCAGCTCGGCGGGCGAACCCGCGACTTCTTCCTGTGAGGCACTGATGCAGCTCGGCTTCCTCGAGTTCGAGGTCTCCGACCCGGAGACCTGGACCCGGTTCCTCACCCATGTGCTCGCAGTGGACCCGGTCGGGGGTGGACGCTTCCGCCACGACGACCACGCCTGGCGTCTTCAGATCACCGAGGGTCCAGCGGACGACCTCGCGGCCATCGGGTGGGAATACGACAGCGAGTCGGACCTGACTTACGCCGTAAGCCAGCTCCGTGAAGCAGGTCACGAGGTCCACGAGGCCAACGCCTCCGAGCGCGACTGCGCCAAGCGCTTCACCCTGCTCGACCCGGCGGGCGTGCCCACCGAGCTCGTCTACGGCATGGCGCGCAGCGATGCGCCGTTCACCAGCGAGGTCGCCGCGCGCGGCTTCGTGGCCGGAGACCTCGGCCTCGGACACATCGTGCTCACCGCACCCGACAAGGAGGCGAGCCGGGCGTTCTACGAGGACCTGCTCGGCTTCCGCCTCTCGGACCACATCCAGACCGAGATCTACGGACACGCCGTCGACCTCTCGTTCTTCCACGCGAACGGACGCCACCACTCGCTCGCGTTCGGCGGGCCACAGCGCAAGCGCCTGCATCACTTCATGCTCGAGGTGAAGCACTTCGACGACGTGGGCATGGCCTATGACCGCGCCATCAAGAGCGGCGTGCGCATCATGCAGACGCTCGGTCGCCACCCCAACGACCGCATGTTCAGCTTCTACGCGCTCACCCCCAGCAAGTTCCAGTTCGAGTTCGGCTGGGGCGGGCGGGTCATCGACGACGCGACCTGGGAGCCGACGACCTACCACTGCATCAGCGAGTGGGGTCATCACCCGCCGCAGGTGGCCTTCGCACCGCCACGACGCTGAGATTACACCGTAAGCGGGGCCTTTGATTACGGCGTAAGCAGCGGTCGCACATCCGCGTAGAGCGCCGTTGCACGGCCTTCGACCTCTGCCACGTAGGCAAGTCGCGTCTCGTCACCGGACCTCACGAGGACCGGTGAGTGCGGGGAGGCCTCGCTCACTGGAATCGCGACTTCACGCTCCTCGAGCAGGTTCCACAGCAGGATCTCGCGCTGGTCCGGTCGCGTGTACGCGACCCAGTCGCCTGCGGCGGAGACGCCGATCTGGTCGGCAGGTCGACGCACGTCTTCGGCGAAGCAACGGGCCTCGCCGCCAGCCACCGACAGCTCGCACAGGTCCCAGCTGTCGTCCACGTCCTGCCGAAGGAACACCAAGGCCTCGCCCCCGCGCACAAAGGCCGGCCCCGAAGCCGTCGCCCCGCCGTGAAGGAGTGCCGGCTCGCCTCCCACGGGCAGGCGCCACAGCTCTCCGTCCTTGACGAACACGAACACGGACTCGTCCGGCGAGACGGCGGGCTGCGCGAGCGTCGAGCCCGTGCGCAGGAGCAGCTCCGGCGTGGCCGCGCGGTTCGGGTCCCAGGCATACAGCAGGTGACCGGTGTCGGTGGCGCTCACAAAGACCACGAAGGTGTGCTCGGCGGACACCTTGGGATCGGACACCCGTCCCTCGACGGCCCCCTTGCCGAAGAGCCCCACCGCCGCGTCGCCCGGAAGCTGCGCGAAGCTCAACTCGCCGTCGATGCCGAGGACCAGGAAGTCGATCGGGTGCCAGGCCACCGCCGAGAGCGTCGCTCCCGGGGGGCTCTGCAGTGTCCGCACCCGGTCGGAGCCAAGTGTCGTCCACTGGAAGCGGGCGCCGCCGTCGACCCGCACACTCGCCCCGAGCGTGCGTCCAGACACGTTCCACGCCACCGACGCGACCTCGCCGTCGAAGGCCACGGGCGTCGTCTTCAGGGCATGGGATGCCTCATGCCCGGCGACCGGCATGGGCGCCGCCGGCTCGGCGACCGGCGCGGTGCCCGGGGCGAGGACGAGCCACACCAGCAAGCCGCCGATCAGCACGCCCGCGCCCACCAGCGGAAGCACCCGGTTCACGAAGCCATCCCCGCGGCACGCCGGTCCACGCAAGCCATGCACACCTCCATGCTGCATACAGTAGCAGTCTCCACCTTCGACCTGGCGTATCCTCGTGCCCATGCTTCTCTTCCTCCTCCTCGCCTGCGGCAGCGCCGAGCTCGAGGCCCGCGTCGCGGAGCTCGAGGCGCGCGAGGCCGAGCTCGTCACGCAACAACAGGCGCTCGAGGCCCGGATCGATGCCCTCGAAGCACGTCCGGCCCCTCGACCCAGCCGGCCCCCCGTGGAGCCCATCGACGGCATCACGCCGCGCTCCGAGTGGCACTACGAGGTCGAGCCCAAGGTACTCGAGGGCCTCGACATGGACGGCATCGCGCGCATGGGGCGGGCCCTGCCGCATCGGTCCGCGACCGGCGACATGGACGGCATCCGGGTGAGTGGCATCCGTCGCGGCAGCCTGCCGGATCAGCTCGGTCTGAGAAATGGTGACGTCGTCCACCAGGTCGATGGCCACCCCATCGTCGGGATGTCCCAGGCCATGGCCGCCTACGAGGCCGTGCAGGACGAAGACGAGCTGACCGTCGAGCTCACCCGTCGAGGCTCGCCGACCGTGCTCACGTGGACCCTGGTCGGGCCCGACGCGGACGTGGACGCCGCCGCTCCCTAGCTCCCCAGGAAGACGCGCCATCGTGGGTCATTGAACCCCTCGCATGTCCGTGTGGTGTGGGCTCCTCCGTCTCGACCCCGGTACTCCCCCGCGAGCCGTGTGGTCGCATGGCTTCGTGCTCCGCGGCGTCTCGACACTTGCTCGACGGGATCTCGACCTCGTCTGGACAAGCCGCCGGCGTGGAGCTGCTGCAATGGGCGGTGATCCGACTCGGATCGCGTCCAGGAGGCACTTCATGCACACGTTCGTCGCACTGCTCGCCCTCGCCCTCGCCCTTCCAGCGTCCGCCGAGGACCTCGGAGACACCACCGCCGCACAGGGCGAGCTCAAGGAGTCCCAGCGCGACCTCAAGGACGCGAACCAGGACCTGGCCAGGCTCGAGAAGGTGGTTCGCAAGTGGCAGCGCTTCGCCGAGGCCAGCGAGTGGGACAAGGCGCGGGACGTCGACGTGGACCTCGACACCTGGCTCAAGTCCGAGCTGCTCGAAGCGCGTGGCGAGCTCAAGGAGGCGCGCCAGGAGGTGCTCGGCTCGAAGAGGGAGGTCGCCCAGGCCCGCGCCGAAGCCCAAGCCACGGGCAGCCCCGACGACCAGGCCGATCTCGCCGACGACGAGGCCGACCTGGCCGACGACGAGAAGGACGTGGCGGTCGAGGAGACGCGTCAGGCGGAGCTCACCGAGCTCAGCCGCGAACTGCAGTCGCTCGACGGATGGTTCGCGAACGGCGTGCCCGACGCCGGTCACGTGCAGCGCAAGAGCGAGCTGCTCGCCAGGCTCACCGAGATCGCCACACAGGATCTCGAGGAGGCGGTCGCAGAGCTCGAGGAGGACAAGGCCGAGAAGCTCGAGGACCTCGAGGAGCGCAAGGAGGCGCCGCTGAGCGAACAAGCCCTTGCTCAGCCCGCGCCCGCGGCCAACCCGGTCCCGAACGCGGAACCCGCGCCCACCGAGCCCACCGAGCCCGCCGAGCCCACCCCCAGCGAGCCTCCGGGTGATGTCGGAGACCTCGACGCGAGGCCGGACGGTGAAGACGCTCCACAGTCAGACGGCGCCGCCGCCGAGATCGACCCCGAAGCCTCGGCCGACGAGATCGACGAAGCTACGCCCTGAGGCGTTGCAAAGAGCGGATTCGCGAACCCTGACGCGCGGAAGTGACTCTCTGGTCGAAAATTACACAACGAACGACCGGGAGGCATGCTAGATCCGCTGACGACCGGCACTCCCGGCAAGGAGGGTCCCCTGTTCGTCTGGTTGCTCCGCACCGCCATGCTGCCCCTGATGCCCTCGGGTGAGGGCATCCCAGGGCTCGATCCGGACCAACTCGACGCCTACCTGCGGCGCTTCCGTGCCGAGGTGAACGGCACGACACAGCTCGGCGTGATCGTCGCCGCCATCGTGTTCGTCATCTCGCCGATCTTCACGATCAAGGTGCCGCTGCCGAGCTTCCTGCTCTCCGAGAGCCTGCTCGATCGCCACGCCGACAAGCTCTGCAACTCGCCGCTGTACCTGGTGAAGCAGGCGATCTTCCTGCTCAAGATGTACGCCGGCTTCGCATGGGGCATCCAGGACGACGTGCGCGAGGCGCTCGCGTTGCCCGCCTACCCGGAAGACCCCGAAGCGTGGAGGACCGCATGAGCCACACCGCGTTTCAGGAGAAGGGCCAGCAGGTCGAGGCCGAGGCCGACTACGTGATCGTCGGCAGCGGGGCGGGCGGCGCCACAGTCGCCGCGGGTCTCGCGCGGGGCGGGGCCAGCGTGATCGTCGTCGAGGCCGGTGCCTGGCGCGATCCAGAGCACTACCCGTACTCCTCCCACGGCTCGATGGGCAAGCTCTTCGACGACTGGGGAAGCACCATCGCGATGGGACGCGCCTTCTGGCCGGTGATCCAGGCCCGCACCATGGGCGGAACCACGGTGATCAACTCGGCGATCTGCGTGCGCACGCCCGGCGACATCTTCGAGATGTGGGAGAAAGAGCACGGCGTCGGCGGCATGGACATGGCGAAGTCCGTGTGGATGGCCCAGGACGAGGTCGAGCGCGAGCTGTTCGTGCAGGAGGTGCCCGAAGCCTCGCGCGGACGCAGCAACAACCTCGCGATGCAGGGCGCCGAGGCCCTCGGCTACGAGTCCCACGTCATCCGCCGCTACGCGAAGGGCTGCGTGGGCAGCGGCCAGTGCCTGCAGGGGTGCCGCCACGGCGCCAAGCAGAGCACCAACCTGAACTACATCCCCGAGGTCCGCGACCGCGGCAACCGCGTGTTCTCCTGCGCGCCGGTCCACAAGGTCGTGTTCGAGGGCAAGCGAGCGGTCGGCGTCACCGGCTGGTTCCAGCACCCCGGGACCAAGAAGTGGGGCGCGAAGTTCACCTTCCGCGCGAAGCAGGCCGTGATCCTCGCAGCCTCTGCGACGCACACGCCGTGCATCCTCATGCGCAGCAAGGTGAAGAACAAGAACCTCGGTCGCTACTTCCGCGCGCACCCGGGAACCGGCATCTTCGGCCTGTACAAGGACCCGGTCGACATGAACGTCGGTGCCACCCAGGGCTGGGCATCGACGCACTACCGCGAGAGCCCGGGCATCAAGCTCGAGACGCTGTCCATCCCCCCGGAGATGGTGGTCACGCGCATCCGCGGCGGCGGCAAGAACCTCATGCGACGCCTGTCCGAGTACCGCTACGGCGCCATGTGGATCCAGGCGGTGCGCGCCAACAGCCACGGTCGCGTGCGCAACGGTCCGGGGGGCAAGCCCTTCGTGACTTACACCGCAAACCGCGAGGACATGGAGAAGTTCGTCGCCGGCATCCACCTCGTCGCCAAGACGCACTTCGCCGCTGGCGCCCGCGCCATCATTCCGGGCATCGCAGGCATGCCCTACACCCTGGGTCCCGACGAGGTCGACAAGTTGCTCGACGCGCCGCGCGACCCCCGTGCCTACGTCGCCATCATGAGCCACCTGTTCGGGGGGGCGGTGATGGGTTCGGACCCGAAGAGCAGTGTCGTCGACGGGCGCGGCAAGGTCCACGGCTACGAGAGCCTGTACGTGTGCGACGCGAGCGCGCTGCCGACAGTGCTCGGCGTGAACCCGCAGCACACCATCATGGGCATCGCCAAGCTCCGCGCCCAGCAACTGCTCGACGCCTAGCGACCGCGGTCGGCGGTGGACGGCCACCGATGCGCCTGCCGCAAGGGCTCGCGCATGGGCGGGCACCTGGACGCCGGAGCGGCTGGGCTTCGAGGCGTATGCTCCCCTCCCTTGGAGGTCTCATGCTCTCGCTCTTGCTCGCCCTCAGCGCGTTTGCCGCGCCCGGCTACGTCCCCATCCAGGGCGTGCTCACCGACAGTACAGGGGCCGCCATCGACGGCACGGTCGACGTGTCGTTCACGCTGTACGACGACGCCAACGGCACGACGAGTCTGTGGACCGACACCCTGAGCGTGGTCGTCACCGACGGACGCTTTGCCACGGCCCTCGGCAGCAACCTGCCGCTGGACCTCAACACCTTCGTCAACTACGACACCGCGCACCTCGGCATCCAGGTCTCTGGAGACTCGCCGATGGCGCTCGTACCGCTGGATACGGTGCCTTACGCCGCAAACTCGGCGCACGCGGAGGAAGCCTCCACCCTCGAGGGCGCGTCGCTCTCCGACATCCGCTCGGAGATCCCCCTGACCTCGGACATCGAGGCGAGTGCTCGAAGCGTCGCGTACGACACCGAGGCCGAGCTGCTCGCCGACCTCGATATCCACTACACCTACACCGCTGGCACCGGCATCTCGATCAACGGCAGCAACGTCGTGTCCGCCGACCAGACGACCATCAGCGGCTGGGCCCAGGACGTCTGCTACGACTCCCTGTCCGAGCTGCGCGCCGACCTCGACAGCTTCTACACCTACACCGGAGGCACCGGCATCACGATCAGCAACAACGTGATCTCCGGGGCCTACTCGGCGGGTACCGGCATCGCGATCAACGGCGCCACCGTCTCGGTGAACCAGAGCACCGTCGAGGGGTGGGCCGACAGCCTGGTCGACGGCCGCTTCGAGGTCGTGAACCACAACGACAGCCGAGTGACCCTCACCGGAACCTGGGTCACGAACTCGGGCTGGTCCCAGAACCGCCTCGGCCTGGGCG
Source organism: Deltaproteobacteria bacterium (assembly GCA_006226595.1). Classification (GTDB taxonomy): domain Bacteria; phylum Myxococcota_A; class UBA796; order UBA796; genus M1803. The sequence continues at coordinate 183,788 of SBGP01000095.1, forward strand.
CGTACAGCTCGGCCTGCACGGCGGCGGGCCAGGACTGCAACAGCGACTACATCGACCTCACACTCAGCGCGAACAGCTACAAGTCGGTGGTGATGAGCACGCTGGACTGGTCTTCCAGCGGCGCCTACGAGGTGTGGGTCTCGTACAACGGCGGCACGAACTTCTACCGGCACAAGACGGTGCGCACCCACACCTTGGACAACCCACCGGCGGGCCACCGCACCACCACGCTGACCACCCTTGTCAGCAACCTGCCCCAGGGCGGCAACATCGTCGTGCGCGTGCGCTCGACCCGAGGACGCCTGCACTTCGAGGGCTTTGGGCTGACGCAGGAGATCCTGCCCGACAACGTGAACAACGGCTCGGACTGGGTGGCGCCGACGCTGACGAACGGCTGGATCGACTACGGAAACGGCTACGGCCCGGTGGGCTACCGCATCGACGAGATGGGCATGGTGCACCTGCGCGGCCTGATCCGGACGGGCGCGATGGACGTGGCCGCGTTCACGCTGCCGTCCGGCTACCAACCGAGCGGTCGTCGGCTGTTCCCGGTGCAGACGTCACCGGACACCATCGGCCGTGTCGACGTGTACGCCGACGGCTCCGTGGTGCCGCTCACCGGCAGCAACGGCTGGATCTCGCTGGACGGGATCTCGTTCTACGCCGACGGCAAGTAGTCAGGCGAGCTCGGCGAGCTCTTCCCAACGCGCGTACAGGCGCTCGACCTCGGACTGCTTCTCGGTATGCGCGAGGTCGAGGGCCGCGACGTCCGTGCCGTCCGTGTAGGTCGCCGGGTCGGCGAGCTTCGCTTCGATCGCCGCGACCTCTTCCTCGGCGGCTTCGATGGCCTCGGGCAGCCCCTCCAGCTCCTGCTTCTCCTTGTAGGAGAGGCGCCGGGTCTCGGTCCTGGGAGCCGGCGCCGCAGCCACCGTCGCCTGCTGCGCCTGGAGGGCCGCCCTTCGCTCGGACTCGCGTCGCTGAGCCGCTTCCAGGGCCTGAAGCCGACTCGCATACAGTGTAAGCTTTCCGTCGCCTTCGAAGGCGAGGACCTGAGTGCACACGCGATCGAGGAACGCGCGGTCGTGGGTGACGACGACGACGCTGCCGTCGAACTGTAGCAGGGCCTCTTCGAGCACCCGCAGCGTGAGCAGGTCGAGGTCGTTGGTGGGCTCGTCGAGGAGCAGCACGTTCGCGCCCTGGAGAAGCAACTTCGCGAGCAACAGCCGGGCCTTCTCACCGCCCGAGAGACCTGCCACGCGCTGGTCGAGCTGTTCGCGACGGAACAGGAACCGGTAGAGGAAGCTGATCACGTGGATCCACTCGTCCCCGACCTTCACCTGGTCATTGCCGCCACCGGCCGCCTCGAACAGGGTGTCGTCGTCCTTGAGCTCGGAGCGCGCCTGATCGACGAGCCCGATGCGCACCCGACCACCGCGGAGCAGCTGCCCCTTGTCTGCCTGCTCCTCACCGGTGAGCAGCTTGAGCAGGGTGGTCTTTCCGGTGCCGTTCGGTCCGACCACGCCGACCCGGTCTCCGGGAGCGAGCACGAGGGTCAGGTTGTCGATGAGCGTGCGGTCCCCGTAGCCCTTCGACACGCCATGCAGCTCGAACAGCGTCGAGCCCAGCTTCATGCCGCTCTTCAGCGGCAACGCGAACTCGGCCTCGCGCGGTAGCGGACGCTGCGACTGGAGCGCGTCGAGGCGCTGCAGGCGCGCCTTCTGTTTGGTGGTGCGCGCCGACGGGCTGCGAGCGGCCCACGCGGCCTCCTGGCGGATCATCGCCAGGCGGTTCGACTCGGCCTTCTCGAGCTGAGCACGGCGCTCCTCGCGGGCAATCAGGTAGTCCGTGTACGACGACTCCGGGTAGCGCACGAGCAGGCCGTCCTCGACCTCGACGATCTCGGAGGCCACCGCCTCGAGCAGGTAGCGGTCGTGGGTGACGAGCACGATCGTGCCGCGGTAGCCGGACAGAAAGCCCTCGAGCCACTGCACGGTCTCGGCGTCGAGGTGGTTGGTGGGCTCGTCGAGGAGCAGGACGTCCGGCGCCTCGAGCAGGGCCCGGGCGAGGGCCACGCGACGGCGTTCCCCGCCGGAGAGGTTGGCGAGGTGCGCGTCACGGGGCGCACAGCCGAGTCGACTCGCGATGGCATCGACCTGGTGCGACTGTTCCCACCCATCGCGGTCGAGCAGAGCCTGGATGCGCGCCGCCTCGTCGAGGTGGCCGTCGGCGAGGGCCTGCTCGTACGCGGCGAGGCGGGAGGTGTGCCAGGACACGGCATCGTCGAGGGCATCCCCCACCGTCGTCCCGGGCAGGTGCGGCTCCTGGGAGAGCAGACGGCTACGCCCGACGATGTGCACGTCGCCGTGAGTGGGGTCCTCGGTGCCAGCGATCACGCGCAACAGCGTCGTCTTGCCGCTGCCGTTGGGCCCGACGAGGCCGACGCGGGCGCCCTCCTCGACGGAGAGGTCGCAGCCTCGGAGGACGATGCGGTCGCCGTAGCGAACCTCGATGCCGGTAGCGGTGAGCACGTGCATGGGCGCCGCTGTAACCCGTCGCATGCGCGGTCATGCGCAGTTCGAGCACGGCACGACGCCTGACACCGGGCACGGCACCACGCCTGGCACCGCGCCTGGCACCGCGGCCCGCGAGTCCCTACGGCAAGCGGTTCGACGCGAGGTTCATGCGCTCGCCAAGCTGTGCCAGCGCGGCGGCCGGCCACCCCACGCCGCCCATCAGTAGCCGCAGCTCTCGATGGCGATGAAGCCCGCCGAGCGCACGGAGCTGTCGAAGCCGAGCACGTCGCCAGCCCACACGAGATCGGCCTCGAAGCCGTACAGCGCCTTGAACGTGGTGGCGTAGGTGCTCGCCTGCGACGCGGCGTCGAGCTTGCCCCAGGTCGTGCACGGAATGCCCGTGGCCTCGCCGATGACGTCGATCCAGCCGCTGGCATCGTCGTCGTAGCAGGCGAGGAGGATGGTCTTGACCTCGGCGTCCCACGCTTCGGAGGCCAGGGTCTCGCCAATGGCATCGATCTGGGCCGGCACGTCGCTGCAGCTCACCACGTCCGTGTCCGTGTCCGCGTCCGTGTCGGCATCGGCATCGGTGTCCGCGTCGGCATCGGTGTCCGCGTCGGCATCGGTGTCCGCGTCGGTGTCGGTGTCGGTGTCGGTGTCCGTGTCCGTGTCCGACTCGTCGGTGACGACGTCGTCCTCCGAGGTCTCGGTGCACGCGGTGAGCGACAGGGCGATGAGAAGCGCGAGACGCATGGTTCCTCCAGGGCCGGCGCTCATAGGCCGCCCGCCCACGCCCGCCCGTGCCGGGACTGCGACGTCACCGCACCGCTCTCGCAACTGACGTCCGTCAGCGAAGCGCTACACGCCCGGGATGAGCTTCTCACCGATGATCGGGAACGACACTCCGCTCACCGCTCGCGCCGCGTAGATGCCGCCCTGGATCGCGCCCTCCATGCACGCGAGGTACAGCCCGTTCTTGATCCAGTCCCCGCAGGCCACGAGGTTCTCGAAGTCGGTCTCGTCCGCGGCCAGCCGATAGCGATTGCTCTTCGGCAGCGACAGGGTGCACCGCTCCGAGGGCCCGCAGTTGCTGCGCCAGTACTGGCTGTCGAAGCGCGCCTGCCCCTCACGCTCCTGCGGATCGACGAGCACCTTCCAGTCGATGCACGGCGGCTCGGCAGGGTTCACCGTCTTCGGGAGCAGACCGGTCCAGCTGTTCCGCATGAACTCGAGCGCCAGCCGCTTCGCCTCGACCTGGTTTCGCGCGAAGAACTCGGGGTCCTCTTCGTACAGCGGCGGATCGGCGGGTCCCTCCTGCGGCCCGCAGAAGTAGCCGACGTTCTTGGGCTCGAACACGGACGGCCACGCCTCGCTCGGCAGGGTCTGGCTCATGTCGGACCACGTGTTCAGCGGCTCGACGTACAGCGAGAGCAGTGGCTGCTTGCCCTTCCACCCCATCTCGTGGAGGTCCGGGAAGGTCCAGGTCTGGAACGCAACGGTGGTCACCGACTTCACGTTCGCGTGGCACTCCCGCCACTTCTGCGAGGCCTCCATGAGCTTGGGAGCCACGAACTTGATGGTCGCGACGGGCATGGCGTACACCAGAAGGTCGAAGTCCTTGCCCGCCTTCAGCGTGCGCCGCCCGACGCCCTTCCAGCCCGAGTAGTAGGTGTCGAGGTTCACCTTGCGGAGCTTGTCGGCATCCGCGAGCTGGTCGTAGTTCGGCTTGGACGGCCAGCACTCGAGGCCCTTGATCATCACCAGCGGGTCGTAGGTGCTCACGCCCTTGCGCAGCTTGGCCTGCTTCATGAGCTTCACGCTGTCGATGCGGGAGCCATCCGCACTCGGCACGACGTCGGTCACCTGCTGGAAGAACTCGAAGCGCACACCCTGCTCGACCAGCGACAGGTACAGCGGCGCGAACACGGCATCGCCCATGCCGGAGTTCATCTTGTAGTAGGCCGCCCCCTTGTAGGTGAAGGCCATGCGCAGCAGGCAGCGCAGCGAGCTCCCCGCGGCGCACCGCTGAAGGTCCGAGCGCCCCTGCTCGTAGGAGAAGGCGGCGTCGTAGATGGTGCGCACGAACGGCGACTCCGCCGTCTGCGGGTGCAGGTTGTGGGAGACCAGCCACTCGCGGTAGTCGAGCTCGTCGAGGCGGTCGATGCCTCCGGGCTCGAAGGCCTTGTCGACGACGATGCCGCGGATGATCGCGATCCACATGTCGATGCCGAGCCAGAAGCGGTGCGCGGCGATGGACAGCTCGGACAGCCGTCGGATGAAGCGCCACACCAGGTTCTGGATCGTGTCGAGGATCTTGACCAGCAGCGGCAGTCGCTCGTCAAAGGCATCGGCGAGGGTGGAGAGCACCTTCAGCGCCGCCTTCATCAGCCTCAGGAAGATCTTCACGCCGAGGTCGGGACGTCCGCTCCACCACGGCGCCTCGTCCGAGGCCGACAGCCAGTCCTTGCCGCGCGGAAACCACAGCGCGTCGAAGTCGACGAGGGTCCGCCAGCCAGCCACCGCCTCGATCAGGCCCTGGAGCAGCATCGACGCGTAGTCGATGGACGAGTTGAGCGCGGTGCCGTCCCCCGGCACGCCGCGGTTTCCGGGGAAACCGAGGTTCCACGGACGCCACTCGTCCCGGTAGTAGTCCTCGACCACTCCATAGTCGCGGGGAGAGAAGGCCTCTCGCCAGGTCGCGAGCGGATGCTCCGGCGGGCGGTCGAGCTGCTCGTAGACCTGCCGGATCATCGAGAAGAAGTTCTGGTAGAAGCCGAAGAGCACGTGCAGACCGTGCTCCTCGATCCGTCCGTTGGGACCGCGGCCGCTCACGCCCTTGCCGCCGGCGCGATGGCCCATCGTGTAGATGGTGATGTCGTACTTCTCGCGCAGCTCGGGCGTGGAGGACAAGTGCCACGCACAGGTCATGCCCGACGGGCCGCCACCGAGAATCGCCACCTTCTGCTTCGCCATCGGGCCTCCGCCGCCGAAGGCTCTCCCTTGCGACCCGCGTCGTCAACCGCGTGGTCGGCGCCAAACGTACCGCTCGCTGGTACCATGCCGCCGCGAGGTTCCCCCCATGTCGCTGGCGCAGAGCGATTCCGTGCTCGATGCGCTGCTGCCCTTCCTTCCCGACTGGCAGCGCGCGCGCCTCGCCGCGTCCGACACCCGCCCTCCACCGTCCCACGCCGAGGGTGCCCTGCTCTTCGCGGACGTCAGTGGCTTCACGCCGCTGGCCGAGCGCCTGGGTCGTGAGGGGGTCCGCGGGGCGGAGCGCCTCTCCGAGGTCCTCAACGACGTGTACGGCGAGATGATCGGGGCCGTGCTCGACTGGGGCGGCGACGTGTGGACGATCGCCGGCGACGCGATCTTCGCGGTGTGGCCCGAAACCGAGTCGTCCGACGGGGCGCGCTGCGCGGCGCACGCGGCCCTCGACATGCAGAAGCGCGCGTCCGAGCTGCCCACCGCCCTCGAGCACGAGCTCAAGTTCCGCGTGTCCGTGGCCTTCGGTCCCCTCGAAGTCCACGACCTTGGCGGAGACGATCGACCCCTGCCCCTGCTCGCCGGTGCCGCGGTGCGCGCGGTGGTCGACGCCGACGCACGCTGTCAGCCTGGCGAGGTGGTGGTCGGCCCACTCGTGTGGCCCCACGTGCGCGACGACTTCAGCGGTGCCCACATCGAGAGCGGCTTCGTCCGGATCGAGAAGCAGGTCCACTGTCCCGAGGCCCCTGGCCGCCGGCCGGTCCCGACGCTGACCACCGAGCGCGTGCTCCCCTACCTCCCCGAGGTGGTCGGCGCGCGACTCGGCTCGGGCCAGGCCGGCTTCCTCGGGGAGTTCCGCACCCTCTCGGTGCTGTTCATGTCGCTCGGCGCCATCGGCGACCAGTTCGATCTCGAGGCGACCACGCGGGCCACCGAGCTCATCCAGCAGGTCGTGCACCGCTTCGACGGCACCGTGTACCAGGTGCTCCGCGACGACAAGGGCACCGTGTGCATCGCCGCCTTCGGCCTGCCTCCCCACGCTCACGACGACGACGCCGCCCGCGCTGCCGAAGCCTCGGTCCACCTGCGCCAGGCCTTCCAACGCCTCGGCCAGCCCGTCGCCATCGGACTCGCGACCGGACGCCTGTTCTGCGGGGCCTACGGCCACCCCCAGCGACGTCAGTACTCCGTGGTCGGCAGCACCATGAACCTCGCGGCGCGCCTGATGCAGACCTGCCAGGGCGACGGCCTGCTCTGCGACTGGTACACCCAGCGCGCGGCGAGCCGCCTCGCGGGCTTCGAAGAGAGCGAGGCACGCCAGCTCAAGGGCTTCGCCCGCCCGGTCCGAACCTTCGTGCCCCTGGGTCGTGCGCGGGTCGAGAGCCGCCACGCCATGGTTGGTCGCGAGGCGGAGCTCCAGTCCATGGTCGCGCGACTCGGCGCCCTCGGACATGCGGGCACCGGGGGCATGGTGCTCGTGCGTGGACGCGCCGGACTTGGCAAGTCCCTGCTCCTCCAGCGTGTGTCGCGGGCCGCACGCGAGCTCGACCTGCACATCGAGTGGGGAACCGCCGAGGCCGTCGAGGCCGGCACCTCCTACTACCCACTCCGCGGCCTCGTGCGTGGCTGGCTGGGTCAGCCCACCGAGGTGAGCACCGCCTACGACGCACTCGCCGAGCACCCCGAGGCCGCCGAGCTGCTCCCGCTGCTCGGGCCGATCCTCGGCTTCGTGGTCCCGGAGACCGCGCACACCGAGCAGATGACCGGCGCCATTCGCGCCGAGAACCGCCGGCGGGCCCTGACCCTCCTCGCGCGCGCCTTCGTCACCTCCCCCACCCTGGTCGTGCTCGAAGACGCGCACTGGATGGACTCGGCCACCCTGAGCTGGCTGGTCGAGATCGCCCGCGACCTGCCGGTGCTGTGGCTGTTCTCCTCCCGGCCAGTCGACCAGCCCGGACCCGCGTACCGGGCCCTGCTCGAGGCGGTGGACGAGGTGCTCGAGCTCGCGCCACTGTTGCCGCAGGACGTCGCCGCCCTCGTCACCAACCGCCTCGGCGTGACTCGCGTGCCCGACGAGGTCGTCTCCCTGGTGCAGGCCAAGGCCGAGGGCAACCCGTTCTTCGCCGAGGAGCTCGCCGTCACCCTGCTCGAGCGCGGCCTGCTCGAGGTCGACGACGGAAAGGTCGCGATCGTCGGCGACCTGGCTACCGAGCTGCCCGACACCGTTCAGGGGCTGATCACCAGCCGCATCGATCGCCTCGACGCGCCGCAGCAGCTCACCCTCAAGGTCGCTTCGGTCGTCGGTCGCTCCTTCGAGGATCGGGTGCTCGCGATGGCCCACCCGGTGCGCGGGGACCGGGTCGAGGTGCCCTCGCACCTGCACGCCGCCGGCCGCCTGGACCTCGTCGGGCCGGAAGAGCAGTCGCCCGAGGAGACGGTGTGGGCCTTCTCCCACGCCATCACCCACGAGAGCACCTACGAGCTGCTGCTCTACGCACAGCGCCGCGACCTGCACCGGCTGGTCGCCCAGGCCCTCGAGTCGCTCCACGAGGACGACCCGGCGCCGGTGGCGGCGAGACTCGCGGTGCACTGGGAGCAGGCCGACGAGCCCGCGCTGGCCGCCCGCGCCTATGCCGCTGCCGGTATCCAGGCGGTCGAGGGCTACGCCAACGAGGAGGCGGTGGACTTCCTCACGCGGGCGCTGAACCTCGCGCGGGTCGTCGAGGTCGACGATGCCGATCGCGCCGAGTGGCTGCGGACCCTCGGCGACGCCCGCTACGCCCTGGACCTCCCGACGGCGCGCGACCCCTACGAACAGGCCCTCGAGGCGCTGGGACACGCACGTCCGGGGCACACCCGCACCCTGCTCGGCGACGTGTGGCGCAACATCCGCCATCGCTGGCTGGGCCCACCGCGAGCCGCCAACGACGACGAGCGCCGCGCCGCGCACATCGCACTGCGCGCGGCCGAGAACCTCGGTCCCGTGTACGTCTGGGCAGGCCACGACGTGCCCTTCGCGCACCTGTGCTTCAAGGCGGCCAACCTGGCTCACCTCGCCGGTCCGTGTGGCGAGTCCGCCTACGCCATCACCCAGATCGGCTACCTGCTGGCCATCGTCGGGCTGCGCGGCACGGCCGAGCGCGACATCGAGACCGGGCGCGCTATGGCCCGGGACAGCGGCTCGGACATCCACGTGGTGATGAGCGACGTGCTCGGCGGCATGTTCTACACGATGACCGGCCGCGCCGACCGCGCCGTGGACGTGCTCCGCGCGGCCAACGAGCTCGTCGGCGGCGTCACCGCCGGCCTGTGGCACCACCGCTGTCGCTTCATGCTCGGCGAGGCCAAGCTCGCACTCGGCCACTTCGCGCACTGCGAGCAGCTGCTCGACGAGTCCGCGGAGATCGCCGAGGGCGCCGAGCGCCACGTCGTCGCGTTCGCCAACGCCTTCGGCACCCTCGGGACCCTCCGCCAGGGACAGGTCGAGGCCGCCGCCGCCCGCCTCGACGGTGCCCGCGGCCTGCACCTGCTCGACGACGACGCCGACACCCCGCCGATCACGCGCTTCTGTTCCTACGGCATCGCCGCCGAGACCTTCGCCCGTGCCGGCATGCTCGACCGTGCCCGCGAGGCCGCCGAGGAGTGCGACCGGGTGGCCGCGGCGACCCCGAAGCTCGACAACTACTTCGCCGCCAGCTGGGGCCACGCCGGCACCGTGTGGGCCTGGTTGCACCTCGCCGAGCACGACCCCAGCGCCCTGGCCGATGCCCGTCGCGCCCACAAGCGACTCGGAAAGCTGCTCCACAGCTACCCCGGCGCGCGGCCCATCCACGCCGTGCTCGCCGGACGCATCGCCGAGGCCTCCGGACGCCAGGGCGCGGCCCTCCGCGCCTACCGCAAGGCCCACGCCCTGGCCGCATCCATGCACCTGCCCTTCGAGCTCGCCGAGGCCGCCACCGGCGCCGCGAGACTCGGAGACCCCTCCCTCACCCGGGCCCTCCCGGATGGAGTCGACCGTTGACCACCAAGACCCGCGTCGCCATCGTCGGCGCTGGCCCCGCCGGACTTGCCGCCGCCCTTGGGCTGACCGCCACCGAGGAGCTGCGCGCGAAGTACCACGTGACCCTGTTCCAGCCCGGCTGGCGCGCGGGGGGCAAGTGCGCCACGGGCCGCACCGGTCCCGCCGACGTCATCGATCAGAACGGCACCCACTACTTCTTCGGCTGCTACGACAACACCTTCACGGTGACGCGGCAGGTCTACGAGGAGCTCAACAACCAGTGGGCCGACTTCTCGTTCGGCACCTTCGACGGCGCGTTCATCCCGCGGCAGCTCATGGTGTTCAAGCAGTTCTTCCGCGGACGGTGGACGGACTGGCGCATCGAGATCCCGACCAACACCGAGCGCGTCGGCTACGACACCGGCATCCTCGAGCCCTACGAGTACATCGAGGAGATCCTCCAGGCACTGCTGTCGCTGATCACGGGCTCGTCCATCGCGCGTCGCCTGATCCCCGACGGGCACCCCATCGGGTTCGTCGGTGAGCTCGAGGCCGTCTTCGACCGGGCGGTGGATGCGGTCGCCGCCGAGGCGCTCAAGGTACTGCTCGACGTGCACCGCAAGGGCGCGGGCGACGAGGTCCACCACCAGGCCCTGCACGACAAGAGCCACGGGCTGCGCGCCTGGCTGTGGCGGGTCTTCGAGCCGCTCATCCGCCGGGACCTCGACGCGAATCGCCTGTGGATCCTCTTCGACATGGGCCTGAGCACGATCATCGGCATGATCGCCGACGACATCGTGGGCAAGGGCTTCGACTCCGTGGACGCCTACGAGTTCCGCGAGTGGCTCGACCGCCACGGCGCCCAGGAGATCACGATGTGGTCGCCGCCGGTGACTACCTGGTACGACGCGGTCGCCGCCTACGAGCAGGGCAGCCGGGAGAAGCCCAACATCTCGGCCGCGGTGGCGATGAAGTCGATCAGCCGCGCCGCCTTCTCGTACAAGGGCTCGTTCACCTACCAGATGGAGGCCGAGGTCGGCGACAGCGTCGTTGCGCCGATGATCCAGCTGCTCCAGTACCGCGGCGTCGACGTGAAGTGGTTCCACCGGGTGTGGGACCTGGTGCCCGAGGGCGAGCATGTCGAGAAGATCGTCGTCGAGGAGCAGGTGAAGCTCGCCGTCGACGTCTACGACCCCTTCGTGCGCGTGAAGCACCGCCGCTGCTGGCCCGACGAGCCCGACTGGAGCCAGATCGCGACCAAGAAGGCGAAGGGCCACGACCTCGAGAGCTTCTACACGACCTGGCGCGGCGAGATGAAGACCCTCGTCCGCGGAAAGGACTTCGACGAGGTGGTGTGCGCGATGCCCGTGCAGACCCTGCCCTTCTGCGCTCCATCGCTGGTCGCCGACTCCGAGGTCCTGCAGCGCCTGGGCCGGGAGGTGCACGCCGTCGAGACCCGCACCGTGCGCCTGTTCTTCAAGCCCACCCTCGCGGAGATCGGCTGGCACGGCCCGTCTCCGGTGCTCTCGGCCTATGGCTGGCCGTTCAACACCTGGGAAGACAACGGGCACCTCGCGCTGGTCGAGAACTGGCCCAAGGACCAGACGCCCCAGGCCATCGCCACCCTGTTCGGGCCCATGGATGCGCCGCTGTACCCGCCCGGCCCCGAGGACCAGGACTACGCGCCCGCTCAGCAGGCCGTCGCCGAGCAGAGCGCCTTCGCGTGGTGCGAGAACGACGTGGGTGCGCTGTGGCCGGACGCGACCAGCGCCCGCAACCCGCTCGGCGTGGACTGGGACAAGCTCGTCGACCTCGACGGAGGCGTCGGTCCGGAGCGGTTCAAGTTCCAGCAGGTGCGCGGCAACGCGGGCCCCAACGAGCGCTACACCCTGGCCGCCGCCGGCACTCTGGCCGCGCGCCCACGGGCGCACGAGAGCGGCTACACAAACCTCGCACTCGCCGGGGACTGGGTCCGCAACGGCCTCGACGTCGGCTCGGCCGAGGGCGCGGTGATGGCGGGCTTGCAGGCCTCGCGCGCGATCTGCGGCTCCCCGAAGGTCGTGTACGGCGAGGACGAGGGGCAGCCCATCGCGTGAGCACCGCGCTTCCGCCGCTCCCCGAAGGCCGCCTGCGGCGCTTCGCCCATGGCCTGTTCGCGCCGGTCCGCGGCGCACTGTGGCTCGTGCGCCACCCCGAGCTGTGGCCGTGGGCCGCGCTGCCGATGCTGCTCACGATCTGGAGCATCCTCGGTGCGCTGTGGATGGCGTGGAGTTTCTCGGACGACGTGCTCGCCTGGTTCTGGCCGCGCCCCAAGGGCGCCCTGCTCGTCGCCTGGGCGGTGGTCGAGGCGGTGTTCCTGCTCTCGAGCTTCGTGGTCTCGGCCCTGGCCCTGTGGGTGCTCGGCCACCTCATCGCCGGCCCCTTCTACGACCGCATGGCCGAGGCGGTGGAGGCCCAGGTCGTCGGCCCCTCGGGCGAGGCCTTCGACTGGTCGGTCGCCATCGGCGACGCGCTGCTCTCGTTCCGGCACTCCCTGCTCGGCCTGGTGATCTACGCGTCGGTGGTCGTACCCCTGCTCCTGCTCAACCTCATCCCGGGCATCGGCAGCGCGGCCTACGCGGTGTGCGGCGCCCTGGCCACCGGGCTGTTCCTGTCCCGCGATCTGTTCGATGTGCCGCTGTCGCGCCGCCGCACCTCGTTCGTCGGCAAGGTCCGCTACCTGCGCGACCACTTCTGGCTCGCCATGGGCCTGGGGCTCGGGACCGCCGGGCTGCTCGCCGTGCCGCTCGTCGATCTGCTCGTGCTGCCGTGCGCGGTACTCGGAGCCACCCTGCTGTACCTGGCCATCGAGACGGAATCCGGGAGGCTGGTGCAGCGACGGCCCGCCGCGCCATCCGAGGGCCATGCCGAGCCCCCTGAGTCGCGCTAGTCTTCGAGTCGGGGAGGCAGCATCGGCGTACAGCTCGGACCTTTCGAGCTCCACGAGATGGTCGGCCGCGGAGGCATGGCCCGCGTGCACCGCGCGACGCACGTCGTGGATGGCCAGGCCGTCGCGGTCAAGCTGCTCACCGAAGCCTCCGCCCAGCGTGCCTCCCACCTCGCAGCCTTCCGCAACGAGATCCGCGCGGTGGCCGGGCTCGACCATCGCCACATCGTCCAGGTGTACGAACACGGCCAGGTGAGCGCCGAGGCCGCCGCGGGCTCGGATGGGCTGCTCACCGAGGGCACGCCCTTCCTGGTCATGGAGTACGTGCCCTACTCGCTGCGCACGCGCCCCCCACAGTCGTGGCGGGAGCTGTCCGAAGCCCTGCTCGCGGTGCTCGACGGTCTCGCCCACGCCCACGCCCGCGGCGTGATCCACCGCGACCTCAAGGCCGGCAACGTGCTGTGCGGCGCCATCGACGGCGACTTCCGGCTCACCGACTTCGGCATTGCCCACGCGATCGAGGGCGAGAAGGAGGTGTTTCGCGGCGGCACCCCCGGGTACATGGCCCCCGAGCAGCTCGGCAGCCGCCCGCGCAGTCACGGCCCGTGGACCGACCTGTATGGCCTCGGCACGACCGCGTGGATGCTGGTCACCGGCAGCGTGCCGTACAAGGAGAAGGACCCGGTCGACGCCTGGGAAGCGCGCATGCACAAGCCGCTGCCGTTCTTCCTGCCGCGCTACCCGGTGCCCGCGGACTTCGAGACCTGGCTCAGGCGCATACTCGCCCCCGAGCCCGCCAACCGCTTCCAGACCGCCGCCGACGCCGCCTGGGCCCTGCTCGGACTTCGAGGCGAGCAGCACGGACACGCGACCCAGGCCCACCTCCCCGTCGAAGAACAGTCCACGGAGCTCGCCCCGCCGCGCATGACGCTGATCTGGGACGACGAGAGCACCGCCGAGTGGGTGCCGCCCCTCGACGACCACATCGTCGACCCGATCCCACCGACACCGCGCAGCTGGCGCCGCCCCGAGGCCCATCGCAAGCGCCTCGCCGGAGCCGGTCTGGGACTCACCGGGCTGCGTCCCGTCCCCCTGGTCGGGCGCGTCGCCGAGCGCGATGCCCTCTGGAACCAGCTGTCCCGCGTGCGGAACTTCGGTCGGGCCGAGGGCGTACTCCTGCGCGGCGCCTCGGGCACGGGCAAGAGCCGCCTCGCGCGCTGGCTCGCCGAACGGGCCCAGGAGCTCGGCGTCGCCCAGCTCGTCGAGGTCCGCCACAGCCCCGACGCCGGTCCCCGCGACGGTCTGGGCCCCGCCGTGGCCCGCTTCCTGCGCTTCGACGGCGCCGAGGGCCCGAAGGCCGAGCACTGGGCGCGCTGGCACCTGACCCGCAGCCACGCGAGCCCGGATCTCGCCGCGGACGCGGTGGCACTCAACGAAGGCGGGTTCGCGAGCCAGGGCGAGCGACATGCCGTGCTCCGCCGCCTGCTCACCGAGCTCGCCCAGCGCCGGCCGGTGATCGTGTGGGTGGACGACGTACCCTGGGCCGGAGAAGCGCTGGAGTGGGTGGCCGAGCTGCTTCACGGAGGCTTCGCCGCACCCGTGCTCTTCGTGCTCACGGCCGCCGACGAGCAGCTCGTGTCGCAGCCCATCGAGGCGGCGATGGTCCAGCAGCTGCTCGACAGCGACGAGTTCGAGGAGCTCCGCGTCGGGCCCCTGGACCGGGACGCGCAGGTGAAGCTGGTCCAGCGTCACCTGGGCCTGTCGCCGGCGCTCGCTAGTCGCGTGGTCACCCGTACGGCCGGCAACCCGCTGTTCGCGGTGCAGCTCGTCGGTGGCTGGGTCCAGCGAGGCTGGCTGCGCCCGGCCCTCGATGGCTTCCGCCTCTCCGAGGCCGCCGAAGAGGACCTTCCCGCCGACGTCACCGCGGCGTGGACCGAGCGCCTCACCGCGCTGATCGACCCGCACGAGACCGAGCTGGTCCTCGCCCTCGAGGTCGCCGCGGCACTAGGCCAGGAGGTCGACCTCTACGAGTGGCGCGCCGTGTGCGACCACCTCGCCACACCCGCCAGGCAGACGCTGGTCGAAGTGCTCCTGAGCCAGGCCCTCGCCCGCCGCCCACGCGGAAGCGAGGACAGCATCGCCCTCGTCCACGGCATGCTCCGTGAGGCGATCTGCGCGCGCTCGCGAGAGGCCGATCGCTGGACGCGCATCCAGCTCGCCTGCGCCGAGGCCCTCGCCGGGCGCGGAGCCGACCCCGCCCGGGTGGCTCGCCACCTGCAGCTGGCCGGACACCACGAGGACGCCGCCGAGGCCTTCCTCGTCGCGATGAACCGTCGCATGCGCACCGCCGAGTTCTCGGTGGTCCGCGCCCTCGGTCGCGAGTGGTCCGCCTGCCTGGAGCAAGCTGGCGTGGCCGAGACCGACGGCCGCTGGGGCGAGGGCTGGTTGCTCCTCATCCGCCCGAACGTGTACCTGGGCGACTTCGACGAGGCCGAGCGCCTCGCCTCGCGCATCGAGGACATGGGGGCCCGCGAAGGCTGGAAGGAGCCGTTCAACCGCGGACCCGCCGAGCGCGGCTACCTCCGACTGCGCCAGGGTTCGTTCGACGAGGCCCTTACCCTCAACCAGCTCGCCGCCGACCGATGCCAGGCCGCCGGCGACCTGTCCGGCGAGCTCCGCGGACTCAAGGCGGTGGCCTGGTGCTGGAGCTTCACCGGTCGCAACCACGAAGCCGAGACCCTGCTCCGCGAGGTGCTCGTCCGCTCGGACGACGCGGGACTGCACGCCGGCGGACGCGCCGAGACCCTGCGCCTGCTCGGTGTGTGCGCCCGTGGCCGCGGGGACTGGGCCGAGAGCGAGCGCTGCTACCGCGAGGCCCTCGACGCCGCCGACCGATGGGGCCTGCGCAACCGCGTGGGCGAGGCCGAGTGCCTGAGCGGTATCGGCGATGCCCGCCGCTGGCAGGGAGACCCCGAGGGAGCGCGCGCCGCCTACCGCGAAGCGCAGAAGGTGCTCAAGGTCGTGGGTCTCGACGCCGAGCTCGCCGAGTTCAACGAGGCCGTCATCGACCTGGAGAACGGTCACTTCGACCTCGCGCGGCCCAGCGTCGAGGCCATCGTCGCCGCCTGGGACCGCCCCGAGACCGGCGCCCACGCCGGCGTCCCACTTCTCGCCCTGCTGCCCTGTCTGGTGCACAGCGGTGAGTGGGCGAGGTGGGCCGACACCCGACGCCGAGCCCTGGAGCTGCTCTCGGAAGGACAGCTCGTCGATCGCGACGTGGCCTGGCTCGCCGAGTTCGCCGCTCGGTCCGCGACCGAGGCTGGACGCGCCAACGACGCCCGCGCACTGTGGATGCTCGCGCGCTCGCAGTGGGAAGCCTGCGGCGACCGTGACCACGCCGCGACCCTACCTGTGTGAAGGACCCCAGCCAATCCGGCACCTGTGTGGATTCACCCAGTACGCGCATCTGTGTGAAATCGCCCGATCTCCGTGTGGGGCTCGCCACGATCTACTGAGTGACGGTTCAGTAGCTGCCGCCGAAGATCCCCCTCCCCCCGACGGATCGCCGAGACGGCACGTTCTGGCACGGCCGGTGCACAGGTCCGGGTCCGAACCGCCGGCCGCAGGCGCCGGAACCCACCAGGAAGGACACATGGGCATTCTCACCGTCTCCACCGTTGCCAAGGCCGGACTCGAGCTGTTCCTCGGCGTCTGCATCAAGCTCCTCATCGACAACGGCCGCATCCACCCCGCGGACTTCGTGAACGACTTCCTGTTCTGGGTCCCCGGGCTGAACCCGCAGGACGGCACGGGCATCGAGCGCCAGGTGCAGGCGATGATCCCCGAGAGCAAGGCCCCCGAGGCCAAGCCCCAGTCCAAGCCCATCGCCGCGTAGTCGCAGGAGGAACTCATGGACCACAACGCACAGACCTTCGATACCGAGAGCGTCGAGGCTGCCCTCCTCGCCCGCAACTTCTTCCGCGTCACGATGATCGGCTTCGTCGCCTTCGTGGCCGTGAGCATGAAGATCATGCTCACCTGATCTCGCTCGGTCCGGGCGAAGCTTCGGCGAACCGGACCTCTGACTCCAGCAACGCGCCCGCCGGACATTCCTTGCGTCCGGTGGGCGTCTTGCCTCAGCCGAGCAGCGCCTCGAACGGCCCTCGGATGGCGAGCGTGAGCCCATCCTCCTGGAGGTTGACGAACAGCTGCTGGCCATCGGGACTGAAGCACACGCCGCAGAACTCGCTCGACGACACGGCATTGCGAGCCAGCGCCACCACGGTGCCATCGGCCCGCACGGCGCGGATGTGGTCCTCGGCGCTGTTGTCCTCGGCAATGACCACGTGGCCCGCCGGGGACACGGTCACGTTGTCGGGCTTGGACAGGGACTCGCCGTCCCCGACGGCGACCAGCGACAGCGTGTCGGTGGCCGGGTCGAGCAGCCACACCTGACCCTTGCCGTGGGGCCCCCCGGAGGTGGCGCAGAACACGAGCTTGCCGTCGTGGAACCAGCAGCCCTCCCCGCGGCACACGGTGGAAGCTCCCGCGGAGCGCGAGGCGGCACGCAGTCCATCGTCCGGTGCGTCGGGAACGTCGATCCACCGCACCTTCCACGTGGCGGCGGTGTCCGCGAGCGGGGTGGTGTCGGGCACCCCGTCGACCGCCATCGCCTGGAGCTTGCCGACGAAGGGCTCGGCCGGGTCCTCGGGCACGAAGCGGTACAGGCAGCCGTCGCCGCGGTCTTCGGTGAGCCAGGCCACGCGGCTCACCGGGTCGATGGCGAAGGCCTCGTGGTTCATGCGGCCATAGCCGTCGATCCGCTTGGGAGGCTGGACCGTGGCGGCCTCCGGATCGCAGAGGAACACGTAACCATGCTCGCCCTCGGGGTGCTCCTCGCAGCTCATCCAGCCCCATGGCGAGGGACCTCCGGCACAGTTGCCCATGGTCCCGGTGAGCACGAGGTTCGAGGAGCGGACCTCGCCGTCGGGCCCGAGCACGAGCCGGGTCACCCCACCGGGCGCGTCGCGGTCGTAGGCCTCGGCGGGCGCGTCGGACATGCGGTAGGCCGCCTGGTCCTTGGCCTTGCGGAGCTCGTGGTTGCGCATGAGCACCAGCGAACCATCCGCTCGCGCGAAGCAGGCCATGCCGTCCGGGCGCCCGGGCACGCGGAAGCCGTCGGACATGCGGTCGCCCACCCGCTGGAGCACCCGGTACGAGAAGCCCTCCGGCAGGTCGAGGATGCCGTTGGGATCGGCGATCAGCGCGGTCTCCCGGCGACCCTGGACGCCGAGGAGCACGGTGAGCCCGCCCAGGCCCAGGCCTCCGACGAGCACGGCGCGACGAGTCAGGGGCATGCAGGCTCCGAGAGAGCGCCGGCGCGCGGTAGGCTGCCGGCGGAGGTGACCATGCTCTCCCTAATCCTCGGCCTCGCGCTCGCACAGGAGGCCGAGACGGCGGCATGGCAGCGCGAGGGCCTGGGATTCGGCGGAATTCCAGCGGTGAACTACAACACCGACGAGGGTCTCGGGCTCGGTGCGGTGGGCTCGATGTACGTCTACGACGGCGAGACGAGCCCCTACAAGCTCGGCCTCACGCTGATCATCTTCGCGACCACCAAGGGCGTGCACGCGCACCGCCTCGACGTCGACGCACTCGATCTGCTCGACGGCAGGCTGCGCTTCACCGGGCGCGCGCAGCTCGACATCACCCGCACCAACAACTTCTGTGGCTTCGGTCCCGACGTCACCTGCGACCCGGCCGTCGCGGAGGCCATCGCCACGGACATGGGTCTGGAGGGCGAGGCCTACGACACCTTCGTACGCCGCTACTACAAGTCCTCGTCCATCCGGCCGAACCTGTTCCTCAACGGGCGGTGGAAGCTCGCCGACGGCGCGGTGAAGACCGAGCTGATGACCACGCTGCGCGTGATCTACCACCTGCCCGGCGACTTCAAGAACGGCCGCGACTCCGACCCCGGCAACCTGATCGCGACCCGCCTCGACGAGGAGGAGGGCCTGCTTCCGATGGTGCAGGTCGGCGCGATGGCCGACACCCGCGACTTCGAGCCGGCGCCGACGCGGGGCTACTGGGCGGAGGCCAGCGTGAGGGGCGCCGTCGCCCCGATCGGCGCGTTCACCGTCGGCGGCTTCAACCTCACCGGGCGTGGCTACGTGCCGCTCGTCTCCGAGGGGCGCCTGGTCTCGGCCACGCGCATCGCCCTCGACGGGCTCGCCGGCGACGTGCCGATCCGCGAGCTGGCGATGATGGGCGGCAGCCAGATCTACGAGTTCGGCGGCGGCCTCAACGCCGGGCGCGGCGTGCGTCAGCGGCGCTACCTCGGCCGGGTGAAGGTGCTCGGGCAGGAGGAGCTGCGCTGGCGCTTCCTCCACGTCGAGCCCTTCGGCGTGCGCACCGACCTCACCTTGCTCGGCTTCACCGATCTCATGCTCCTCGCCGAGGACTGGCAGAGTCTCGACGAGCTCGGCCGGCCCATCGTGTCCTTCGGTGGCGGCCTGCGCCTGGCCTTCGACGACAGCTTCATCATCCGTGTGGACATGGGCTTCTCGAAGGTCGAAGCGTACAGCCCCGCGATCTACATCGACCTCGCGAACCTGTTCTAGAGGTCCCCGGCGACCCGTGCGCGCAGGTGGCGAGTGTCCGTCGTGCCCTCGCGCCGATCTCGGTCAACGCCGCCCCCTGATAGGATGCCCGCCATGCAGGGCCTGCTCCGCCTCGACTTCATGACGTGCCTCGGCGACGGCGGCTTCGGCGAGGTGTATCGAGCGAAGCTCACCCTGGATTCCGGCCTCACCTCCGAGGTCGCGGTGAAGCTGCTGCACGAGGAAGTCGACCCCGAGAGTGTCGCCGCGCGGCGGCTACTCGACGAGGCCCGCCTGCTCTCGGTGCTCAAGCATCCGAACGTGATCCACGTCCGCGACCTCGCGGTGATCGAGGGACGCCTCGCGCTGATCGCCGAGTACGTCGAGGGCGCCGATCTCGACGTGTGCTGCCGGGTGTGCAAGCCACACATTCCGCTGCGCCCCCAGCTCGAGGTGATCCAGCAGGTCGCCGAGGCGCTCGACGCCGCGTACAACGCCCCCGGCCCACAGGGCGAGCCGCTGCGCCTCGTGCATCGCGACATCAAGCCCTCGAACATCCGCATCGGCACCCGCGGCGAGGTCAAGGTCCTCGACTTCGGCGTGGCCCGCGCGAACATGGACCGCGCCGCGATCACCGCGACCCAGCACATTGTCGGCAGCATGCCCTACCTCGCTCCCGAGCGCTTTCGCGGTCGGGACACGCACGCTGGCGACGTGTTCGCGCTCGGCTGCTCGCTCTACGAGGGCCTGGCCCACGAGCGCTTCCTGCCCGAAGCCCTCGAGCAGCGCGAGCGGTTCACCATCGCCGGCCAGCCGGACGCCCACGCCGCCCACCTCGAGGAGAAGCTCGAGAAGGTCTCGTGGCTGCCGTCCGAGCTGCGCACGCTGATCCGCGACATGCTCGCCTACGACGCGGAAGACCGACCCACCGCCGCCGAGGTGGCCGAGCGCATCGAAGAGCTCGCGGTCGAGCTCCCCCCGCCGACGCTCCGCAAGTGGTGTCGCAAGACCGAGTTCCCCGCCGCACGGCCCGTGAAGGTGTCCAGCGGACTCACCGGTCGCACGGTGATGGCCACCCCCTTCAGCCACCAGGACCTCGGAAGCATGGCGCCGAGCCTGGCCAGTCTACCCCCTGTGCCGGATGCCACACTGGGGGAGCGGCAGCCGACGAGCGAGTCCGGTGCTTACAACCGAAGCGCCGTTCTCGGCGGCACCTTCGTCGGATTTGGCACGGCGATGGGCGGCATGCTGTGCCTGGTCGGCGGGCTGGCCGTCGCATGGTTCGCGAGCCAGCCCGGCGAGGCGGTGCCCGAGCCGAGTGCGGTCGTCGCTCCCGTCCCGGCGCCCGAGCCCGTGGTCGCCCCGGTCGCCGCACCGGAACCCGTCGCCGAGCCCGCCCCCGTCGTCGCGGTCGCCTCTCCAGACCCGGAGCCAGTCGCCGCGCCCGCACCCGTGGCCGCGCGCCCGAAGCCCGCACCCGCGCCGACGCCCTCCGGCGGTCAGGTCACGGTCGAGGGCGCCGAGCGCGTGTACTTCGTCGATGCCAACGGGCGACACCCCGCGGGCCGCGTGCCCGCCGGCAGCTACGACATCATCGCGTTCTTCCACGATCAGCCCGTGACCGCCGGCTCCATCGAGGTCGCCGACGGCGCCGAGATCAAGGTCGTGTGCTACCCGAAGATGCTCGTCTGCGTCGAACGGTAAGCAGCGGCAGCAGCAGCCACGCCGTCCACCCCGAGCCCGCGCTGTCGCAGCTGCAGTAGGGCCGCGGTTCGGTCGGCATCGTCGGCGCCGTGTCGAAGGTGTCGCCGCTGTCGGCGTCGGTGTCGGCGTCGGTGTCCGTGTCCGCGTCGGTGTCCGTGTCCGTATCCGTGTCGGTATCGGTATCCGTGTCCGCGTCGGTGTCCGACTCCTCGCGGACGCAGTCCGGGTCGTCGAGATCGAAGAGCCCATCGAGGTCGTTGTCGAGCCCGTCGTCGCAGTCCTCGGGGCAGCCCTCGCCATTGGTGTCGAGGGCGATGTCGTAGGTACCGACGGCGCCCGTGCTCGCCTCGACGGCGACGTAGTAGGTCGTACCCGCGAGCCCGTAGAACGTGAGCGTGGTGGTGTCCCCGGTGCCGGTGGTCCACGCGAGGCAGTCCCGCCCGTCGCACGTGTCGTCGACCAGCGCCAGGCTGTGCGGCGTCGTCGCGTTGGACACGCGCACGGTGAGCGTGCCGTCGCGCACGGCGAGCAGCTCGTAGACGTTCTCCGGGTTCGGCTGCAGGCGCTCGACCCCGTCGTTCGCGGACCCGCAGTCGTAGAAGTCGAGCACGTTGGCCGCACTCGCGGTCGTGTCCTGCAGGTCGACGGTGCAGTCCAGCACCGCGGCGACATCGGTGAGCGGGTCGCAGGCCACCGGGCAGGCGACGGTGAGGTCGACGGTGTAGGCGCCGGTCCCGGCATCGTCGACGGTGACCAGCGCGCCGCTGCCGTCACTCACCCAGCTCACCTCCTCCCAGCCGGAGTCGGTCTCCGAGGCATCGAGGCAGGTCGCGTTGCTGCTCGAACCGCAGCCACCGCCATTCGCGTACAGCACCAGGTCGTGGTTCAGCGTCGGTCCCTCGGCGATGACGAGGACCTCGGCGTCGGCCGGGGCGACGACCTCGGCGACCGCGTCGAGGCCGCCGTGGGTGGCGCCGGCGCAGGCGTTGTTCGCGTAGTCACCCGTGCTCACCGCGAACGCAGGTACGAAGTCGCCGCAGGCGAGCTGCAGGTCGATGACCGGGCAATCGCAGGCCGCGGCTCCGGCGCACTCGCTGTCGTCGCAGTCGACGAGCCCGTCGCCGTCGTTGTCGAGCCGATCCGAGCAGGTGTGCTCGGTGTCGCAGGCATCGCCAACCCCGTTGAGGTCGACGTCCTCCTGGTCATTGGCGACGTCCGGGCAGTTGTCGAGGCCGCAGGTGCTCGCCGGAAAGCCCGGGTCGGCGGCGCCGTCGCCGTCAGTGTCGGTGCACGGGTCGCAGGCGTCGCCCACGCCGTCGCCATCGAGGTCCGCCTGGGTGTCGTTGGCGGCCGAGGGGCAGTTGTCGACGGTGTTCGCGACGGTGCAGCCGCTGCGGTCGAAGCTGCCCGGGTCGCCGTAGCCATCCGCGTCGGAGTCCGTGCACGCGTCGCAGGCGTCGCCGATGCCGTCGACATCCGCATCCTGTTGGCCCGGGTTGGCCACACTCGCGCAGTTGTCGACGCCGCACTGGTTCGCGAAGCCCGGGTCGCCACGGCCGTCGCCGTCGCTGTCGGTACAGGTGTCGCAGGCATCGCCGATGCCGTCCGCGTCGGTGTCCGCCTGGGTCGGGTTCGCGAGGGACGGGCAGTTGTCGGCCTCGGTGGTCGAGGTGCAGCCGATGAGCAGGCCGGTGGCGTCGCCGTAACCATCGCCGTCCGCGTCGGTGCAGTCGTCGCAGGCATCCCCGGCCCCATCGCCGTCGCTGTCTGCCTGCTGCGGGTTCGCGTCGATCGGGCAGTTGTCCAGCGCACACACGCTTGCCGGGAAGCCCGCGTCACCGAAGCCGTCGCCGTCGAAGTCGGTGCAGGTGTCGCAGGCATCGCCACGGGCGTCGCCGTCGGTGTCGTCCTGGTCGACGTTCGCGACCGTCGGGCAGTTGTCCGCCACGACGGTGCTTCCCGAGCAGCCCGAGAGGTCGGTGCCGATACCGAAGCCGTCCGCATCCGCGTCCACGCAGGTATCGCGTCCATCGCAGATCCCGTCCACGTCGGCATCGGCGAGGGTCTCGTCGATGGCCCCGTCCCCGTCGTTGTCGAGGCCGTCGCAGATCTCCCCCGAGTCGCAGACGTTGCCCTCACCATCGCCGTCGTCGTCCGCCTGGTCGGCGTTGGGCACGGTCGGGCAGTTGTCGGTGTCGGTCGTGCTTCCCGGGCAGCCGGTGATCGGCAGGCCCGGCGAGCCGAAACCATCCTCGTCGGGATCGGTGCAGCCGTCGCAGGCGTCGCCGATGCCGTCGCCATCCGCGTCGGCCTGGTCGGGGTTCTCGGTGAACTGGCAGTTGTCGGCCACCGTCGTCGAGCCCACACACGCACTCAGGTCGAGTCCTGGCGATCCGAAGCCGTCGAGGTCGGGGTCGGTACAGCCGTCACAGGCGTCGCCGAGCAGGTCGCCATCGCGATCGGACTGGTCGGCGTTCACCGTGTTCGGGCAGTTGTCGACCGGACAACTGTTCGCCGCGAAGCCCGGGTCTCCCGCGCCGTCGCCGTCGGAGTCGGTGCAGGTGTCGCACACGTCGCCCTTGCCGTCGCCATCGGCATCGGCCTGGCTCGCGTTGGTGAGGCTCGGGCAGTTGTCGATCGGGCAGGTCGTCGCCGGGTAGCCCGCGGTGCCGTAGCCATCGAGGTCAGGATCGGTGCAGGGATCGACGCAGTCCGCGATGCCGTCGCCATCGGTGTCGGTGAAGCCCTGGTCGACCTGGCCATCCCCGTCGTTGTCGATGCCGTCGCACTCCTCGACGTCGCAGGCGTTGCCGATGCCGTCGGCATCGTTGTCGGCCTGGGTGATGTTGAAGGTGTCCGGGCAGTTGTCGGCGGCGGTGTTGGCGAGACAACCGGAGTAGTCGAAGCCGGCGTCCCCCCAGCCGTCACCGTCGCTGTCGGTGCAGGTGTCGCAGAGATCACCGAGGCCGTCGCCATCCTCGTCGTCCTGAGGACCGGAGACGTCGGGGCAGGTATCGCGAATGCACAGGTTCGCCGGGTAGCCGGGGTTGCCGTAGCCGTCGGCATCGGTGTCGGTGCAGGTGTCGACACAGTCCGCCACGCCATCGGCATCCGCGTCCGGGAAGGTCTCGTCGACGGCGCCGTCGCCGTCGTTGTCGGCCCCGTCGCAGCTCTCGGCGTCGCACACGTCGCCGACGCCATCTCGGTCGGTGTCGCGCTGGTTGGCGTTCGCCTGGACCGGGCAGTTGTCCGTGGTGCACAGGTTGGCGGCGTAGCCGGGGTTGCCGTAGCCGTCGCGGTCCGTGTCGGTGCACGTGTCGCACACGTCGCCGTCGCCGTCGCCGTCGGCATCGTCCTGGGAGGCGTTGGTGCTCGACGGGCAGTTGTCGCAGGCGTCGCCGTAGACGTCGCTGTCGCCGTTGGCCTGGTCGTCGTTGGCCACGGCCACACAGTTGTCGCAGGCATCGCCCCAGGCGTCCCCGTCGTCGTTCGCTTGCGAGGCATTGGGCGTGTCCGGGCAGTTGTCGCAGGCATCGGGGTCGCCGTCGGCGTCGCGGTCGGCGTCATCATCGCCCTCGGGGCATACGTCGGTCGCGCAGGTCGTCACCCCGGTGACCACGAGCTCGGCATAGCCGTCGCCGTCGACATCGGTGCACGCATCGCACGCGTCACCGGCGCCATCCTGATCGGTGTCGGCCTGCTCGGCATCGGACACCGCCGGGCAAACGTCACAGGCCGTGCCGATGCCATCCGCGTCCGGGTCCGCCTGGGACGCGTTCGCATCGTCCACGCAGTTGTCGCATGCGTCGCCGACCCCGTCGCCGTCGCCATCCGCCTGGTCCTGATTGGCGACGAGCGGGCAGTTGTCGAGGCAGTCGGGGATGGTGTCGCCGTCCGCACTCAGCGCGTCGTCCACGCCGGAGCACACATCGAGCGGGCACGTCGTCACCCCGAGCACCTCGAGGTCCGCGAAGCCATCGCCGTCGGTGTCGGTGCACGTATCGCAGGCATCGCCGCCTGAGGTCGCGGTCGCGTCGCCATCGGCGTCGGCCTGATCCGCGTTCGCCGCGGACGGGCAGTTGTCGCAGGCATCACCCACACCGTCGCCGTCGTCATCGGCTTGATCGGCATTCGCGGTGGTCGGGCAGTTGTCGCACTCGTCGGGCACGCCATCCGCGTCGCCATCGCTGCTCGCGACGGCATCGTTGCAGTCGGTGCCCCCGCAGGCCACCGCGTCGAAGCCGTCGTTGTCGGCGTCGCAGCCGCCGCACTCGGGCTGGTCGGTGCACGCCGCATCCGCGCAGTTCGACGCCTGGGCGCAGTCCACCGGGCACGCGCCGGCACCGAGGCTCGTCACCTCGAGGTCGAAGCTCGCATCACCGCCGATGCCCTCGACGACGACGTAGTAGGTGCGGCCCTCGGTCGCGGTGAAGGTCACCGACTCGGGCGAGGTCCCGGCCAGCGCGCTGTGCGCGACGGTGCTGTCGAAGCGACAGGCGGCCTCGAGCACGAACAGGTCGAGGTTCGTGCTCATGCCGGACAGGCCCAGGGTCACGCTGCCGGTGGCCTGCGGCGCGAACGTGTAGATGCGCTCGTTGCCCGGCTGGAAGCGATCGGCGAAGTCGATGGCTCCGCCCTGGCGGTAGTAGTCGTTGTCGTTGCCACCCCCGGTGGTCGTGCCCGAGATGGCCGTCGCGCACGACAGGGCGCCGTCGACGTCGCCGGAGCAGTCGTCCGCCGGGCACGCCGCGCCCACACTCACCGCGTAGTTCGTGTCCGTGGCCGCATCGACGACCGCGAACAGCGGGCCCGGATCGCTGCTCTCGAGGTGGGTGCTGCCCTCCTCGACACAGGTCTCCCACTCCCAGCAGGAATCCGCGAGCAGCGCCGTGGTCAGGCTGACCGAGGCGTCCGCGTCGACGACGAGCACCTCGCCCGCCCCCGGCGTCGGCATCGTCAGCGTCAGGTCCGATCCCGCCAGGGAACCCGTTCCGCAGTGCTCGCTCCACGCCGCGGCCGTCGCGGTGCCGGTGAAGATCTCGCCGCAACCGAGGCTGTCTTCGCTGACCGCGCATCCCGCGCACGAGGGCTCGGCGGAGCAGTCCTCGTCGTGGCAGTCCGCCGCACCGTCGCCGTCGTTGTCGACGGTGTCGGTGCAGCTCTCGGCGTCGCACGCATCGCCGACGCCGTCGCCATCGGTGTCGGTCTGGTCGTCGTTGTCGACCGCGGGGCAGTTGTCGCAGGCATCCGGGGCCGCATCCCCGTCCGCGTTCAGCGCGTCGTCGTAGCCCGCGCAGGTATCGGTCGGGCAGGTCGTCGCGCTGTTGACGAGGTCCGCGAAGCCGTCGCCATCGGTGTCGGTGCACGGGTCGCACACGTCGCCGACGACATCGCCGTCGTCGTCGGACTGATCGGCGTTCGCGGTGGCGGCGCAGTTGTCACAGGCATCGCCGACGCCGTCGGCGTCACCGTCGTCCTGGGTTCCGTTCGCGGCGGAGACACAGTTGTCGCAGGCATCGCCGACGTCATCGCCGTCCGTGTCGGTCTGAGCGACGTTGTGCACGCCATCGCAGTTGTCGCAAGCATCGGGGAGGCCGTCGCCATCGGGGTCGTTGCCCGCCGTGTTCGCTTGGGTCGGGCAGTTGTCCTCCTCGCAGACGTTGGCGATGTAGCCGGGGTCGCCGAGGCCGTCGTCGTCGGTGTCGGTGCACGGGTCGCACACGTCGCCGACGTCGTCACCATCGGCGTCGGCCTGGTCGGCATTCGCGAGCGCGGCGCAGTTGTCGCAGCTGTCGCCCACGTCGTCGCTGTCGGCGTCGGCCTGGTCCGCGTTGACGATGCCGGCGCAGTTGTCGCAGTCGTCGGGCACGCCGTCCGCATCCGCATCCGCCGCGTCGTCGTAGCCCTCGCACACGTCGCAGCTGTTGCCGAAGCCATCGGCATCCCCGTCGAGCTGGGAGGGATTCGCGGTCGACGGACAGTTGTCGCACAGGTCGCCGTAGCCGTCCGAGTCCTTGTCGTCCTGATCGGCGTTGGCGACGCCGGGGCAGTTGTCGCAGGCATCGGGGATGCCGTCGCCATCGGCGTCATCCGTGTCGTCGTAGCCGTCGCAAACGTCGAGGCAGTCGTTGACCCCGTCGCCGTCGGCATCGCCATACGCCTCGTCGATGTCACCGTCGAGGTCGTTGTCGACGCCGTCGCAGGCATCGCTGCACGACTCGTCGACGGTGCCGTCTCCGTCGTCGTCGGCGAGGTCACACCCATCCGCGCAGTTCGGGGCCCGGTCGCACAGCGACGCCTCGGCGCAGTCGATCAGCCCGTTGCCGTCGTCGTCCGCGCCGTTGTTGCAGTCCTCGAGGCAAGCCTGGCCGGCACCCTCGGACAGGGTCAGCGTGAAGTCCCCCGGGCCCGCGACGTGCTCGACGACCACGAAGTAGGTCTCGCCGGCGGTGAGGGTCGCCGTGACCTCCTTGACCCCGGTCGCCGAGGAGAAGTCCGAGGCCAGGCAGTCGAAGCTGCTTCCCGACACCGGGAGCAGGGCGACGGCGACGTCCGAGGTGTCGCCGTCAACGGTGAACGTGAGCGGACCGGTGGACGGCGCCCGGAAGCGGCCGACCCACTCGTCGCCGGTCCCCGTGAGCATGCCGCCGTCCGCACAGCGGTAGCCCTCGAGCGCATCGAAGGTGCCGGCGGAGGTGCTCGCCGAGCGCTCGTCGGCGGTGCAGTTGATGTCGACGTCCGGGTCGACCAGGGTGCGCTCGCACCACACGTCGACCGTGTAGGCCTGGGCGGCGGACTTGTCCTGCTCGAGCACGAGGAACAGCTCGCCGGTGACGTCGGTGCCGTCCCAGCCGCCCTTGCCGTCGATGATCGTGCTCGTCTCGCCGTCGTCCTCACAGGAGCGCGCGAGGTCGACGCCGCACTCGCCGGACTGGGCGTACAGGAACATCTCGTGGCTCGGCGTGCCCCCCGCGGGGGTCGCCTCGATGTGGACCTGGCCCCCCGCACCATCGAGCTCGGTGATCGAGAAGGTGGTGTCGACCTCGGTGCCCGCCGGCGACTTGAACCCGCACGCCACGTGGTTCGTGTAGTTGCTGACGAGCGGCGCGACGATGTCGACCCCGCTGTTGCACGGGAGCGCCTGGTCGTAGCCACAGGCCGCGGCCGGGTTCACGAGGGCGAGGAGCAGGGACAGCATCAGAAGCGCCCCTCGACGTGGATGCCCCGCGCGAAGAGCACGCCGCCGGCGCCGAGCAGCACGGCTGCCCCCGCACCGAAGCCGGCGGCCTGGTTGCGAGGCGAGGCGACCGTGCGCTGGAAGCTGGCTTCGGCCGCAAGGGGGTCCTGGTCGAAGGCGTCGAGGTACTCCGTGTACCCGGCTCGCGACCGGGCGAACTGCACGCCCGCAACCGCGCCGAGCACCACCCCGGAGGCCACGAGACTCACGCCGGCCACCGGAGGACGCGCCTTGTGCGTCGTGGTCGACACCACCGGCGCGGGGATCGGCTCGGGAGCGGGAGGCGCGGGGAGCGCGTACTCCGGGAGCGCCTGCGAGGGACCGACAAACACGGTCTGTGCGGCATCGCCGCCGAGGTGCTGAAACACCGTTGGACTGCCATCGACCCGGATGCGGTCGGCCTGACCGTCGAGGTACAGCGCTCCAGCGGCCGGGGCGGCGAGCTCGGCGGACGCCCCCTGCTCGACCGCGGCGTCGTAGACCTCGCGGACCTGGTGACGAGCCGGAAGCAGGCTGGTTGGCCACGTGTAGGCGCCATCGAGGCGCTTGGCGACCGCGAAGTGCGCCTGGGCTGCGCCCTCGTCCCGCTCGAGGAACTGCCGAAGGCCCTCGAGGCGGTGCAACCGCGCGGCGGTGGGCGGGGCGATGGGCTCGGCAAGACACGGAAGGGCCGCGCGGGTCTGGTCGACCTCGCTTGCGAAGGCCTCGGCGTCGAAGCGACCGAAAGCCTCTTCGGCCCGCGTCAGCCCCTCATCGACGGCAGCGCTGGTGAGGCCGTCCTCGCACCCGAAGGCGAGAGCGGCGAGCAGCGGCAGCATGCATCCTCCGCGGACCGATGTCCGAAGCCGGAGCTTACCAGCCCCGAGAGCCGCTCGGATCGCCGATGCACGGCGAAACCCGGGCTCCGGCGATGCTCTGTCGGGACCTCGGACAGTTCCCAGTAGGCGAGGACCGAACAGATCCGGTCCTTGTCCAACTGTATGCGATGGTCCGCGCTCGCCGCGTCGCGAGGAGCGTACCGCACCCGACAGTCGCGTCGCGACTTGCCCAAAGCACCGGCGAATCGGGCCCGATTCGCTGCCGGAGCCGGCCCCCGGGAAATCGACCAGGAATCGTCACCGGATGTCTTGTCGACCCGACATCCGTGGTCAACTTCATGTCAACGCTCACATGACAGGGTGTCTTGAGCACGAAACAAACGAGAGGTGCGTGATGGACGCCGCGATCGGGTGGCTTGCGGGCTGGTACAACTGGCCCTTCCTGTTTCCACTCGCGGTGGGACTGTTGTTCATCCTCGCCGATCTCAGCCTGGGTGGGGTGAGCGACCTGGTCGGCCTCGACGCCGACGTGGACGTGGACGTGGATACCGACCTCGACGTGGATGCCGGAGGAGTCGACGGCGCCGCCCACCGCGTCGGAGCCCTCGTCCTCGGCCTCACCTGGCTCGGCCTGGGAAAGGTACCTCTTAGCGTGCTGTTCGAGGTGTTGTTCATCAGCTTTGGCCTTGCGGGTCTGTTGGTCAATGCCGTGGCTGCCGATGTGTTGGGCAGCTCGGCCTTGGCCTTCCCCGTGGCCCTCGCGGTGGCCGCCCTGGTCGCGCCGGCACTCACCCGCGTGGTGGGCGGAGCCCTCGCGAGCCTCGTACCCGCCGACGCCACCATCTCCCGCAAGCCTTCCGAGTTCCTCGGCGAGGTCGGCGTCACCCAGAGCCGCCTCACCGACCGGGTCGGACTGGTGCGGATTCCCGGTCGCGACGGTCAGCCCCAGGCCACCGTCAACGCCCAGCTGCGGCCCGACGGCCCCGGCGTACTTCCCCGAGGCACGGAGGTGCTGCTCATCGAACACGATGCGGATCGGAACGTGTACTTCGTCACCCCCAACATGTTGGAGAACTAGCCATGGTAGGCGTCAACACCCTCATGATCATCGGCATCTGTGCCGCATCCTTCCTGGTGCTCGTCATGGGCATCATGGCCTCGGTCCGGGCCTTCTACAAGGTTCCGAAGGCGGACGAGGCCCTGGTGAAGACGGGCGGACGCGCGCCGGTGATCAGCACCGGCGGGGGCATCTGGGTGATCCCGATGTTCCACGAGGTCACTCGGGTGAGCCTGCAGGCCATTCGCGTGCCCATCGTCCGGACCGGGGACAACGCCGTGCCCTCGCGGGACATGATTCCCGCCGAGATCAAGGGCGAGATGTTCGTGCAGATCAGCCCCCAGGACGAGCAGGCGATCATGCTTGCCGTGCAGTCCCTCGGCACCACCGCCCCGGCCGAGATGGCCGAGAAGGTCCGCGAGAAGATCGACTCGCAGGTCACCGATGCCCTGCGCACCGCGGCCTTCCAGAAGAGCTTCCTCGAGCTGAACTCCCAGAAGAAGGAGTTCGCGGACGAGATCGTCAACCTGCTCCAGGAGGACCTCACCAAGCTCGGCCTCACCCTCACCGCCGTGAGCGTGACCCACGTGACCCAGGGCCCGTTCACCGAGGACATGGGCGACGTCATCGCCGCCCAGGGCCGCCGCAACGTGGCCGAGACCGTGGAGCGCAACCGCCAGGAGACCAACCTGATCACCCGTCAGGCGGAGATCCAGATCCAGCAGCAGGACGTGGAGGCCCGTGAGAAGGCGCTCGAGCTCGAGCTGCGTCGCAAGCAGCGCGAGGCCGACCAGAACCGCCAGGTGCGGGAGTACGAGGCCGAGCAGGCGGCGCTGACCAAGAAGAAGGTGCTGTCCCAGCAGCAGGCCGAGGCCGAGGCCCAGGCCGAGCAGGAGCGTGCCATCGCCGAGTCCCGCGCTCGCGAGACCGAGCTCGCCCGCAAGGCCGACATCGCCATGTCCGAGCAGGTCGCGATCCGACAGGCTCGCGCCGAGAGCGCCCAGAAGGCCGCCGAGGAGGAGGCGTCCATCGAGATGGCACGTGCCGAGGCCGCCCGTCTCGTCGCCGAGGAGGAGGCCGCGCGACTCCGCGAGGAGGCCGCCGTCGCCCGCCAGAAGGCCGTCGAAGAGGCGACCATCGCCAAGGACAAGGCCGTCGAGGAGGCATCCATCGCCAAGAACAAGGCGCTGGAAGAGGCCGTGATCGCCAAGGACAAGGCGGTGAAGGTCGCCGACGAGCAGCGTCAGCAGGCGGTGGAGACCGCGCAGGTCGCTCGTCAGACCGCCGTCGCCGAGAAGCGTGCCGAAGAGGCTGCCGCTCGCGCCGACCAGGCGCGTGCGACCGCTGCCCAGCGCGAGGCCGAGGAGTCCATCGTCACCGTCGCCGAGCGTGCGCGGGCCGACCGCCAGCGCCAGGTCGCCGAGATCAAGGCCGAGGAGGAGGCCGCGCGCGAGCGCATCGCCGCCGACCGCGATGCCTACGTCGAGGCGAAGAAGGCCGAGGGTGAGCGCGATGCCGCGATGAAGCGCGCCGAAGCGGTGCGCGCCACCGCCGAGGGTGACGCCGAGGCCCGCAAGGCCGAGGCCGAGGGCCAGGCCGATGCCCTGCGCATCGCCGCCGACGCCTACGCCACCGAGGTGCTCGCCCGTGCCAACGCCGATGCCGAGGCTTCCGACAAGCAGTCCGCCGCCCGCATGAAGCTGGCCGAGGCCCTGCTCGCGGAGGGTCGCGCCGCGGCCGAGGCCGAGCGACTCATGGTCGAGGCGAGGAACGAGGTGGCCACCGAGTTGCTCGTCCGGGACGTGTCGCTCGCGCTCATCAAGGAGGCGCCCGCCATCGTCCACGAGATCATGGCGCCGGTCGCGAACGTCGCACACGACGTGAAGATCCTGCAGGTCAACGGCCTCGGCGAGGAGGGCGGCCAGGCGGGACTGCCGGGCACCATCCTCCAGACCGGCCTCGCGGCTGCCGGGGTCCTGCCCTTCCTCACCTCGGCGCTGTCGGCGGTGAAGGACAACCCGGACGTACAGGCGCTCGCCAGCGACCTCGGCCAGGCCGCGAGCGACGCGGTCGCCAAGGGAGCTTCGGCCCTGCGCACTGCCGAGGACGCCGCGGAGCTCGTCGACAAGGCGAGCTGACCGCCGCTCGGCCAGGCCCGTCCGGTGCTCCCGGGCGGGCCTTCGTGCGTCAGGGCGCGGCGATCTCCATGTCGGTGAGCACCACCTCGACGGTGATGTCGGCGGTGAACGCGACGCTCAGCTCGGCGGTGGCGCCGTCGAGGGCCTCGAGCTCGGCCGCCGTCTGCTCCTGGAGCGCGAAGCTCGTGTTCGTCGTCCACACGCCGCCGCTCTCGGACAGCGGCAGGCCACCGAGCGCGTCCTGGGACGAGCCGCCCTCGGGGGTGAGGCGGATCACCGCGGTCACGCCACCGCTCCCGTCGATGCCCTCGACCTCGAAGCCGAGCGGGAGGGCATACGAGCCCTCGCTGCCCGTGACCTGGAGCACGTCACCGCTGCAGTAGGGCTCGAACGGGCTCGCGTCGGGACCGACGCGCAGCTGGTCGCCGCAGTAGGGGGTGCCGCAACCGACGGCGATCAGGGGAAGGAGCATGAGCGCGCGCATCGAGCCTCCTCAGGCGGGCGCAGCCTAGCAGCCCGCTAGCCGAAGGTCTGCTCCGGCTCGGCGAAGGCCCGCTCCAGCGCATCGAAGAAGGCACCGGCGTGGATGCCGTCGATCAGCGCGTGGTGCCCTTCGATGCTCACCGGCATGCGCACGCCCTCAGCGGTCGGCGTAGCGCGACCCAGCGCGATCTTCGGGATCGAGTCCTTCGGGTTGCCGAAGCGGGCGTGCTTGATGCCCGTGAACCGCACCCACGGCACCACCGTGCAGTGCAGCAGGTCGTCGTCTCCGCTGTCCGGCTCGAGACCCTCCGCCTGCAGGCGCTCGGCGAGCTCGGCCTCGGCGGTCACCACGAAGGACGCGAAGTCCTCCCCGTCCGGAAAGTACACGTAGGTGAAGCAGTCATCGGGCTTGAGCGCCGTCGCTCCCACTCGCACCCGATCGTGCACCCACACCTGCCCGTCGCGCAGGCGCATGCGAAACGCCTCGACCTCGTTCGCCGCGCGCAGCACCGCGAACCAACACGCCAGCGAGAACGACGCCCCCTGTTCCTTGCACCAGGCCTTCGTGCGCCCCACCTCGATCTCGGTGGTCAGGTTGAACCAAGGATCTTCGAACCCGAGAAAAAAGTCGTGAATCGCGCGTCGTGGCCAGGTCTCGAGGTCGATGAAACGCCCCATTGTGTCCTCCGAGCCGCGGCCCATGTGAAAGCGGGGTTAGCCTTGTATCCATGACCAGTGTCATCGCCCTCATCCTCCTCGTCATCGCCGCGTGGTTCGTCGTCGTCGCCGGCGGCATCGCGTTCGAGAGCACGGGTATGGACCGTGAAATGGCGCGCTTCCAGGCGTTGTCCGCGTTCACGGGCACGGGCTTCACCACGCTCGCCGCCGAACAGATCGTCGAGCACCGCGTGCGCCGCCGCATCGCGATGACCCTGATCATCCTCGGCTGGGCCGGTGCTGCGTCGGTCGTCGCGACGATGATCCGCTCGCTGTACGTGGACTCCGCCCTCAAGGGCCTCGAGAACATCGCCCTCGGCGTCGCGCTCGCCGGCTTGTCGATCTTCGCGATCCGCCGGTACAGCGACGAGCTGGTCAGCGCGGTGCGGCGGGTGGTGATGAAGCGCGTCGGCGGCATCCTCGTGCCGCAGGAAGACCTGCTCCGCGTCGATGGCGGCCTCGGCCTGTCGCGCATCGAAGTCCCCGAGTTCTCCCGCGTGATCGGGGTGCCGCTCAAGGACCTGCACCTGCGCCGAGATCAGCTGTCCATCGTGCTCATCGAGCGCAACCACCACTCGATCGTGCCCAACGCCGACTCGGTGCTCGAGCACAAGGACCACGTGGTGCTCTTTGGCCGTCTCGACAGCGTGCAGGCGGCCTTCGCTCCCCTGCCCCACGAGGTCCGCCCCGAGGCCGAGCCCGAGGCCCGGCAGCAGGCATGACGCGCCCGGCCCTGCTCCTGCTCATCCTCGCCGCCTGCGGAGAGCCCGAGCCCACGCCGATGGCCGACACCTGCAACGGCTGGGAAGCCCTGTGCGACCGCAGCTTTCTCGAGCTCGCCGTACCCGCGACCCACAACAGCCACGCCTCCTACGAGCGTGACTACCTCGAAGCCGCGGCGAACCACGTCTACGCCATCCCCACGCAGCTCGATGACGGCATTCGCGCGCTGAACGTCGATATCTACGAGGTCGACGGCGAGATGGTCGCGTGTCACGGCTACTGCGACTTCGGGAGCCAGCCCCTCGACGAGGTGTACGCCGAGTTCACCGACTTCCTCGAAGCCCACCCTCGCGAGGTGCTGTGGCTGCAGCTCCAGGATGGCGCCCCGCTCGAGTCCACCATCCAGGCCTTCGTCGACGCGGGAATGGACCAGCAGGCCTGGCAGCTCGATGGCCGCTGGCCCACCCTCGGCGAGATGATCGCCGCAGACCGCCGCTTGCTGCTCGTCGGCCGCGGCGGCGGCGAGCTCGCGCCCTGGTATCACGCCTCCTCCGCGGTGAGCTTCGGCACCGACTACGGCTACCCGAGCTGGCAAGAGATGGACTGCGACGCGAACCCGGACCCGGACAAGCTGTTCTCGCTCGCCCACACCTTCCTCGATCCCATCGCGTGGGAGGCGCTGTCCGAAGAGGGCAACCCCCACCTGATGGAGCGCGTGCGCGACTGCGAGGCCCAGCACGGCAGGGTCCCGAACCTGCTCGGCGTGGACTGGTACCACCACGGCGACGTGGTCGGCGTCGCCGCCGAGCTCAATGGCGTCGACATCGCCGAGCGTCAGACCCCCGAGCGCGCGGAGTGACGCGGGCACGGGTGGTGGCGGCGGTGGGGCTGCTCCTCGGACTCGGCATCTTCCGCTTCGCGAGTGGGCAGCTGCGCAATGCCGGCGGCGACGTGCTGGTCGTCATCGTGCTCGTCGCCCTGCTCGCGGCGGTTCCGCTGGGCTCACCGCGCAGCCGCGTAATCGGCGTGGGTCTGCTCTCCGTGGGCACCGAGGCCTTCCAGGGGCTGGGCTTCGTCAGCGCCGAGTCTCACTGGATCTGGCACCTCACCGTGGGGTCGACCTTCGATCCCGTGGACCTCGTCGCCTACGCCGCCGGACTCGCGGTGGCCGCAGGCTTCGAGCGGTGGTGGCACGTGCCGGGGGCTCGGAGCGCGCCCTCGTGAGCCGTTCACGGCCCTCGCCTCAGACCAGGGCCCCCAGCGCCACGAGGCCACTGGTGAGCACCGCCAGCCCGAGCAGCGCACCGACCGAGGCGACCGCGGTGCGCAGACTCGCCTGGCGCTGATCGAGGTCCCGCTGGACCGCCGCACCCCCGAGCAGCGCGCTGTACGCTCCCCACCCCGCCGTGAACAGCGAGAGCAGCAGGAACGCCACCATCGACTTCGCACCCATCCACCACCAGGTGGGGTTCCACACGGCCGAGAGCAGGACCACACCCAGACCGAGCCCCGGAAGCGGCACCGCGACGAGCAACAGGCGCTGGCCCAGCGTCGCCGGAGCCGAGGCTGCGGCGATCTCGGCGTCCGCGTAGCAGGCGGTGCAGATCTCGCCGTCCTCGGCGAGCAGCCGATCCTCCGCCCGAGCACCACACCGTGCACACGCCGCGATCTCGCCTTGCAGGGCCTCCCAGGAGGCGCGCCGACGTCCGTCCCGGAGACGCTCGCGTCGATCCTGCCGAGCCCGAGCCTCGCGCTGCACCCTCGCCGCCGCCCGCTCCCAGCCTACCGACATCGAACCTCCAATATGGAGGAATCTAGGCACCCCGGGCGGGGGTCAAGACCGACCCGACAGGGAGCCGGGTGCTCGTTCGCCTGCGGGAGGCCGTCGACAAGGCCAGCGAATCACGGTTCCCTCTGCCCCCCACCGCGATTAGGCTCTCCGTCCGGAGGCTGCCTTTGTCCGATCTGACCCTTCCTGCCTGGGCCGATGAGCTTCGTACGCGCTACCTCGCCGGCGAGGCCTCGATGTTCCTCGTGCACGGCAACGTGCGCGACCTCGTGCCGTGGACCGTCGACGGCAACACCGAGTGGGTCGACACCCGCACCTTCCTCGAGCGCTTCCTGTCCCGGACCCGCGAAGTCGTGGTCACCTACGACGTGAGCCAGGGCACGACCTTCCCCAGCCGCACGCACCAGCGTCGCTTCCAGACGGTGATCGACGCCGCCCGCGCGATGAAGGGCGAGCCCAAGCTCGACGAGCCGCCGCGCAGCCCGATCGAGGCGATTCCCGTCATCGAGCAGCTGATCACGAACCCGACCGTGCCGAGCGGCGTGATCATCGACTTCTTCGAGATGATCGCTCCCCGCGGCGACGTGTCGTTCATGACCACCGGCGACCGCGCCAACCTCGTCAGCCTGCAGCGCTGGTCCAGCGACCCGGCCTTCCTGATGACCGACAACCTGGTCATCCTCGTTACCGAGCACCTCTCGGACATCGAGCGCCGCGTGCTCGCGAGCCCGCAGCTGTCCACGATCCTCGTGCCCTTCCCCGACCAGGCGACCCGCCTGGCCTTCCTCGAGGACGAGGACACCGCGGTGAAGATGGAGATGGACCTGCCGGGCCTCGCCAAGGTCACCGCCGGCCTGTCGCTGATGCAGATGCGCAGCCTGCTCCGCGGGGCGCGCCAGACCGGCGAGACCATCACCTTCCGCACCGTGTCCCGGCGCAAGAAGGCGATCATCGAGCAGGAGTGCAGCGGGCTCGTCGAGTTCGTCGACCCCGACCACAACTTCACCCACGTCGGCGGCATGGAGCGCGTGAAGCGCGACCTGATGCGCGTCGCGAACGCGGTGAAGCTCGGCCACACGAACCGCGTGCCGATGGGCATGATCTTCGTGGGCCCGATGGGCACCGGCAAGACCTTCGTCGCCGAGGCCTTCGCCGCCGAGTGCGGGCTGACCTGCCTCAAGTTCAAGAACTTCCGGGAGCGCTGGGTCGGCTCCACCGAGGGCAACCTCGAGAAGATCCTCGATCTGGTCGATGCGCTCGGGTACGTCCTGCTCATCCTCGACGAGGCCGATCGCAGCCTGTCCTCCGGCGACAACGACGGTGGCACGAGCTCGCGGGTCATCGCCCGACTCAAGGAGTTCATGAGCGACACCAGCCACCGCGGCCGCGTCGTCATCCTGATGATGACCAACCGCCCCGACAAGCTGGACACCGATCTCAAGCGACCGGGCCGCTTCGACATGAAGATCCCGTTCTTCTTCCCCGAAGAGTCCAGCGAGCGGCAGCTGATCCTCGAGGCGCTGGTGCGCAAGAACAAGCTGATCCTCGCCGAAGGTCTCGACCTCGCGCACGCCGTGGCGGCCACCGAGGGCTACTCGGGCGCCGAGCTCGAGGCGGTGCTGCTCGCCGCCGCCGCGCGGGCGACCGAGAACGAGCGCGACGTGATCTCGCAGGAGGACCTCGACGGCGCCGCGGACGACGTGATTCCGAGCCGCGACACGCGCATGCTCGAGTACATGGAGATGCTCGCCGTGTTCGAGGCGAGTGCGCGCCGCATGCTGCCGGAGCGGTATCAGGACCTCGATACAGAGGCCGTCCACGAGCGGCTGGACACGCTGCGCATGCAGCTCGGTCGACGCGCCCTGTAGCTCCGGTCCGACGCCCGTCAGCGCAAGCGTCCTTCCAGGCGGTAGACTGGGCCGATGCCTCAACTCGGTCCTTTCGAGCTCTCGCACCCGCTGGACGAAGGCGGGCTGGCGTCGGTGTGGGCCGCCGTGCACCTGCCGACGCGCCTGCCGGTCGCGCTCAAGGTCCTGCACCCGGATCTCGACGACCGGGTGAGCAGCCGCGCGCTGCGCGACGAGCTGCGCGCCATGGCACGCTTGGAGCACCCCCACATCGTGCGCGTGCTCGACCGCGGGGTGGTGCCGCCAGGGCTCGATCCGCTCCCCGCCGGCGTTCCGTGGATGGCGCTGGAGTACGCCCCACACGGCTCGCTCCTCGACCTCGGCAAGCCCATGCCCTGGCCGCAGATCCGGGCGTGGCTGCTCGAGCTGCTGTCGGCCCTCGGCCACGCGCACGCCCACGGCATCCTCCACCGCGACGTGAAGCCTTCCAACGTGCTCATCGACGCACGTGGGCGCGCCAAGCTGTGTGACTTCGGCCTCGCCTCGGCCCTCGAGCCCGACGACGCGAGCCAGGAGGGCGGAACCCCGCGGTACATGGCCCCCGAGCAGTTCCTCAGCGACGCGGCCATGCAGGGCCCGTGGACGGACCTGTACAGCGTCGGCTGCCTGGCGTGGCGACTGGTCACCGGGGCACCGCCCTTCACGAACCGCGGCTTCGACGCGCTCAAGGAAGCACACCTGCGCTACGAGCTGCCGCCGCTCGAGCCGTGGACGGCGATTCCCGAGGATCTCGAGCTGTGGCTGCACACGCTGCTCGCCAAGGACCCCCGAGCGCGCTTCACCACCGCGCCCGACGCCGCATGGCACCTGCTCGACCTCGGCGAAGCCGCGATCCGGCCCGAGTTCCACGACGACCTCGGCGACTTCCTCGAGTCCGAGAGCGCCGAGTGGGATCCAGAACAGGCTCTCACCGAGCTCGCGGGCGACCCGCTCGGCGACCCGACTCCCGTGCCGATCGGCCCGTCCCCGCCGCCGTTTCCGCCTCTGGCCATGCCGCGCCGCACACCGCCGCCGAAGCGCACGGCCGCGGGCTTGCCCCTGTGGCACATGCGCCCGATCACGCTCTCGGGCCGCGAGGGCCTGAAGAAGAAGCTGTGGGAGGAGCTGTCCGAGGTGCACCGCCACCGTCGCACCCGCGTGCTCTCGCTCAGCGGCGAGGCAGGCGTGGGCAAGGGCGAGCTGGCCACCTGGCTCGTCGAGCAGGCCCGCGAGTCCGGAGCCGCCGGTGCCCTGCGCGCCGTGCACAACGAGGTTCCCGGTGCCCACGACGGTCTGCTCGGCATGCTCCGACGGCACTTCCGCTGGACACCCGGCGAGCGTGCAGCCGTCGAGCGCGCCTTGCGGCGCCGCGGCGAAGAGGACGGCGATAGGATCGAGGCGCTGTGGCAGTGGATCGACACCGGCCGCTCGCCCGTACAGCTTCGGCATCACCTGGTCGTCGAGCACTTCGGTCGCCTCGTCGCGGCGCGACCCTACGTGCTCGTCATCGAGGATGCGCAGTGGGCCGCGGACGCGATCACCGCCTGCCATGCGATGCGAGCCGCCGGACTGCCCATCCTCGTGGTGCTCACGGTGGACGAGCGCGCGCTGCGCGACCGCCCGGTGGAGCGCCACCTGCTCCGCGAGCTGGCTCCCATCGAGT
Organism: Deltaproteobacteria bacterium; assembly: GCA_006226595.1. GTDB lineage: Bacteria > Myxococcota_A > UBA796 > UBA796 > M1803. The sequence goes on from SBGP01000095.1 coordinate 223,026, forward strand.
ACCGCATCGAGGCGCTGACCGGCGAGACGGCCAAGCGCTTCGCTCGGTCCCTGCCCCTCCCGGCGGACGTCGCGGAACAGCTGGTCGAGCGGGCCCGGGGACGTCCGGTGTTCATCCACGAGCTCATCGCCGAGTGGGTCGCGAGCGGCACCCTCACCGCCGGACCGGACGGTCCCGTCCTCGCCTCCGACGCGCTGTGGAACATGCCCCGCGACATGGCCGACCTGTGGCGACGGCGCGTGGACCACGTCCTGCGCGGCCGCCCCGAGAGCGACGCCATCGCCCTGGGCGTCGCGGCGGCCCTCGGTCGCGTGGTCCCGTGGGACGAGTGGCACGCGGCCTGCGCGTACGCGGGTGTTCCGGCGAGCTCGGTGCTGGTCGAGAAGCTCACCGACGCGGGCCTCGTGCGGCGCGCCTCGGGCAAGGACCCCGCGTGGAGCTTCACGCGCGCTTCGCTCCGCGATGCCCTCACCGAGCGCCTGGGTCCCGCTGCCCGAGACGTGCACCGAGCCTGCGCGCAGATGCTCGAGGCCATGGGCGGTGCCCCGATGCGAGTGGCGCGGCACCTGCTCGCCGCGCGGGACTACGACCAGGCCGTGCCCGCCCTCCTCGAGGGCGCCCGGGTGTCGCTCAGCCGCGGAGAGTACGCCGCTGCCGCCGAGGTGCTCGACCTCGCGCGACCGCACCTCCGCGACGACCGCACGCGCCTCGAGCTACGCTGCATCGAGACCTCCCTCGCCCACCGTCGCGGCGAGCGCGAGCGCGCCGGAGGCATGGCGCTGGAGCTGCTCGAGTCCGCCGAAGCCCTGGGCGAGCTGCGCTTCCGCGTCGAGGCTCGCAGCCTGCTCCGCATCACCGCGCTCGCGAGCGGCGACCAGTCCGAGGCCCTGTCGTGGGCGGAAGATGCCGCCGAGCTCGCCGAGGAGTCCGGCGAGGAGGCCCTGGTGGCCCGCACCGCTCTCGGGCTGGGCGACATCCTGCTGCGGCTCGGGCGCACCCAGGAAGCCGAGCGTCCGCTACTCCGCGCATCGATCGCCACCAGTCCGCACACCGCCGTACTCGCGACCCTGCACCTCGCAGAGCTCGCGCGCAGCAAGGGCGAGTACGACGACGCCCTGCAGCGGGTCGCCGAGGCCCGTGACCTTGCCGAGGCCGAGGAGTCCGCCAGCGCTCGCGCGACCAGCGACCTCACCGAGGCCGAGATCAAGCGCTACCAGGGAGATCTCCCCGGCGCGGAGATCGCCTACGCCCGCGCCACCCGGCGCATGGATGCACTCGGGGAGGTCGGCGCGCACGCCGCACGCATCGGCTGGGGACTCGCCCGGCTGCTCCAGGGCGATCTCGACGGGCTCATCGAGGTCGATGAGGGCCTCGACCACGCCCGCACCCATGGCTTCCCCGGGTCCGAGGCCTACGCGCTGTGCGCTCGGGCCGTGTGGGCCGCCCAGCAGCCGGATGCGGCGGTGTTCAAGCAGGAACTGCTCGGCGCCGTCGAGCGCATCCACGAGCTCGACTACATCGAGCCCGACTTTGCCGAGGTCCTCGAGTCGGGCGCACGCCGGATGATGGACCTGGGCCGACCCTCGCGGGCCCAGCGGCTACGCGACGCCGCCGCGGACCTGTGGAAGTCGCTCGGCAAGGAGGAGCGCGCCGAGAAGGCCGAGGACCTGATCGCGCCGCCTCCCCGTCGTCGGTAGCCTCCTGGGAATGTTCCGTGGACATGGCCGTATGCTGGTCCTGGAGCTCACATGACCCCTGTCGCCTGGCGCTTCTACGCCCTCTCTCTGCTCGGTGCCGTGCTCGTCGCCCTGCCGTTCGGCCTCACCGGCACCCCGTTCTCGGGTGTGCCCGGCACCCTCGGCGGCGTGGTGATGATGTTCGCCCCGCTCATCGCTGTGCTCGTGCTGTGGCGCCGTGGCGAGATCGACCTCGCCGAGACGCTGCCCATGCACCCGACCTCGTGGGCGTGGATGGGCATCGCGTTGGTCCTGCCCGTCGCGATCAACCTGCTCGTCGCGTACGCCGCGCTGCTGTGGCCCGGCGTGGAGGCCGCCAGCGGGTGGGAGGCGGTGTTCGCGCGCGCCGAGGGGCTGATCCCGCCAGAGGAGATCGAGGCGCAGATGGCCGAGCTCGAGGGCGTGCCGCCGGTGCCGGTGTCCGTCCTCTCGGCGTTGTTCGCCGGGCTCACGATCAACGGCATCGCGGCATTCGGCGAGGAAGCGGGATGGCGCGGGCTGATGCACCGAGAGCTGCGCCACCTCGATCCCTGGCGCCTGGCCGTGCTCACCGGCCTGCTCTGGGGGCTGTGGCACGCCCCCGTGCACCTGCTTGGCTACAACTACCCACAGCACCCGCTGATCGGCGTGTTCCTGTTTCCGGTCGTGCTCGCGCTGCTCTCCCCGTGGATGACGCTGGTGCGCATGAAGAGCGGCTCGGTGTACAGCGCGGCCCTGTTCCACGGCGCGTTCAATGGGTCGGCCGGCCTCGCATTCCTCGTCGCGAGCGGCGGCGACGACCTCACCGTCGGCCCAGGCTCGCTCACCGCAGTGGCTGTGCTGCTCATCCTCGATCTCGTGTTGCTCGCGGTGTGGCGCCCGACCGCCGAGTGACGATATCGACCCGGGCATGAAGCCCTACGATCTCGTGCTCTTCGGGGCGACCGGATTCACCGGACGCCAGGCCGCTCACCTCCTCGCCGAAGAGGCGGGGGACCTCAAGTGGGCGATTGCCGGTCGCAACGCCGACAAGCTCGCGGCGCTCGCCGCCGAGCTGCCCGTCGAGGTGGACCAGATCGTCGCCGATGGACGCGATGCCGCAGCGATGAGCAAGCTCGCCGCCTCGACCCGCGTCGTCGCGAGCACCGCGGGCCCGTTCTCGCTGTACAGCGACGCGCTGGTCGCCGCGTGCGTGCTCCACCACACCCACTACGCCGACATCACCGGCGAGACGCCGTGGGTGCGCCGGCTCATCGACGCCCACCACGCCAAGGCCGAGGCCGACGGCACCCGCATCGTCCCGATGTGCGGCTTCGACAGCGTGCCCTCCGACCTCGGCGCGTGGCTCGTCGCCAAGGCCCTTGCCGACAAGGGCGAGCAGACCCGCGAGGTGCGCGCCGCGTTCAAGATGAAGAGCGGCATGGTCAACGGCGGCACCCTGGCCTCGACCCTCGCCATCGCCGAGCAGGAGGGCAGCCGCGCGTTCACCGACCCGGTGTTCCTGCACCCCGCGCCGCTGCGCACCAAGGCCGAGCGGCTGCGCCACAAGGACGACATGCGCATCCGTCACGACGAGCGCCTCGGTGTGGTCACCGCCCCGTTCGTGATGGCGCCGGTGAACACCCGCGTCGTGCGTCGCAGCGCCGCCCTGCTCGACGCGAGCGGCCACGGCTACGGACCCGAGTTCACCTACCAGGAATACCTCGGGCTCAAGACGCGCCGGCAGGCATGGGCCATGGCCCTCGGGCTCGGCGGGCTCGGCAGCCTGCTGATGATCGGCCCCGGCCGCGCCCTGGTGCGCATGCTCGGCCCCGACCCGGGCCAGGGACCGACCCAGGAAGACATCGACAACGGCTACTCTGCGGCCACCCACGTCGGCGAAGGCAGCGGCGGCAGCCTGGTCACCGCCAAGCTCCGCTACGCCGGTGACCCCGCGAACAAGGCCACCGTGCGCTTCCTGGTGTCCTCGGCGCTGCTGTTGTGCGGAGACACCCTCGACTCCCAGGGCGGCGTGATCACCCCCGCCGTGGCCTTCGGCGGGCAACTGGTCGAGCACCTGCGGGACCACGGCGTGCAGTGGGACGTGACCTGAGCCTCCCGGGCACCGCGCTCGAGCTCGACCCGGACTTCCTCGACCCCGAGGAGGCCGACCAGGCCCTGGCCACGCTCCTCGACCTGCCGTGGCGCGCCGACAGCATCGTGCTCTTCGGCAAGCGTCATCCCCTGCCCCGCCTGCATCAGTGGTTCGGCGACCCGGGCCTCGCGTACACGTGGAGCGGGCTGCGCATGGAGCCGGTGCCGTGGACGCCAGCGCTGGCCGCGCTGCGTGACCGGGTGTCCGCTCGCTGCGGTGTCGCGTTCAACACCGTGCTCGCGAACCTGTACCGCGACGGCCAGGACGCCATGGGCTGGCATGCGGACGACGAGGACGAGCTCGGTCCAGAGCCGGTGATCGCGAGCCTGTCGCTGGGCGCGACGCGCGACTTTCAGCTCAAGCACCGCACCCTGGACCTGCCGACGTGGACGCTGCCGCTGACCCACGGCAGCCTGCTCGTGATGTCCGGCACGACGCAGGCCAGCGCAAAGCACGCGCTGCCGAGGCGCAAGCGCTGTCAAGACCCCCGCATCAACCTCACCTTCCGACGGATCGTGCATCGCTCGTAAGCCGAGCCCGGGTCCGCCGTTCGCCTCCCCACCCGGAGGCCCCATGCTGTGGCTGTTCACGACCCTCGCCCTTGCCGGGCATCCCATCGCCGAGGCCCAGGAGGCCTGGATCGAGGCGGTGCCCACGCTTGCGAAGAAGGCCTGCCGAGGCGACGGCGCGGCCGACTGCCGCCACCAGGTCGCCCGCGACCTGACGCAGGTGCTCACCGACGCCGACCGCTTCGAGCTCCGCGAGCAGCTCTCCGCGCGACCCGCACTGGCCGAGGCCCTCGCATGGACCGAGCAGCCGGAGGTGATGGACTGGCTGTTCGAGCACTACGAGGACTGCCTCGCCGCGCAGTCCGCCCACCTCGCGACCGAGGCCCCCGCATGGGCCGCGCGCACCTGCCCGAAGCAGGACGCGACGTGTGCGGAGACGCGGACACAGTGGGTGCGCGCCCTGGTCTCGCCCGACGCACAGGTCGACGCCGACGAGGCCGCGAACGCGCTCGACGAGCTGCCGGACGACCCGCTCACAGCGCTTCTCCACGCGGCGATCGAGGGTCGATGCGCACCCGAGGGCGTCACCGCCGCCGGGCTGCGCGCCGCACGCCGCTAGCCCGCGAAGCCGTACAGCTTCGGGTTCTCGAGCGGCGGCAGGGCCGACTTCGGGAGGAGCGCGGTGCGGATCGCCCACAGATCGACGAACACCCGGTAGGACAGCGTCTTGTCGAGGTAGCCGACGCCCTCGGAGCCGCCGGTGCCCGGACGACGCCCGATGATGCGCTCGACCATGCGCGCGTGGCGGTTGCGGAACAGCAGCAGCTGCTGCTCCATCTGCACGATGAGGTCGAGGAGCAGGCGGGGCCACGCGAGCAGCGGCAGCTCGCGGTAGGACTCGATGAACAGCACGGCGGCGCGGATCCGGCGAATGCGAGGCCGCTCGCCCTCGTCGATGTCCTCGGCGAACAGGAAGCGGCGGGCATGGGTGCGCGTGGCATCGACGCGAACCTGCAGCGTCTCGCGCTTCTCTTCACCCAGCGCCGCGACGAGCCGCTCCAGACCGGCATCGTGGGACTTGTCCGCCGCGTCGAGGTAGGCCTCGAGGAAGTCGGTCACCACCTGTTCGTCGTTGGCGTCGTCGGGCTGCGAGCCCTGGATCGGCGTGCGGTACAGCCACTCGTTGAGCGCCTCGAGCACCGAGAGCTCGCTGCGGGCCTGAACGATGCGCTTCCACGCCAGGCGACCGGCGTTCGTCTCGCGGCCCATCTCGCGGATGTGCTCGAGCGGATCGACCTTGCCGTAGAGGATGCGCTGGCTCTCGTCGAGGCCGAGCAGGATCTCCATCTCGCGCATCTGGAAGGACTGGAAGCCACTGGAAGGCACGAGCTTGTCGCGGAACGCGAGGAAGTCCTGCGGCGTGAGCGTCTCCATCACATCGAACTGGTCGACGCACAGCGAGAGGATGCGACTCACGCGGCGAAGGTGATGTGCGACTCGCGGGATGACCTCTTCGGCGACCGTGGGCTTGGCGAGCTCGTCACGGGCGAGGCGGATGCTGCGAATCACCAGCTTGAACCACAGCTCGTAGACCTGGTGGACGATGATGAAGTGCAGCTCGTCGGGGAGCAGGCCATCCTCGGTCTCGTCGAGTCCCGACTGGAGATCGAGCAGCTGATCGAGCTTGAGGTAGTCCCAGTAGGAAGGGGTCGAGGCCATGTCCGGGCTCCAGTGATAGGGTGCGGGCGCAACCGGGGGCGAAACATGCCAGAGGCCACGCTGACGCGCAACGATCCGGGTGGGGACGGCCTGAGGGTGCTCACCTTCGGCCACGCGCCGGAGGGCTACACCCGCCCCGGCCAGTTCGTGACCGCCGCCGTGAACGGGCTCAAGCCGGGCTACTACGCCCTGGCTTCCTCCCCAGGAGAGCCGGTCACCCTGCTGATCAAGGCGATGGGCGAGCTCTCCGAGGCGCTGTGTGCGCTGGAGCCGGGCGATGCCGTCGAGATGAGCGACGCCATGGGCAAGGGCTTCGACGTGTCCGGCGAGGGCGAGCTGGTGGTGCTGTGCAACGGAAGCGCGATCAGCGCCTGCCGCCCGGTGATCGAGGCGGAGGTCGCGGGCGGGCTGTCACGGGCCGTGCACCTGTACTTCGGGGTGCTCAAGCCCGAGCACCGCAGCTTCCTGGCCGATCTCGAGCGCTGGGCAAATGCCGGCGTGAAGGTCCACACCGTCGTCGGCGAGCCCGAGGGCACGGGCTGGAGCGGTGCGGTGGGCTTCGTGCAGGACGTGGCCGAGGCGCATGGCCTGTGCCGCGCGGACGTGGAGATCGTGCTGTGCGGCGTGCCGCCGATGGTCGATGCCGCGAAGGCCCGGTGGAGCGCCGCAGGCTGCGAGCGCATCCTCACCAACTACTGAGCGATCCGCTCGAAGGACCAGGCGACCTCGGTCTCGTCGCGAACGAGGCGCACGCCGTGCTCGGGCGACCACAGCTGTTTCTCGGACCAGGTGCGACTGCGGACCTCGATGGGCCGCATGGTGTCGCGGACGAGGCGCGCGCTGAGCTCGCTGGATTCGCGGTGCTCGAGGTGGCGCACCGGCTCCGTCGGCAGGCGGTCCAGGGCCTCGCTCATCGCCTCGCTCCGCGGACGTGCGATCTGGCGCAGCTCGACGACGCCTTGCACGTCGCGGACGAGGCGTCGGCTCACGTCCCACGGAACCGGCCCGTAGTCGGTCTCGTCCGTCCACTCGACGACATCCTCGCGCTCCGGCTCGAGCGGCAGATCCTCCCAGGCCGCGCACCAGGCGTTCCACAGGCCCTGGTGGAAGCGAACGAGCTGAGTGTCGGCGAGCACGGTCTCGAGGGCGGCGAGCACGTCGGGATGCGCATTGGCGCGCACCGCCGGCGAGAGGAAGTGCTCGCGAAGCACGTCACCCCCGTGCACCCCCAGGACCTGGCCCTCGTCGTCGATGTCGAAGTCGAGCACGATGTCGTGGAGGTAGTTCACGATCTCGGTGATCGAGGCCGTGGCCGAGGGCGGCGGCTGCTCGGTGATCTCGCGGGTGAACTCCTCGGCGCCGAGGCGCCAGCCATCCTCGAGGCGGGCGGCCGTGAAGCGATAGGCCGTGCGCGAGGCCCAGCACCGCTCGCCCCGTCCGTCGCCCCCATCGCGGGAGAGGCGTCGAAACGCGGATACTCGAAGGTCGGGCCCGTGGAGCCATGAACAGGACAGCAGATTCAACTGCACTCCACCTTGCCGTTCGCCGAGGCGGCCGTTAAGCGCGGAAAGCCTGTAGGGGTATAGCTCAGTTGGTAGAGCAGCGGATTCCAAATCCGCAGGTCCTGGGTTCAAGTCCTAGTGCCCCTGCCACCTCGAAGCCCTCATCGTGAAAGCGGTGGGGGCTTTGTCGTTTCCGGGTCTCCCGTCCCGCGTGACAGCGCCTCCGGCCGTGGCACGCGCCCGACTCCGGCGGCACTCGTAGCGGCCAGGCGATGGCGACTGGATGCGAGCGATCGCACAAAGGGCACGCGCTCCGCACGGTCCAGCGCGTGGGTCCTCCAAGCTACTCCGGCGCGCACCAGGCGATGTCGGTGGCCCCGCCATGCGCGACGACGAGGAGGTCGATCTGCGACAGCGCCATGTCGCAGGTCGAGCTGGGCTCGTTGACGCGGAGCACCATCCGCAGCCTGTCGGCGTCCAGCCAGGGGGCGTAGTCCACGGTGCGGCCCCCGCACCCGTCGGTGTCCCAGCGGTTCACGAACACCAACTCGGTGGCAAAGTCGGGGGACAGGCCGCCGTCGGTGCCCCACCGAGTGACCGCGCTGTCCCAGGCATCCTGGGTCTGCAGCACCTCGCCGGCGCCGATGACGAACGGGTCCTCGCCGTCGAACTGGCCGTAGCCGAGCGAGGCGAGCTGGAACGGCAGCTCCTCCGCGTCGTCCGACAGACTCGGGCAGCGGAGCCCCCCCTGACAGGCGGTCAGGGTGAACAGCATCGGGGCGAGCAAGCGCATGGGGAGATCCTCCGGGCGCGCCGATTTACGCGCCAAAGACACTGGTCCAACCTGCGTCTCCGCATATCTTGCTGGTGCCGGCCGCCTGAGGCTGCGGGGTCTGCGCAGGGGCGGTCGCCGAGTGACTACGGCCACTCGACATGGGACGCCAGGGAAGCTCCGCGATCTCCGAGCCACGGACGTGGGTGGCCTGCCCCCAACCCTGTGTACTCTCACACAACGCGAGACCCGACTCTCGCGCAGCCATGCGGCGGCATGGCTGGCACCGCACTTGCAACCCCCACGAACGATGCACAACCCTCGCACCATTCTCTCGCATAGCGATCTCGGCACCCTGTTCGCGACTTTGCACGCCGAGGGACGCCACACCATCGGGCCCACCGTGCGCGACGGCGCCATCGTATACGACCGCCTGATCGGCCCCGACGACCTCCCAACCGGCGTCGTCGACGAGCAGGCTCCAGGACGGTACCGGCTTCGGCACGAGGGCACCCGCCGGTTCTCGTGGAGCGTCGGACCCCAATCGTTCAAGCGGTGGCTCCACCCGCCCGAGCTACGGCTCTTTCGCGCCACCCGGACCGAGCGCGGGTTTGCGGTCGAGAAGCCCGAGGCCCCGCCGCCACTGGCGCTGATCGGGGCGCGCGCCTGCGAGCTCGCGGCGATGGCGATTCAGGACCGGGTGTTCCTCGGCGACGTCGTCGACCCACACTACGCGTCACGGCGGCGGGACCTGTTCATCGTGGCGGTGCAGTGCGACCGCGCCGCCTCCACCTGCTTCTGCCCGTCCATGGGCAGCGGCCCACGCGTGTCCCGCGGCTACGACCTGTCCCTGACCGAGGTTGTGGACGAGGCCGGTCACCGCTTCGTCGTCGAGATCGGCAGTGAGGCCGGGCGCGCCCTGGCCGCCAAGCTGCCGCTGCACGCCGCGACCACCGATGCGGACGCCCCCGAGCGAGCTTCCGCCGAGGCCGAGGCGCAGATCGCTCGCCGCATGCCCACCGACGGCCTGCGCGAGAAGCTGCTCGGTGCGGTAGCCAGCAGCAACTGGGACGACGTGGCGAGCCGCTGCATCGGCTGCGCCAACTGCACGCTCGTGTGTCCCACGTGCTTCTGCACCACGGTGGACGACGTGACCACGCTCGACGGGACCCACGAGCGCGTGCGGCGCTGGGACAGCTGCTTCCATCCCGACTTCTCCTACCTGCACGGCGCTGGGCCGGTGCGCAGCTCGGTCGGCGCGCGCTACCGCCAGTGGCTGACCCACAAGCTCGCCACCTGGCACGACCAGTTCGGCACGTCGGGCTGCGTGGGCTGCGGCCGCTGCGTCGCCTGGTGCCCGGCGGGCATCGACATCGTCGCCGAGGCCGAGCGCCTCGCGGAGGACGCATGACCGAAGGACTCGAGGCGCTCATCCGCCGCCAACCCTTGTTCGACGACCTCTCGGAGGCCGACCTGAAGCACCTGGCGGGCTGCGCCCGGAACGTGAAGTTCGACGCCGGAGAGATCTTCGTCCGGCACGGCGAAGAGGCCGACCGCAGCTTCCTCGTTCGCGCGGGCCGCGTCGGGCTCGTCGTCCACGGCCGCGACATCGCCGAGACCGCCGAGGAAGGCGACCTCGTCGGCTGGTCGTGGCTGTTCCCGCCCTACCGCTGGCACTTCGACGCCAAGGCACTCACCGCCGTGCGCGCCATCGAGCTCGACGGCGCCTGCCTGCGCGCCAAGTGCGAGTCCGACCCGCGCTTCGGCTTCGAGATCGCCAAGCGCTTCCTCTACCAGGCCCACCGGCGCCTCGAGCACACCCGCCTGCGCGCCATGGACGTCTACAAGGGGCCGCTGACGTGAACGACCCGTGGGTGCCAACCCCGATGACAGTGCGCGAGGTCGTCCGCGAGACCGCCGACACCGTCACCCTGACGCTGGATACGAGCGCCTCGCCCTTCGCCTTCGCGCCAGGCCAGTTCAACATGGTCTACCTGTTCGGCCAGGGTGAGGTGCCCATCTCGATCAGCGGTCATGCCGACCGGCCCGACGAGCTGGTCCACACCATCCGCGGCGTGGGCCCGGTCACCCGCCCGATGCTCGACCTCGTCCCCGGCGACGTGCTCGGCATCCGCGGTCCGTTCGGCACGGCGTGGCCCGTGGAAGAGGCCAGAGGCACCGACGTCATCGTCGTGGCTGGCGGCATCGGTCTGGCACCGCTGCGGCCGATGATCTATCACCTGCTCGCCAACCGCCGCGACTACGCCCGCATCGTCCTCATCTACGGTGCGCGTCAGCCCGACCAGATGCTGTTCGTCGACGAGCTGCACCACTGGCGCGGACGCTTCGACCTGACCGTCGAGGTCACGGTCGACCAGGGCACCGAGGACTGGTTCGGTCCGGTCGGTGTGGTCACCAGGAGCCTGGCCCGGGCCCGCTTCGACGCCGACGACGCCACCGTGGTGACCTGCGGTCCCGAGGTGATGATGCGCTTCGTGGTCCATGAGGCCGTCCGCATGGGCGTTCCCCAGGACCGCATCTGGGCATCGATGGAGCGCAACATGAAGTGCGCCATCGGCTTGTGCGGGCACTGCCAGTGGGGCCCCGACTTCGTCTGCAAGCAGGGCCCGGTGTATCGCTGGGACCACATCGCCCACCGCTTCGCCGAGAAGGAGCTCTGATGCGCCTCGCCGTGCACAAGTTCGCGTCGTGCGACGGCTGCCAGCTGTCGATCCTCGACTGCGAAGACGAGCTGCTCGCCGTCGCCGGCGCCGTGGACATCGCCTACTTCCCCGAGGCCAGCCGACGCATGGAGCCCGGCCCCTACGACGTGTCGCTGGTCGAGGGCTCCATCACCACCGCTCACGACGCCGAGCGCATCCAGCAGATCCGCCGCGAGTCGAAGGTGGTCGTCACCATCGGGGCCTGCGCGACCGCCGGCGGCATCCAGGCCCTGCGCAACTACGCCGACGTCGAGCAGTTCACCCGCGCGGTGTACGCCAAGCCCGAGTTCATCTCGACGCTCGAGACCTCGACCCCCATCGCCGCCCACATTCCCGTCGACTACGAGCTGCGGGGCTGCCCGGTCGACAAGCGCCAGCTGCTCGACGTGCTCGTCGCTTCGCTGCACGGACGCCGCCCCGCCATCCCCAACGAGAGCGTGTGCGCCGAGTGCAAGCGCGCCGGTCACGTCTGCGTGATCGTCGCCCACGGCACGCCCTGCCTCGGACCCGTGACCCACTCCGGGTGCGGCGGCCTGTGTCCCGGCTACCACCGCGGCTGCTTCGGCTGCTTCGGCCCCTCCAGCCTGGCGCGCATGGAGCCGATGACCGAGGTCTGGCGTAGTCTGGGCGCCGACGACAAGACCATCGACCGGGCCCTGTCGACCTTCCACGTGGCCAGCGAGGCCAACGCCGCCGAGCGGGCTCGGCTCGAGGCAGACGATGAGTGACGAGACCACCCGCACGCTCGCGGTCGACTACCTCGCGAGGGTCGAGGGCGAAGGCGCGCTCAGGCTCGTGTGGTCCGGCGACGAGCTGACCGACGTCGAGCTCAACATCTTCGAGCCGCCGCGGTTCTTCGAGGGCTTCCTGCAGGGACGGTCGTGCCTCGAGACCCCGGACATCACCGCCCGCATCTGCGGCATCTGCCCGGTCGCGTACCAGATGTCGGCGAGTGCCGCGGTCGAGGACGCCCTTGGCATCGCGCTGCCCGACCCCTACCTGCAGCTGCGGCGGGTGCTGTACTGCGGCGAGTGGATCGAGAGCCACGTGCTGCACATGCTCATGCTCCACACGCCCGACTTCCTCGGCGTCGACGACGCGATGGCCGTTGCTCGCGAGCATGGCGACATGGTGCGCGCCGGCCTCAAGGTGAAGAAGGCCGGCAACGACATCGTGAACGTGGTGGGCGGCCGCGAGATTCACCCGATCAACGTCCGCATCGGTGGCTTCTACCGACTTCCGCGGCGGTCCGAGATCGATGCGCTCGTCGCGCAGCTCAAGGAAGCGCGGCCGCTGGCCGAGGCCATGCTGCGGTGGATGGGCACCTTCCACTTCCCAGAACTCGAGGTCGACGTCGAGCTGGTCGCGCTGAAGCCCGAGGGCCTGTACCCGTTCATCGAGGGGCCGATCGCCAGTACCGGCGGCCTGTGCGTGCCCGTCCAGGAATGGGCCAACCACTTCGCCGAGGAGCACGTCGCCCGAACCCACGCGCTGCACGCCCGACTGCACGGCGAGCCCTACCTGACCGGTCCCCTCGCCCGCTTCGCGCTCAACTTCGACGCCCTGCCCGCCGACCTGCGCGCCCTGTCCGCGGAGCTCGGTATCGGCCCCGGCGAGCGCAACCCGTTCAAGTCCCTGCTGGTGCGCGGCATCGAGGTTCTGTTCGCCCTCGACGAGGCCGTGCGCATCCTCGAGCAGTGGCGCGCGCCCAAGGAAGCGGCGGTGCCCGTCGAGCTCAAGAAGGGCTCGGGCTGGGGGGTCAGCGAGGCCCCGCGCGGCACGCTGGTCCACCACTACGAGGTCGACGACGAGGGCCTGATCAAGACCGCCATCATCGTGCCGCCCACGTCGCAGAACCAGCTCGCCATCGAGTCCGACCTGCGCAACCTCGGCACCCAGCTCAAGGTGTTGGACGACGCAGCGGCCACCCACCGCGCCGAGATGGCGATTCGCAACTACGACCCGTGCATCTCGTGCGCGACCCACTTCCTGCGCTTCGAGCGGGTGTTCTCGTGACGAGGGTCCGGGTCGTGGGCCTCGGCCAGCCGGCCGCCGGAGACGACGCCATCGGCATCGAGGTCGTGCGCGCGGTGCCTCCCACCGACGGCGTCGAGCTGATCGAGCTCACCGACACCGCCGCGCTGGTCGAGCTGCTCGACGGCTCGCCGATGCTGGTCGTCGATGCGGTGGTCGGCGCGGGCGAGCCGGGCGCAGTGGTCGAGGCCAGGGTCGACGAGCTCGCGCGCGTCCAGGCCTTCTCGACCCATGGCATCGGGCTCGTGGAGGCCGTGGGCCTCGCTCGCGTGCTCCAGGGCGACGCCTGCGCGGACCAGCTTCGCGTGCTGGGCGTCGCCATCGAGGCACCCAGAGCACTGGGCTACGGCATGAGTCCCGCCGTCGCCGCCGCCGTACAGCCCGCAGTAGAGCGCGTCGTCGCGTGGATGGAAGAGGTGAAGCATGCATGAGTCGTCGCTGGGTCGGAACATCCTCGAGGCCGTGCTCGGACGCGTTGGCGCCGAATCCGTGAAGGTGCGCACGGTGCGCGGCTGGCTCGCCGAGAGCGAGGCGCTGGACCCGGTCGCCATCCAGATGCACTTCGACCGGGCCGCCGCCGGCACCGCCGCCGAGGGGGCCAGGCTCGACCTGGCCATCACCCACGTGCGGGCGCGGTGCGCCGACTGCGGCCAGGAGTACCTGCCCGAGCACCACCTCACCCTGTGCACCCACTGCGGCTCGCTCGACGGCGAGCTGCTCGGAAAGACGGGGCTGGGCATCGACGCCATCGACGTGGAAGACGTGTGATCCGAGCCGCCCTGGTCGCGCGCGGGCAGGTCCAGGGCGTCGGTTTTCGCCCCTTTGTCGTGCGAACGGCCCGTCAGCTGGGGCTCACCGGGTGGGTGCGCAACGAGCCCGACGGCGTTCGCGCCGAGGTCCAGGGAGCTGCGGAACGCATCGAGGTCTTCACGGGTGCCCTGCGCGATGCGCCCTTTCCCGCCGTGGTCTCCACCCTGGAGCGCATCGATCTGGCACCCGTCGACGAGGTCGCCTTCGAGCTGCGCCCCTCCGTGACCGCGGGCACACCTCGCCCGTCGGTGCCTCCCGACCTGGCGACCTGCCCGACCTGCCTGGCCGAGCTGTCCGACCCCGCCAGCCCGCGCTTCGGCTACCCGCTGCTGTCCTGCACCGCCTGCGGTCCCCGCTACACCATCGCCCAGCAGCTGCCCTTCGACCGGGAGCGCACGGCGATGCACGCCTTCCCGCTCTGCGAGCGCTGCCAGACCGAGTACGAAGACACCGAAGACCGACGCTTTCACGCCCAGGCCACGGTCTGTCCCGACTGCGGACCCATGCTCCGGATGGGCACACACCGTGGGCCGGACGCCGTCGCCGCCGCCGCCGCGCTGCTCCGCGACGGGGGCCTCCTCGCACTCAAGGGCCTGGGCGGCTTCCAGCTGCTCTGCGACGCCACCCACGAGGGCGCTGTGCGCCGGCTTCGGCAAGGCAAGCGTCGTCCCGACAAGCCCCTCGCCGTGCTGTTCGGCACCCTCGACGAGCTCGCACTCACCACCGAGGAGCGCGCGCTATTGGAGAGCCCCGCCGCACCCATCGTCCTGGTCGACGGCCCGCCCCTGGCGCCGTCCGTGAGCGACGGTCTGCCGTGGTGCGGGGCCATGCGGCCGACCACCGCGCTGCACTCCCAGCTCGCCGAGGCGGTCGGGCGCCCCCTGGTGTGCACCAGCGGCAACGTCTCGGGCGAGCCGCTGTGCCGGGATGACGCCGAGGCCCGAGCGCACCTGGACTTCGCGGACGCCATCCTCGACCACGACCGACCCGTGTTGCGGCCGGCCGACGACTCGGTGGCCCGGGTGGTCGCCGGAGACACGGTCCTCCTGCGACGGGCGCGCGGGCATGCGCCTGCACCCATCGGCCTCGGAGAGGCCGGTCCCACCGTGCTCGCCGTCGGTGCCCACCTCAAGAACACCGTCGGCATCGCCGTCGGAGACCAGGCCGTGCTCTCACCCCACATCGGCACCCTCGGCGGCCGGCGCATGCTCGATCGGTTCGCCGAAGAGCTCCACGGGCTGCAGCAGATCTACGCCGCAAGACCCGAGCGCATCGCCTGCGACCTGCACCCCGACCTGCCGTCGACCCGCCACGCCGAGAACCTCGCGACGGAGCTCGGCGTGCCCCTGTTCCGCGTCCAGCACCACCACGCCCACGTCGCGGCGGTCATGGCCGAGCACCGGCTCGAGTCTGTGCTCGGGATTGCCTGGGACGGGGTCGGCTACGGCACCGACGGCACGACCTGGGGTGCCGAGGCCTTGCGCTGCGAGGGGTCCCTGTTCACGCGAAGCCCCATGGTCCGGCCGTTTGCGCTCCCGGGCGGGGACGCCTGCGCCCGGTCTCCTGCCCGCTGTGCCCTCGGCGCCTTCGCGGAGGCCGACGGCGCGGAAGCCGTGCTCGATGCGGCCCAGGCCCACCTGCCCAAGGGCGCCGGTGAGCTCCTTCGGCAGGGCCTCGCCCAGGGCCTGTTCCCCGTCGCGACGTCCATGGGCCGCCTGTTCGACGCCGTGGCCTTTGCCTGCGGGGGACCCGGCACGACCACCTACGAAGCCGCCGCCGCGATGTGGCTGGAGGCGCTCGCCCTGCGCGGCATCCGCGACGGCGAGGACGGACGCTACGCTCCGGACACCCTCCTGGAAGAGGTGCTCGCCGATCGGGCTGCAGGCGCCGCACCCGAACGCATCGCGGCTCGCTTTCACCACGGTCTGGTCGGCCTGATCGAGGTCACGGCGCGCGACGCCGACGTCCCCGATGTGGCCCTGGCCGGAGGCTGCTTCCAGAACGCCATCCTCCTCGAGGGCGCCCTGCGACGCCTCGAGGCAGCGGGCTTCCGGCCGTGGATGTCTCGACAGGTGCCCCCCAACGACGGTGGAATCGCGCTCGGCCAGCTATGGCTGGCACGGAGGTCCTGATGTGTCTGGGCGTGCCGGGACAGATCGTCGAAGTCGAGACCAGCGACCCGCTGCGCATGGGCAGGGTCAGCTTCGAGGGCGTGCAGAAGCAGATCTGCCTGGTCTATGTGCCCGAGGTGGGCGTCGGCGACTGGGTGATCGTGCACGCGGGCTTCGCCATTCACGCCATCGACGCCGCCGAGGCCGACCGGACCCTCACGCTGCTCAAGCAGCTGGAGCACCCCGAGTGAAGTACGTCGACGAGTTCCGCGACCCGGCCGCCGTGCGGGCCCTCGCCGAGGAGCTGCGGCAGGCGACCACGCGCCCGTGGCGCATCATGGAGGTCTGCGGCGGGCAGACCCACGCGTTCGTGCGCTTCGGCATCGACCGGCTGCTGCCCGACGGGGTCGAGCTCATCCACGGACCGGGCTGCCCGGTCTGCGTCACCAGCGTCGAGGTCATCGACCGGGCGCTCGCCCTCGCGGCCCGGCCCGACGTCGTGTTCTGCACCTTTGGCGACATGCTGCGCGTGCCCGGGTCCACCACCGACCTGCTCCAGGTGAAGGCCGCGGGTGGCGACGTGCGCACGGTGTACTCCCCGCTCGATGCCGTCAAGCTCGCCCAGCAGCTGCCCGACAAGCAGGTCGTGTTCTTCGCGGTCGGCTTCGAGACCACCGCGCCCGGCGCCGCCATGGCCGTACACCACGCAGCGCAGGCCGGCATCGACAACTTCAGCGTGCTGGTCGCCCACGTGCTCGTCCCGCCCGCCCTCGAAGCGATTGCCGGCGCCGAAGACACCGCAGTGAACGGGTTCCTCGCCGCGGGCCACGTGTGCACGGTGATGGGCACGGAGGCCTACCGCCCCCTCGCCGAGCACTACAGCATGCCCATCGTGGTGACCGGCTTCGAGCCCACCGACCTGCTGCGGGGCCTGCTGGCGTGCGTTCGCCAGCTCGAGGAGGGCCGCGCCGAGGTCGAGAACGCCTACGAACGCGCGGTCCGCGACGAGGGCAACCCCGCCGCCCGCACCATGGTCGAGCGGGTGTTCGAGCCGGTGGAGCAGCAGTGGCGGGGCATCGGCGCGCTCCCCGCGAGCGGCCTCGGCCTGCGCGAGGCCTACCATCGCTTCGACGCCGCAAGACGCTTCGACCTGCCGCCCGGGGAGGGCCGCGAAGACCCCGAGTGTCGCGCCGGCGAGGTGCTGCGCGGGGTGTGCA
This sequence comes from Deltaproteobacteria bacterium, assembly GCA_006226595.1. GTDB lineage: Bacteria > Myxococcota_A > UBA796 > UBA796 > M1803. Next base: position 240,272 of record SBGP01000095.1, read on the forward strand.
AGCCCGAGGACTGCGCGGCCTTCGGCAACCGCTGCACCCCCGACCACCCGCTCGGTGCGCCGATGGTGAGCAGTGAGGGCGCCTGCGCCGCCTATTACCGCTACCGGAGGACGGCGTGAGCTTCGACCCGAGCTGCCCGGTCCCCGCTCCGGACGGACCGCTGGTGACACTGGCCCACGGCGGCGGCGGCCGCGCCATGCACCGTCTGCTCGCCGAGCACATCGGGCCGAGCGTCGGCGACGGCGCCCTGCGCCACGACGGGGCCGTGGTCGACGTGGTCCGAGACGGTGGGCGCCTCGCGGTGACCACCGACAGCTTCGTCGTCACGCCACTGTTCTTCCCCGGCGGCGACATCGGAAAGCTCGCCGTGTACGGCACCGTCAACGATCTGGTCGCCACCGGCGCCGAACCGCGGGTGCTCACCCTGGGCCTCATCCTCGAAGAAGGCCTGCCACTCGCGACCCTGGACCGGGTGCTCGCCTCCATCCGCTCCGCCGCCGACGAGGCGGGCGTGCGGGTGGCCACCGGCGACACCAAGGTGGTCGAGCGAGGCAAGGGCGACGGCGTGTTCATCAACACCACCGGCCTCGGAGAGGTGCCTTCCAGCGTGGAGATCGGGGCGTGGAAGGTGCGCGAGGGCGATGCGGTCCTGGTCTCTGGCGACGTGGGTCGCCATGGCATGGCGGTGCTGTCCGTCCGCGAGAGTCTGGGGTTTGCGACGCCTATCGAGAGCGACTGCGGGTCGCTGCTGCCGAACTGGCGGGCGCTCCAGGCCGCCAACGTGGTCCCCAGCTGCATGCGCGACTGCACCCGCGGCGGACTGGCGGCCTCCGTCGTCGAGATCGGCGGCGCGGCCGACGTGGACATCGTCCTGGACGAAGGGTCGATTCCCGTCGACCCGGGGGTTCGCGCCGCCTGCGAGATCCTGGGCCTGGACGCGGTGCACCTGGCCTGCGAAGGGCGCATGGTCGTGTTCGCTCGGGCAGAGGACGCCGACACCGCGCTGGCGGCGCTCAAGTCCGTCGAGCCCAGCGCGGCACGGATCGGCACGGTGACCGAGGGCACAGGTCGGGTGTGGTTGCGGGACGCGTATGGCGGCGAGAGGCTGCTCGACCTCCCCCTTGGCGAGGCGCTCCCGCGGATCTGCTGAGTGGCGCATGCCAGAGGCAGCGCGAGTCGGGTGCGCGGTCTTGACCTCCTGGAGGGTCATGGACGCACGTCCCGGACGAGCTCGAAGACCTCGCAAGGCACCCCCAGAGACGATCCCCAGCGGATCGCGTGGCGTCTCGCCCGCTCGCACGACTCGTCCGAGAAGCCGAGCCCGGCCATCCACGCGAGCTTGCCCGGGAGCTGGTCGCTGATGGGCCGAAAGCGCTGGGGCCGAAACTCGTCGGTCTCACGAGCGGGGGCGTAGGCGTAGACGACCTCGGCACTGCGCGCGGCCAGCCGTGATGCCCGGTGCAGCACCGCCTCGATACCGGGTGAGGACGTGGGCAGGTAGACCAGCGAAGGGCCGAGCTGGGCGACCTCGCGGCTCACCACCTCGTACACGGCGCCCGCGTTGGGCGTGTCGAGGTCCCCATGGATCCGCCCGGCGAATGGGAAGTGAAGCGGCGAGGTGCGCACGGTGGAGTCGCCGAGCACGAGCAGGTGCACGGCATCACCACGCTCGGCGTGCAGCCCCAGCGTGGCCCCGCAGGCGACCGCCAGGTCGCTGGTGCGCCAGCCAATCGCGAGCACGGTCTGGGCGTTCGCGGGTCGCGCGAGCAACTGGGCCACGGCATCGAGCAGCCTTCCGCGCGCGAGCGGCTTGAGCAGGTAGCTGTCGACGCCGCGGGCGATGGCCTCACTCGCGAGCGAGGCGGCGCCGTGCGCCGTCATGAGCACCGCCGGCGTCGTCGGGGTCACCCGCTTTGCCTCGCGCAGGACATCGAGGCCCGACGAGCCGGGGAGGTCCACGTCCGAGAGCACCAGGGCCCAGCCGCCGTCTCGGAGGCGGTCGCTCGCCGCGGAACCGGTGTCCACGACGGTGGGCGCATAGCCGGCGCGGCCGAGCCAGAGCTCGAGCAGGCGCGCCTGCGAGGGGTCGTCCTCGACGACGAGGATGCGTGGGGTCACGGACATGAGGCCTCCCGCCCTCGGAGCAGCAAGCGGCGGGCCAGCCGTGGCGTGCGCGTTCGCGCCTGGGCGGTGCCGTGGTGGGTCAGTGGCTGTACCAGAGTGGGACAGGTCGGCCCCGGGGTGGTACAGCTAGACCGGGTCTTCCCAGAGGACCCTCGCACCGATGCTCTGCGGCTCGTCGGGCCACGCGACGGACGCGCACACCGTGCGCAGCGAGGGGCCCGGAAGCGACATGCGCGCGAGGCGAGCCGCGACCTCGGCGGCGCATGGACGGCGCGCGGCGTCGAAGTCGAGCATCTGGTCGAGGAGCACGGCGAGCGCGGGCAGCGTCACCTCGGCCAGCCGAATGCCTCGCCAGGCCCGGTGCATGCGCGGAAAGCTGCGCAGCTCTCGCGCCACCCGCCGTTCCCGGCGTCCCCACAGCGGATGGCCCGTCACCAGCGCGAAGAGCGTCGCGCCCAGCGCGTAGACGTCCACTGCGGGCGTCGGCGGACGTGCGGTGAAGCACTCGGGGGCCATGTAGCCCAGGGTCCCGGCCAGGCGAGCATTGGTGCCGGCGCCGCTTCCGTCGATCTGCGCCAAGCCCATGTCGAGCAGTACGACGCGGCCATCCGGCGTGAGGCGCAAGTTCGCCAGCTTGATGTCGCGGTGCAGGAAGCCCCGGGGTGCGGTGGCCAGCGCGTGCGCGACCTGGCCGGCGGCGTCGGCGCAGGCGCGTGTCGACGGCATCGGCGCGAGCGAACGACCGGGCACGAACTCGGTGAGCAGGGCGAGCTGGCCCTCGACCCGAAGGAGCTCCACGATGCGCACCATGCCCGGCCCATCGAGCTGTCGAAGCACCCAGGCCTCGCCGATCAGGTCGCGTTGGCACGCCTGTGAGAGCATCGCCGTCGGCCCGAGCAGCTTGATGGCGACGGGCCGATCCTCGCGACGCGGGGTTCGAAGCGCCCCCAGATACACGTCGGCAAAGGAACCCGCCCCGAGCCAGGACTCGAGGCGCAAGGACCGGCGTTCGGACTCGGGACTCGGAAGTGCGGACATGGGACCTCCCGTCCGCCGTGTTGCGAGTCGCGTGCCACCGCTTGGCTAGTGGTACTGGACCCGGACCTGACCGAGGTAGCCGTCGAGCGCACGGGTGGCCTCGTTGGCATGCTCCAGCGAGCCCTCGCCCGCTGCCCGCTCGATCGCTGCACCCAGCTCGGAGATGTCCGGGAAGCCGTAGGCGCTACCGGTGCCGCGCATCGAGTGGCCGATGCGGCGCACCGTGTCCACGTCGCCGGCTGCGATGCCGGCGCGCAGCCGCTTCACGTCGCTGCGACGGTCGCGTAGGAACGCCGGAATCAGCGGCTCGAGCTCGGCGTCCACGCTGGCCACCACCGGGTGCGAGGTCCGGCGGGGTGCCGGAACGTCCGTGCCCGCCTTCATCGCAAGATCCAGGGTCTCGACCAGCTTCCGTCGGTCGAAGGGCTTGGAGAGCGTCGCGTCGAAGCCGGCGGAGCGCCACTCGTGATCGCGGCCCACGTGTCCGGTGGTGGCGACGACGGGCACGTTCCAGCCGCGCTTGCGGAGTTCGCGCACGGTAGACACGCCGTCCCTGCCGGGCATCTCGACGTCGAGCAGTACCGCGTCCACCGGGTTGCGGTCGAGGTACTCCAGGGCCTCGTCGCCGCCACTCGCACAGGCGACCCGAAAGCCTTCGCGGCGAAGCAGGTGTCGCACGAGTCGTCGCGTGTCCGCGGCGTCATCGACGACCAGGACCCGAGCCCTCGGCGAGGCGGCCCGGTTCAGCGCGGCCATCAGCTCGTGGGACTGCGACGGCTTCGGCACGAAGTCGCAGCAGCCGACGTCCAGCGCCCGCTCGCGGACCTCCGGCGTGGCGTGCGCGGAGTACGCGATGATCGGCAGGTGTGGCACCCCGGCGACCTGCTCGGCATGTCGGATGCGACGAATGGTCTCGAACCCATCCACCTCTGGCATGTGCAGGTCCATGAGAACGACGTCGAGGTCGCCGGCCCGTGCCCGCTCGACGCCCGCGTGCCCGCCCTCGGCCAGCACGACCTGGTGTCCGGCGCGCTGCAGCACCTGCCTCGCCAGGGCGCGGTTCTCCGGATTGTCCTCGACGACGAGCACGCGAAGGGCCGGGCCGCGAGGGTCGACGGCGGTGACGTCGTCCTCCTCTTCGTCGACCGGCCGCGTGCACGCCTGGATGGCTTCGATCAGGTGCTCGGGCCGGAGCGGCAGGAACACCGTGTGCTCCTCCGCGGGCTGGGTCGTGCCCTCGGTCAGCGGCTGAGCGTGCACGAGGTGCACCTCGGATCGCGCCAACAGGCCGCGCATCTCGGTCGGGACCCGGGTGTCGACCACGACCACGTCGAAGCCCTCGAAGCTGGTCGGCGGGTTCTTGTCGCAGCGCAGCTGGGCGGCCTCGAGCCCGAGGCTGATCAACGGCGCGCTGAGCGCCCGAGTCGCGTAGCGATTGGCGCCGAGCACCGCCAGGCGCAGGCCACGCAACCCTTCGGTGCGGCCATCGAGCTCGGCGTCGCGCTCGAGCGACACCCCGAGGTCGACCTCGACCGTGAAGGTCGCTCCCGCCCCCGGACGGCTCACCAGGGTGAGCTCGCCCCGCATCAGCTCGATGATCGAGCGCGTGATGTGCAGGCCGAGGCCCGTGCCTCCGCGGTGTTCGTGGGTCTGGACGTACTTCTGGAAGATGCGTTCCTGCTGGGCGAAGGAGATGCCGACGCCCGTGTCCCGCACCACCAGCTGCAGTCGAACGCGCCCGTCGCGACGCTCGAGCAGCTTGGCGGCGACGGCGATCTCGCCGCGGTCCGTGTACTTCGCGGCGTTGGAGACCAGGTTCGTCAGCACCTGTCGCAGCCGGGCCTCGTCCCCGAGTACCTGTGCGGGCAGGAGCGGGTCGACGACGGCGTACAGCTCGACCCCGGAGCGCACGCGGCCGGCCTGGCTCAGGACCACGCCCTCGAGCAGTCGACGCAGGCTCATCGGCTCGTCGAGCAGGCGCAGCCCGCCGTCTTCGAGGCGGGACACGTCGAGCACGTCGTTGATCAGCGCCAGCATGGCTTCGGCATTGGTGTGGATCGAGCGCGCGTAGGCCTGTTGTTCGCCCGTCAGTCGCGTCTCGCCGAGCAGCTGGGTCATGCCGAGCAGCGCGTGGAGGGGGGTGCGCACCTCGTGGCTCACGTGCGCCAGGAAGTCGGCCTTCGCGTCGCGGGCGGCTTCGGCCTCGCGCTTGGCGCGGTGCAGTGCGCGCTCGGCCCGCCAGCGCGCGGTGACGTCGCGGAACTGCCAGAGGTGGCCGCCGCGTCCGGTGTCCGTGCGAATCGGCAGCTCCTCGCACTCGACGATGCGGCCGTCGGCGAGTCTCAGCACATGGGTGCCGCGCTCGTTGGCGAACAGACGCTCGATCGCTTCGGGGTCGGCGAAGCGATGGCTCTGGGCGTGCATCAACTCGCGACCTGGCAGGCCCTCGATGGCCTCGGCGGGGCCGGTGTCGAACAGGCGGCCGAAGGCGTCGTTGACGAAGGCCACGCGCCCTCGCTCGTCGAGCACGAGCAGTCCGGCGCGGTGGTGGGTGATCAGCGCGCGGAAGCGGCTGGATGTCCGCGCGAGCTCGCGCTCGGTGCGCACCCTCGCGGTCTCGTCGCGCAGGTAGAAGTTCACGTACCCACTGTCCGGAAAGCGGGCGACAACGACGTCGAAGTGGCGGCCGCTCCACTCCACGTGCGCGCTGCCGGTGCGCTCGGAGCCGAACATCAGGTCCTTCAGCTCGTCCGGGACCTCGCCGCCGATCTGTGTGAGCAGGGCATCTGCGGCGGGGTTCCGGTACAGCTCGTGGCCATCCAGGGACAGGCGCAGCACGGGCTCGGGGTTCTCGTCGGGGAAGCGCGCGAGGCTGTTCAGGGCTCTGGCCCGCGTGGCGTCGAGCAGCATGGCCTGACGGAGCGGCCCGAGCAGCTGGCGGACGAGCTGGGTCCGCCGACCGTCGAAGTGACCGACGCCCGGGTGGGTGAGCACGATCAGGCGTTCGGGCTCGCCGTCGACCCGCGCCAACAGCAGGCTGCGGGCTCCGAGGAACGCGCCCGAGCCAGCTCCGGGCACACGCGCGGTGTCGAAGACGGCAAGCACGCCGTGGCCGGGTACAGCGTCGAGGATCGCCTCCATCGGCCAGCTCTCGCCCGGGGTGTGGCCAGCGATACCGACGAGGCCTTGGGGCTGGCGCTCCGCCGCGAGCGCATGCGTGAATCCCAGGGTGGGTGCGAGCGCCTCGAAGAGTCGCTCGAACATCGCCGCCGGGGATCCGCCCTCACCGATGGCCTGGACCGCGCAAAGCAGAGCCTGGGTCTCGGTCTGTTGTGCAAGAGCGGTCTGCCGCAAGGTCGCGAGCTCTGCCAGCGCCTCCGCGAGGCGCTCCTCGGTGCTCATCGGAGCCTCCGGAAGCCGACGGCCGAGATCATGAGGTTGGCGTGCTGGTTGCGACCCACGGTCAGACAACCCTGCTCGCCGAAGGTGAACTGCCCGAGAAAGGGCCGTCCATCGAGCACGCGCTGAATGCCCCGGGCGACCTCGGGCATGCGCTCGCCAACGGTGAGCCGGCAGCCCGCGCAGTACGTGAACAGCGCCCCCTCGAGGTCGCCGTGGACGCTCACGGCCTCGGCGACCCGCGCCGCGCGCTCGACGAGGCTGTCGGTGCTTCCCCGCATGGCGTAGATCTCTTCCCCTGCGGTCACTTCGGTGAACAGCTGGAGGCCGCCGCCTTCCACGACAGCAGCCGGGTGCGACAGGGCGAAGGTGCGCACGTCCTCGATGCGGCCGACCGGTCGCCCGAGCGGCTGCAGGCTGGTCGCGGCGAGCACGTCCACGTGGGTCAGGGAGAGGCCGGTCCACGCTTCGTAGACCTCGACGGCCGGGCGGTCGTCGATGGCCCACACGGTGCGCCCCTCCACTCGCGTGACCCGGCCGTGCGGCCCGCTCGGCGCATAGCCGCTGAGGAAGGCGGTGGTCAGGGGTGTCGACGGTGCCAGCACCGCCATGGCCACGCCGTCGTGGGTGGTGCCGTCCGGCGTGAGCTGGAACCAGTTGCCGGCCACCGCATCGTCCGCCGAGGATCCGCCGAACACGGGCACGCGCCCCCCGAGCGTCTCGTCGATGGCCGCGAGCATGGACTCCTCGTCACCGGGACCGCCGCTCGTCCACACCAACGCCGGCTGGGCGAAGGGAGCGCCCGTCCGAGCGAGTGCTCGTTCGAGTGTCGCCCGCGTGGCGGCCCGCGGCTGGACCCCCTTCTCGGCGCTGGCGACGCCGTAGCGACCGTCCGGATCGCGCACGGCGAGACAGGCCAGGGCGTGGGGGTCGTCCGCGAAGCCCTGGTCGGTGAGCAGGCCGTTGCAGCTGGTGTGGAACATGAAGGGCACGCCGGGCCAGGTCGCGCGCACCGCATCCAGCGTCCGCTGTGGGTCACGCCCCGCGTTGAGCACTCCGAAGACCATCGACGGCGCACCGCCAAGGGTGCGGGTCAGCGCCGGCGCGATCTCGGCGAGGGCCCGGTCCGGGGACGGTTCGGTCGTGATGGCCGTCGCGATTCGCATCTCAGCGCACGCCGTACTCGCGCAGGCGGCGGTAGAGGGTGGTCCGTGGGATGCCGAGGGTGCGCACCACCTCCGAGACGTTGCCGTCTGCATCGTCGAGTGCCCGCAGGATCGCGGCGCGCTCGATGTCGGACAGGCGCGTGGGCTCCTGCTCGATCTGAGGTTTGGGCGGCTCGGTGGTCTGGGGACGCGCCGTGGGGGGGCCGAGCACCAGGGAGGGCGGCAGGTCCGCGAGCTGGACGACGCCGTCCCGGGCGAGCACCGCTGCCCGCTCCATGGCATTGCGCAGCTCCCGCACGTTGCCGGGCCAGGGATGACGCTCCACCCGCTCGCGGGCTTCGTGCGACAGGCGCAGGTTCGTGCGTCCGTAGCGTGCGCCGACCTCGCGCAGGAAGCGCTCGGCAAGCAGGAGGAGGTCCCCGTCGCGGGTCCTGAGGGGCGGTACCGCGAGCTCGAACACGGCCAGGCGGTAGTAGAGGTCCTCGCGGAAGCGGCCATCCGCGACCATGGCGCGCAGGTCCCGGTGGGTTGCGGCGAGAATACGCAGGTTCACGCGCACCTCGCTCGAGCCTCCGACCCGGTAGAAGGACTGCTCTTGCAGCGCGCGCAGGAGCTTCGCCTGCAGCGGCAGTGAGAGCTCGCCCACCTCGTCCAGGAACAGCGTGCCGCCATTGGCCTGCTCGAAGCGACCGATGCGGCGCTGGTCCGCACCGGTGAACGCGCCCTTCTCGTGACCGAACAGCTCGGACTCCTGGAGGTTCTCTGGGATCGCGGCGCAGTTCACCGCCACGAAGGGCGCCGAGTGACGGGGGGAGGCGCTGTGCAGCCCCGACGCGACGAGCTCCTTGCCGGTGCCGCTCTCGCCGCGCACGAGCACGGTGATGTCGCTGGGCGCGACCCGATCCATCTGGCGGAACAGCTCGCGGATCTGCGGGGACTGGCCGAGGATGCCGGGGTAGCCACTGCCGTCGACCTCGCGCTCCAGCTGTGCGATGCGCAGGTCCGCGCGCCCCTTGTCGACCGCATTGCGAACGGTCGTGAACAGCTTCGTTCGGTCGACGGGCTTGGGAAGGTAGTCGAAGGCGCCGTACTGCATGCAGCGCACCACCGTGTCCACGTCGGCATCGACCGTCATCATCACGACGGGAAGACGCGGGTGCCGCTGCTTGACCGTGGCCAGGACCTCGAGACCGTGCGCGTCCGGCAGGTTGAGGTCGAGCAGGATGGCGTCCGGAAGCGCGCAGGTCAGCGCGTCCAGGCCCTCGGCGGCGGTCTCGGCCGAGAGCACCTCGTGGTCGTCGCGCTGCAGCCAGTGCGCGAGCAGGCGTCCGAGGCTCGGGTCGTCGTCGATGACCAGGATGGTACTGCGTGTCATGGCGCTCTCCGTCGACCTGGGAATGCAGAGGGCGTGCCGGGCGAAAGCCGGCGTTCGTGCTTGAGGGTCTGGCGGTGCCTACAGAGTGGGTGTGCCGTGCTGGGACACCTGTGCCATCAGCATGACCCACCACGGCACAGTCGCCTCGCGACGCCGTGGCCCGCGCGAGAAGATCCGGATGATAACCAGGCTTTGCCGGTCACTATCGAGCCATGTCATCGGGCTGACCCGGAGGGCGCCAGGTCGAGCGTGAACCCCTGTTGGATCTGCATGGCTCTTGGAGCTGGACGGGCATGAACCTGCACGTCAAGCGGGTCCGCAGCGACCGAGAGCTTGCGGACACGGTCGACGATCTCCACTTCCACCGGAAGTCCGCCCGTGTGCACGGTCATCGTCCAGTCGCCGGGCCGGATGCCCGCGAAGGTGAAGCGACCGTGGGCGTCGGTTCGGCGCAGGAGTTGTTCCGTGCCCCGGCTGAGCTCCACGAGCACCCCGGCGAGGGGTCCGTCCTCGAGATCGGGTCCCGCTCCGAGGCCGCCGCCCGCGCCACCGCGCGCGAACATGAGCGTGCCGGCGACCCGTACCGCGGGGGCGACGCCGAGCTCGATCACGGCCTCCTGGGTGTCGAGCAGGGTGAGCGGCAGCGGGGTCGGCTCGGTGGTGACCCACCCGTCGCCGAGACCGCCGAGGTCGACGTAGAGCAGCACGGCACCGAGTGGCACGCCGGTCAGTCGGAACTGCCCCTGGCGCCCGGTCACGGCGGTGCGGTCACCGGCAGCGACGAGGATGCCGGACATGCCCTCTCCGGTGCGGTGATCGACGAGTCGACCCACGACGACGCCGACGCCCTCGGCGCGCGCGACGGGAATGCGCAGAGGCGTCGACCAGTCGAGCCGAGCGCTTCGTTGTGTGCCAGAGGCCTGCTCGGCCACGGCAACCCTGGCGTCAATGTTCCCGCGAGGCAGGCGGAGGCTGGCCACCGCTTCGATGGCGCGCGCCAGGTGCACGCCAGTCTCCACGCGACCTCCGAGGCCGACCGTCACCGGTCCGGCTTCGCTGCGCGCCGCCAGCTCCACACGCGACGCAGGGCCCGCCGCGTCGGTCGCCAGGTGCGCGAGCCCGTCGACGCGGTGGCGCTCGGTGCCCAGCCCGAGCTGAAGGGTGGTCTCGACGCGGACCAGAGAGGTCGTCGGGTCGAGCGCGAGCCGGGCCCGGACCTCGGCCTGCTGCCCGTGCACGCGGCCGCGAGCGCGCCCCTGAGCCGTCCAGGAACGCAGCACCTGGGCATCGGCGAGCACGCGATAGGTCAGCTGGCCGTCGAGCTGCAGCCGCCGATCCGGCTGGTCCCATCGCCCCGCACCTCCCGCCGTGAGACGCGTGTCGCGCCGGGCGCCGTCGACGGTGGTCTGCGCGGTGGTGTGCAGCTGCAGGTGCGAGGCACTCGCGACCAGGGTGCCCTGCGCATGCTGCCGGACGTCTCCCGTCGAACGAAGGGCGCCGTCGATGCGCTCCGCCCGCGCCCGCCAATGCAGCGGTCGGTCTGCCTCGTTCGCGAGCTCGACGTGCTGGGCCGCGCCGCCCTCGGCACTACCCGCGACCTGGGCCGTGGCGCGTATCACCCCGTCCTGCTCGGCGCTGGCGAGCCACCAGCTGCCCGGGCTGCGCCCGGCGGCCCCCATGGCGCCGAGACCGAGACGCCACGAGGCGTGGGTGGCCTCTGCCCGCGAGAAGGCAAGCGCCCGATGCCGTGTGCGGAGGGCGCCGACCTCGATGCTGGCGGCGTCGACCGAGACCCGCGTCCGCAGACCGGGACCGGTCTCTGGCCACAGCCAGGGCAGAGGCGTCGCCGCCCGGCTCGAGGCGCGAAGGTCGAGGCTCCGACGGCGCAGGGCGAGCTCGCCGTCGAGGGTGCCCTCTCGCGACCGCGACAGCGCGAGGTCGACCTTGGAGTCGGCGCTGGGTTCTCCGCGGGCGCGCAGCTGTCCGAATGCACCGAGGGTGCCCCGAGCGTGCTCGACCCCCAGGCGCGCGTGGCCGCGTAGGGAGCGCCCTCCCTCGACCGGTGCCGGCCGCGCGGAGACCACGTGGGTCGTGAGCGACACTCTCGATGCGTGGTCCCCGGACGTCGCGTGCAGGATGGCGGTGGCGGGTCCGGAGCTTCGCGGGGCCTTGGGGGCGCGCATGTGCACGGTCACCACCGCGGTGCCGCCAGGTTCGAGCGCGAGCTGCGTCGGCTCCAGACCGCACACGAGCGCTCCGCAGTCCACCCGCAGATCGAGGTCCGCTCGGCCGTTGCCTCGGTTGCCGATCTGGACGTCCACCGAGGCCGCACGACCGCCGCGACTGAGCAGGTCGGGCGTGGCGCCGGGGCGAACCTCCACGTCGAACACCTCCTCGACCTGCATCTGGAGCGAAGCCTCTGCCGCGATGCGTCCGTCGGCCATCCGCAGGCGGTAGACGAGGGTGGCCGGGCCCGCCGGAGCGGCCCGCGTCGGCTGGACGCCGAGCATGCGCAGTGTGCCCTGCCCGGCGTCGAGGTCCACCTCGCCGAGAGGCATGACCTGGGTCCAGCCCGGCGGCAGCAGCAGTTCCTCGCTGGCCTGCGTCGCGTGGCGCGTCTCGACGCGCGCGCCGAGCTGCACCATCGTCCCGGGTACGACGAGCTCGGGGGCGGCCGTCCACTGCACTTCTGTCGCCCATGCGACCACTGCGAAGCCCCAGAACCAGAGCATCAGAGCCTCGCTTACAGCGCGAGGGGGAGCTGCGAGCCGAACACGTGGTCCTGCCCGTCGTCCGCGATGACCCAGGCGACGTAGGTCCCGCTCGGGACCGCCGCGAGGTCGATGTGGAAGCGCGCGGAGCAGCCCGGGTAGATGCGTCGCTCTCCGGCGGTGTAGCGGCCGACGCGGTTGCCCTCGGCGTCGTAGAGCTCCGCGTAGACCTGCGGCGCCAGGCCGGCATCCCCGGTGTTGGATACGTCGACGGACAGCAAGGCTGCGCCGGCCTCCTGGTCCAGGCTGCCGGCGGTGAACTCGAGCTTGGGGTCGCGCGCGTTGCCGAGGTGCGTCACCAGCTGCACGCCCGTCCGGTACACGGTCGTGATCGCGAGGTTGCGCTCATTGCCGGCCGACTCGGGCTGGAACTGCTCGGCCATCGGCTCGACCATGAGCACGCTCCACAGGCTGCCGGTGCGGGACTCGCCCGCGGGGGTCGCGAGGGTCCAGCGCACCTCGGCGGTGCCGCCGGCCGGAATCGTGAGCTGCTCGGGCTCGAAGCGGACGTGGCTCGCGTTCGAGCGCGGGTGCGCACCGGGCTCGGGAAACTGGTTGGACCCGTCGGCCTGAAACACGTAGTCGCGCTGATAGAGCAGCACGGAGGCCTGTTCCTCGCCGTCGTTTCGGACCTCGAAGGTTCCGCTGGCCTGCTGGCCTGGCGCGAGTCGCGCCTCGTGGACGAGCGAGCCGAGCACGAGGATGTCCGAGGCCAGGGCCGGCGACCCGAGCAGGAGGAGGAGGAAGGCGAGGGCGTGTCGCATGGCGGACTCCGGGGAGAGGGTGTGCCGGCCACGTTGCAGGCGCGATGCCAGCCCGACGGGTCGCTGGATCCGCTGAAAGAGCGGGGTCGTGCGCACCGTGTCGCGCAGCGGTCCGCAGTGGAACAGTCCGGGTGGACCGTGCGACCCGTGGTGGCACACCCGCGTCGGGGCCCAGACACACGAACGCGCGCTCACTCGTGCGAGTGGCGCGCTCGACGGCGAAAGGCCGGTCCCCCTGGAGTGGGACCGGCTCTCGTTGCCAAGATGGTGACCCCCTACATCGCGAGGATGGTGTAGGTGATCACGTGTGCGTCGGTGCCGGCTGCGGACCCCATCGGCGCAGACGCGTCGTAGCGGAGCCCCGCGCCGCCCTGGCCCGCGTTGATGCCGGTGATGAAGTCGGCGGCGGTGGTGGACAGCGCGACCTGTCCGGCGGAGGCACCGTTGCTGGGCGCCTGGGCGGTGACGGACAGCGCGAAGCTCGGCGCTGCGTTGTCGGTCTCGACGGTGACCTTCTGGGCGGCAGCGCTGGTGTGCCGGAACTCGAGCGAGGTGCTCTCGTCGAACTCGGGCAGCACCCAGTTGGTGCCGGGGTCGAACTGGTCGAGCACGATGGAGACGTCGCCGCCCTGGATGGCGATGTCGGTGAGCTCGAGCAGCTGCACGCTGACGTTGTGGCTGGCGGAGCCGGCGGCGAAGGCGGCAGGCGCGGCGAGCAGGAAGGCGAGGGCGAGGGTCTTGCGCATGGTGTTCTCCTTGGTGGTGGTGGCCCCGCTGTCGGAGCTGCCTGGAGACAATGCAGACCCGGTGCCAGACCATGAATCCGCTGTTCATGGGGTTCCGCGGGGGCAAGCTGGCGGTCGGACCACCTGGACTGGCGCGGGGTGGGTCACCGGCTGACCCGCCTGCGTACCGGGGTGGAACAGCTCTCGATTCGCCCATGGTCGGCGCTGAGGGGTGATCGCGCGCGCGAGGGGCTGGCACGTCCATTGCTTCTCTGGGAGACAGCAAGGAGTCCACATGCTCGTCTTCGCCTTCGTCATCGCCCTGGCCGAACCCCCTGCGGACACGTCGCGTAGCCGCGACGACATCCGCGCCGCGCTCGGCCTCGACCGCACCCCTGCGGTGGTCGACCTCGAAGCACCGCCACCGCCCGCGGCTCCAGAGCCGCCCGAGACGCGCCCAGCCGCCCCGGTGCTGCGCAAGCCCTCGGTGCCCGCGACGGATGCGCGGCTTCCGACGGCGGCGAGGGACACGAAAAAGCCGTGACCAGCCAGGCATCCCCCCGGCCGCGGCTCGCGGCGGGCGCGATCCGCTCGTCCTCACCCTCGAGCGGCGACAGATCGGCCCGAGTACGACCAGGTTTCCAGGCGGAGAACCCAAAAAGACGCGACAGACGGCCCGCCCCGCACCGTCGCGAGGCGCGCGGGTGCCCGCGACGGCGAATCCGGCCCGACGAACGCCATCAACCGGCGTGAAACAGCGGCGATTGACGCTGACTTGACAAGCGCCTGAGGAATGCCAGCGCGACACTCTGCGTTCGATGCGCACCGACGGGCGGAGGCCCGCGAAACTGCCAGGGAGACCTCATGCGCCTTTCCACGGGACTCTTCGTCCTGAGTGCCCTCGTGTACACGGCTTGCGGGCCCAAGAACACCACCCTTCCGGAGGCCGTGGGCCCCACGGTGGTGGCGCCGCAGAACCTGTTCCTGCGAAGCGCCTTCGACACCGACCCCTCCGCGTACCTCGGGCGCTTCGTGCCGCAGGGCGAAGAGAACATCGACGAGACCTCGGCGATGCCGCTCACCTGCTCCAAGCACCTGACGATGAAGAAGATCGACGGCGGCGGCGTGATGTACGACGAGCTGTTCAATGCCTCGTCCCAGGCCTCCGCGAGTGTCGGCGTGCCCATGGTCGCGAGCGTCGAGGCCGGCGGCGGCCGCTCGAGCATCGTGCGCGTGAAGTACACGCTCACCGAGAAGATGGTCGCAGCCCCCGAGGACCCGGCCGCCTTCGAGTCCTGCTGCAAGCAGGCGCCCGACCAGTGCACCGAGCTGTACGTCGGTGAGTTCGTCGCCGGCACCGGCGAGGTCTACTACGAGGTCTCGAGCGGGGGCGGCGTCGACGCCAACGGCATCTCGCCCCAGGGCGTGACCGGCGACATCGAGATCAAGCACGGCGTCACCTGGAAGCGCGGCGTGCAGTTCCCGAACCCCGTGTACTTCGCGTTCAAGACCACCAAGAACCACTGGAAGGCCGACGTGGCCGCCTCCGGCTGTGGGGACTGGACGGACGGACCGCCGAAGTCCAGCCAGGGCCACTACTTCGTCGGCATCAGCCGCTCCCACGCCGCCGAGGCCGACGCCCGCACCGAGGCGCTGACCTCGGGCCGCGAGCAGGTGGTGCGCTACCTCGCCGAGAGCATCCAGACGGGCTCGGTGCAGATCGCGAGCACCAGCGGCGCCACCGACCAGCTCACCACCTCACTCGAGTCCGAGAAGCTCCTGCACTCGGCCTCCGAGGGCGTGGCGAGCCTGGTGAAGGACGAGTCCTGGTGCGTCGAGGAGGAGGCCACCCCGGGCGGCACCCTGCGCGTCGCCAAGGTGCTCATGTTCCTGCCCAAGGAAGATGAGGCCGCCGCCGGCACCGCCGCCGTCGAGGCCCTCTCCAAGCCCGACGGGGCCGACGATGCGAGCAAGTAGCTCCCTGATCGCGCTCCTCGTGCTCGGGTGCGGACCGAAGACCGCGGTGGTCGATGCCGCCGCGGTCTCCGCGCCAGTGGACATCGAGGCCGCCTGTCCCACCACCCCGCCCACCGGCTACCGCGTGGAGCGCGGGGAGGGCGCAGGTGCGAGTGCCGCGGTCGCGCTGGCCGCCGCCCGCGAGGCCGCGACCCAGCGCCTGGTGATGGGCGCCTGCGCGGGTCTCGCCGACAGCCGCTGCGACGCCCTGCGTCGCCAGGTGAAGCCCTGGAAGGAGGGTCACTTCGACGCCTCGACCCAGAGCGCCTGTGCCTCGGTGGCGGTGGAGAAGTCCGCCCTCGACGCCATCGAGCGCGAGAAGGCGGCGCTCGATGCGGCCCTGGCCGTGTTCGCCGGCAAGGTGGCCGCGACCGGCGCATCCGTCGATCCGCGTCCCCCGCGGTGGCACACGGGCTGTCCCAGCGGTCTGGCCGGAGCCCGACTGCTGGCGCTCGTGCGCAACGCCCTGGCCGACGCCGGCGTCGCGACCACGGCGACAGGCGCCGCCCTGTGGCTGGACCTCGTGCCCGGACCCGATGCCGTGACCCTCACCGCCAGCCTCGAAGACGGCGGCCCCATCGAGGGCTTTGCCTTCGCCCCGGACCTGCTCGGCTTCGACCCCTCCGAGACCGGCTCGTGCCGCGGAGACGGCGACCTGGGGCTGGTCGGCGGCGAGCGCCCCGGCGCCGGCGGACTGCGCGTGAGCGTGCGGCTGCCCGCCGACGACGGCGTGCTCTGCGAGGGCAAGGAGACCGAGCCCGTAGTCGCCGTGAACCGCCCCTCTCGCGTGCAGGTGTACAGCGTGTCCCGCGACGGCCGCAGCCTGCTCGTGTGGCCGCCTCCGGGCGGCGACGACACCGTGACCGACAGCCTCTCGCTGGGCGCGCTCACCGCCGTGGCCCAGGCAGACGGCAGCGACGAGCGCCTCGTCGCGCTGGCCGTGGACGCCCGCGAGACCTTTGCGAGCACCGCCGGCTGGCAGGGCTTCTGCGAGGTCTCCGGCGGCCTCGGTCCCGACCACTACCCCGAGGGCGCCGCCATCGGCACCGCCAGCCTCCACGTGCTCGAGGCCGGCACCGGCAGCTGCCCGGACGTGCCGGGCATCGCCGAGAAGCGCGCCGCCCTGTTCTCTCCTCCCACTTGTGAGTGATCGATGATCTCCCTGCTCCTCTCCGCGGCCCTCGCGGGCGGCCTGCCCTCCCTCGACCAGCCCCTGAAGACCGGCAACACGGCCAGCGCCGACACCGCCGTCGTCATCGGCGTCGAGGACTACGCCTTCGCTCCGGACGTGCCCTACGCCGAGCGGGACGCCTCCGCGTTCTACGACCTGCTCGTGTATACGGTGGGCGTGCCCGCCTCCCGCATTCGCCTGTTCGACAAGGGCGCGTCCAAGGAGCAGATCGTCGATGCCGTGCGCACGGCGGGAAGCGACGTCGGCGCTGGCGGCACGGTGTGGATCTACTTCGCGGGCCACGGTGCCGCGGACCCGTCCACCGGCGGGCGCCTGCTGCTCGGCGACGACGTGAAGCAGGATCCGACGGCCTTCGCCGCCCGCGGGGTGGGCGTGGACGAGCTCAAGGCGCTGGCCGAGGTCAAGGGCGGCGCGGTGAACCTCGTCGTCGACGCCTGCTACTCGGGCCTGGGACGCGGCGGAGACGAGCTCATCGCCGGCAAGCGCTTCCTGGTACCCGCTTATGCCCAGGCCCCGAAGCCGGGCGTGTTCGAGTGGAACGCCGCCAGCGGGGACGAACTCTCGGGCCCGCTGCACCCCACGCGCCACGGCGCCTTCACCTACCTCGCGGTGGGCGCCCTGCGCGGCTGGGCCGACGGGCAGCTCGACGGGCAGCGCGACGGCAAGGTCACCGCCGAGGAAGCGCACCTCTACGTCAAGGATGCGCTCAAGACGCTGCAGATCAACGACCAGACCCCTGAGATGGCGGTGGACGGCGCCAAGTCGCGCGTGCTCGTGAAGGCCGAGGGCCTGGAGCCGGCGCCCACCCTCGACCCCCGCATGGCGGAAGGCGGCGCTCCCGACAGCGGCCCGGCCCCCTACTCCAAGCCCAGCGGGCCGATCGAGGCCGCCGACCGGCCCCTGGTCGAGTCCCTCGTTCGCGGCGCGGTGGCCAAGTGTGTGGCCGAACACGGCGGCGGCGACCCGGTCTTCGACCGCTGGTTCGTACGCTTCAAGATCAAGCCCGGAGGCTCGCTCAAGGGCTACCTGGCGAGCAACGCGGTGTACACCGAGTCCCCGGCCATGTTCCCCACCCACACCTGCGTCCGGGAGGAGATCAAGTCCTGGAGCTGGGCGGCGACGAGCCTGGTGACCTTCAAGACCTCGATCACCCTGGAGTCCTCCGCGCCTGCGGCCGCCCCCACGCCCGCCCCGGCTCCCGCGACCTCACCGGCTCCCGCGCCCGCCTCGGCCACCAGCACCACCAGCGTGAGCAGCGGGACCACCGGCGGCACCACCACCGTCGACATGCAGGTGCCCGGTATGGGCGTGCACATGGAGGTCACCGAGAGCGGCGACGGCATCACCGTCGATCAGCTCGTGGACCCGAACTACGCCGCGCCCACCACCACCGCGAACGCAGGCCACGGCACCCCGGCGGTGGGCCCGAGCTCGGTGAAGCTGGTGCTCCGCTCGCAGGACGGCGAGTGGATCGACCTCAAGGTCGATGGCAAGGTCGTCGGCGAGCTCCGCAACGACGACGAGCTGGTGATCACCATCTCGCCCGGTGTGCACACCCTCGAGTTCGTCGACTTCATGGGCAAGGAGCCGTATGCCCGAGGCCAGCTCTACACCCACGACCAGGCCGAGATCGTCTTCGGCGTGAAGGAGACGGCCGTCGAGGCCTACGGCGCCGCGGACTGGCGTGCCCAGTAGGCGGGCCGCCACGCACCGGGAAGCCTGAGCCACAACGCCCCTCGCGCCGGTCGGCGGGAGGGGCGAAGTTCGCGTGGGTGACGACTAGTAGGCGACGAGGCCCGTGTCACTGGTGTCGCAGGTGTACACGCAGGCGTTGTCGACGCAGTCCCAGCTACCGACGCAAGCGAGACGGACGAGGTCCGCGTCGTTCTCGCACTGGCGCACGTTGTTGCACTGGCCGGCGCCGGAGGGCTTGACCTCCTTGCAGGTGCCGCAGCAGTCGTTCGGGCCGTTGTACACGCGCTCGAAGCCCTCGGGGCACTCGACGGCGAAGCAGTACACGGTGGAGCAGTCGACCGGGCCGCCCTGGCGGAGGTCGGCGTCGCCGTACGTGAGGGTCGGGGCCTGCTCGGTGCCGCAGGCGGAAAGGGACAGGGCGACGAAGGCCACGGAGATGAGCTTGTGCATGGTGCATCCTCCACAAAGGGGATTTTGGACGCGCCGGATATGCCCCCGTCGCCAAACCCGCAAGCGAAGAATTTTCGGACGAGCGACACCCGGAACGCGAGGTCCTGCGGCTGCCCGATCGAGCCGGTTTCAACGGCCATCACGCGTCGCAAGATCGTCGCGATGGGCATGCCCGACCGCCGAGTCTGCACGCGACGGGCGCCCTACGGCGTCGACGTGAACAGACAGCTGTTCACCGCTCCCTGGGACAACACGTCGCCGTCCCACCTGACGGCACCTGCCCCGCCGTGCCGTACCACCTGCACGTCTACTGAGCGCCGTGCTTCGGCGGGGGCGCGGACCTACGGCAGGGCCGTGATCGCGCCTCGCAGGACGTGGCTGCCCTCGACGGCTCCCGAGGTCCACACGGTCAGGGACCACCCCTCGTCGCTCAGACCGAGCTCTGCGTCATCGATGGCGGCCCCGTCGTAGAAGGACGAGACGGCATCGAGCAGCACGGCATCGGTGACGGCGACGCCGACCGCCGCCCAACCCAGGACGTCGCGGTGCACGGTCACGCGAAGGGTGTCGTGGTCCGTCCCGGCAATCTGGCCGTCCATCGCCGCCCACCGGTACAGCGTGGTGAACGCCTCCGCACCCTCGTAGCAGCCGGTGTCGTCGAAGGTCGTCTCGACCCAGGGCCCGTCCCAGGTCACGGTGCCGAGGTCCGCGGACAGTGGGCTCATGTCCACCTCGTCGAGGGGCTCGAGCTGCCAGGCGGTGCCGATCTCGTCGAGCGACACCGCGGGCCAGTCCGCTTCGTCGAGCACCGACTCGTACTGATCGCCGCACCAGTCCGTGGACATTCCGCTGCTCGTGCAGCCGGCGAGCAGGCAAGTCATCGCCATCAGGCGCATCGTCGACTCCAATACGGTGCGCTCGGGCTCGCCCCGATTCGCCGAACGTGAGCTGGCACACAACCCACCTTGCCTGGCGCATGCCCAATACGCAATCGACATGCGGTTCGGGCAAATGGGGCGTGTACTCGACAGGTGACGGCTCCTTTGCGCGCCCTCTCAGGGACTTGCCAAAAGCCCATAACACCGCCTCTCATGTCGTTCGAGATCCGAACACCGTTCGGAATGCGAACACCGCAAAGTGTTCGCGATCAGGACGGCCAAACACGCAAACACGCCAAAACATAGGGATCCACAGACTTTGGCATGAGGATTGTAAGGGAATGAATGCATCGGAGGCTCTCATGACCCGCTACCTCGTTCCCGTCCTCTTCCTTCTCGGCGCTTGCGGCACCCCTGGCGATGAGTCCGACCTGTTCGGCGCTCCGCAGGCGGATCCCGATCTTCAGCTCGACAGCACGGCCACGCGGACCGCGGGTTCGCTCCTGCTCGACGAGGGCGAGGTTCTGGAGTTCTCGAGCTCCGAGACGTTCGACGGCACGGTCGAGGTTGCGGTCGAGCTCCACGGGATGCGCCTGCAGGCCAGCCGCACCGCCCACGGACTGTCGCTGCATGGCGAGGCGCTCGACGGCGGCACCGCGCTGATGACCGAGGCGGACCGCGCCGTCCTCCTCCGCCTGACTGCGGCGCTCGAGGCCGAGTTCTACCCCTCCATCGCGCACGTCACCTCCAAGGAGGAGTACCGTGCGCTCCGCCAGATGACCGCGGCCGAGGAGCAGCTGTTCAGCATGGTCGAGGGCCTGTGGTCGCAGTGGCCGAGCAGCATGCCGCTCGACTACGAGGTGGACTCCGACACCGCCGAGCGCGGCATCACCGAGCGTCACTACTACGCGGACAACGCGTACTACATCGGTGGTAGCCACGACTGCTGGGACTGCGACTGGTGGGAAGGCGACTGCACCGACTACAAGCGCATCGGCCATGAGTTCGACGGCTGCAACCACGGCAACACCGGCACGAGCTGCTCTGGAACCCAGTTCACCCAGGACGCCGTCAACCACGACCAGTGTGTGCGCACGAGCAAGCACGGCGGCCACAGCCTCGCGAGCCTGTGGTGTGACGACCAGTTCGTCTCGTGCGTCGACGACGAGATCTCGGCCCCGAGCGCAGGGTACGATTGGCGCGGCAGCTACTACTACAACAACTGCCCCACCAGCTGGAAGGGCACGAGCGACGGATGCGACGTCCACTGCCAGTTCAAGGACCCCGACTGCCCGGCGAGCTAGTGCTCCGCACTGCGTGGCTCGCCTTGGGGCTCGCCGGATGTTCCGGCGGGCCCTCTGTCGATTCGGGGGACACGAGCGACTGCGAGCCCGCACCCCTCCAGCGCATGCGTGATGGCACCGCGACGTCCGAGTTCGAGGCGGTCGTCAGCGTGAACGAAGTGGCCAGCTCGGCGTGCGCACGAACGGGCATCACGGTGTGCACGGGGACGGTCATCGGCCCCCGCACCGTGCTCACCGCAGCCCACTGCAAGGGCACGGTACCCGTCGACGGGCTGGGCGTCGTGTTCGGCGAGCGCTCGTTGTATGGCTCCGGGCCCGTCGGGCAGGGCCTCGAAGGCATCTGGTTCCAGCCCGAGTCGCTGTCGGTGCACCCGGACTACGACCCAAGCAGCGGTGCTCACGACCTGATGCGCATGGAGTTCGCCGAGGACCTGCCCGCGACGCCGATCCCCCTGGCCATGGAGGCGGACGCCGCCTGGGTCGGCACCGAAGCCACCGTCGTCGGCTTTGGCGGAGCCGCAGACGGCGAGGCGTTCGTGAAGCAGGAAGGCACCGTGTCGATCAGCACGCTCGACGCCGAGGTGCTGCGCTACGTCCCCTCCCCATCCATGACCTGTTCGGGAGATTCCGGCGGGCCCGTGCTCGTGGGCGGCACCGGAGCGTGGCAGCTGGCGGCGGTCACCGTTCGTGGCGACACCGCGTGCGAGACCTTCGGAGAGGGGCTGCTCCTCGGACCCTACGCGGACTTCCTGCCGTGAACCGCCGCGTGGTCGCCGCCCTCTCCATGCTCGTCGGTCTCGGCCTGCTGGCGATCGGGTGGTTCTCGCAGGGTACGCCCGAGACACCGGCGCCCTCCGCGCCGCCCCGGGTCAGCAGCCCCGCGCTGCGAGCCCAGCCCCCGCCCGACGACGACGAACCCGAACCACCAGCCGTCGAACTCGTCGACGATCGACCCGACACGGCCATTCCGCAGGGCGCCGAGTGGGGCATCCCCGCGGAGGACGCCGATGTCGCCACGCAGGAAGCCGCCGTCGACGCGCGCCTCGCCCTACCACCCGCCATCGTGCGCCTGGCGGGCGGATGGGATGGCACGATGCTCGTGCCCGGGCGCATCGCCAAGATCGAGTCGCTCCTCGGAAAGCCGGTGCCTGCCGAGACGCTCGCGGCACTCACCGAGCGACAGGCAGCACTCGCCGAGCAGTCGGCACTCACGGTGGGAACCTACCGCCTCGGCGAGATCGACGAGCGGGAAGCACTGCGACTGCTGCAGGCGCACGAGCAGAGCTTTCGCGACGAAGCCTGCGCGTCCCTCGGGCTCTCGCCTTCGGACTACGACCAGGTCTTCGGCCTCGGCACGCTCTGACCGCGCCTCAGTGGTCGTGCCCCTCGTGGGGATCGGGTAGCGCGTCGGCTTCCATGCCGGGCACTCCGTACTCGCCGTCGTCGGGCATCCCCTCCTCCAACGACGGGTCGGAGCGCGGCGCGCGGTAGTCGACCGCGTGGTCGGCGGGGGCCTTGCGACGGAACAGAAGGTGGTAGCCGAACTCGGACTCGACGGGCCCCGCGACCTCGCCGAAGTGCATGGTCAGGAAGGTGTCCTCGAGCGCCTCGGGAAGCTTGCCCACTTTCCAGGTACCGAGGTCGCCACCGCGATCCGCCGCATCGTCGGAGTGCTCGCGGGCGAGGGTGCCGAACAGAGACGGATCGGCCTTGGCCTTGGCCGCCAGGTCGTCGGCCAGCGCCTTGGCCTCCGCCTTGCTGCGGCCGTTCCGCGAGGAGCTCGCACTCGAGTGACTGATCAGCAGGTGGGCCCCAGCGAGCTGAACCGCAGCGGGCTGCGGCTCGAGCCGCTGGTAGAGCTCGTAGCCAAACTGGCTGCGCACGGGTCCGCTGATTGCACCGATGGCGAGCCCATCGAGCGCGACCTCGACGGCCAGGGGCCATCGGGCGGTCTCGACCGTCCACGTGCCCATGAAGCCACCGCGCTCGGCCCCCCAGCCATCGGACTCGGCCTTGACCAGGGCTTCGAAGCCCGTGGGGTCGGCCACCGCCCGTGCATGGAGTTCCTCCGCGCGGGCCTTGGCTTCCTCCGGCGTACGCGTGACCGCCGCGGGAGCGCGGTTGGCGCCCTGCCAAGCGACGACCAGGCGGCGGCCCGAGAGCAGACTGGTGCCCAGCGGCTCGACCCGCTTCAGCACGACCACGCCGAGGTGCGCATCGAGCGGGTCGGTGAACTCCCCGACGTCGACCGAGAGGACCGGGGCGAAGTCCCGTGGCACCTGCTCCCGCGGCCAGGACTCGACGCGTCCCCCGCTCGCGACCATCGGACCATCGCTGTACTCGGCGAGCATCTCGGGCCACGCGGTCGGATCGGCGCGCAGCTTCACCACCAGCTCGGAGGCGAGCTCGAGGGCCTGTTCGTGGGTGCGCTCCGGCTTGGTCCGGTCACCGACGTACTTCACCTCTCCCCAGTTGAGGAGAAGCATCTCCGAGGCGACACGCGCCTCGACGGGAGGGGGCTCGGTGACCTGCGGCTCGGGTGCCGTACCGCAGCCACCCAGGACCAGCGCGAGTAGGGTGAGCATGCCCCGATTATAGCGGAGCTCAGGGACCAAAACGCACGCGCGGCGCCACCCGAAGCGGCTGTCCGTCCCACGCGACCTCGATGCGCACGTCCTCGGGCTCGGACGGGGCCTGGAGCACGCGCTCGTAGCGCCCATCCCCGAGGTCCGACACCGGGCCCAGCCACGTGCCACCGCTCGCATCCACGTCCACGTTCACCCCGGTTCCAAGTGGGTTCTCGCCATCATGGGGCCGCACCTCGACGCGCAGTGTGCTCGCGCCATCCGCGGGTAGCATCCTCGCCGAGAGCGTCACCACCGCAGGCTCGTCGACCTGGACACGCTCCCCGCCATCCACACGCTGAATCAACCCGCTTGGCCAGTGCACGACGACGACGGACGGCGCATCGCCGTGCCCGACCACACGCGGCGAGCGACTCGTCATTGCCACCCCGCCACTGCCGGCGTGCTGCGTGAGGGTGCGACCCGAGGGCCACTCGAGCTCCACCCTCGCCCCCCTCCCTTCGGCTGGCGACTGGCTGCTGGTGAGGGTCACGGACCACGATGCCGTGTCCTCGTCGTTGCGCCAGGCGACGACCTCGGCGTTGTGGGTGCCGACGACGAAGTCGAGATCGCCGTCCCCGTCGAGGTCGATCGGCGCCAGGCTGCGCGCTGGCAGCGGATCGATGGGCACCTCGACGTACCCGTCGACTCCCCCGAGGAACAGCTGCGCAGGCTGGGGTCCGCGCCAGTCCTCCTCGAGCGCGCCGTTCACCACGAGCAGATCCGCCACCCCGTCGCCGCTCAGGTCGTCGAAGAACGAGCCCCACGACACGAGCAGGCAGCTGCGCAAGTCGCCGCCCGCCACACACTCCGCCTCGTCGCGACGCACGGATCCGGCGAGGCCGAGGGTATCCGCGGCGTGCTCGTAGGCCGCGCCCTCGCGCCGCAGCGCGTGCGAGCGGCCGAAGTTCGGCAGCCACAGGTCGGTCGCTCCATCCCCGTCCAGGTCCGCTGGCAGGCCACCCATGGTGCTTCGCTGACCATCGAGTCCGCGCTGAGCCGCGACCTCGGCCCACGCGTCGCCATCCGCCACGTACAGGCGATCATGCGGCTCTCCGGGGCGATACGGGTCTCCCTGTCCGTAGTCGATCTCGCGCGTATCGGTGGCGACGAACAGCTCGCAGCGCCCGTCCTCGTCGAGGTCCGCCCAGGTCGCGGTCCAACTCTCCTCCTCGAACGCCGAGGTCGACTCGACGAACGAGCCATCGGGCTCCTGGACCAGGACGAAGTTCACCGGCCCCCACCGGGACACGTGCAGGTCCAGGCGACCGTCGTGGTCCCAGTCGATCGGCAGCAGGTCGACCGCGCCCGTGGCCGAGACGCCCGAGAGGCCCAGATCGGACGTGATCTCGACAAAGCCCTGGTCGTAGCGGAAGGCGCGCAGCCCGCTCTCTGCGGTGACCAGCTCGATCGTGCCGTCCCCATCGAGATCGGCGGCGACGAGGGCGCTGGCCGCATGCTCGGGGAGACCGCGCGCATCGCGCACGAACACGCCGTCGGCGCTTCCCCAGGCCACCTCGACAGGACGGAGCCCCGGCGCGAACACGAGGTCCTCACGCCCATCCCCGTCGAGGTCGTGGACCGCAATCGCCGTGCCCTCCAGCGCATCGCGCGCGACCCCCTCGATGCCGCCGAGACCATGCACCGCCGTGACGTCCGCGAACCAGCTCGTGGGGGGCTCGACCTCGGTCGCACTGTCCCTGGACCCGTGGCAGCCGACCAGCACCAGGACGAGGACATGTCTCACGGGATGACCACCGCCTCGCGGTGCTCCGCCATCGTGCGCACCTTCAGACGAGCCCGGACGTCTTCCGAGAGGGTGTACCGGGGGTCGCTCTCGAGGGCACGCAGGGTCTGGGGCAGGAACGCCCGGAAACGAACGGCCACCTCGAGGGTGTAGGCGCCCGCCGGAAGTGCTCCCCATGCGTAGGTGCGTCGTTCCGTGCTCATCGGGGCGAGGAGATGCTCCTCGGGCTCGCCGTTCGCGAGGTGCGGGAAGAGCGTGTACTCGTCGCACATGCCAATGAGGTGGGAGCCGAACCACCACAGGTCCGGGTCCCCCAACGGGTCGAGCGCCGCGGCATCGCCAGTGCACAAGAAGGCCGCCGCGTCCGGCGTACCGTCGCGAAGGATGCCCTCCTCGTCGAGCTCTCCGCTGGCGAAGACGACTTGCTGATCGCCGTCACGGATCAGGCGGACCTCGACCCACATGCGGCGCTCGGAGGTGCTTCCCGTGGGAACCGCATGCCCGGCAAGGTTGGTCAGCGAGACCTCTGCGGACTCGGCCCCCGCGGTGACCTGCATGGAGAGCGCGCTCTGCAGCATGGCGTCGACCAAGGCTTCCTGCCGCTCCATGTCGGGAAAGCCATCGACCAGTGACGTGTCGACACCGACAAAGGTGTGCGCGTGGATCGTCCGCTCCGGACCGCCCACCGCGGCCTGGCCCTTGCGGGCGGGCATGTGGCAGTCCTGGCACGACGCCGTGCCTCCCGCCGCGAGGTACTCGCGCCACTCGATCCCCGTGCGTTCGACGAGCAGAGGACTCGAGGCAAACGGGATTCCCACGTTGTGGCAGCCCACACAGAAGTCACCCTGGGTGTGAAGCTCGCTGTAGACCGACACATGCGCCTCGGTCGGCTCGGGATCGGCAATGGGTCCGCGTACCGTTCCGTCGGGCTGGAGGGCCAGGCGCGCGTTGCGCTCCTCGAGGACCTCGGTGACCGAGTGGCACACGTCGCAAGAGACCCCCTTCTGGGCCACGGAGGACAGCCCCTCGGTACGCTGATCCCAGCGACCCAGCGCCGCGTCGAACGCCACTGGGGTCTCGCCAGAGAGAAAGCCCGGGACGCTATGGCACTGGGTGCAGAACTGGCCTCCCTTCCCAGCAAAGTCCTCGGCCTGGGCATCCGCGAGGGTGTGGAACACGGGGTCGGTCATCGCGTAGGCGTGCATCGAGCCCTCCCAGTCGGCGACATGGTCGGGATGGCACTCACGGCACGACGCCGGATCGCGGAACACGAGAGCGCCGTCGGTGCGAGGCTCGAGCACGGTCGGCGCCTCGACACAGGAAAGGAGCAGGAGCCAGATCACAGCCCCTCCTCGTCCGGCAGCTGGGCGATCCATTCCCGGATCACCTCTACAGCCTCGTCGGTGAGCTGCCACTCGGTCGGCGGCATGGCCACGCCCTGCTCCACACCCGGGCTCGTGATCTTCGCGATCAGGAAGCTGCCATCCGGATCTCCCGGCACGACGATCGCGTCATAGGCCTCCGCGGCGAGGCCGACGGTCGGCGGCTGATCGACCATCGTCGCGAGCGTGGAGTCGAGGTCGTAGTAGTCCAGACCCTGCTGGGGCTCCGGCCGCAGATGACAGCCCGCCGATGCGCACGCAGGCTCGAGAATGAAGGCATGCACGGACGGCGTAGTGGGTTCGAGGACACGCGGTCCGCAGCCCACGAGGAAGACGATGGAGAGACGTCGCATTCCCGCCGAGTATAGGCTGACAAGGGCCGGGCTGTCTTCGTAGAATGTGTGGACCTGGGCGGCCAAACCGCCCTCGCCCCCTTCAGCATTCGCGAGATCGTATGCGCGCCCTGACGAGCCTGGCCCTTGTTGCCCTGACCGGATGCTCGGGAGGCACCGACAACTGCAGCGAGCGCACCTTCGGCGGGGGTCTGCTCACGCTCGACGTCAGTGGAGACCTTGGCGGGAGCGCATCGGTCGACGGCATGACGACCAGCGCGGACGGCGCACGGCTGATCGACCCCGTCGATGACGGAGCGGAGTATCGGTTGCTGGCGTCGATCCCCGATCCTGGCTGGGCCCTGTTTCCAGAGGGCAGCTCCGCGATGGTCGAAGTGGAGATCCACCTCGGACGCGACCCGATCCGCGCTCCGGTGATTCGCGTCGAGTGGATCGGCGATGAGGATGCGCGTGCCTACGTGACCGTAAGCGACGCACCGGAGATCGCGTGGGCCGAGGTGCACGCCGGAAGCCTGACCATCTCGGACTCGCCCTGGGAGTCGTGCACGGGGGCGACCTGCACCCCAAGCGAGCCCGTGACGACCACGGTCACCTGGGCCTTCGACGCGGAGCCCGTCGACGAGATCATCGGCTGCGACTAGGCGTCGCCGGGTCGTCCTCCAGCCTACGTCTCCAAGGTCACCTCACCGGCTCGAACAGCCTGTCCCGTTTTCATGCTGCCGTGCGCGCTTAGGCTCTCGGCCATGGAGGTCTCGTGCTCGACACTGCCCTGACGCTGCGGAGCGGCGTGACGCTGCCCAACCGCATCGCGCTCGCCCCCCTGACCAACACCATGTCGCAGGCCGACGGACGGGTCTCCGAGGACGACCTGCGCTTTCTCGTCGCCCGCTCGCGCGGCGGCTTCGGCCTCGTCGAGACCTGCGCGACCTTCGTGAGTGCCGAGGGCAAGGCGTGGGCCGGGCAGCTCGGCATCAGCGACGAGGCCCACGTACCCGGGCTGACCGAGCTGGCCGCCGCCATCGAGGTGGAGGGCGGGCGCAGCATCGTCCAGCTGCATCACGCCGGCGTGAAGGCCGACCAGGCTCCTGAGAAGCTGTCCACGGTCGACGGAGACGGCGTGCGGGGCGCGACCGCTGCCGATCTGAAGCGGGTCGTCGACGACTTCGTCGCGGCCGCGGACCGCGCCGTTCGCGCC
The DNA here is from genome assembly GCA_006226595.1 of Deltaproteobacteria bacterium. Lineage (GTDB taxonomy): Bacteria > Myxococcota_A > UBA796 > UBA796 > M1803. The sequence goes on from SBGP01000095.1 coordinate 268,470, forward strand.
GGGTTCTCGGGCGTCGAGATCCACGGCGCCAATGGCTACCTGTTCACCCAGTTCCTGGCTCCCAAGGACAACCCGCGAACCGATGCCTACGGCGGGTCCCTGGCGAATCGCGCCCGGCTGCTCCGCGAGGTGCTCCAGGCCGTGCGATCCGAGGTCCCCGACGACTTCGCGGTCGGCGTGCGCCTGTCGCCGGTGGACTTCTACGACCTCAAGGGCCTCGTGCTGTCCGACAGCGTGCAGGTCGGCGAGTGGCTCGCCGAGGACGGGGCGGACTGGGTCCACCTGTCGGGCCGCGATGCCTCGGGTACGCCGCCGAAGGAGCCCGGGGCGCCGGTGATTGCCCGCGCCTTCCGCGATGCGCTGCCCAGGGAGGTCGCGGTGCTCGCGGTCGGCGGCATCTGGACCCGCGAGGATGCCGAGCGCGCCATGCACAGCGGCGCGGACGTCGCGGTGCTCGGCAAGGCGGCCATGGCCCATGCCGACTGGCCACGCGCGTCGGCCGCTGCCGAGTTCGCGCCGGTGAAGCCGACGTGGTCGCTCGCCCACCTGAAGCAGGCGGCGCTCGGCGAGGCCTTCCTGCGCTACATCCAGGCGTTCCCGGGCATGGTCGAGGGCGGAAAGCCGCCCCGCTAGCCCACGCCTACAGGTTGCCGATGCGCTGGACGAGCTCGGGCGCGTCGACGAACGGGTTGCGGTTGCCCTGGAGGCTCTCGATCACGTCGTTGCGATCGCGCTCGCGCTGGTCCACCGGGTCCTGCGCGTGCCAGGCGCGCAGGGTCGCCTCCTCGTCCGCGCCGATGTCGCGCTCATAGCGAACCGAGAAGTAGAAGTGCGCCCGAGCGATGTCTCCGCGGCGCTCCGGCCGCACCTCGAACACCGAGGTCCCGCTCGTGTCCGTGCCTCGCTCGGATCCGCCCACGGCCCAGGGGCATGCGCTCGCTTCGCACACCGTGTCCCGGAACTCGAGGCTGGCGCGCTGGGTGTTGGCGTCCGCGTTCGCGGGGAAGATGTGGTGCAGGTCGCCGCGCATGGGCTCGGTGTCCGCGCCCTCGCTCTGCGGCCAGCTGTGCTCCGTGTTGAACGTGCCGCCGGGAGTGCGCGTGCCGTCCGAGCGCACCTTGATCCCGGTGTAGATACCCTCGATCTCGTCGTTGAAGACCTCGAAGCCGATCCCGCCGTCGACGCCGTACATCTCGTTGCGCGCCGGCGTGTATCCGAGCCCGACGTGCGTCTCGCTCGTGTAGGTCAGCAGCGCATCCCGGAGCGCATCGTCGACGAGCCCGGCCCAGGGATCGGTATCGGTGTCCGTGTCGGCATCGGTGTCGGCGTCCGCATCGGTATCCGCGTCCGCATCGGTGTCCGCGTCCGCATCGGTGTCCGCGTCCGCATCGGTGTCGGCGTCGGCATCGGTGTCCGCGTCCGTATCGGTGTCCGCATCCGCATCGGTGTCCGCATCCGCATCGGTGTCCGCGTCCGCATCGGTGTCCGCATCCGCATCCGTGTCCGCATCCGCATCGGTGTCCGCGTCCGCATCGGTGTCCGCGTCCGTATCGGTGTCCGCGTCCGCATCGGTGTCCGCGTCTGCGTCCGTGTCCGCGTCCGTATCGGTGTCCGTGTCCGCGTCTGCGTCGGTATCCGCGTCCGCCTCGGCGGTGTCGACGACGGTGTCCTCGGGAGACGGCGAGCAGCCGAGGAGCAGGAGGAGGAGGAGAGCGGAGCGCATGGGGTCTCGACGGAGGGCTGAGGTCCCGCCAATCTAGCTGGCCGCGCGCGCATCGACGACTTCGCGCTCAGCACCCGCGTCGCAACGCGGTTCGGACGCCGATCCTCGCCGAGCGAGGCTCTCCGCACGCCACCGACGCCAATAGCGCGCGCCCGCCGCCGAACCGACCGGCAGGTCGTCGAGAAACGCGAGTTCCTCGGCGGAGAGCACCACGTCGTTCGCCGCCTGGTTCTCGTCGAAGCGGGTCTGCTCGACTAGCGCGGGCGGCGAGCCGCCCAGCTGTAGGTCACGGTCGCGACCTCGGTGCCGTCGACCTCGAAGCGCACGTGCACGTCGAAGTCGGCCTTGCCCTCGGCCTCGTAGGCCGCACGCACTGCGGCGGCGTCGCCATCGAGGGTCGCCAGCGCCGTCAGATCGCCAGGCCGGGCCTTGCTGTGCGCCACGGTCGCGCCCTTGAGCGCGATGAACACGTTCGGCAGCAGATCGCCGAACAGGCCGAGCACGACGGCGCCGGTCGCCGACTCCCCGAGGGTGTAGAGGGCCCCCGCGTGCACGCTACCGATGTGGTTCTGCACCGCAGTCTCGTTGGCGAGCAACGCCGTCGCCGTGCCGGGGCCCACCTCGGTGACGGTCAGGCCCACCGTGCGGACGAAGGGAACGATGGACGCGAGCATGTCGTGGATTCGCTGGGCACTCATGGGCACTCCTCGGCTACGCCCGGTAACCCGCGGGCGATCCAACGAGAACGCGCCCGACGAATCCACCTTCATGGCAGATCCGCGGGCGCGTCTCGATGCGCCGACACGGGCGCGATCCGTCAGATCAGGGAACGGAACTCGAAGACGTCGTTCTCCTGCCCACGCCAGCGCGACTCGGTGTGCGCTCCCTTCAGCTTGCGGCCGGTGAGCGCCTCGAGGGCTCCCCACACCGCGCCGAGGGTGAAGGTACACGTACGCTCGCTGCCCTGAGGCTCGCCCGCCATGCACACGGTGTCGGACACGACCACCCGGATGTTCTCGCCGTCCTCGGTGATGCCGTCGATGTTGCACAGGCGGGTGCCATCTTCACCGAGGGCCGCGCGCATCTTCGCGGCGGCGTCCTGCAGGTCCTGACCCTTGCCCGTGAGGCCGAGATCCGCGACGAGACCCTTGCCTCGCTTGCGGCCGGCGGCGATGAGCGCAACGCGGGCCGCGCGCTCGCCGAGGGCCTCCTCGACGCCGACGACGACGGCCTTGAAGCAGACGATGCTGCTGAACTCGCCCAGGTCCGGGCGTAGGGTGTTCGGGTCCACCAGAGAGGGTGCCATGGTCATAGGTGCTCCTTGCTCGCGCTGTGGCTGAGTGCGCAGTTCACTGTACGAGCGCTCGGACCTCACGAATATCGGGCGGAGTCGCCTCCTCGGACCAGGGCCATACCCGATCATGCGTAGGAGATTTCCTGATCCACCCATCTGTCTCAGAACGTTGCAGGTGACCCGCGGCCGCTAGATCGCGATGCCCTCGAAGGCGAGCACCTGTGCGAGCAGCGCCTCCATCTCGACACGGGCGCGACCGGTGCCCTCCGCGAGGCCGCGATGCAGTGCTTCGTCTTCCGAGCCCTCGACCACGCAGCGTCGGCTGTACGTCTCGAAGTCCCCAAGGGCGACGAGCAGTCGAGCCAGGTGATTCGGGCATTCGCACAGGAGATCGGGCCGAAGGTTGAGAATGCGATCGAGCTGCTCCCGCGAGTAGCGGGGCGACGCGGCGATCCCACCGGTGCGTGTCTCGCGCACCGCGAGGTCGAAGGCCTGGACGAGCTCGTGGGCCTGGAGGGGCCCGGCCACCAGATGAAGCTCGGGGATCGCTTCGAGTCGGCGGCGCTGACTGCGCGACAGCAGCTGGAAGGTGGCGACGATCACCACGCGGTGAGCGCGCGCGAAGTCTTCGAGCACGGACACGGCGTCTGGCCGTAGCCACGCCAGCTCGACAAGGAGGAGCTCGGCGCCGGCCTGGCCCAGATCCGCGAGCGACTCACTCGATCCGACCAGTGACCAGCGGGCCGAGGCCTCGGCCACCGCCCTACCCGCGGGATGACAGGCCGCAAAGCGGCGCATCCCGCTCCGAGGAGACGGCAGCGGCTCGGGAGACGCGACCCCGCGATAGCGCTGGAGCGCCTCGAGATCGAGCTTCGCGAGATCCGACACGCGCGCTCCGTCGTGCACCAGCTGAGCGATCACCCTCAGGCGCTCGACGTCGACCCAGGCGTACACCCGGCGTCCGCGATCGTCCCTGGCCGGCTCGACGACGCCGTACCGACGCTCCCACGTACGCAAGGTCTCGGTGGGAACCCCCGTGGCGTGGGACACCGAACCAATCGACCACCGCTCTTCGCTCATCCTGCCTCCATCGCGACACCGCGACACCATAACCCGTTCAAATCCTGTTCATGGACAGTTCGTGACAGCGCCGAACAGTAGTTGACCAGCTTGCTTGGAGAATTTGAACAATAATTGAACATCAACTGAACAGGAGGCTCTATGCAACACGCCCTCGAATCGCTTCGCCACGCCTGCCCACAGGTGGTCGCTGCCGCCGTCGTCGGACTCGACGGCGAGCTGCACGCGGTGACCGCCGATCAGGACCTCGACGGCGTCGTCGGGCCGACCTACACCGCCCTCGACACGGTCGCGCAGCGCGCAGTCCAGGAGCTCGGCCGAGGCCAGCTCACGTTCTGCCTGCTCGAGGGAGCGTTCGGACGCATCGTCGTCCAGGACACCGGGGACGGGCGCGCCCTGGTGGTCGTGAGTGACGAAGGTGCCCGTCTCGGGCTGCTCCTCGACGACGTCCGCGCTGCCGCCAAGGCCATCGCAGCGGCTCCCGAGGTGGCCCATGCCTAGCGTGCTCACCATGGGCCTCGGCCTCGTCGCCGTGGCGTTGACCGGCTGCTCCGCGGCCCTCGGTACGCTGTGGCAGCGCGCCGAGCGCAACCGTCGCATGCTCGCCAGCGACGTCGGGCGCCTGTCCTCGGATCTCGAAGCCCTCTCGATCCAGATCGCCAGTCTCAACGAGCAGTCCTCCCGACTCCTGGACCAGCGCAGCGACCTGCAGGATGCCCTGCGCGCGGCTGAGGAGCGCATCGCCGCAGCCAACGCGACCTCGATTCGGGTCGAGCAGGAGCGGGAGGCGGACCGCCGGCGCATGCGCGATCTCGGCATCGCCCACGCCAACCTCCAGAAGGGATTCGCGTCCATGGAAGAGGCCCACAGTCAGGCCCAAGAGGATCTGGCTGGCGCGGAGGTCGCGCTTGAACAGGCGATGAACAGGGCGAAGGAGCACGGCGCGGTGCTCGCCTCACTCGGGGTCGAGGTCGGTCCGCGGACCGTCGACCCGCTGGAGCTCGACCGCCGCGCCCGCAGCCGCGAGGCCGTGCACGAGCTGCTCGTCGACTGTGGGGGCACCGCCGCCGCGCTCGTGAGCACGGAAGGCCTGCCCTACGTGGGGAGTGGACAGGATGCCGGCGTCGACCGCCTGTCCGTCGTCGGCGGCTGGTTCATGGACACGATCGGCGCCTGGGAAGCCGCGCTGGACGCGCCAGCGACGCACTTCTCGCTGCTCGACCGACGCCTGTGTGCCCACTATGCGCGTCTGCCCGGGAGGCGCGGGCTGCTCGGCGTCGAGAACCTCGGCGACGCCCCGCGCTTCGCGATGAACCACGCGATGATCCGGCTCGTGGACCGACCGGGCGCGCCGACGGGCAAGCCGGCATCCCTGCCGACCTCGCTGGACCTCGACCACGCGCTCGACGAGCGGATGAGCGCGAGGCTCACGGAGTGGTCCAAACGCCGCGGTGCCCTCTCGGTCACCGTGGTCGACGAGACCGATCAGGTGCACGCCGTCAGTGCCAGCGGACGCTCCGGCACCGCCGGCAACCTCGTGCACCGCCTGCGTCCCCTGTTCCATCGCGTCGCCCTGCACGGGCGCGCCCCCGACGACCTCGTGTGGGTCGCGCGTGCCGCGGACGGCACCTGCGTCGTCGCCCGACTCGTCGAGCCCGAGACCGATGGCGCCGTGGTGGTCGTCGTCAGTCGCAGCCTCCCGTCCGAGGAGGCCATCGACGAGCTGTGCGCCACCGTCCGCTGGACGATGGCCCGTCCCGAACCTCGCGAAGCTTCCTAGGAGTTCCCATGTCTGCGCATCCCGATACGCTGCCTTCACTCGAGCTCCCCCACCTCCGTGAGCTGCTGGACGAAGCCGAGACCGAGCGCACGCGCCTCAATCGGCGGATCCGACGCATCCGCAACCTGATCAAGGCCGTCGAGAACGGGGACGAGATGCCCGATCTCGCCGAGCTGTTCGGCGACCTTCGACCATCCCCGCAGAGCCCACCGCCACCGCGGCTGGTGCTGCCCGCTCACACCGGGCCGCTGGGACCGGCCACGATCCTCGGAGAGGGCCTGCCTCCCGGAGTCCCGAGCCCCGTGGCTCCGCCGCCGCCGGCGGGCGAGCTGAGGATGCCGAGTGTCGACGTCGGGCGCCTGGGTCGGATGACGCCCGAAGCGCTCGATGCCCTGCCCTTCGGCGTGGTTACCCTGGACAGCACCGGTCGGGTCATCGGCTACAACGACACGGAGTCCCGCCTGGCCGGGCTGCCCCGCGAAGCCGTGCTGGGTCGCAACTTCTTCGGGGACGTGGCCCCGTGCGCGGCGGTGCGCGAGTTCGAGGGTCGCTTCCGAGACTTCGCCGAGGGCCGCTCCCGGCTGAGCCTCGAGACCTTCGAGTTCGTGTTCAACTTCAAGCGTGGCGCACAGCGCGTGGTGATCATGATCTCGCCGGCGCGGCTGCGCGGGCGGTTCCACGTGTCGATGATTCGCCGCTAGGCCCGCAGCCCCTCACCGCTCACGGACCGTCCGCGGCTCCTAAACGGTGTTCGTGCGCGTGACGGACCGGATCCGCGCACCGAAGACCGGCGACCTCGATACCGACGCGATCGAGCGCGCCTGCACGGCCGAGGGTGACGACCGCGCCGCCATCGCCCGCCACCTGCCGAGCTCGAACCCGCAGCCTGAACTAGAGATCGCGAGCCACGTCCTCGGCGAAGGCCCGAGAACACGCCTCCGAGCAGAAGTACAGGTTCGATCCGTGGTTCGCATGGCCACAGGCCAGACACACCCGCTGGAGACGGGGGCTGCTCGCGTGGTGCCGCGAGAGCAGCACGGCCAGACCTTGCCGAAGGTGCGAGGAACGAGTGCGCGTGGTGTCCATGAGACCTCCGCAAGGAGGCTCGCACACCGAGGGACCAGAAGATGTCCGCGTCGGAGAGCCGCCATCCAGCGGGCTCCTCGCCGCATCCCCTACCGGCCGAACGGACGGTCCTCGATGTTCAGGATCAGGTCCCCGCCCTCGAGAGCGGTGTAGCCGAGCATGGTGAGCATCATCTGCTCGCCGCGGACGACCTCGATCTCGAGCTCGCTGGTCTCGGTCCCGGGGCCGTTGTCGTTGGTGTACTTGGTGCCGTCGCCGCACTCGCGGGTCACGCGGAGCACGGTGTCGAAGCTCGAGCCGTCGGTCGCGAAGGTGAACGTGCCCGAGAAGGGCGCGACCCAGCCCGCGGTAACGACGTCCTCGGGGAACAGCGTCGCGTCGAGCACGGGCTTGCCGAGGTCAGCGCCCAGGTCGTAGTCGCCGCAGGGGGCGTGCTCCGGGGCGCACGCGGTGAAGGACAGGGCGAAGACGATGGCGACGATGGAACGCATGAGAGACCTCCGAGGGGGTTGCCTTCCCTCTTTCGATCTTCGTGCCAGCTCTCGATCCGCTGTTTATGCGGGTCTCGATCAGCCCACAGTGGACGAAGCGCGTCGACTGTCTACGTTCGTGGACAGTTTCCCGGTCAGGGAGAGGCTTCGAGCTCCTGGATCATCAGGTCCATGCGCGCCGCATTCGCGTAGTCGATGATGCTCGTCGCCAGGGGCGGCATCCGGTCGCCATCCAGCGCGTGCATGCGCTTGGAGATCGCCGAGTTCCAAGGCTCGCCGGGCGAGAGCAGCGGAATCGCCTCACCGAGCACGGCGGTCTCGCCGCACACGCCCCAGTCGGCGATGCTGCCGCCAGGCACGTAGCGATAGTCGGCAAACCCGCCGCCACCGCCGTTCGGCCGATGGCAGGACGAGCAGTTCGCGTGCACGTAGGCCCGGCTCGCCTCCTCGTTGGTCAGCGGTCCGTCGAGCACGCTCGGCAGCCTGGGGAGGTCCGCCACCGGCGCCGACAACGGCAGGTCGAACATGCCGATGTGCGCGAGCGTCTCCATCTGGTTCGCGGTGCGACCTGTGGACGGGTAGTACCCGGGGCCATTGAGCTGCAGCATCTCCGGGCCGAGCGAGTTGTTCGCGGCCTCGGAGTGGCAGGCCGTGCACTGCGCCTGCGAGGGGTAGAGGTACTCGTATCCATCGGGCTTTGCCGGACACCCGCCCACCGAGCGTTCCCATCCGCGCCCAGCCGGCGTATCGTCGCGCCATGTCCACACCCCCTCAGGACCCGCAGCCACCGCGCTTCCCGAGCATGGACCACGTGTGGATCGGCGCCGTGCTCACCGCCGTCGCCTTCCGTGGGCTTGCGTGGCCCATCTCGCCGGCGGACTTCTGGTGGCAGACGGCCGTGGGTCGGTGGATCGTCGAGAACGGGGCGCTGCCCACCGCCGACACCTTCTCGTGGACGCGCCTCGGCGAGCCCTTCTTCGACCAGCCATGGCTGTCGCAGGTCGCCCTGTTCGGCCTGTGGCGGGGAGGCAGCGCCAACGGCAGCCTGCTCGCGGTGGCGGTGCTGCTCTTGCTGACCCAGGGCCAGCTGCTCCGGCAGGCCATCCACCGCTCGGGCCACGTCCAGGCCGCCTCGGTGCTCGTGCTCTTGTCGCTGCCGGCGCAGATGACGAACTGGGAGCTGCGGTCGCAGCTGCTCGTGCTGCCGATCTTCGCGCTCGCGTTCGCCGAGCTCGACCGCTGGCGGGCCGGAGAACAGTCCACGCTGCGCACGGCCGCGGTGCTCGTGCCGTGCATGACGCTGTGGGTGAACCTCCACGGCTCCTTCCCGCTCGGACTGGTACTCGCCGCGCTGTTCGGTGCGGGACGCCTGTGGGAAGCGACCGCCGAGGTGCGATCCCGCGTGCTCGGCGAGGACCTGGCCCTCGGCCTCGCGCTGGCCCTCGCGACGTGCATCCATCCTCATGGGCCGACCGTGTGGGTCTACGTGCTCACCATGCTCGGAGACAGCGGCGTACAGCACCAGATCACCGAGTGGGCAGCCCCGACGCCGACAGACCCGGTCGGCGCGATCTTCTTCGGCACGGCGGCACTGGTCGCCGGGCTCGGTGCGCTCGCGGCGCGCGTAGGACGCGTCACGCTGTTCGAGGTCGCGGTCGTCGGCGCGTTCGGCGCCCTGGCCCTGACCAGCGTGCGGCACATCCTGTGGTTCGGCATGGTGTCGACGCCCATCGCCGCCACCTGGCTCGCCGCGGTGTGGACCCTCCCCGAGGACGACGACCGTACCGGCTCCGTGCCTCTCAACGCCGCGATGATGGGCGTGTATGCGCTGATCGTCGGGCTCATGCTCCCGCCGGTGAAGGTGCTGCTCCCCCTGCCCGTCGACCTGCGCATGCCGGTGGACTCGGCCACCCCCGTGTCCGCCGTGCTCGCGATCCAGGCGCTTCCGGAGACGCCGAAGCGCCTGTTCCACTCCGAGGAGTCCGGCTCGTACCTCATGTACGCGGCCCCCGAGATTCCCGTGTTCATCGACGCGCGCGTCGAGCTGTACCCCGCCGAGCAGATCGCGGACTTTCAGGCGCTGAGCCGCGCCGAGAACGTGGACGAGCTGGTTGCTCGCTACCGCTTCGACGGCATGCTCCTCGACAAGGAACGCTTCGAGCCGCTGGTCGCGTGGGTGGCGGCCTCCGGGACCTGGGAGCAGCGCTACGAGGACGAGCGCTTCGCGTACTGGACGCCGATTCCATGAGCGCACCGACCTCACACTTCCTCGGTCTGGCTGCCGGCACCGCCCTGGCCGCCGCCCTGCTCGTCGCCATCGGCTTCGCGTGGACCGGTGGCGCCTACTTCTCGCTCGACGACCCCTACATCCACCTGGCCTTCGCCGATCAGCTGGTGAAGGGCCACATCGGCGCGAGTCCCGAGATCCCCAGCGTCCCGGTGTCGTCCCCGGTATGGCCACTACTGCTGGTGCCCGGTTCCCTGCTCGGGCTCGGACCCGCCGGCGTGTGGCTCGTGGTCTTCGGCTGCCTGCTTCTCGCGACGCGCGCCGCCTGGGTCGCCGCAGAACGCATCGATGCGCCCACCGTGCAGACCGCCCTGCTCTTCGTGCTCGCCGGGAACCTGGTGCCGCTCACGACCGAGGGCATGGAACACCTGCTGCAGGTCGGGCTCGCGCTGGCCGCCGCCGCCTCGGTGCTGCACCTCGACCGCGAGCGACTGCCGTGGTGGGGCCTGGCCTCGATCGCCCTGCTCCCGCTGCTGCGCTTCGAAGGCCTGGGCGTCGCCGGGCTCGTCGCCGTGTACGCCGCGTGGCGAGGCGACCGACGCGGCCTCGGTGCACTCGCCTTCGCGATCGCCGGGCTCGCCGCTTTCTGCGGCGCCGTGCACGCCTACACCGGCCACTGGCTGCCGGGGTCGGTGCTCTCGAAGCTCGACACCATCCCCGCGGCCTGGCAGACCCCCGAGCATCCATGGGTGCTCGCCCTGTGGCTCGTGGTGCTCCTGGGCCTGCTTCCCCTCGGCGGACGTCCAGACCTCGCCGCCCTCGCCAGCGCCGTGGCCCTCGGCCACCTCGTGTTCGGGCGTGCCTCGAACCACGACCGCTATGTGCCCTACGCGCTGGCCGCGGCCGCCGTGTGGCTGTGGGCGAGCTTCCACACCCCGCACGAGACGCGGGAAGCGCCCTCGCGCACGATCAAGCTCGTCGTCGCCCTGCTCCTCACGCTGGTGCACATCCCGGCGTGGGTCGCACAGCCGGTGATGATGCGGCGCACCCACGCCTTGCACCGCACGCTGCAGCTCGTCCGCGACGCCGTCGACGCGCCCATCGGCACCCACGACATCGGCATGGCCTCCCTCGGCGCCACCCACCCGGTCGTCGACCTGCTGGGGCTGTCGAACGTGCCGGTCCTGGACGGATGGCTCGCCGGAGACCCGCTGCCCGCCATCGCCTCCGAGATGACCCGCTACGACGCGGTCCTCGCCATCGGCACGGACGGCTTCTTCGGAGAGATCCCCGAGGGCTGGACGCTGGTCGCGATGCTCGAGCCCGTCGACGGCGAGTCGGAAGAGCTCGTCACCCGGGTCGCGGTGTACGCCACCCGCGAGGACCGGGTCGCGCAGGTGCACGACGCCCTCGAGCGGGCGCCGCTCGATGGGCTGCGACGCGTCGCATTCGTCGAGGACCAGGGCCTCCCCCCCCCCGCGACTAGAAGTAGAAGGTGAAGCCCGCCTGGCCGAGCAGGTTCGACGCGCCGAGCAGGTCCACGGCCGTGGCACCGCCGGTGAACGGGTTGATCACCTGGTTGTCCGTGTCGTCCGGATCCGCGGGGACAATCGACAGGGCCAGCCCGACCTGCGTGTGGATCGAGAACCAGTTGGAGATGAACCACTCCGGACGGATCCCGACCTCGAAGGCGCCGTAGCGGTCGGCCACGTAGCCATCGACGTCCTCGATGCTCGACTGGCGGTTGATCACGGTCACCCCGACGGGAAGCCCGAGGTTCACGTCGTCGGTGAGGGCGATGTTGATGATGCCACGCACCCCGACGGCAACCTCGGAGACCCGGGTCCGCACCTCGACGGGCCCCGCCGCGAGCGTGCCGCTGGTGATGTTGGTCGCGAGGATGACCTGGATGCCGAACAGCTTCGAGGTCTGGTAGATCAACGACACACCCGGGACCTTCATCACGCCGAAGCCACCGGGCTCGAGCCGCCCGTCCTGAAAGTTGGATTCGGAGAAGTAGCCGAGGGTCGTGTCCGCGCCGATGCCGATGCGTCCGGTGTTGTCCTTGGCGTGCGCGCTGCCGGCGCACAACAACGCGACGAGCAGGAAGAACGTCCGCATGCCGCCGCCTAGAAGTAGAAGGTGAAGCCCGCACCGCCGACGAGGCCGGAGGTGCCGATGCGGAAGGTCGTGCCATCGACGTTCGAGCCGAGCACACCGCTGCCGTCTCCGAAGATCAGGCTCACGCCGACCGTCGTGTGCAGCGACAGGTCGTCGGTCACGAACAGCTCCGGGCGCAGCGAGGGCGAGATGCGGAACACGCTGGCATCGACGGCAGCGAGACCGAACGCGAGCTGGCCCGTGAGGTTCACCGTGTCGCGCTCGACGAGGTTGTACAGCCCCGCCACCCCGAGGATGGCCACGGTGGTGCCCCCCCCACCGTCAGGGCTGGTCATCGCCATGCCCAGACTGCCCTGTAGACCGACCTTCTGGCTCACCCAGTAGGTGGTGTGGATGGCTGCGGCGCCGCTGATCGCCGCATCGGCGCCGACACCGACGCGGCCGGCGACCTCCTTGGCCGAGACCGTGGTGGCGAAGCCCAGCAGGGCCAGGGACGTGAAGACGCGCGTCATTCCAACCTCCATGCACCGCCACCATACCGAAAGCGGCGTTTTCACTTCCACAACCGCGCGCGAGTGGGCGTCGCGGACGAGAAGTGCGCGGTTGTGTGCAGTATGCTCGTCGGACCCTGGAGGATTCGTGGACCGTCGCTCCCTGCTCAAGCTCGGCCTCGCCGGCGTCAGCCTGCCCATGACCCTGGTCGCCTGCGACGACCTCGATCTCGACCCGCTCGACTCGGGGGACACCGCGACCAGCTGCAACACCGCGAACTCCGCGAGCGGCGACAGCGACACGCACGGGCACACGCTGACCGTGCCCGCGGCGGATCTCGCGTCGGGTCTCGGGGGTACCTACACGTCCACCGGAGGCGATCACGATCACGAAGTGACGCTTTCGGGCGACGACATGGACTTCCTCCTCGACAACTGCTCGGTGCAGGTGACCAGCGACTCCGGCGGGCATTCGCACACCTGGGAGATCTCGTTCCCGATGTTTTGATCGGAAGATCCTGGCTTTCAAGCGGTACACTCTGATCTCCTCGGGCGAGTTGGGGCTCGCCAGTGCACGGGGAACGGGGGTGCCATGAGCTTGTTCGCCGCCATTCGGGCGCGCGCGGCTGCGTCCGGTCAGGAACCGCAGCCACCACTGACCCTGCGCGAGGTCGCGACGGTGCAGGCTGCGCTGGGTCGACGCCTTCCGCGGGCCTACGTGCGGCTGATCACCGAGATCGGCGACGGTGGCTTCGGACCGGGTCACGGCATGGCGAGCCTGTTCCACCGCGCGCGGAACCTCGACGGACACGGCGTGCTCACCTGGCGAGCACAGCTCGAGCCCGGATGGAATCCGGAGCTGCTTCCCCTCGTCGCCCTCGCCGACGGTCAAGCCCTGTGCATCGGGCTGCCCAGTGGTCGCATCGTGGCCTTCGATCCCCGCGAGGGGCGAGACGGCGAGACGTGGAGCGAGGCCTGCTTCGTCACCCTGGACCTCGATCTCGAGGGCCTGCTGCGCCTGTGGCTCGTGGGTGGGTCGCTCGACGACGAACTGGAGCGGGCGCGCAGCCAGGAAGCCGCTGAGGCGGCGCTCGGCGCCAACCTGCCCCTGGATCGGCCGCAGGCCGTCGTCGCCTGGTCCACCGCCGAGGAGGGCACCCTCGGCGAGGCCCTCGCCGAAGAGAACCCGGGAACCCTGATCCGTCTCGCCGGCGCCACCACGCAGGTCGAGACGGTGCGCGCCTGCATCGAGGCGCTCGGTCTACAGGGCTGGGACGAGTCGCGCTGTGGCAGCCTGCTCGCGCTCGCGACCATCGTCGACCGGTGGCCCGGAGCCCGGAACGCCTGGCTGCGCGCCCTGGCCGAGAGCGAGGACGCGACGGCCGCCGAGGGATTGATGCTCGCCGAGGCATGGGGCTGGCCCGAGGCTCGCCGACGCCCACGGACCCGGGCCTACGAGGCCCGCGAGCAGCGCTCCACCGCGTCCTAGCCAGCACCCGCTCGACGGCGTACACGGGGCCTCGGAGGTCCCATGTCCCTCGTCATCGTCACTGGCGCCTCGCGCGGCATCGGTCGCATCGTCGCGCTGCGTCTCGCCGAGCGCGGCCACACCGTCGCGTGCATGAGTCGCACCGCCGCCGAGCTCGACAGCCTGCACGCCGAGAACCCGCGCTGCCTGCCCGTGGTGGTCGACGTCACCGACCTGCCCGCCGTGCGCCGCCTCGTCGACGAGCTCCAGGCGGAACACGGGCCGTGCGCGATCCTCGTCAACAACGCCGGCTACGGGCTGCGCTCCGCGGTGGAGGACATCGATCTCGACGCGTGGCGCGCGGAGTTCGAGCTCAACCTGTTCGCGGCGACCCACCTCGCCCAGTGCGTGCTGCCCGCGATGCGCGAGGCCCGCGACGGCGTGATCGTCCAGGTCTCCAGTGTCGCGGGGCGCGTCGCCGTGCCGCTCTCCGGGGCCTACTGCGCCACCAAGTTCGCGCTCAAGGCGACGAGCGACGCGATGCGGGTCGAGGTCGCACCCTTCGGCATCCGCGTGGTGCAGATCGAGCCTGGCCCGGTGCGCACCGCCTTCGCCGCCGTCGCCGCCGACCACTCCGCCGACACGCTCGGCAGCGAGGACTCGCCCTACGCGCCGATGTACCGAGAGTTCTCCGCGAACCTGTCCAAGCTCCACAGCCAAGCCTGGCAGCCGGAGACCGTGGCCGATCGCATCCTCGCCGCGATCGACAAGGGCTCGGCGCGGGTCAGTGCCTACGGCCTGCTGCTCAAGGCCAGCGTGCAGATCTCCCACTTCTGGCCCACCCTGCACGACCGCCTCGTCGGCCAGCGCATGGGCGTCGACAAGCTTCGCTGACACGTGCCACCGAGTGCGGCGGCTTGCGGCGAGCGCGAGCCAGCCGGATAAAAAGATCACGGAGGTCACGATGATGACGCCCGAAGAAGCGGCCGCAGTCGGGAGGTTCCGCCCGGAGCCGACCCTGCGACGGCGTCTGGGCGCGCCGATCTTCATCGGTCTGTGCCGCGTGCTCATCGAGGGGCTCAACCACCTCGACATGGAGGGACGTGAGCACTTCGACGCCGCGCGCGCGACCGGACGCCCGCTGCTCACCCTCTCCAACCACGTGTCCCTGTTCGACGACCCGTGGCTCGTCGCGAGCTTCATGGGCCACAACTGGAAGCAGGCGCGGTGGTGCGCCACGGACGCGCTGAACTTCTTCGACACGCCGCTCAAGGCCCGGTTCTTCGGCTTCGGAAAGGGCGTGCCCATCGTGCGCGGCGCAGGTCTCGACCAGCCGGGCATGGACTTCCTGCGCGAGCGGCTACGCGCCGGCGACTGGGTCCACGTGTTCCCCGAGGGAGGTCGCTCTCGCGAGCCGGAGCACCTGCGGACGCCGCTCAAGACCGGCTTCGCACACCTGATCAAGGCGACGCGGCCGCTGGTCGTGCTCTTCCACCACAAGGGCATGGAGAAGGTGCTGCCGATCGGGGCGAAGCTTCCGCACATCCGCCAGCACCTGTCGGTGCGCTTCAGCGAGGTCACCGACAGCGCCGACGGCCTCGCGGACCTGTCGATCGAGGAGATCACGGCGTGGGCCGAGCGTGAGCTGCTCGCGCTCGAGGCGGCACATCGCGGGCGCTAGCCGGGCAAAGCCATCGTCTGCACATCAGGTCCACATCGCGGTCATCGACTTTCCATGCGCGTCGATGATCGGCCTGCCATCGGCATCAGCGACATGACGGGACACTCGGGGACCGCTCGGGTGTAAGCCGGCGGCCGCCCCGGGGTTACGCCTGTGTCAAGCGTCGTGTAGGGTCGAACTGGCCCGCCCCCCCGCTGTCGGACCGTCCATGCCCCCCACTTCCGAAGCCCTCACCGCCGTCCGCGCCCTTATCGATCGCGGCAGTGCCCGCATGCGCAGCCGCCGCATGCTCGCTGGCGGCGTGTATGGACTGTGGGCGGGGCTGGCGCTGGCTCTGGGCCTCGCCGCGTTCACCCGCTTCGTGTGGGGACCGCCCTTCTCTGCGCTGTGGGTGATCGCGCCGCTGCCGCTGCTCGCGGTCGGTGCCGGCATCGCCATCGGCCTCGCGCTTCCCGGGCTCTCCAAGCGCGAGACCGCGCTGTACCTCGACCGCAAGCTGGGCACCGACGAGCTGCTCGTCACCGTGCTCCACCTCTCCGAGATGGACGAGACCCCCGCCACGCTGCCGGTCCTCGACCAGGCGGCGCGCAAGATCCCGCGACTGCCCGAGCCCCGCGAGGTGATCGAGGTGCGGCCGCCGCGCCGCTCGCGCTGGCTGGCCCTGCCCGTCGTCGCGCTGATCGCGCTCATGGCGCTGCCCCAGGCGGCCCGCTCCCAGAAGAAGGCGACGAACCCGCTGGCGAAGGAGGGCGAGCGCCTCGAAGAGAAGCTCGAAGAAGCCAAGGAGCAGGGCATCGAGCTGCCCGAGGACCTCGAGGCCGAGCTCGCCGAGCTCGCCGAGGACCTGCAGGCTGGCGAGATGGAGGAGCAGGAAGCCCTCGAGCGCATGGAGGACCTCCAAGACCAGCTCGACGAGCTCGAGGACAAGCTCGAAGAGGGCCAGGACATCCTCGATCAGCTCCAGGAGGCGGCGAAGACCCTCTCCGAGTCCGAGTCGCTGCAGGAGCTCGCCGAGGAGATCGGTGAGGCCGACATGGAGGGTGCCGCCGAGGCCGCCAAGGACCTGGCCGAGCAGCTCGCGGCCGCCTCTCCCGAGGAGCGCAAGCAGGCGGGTGAAGCCCTCGAGAAGGCCGGTGAGCAGCTGCAGAAGTCCATGTCCGAAGAGCTGAAGGACGCCGGCGAGGCGCTCGAGCGCGCCGGAGAGCAGCTCCAGGGCAAGGACGGCAAGCCCGACGGCAAGGATGCCGGCGAGAAGCAGGAAGGCCAGGAGGGCTCCGAGGGCCAGGAGGGCCAGGAGGGCCAGCAAGGCTCGGAGGGCCAGCAGCAGGGCTCGGAAGGCCAGCAGTCCGGCTCCCAGCAAGGCCAGCAGAGCGGCGAGCAGTCCGGCGAGCAGAGCGGCGAGCAGTCCGGCCAGAGCGGCGAGCAGGGCGAGGGCCAGCAGTCCGGCTCCCAGCAGGGACAGGGACAGGGTCAGCCCAACGCCCAGGAGCTCGCCGATCAGCTCGCCAAGGCCCAGTCCGCCGCCCAGCAGGCAAAGAAGGACGCGGCCGCCCTCGAGCAGAGCCAGCGCCTCAACGGGGCGCTCGAAGCGGCCGAACAGCGCATGGGCGAGGGCGACGTCGCGCAGGGCGAGTCCTCGCAGCAGGGACAGGGCGAAGGCCAGGGTCAGGGACAGGGACAGGGTCAGGGTGAGGGCGAAGGCCAGGGCCAGGGCACCGGTCTGGGACGCGCCGAGATGGAAGCCTCGGCCGCGAACGGCGCCGGCCAGGGCCACACCTGGGAGGACCAGGGCACGTTCACCGACGGGTCAGGCCACCAGATCGAGAACCGCGACAGCAACCGCACCAGCGGCCAGGAGATCGACGACTTCCAGAAGCTCTACGAGGAGCTTCGCCTCGAAGGCGCGGAGTCCCTGGTGTCCAGCGTGTCTGGACAAGTCGACGAGCAGGGCCACATCGACGAGCTCGATACCCGGCTCACCCGCGGCGACGAGACCGCCGCCAAGCCGCTGAAGGCCCTGCCCGAGGGCTACAAGGAAGCCGCCGACCAGGCGCTGACGAACGAGCGCGTGCCGCCTGGCTACCGCGATGCCGTGAAGAAGTACTTCGACTCGATGGAGTGACCGTGAAGGAGCAGATTGCGACCTTTGCAGAGCGCGTAGAGCGCCTGCGAAACGAGGTCTCCCGGGTGCTGGTCGGCCAGCGCAAGGTGGTGGACGGGGTGATCACCTGCCTCGTCGCCGACGGCCACGTGCTGCTCGAGGGCGTGCCCGGGCTGGGCAAGACCCTGCTCGTGCGCACCCTGTCCGAGTGCCTGTCCATGTCCTACGCCCGCGTGCAGTTCACGCCGGACCTCATGCCCGCGGACATCGTCGGCACGCACATCCTCGAGGACGACCCGCACACCGGCACGCGCAAGCTCGTGTTCCGCGAGGGTCCGGTGTTCACGCAGCTGCTGCTCGCGGACGAGATCAACCGCGCCACGCCGAAGACGCAGTCCGCGCTGCTCGAGGCCATGGCCGAGCGCCAGGTGACGATTACCGGCCGCAGCCGCCCGCTGCCCAAGCCGTTCTTCGTCATGGCGACCCAGAACCCGCTCGAGATGGAGGGCACCTACCCCCTGCCCGAGGCCCAGCTCGACCGGTTCTTCTTCAAGGTCGACGTGCCCTTCCCGAACCTCGACGACCTGGTCACCATCATGGACCGCACCACGACCAACGCGACCCAGTCGGTGAAGGCGGTGCTCCAGCCCTCCGAGCTCGCCGAGCTCCGCGGCATCGTGCGCGAGGTCGTCGTCGCCCCCGAGGTCATGCGCTACGCGATGCGCCTCGTGCTCGGCACCCACCCGGACAGCCCGCACGCGACGCCCAGCGCGCGACGCTTCGTGCGCTACGGCGCCTCCCCCCGCGGTGCGCAGGCCATCGTGCTCGGCGCCCGCACCCACGCCCTGTTCGAGGGCCGCGCCCACGCGTCCATCGCCGACGTGCGCGCCATCGCCCACAACGCGCTCCGTCACCGCCTCGGTCGCAACTTCGACGCCGAGGCCGAGGGCCTGTCCACCGACGACCTCGTGTCCAAGATCCTCGACGAGCTGCCGGAGGCCGAGGGCCGCGTCGCCCGCGAGCTCGGGGCCTAGGACTTGGGCCTGCTCGATCCAGGGCTGCTGTCGCGGCTGTCGAACCTCACCCTGCGCTCGCGGCGGCGCGGTGCCGGCGTGCGCGTCGGCGACCGCAAGTCCATCCGCCGCGGCCAGTCCCAGGAGTTCGCCGATCACCGACCGTACGTCGCCGGTGACGACCTGCGCTTCCTCGACTGGCACCTCTACGGTCGCCTCGACACGCTGTGGGTCAAGCTCTTCGAAGAAGAAGAAGACCGCGTCGTGCAGGTGCTCCTCGATGCCTCTGCGTCCATGGAGGGCGAGAAGCTCGACTACGCGCGCAAGATCGCCGCAGCCCTCGGCTTCGTGGCCCTCTCCGGCACCGACCGGGTCACGGTCGCCGCCCTCACCGATCAGCTCGCGACCTATGCCCCACCGCGTCGCGGTCGCGGCCAGACGCCGGCCCTGTTCCAGACGCTCGAGTCCGTCCAGCCCGGCGGTCGCACCGACCTCACCAAGGCCCTCGCCGCCTACCCGCGGCAGCGCGGCGCCGGCATCGGCCTGTTGTTCACCGACTTCCTCTACGACGAGGACCCCGAGACCGTGATCCGCCGGCTGCTCGCGCGCGGCATGGAGCTTCACGCGTTCCAGATCCTGTCGCCGGTGGACATCCGACCCGCAGTGGACGGGGACCTCACGCTGATCGACGCCGAGACCGGCGAGGAGATGGTGGTCACCGTCGACGACGACGTACTCGACCGCTTCGAGAAGAGCGTGCGCGCGTGGTGCGAGGTCGTCGCGAGCACCTGCGCCAAGCTCGGCGTCGGCTACAGCCGCGTCGTCACGACCATGCCCGTCGAGGACTTCGTGATGCGCGAGCTTCGCGAGTCGGGGCTCGTCTCTTGAGCTTCCTCGCCCCCTTCGGACTGCTGCTCGGCGCGCTGTCGGTGCCGCTCGCGGCGCTGTACTTCCTGCGCCTGCGGCGGCGGCGGGTCACGCTCCCGTCCCTGCTCCTGTGGCACCAGTTCCAGAAGTCCCAGCAGCTGGCGACGCCCTTCCAGAAGTTCCGCCGGAACCTGCTGCTCCTGCTCCAGCTGCTGCTGTTGCTCGCACTCACCCTGGCTCTCGCCCGCCCGTTCCTGCAGTCGGACGCGGCGCCGTCACAGTCCGTGGTCCTCGTGCTCGACACCTCCGCGTCGATGCTCGCCACCGACGTCGAGCCCACGCGCATCGAGGCCGCCAAGGCCCACGCTACCCAGCTCGTCGAGCGCCTGTCGAACACCGACGAGGTGATGGTCGTCGTCGCCGGCGCCCGCACCGAGGTCCGCCAGGGCTTCACCCGCGACAAGGGCGAGGCCGAGCGCGCCATCGACGGCATCGACGCGCTGCCTGCCCAGGGATCCCTGCGCGAGGGGCTGATGCTCGCGCTGTCCATGGCCCGCAGCCGCCCCGGAGTCGAGCTGGTCGTGCTCTCGGACGGCAGCGGCGAGGACCTGTCCACCGTGCCCACGGGCGGCGTACCCGTGCGCTACGTCCAGGTCGGGCGCAGCGCCGAGAACAGCGGCATCCTCGCCCTGGACATCCGCAAGAGCCCGGTCTCCGAGCTCGACCGGCAGCTGTTCGTGACCGTGCAGAACTTCGGTCGCAAGGAGACGGCCGGGTCCGTCGGCGTGTACCTCGACGGAAAGCTCGTCGGCATGCGCACCGAGACCCTGCCCGTGGACGAGCCCGTATCGCTGGTGTTCGAGCTCGGCGGCTCGACCAGCGGGCAGCTGCGGGTCGACCTCGAGGCGGACGGCGACCAGCTCGAGGCCGACAACGTCGCGTGGGCCGTGGTCTCCGAGAGCGCCAAGCGCAAGATCCTGCTCGTCGGCGGCGACGCGCTCACCGCGCGGGTGCTCGCCGCGGACCCCCGCGTGACCCTGTCCCTCGCCAAGCCGGGCGAGGTCGACGCCGAGAAGACCGCCGCCTTCGACGCGACCATCTTCATGGGCCCGGTGCCCCAGGGCATGGAGGGCCAGCACTACGCGGTGTTCGGCCCGCACCCGGGCTCGCCCGCGCGCTTCTCGGAAGAGGTCCGGGCGCCGGCGGTGCTCGGCTGGCGACGCACCCACCCCCTCGCCCGCTTCGTCGAGTGGGAGAGCGTGCTCCTCACCCGCGCGCACAAGGTCTCGGACGCCGGAAGCCTCGCCCCGGTCGTCGACAGCGACTACGGCCCGCTGCTGCTCGCCGGCGAGTCGAGCGGAGGTCGGGTCGTACAGCTCGCCTTCCACCCGAAGGACAGCGACATCCTGCTCCGCGTGGCGTGGCCGGTAACCGTGCTCAACACCGTCGGCTGGCTCACCGAGAACCTGCCCGGCGCCGAGGGTGCCCGCGGCATGGCGACCGGCACGCCGTTCACCCGGCGCGTGCCCGAGGGCGTGGAGGAAGGCGACGTCGTCGTCCACGGACCCGACGGCAAGATCGGCGCGAGCGTCTCCGACGGCCTGCTCCGGGTGCGCGACACCACCGCAGTCGGTGTGTACGAGGTGCGCGCCGGCGACACCACCAGCCGCTTCGCCGCGAACCTGGTGTCTCCGCGCGAGTCGCGCATCGCCCCACGCGGCGGCCTCGGTCTCGCGGACGGTCAGGCCTCGGCGATGCCGGGGGCCGAAGGCATCGGCAAGCGCGAGATCTGGCGCGAGCTGCTGATGTTCGCCCTGCTCGTGCTCATGCTCGAGTGGTGGGCGTGGAACCGCAGGAAGGTCGCATGATGGGCGGCCGCACGACGACCCCGTACGTCGGGGGGACGCGATGAGCTTCTCCTTCGACCGCCCCGAGTTCCTGTGGGCGCTGCTCCTGCTCCTGCCCGTGCTGTGGCTGGTCCGGAACTCGAAGCGCAAGATCGGCAGCCGGCGCCTGTTCATGGCCGCCACGAGCCGTGTGCTCCTGCTCGTGCTCATCGTGTTCGCGCTCGCCGGGCTCACCCGCCATCGACCGGTCGACGCACTGGGCGTGGTGTTCGTGCTCGACCGCTCGGCGAGCGTGGGCCCCGATGGGCGCCAGCGCGCCGAGGCCTTCGTGCGCGAGGCCCTCGAGCACAAGGGCAAGGACGACGTCGCCGGCGTGGTCGTGTTTGGCGCCGACGCGCTGCTCGAGAGCGAGCCCCGCGAGGACTTCGTGTTCGAGGGCGTCGAGAGCGTGCCCTCTCCGCACCACACCGACGTCGAGGCCGGTCTGCGCCTGGCCACCGCGGCGCTTCCCGCCGATCGCACCCGTCGCATCGTGCTGCTCTCCGACGGCGAAGAGACCCGCGGCGATGCGGTCTCCCAGGTCCTGCTCTCCGCCGGCGAGGACCTCACCGTCTCGGTGATGCCGCTCACCGCGCGCTCCGGGCCCGAGGTGCTGCTCGAGGACCTGCTCGCCCCCGCGAAGGTCGACGAGGGCGCGAGCTACGAGGTCAAGGTCGTCGCCCGCAGCGAGCTGCCCGCGAGCGGCAAGCTGCGGCTGTACCGCAACGACGAGTACCTCGGCGAGCTTCCCGTGGACCTCGAGGGCGGCCGGGCCGAGGTGCTCTCCTTCCGGCAGGAGGCCGGCGACCCGGGCCTGTACCGCTACCGCGCGACCTTCGAGGTCAGCGGCGAGGGCCAGGACACCATCCCCCAGAACAACGAGGTCGTGTCGACGGTCCAGGTCACCGGCAAGCCCAAGGTGCTGTACGCCGAGGGCTACCCGGACCAGGCCAAGCACCTCGCCAAGGCGCTGAAGGCCGAAGGCATCGAGGTCGACGTCGTCTCCCCCGAGAACATCCCCTCGGGACCGAGCGGTCTGCGGCCCTACGCGACGGTCATCCTCTCGGACGTGCCGGCGTACATGCTGTCCCGCCGCCAGCAGGAAGCGCTGCAGTCCTACGTGCGCGACCTCGGACGCGGCCTGATCATGGTCGGCGGCGACAAGAGCTTCGGCCTCGGCGGCTACTACTCCACGCCCGTCGAAGAAGCGCTGCCCGTGCGCATGGACATCCAGGACAAGACCCGCTTCCCGAAGCTCGCGATGGTGCTCGCCATCGACAAGAGCTGCTCGATGGGCGGCGGCGCGGGCAGCAAGCTCGGCATGGCCAAGGAAGCCGGCATCCAGACCGCCGAGCTGCTCTCGGACCGCGATCTGCTCGGTGTGATCGGCTTCGACGGCGCGGCGAGCTGGATCGTGCCCCTGCTCGATCTGTCCAACCGCCAGCAGGTCATCGACACCATCGGCAGCCTGCGCAGCGGCGGCGGCACCGACATCCTCCCGGCGGTCGAGCGCGGCATCAAGGGCCTGCGCCAGACCGACGCCGCGCTCAAGCACCTGATCATCCTCTCGGACGGCATCACCGCGCCCGGCGGCTACCAGCAGCTGATGACGTCGGCGAACGCCAACGACCACATCACGATCAGCTCCATCGCTATCGGCGCCGACAGCGACACCCAGACCATGCGCGACTTCGCGGCCTGGGGTGGCGGCAACTTCTACCTGGTCACCGACCCCACCGCGATTCCCGCCATCTTCACGCGCGAGACGATGCTCGCGACCCGGTCGTTCCTCATGGAGGACCCCATCGTGCCGGCGATGTTCGCGCCCTCGGACCTGCTCAAGGGCATGAAGCAGTCGGACTTCGTGACCCTCGACGGCATGGTCGCCACCGAGCCCAAGCCGCGGGCGACCGTCGCGCTGGTGCACCCCGAAGACCAGAAACTGCCGGTGCTCGCCCACTGGAACTACGGCCTTGGGCGCAGCGTCGCTTTCACCTCGGACAGCAAGGCACGCTGGTCGAGCCGGTGGATCGGCACCGCCGCGTACACCCAGTTCTGGACGCAGGTCGTGCGCTGGTCCATCGGCTCCGGCATGGACGGCTCGATGAACGTGGAGGCGGAGATCCGCGATGGCGAGCTCGTCATCGGCGTCGACGCCTACACCTCGACCGGCGAGTTCCGGAACTTCCTCGACGGCGAGGCGCGAGTCGTCGCGCCGGACCTCACGGTGCGCTCCCTCGAGCTGCGCCAGGTCGCGCCCGGCCGCTACGAGGCCGCCACCCCCATCGACCAGGACGGCAGCTGGCTCGCCGGCATCTCGCTCAAGCAGGGCGAGGTGGTGGTCGGGCAGGCGGTCGCCGAGGCGGTGCAGCCCTACTCGCCCGAGTACCGCAGCCGCGGGGGCGGCGGCGCCCGACTGCGCGAGATCGCCAAGCTCGGCGGCGGCGACGAGATCGCGACCCCGGCGGACGTGTTCGCGCGTCCCGAGGTCGCCCGCCAGGTGCCGCAGAGTCTGTGGCCGTGGCTGGTCGCGCTGGCCGGCTTCCTGCTCCTGTTCGACGTCGCCCTACGTCGCCTGGACCTCTCGTCCATGCCGAGCCTCACCCCCCAGCGCGTCACCGCCGGCAGCACCGGCAAGCTCGCCGCCCGTCCTCGCAAGGCGCCCGTGCCGCGCGCCGACCTCGGCGGGGGCCAGGGTGACGGCCCGGTCGAAGAGGTCGTCGGCGAGGTCATGATCGAGGACGAGGCGCCGGTGAAGCCCGAGCGCGACATCCCCGCCGACAGCTACGCCGGCAAGCTGCTCGCTGCGCGCAAGCGGGCGCGCAAGGACATGGGCGATGAGTGAGGGCTCGGCTTTCGGCCTCGCGGGGAGCGGAAAGCGGGGGGCGGGCTCGCCCTTCGGGCTCCAGGGGAGCAGGGAGCGGGGGGCGGCCTCGCCTTCTGGGCTTCGCGCTGCCGAGCGCGATTCGGCAGTGGTTGGGCCGAGCTCGTCCCTGTCGGGCGCGGCCTTCGGCCAGGTTCAATGCGATGCTGGCCGAAGCGCGGAGGCCCTGGTTCTTCAGGTCGCCCGGCTCGCCGCACACCCGCACACCCGCACACCCGCACACCCGCACACCCGCTCCCTGACCACCCGCACCCCGCACCCCTGCCCATGATCGCCCGCCTCACCGGTGCCATCTCCCAGGTCGCCTCCGGCGCCGTGCTCCTGCGCGACGCCTCCCGCGCCTCTCGCCGCTGGCAGACCTACGCCGTGCGCGCCGGGTTCTCCGCGGTGCTGCTCACCGTCCTCATGCTCGTCATCTGGACCGTGGTGAACGCGCCCTTCGTGGACCCGGCGAACCTGTCGTACATGGGTCGCGGCATGTTCGTCGGCTTCGCGGTGCTGCAGATCCTGCTCACCACCGTGATCGCGCCGCTCACCGTGGCCCGCGCGATCATCGAGGAGCGCGAAGAGAACACCGCCGACCTGCTGATGCTCACGCGCCTGCGCCCCGGCTCGGTACTCGGCGGCACCTTCCTCGCGCGCGTCCTCGTGCTGATGATGGTCGTCGCGGGCGCCATGCCCATCCTCGCGCTGGTCGTCACCCTCGGCGGCGTGTCCGTGGTCGAGGTGGTCAGCGTGACCCTGCACGCGCTGATCAGCGTGGTCGTGCTCGGCGCCCTCGGCGCGTTCTTCGCGATGTTCACGCGCAGCCCGGTCCTCGCCGCCGGCGCGGCCTGGCTCTACGCCATCCCCTCGTTTCTCGCGCTGCCGCTGCTCTACGCGATGGCCGTGTTCCGACCGGACGCGCCCGCCCACGTCTCGCCGCTGTACGGCACCGCCGCTCGCGACTGGACATCTTTGCTGCCCATCCTCGTGTACCTGCCGGTCGTGCACCTCGTTTTCCGCGTGACCACGCCGGTGTTCGAGCTGCGGATGTCGCGAGCCCGCCTGTCGCGTGTGTTCACCGGCAAGGTGTGGGCCAGCCGCCTCATCCTCGTCGTGTTCATCCTCACGCTGATCTACATGTTCACCCTGCTGCCGTTCTCGATTGCGGCCTCGTGGGGCTACAACATCGGCCAGACCACGGGCAGCGGCAGCAACGTGCCCTGGCTCGTCGGCTGGGGCGGCCTGTTCGGTGTGTGGCTGTTCGCCGCCGCCGCCAACTACCTGATGACCTGGGCGTACATGCGCATCGGCATGGACATGGTCATCTCGACCGACGCGTACATCGCGCGCCCGCGCAACACCAAGGAGCGCAAGGGTCGGGTGAAGATCGGCCGCAACCCGGTGTTGTGGCGCGAGGTGAACTGGCGCAGCTTCCGGCTCGTGTTCCCCGCACTGGCGAGCTGGGGTCTGGTGCTGATCCTGCTGTTCCAGTCGGGCATGTGGGTCATCCCGGGCGGACTGATCTTCGTCGGGACGGCGAACATGCTCGCCGCCGTGTCCCTGTCGGTGTGGATGCTCGTCGGCAACGTCGAGCGCGAGCGCCGCGAGGGCACCCTCGAAATCCTGCTCACGACCACGATGTCGTCGTGGCGCATCCTGTGGGCCAAGGTCGCCGGGGCGATGCTGCCGACCACCCCGCTGTTCCTGCTCGGCACCCTGCTGCTCGTGCTCGGCGGCCCGCACCTCGCGCTGATCTCGCCTCGGCACACGGCCTACTTCCTCGCGATGACCGTCGGTGCGGCGGTGTGGAGCCTGCCGCTGTGGTTCGCGGTCGTGAACAGCTCGCTGCTGCTCGCCTTGCGCCTGCCCAAGCCGCGCATGGCCCAGATCCTGGTGTTCTCGGGCCTCGGCACCTTCCTCGTCGTCCCGCCGGTGTTCCGGTGGATCGTGCGCGACCACTGGCTGCTCGCCGCACCTTTCCGGATCTTGACGCCTCCGTTGGTCCCCAAGCCGCACTGGTGGGAGTTCGCGTTGTCCATGTCCGGCATGACCTTCGTCGGCCTGTTCTGTCTGTTCTTCTCGGTGTGGCGCCTGCGCCACTGGGGGGCGGACCGTGCTTAGGCGCCTGTTCCTGATCCTCGGCGTGTTCCTCGTCCTGCCCGCGCTCGCGCAGGAGCCCGAGGAGAGCGAAGAGAACAAGCTGATCTCGGACTCGCTGACCCCGAAGAAGGGCCGACTCGCGGCGCGACTCACCCCGTTCGCCGACGGCCTGATCCGCGAGGGCGCCTGGTCCCCCCTGCACGTGCAGCTCGCCAACGGCGGCGATGCCTTCGAGCTCACGCTGCACGCCGAGGAGATGGGCTCCGACTACAACCTGCGCAGCTTCGACCGCGTGGTCGAGATGCCCGAGGGCGGCCGCAAGGACGCGGTGCTCTACGTGCGGCCCGGGCGCAGCTCCGGCACCCGGCGACTCATGGTGCGCGGCGACGCCGAGCGCTCCGGCGCCATCGACTACCCCGTGCGCAAGCTCGGCATGGACGACGTCGGCATCGGCATCATCGGCGAGGAGAACCTCGGCATCGTCGCGATCCGCGACGCGTGGCGCTACGGCGTCCCCTCGGCCCAGCCCAAGCCGCACGCCTCGGGGCAGCGCAGCGTGCGCGCCGGCCTCGTGCCCGAGACCGCGATGCCCGACCGCGCGCTCGGGTGGTCGGCCGTCGACTGGGTCGTGTGGCCCGAGGCCGATCCCACCGCGGTGTCCGGCGAGGCCCTCGACGGCCTGCTCGGCTGGGTCGCCACCGGCGGCCACCTGTTCGTGACCGTGACCGACGGCTACGCGCGCATCCAGGGGACGCCGCTGTCCGAGGCCCTGCCGGTCACGATCTCCGGCGTCCAGGACACCGAGGCCCTCGCCGGCGTGTTCCAGAGCCTGTCGATGGCGCCCCCGCCACCGGTCACCGTGCCGCGGGCCGTCGCCACCGCCAAGGAGGACCCGCAGCGCCACGTCGAGGTGCTCGCGACCATCGAGGGCGACCCGGCGTGGGTCATGGGCAGCTACGGCCTCGGTACCGTGCACGTGCTCACCCTCGACCTCGCGCAGGCCCCGTTCACGCAGGTCACCCAGCGCGACGCGCTGTGGCGGCGCCTGCTGTGGCTGCCGGAGCCCCTGTCCCAGCCCGCGGAGGTCATGTTCGGCACCAACCAGGGCTACTGGGACCCGACCCGCCAGAGCCCGGACTACACGCGTGAGTACTGGGTGTCCGAGCGGCGCGACGGCGTGCTCACCGAGGATGCGGAGACCCGCATGGCCACGCTCGTCGCCATGTCGATGGTGATCACCGATCCCGGCTGCATGCCCTACCAGGGCACGAGCCACCCGACGCTCGCCATGCACTGGACCTCGTCGGGGCAGGGCCTCGACTCGTGGACC
Organism: Deltaproteobacteria bacterium; assembly: GCA_006226595.1. GTDB lineage: Bacteria > Myxococcota_A > UBA796 > UBA796 > M1803. The sequence continues at coordinate 296,078 of SBGP01000095.1, forward strand.
ACCGCCCTTCGCCAGGAGCTGTCGGACATCCCCGGCGTCGCTCCCCTGCCGCTGTCGTGGCTGATGGCCTTCGCGGGGCTGTACCTGCTCGTCATCGGACCCATCGACTACGGCGTGCTGCGCCTGCTCGACCGGCAGCCATGGACCTGGATCACCTTCCCGATCACCATCGCCCTGTTCTCGGGCGTGGCACTGGTCGGCACCACCCTGACCAAGGGTAGCCAGGCGGTGATGACCCGCATCGAGGTCGTCGACGCCCTTCCCGGCACGCCGTTCATGCGTGGCGAGAGCTGGTTCGGTGTGTTCGCGACGAGCAAGACCGAGGTCGGCGTGAAGTCCACCCGCGACGGCGCCCTCGTCGAGCCGCTCGGCGACGGCGGGTTCATGACCGAGGTGATCGTCGGATCCGGCGAGGCCTCGGGCGACCTCACCTACCTCGCGCAGACGTGGAGCCTCGCCTATGGCCAGACGGCGTGGGTCGACCGCGCGGATGGCGGCTACGTCGAGGTCGAGACGCTCGACAACGGCCAGTACGCCCTCACCAGCCGCCTTCCCGTGAGCCTCGACCACGCCCGGCTCCGCTTCGACGGCCGCTCGGTGAACATCGGCGAGCTCGATCCCGACCAGTCGGTGACCGTCGGCACCAACACCGGCTTCGGCGTCATCGATGACCGCACCCGCTTCGTGCTCGACGCCGCCGGCGACTTCTACGACGAGGCGATGGGCGGCCACCTCCACGACGGCGTGCTCGTGGGTGTGCTCGCCAAAGAGTACGACGGCCTCGAGCTCTCCGGCCTGTGGCCCCAGCGCGACGCCATCACCATCTACCGCGTGCCCGTGAGGATCGAGAAGTGATTCGCACCGTCAACCTCAAGAAGAGCTACGGCAACTTCGAGGCCCTCCAGGGCATCGACCTCGAGGTCCACGAGGGCGACCTGTTCGGGTTCATCGGCCCCAACGGCGCCGGAAAGACCACGACCATCCGCATCCTCACCACCCTGCTCGAGCCCAGCGCCGGCGAGGCCTACGTGGGCGAGCTCTCGGTGTGGGAGCACAAGCAGGAGATCCGCGGACTCATCGGCTACATGCCCGATTCCTTCGGCGTGTACCGGGACATGACGGTCACCGAGTACCTGCACTTCTTCGCGGCCGCGTACGGCATTCCCCACAAGGAGCGCGCGTCGCTGGTCGGGGGGCTGCTCGACCTCACCGACCTCACGTACAAGGAGAACGCACTCATCGAGACGCTCTCCCGCGGCATGCAGCAGCGCCTGGGCCTCGCTCGCACCCTGGTCCACGACCCCAAGGTGCTCATCCTCGACGAGCCCGCCTCGGGCCTCGATCCGCGCGCCCGCGTCGAGATCCGCGAGATCCTCCGCGAGCTCAAGCGCATGGGCAAGACCATCCTGCTCTCGAGCCACATCCTCTCGGAGCTCGCCGAGGTCTGCAATCGCGTCGGCATCCTCGAGCGCGGCGAGCTCGTCGCCCAGGGCAGCATCGACGAGATCATGGCCATGGCCCGCAACGACACCGAGGTGTGGCTGCGCACCACGGACGACGCCCGGGCCGCCGTGGTCCTGCGCGAGCTGTCCATCGTGCACTCCGCCGAGCTCGACGAAGAGAAGGGGCACGTGGTCGCGCACATCGACACCGACGCCGACCTGGGCGCGGTCAGCGAGCACCTGCACGGCCGGGAGATCCGCCTGCGCTACCTCGAGCGCCAGGACCCGACGCTGGAAGAGGTGTTCATGAAGCTCACGAAGGGCCTGGTGCAGTGAGCCGCCTCGGCGCCGGAACCGCGGTCATCGCCCGAGAGGCGGTGCGCAGCTCACGGCGCTGGCAGACCTACGGGCTGCGCTTCGGCTTCGCCTCCCTCCTGTTCGCGCTCGTGCTCGCCGCGTGGACCGAGCAGATCCACACGATCATGGACGACCCGGCCGCCGCCGCCCGCCTCGGCCACGGCCTGTTCACCCTGTACAGCGCCGCCCAGATCTTCCTCGTCGCGATCATCGCGCCCGTGGTCGTGGGCCAGGCGATCAGCGAGGAACGCGAGGACGGCACGCTGCAGCTGCTCACGCTGACGCGCCTGTCGGCCGCCGAGATCCTGTGGTCGAAGCTCACCTCTCGCCTGCTCATCCTCGGCACGCTCGTCCTGTCCAGCCTGCCCGTGCTCTCGCTCACGCTGACCTTTGGCGGCGTCGGCGTGTGGCAGGCGGTGAACGCGGTGAGCGTGACCCTGCTCATGGTCGTGCTGCTCGGCGCGGTCGGCGGCTTCGCAGCGCTGACCTCCAAGGGCGGCGTCGCCGGGCTCGTCTCCGCGGCCGGCTACACCTTCACCGTGCTCGGCGTCGGCCCGACCATGCTCTTCGTCGGCTACCGCATGTTCGACGCGAGCATGCACGGCCAGGACTGGTTCTCGCCGGCCTCCGCGTTCAACAGCAACGACCCGTCAGCGCTGCTCGTGTGGGTGGTGTACCTGCCGGCCCTGCTCGGCCTCGCCATCGCCGCGGCGCCGATCTTTCGCATGGCGACGAGCGATGACCCCGAGGAGCAGGAGTTCGGGCACCTCTCCCCGGACATCTGGCAGGTGGAGCGCTTCAAGCGCACGACCTTCGGCGTGCTCGTGGTGTGGGCGACGCTGACGCTGATCTTCGGCTTGTCGTCGAAGCTCGTGCCCGAGCCCGTGTGGACCATGTGGCGCGTGGCCCAGGCGAGCGGCCTGACCTTCGTGCTCACCGTGGTGTGGGTGTTCGCGTTCCAGGCGCTGACCCAGCTCGTCGCGAACCTGCTGCGAGCGCGCGCCGTCGAGGTCGACCCCGAGTACGCCTCGACCTGGAGGCGCACGACCCTCGCGTGGCGACGCCGCGTGTGGGCCAACCCGATCGCGTGGCGCGAGGTGGTCACCCGCGGGCAGGGCGCGGGAGCGGTGGCCGGACGCATGGCGGTGCCCGCGCTGCTGCTGGTCGGCTGTCCGATGCTCCTGCTCTCGGACTTCGACGACGACATGTTCGTCTTCCTCGGCCTGACGGGCCTGGTCGCCAGCCTGGCCCTCACCGGCACGGTGGTCGGCGGCTCGATGGTCAGCGAGCGCCGCGCTGGCACCCTGGAGCTGCTGGCGACGACGACGATCTCGCCGAGCTCCGTGCTCGCGGGCAAGCTGTTCGCGACCGCGCTGCACACGCTGCCGCTGTTCGCGACTGCCTTCCTGCTCATCTTCCTCGGCGTGTTCGAGCCGTGGGAGGGCCGCTACATGTACGACCCCTACTGCCACTACACGGCGGTGGTCGCCTCGCCCCAGCAGACCGTGCTGTTCAAGGGCGCCCTGCTCGCTGCGTGGACGCCAATGGCCTGGCTGTCGATGACGGCGGCGGCCATGCTCGCGAGCACGCGGGTGCGACCGGCGAGCCTCGGCTGGGGCGGGTCCCTGGCGGCGAGTCTCGGGTGGTTCACCGTGCCCGTCATCGCGCTGGTCGCGGTGATGCAGCGCGAAGCGCAGCCGCTGGTACGGCTGTGGACGCCGTGGCTCAGCGACAGCTGGAGCACCGCGGAGTGCGCGCCGCGGGTCGAGTGGTTCTACAGCATCGGTCTACACGCCGTCATCGCCATGAGCCTGCTCGCCCTGCTCAGGCTTCGCTTCCGGGCGTGGACGACCTGAGCCGCGGCCACACGGCCACTCCGAAGAGAAGAAGCCACTGGACGCCGCGAAGCGCCGGGTGATCGACCACGACGTCCGCAGCGAGCACGGCCCATCCGAGTGCCACGGCCGCGCGATCGCGCGATCGATCGTCGACGGCCGTCAGTCCGGCAAGCGCGGCGAGCGGCAGGCCTCCGACCACCCACGGCCCGAGCCACGTCACCACTGGCGCGACCCCCGGAAGCGGGGTGAACACGGCGGCGGCGAACCCGAGCAAGGCCGCCCCCGCCGAGGCCGGCAGGAACCACGATCCCGTCGCACGGTGCGCACGGGTGTCGGCGTCGGTCCACAGCCAGAGTCGAGAGGCGCCGCGGGCCGCGACGAAGGCCAGCGCCAGCGGCAACAGCAGCACCGTGCCGACCACCGCCGTCGCCCCGAGCTGAAGTGGCCTGATCTCGTCGAAGCTCAGCGTGCTGGTCAGGCGGTGCAGGACCGAGTGCTTGTGAAGCACCACCTCGTCGAGCAGCTCGGCAGCACGGGCATCGCTGGGGTCCGCGATGACGCGCTCGCGAAGCGGCGCCTCGGCGTCGAGGTAGCGACCGTCCGCGAGCCGCGCCTCGGCCCAGTGGTGCAGGCGGGTCGGCGGAGGACTCAGGGCAGGCTCGCGTCCTGGCAGATCGTGCCCGTGCCCTCGTCCCAGTCGATGAGGTTGTTCAGCGTGATGCGCTGCGTCTGCTCGCCCTCGTCCTCGAAGCCGAGCATCTGCGTGTCCTTCCACAGCGCGTACACGTGCAGCACGTCACCCTCGAAGGGCCAGTAGATCTCGAGGTGGTAGTCCTGCTCGAGGAAGTTGTTGGTGTCCGGGTTCTCGAACACCGCCGAGTCCCGCATGTGTGCGCGGAGGATGGTCGCCGGGCCATCGGGGGTCTCGACCTCGGTGATGCGCCGCATCAGCGTCTGCGAGTTCACCGTGTACCCGGACCCGAGCACCGAGGTCTCGTAGGTGAGGTCCCAGCCGAGTCGGTCGTTGGTGTTGGCGAGGAAGTCCTCCCGCGAGGAGAGCATCGTCCGGGTGTAGGCGTCGTAGACCCCCGTGTACAGCTCGTCCTGGTTCTCGTAGCTGATCACCTCTTCGAGGCGCGGCATCGTGCACGTGATGCGGTCGGCGAGCAGCACGCCCGTCGCGGTGGACGGGTCGACGTCGCGACCGAAGGAAGCCACCTCCTCGGGCGTGAGGTCGGTGACCACACCCTCGAGGATGTCGCCGTCGCCGTTCGGAAAGCCGATGGTGTCGCCATCGATGGCGATGTGCAGGTTGTTGATCGCGTCGGTGAGCGCCGCGTCCTCGCCCTCGTCGAGCTGCTGCCACACGAAGTGCACCAGCCCATCGAGATCCTCGGGAGCGGGCTCGACCTTGCGGCAGGCGCCAGCGGTCAGCAGGAGTACGGGGAGCAGCGCGCGCGTCATGGAAAACCTCGGTCTCGCCAGGGTATGTGAGCCCGGAGGCGATGCCAAGTTTCCACACGTCACCACGCGCCGCGATGCCGGAAGGAGCCTCGTTCTCCGGGCATTTCCACACGAATGGCGAAGCGGCGGGGAGCGACGCGGGTTCCCCGTCGACGGGCCGGACGCGATGGGTCATGACGAGGACGGAGGGTTGCCATGCAGCTGCTCACCTGGAACCTGTTCGGTCTCGAGACCGACGAGCTCGACGCACGTACCGAGGCGGCGGTGTTCACGGCGCTGCTCGGCGGGCCCCCCGAGCAGGTCTTCGCCAGCGGAGCCCCACCACCGGCCCCTCCCGAGATCCTCTGCTTCCAGGAGGTCGTCGACCGCTCGCTGTTCGCACACCTGCGGCCTCACGTCGAGGCCGCCGGCTACCGCTGGGTGACCAGCAGCCGCGATCAGCGCGAGTACTACGAGCTCGTCGCGGTGCGCGAGCCGTTGACCCTGGTCGAGCACCACGTGCACCCCCTGCCGACCCGCCAGGGACGCGAGCTCCTCGACGTCCTCGTCGACGGCCCGGACGGTCCACTGCGCATCCTCACCGGTCACCTGGAGAGCCTGGCCTCTGGCGCAGCCCTGCGCCGCGAGCAGGTCGACGTGGTCATGGCACGGCTCGGTGGCGGGCCCGCGCTGTTCGCCGGCGACACCAACCTGCGCGAGCGCGAGGTCGATGGGCTGCCCGCCGAGGACGCGTGGGTCGCATGCGGCGAGCCCGCGGACGCCCGGTGGACCTGGCACCACGGCGAGGGACGCGCGAAGGCCCGCTACGACCGGATCTGGGGCATCGGCGTCGCATTCGACGAGGTGAGCACGCTCGGAGCGCAGGCCCTGTTCCCAGGAGGCCCCCGGCCGAGCGATCACCTTGGCCTGGCCGCGCGCTTCACCCGCCGCTGAGCGGCCTCAGAACCAGACCATGCCCAGCGACAGCCACACGCCCGCCGAGAAGTAGGGCGTCATCCACGCGACCTCGTGCTTCCACACGTCCCAGGAACCGGTGGGTTCGCGGCGGGTCATCGCATCGCGGATGCCGTCGGCGATCGCGAGGGTCGGCGCGCCTTTCTCCCGCTCCTCGGCGTAGCGCTTGAAGTACATGGGCACGTCGAGCACGAGCATCACGTAGGCGCCGGCGGCGGTCGCGACGAGACCGAGGCCGACGAGACCGAGGTCGACCCCGCTCACGCGCATGACCGAGGCGCCGAACACCGCGGCGAGCAGCGCCATGAACAAGCCCCACAGCAGCTCCTCGGCCGCGTGCCAGCGATGGTCGAGGGTGACCACCGCGGTCCAGCACGCCGTCTGGGCCGCCGCGATCAGGGGTACGAAGGTCCACGCGAGGGTCTGGGCCCAGCCGAGCTCCGCGCGCCCGCCCAGCTCCCACACCCAGATCGCGCACTGCGCCGTGAACGCGAGCTCCGCGATCGTCGCCGACGAGCGGCCGAGCGCGATCGAGGACAGGGGCTCGTCGCGGAGAACGACGCGCTCGAGGTCCACGCGCGGCCAGAAGCTCCGGAAGGCGCACACGAACACGTAGACCGTGCACAGCACCAGCTGCCACCACGCGCGGTCGCTCTCGAGGGGAGCCCAGGCCGCGGTGAGCGCGAGGAGCACGATGTTCACGAGCGACACCGCCCGAAGCCCCGTCCACCAGCGCTCGGTCTGCACATCCATCGTGCCTCCCCAGATCGCGTACCGCAGGGTCCGCCCCGCTCCTCATACACCGTTGCGTCGATCCGCCTGCGAAATCCGAGCACCGCCGCTATCCTCCCGGTCCCAGGAGACGCTATGCCGACCGCCGTCGACGTCCTTCGCAGCCTTCCCGCCGATCAGCGCGACGCCGTGCGCGCCCAGATGCGCCGCGCCGTGATGCCCGAAGGAACCCTGCTCATCGAAGAGGGCGAAGAGGACGACAGCCTGATCTACGTGGAGTCCGGCAACCTGTGCGTGAAGCGCCAGGGCGTCGCCATCGACTACAGCACCAGCGGCGAGATCCTCGGCGAGATGGCGCTGTTCGGTGAGGGCGTGCGCACCGCCAGCGTGGAGGTGCTCGAGGAGACGACCCTGCTCCTGCTCGACAAGCCGGGCTTCGAGGTGCTGCGCTCCGCCGCCAACCCCTTCGCGTTCTGGCTCGAGCGCGAGGCCCTCGGTCACCTCGCCTACCGCCTGCGTCGCCTGGACAAGGTGGTCTCCGAGCTCTCGGACGGCCAGAGCAGCCCCTGGGTCAAGCCGCCCCCGAGTGTGTTCTCACGCATCAAGTCGCTGTTCTCGAAGACCGCGGTGCTCGGCCGCGAGCCCTTCCCCGTCGACGGCGCCCAGCTGCTGTACGACAGCCCGCTGTTCCAGGGCACCACATGGGGCTTCCTCGTCGAGATCGCCGAGCGACTCGAGCTTCGCGGGGTCGAGGCCGGGCACTTCCTGTGCGAGCAGGGCTCTCCGGGTGACGAGCTGTACATCGTGGCTCGCGGCGCCGTGGACGTGCTCGTCGCCACCGGCAACGCGAGCGGCGAGGTCCGCGTGCACAAGCTCGCTCAGGTCGGACCCGGCGATGCCATCGGCCTGTCCGCCCTCGCCGACGGTGCGCCGCGCTCCGCCTCGTGCGTCGCCGTCGAGCCGACGGACGTGCTCGTGCTCACCCGCGCGGTGTGGGACGAGCTGCGGGCCGCCGACAACCTGCTCGGCAGCGAAGTGCGCCAGGCTCTGATCCGCGGCTTCTCGCGCGCGTTGGGCGAGGCCGCCTCGCACGTCGTCGACCTGGAGCGCAAGCGCTCGGGCCGGCCGAAGGCCCCGGTGATGCCGCTCACGCCCGGTCCGCTCGCCGAGCGAGAGGAGGCACCGCGGGGCGAGCCGGAGCTCACCTACACCGGACCGGTGAAGGTGTTCCTCGACCCCGAGATCGGCGTGCACAGCACCAACCCCGAGGGCGAGAAGTTCGTGTCCATCGAGCCGGAGGAGGTGCTCGCCGCCGCCGCCGCCGCCGAGCTGTCGCGCGAGTGAGCCGCCGCCTGCCGCTGTGGATTGGTGCCGCGCTGGTGCTCGGCGCCGCGCTCGGCCTCGGCCTCAACGCGGCCGAGCAGGCCGGAAGCGTGCCCCGCGACACCGTGCTGGCGTGGGCCAAGATCGGCGAGCGCATCGGCAAGATCTTCCTGTCGCTGCTGTCGATGGTCGTCGTGCCTCTCGTGTTCTCGAGTGTGGTGGTCGCCATCAGCAGCGTGTCCGGCAAGGTCTCGGCGACGGGCCTCGGGCTGCGGACGGTCACGTGGTACCTGTCGACCTCGGCCCTCGCCATCGTCACCGGCCTCGTGCTCGTGAACGTGATCCAGCCAGGTGCCGGGCTCGACTACGACGCCCTGGTGCAGGCCTCGACCGCGGAGCTCGAGACCATCGGCAAGACCGTCGCCAAGGTCGAGCCCAAGGGCACGGGCGAGCTGCTGTGGGAGCTCGTCGGACGCACGGTGCCCGGCAACGTGGTCGATGCCGCGACCTCGAACCGGCAGCTGCTGTCGCTGCTGGTGTTCGCGGTGCTCTTCGGGAGCTTCACCGCACGCGTGGGGGGCGACCACGCGCGCCGCATCCGCGAGTTCTTCGAAGCCGTGCAGGCCGTGATGCTCGCCATGACCGAGGGCATCCTGCTCCTCGCGCCGGTGGGCATCTTCGGGTACCTGTTCAGCGTGACCGCCGCGACGGGTCTGTCGCTCGCCGCGGCGCTCGGCGCCTACCTGCTCACGGTGTTCGCCGGGCTGCTGGTGCACGGCGTCATCGTGCTGCCCGCCCTGCTGTTCCTGCTCTCGGGCCGCTCTCCGGTCGCGTATGCGCGCAGCTGCAGCCGGGCGCTGATGACCGCATTCTCCACCGCCTCGTCCTCGGGCACGCTGCCGGTGACCCTCGAGTGCGTGGAGGAAGCGGGCGTCCGGCGACAGGTCGCGAGCTTCACCCTGCCCCTCGGCGCGACCGTGAACATGGACGGCACCGCACTGTACGAGGTCGTCGCCGTGCTGTTCATCGGCCAGATGTTCGGCGAGATGGCGCTCACTTCGCAGCTCATCGTCGCGTTGACCGCGCTGCTCGTCAGCGTCGGAGCCGCCGGCATCCCGCATGCCGGACTGGTGATGATGGTCGTCATCCTCGAGGCGGTGGGTCTACCCACCGAGGCCACGCTCGTGCTGCTCGCGGTCGACCGGGTCGCCGACATGGCGCGGACCACGGTGAACGTGTGGAGCGACGCAGTCGGCGCCGCAGTGGTCGACAGCGGCGTGTGAGGCGCGCGCCTCGGCACCCCAGGACGGGTGGAGGCAGCGACGCCGTGGTGAGGGCCGACGCCGGCCGGTCCGCACGCGCTGAGCAGCGTCCGCTCGGAAGCTGAGCTGCGCCGGCCCGGTGACGGGCGGGCCACATCACACCTGTACGCCTTGGACCCGGGCTCCCGCGCGTTAGACTCGGCGCCGTGCCGTTCCCCCCCGCCATCGCCCGCGCGATCACCCGCGTGATCGGCAAGAAGTCCGTCTCCGAGCGAGCCGAGCGCCTGCACTTCCCGAATGCGGGCCACGGCTATGACCAGTTCGGCATGCACCCGGACTTCGTGGCTCTGGGCGACGCGATCGCCTCGCCGGTCTACGACCGCTACTTCCGCGTGAAGTCGTACGGCGCCGAGAACATCCCCAAGGAGGGTCCGGTCGTGCTGGCCGCGAACCACTCCGGCACCCTGCCCTTCGACGGCATGATGCTCTGGGTCGACGTCCTGCGGAACACGGACCCGCCGCGCAACCCGCGTCCGGTCGCCGACTACTTCGTGAGCAGCCTGCCCGTCGTGAGCACGCTGTTCGCGCGGGCCGGTGTCGTCGGTGGCTCGCGCGGCAACGTGCGCGCGCTGCTCGAGTCGGGCGGCATGCTGATGATCTTCCCCGAGGGCACGCCGGGCATCGGCAAGCTCTACCGCGACCGCTACAAGCTGCAGGAGTGGCGCAAGGGCCACGCCGAGCTCGCCATTCGCCACAACGCGCCCATCGTGCCGGTCGGCATCGTCGGCGCCGAGGAGCAGATGCCGCAGATCGCGCGCATCCCCATTCCCGGCCCGGTCCCCTACCTGCCGATCACCGCGACGCCGCTGCCCATGCCGGTTCGCTACCACGTGCACTACGGCGAGCCCATCCCCACGCACCTCGACTACGACCCCGAGGATGCCGACGATCCCGAGAAGGTGGCCGAGGCCGCTCGTCGGGTGCGCGATGCGGTGCAGGAGCTGATCCACAAGGGTCTCGACATGCGTGAAGGGGTCTTTACGTGATCGGTGTGCTCGTCACCGGGGCGACCACCGCCATCGGCGAGCGCCTCGTGCGCGCCCTCGTCGCCGACACCCGCGTGCGCCACGTCATCGCCGTCGGGCGCAGCCCCGAGACCCACGCCCTGCCCTTCGCGCACGGCGACCGCCTCACCTACGTGCACGTCGACCTCGCGAAGAGCCGCCGCGTGCACGAGCTGCTCTTCGGGCTCGCGCGCGACCTCGAGATCGAGGTCGTCGTCCACCTCGACCAGCACCAGAACGCGTTCAACAAGGGCAAGCGCGTCCACCAGGAGACCGTCGAGGCGACGCGCTCGATCCTCGAGCTCTCCCACCGCCACCCGACGATTCGCCGGGTGGTGCTCAAGTCCTACGCCGAGGTCTACAAGGTCAGCCTCGAGCTGCCGGTGCTCGTCACCGAGGACCACCCGCTGAACCTCGACCCGCGCGCCCCGCAGTACATCCGGGATCGCGTCGAAGCGGATCTGACGGCCTGCTCACGCATGGGCTTCCTCGACGCCGAGGTCGTGGTCCTTCGCTGCGCCGAGGCCCTGGGGCCCGGCACCGGCTCGCAGCTGTTCTCCTTCCTCGACGCACCGCTGGCCCTGCGACCTGCGGGCTTCGACCCGATGGTCAACGTCGCGACCATCGCCGACATCGCCGTCGCCCTCGAGCTCGCCACCCACGGCTCTGGCGAGGGCGTGTTCAACGTGCCCGGCTTCGACACGCTCCCGCTGTCCGAGTCCATCCGCAAGTGGGGCACCCCCTGCGTTCCCGCGCCAGGGCCGCTGATTCGCAACGCATATCGCCTGCGTCATGCGGTGGTGGGCGCCGGGTTCTCCTACGGCATCAACCGGCGACGCATGCACTACGGCCTCGTGCTCGCCGGAAACCGCGCTGCGGACGAGCTCGGCTACGTCCCGGAGAACCCCGTGGACTGGCCGGTGGGCGGACCGGTTCGCACCTGATCGACGCGCCGTCCAGGCCCTGCACCGCCCCTTCCGCCCGCGACGCGCTAAGATGCCCGTCGTTGGAGGACCCCTCGACGCTGCCTAGACCGACGACCCTGCTCCGCCACCTGATGGGCGGCGCACTGGGCATCGCGATCTCCCAGGCTGCCTGGGCGGCTGGCGGTGGCGGTCACGGCCCCGCCGCCGAAGGCGAAGACCCGATGTTGCTCGTGGTCTTCGTCGTGCTCGCCGTGGGCGTGGCCTACGTGGCGACGCACACCATCGTCGAGCGCCTGCACCGTCGCTACCTGTTCGTCAGCGGCATCGAGTACATCCTGCTCGGCGTGCTCCTCGGCCCCTACGTCCCCGGCGTACACGCGTTCGAGGACATGACCGGCCTGTCGCCGATCATCGCGCTCGGCGTCGGCTGGGTCGGCCTCGTCTACGGCATGGACCTCAACCTGCGCGAGCTGGTCGAGGCCCGCGACAGCTCCGCGTGGCTCGGCACGATCGAGGCCGGACTCACCCTGTGCCTGGTGACCCTGTTCTCGCACGAGATCCTCGCGGGAGGCTTCCTCGGGCCGATCACCGGCGAGCAGGCGTGGATCTGCGCCGGGGTGCTCGGCTGTACCGCGGCTGCCGGCAGCAGCTCGGCCGTCGACCTGCTCGAGCAGTACCACTCACGCCCCGACGGCCTGATTCCCACGCTGCGTCGCGCCTCGCGCGTCGGCGACCTGATCTCGATCGGCGCGTTCGGTGTGCTGTTCGCGACCTACCACCAGGGCCTGTCGAACACCCCGCGTCCGCTGGTCGCGAGCGAGTGGTTCCTGATCACCATCGTCACCGGCGCCGTGCTCGGCATGCTGTTCACGGTGTTCCTCGGCGAGCACGAAGGCGAGGACGACAACCAGTCCTTCCTGGCCATGGTCGGCATCATCGCGCTGGCCTGCGGCGCGGCCTTCTTCCTCAACCTCACGCCGCTGCTCGTCAACCTCGTGCTCGGCGTGGTCCTCGTGAACACGAGCCGCGTGGGCGAGCAGATCCGCAACTCGCTGCAGTCGTCGAGCAAGCCGCTGACCCTGCTGCTGCTCATCTTCGCCGGCGCGAAGTGGACGCCGGTCGAGGTCATCCCGGCCGTGGGCCTGGCGCTGTCGTACCTGGCGCTGCGCACCGCCGCGAAGATCTTCAGCGCGTGGCTCGCGTCGCTTGGCCGCGACCTTCGCCGCGACCTGTTCCGTGGGCTCATGGCCCAGGGCGACGTCGCCATCGCGATGGCCCTGTCCTTCCGCCTCGTCTACGAAGGCCCCGCCGTGGACCTCGCGTACAACGCGATCCTGTTCTCGGTGGTGCTCAACGAGCTCATCGCCCCGCGCATCCTCAACGGACTGCTCATCGACGCCGGCGAGCTTCGCCACGACGCGTGGCGGCCCGCTGGCACTGGAGAAGCCTGATGTACGTCGTCGTGATCGGACTCGGTCAGGTCGGCCGACACGTGGTCAAGACCCTCGAGCGCTCGCGCCACGACGTGGTCGCCATCGACAACGACACCGAGAGCGTCGGGTACATCGACGAGCACCACGACGTGATGAGCCTGCAGGGCTACGGCGCGAGCTCCGATGTGCTCCGCCGGGCCGGTGCCGACCGAGCCGACCTCGTGGTCGCGTGCACCAACAACGACGAGGTCAACCTGATCGCGAGCCTCGCCGCACGCCGCATGGGCGCGAAGCGCGCCATCGCCCGCGTGCAGGGCAGCGAGTGGGCCGAGCGAGCCGAGGGCATCCGCTACGACCTGCTCGGCGTCGACGTCGTGATCAACCCGCTCGTGCTCGTCGCGCAGGAAATCGCGAAGATCGCGCGTTCCCACGGCGCACTCGAGGTCGTGGACCTGGCCAACGACCGCATCGAGCTCGTGCAGGTGCAGCTCGACGAGAACTGCCGGATGCTGCACAAGACGCTGGCCAAGCTGTCGCTGCCCAAGGACATCCTCATCGCCGCCATCGTGCGCGACGGCGACCTCGAGGTGCCCGGCGGCGCGGACGTTCTGCTGCCAGGCGACCGCATCTACATGATCGGCAAGCAGAACCAGATGATGACCGCGGAGGACCTGTTCACCCGCGAGAGCGAGGCACGTCGCGTCGCCATCGTGGGCGGAGGCGTGGTCGGCGAGGCCCTGGCGCGCATGCTCATCGAAGACGGCGCCCACGTGATGATCATCGAGCAGGACAAGGCCCGCGCCAAGGAGCTCACCGCGTCGCTGCCCGGCGCGGAGCTGGTTCATGGCGACGGCACCGACCTCACCCAGCTCGAGGAAGAGGAGATCGGCAACTACGACCTGTTCGTCGCCGTCTCCGACGAGGACGAGGTCAACCTGATGGCCGGCCTGCTCGCAAAGCGCGCCGGCGCCCGCCGCACCGTCGCCCTGGTCCACCGCCCCGACTACTCCGAGATCTACAAGCAGCTCGGCATCGACGTGGTGCTCTCGCCGCGCGTCGTCGCCAGCGACCACATCCTCCGCTACAGCCGCGAGACCGAGCTCAAGAGCCTGACCATCCTCGAGGACGGCAAGGCCGAGGTGCTCGAGTTCATCGCCACCGCCGGCTCCCGCGGGGTGGGCGTGCCCATGCACCGCATCAACCTGCCGCGCGGCGCGCTGATCGGCGCGGTCGTGCACCGCGACCGGGTGATCATCCCGAAGGGCGACGACATCATCCACGAGGGCGACACGGTCATCCTCCTCACCAAGGCCTCCGCGCGTCCCGCGGTGGAGCGCCTGTTCAAGCAGCGCGCGCTTTGAGGTAGGCCTGGGCCAGCGAACCACCAACTCCACGACCCAGATGGTCGCCAAGCCCGTGGGCCTCGTGCTCACGGTCATGGGCGCCACTCAGGGCTTGTCGGCCGCCGTCGCGGAGATCGCGCACGTGCTCGGCAAGGAGCGCCGCCCGATCGACGAGGGCGCCGCGCTGTGGATGCTGCTGTGCATGGCCCTGACCATGGGTGCGGGGCTCGGGATGTACGCGTATGGCCGCCGGGCGCCGTCTCAGGCACTCAAGCGACGCGAGGCCACGCTGGTCGTCGCCGGGATCTGGCTCGCGATCAGCATCTTCGGAGCGCTGCCGCTGGTCGTCGACTCGGGCCTGTCCTACACCGACGCCTTCTTCGAGGCGGTGAGCGGGTTCACGACCACCGGCGCGACCATCGTCGGCAACATCGAGGGCACGCTGTCCACGCCGGTCCTCGTCTGGCGCTCGGCGATGCAGTGGCTCGGCGGCATGGGCATCGTCGTGCTCTTCGTCGCCGTGTTCCCGAACGTCGGCGTCGGCGCGAAGCACCTGTTCCAGTACGAGGCTCCGGGCCCGCCGAGTGCGGGTCTACAGCCGCGCATCGCCGAGACCTCGATGGTGCTCTGGCGCCTGTACCTGTTCTTCACGCTGGTCGAGATCGCCGTGCTCATGGCTCTCGGCATGGACGGGTTCAACGCGCTGTGCCATTCGTTCACGACCATGAGCACCGGCGGGTTCTCGACCCTCGACAGCAGCGTCGGCGGGTTCGACAGTGCCGCGATCGAGACCGTGATCGCCGTGTTCATGATCATCGCTGGGGTGAACTTCAGCCTGTACTACTCGGCGCTGCGGGGCCGCTCGTTCCGCCCGTTCCTCAAGTCCACCGAGTTCAAGGTCTACTTCGGGCTCGTGGTGATCACGACCGCCCTGCTCACGTGGCACATCCGCGGCGTGCACGACAACGACCTTCTCCAGGCGCTGCGCTACGCCTTCTTCATGGTCGCCACCACCATCACGAGCACGGGCTACGGCACCGATGACTACATGGCCTACCCCGGTCCAGGCCTGTTCCTGGTGCTGTTCTTGATGTTCGTCGGCGGCAGCGCCGGGTCGACGGCGGGCGGCATCAAGGTGGCGCGCGTCGCCGTGCTCACCAAGAACGCGTGGGCCCAGGTCCGCCAGGCCTTCCGCCCGAACCTGGTCCAGGTCGTGCGCTTCGACGGTCGCGCGGCCCCCGAGCGCATCCTCGCCGAGGCTGGCGCGTTCATCGTGCTGTTCTTCATCTGCCTCGCCGCGGGCACCTTCATCGTGAGCTGGACCGACCACATTCCCGTCGAGGCCGCGTTCGGCGCGATGCTCTCCTGCTTCTCGAACATGGGCCCCGGGCCCTTCCACGTCACCGAGGCCGACAACTTCGCGGCGTACACCGACGTCGCCAAGCTCCTGTTCTCGCTCGCGATGATCCTCGGACGACTCGAGTTCTTCACCCTGCTCGCGCTGCTGGTGCCGGACTTCTGGAGGCGCGGATGAGCAGCGGTCACGGCCATTCCCGCACCGACCCGCTGCGCAAGCTGGCGATCGTCGTCCTCCTCGTGGCCGGCGTCACCTGGCTGTACCGCTTCGGCGAGATCAAGCAGTCCGGCTTCGACCACACCGGCATGCTGGCCCTCGGCTTCGTCATCCTCGGCGCCCATGCGGTCGGGGAGCTGGTCGAGGTCATCAAGCTCCCGCACATCACCGGCTACCTGATCGCCGGCATGCTGCTCGGCCCGTCCTTCGCGGAGATGCTGCCCATCGGCATGCGCGAGGGCCCGCTCGAACACGGCTTCCTCAACGACGAGGTCATCCCGCAGCTCGCCCTGCTCGACACCCTGGCCCTGGCCCTCATCGCGCTCACCGCGGGCGGCGAGCTCAAGGTCGAAGAGCTGCGCAAGGGGCTCAGACAGATCCTCGGCGTGCTCGGCGGACAGGTGATCACCCTGCTCGTCGGCGTCACCGCGTTCATCTGGGTCGTGTCCGGTGGCGTGGAGGCTCTCGCGCTACCCGGCGTTCCGGCGATGGAGACCTCGCAGATCCTGGCCCTCGGTGCCTGCGTCGCGGCCATCGCCATCGCCACCTCGCCGGCGGCGACCATCGCGGTCATCAACGGCGCCGGTGCCAAGGGCCCGATGACTCGCCTCGTCCTGTCGAGCGTCGTGCTCAAGGACGTCATCGTCGTCGTCATGTTCAGCGTGTTCAGCGCGGTGGCGGGCAACATGCTCGGCACCAGCGTCATCGAGGGCACGCTCGGCAGCTACCTGGCGGTCCACGTCGGCGGCTCCCTCGTCGTCGGCGCGGTCGTCGGCGCGGGCCTGGCCGCCTACCTCGCGTACGTGAACGCCGAGGTGCTGATCTTCCTGGTCGGGCTGATCTACACGGCGTCGTACATCTCGACCTCGGTACACCTCGACCCGGTGCTGATCTTCATCGCCGCGGGCTTCACCGCGTCGAACTTCAGCCGCGAGGGAGACAGCCTCATCCACGTCGTCGAGCGGCTCGCGCTGCCGACCTACGTGGTGTTCTTCACCCTCGCCGGCGCCAAGCTGCACCTCGACCACGTGCTCGAGGTCGCTCCGTATGCGGTCGCCATGGTCCTCGTGCGCGTCGGCATGATCTTCGTCGGCGTACGTGCGGGTGCGACGCTCACCGGCGCCGACGACAACATGCGCCGCTACGGGTGGATGGGCTTCGCATCGCAGGCTGGCGTGGCCCTGGCCCTGTCCGGGCTGCTCGGACAGCTGCACCCGGAGATGGGCCCGAAGCTCGAGACGCTGGTCATCGCGGGCATCGCGATCAACGAGCTCATCGGACCCGTGCTCCTGTCGATGGGCCTGTCGATCTCGGGCGAGGCCTCGACCGGGGACGAAGACCACGTCGAGGAGCTGCCCGACGAGCTCACCGAGGACAAGACCCTCGCCGTGTGGACGCCGCCGGAGGGTCGCCGAGACCCGTGGGGCCCCCCCCTCGAGATCGCGTCGGTGGACCTGCTGCGCGCCGCCCGCGAGATCGAGGCGGAGCTTCAGTCCATCGTGCGCGACGTCGAGCGCGGACCGCTCGAGGACTTCCGCCGCTCGGCCTCCGAGCACTTGCGCGCGCTGCGTCGGGAGTTCCTGCGCCACCAGCGTCGTGCGCACAGCCTGGTCGAGCACGAGGAAAACCCCGAAGAGCTCGCCGCCAAGCTGCGCCGCGAGGAGTCGGAGCTCGCGGATTCCTGGCGCTCGGCGGTGCTCGATCGCGCCGCGGTGCTCGTGCACGAGATGCCGGACCCCGACGCGCTCGTCGTCGGCATCGACCGGATGGTGGACCAGCAGCCCCAGGTG
The DNA here is from genome assembly GCA_006226595.1 of Deltaproteobacteria bacterium. Lineage (GTDB taxonomy): Bacteria > Myxococcota_A > UBA796 > UBA796 > M1803. The sequence continues at coordinate 313,579 of SBGP01000095.1, forward strand.
ATCGAAGCCCCGTGGGAGGAGCGCTCGTTCTCGTCCCGCTCGGACGAGCCACCGTATGTCGCTGCCCAGCGCATCCTGCTTCGCGCCCGACGCCGCTTCGCGCGGATGACCGGCGGAAGCCTGCCCGCGCGCCAGGTCGAGCTGCAGAAGATCGCCGCCTACCACTTCTCGGGCCTCACCCCCGAGCGCCTCGAGTCGCTGGCGGCCCTGCTCATCTCGGCGGAGTCGCACCTCGCGGACCGCACCCGCTCGCTGTTCGACGGCATCATCGCCGGCTACGACGACCTCGCCGAGCGCGCGCCGACCGCCGAGAGGGCCACGCTCGATCGGCGCCTGAAGCGACTTCGCGAACAGGTCGAGGAAGAGTTCCAGCTCGCGAACGAAGAGCTCGCCGCCATCGTGCTCGATGGCGCGGTGCGCACGGCCACCGTGCTCGGTCGCGCGTTCACGGACCTCAAGGACGACCTCCCGATCGCGAACACACCGGATCTCACCACCTGGCAGCGCCGCTTCTCGACGGTCGTCGGCAGCCGCCAGCGTGGACGGGAGCTGCTCACCGACCGCTTCGAGGCCGCCCGGCGCACGAACGCCGCCGAGTGCGCGGTGGTCGCCCTGGAGCTCGAGCTCGTGGGCCTCGAGGGGCGCATCAAGCAGGCGGTCGCGGTCCACGGCGCCCAGCTCGGCCGCACCCTCCAGGGACGAGGGCCGACCCAGCTCGACCGCGTCCGTAGCGCCCTCGACGAGTGCATTCGTACCCTCGACGAGGTGCTCGACTCCAAGGGCACTGGCGCCGAGCTCGCCAAGCGCGTGCGCGACGCCACCGAGCCGCTCGCTCACGTCACCGGTACCGCCGCGAGCAACGCCCAGCTGCTCCGCGACCACCTCGGCGACGAGTCGGCCTTGTCTCCGCTGCTCGACGAGCTGCTGCGGGCCAGCGCCCACCTCACCGAGCGCTACCGCATTCCCGCCGGCCGCGCGCCACGGGGCGAGTGGAAGCTTCCGACCACGGTCGGCACCACCGAGGTGCCCTTCCGCCAGATCGCGATGGCCTACATCGAGACGGCGGTGACGCGACGCCTGGTCGAGCTGTCGCGGGGACTGTCCAAGGAAGCCGCCGAGCTCACCGCCATGCTCGAGGAGCTCGAGCGCGTGATCGCGTTCAACACCGAGCTCGCGACCGCGGAGATCGAGGTCGTCGAAGACGGCCAGCGCTCCGAGGCACGTGGCCTCGCCCGCGAGATGCTCATCGGGTCGCTGTCCCGAAGCCAGACCCGCGTCGATGAGCTCCGCGAGGCGAGCCGCAGCTGGGCCGAGCGCGGACGCGACGGTATTCGCGAGGCGGTGCTCGACGGCCTCGAGGACCTTCGCACCGAGGTCGTCGGCGGCCACGCCACCGACCTGCGGCTGTCCCTCCTCCGCGACGCCGTCTCGGGACGACGGCTGGTCGACGCCGAGCGTCTCGGCACCAACCTCGGCGCCGCGCGGCAGGCCGCACGCAGCATCGTCCGCAGCAGCCTCGGCGAGGAGCGCCTCACGACGCTCCGGCACACCCTGGGGCTGCCGTCCTCCGCGGACGACATCAGCGTCGAGCCGGCGACCTTCGCGGCGCCCGAGCCGCGCACCTACCTGCCGCTCGTGTACAAGCGCCTGTTCAGCGACCAGGCCCTCGAGGCAGGCGACCTGCTCACCGGACGAGCCACCGAGATCGACAGAGCGCGTACCGCGCTGCACGACCGCGCCGAGGGCCGCCTGCGCTCCGTCGTCGTCGTGGGCATGGAGGGCGCCGGCAAGGGCGCGGTGGTCACCACCCTCACGCGCGGCTTCGACCCCGAGCGCGTCCGCCGCCACCACCTGACCGGACCCGTCGACGTGGCCACCGTGCAGTCCTGGTTCGACGACAAGTCAGACCGCCTGCACGTGATCACCGGCGCAGGATGGCTGTTCGCGCTGCGTCCGGGTGGCCTCGCCCCCCTGCGCGCCCTTGCCGCCGGCGTGGTCGCCGACGAGGGTCGCAATGCGTGGCTGCTCTCGGCCAGCGTCGACACCTGGGCCACCGCCGCCCGCGCGACCGCACTCGACGACGCGTTCCCCACCGTCGTGCAGGTCAAGCCCTTCGACCCCGACGCGCTCGAGGCGGCGATTCTCGCTCGTCACTCGATGAGCGGCTACGCGCTGACCTTCGACGCCGGCGAGGACCTCGGCTGGCAGTTCAGCCCGTTCCGCAACCGCCTCGACCCCGAGCAGGCCCAGCGGGACGCCTGGTTCCGGGCGCTACACCGCAACAGCTCCGGCGTCATGCAGGACGCGCTGCTGCTGTGGATGGCGAGCGTGCTCGAGGTCGACGAGTCCAAGGCGGTCATTCGCATGGGTCCGGTGCCGCACCTGCCGGTTCCCGCCCTGAGAGGGCTCAGCGACGATGCCCTCGTGACCCTGCGATTCACCCTGCAGCAGGGATGGATCGACCCGCTCCTGTACGCGAGCGCCTTCCGGGTCGGCAAGCCCGAGGCGCATGCGTGGCTGGCGCACTTGCGGCACCTCGGGCTGCTCCAGCAGGAGGACGAGGTCCTGCGCGTCGCGACCCACCTGCGCGCGGTCGTCCACCGCGTGCTCTCCGAGCGGGGGTGGGTGTGAGCATGCTGACCCTGCTCCTCGCGATGGGCGTGGCGCTGGCACAACAGCCAGTCGTCGAGCCCGAGGCCCATGCCGGCGAGCCCACCGAGGTCCATACGGAAGACGGCGCTGCGCCGGTCACCGACGACCACCACGACGCCGGCGCCGAGCACCCAGAGGCGCTCGAGCCCGACGAGGCCCTGGCCGTCCCCGAGGCGCAGCCCGAGGTTCCCGCGGCCGTCGCCGAGCCCGCGGACGACACCCACGGCGACGAGGCGACACCCGACGAGGCGCACGCGGACCCGGCTCCCGAGCCGCCCCAGCCCGCAGAGCTCGTCGCGATCCCTGCGGCGGACGGCCACGGTGACGACACCCATCGCGACGGGGCCCATGGCGAGACCGCGCCCACGACCCCCAGCGAGGCCTCTCACGGCGACGCACCTCACGTAGAGCAGGCGACGCCCGAGCCTGCTCCCGCGCCGGCCCCCGCGCCGCGCTCGAGCTCGGACCTCCTCCCCTTCCCGTTCGACTTCGGGTGGACCAGCCCACAGCCGGCCACGCCCGCGCCGACCCAGGTGCATGTCCAGGCCGCCGAGACCCCGTGGGCGAACTACGTCCTGCCGCTGCCACAGCGCGGCTTCGGCACCGCGCTCCGTCTGCTGGTGTGGGTGCTCTTCGCGTTGTTCGCCGAGCTCCAGCTCAATCGCCTCCGTCGGCGCCTGCTGCGGACAGGGGTGCTGCCCGCCGCGCTGACCCTCGGGGCCCAGGCGCTCCGCCTCGTGGCCATGTTCGGCGGCGTGCTCGTGCTCGCCGCCCTGTTGCCCGAGTCCATGCTCCCCGTGCTGCCCATCGCGATGCTCGGCGGTGCCCTGGCCATCGGCGTCAGCGTGTGGACCGTGCTTCCCGACGTGTGGTCCGGCGTGCTGCTCTCCGTCGAGCAACGCCTGTTGCCCGGCCAGTGGATCCGGACGGGCGATCTCTCCGGCGAGGTCGAGCAGGTCGGCCTGCGGGCGACCCAGATCGTCGATCGTCACGGCGGGCGCATCCTCATCCCGAACCGGCACCTCACCGCCGAGGCCTTCACCGCGGAGGAGGTCCGCTGGCCCCCGGTGGACATCGCGGTCCCCGTTCCCCCCGAGCTCTCCGCCGAAGAGGCGCGCGCGCTGCTCAACGAGGCGGTCATGCTCTCCCCCTTCCTCGCGCCCAACTCCGACGCCGCTCTGGTGCAGGAGCAGTTCGCTCCCCCGATCTGGCGGGTTCGTGCGCGCATCGTCGAGGCCCACTGGGCCGACGAGTTCGAGGGCGCCCTGCGCGAGCGGGTGCGAGAGCTGCTGGAGGCTCGGTGACGCGGTGGCTTCCGCTGCTCCTCGTCGGATGCGGCGGCGGTGACCCCCTCGCCATCCGACCCGAGGTCCTCGACTTCGGCGAGGTCGACTTCCAGCAAGAGCTGCCCTCGGCCGGGTACGACGTGATCGAGCTCTCGCTCGAGAACACCGGCGGGCGCGCGCTGGAGATCGCATTCCCGGCGTTCCCCGAGGCACGACTGCGCCTCTCCGCGCTGTTCGCCAGCGACGGGCCCCCCACCCTGGCGCCGCTCGAGCCCGGCGAGACGCAGATCGTGCAGATCGGCGTGTGGGCCTACGAGCTCGGAGAGCGCGACACGGAGGTCGAGACCGAGGTCACCGTCACCGCCGGCGGTGATACCTGGCGAATTCCTGCCTCCTATGTCCCGATCCGCCAGATCGACGGTGGCGACAGCGGGCTGTGATCTGGCATGGGTCACCTCGGTGACAATCCGGTTCGAACCGATTGTGTCGAGGAAATTCACAAGCTTGTTCCCGGGGTCTGAACACTCCGTCAGCGAATGGCTCGACTCGCCCAGCGAGCGCGTTCGGGAACAGAGATCGTCGGTCGGGTGTCTGCTCTTTCGGGCAATGAATCGCCGCTCATTTCGTGACGGCGGCTTTACGAATGCCCCAAAACGGGGTTATCCGCCCCCGGTACCAAGAGAGGTCTCTCCATGCATCTCGCTCTGCTCGCCCTCCTCGTCGCGCCGGCTGCCAACGCCGAGAGCGGAAAGTGCGCCTCCCAGATCCGCAAGGCCCAGACGGCCAAGGGCGAGGCCCTCGTCGAGGCCTACCAGAGCGTGATTGCCTGCGACGGCGCCGCCGCCGCCAGTGCCTTCCCCGACTTCATGCGCGCCAGCGGTGACAGCGACACCCTCGTCGGCCTGTCCCTCGCCGCGATCGACGCCGGCCAGAACGCGCCGGTGTGGGAGATGGCCGGCCAGATCAAGGACTACAGCCAGCGCGGCACCGTGGTGCGCGCCGTCGGCGCTGCCTGTGGCGAGCACGGCAAGGTCGTGGACTTCCTGACCACGGGCTACGACGAGCTCTCCTCTGTCGCCTTCGACAAGTGGAAGCCGGCCCTCGAGACCTGCAGCTCCGAGGCCCTCACCAGCTGGATGTCCCGCGCGGTGCAGACCCCGCCGAGCATCGCGTACGACGAGAAGTACGACGCCGTGCTCCAGGCCTACGTCAAGCACCAGGGCGCCGCCTCCCTCGATGCCATCAAGGCGGGCGCGATCATCGCCGGCAAGAAGGGCGGCCCGTTCACCGCGCTGCTCGAGGCCGCCGGCGCCTCCATTCAGCCCGCCACTTACGGCGGCACGGTGAGTGACGAGGACAAGAAGGCCTTCGCCGACGCGCTGTCCGCCGTCGCCAAGGGCGTGGGCCCCGAGAACGCGAAGCTCGTCGCCGACCGCCTGTACACCAGCGGCTTCGAGGCCGAGGCCGCCAGCCTGCTGCCCCGCGTCTACCCCGATGCCACCAAGGGCGGCCGCCTGTCCTACGGCGTCGCCGGCGTCGAGACCTGCGACGGCGAGACCATCCTCCACGTGGCCGAGGCCACCGACCCCGCCAAGCGCTGGAGCATCATGGCCGACGTCGAGCCGCAGGTTCGCGCGTTCAAGCCCAAGCTCAAGTGCGACAGCGGCGAGTGGGCCGTGCTCTCCACCCCCGAGCCGCTCCAGGGCAAGGGCGCGTTCGACACCTGGGTCGGCGAGCTCGAGACCACCTACGCCGCCAAGGGCTCCGTGAAGCTCAAGGAAGAGAAGGCCATCGCCCTCGACTGACAGGCGATGCCGCGATGCGAGAGGTCGAGCCGTTCCGGCTCGGCCTCTTGTCGTTTTGGGCCCCTACCAGAGCGTGAGCTGCTCGGGCGCGTCGCTGTCCCCCGCCTCGGGAGGCTCGTCCGGGGGGCTGGCCTCATGCTCGACCGGGCTCGGCGCGCCAAACAGCGACGGATGCCGCTCGTCGGGCGTCGGCGTGCGCGGCACGCGGGCACGCGGAGCCTGGCGCCCTCGGTTCCAGCGCAGATGCTCGGCGACGAACGTGGTGCTTCCGTCTGCGAGCACCCGGGTATGGGCCGCGACGACGTGGAAGTCGGTGAGCTCGGTGGTGCCCCCGTAGAGGCCGAGCTGGACGGAAACCTCGGTCATGAGGGGATCGTAGCACTCCCTGGCGCGATGCGTCAGCTTCGAGCGAACGGAACCCTCCACCTCCCCGCGCGGCTCACGAGCGCCACGACCATGGCATACTCCGCGTACGATGCCGTTTACCGTTCGCCGTGAGCCCCTCACGCAGCACCTGCTCCCCGCCGCGCTCCTCGCGACGGCCGTGGGCGTGGGCAGCACCACAGCCTTCGCCACGGTGTGGACGCAGCTCACCACCCTGCCCGACCGATGGCTGGTCACCGGTGGACTGCTGCTCCTGCACACGCTGATCTTCTGGCCCGTGTGCGCCGCCTTCCACTACGTCGACACGCACGACCAGCCGCGATTCATCGCGCGCCACCGCATCCAGAACGGCCGTCGCAAGCACCCGGCGCTCGGACCCACCGTGCGCGTGCTCCTGCGCAACCAGTTCGTCCTCCTGCCGCCCCTGCTCCTGCTCACCGGCGAGGTGCTGCTCGCGCGCGGGTGGACCGCCGAGGCCACGCTGCCCTCGCTGCCGCGCCTGGCCCTCGAGCTCGGAGGACAAGCGGTGATCGCCGTCATCGTGTTCTACGCGGCGCACCGGTTCCTGCACCGCAAGTGGTGGATGAAGCGCGTGCACCGCATCCACCACGAGTTCAAGACCACCACCGCGTGGGCCAGCGAGTACGCGCACCCCGTCGAGTTCGTCGTCGGCAACTACGCCAGCCTCGCCCTCGGCGCGCTGATCCTCGCGCCGCATCTCGCGTCGATCTACCTGTTCGCGGCCATGGCGCTGGTGAACATCCTCGTGCACCACTCCGGCTACGCCCTGCCCTGGGCCCCGTGGAGCCAGCCCCACGACTGGCACCACTACAAGATGAACGAGCTGTTCGGCACCACGGGACTGCTCGACCGCCTGCTCGGCACCTCACCGGAATACGAGGCCCTGGAGAAGGGCGAAGTCCCGTAAGGAGTCCCGTGCCTGCAGTCCTGGGTCAGCGCGACCTGTTTCCCGCGCTCGAAGCCGCCGCGTACCTGAACCACGCCGCCGTGAGCCCCCTGTCCACGCCAGTTCGCGAGGCCGCCCTCCTCGCGATCGACGACAACGCGCGTCGGGGTGTCGGCGCGTTTCCCGACGCCGTCGACCAGCGAAACCGCCTGCGCGCGAGCCTGGCCGCGTGGCTCGGCGCCGAGCCCGCCGACATCGGCTTTCCGCCGGGGACTACCCGCGGCATCCTCGACATCGCGCTCGCCATCCCGTGGAAGCGTGGGGACCGCATCGTCGTCTTCGACGGGGAGTTCCCGAGCAACGTGCTCCCGTGGATGCAGGTCGCGGAACGCTTCGGACTCGAGCTCGTGCTCGCCCCACTCGGCAAGGACGCCGGCGTCTCGGCCCTTCGCGAGGCCCTGCCCGCGCGCCTGGTCGCCGTGTCGACCGTGCAGTTCTCCTCGGGCCTGCGCATGCCCGTCGAGGAGATGGCGGCGATGACCCACGCCGCAGGCGGAGAGCTGTTCGTCGACGCAATCCAGGCCCTCGGCGTCGTCCCCGTCCACGTGGGACAGGGCTTCGACTACCTGGTCGCCGGCACCCACAAGTGGCTGATGGGCATGGACGGACTCGCGGTCGCCTATGCGAGCCCCGCCGCCCGCGACGTCCTGCGTCCCCTCACCGCGGGGTGGCTGTCGAAGGAGCACGCCCTCGGCTTCTTGTTCGAGCCCGACCTGCTTCGCTATGACCACCCGGTGAAGCGTAGCCTCGACTGGATGGAAGCCGGCGTGCAGACCACCGCGCCGTTCTACGCTCTCGAGAAGAGCGTCGAGCTCATCCGCTCGATCGGTGTGGACGCCATCTTCGCCCACGTCCAGCGCTGGCACGACGCCGCCGAGCCGGGACTGGTCGAGCGCGGCTTCACCTCGGTGCGCGCGATCGACCCCGAGATGCGCTCGGGCAGCCTGTGCCTGCATCCGCCTGCAGGGGTCGCACTCCCGGCCCTGTCCGCGGGCCTGGCCGCCCATGGCGTCTCGGTGAGCACGCCGGACGGGCACCTTCGCCTCGCGCCCCACTGGCCCAACTCGCTATCCGAGGTGGACACGCTGTTCGCCGCCGTGGACGCCGTCCTGGGCTAGACCTCTATGCCACGCCCCGGCATACACTCCCGGCTCCACGGAGGCCGCTTGCGCTCGCTGTTCGTCATGGACCCCCCTCACAAGCTCGACCTCGCCGGCGACAGCACCTACGCGGTGATGGCCGAGCACACCCTTCGTGGCCACGAGGTCGCGTGGTGCCTGCCTCCGGACCTCTACGCCCGCGACGGCAAGGCCTACGCCCGCGCCACGCCGTCGAAGGTCACGTGGGATGCGCCGTTCTGGGAGCACGGCGAGCCGGTGGACCGCCCGCTCGCCGACTTCGACGTCGTGTGGATGCGCAAGGACCCGCCCTTCGACATGTCGTACATCTTCGCGACCTATCTGCTCGACATGGCCGGTGAGGACGTGCTCGTCGTCAACGAACCCCGCGGGCTGAAGCTGTTCAACGAGAAGCTGTGGGCGATGACCTTCCCCGAGCTCCATCCGCCGACCCTGCTGTCCTCCGACAAGCGCCGCATCAAGGCCTTTGTCGAGGGCCTGCCCGGCAAGGCCGTGCTCAAGCCGTGGGACGGAAACGGCGGCCGCGGCGTGGTGATCACCGAGAAGGGCGACCGCAACCTGGGCTCGCTGATCGAGATCCTCACCGAGGAAGGCAAGACCGCGGTGATCGCCCAGGGCTACCTCGAGGGCATCGCCAAGGGCGACAAGCGCATCCTGCTCTTCGACGGGGAGCCGGTCGGCGCCATCCTGCGCGTGCCGGGCACCGACGATCATCGCGGGAACATGCACGTGGGAGCGAGTGTCCAAGCCACCGAACTCGACGCCCGCGACCGCGAGATCTGTGACGCCCTGGCACCCCACTTGAAGAAGTGGGGCATGATCTTCGTCGGTATCGACGTCATCGACGGCCACCTGACGGAGATCAACGTGACCTCCCCCACCGGAATCCACGAAGTGAACCGTTTGAACGGCGTCAAGCTCGAAGCCCAACTGGTCAGTCTCGTCGAGGCCAAGCTCTCGGCGCGGAGGAACGCATGAAGCTCCACACCGTCTTCGCCACCGGCGCCCTGTGCGCGGCGGCCCTCGCCTTCACCGCTCCGGCCATCGGCGGCGGAAGCGACGACGCGGAAAGCGACGAGGTCGAGAAGCCCATGGGCGGCGGCCTGCAGCCGGTGAAGCTCGAGGGTCGCTACGACAACCCGATGCGACGCGCGAAGACCATCGAGGAGTTCCGCGACCTGCCCTTCGAGCAACAGGACTACTGGGGCTACGAGCAGCTGGGCCTCGAGCCCGAGTGCGTGCACGAGATCCGCGAGGGTCTCAAGCTCGTCTACGGCCGCAAGTACAAGAAGGCCCGCGAGCACTTCCGGAGCGTCGACGAGCGCTGGCCCGAGGCGACCACCGCCGCGACCATGGACGCGATGATCTGGCAGGCGATGATGCTGGAGAACTTCGACTTCCGCTTCGACTCCCAGTACGAGGTCGCCACCGCCCAGGCCCGCGAGGACCTCACCGCCGCGCTCGCCAAGCCGGGCTTCGAGGGCTGGGAGCACTTCCTGATGGCCGGTGTGATCGGCATCGAAGCCATCCACATGGTCCGCAAGGAGAAGTACGTCGCCGCCCTGCCCGTCGCCTTCGAGGCGATGGACAACGCGCAGAAGTCCCGCGAGGCATCCCCCGACTTCGTCGACCTCAAGCTCGCCGACGGCATCTACAACTACTGGCGCACCGTGGTCACCGAGTCCTCCAAGGTGCTGCCCGACTTCGGCGACCACCGCGAGGAGGGCATCGCCCAGATGGAGGAGGTCGAGGCCTACGCGGTGTTCATGGATGCGCCGGCGACGCTGTCGCTGTCGTTCACGTGGATGGAGGAGGGCAACTTCAAGCGCGCCGTCGCCTCGACCACCCGCAACAAGCAGGCCTACCCCGACAACGTGATCAACCTGCTCGTCCACGGGCAGATCCTCACGTACATGCGCCGCTACGACGGTGCGCACGAGGCGTGGGACCACATCCTCGAGGTCGACCCGAAGAACAACCGCGTCCACTACTGGCGCGCAGTCACGTACATTCGCCAGGGCGAGAACGAGCAGGCCGAGGAGAGCGCCCGCCGCTACCTCGACTCCGACCACCTCGAGGCGTGGCAGAAGTCGAACGCGTACTGGCGACTCGGCCAGGCGATCTACAAGCAGAAGCGCTACGGCGAGGCCCGCTCCGCGTACAAGGAGGCGGTCAGCGTCGACGGCAACAAGCGCGCGAAGGCCGCCCTCGACCGCATGAAGGACGCCAAGAAGAACGGCCGCATCGACTACTGAGTCAGCGCCGCTCGGGCACCCACACGGCGAAGCTCCAGTCGATGGACTGGAGCGCGACGAACACGACGTGGCCGCCGTCTTCGGCCACGTAGCCGTAGTCCTGGCCCGCGATGATCGCGTCGCGCGCGCTCGGCCACGGGAAGGCGGACGCGGGCAGGGTCTGGTTGTCGTGCAGGCCCGCTCCGAGGTTGAGGCCAGCCTGGTCCGAGCTGACGACGACCATGCCCTCGGCATCCACGAGCCAGGTGCTGGCCGCACCGGGCACGTCGACCGACATCATGCCGATGACCGTGTCGAGCGCGACGTCGAAGCCGGCGACGCCGAACAGCGTACCGTCGTCCTCGTAGAGCGGGCGGTTGCAGGGCACGAGCACTGCGAAGCCCGACGCGTCCTGGTAGGGCGTGCCCCAGGTGGCGCCTCGTCCGGTGGCGACCGCCGAGGTGTACCAGGGGCGCTTGCGCGGGTCGTAGTCGGCGCCGAGCTCGCCCATGCCCGGGTAGTTGAGGATCACGCCGTTCTCGAGACCGACGTAGATCCACGCCGGCGGCACGCCCGTGTCACGCAGGAGCACGTCCTGCTCGGTGGCCGACAAGCCCGGCGCCTGCTCCGAGGAGGCGCGAAGGAAGGCCTCGCGCATGTCCTCGCGCAGCGGGTACAGCGCACGCGTGCGGTCGTCGAGCGGCTCGCCGGTCGCCGACAGCGCCAGCGGATCCGTGAACGACACGGCCATGCCGTCGTAGGCCGTGGAGGGCCCGAAGTCGGCGGGCGCGCGACCCTCGCGGAAGTCCGCCGTGTCGAAGAACCGGCCATCTCCGGGCTCCCCGTCGTCCCACAGGCTCTCGGCCTGGTCGGCAAAGGCATCGAGCAGGCCGCGGTAGCGGAGCAGCTCGACGTCGATGCGGTGGCCGTGACGCGCGACGGAGGCGGTGAGGTCGTGGAGCAGGCGGTCCCGCTCCGCATCGCGATGCTGGGCCTGGAGCGAGCTCACCACCGCGGTGAGCACGGCGATGATCGCGATGGCGAGGGCACCTCCGACGATCGAGGCCGTGCGGTTCGGGTGCTGGGCGGTCCAGCGCAGCGCCGCCCGCACGCGCGTGTCCGGCAGTGCGAGCACCGCATCTCCGCGTAGGTAGCGCCGGATCTCGTCGGCCAGGTCATTCGCCGACGCGTAGCGGTCGCGCGGTCGTCGCGCGCAGGCCCGGTCGACCACCGCCGCAAGCTCGGGCGGCTCCAGCATCGGGGTACGTAGCCCCTCCTCGGCGAAGCCCATGGCATCACCCGCGTGCAGGCCCGGATTGGCGCGGTGCAGCAGCACCAGCTCCTGCAGGATGAGGCCGAGCGCGTAGATGTCGCTGCGCGGGGTGACCTCGGCGCACGACGCCTGCTCTGGCGACATGTACGCCGGCGAGCCCACAGCGGCGCCCGTCCGGGTGATGTGCACCGCATCGCCATAGGCCTCGGACAGGGTGTCCGCGTTGGCGTCGGGCATGCCCACGACCCGAGCCACCCCCCAATCCACGACGTACAGCTCGCCGTGCTCGGCGACCATGATGTTGCTGGGCTTGAGGTCCCGGTGGACCACACCTCGCTCGTGGGCATAGGCCATGGCCTCGCACACGCGGATGAACATCTCGAGACGCCGCGGCAGGTCCGGCCCCTTGCCCTCTCGCGCCGCGAGGATGAGGTCCTTGAGCGTGCCGCCGCGGATGAGCTTCATCGAGAACGCGGGACTGCCGTTTTCGTCGATGCGAAGGTCGTGGACCGGCACGATGTGCGGATGATCGAGCTGCGCGGTGACCCGCGCCTCGAGCAGGAAGCGGTCCTGCGTCGCCCTGGACCGGCGACTGAGCACCTTGAGCGCCACCTCGCGCCCGAGCAGCTGGTCGCGGGCGATGTGCACCTCGGCCATGCCGCCGGAGCCCGCGGAGCCCGAGATGGTGTAGTGCGCGGCCACCGGCTCGGTGGGCGGGGAGAAGTCCTCGCTGTCGACCGTGACCGTGCCGTGCGTCGTCGACGCAGTGCGCTGTTCGTCCCCGCTCATGCGGGCAGCCTACCCCGGAGGTGTGGCGGATCGACAAAGCCCCACCTCGCCGTGACATCCGGCGGGTTAGACTGCGAGGCCCATGCCGCCCAAAGACGACGACCACTCGATGCTCGACGAAGGCGATACCTCGGTGTTCGCCGTGCGCATTCGCCCCGCGGGATCGCGGAGCGAGCGCCACCTGCTCGTGTGTACGGAGGGCTCGCAGCTCGGGCGGGTCGTGCGCCTGGGCGTCGACCCCCTCACCGTCGGTCGCTCCCCGAAGTCGGGCCTGCACCTCGCCGATAGCGGAGTGAGCCGCCAACACGCCGAGATCCGGCCGTTCGGGGCCCACTACGTGCTCGCCGACGAGGGCTCCGCGAACGGCACCTTCGTCCACGACCGCCAGATCGAGACCCACCTGCTGCAGGACGGCGACGTCATCGCCTTCGGCTCGAGCGCGACCTTCCGCTACAGCATCGCCGACGAGCAGCAGGAGCGCATGCTGAGGGCGCTGTACGACGCCACGCAGACGGACAAGCTGACCGGCGTCGGCAACCGCCACGCCTTCGACCAGCAGCTCGCGAACGGCATCTCCCACGCGAAGCGCGAGGGCCGGTCCTTGTCGCTGCTGCTCATCGACGTGGACCACTTCAAGGCGGTGAACGACACCTGGGGGCACGCGACCGGCGACGAGGCACTCCGCGAGATTGCCCAGCGCCTGCGCGAGGCTCTGCGCGCGGAGGACCTGCTGTGCCGCTACGGCGGCGAAGAGTTCGCCGCGCTGCTCACCAGCGCGAGCCCGAGCCAGGTCCGTCAGGTCGCCGAGCGTCTGCGCGCCGCCATCGAGGCCGCACCGTTCACGACGCGCGGCCTGGAGCTCACGGTGAGCATCGGGAGCGCCAGCTACGCTGAACAGGAGCAGGACCTCGTCGAGCTCGCGGATCAGCGCCTGTACGCGGCCAAGGCCAGCGGCCGAAACCGCGTGGTCAGCGAGTAGACCAAGAAGAGGAGGGCCACCCGCGATCGCGAATGGCCCTCGGTGCCATGCCACCCGCAGCGGGCGGCAGAGCGGATCCTCGAAGTCTTAGTAGTAGACCGGCTCGCCGGGGATGATGGTTCCCGTGGCGAAGGCCTCGCTGCCGTCGGCGAACACGGCGTGGATGGTGAGGTCGAAGACCTCCTCGCCCTCTTCGGTGGTCCGCGGGGTCTTCTCGACCTCGGACTCGACCGCCGGCTCGTCGAACTCGGCGTAGCCGTCGTCCTTGCCGGTGCAGCCAATCACGTCGACGTAGCCACCGTCCTCGGCGCTGCCGGAGACGAGGAGCATGGCCCAGCCGTACTGGCCGTACGCGTCCATGCCGACGTCCATCCAGCCGTCGTAGTCGTAGTACCAGCCGTTGCGGCTGTCGTCGGTGAAGTCGCCGACGTGGGGCATGCCCGAGGACTGGATGCGCGCCTGAACGGTACCCTCACCCTCGTAGCCGTACACGCCGTCCTCGACCCAGGGGTCGGACGGGTTGCAGGCGGTGGCGAGAGCGAGTGCAAACAGCGGAAGAAGACGAGTCATGGAAGCTCCGGGGCCGTGCCACGATCACTGTGAACCATCGCGACGCCGAGGTCCATCTTTTCGTCGAGCTTCGTGATTTCGCAGGGCAGTCGCCTACTTCCAGGTGACTCCGAGCATCACGTCGACGGTCGCGTCCAGCGGCGCGACGTCGGGGGGCGGCTGGCTGTCCCAGTCGATTCCGGTGCTCACCTGGAGGTTGCCGCGTGGCCGGATGCCCACCGCATCCTCGGCGGGCTGGGACAGGTCCACCTTGAAGAAGGCATCGGCCGTGGCGCGGCAGTTGGCGGGCTCGTCGACGCGCGGCTGCAAGAAGGCCGTGAACCCGGTGGTCGAGCGGTCGCCGACCTGCAGTCCGAGGAGCACGTAGGTCGAGTTGCGCGCGTGGAGCCCCGCGTCGCTGTCGATCACGGAGGCCTCGAAGACCTGGTGCTCGGCCATCACGGTCGTCGCCGCCGCGAGATGCACGCCCTCGGTCGGGTAGGCCCGCCACTCGATGCCGGTGCCGACGAGGCTGCGCAGCGCCAGGTCCTTGAACGGGTTGGCGCTGAGCTGCGAAAAGCTCACCCATCGCCAGGGACCGACGATCAGCCGGTTGTGGCGCACGTGCGCGAACGCGTTCTGGGTGGTCGTCTCGCCTCCCGCCCAGCCGCTGTCGCCGTGGAGGACGGCGATGGACTCCGCGCGCGCACCGATCCACGACGCGCCCACCGCGCCCTTCACCACCAGGCGCTCGGTGTTGCCCTGGTCGAGATCGAGACCCGCGGACACCGAGTAGGTCGCGCCCTCGGACGGTGGCGACGGCCGGGGGTCGAGCGGGTTGTAGATCTGGCCGTAGGCGACGGCGAGCAAGGTCCACAGCAAGAAGCACCTCCGGGCCGCGGATATCTCTTCGGCCGGGAGGTGCCTACCGCTGTCGCGCCAACGAGGTCTACTCGACCGGCGGCACGCGCAGGATCATGTCGATCTGCAGGTTCGGCTTGCCGCCGAGCACCTTGCTGTTCGCCTTGAGAATCGGCTTCGTCGCCGACGAATCGCCGTAGTACTCGTACGCGATCTTCGACAGGTTGTCGCCGCGGCGCACGGTGTGGACCGCGCCTTCGGTGCGTGCCTTGATGAGCACGGGCGAGGTCTGGACCGACGTGATGCCGCTCACCGCGAGCAGGGCCTGCTCGGCCTGCTTGAGCTGACGGAAGGTCTTCACCGTGCCGGCGAGCATCGCCTCGCCCGCGCCGACGGTGACCTCGAGGCTGGTGCCGTCGAGACCCGGAGCCACGCGGAGCGCCTCCGCGGCCGCATCGGTGAGCGAGGTCGGGCTGGGACGTGGCATGACGGTCGGCGCAGCCGCCGGGGCCTCCGCGGGCGCGGCAGCCGGCGCAGCCGTGGGGCGGGCCGGCGACTCGACGCTGATGCCGCCCTCGGCGACCACCGGCTCGACCGGCGCCTCGGCCACGGTCTCGGAGCTTCCGCCACCGAGCACCAGGGACCCGAGCATGAACAGCACCGCGAGGCCACTGACACCCGCGGTGATGTAGGTCCACCGCTGGTTCTCGGTCTCGAGCTCGGTGATCTGGCCCATCAGGTGGGCATTCTCGCTACGCAGGCGGCGAGCCTCCTGACGGAGCGCCTTGACCTCGCCCTGCTGGGCCGCGGTGCGCGCCACCCGGTTCTCGTCCTCGTTGGCCTGCTCGGCGCGGATGTGCTCCTCGACCGCGCGGCGCAGCTCCATGGGCACGCGACCGCCGTGGGTCGCAGCCTCGTCGAGTGCCGCGAGGGCCTCCTTCCAGCGCTGACCAGCCACCGCGATCTTCGCGAGCAGCAGGCGGGCCTCGGTGTCCTCGGGCGCGAGGGCGAGGAGGATGTGAATGCGCTCCCGAGCCTTCTTCAGGTGCCCTTCCATCGCGAAGCGCAGGGCCTCGTTGTACAGCTCGGCTGCAGGGTCGAGGCCACAGGTCTCGGCCGCCTGGCGCAGAGCGCGGGGCACGGAGCCCATCGGGACGGGCTGGTCGGACAGGGACGCACGCGACGCGTCGTCGAAGCGAACAGACTGCATGGATGCACCAGGGGGGCGGAGGGGGAGGCTTGGGGAGGGATTCGTAGGGGGGATCGCGGGGGATGCGATCGCGGGGATGGGGGTTCCCGCCATGGGTATAGCACAGTTTTCACAGTTGGCCGCAAAAGGACCACGCATCCAACGGATTGGAAGTACGCGCCGCCGGCGGTACGCTTGTCGGGCGAGGCCCCCATGCAGCGCGAGATCGTCGAAGCCGGTCCCCTCCTCTCCCCCAAGGGTGTGCTCCACACTCCGGGCTGGGCGCGAAAGCCGCTGCTGGCCTACGACCGGTCCCTGGCGCGCGGGCGACTCAAGGAGTGGGACTACTACTGCATCCTCCGCGAGGACTTCGGTCTCGCCGTGACCGTCGCCGACCTCGGCTACATCGGGTTCGTCGCCGTCGCGTGGCTCGACTTCGAGAACGGCAGCTTCCACTCGAGCGAGATGATGCGCCCGTTCACCCGCGGCAAGCTCGCGCTTCCCGCAAGCTCCGAACAAGGCGACGTCGAGGTCGCGTGGGGCAAGCGGCGCGTGCACATCCGGCGCGAGGCGGGCGAGCGCACCCTGACCCTGGAGTGGCCCGACTTCCGCAAGGGCGAGGATCTACGCGCGGAGATCGCGCTCACCGCCCCCGAGACCGACGACGGTCTGGTCGTCGCCACCCCCTTCCCCGGCCATGCGACGGCCTTCTACTACAACCACAAGCAGAACTGTCTCTCCGCCGACGGCGAGGTCCAGCTCGGCGAAGAGACGCACCACTTCACGCCGGCGACGAGCATGGGCGTGCTCGACTGGGGTCGCGGCGTGTGGACCTGGTCGAACACCTGGTACTGGGGCTCGGCCTCGGGAAAGGTCGGCAAGAAGCGCGTCGGCTTCAACCTCGGCTACGGCTTCGGCGATCTGTCCACGCACACCGAGAACATCGCGTTCGTCGATGGCGTCGGACACAAGCTCGACGAGGTGCAGTTCGCGTTCGGTCGGTACATGGACCCGTGGCAGTGCACGAGCAACGACGGCCGCTTCGAGATGACGTTCACGCCCATCCTCGACCGCCACGCCGACATCAACCTGCTCGTGTTCCGCTCGCTGCAGCACCAGGTGTTCGGCACCTACAGCGGCAAGGTCGTGCTCGACGACGGCAGCACCCTCGAGGTCCCGAAGCTGCTCGGCTTCGCCGAGAAGGTCGTGAACCGCTGGTAGCTAGTCGTCGTCGCCGTTGTCGCCGGGCGCCCGACCGGTGACGCGCCAGCCCGCGGCCCAGGCCATCGGCAGCATCACCGCACTGGCGAGGAACACCGCGGAGAGGCCGACCACGACGAGCAGTCCCAGGTCACGCACGCCACGGTTGCCAGCGAGCAGCAGGGACAGGAACGAGAGGATGGTGGTCAGCGTCGACACGCTCGCCGCCACGCCGGTCGTCGCCATGGCGCGACGCACGCCACCCGGGCCCTCTTCCTTGAGTCGATGCAGCAGGTGGATGACCACGTCCACTCCGATGCCGAGCAGGATCGGGATGCCGACGACGTTGAGGATCGACAGCTTCACGCCGAGGGTCTGCACGGCGGCACCCGCCCACACCATGCCGGAGAGCAGCGTGCCGATGGCGCCCGCGGCCCAGTGCACCTTCTTCAGGTCGATGAAGGTGAGCGCGCACACGAGGAACAGCGCGAGCCCGGCGATGACCGGCATGTCGGTGCGCACCAGGTTGTACAGGGAGCCGAGCGTCGTGTACTCGCCGGCGGCGGGCCTTCCGGGCGCGAGCTCGGCAATCTCCGCGGAGAACGCAGCGGCCTCGGTGAGGTCCCACATGTTGCCCTTGGGGAACACGAGCAGACGGTGGCGCTCGTCTCCGCCGAGAAAGTCCACCAGCGCGCCCGGCAGCTGCTCGCGGGTCACGGCCTCGCCGGTGTAGCCGCGAAGCTCGACCAGGGGCTTGGCGATCGGCGGCGGCAGGTAGCGCAGGTTCGGGTGGTTCGCGAGCGCGGCCAGCTCCTTGAGCGCCTCGATACGGACGGCCTGGTCACTCGGCAGCACCGTCTCCATCGACACCGCGGCGGCGACGTACTGGTACTTGTCCTCGGCGATGTCGCGGTTCACCTGGACATGCGCCTTCGCGAGGCTCGCGGCGTCCGGGTAGGTGATCACCACCGGCGCGTACGACTCGCGGGCCAGCGCGCGCTCGGCCTCGGAGAGCTCGTCGTAGGCGAGCCCGTCATTGCGCAGGGTCGAGCTGTCGAACTCGAACTCGATGTCCGGGATCTTGGCCACGCCCATCATCGCGGTGAGCGTGACGAGCAGCATCAGGCCGAGGGGGGCGAGGCGGTAGTCCGACGTGGACACGGCCTGCTCGGTCTTGGTGCCGAGAAGCACCGGCGGGTCGGGGTCGAGCCAGGCGATGAGCACGGGCAGGAGCACGAGCATCGCGCCGAGGCACACGACGAGACCGGTGGCGAGCAGCACCCCGAGCTGCGCGAAACCCCGGAAGTCGGCGACCGAGAGGGCCAGGAAGCCGGCGGCGCTCGTCAGGGCGGCGGTGGTGCACGGCGGTCCGGTGAGGTCCCAGGCCTCCGCGATGGCATCCTCGACCTCGGAGCCGCTGGCCCGCTGCTCGCGGTAGCGACCGACGAGGTGCACAGCGAAGTCGATGCCGAGACCGATGAGGATGGCGGTGCCGAAGCTCGTGTACGTGTTCAGCGAGCCAATCGCGAGCTCTGCGGTGGCCAGGTTGATCAGGTTCGCGATGACCAGCGGCACGAACACGAGCACGATGGCTCGCGGACTGCGGAAGGTCACCGCGAGCACGAGCAGCACGAGCAGCGCACTGGCCCCGGAAGTCCGCGCGATGTCCTGCTTCACCCCGGTCACGTCCTCGACGTTGTGCCGGTACGAGCCACCCATCCACGCGAGCTTCACGCCCGCGGCCTCGGGATCGTGCTCGGCGAGCACCTCGTCGATCTGGCCCATGAACTTGAACGTGAACGGCTGGTCGTGCGACGAGCCCGTGGGCTTGATCAGCACCCGCGAGAACTCGCCGGAGTTCGAGAGCACGCGCTTGTCGCTGGCCTGTCCGATGCGCTCGGCGACCGGGCCCATGGCCATCAGCCTCGACGTGACCAGCGGGTTGAGCGCGGAGCCGAGTGCGAGCGCGCCTTTCACGCGGGCCGAGAGCTCCTCGACGTCGCTCGGGTCGAGCTGGAGCAGCCCCACGCGCTGGGCGAGCTCGGCGTCGATGTCGTGCAGCACGTAGCGCACGGTGTCGAGCTCTTCGAGGTCCGCGACCAGCTCGGGCAGGTAGGCCTCGAGCTTGGCCGGGTCGTCACTCTCGAAGGCGAGGGTGAGCAGGTTGAACCCACCCTCTTCCTCGTGCAGCTGCATCAGCGCCGACGCCGCCGGGTCATCCTTCGGCAACAACGTGAGCAGGTTCGAGTCGACCTCGGGCGGCACACCGATGATCACGGAGAGAACGGCAATCACCGCCGCACTCACCGCAACCAGGCGCTTGCGCGCGAGCACGAAGCGCGCGAGGCGCCCGTAGGGTCCCGACTCTGCTGCCAACGGTCCTCCGGCGGATTGGCCGCGAGGGTAACCCGCCGGGGCCGGAGGCGCGGCTTACGCGAGATGACCTACTTGGCGAGCTTGTCCTTGTTCGCCTCGTACCACGCCTTGGCTTCTTCCTTGCACTTGGCGAGGTCCTCGTCGACGTGGTCGTGGCGCACCTTGGTCAGCTCGAGGCGAGCCGAGCCGTTGGTGCCACCCATCGTGCGCAGGCCGTTGAGCACCGCGTCGTCCACGCGGGACCACGCGCTGCCGTCGTGATGCACGCGGCCATCGCTACCGTCGAGCTGCTTCCAGCCCTCGATGTCGTAGGTGTTCTTCGCCGTGTCGTCGAGCATGCCGACGAGGTCGCCCGCAAGGCCCGTGGCACGCGCGTTTCCGATGGCGCGAGCGGCCGCGGAGCGCGTGAACGCGTTGTCGTCCTTGAGGAGCGGGGCGATGGCCTCGGAGGCCGCTGCCTTGTCCTTCTCGAAGCCGGCGTAGGCGAGCGCCGCGCGACCGCGAACGCCCGGGTCGGCGTGACCGAGCAGGCCCTTGATCTTCGGGGCTGCCTCGTCCTTCTTCACGAAGGAGAACGCCTTGGTCTCGAGGCGGAACAGCGCCTGGGAGGCCACGTAGTTCTCGCCATCGAGCGCGTTCACGTAGACCGCGGCGATGGCTTCGTCCTTGCCCCAGTCCTTGACCTGCGACAGCGCATCGAGCGCATCGAAGGTGTGAGCCGGGCTCTTGCCCGCGAGGCCGACGATCTTGGCGACGGTCTCGGCGTGGCCCTGGCGAAGCAGGTGCTTGGCGGCCTGGATGGCGCGCGCCTGGAGCAGCGGATCGCTGTGATCGAGGTACGCGAGCACGACCTTCGCGTAGTCCTCGTTCGCGGCGGGCTTGTCCTTCACGTCCTTGTCGGACCAGGTCTCGTACATGCCCTCGAGCGAGGCCGCGGCGATCTCGTGGGCGCCGGTGTCACGCGCGGCGAGCACCAGGAACAGCTGGGCGTTGGCGGCGGAGCGGCGCGCCTTGCTCTTGAAGTGGGTGCCGTCGAGCTCGGCGAGCAGGGCTTCGGCGGACTGGTTGCCAGCCTCGTCGAGGGTGGCTTCGATAGCGACAGCTCCTGCGGGCGCGGCTCCTCCGCCGGTGGCACCAGCGGGATCGGGGCTCGAGCAAGCAAGAATCAGGAACAGGAACAGGTTCATGGGACCTCCTAGGACGCGGAGCCTACACAAGGCGGGTCGAGGCGGGTCAAGACGGGCCGACCGAAGCGAGGAGATGCAGGTCCGCCACCGTGGGCTAAGCTCCCGCCATGCGTGCCGCCTTCGCCATGCTGCTCGTCGCCTGCGCCCAGGGGACGCCGGAAACCGTCGACTCGGCGGACGACCGCGCGTACACCCCCGAGGTGTTCGCGATCCCGCTGGCCGAGCCCGAGCGCTTCTTCCAGACCACGGGCGTGGACCACGACCCCGAGGATCACGGCGACAGCACCCTCGGCAGCGCGATCTGCACCAACTACGACGGGCGCGGATTTCCGTGGTGCTACGACGGGCACGACGGCACGGACTTCCTGCTCGAGGGCGGGTTCGAGGCCATGGATGCCGGCTCGACCCAGATCCTCGCAGCCGCCGCCGGTGTGGTCGTCTCGACGGACGACGGGAACTACGACCGCTGCCACGTCGAGGGCGGCTCGGTGAGCTGTGACGGCTACCCGATGGTCGGCAATCACGTGATTCTCGAGCACCCCTCGGGCGTGCGCACCAAGTACTGGCACATGAAGTCCGGGTCGGTCGCCGTCGAGGTCGGCCAGGAGGTCGCGTGCGGCGATGTCCTCGGCCTGGTCGGGTCCAGCGGCCTGTCGTCGATGCCGCACCTGCACTTCGAGCTCGCGGTCGACGGCCAGTGGGTCGACCCCTACGCCGGACCGAACTCGCAGCCCGAGTCGTGGTGGCAGGACCAGGGTGACGATCCCGAAGAGCTCCCGCCGAGCGTATGTCCCTGATCCGCGCCCTCACCCTCGCGCTGCTCGTCGGCTGCGGTCCCAAGCTCGGGCCTCCGCAGGTCGAGTACGGCGCGATGCGTCCGCTGCCGATGCGCGCGACGAGCGTCGATCCACACCGCTGGTACGTGGTGATCGACACGGGCACCCACGGCGAGCGCCTGTTCTTCTTCGACACCGGCTTCGCACGCACGACCTGCGACGACGACTTCGTCGACGAGCTCGGCCTCGACACCGGAGGACTCGTGTTCGTGCGCGGCGTGGGCGGCAGCTTCACCGCGACCAAGGCGGCCCTGCCCGAGATGCAGGCCGGCGGCCATCGCATCACCCGCTTCGCGTGCATCGTCCGCGACCTCGACCAGACCTCGTCGATCAAGGACCCGGCCGACATCGACGTCGCCGGCGTGATCGGCGCCGACCTGCTCACGCGCTTCGTGACCGAGATCGATCCCGAGCAGGCCGAGGTTCGCCTCGTCCCGCCCAGCGAGCACCCCGGTCTGCACGGCACCACCGTGCGCATGCGTCGCTCCGGCGCGGCAGGCGTGCGGTTCATGGTCCCGGCGACCCTCGCCGACCGCGAGGGCTGGTGGCTGCTCGACACGGGCGCCCGCGGCAGCCACGTCGACGGGGCGGACTACGCGTTGACGCCGACCTCGACCAAGGAGGGCGCCTGGGTCGGCGGCACGGGCAAGGGTGGCGGCACCCGCCAGGACCTGCACTTCCACGACGGCGTAACCCTCGAGCTCGCCGGACATGCGGTGGACGGCTTGCGGCTCGTCGACCGGCCGCACGGACTGCTCGGCTTCGACCTGCTCGGCCTCAACGTGCTCGCCCACTACAAGCTGGTCCTCGATCCCGGCCGAAACCGCGTCGAGCTGACGCCGATCTCGCCCGTCGGTCCCCTGCCCCAGGCGACCGAGCCGCCCAAGGTGAAGGCGAAGTAGCCCTCACCCCGCGGAGAGCACCTCGCGGACCACGGTGATGCGAACCAGCTCGCCGCCGCGGTCCACCGTCAGGTCCACGGAGGTCCCGGCATCGCCGCCGACGACCTCCACGAAGTCGCCGAGCGACAGGTCATCGGCGTTCTCGCCGTCGACCTCGACCACGCGATCACCCTCCGCGAGTCCCGCGGTCTGGGCCGGCCCGCCGTCGAGCACTCCCTCGATGACGATGCCGTCGTCGGTCTCCGCGACGCGGACGCCGAGTCCACCCCGCGGCAGATCCGAGATCGCGATGTCGAGGATCACGTCCTCGCCGGGCTTGGGCGTGACCTCGATGCGGTCGCTCATCGTGCGCAGCAGCCCGTCCTGGCGCATCGCAATCACCGAGCACGGCTCGGGCACGATGTCCATGTGCACCACACCCTGCCCATCGGCGAAGGCGAGGTTGCCGCATCCCTCGAGCCACGCGCCATCCGCGGGCGCACCGCTGCTGCGCAGCGTGATCGAGCCCGTGAGCGACGCGCGCCCGAGGTCGGGCTCGATGACCGCGGTGCACGTGCCATGGCCGCTCTCGGGTCGGTCGGACCACGCAATGGCCACCGGCCCATAGCCTTCGAGCGAGAACAGGCCCTCGCGGATGTCGAAGGGCTCGGTCTCGGGCCCGAGGTCGTACACGAGCGGCAGGTAGGCCCGTCCGTCGACGACCTGCACGATGCGGCCGTTGAAGTCCGAGTGGCCGCCCACCGAGAGGTAGGCCTGGCCGTCGGGGACGTCTGGCCCGAGGTCGCACACGACGTGCGTGTTCGGGTCGGCGATCAGGGCCTCCGCCCGGGCCGCCGGATCGTCGGGGGCCTCGGATCCGGCCTCGGCGGCGAGGTCGGGCGCTGCGTCCGCCTCTGGCGCCGCTTCGGGGACCGACGAGCGCGAGAGTCGCGCCCCCTCGCGGCTCGGCGTCGGGGCGTCGACCACCGCCGCGACCTCCGTGGACCGCGGCCACAGCCACCATCCGAGGCACAGCAGGAGCAGGGACAACGGCAGGAGCAACAGGGTTCGACGGCGCATGCACTCTCCAGGCGAAGCCTGGACGGTGCGACCCTCTCAGTTATTGCAGACATCGTCACTTTGACCGGCCGAATCGGCACTCCCGAGCCAGCGCCAGGCGGTTAAGGGCCCGCATGCGCCGCGCCCTCGCCATCCTGTTCCTCTTCGCCGCCGCCCCCGCCCTCGGCTTCCACGCCTACCCCAAGGGCGGCCCGCACGACCGCGCGACCCGGCGGGCGGCGGATGCGACCGAAATGGACAACTCGTCGCTGACCGCGCTGAAGCAGGCCGTGCGTCGCGTCGACGTCGAGGAGCTCGCGGTCGACCTGCGCGCCGCCGGCAACCCCGGACTGATGCGCGGCGCGACCTCGGAGATCCTCATCCACCCGCGGTGCGACTTCGAGGGCAGCCATCACTTCCAGCGCGGCAAGACCCAGACGGTGGATGCCGTGCTTCGGCAGGGCCGCGGCGTGCTCAAGAAGGCGCGCATCGACGCGCTCTCCGCGCTGGCGGACGGCGACCGCGACCGCGCCGTCGCCGCGCTGGGCCTCGGCCTGCACGTGCTCCAGGACTTCTTCGCGTACTCGAACGTGGTCTTTCTCGACGAGCACCGCCAGAAGCTGCTCCTCGACTGGGTCCTCGGCAAGATCGAGCTCCCCGACGGGCACGGCGTCGAGCTCGTCGTGTACCGCCCGTGCAACGAAGAGCCTCCCGAGCTGCCCGACGACCCCGCCGGGAGCTGTGCGGAAGACGACCGCAGCGCGCTGTGCGCCTCGGTGAGCAGCCGGCGCAGCGTCGCCGGCGCCCGCAAGGACGCCCTCGGCAACAAGGCCTTCGACCGCGCCGTCGGCTTCGCCACCGACGCATCCATCGCATGGCTCCAGTCCATCCGCCGCGAGGCCCGCGACGACTGGGCCACGGTGCAGTAGGCCGACTTCCCTCACGGTTGTGATGAAATCGCGTCACGAGCATGACTCGTCGGGCGCGGGCCGGTCGAGAGTCGGCTAGATTCCCCGCCATGCGGTTCCTCCCAGCCATTCTGCTCCTCGCGTGCTCCGGTCCCCCGGGCACGTTCGAGTTTCCCTCCCCGACCGACGCGCCGCCGCTTCGCGGACCCGGCGGGCCAGAGCGCACCTTCACCGAGGACGAGCTGTTCCAGCCGTGCGCCTACCTCGATGGCGGGCCGGACGACTGGGACCACCACAACCTCGTCGGTCCCTACCGCGGCCACCTCGTGCTGCCATGGGCCCCGGAGTGGTCGGACGGCGGCATCACCTTCTTCGAGGTGAGCGACCCCTGCGAGCCCGTAAAGCTCGCGGACTCGTGGGACACCGACATGCGCGAGACCCACGCCATCGGCTTCACCCACATCCGCGAGGGCATCTACCAGGGCGACTGGGCGGTCGTGAACCACATGCGCGGCATCCAGATCTGGGACGTCAGCAACCCCTACGAGCCCGTCGTCGCCGGCTCTGTCGAGCTGCCCAACGTGTTCTACCCGGACAGCTACTCACGGGTCGTGCTCTCGGTGTTCTGGCAGTACCCGGTCCTGTACGCGGCGGCGGCGAACAACGGCATCTTCGTCGTCGACACGTCGAACCCCTACGAGCCGCGCATGCTCAACCACATGGAGTTCGAGCCCGGGCTCCGCTCGGGCGGCGTGTTCGCGCTCGGCAACTCCCTGCTCGTCGCGGGCGCCGAGACCGAGGACGCCATCCTCCTCGACATCAGCGACCCGGCCAACCCGCAGCCCATCCCCGGCGGACGCTTCGATGTCGCCGATCGGGACGGCGTTCCCCGCGAGTACTACCACGGCAATCGAGCTGGCGATCTGGCGCTGTTCGCGCGCAAGGGCGGCGGCTCCGGGCCCATGGTCTACGACATCAGCGACCCGACCGCCCCCAGCTTCGTCGGCGACCTGCCGATGCCCAACAACGGCGGGTACATCTTCTACGACGAGGGCTTCCTGTTCATGGGCGAGTCCAGCGCCGCCCGCGTGTACGACGCCCGGGACATGAGCGACATCAAGGTGGTCGGCGAGGTCACCCCCGACGTGTTCCCCGGCGACCTCGACACGATCACGCCCTACGGCAATGTGGCCATGCTCTCCGCCGACTCGGACGCCGAGGACGACCAGGGCACCACGGTCATCCCGTGGCGGGTCGAACCCGACCACGAGGCGCCCGAGGTCATGGCGGTGAGCCCGAAGGACGGCGAGGTCGGGGTCGCGCTCACCAGCCGCATCGGCGTGGGCTTCAACGAGATGGTGGAGCCGAGCACCGTGTTCGCGGGCAGCATCCGCATCGTCGCCGAGGACGGCACGCCGATCGACGCATGGGGCTCGGGCCAGGAGGCCATCGCCACGCTGTTCCCGAAGGGACGGCTGTTGCCGAACACGACCTACACGGTGAGCGTCGAAGAAGGCGGCGTGACCGACGTCAACGGCAATGCCGTCGCGGAGACCTACACATGGTCGTTCACCACCGCCGGGCAGTGACCCTCCTCGCGCTCGCCCTCGCCGCCTGCACGGGGTCGGGCGAGGACAGCGGGTGGTGCACCACTGATGCGAGCTTCGAGCTCCAGCCCTACAGCCCGGTGGGAAACACCGTGCCCTTCGCTCTCGCCGGCGAGGACTGCGGCGAGCACCTGTGGGACTTCGGGGACGGCACCCAGTCCGAGGAGGCCACGCCTCGACATCGCTACGAGAGGCCGGGGCACTTCCAGGTCGTGCACCGCGAGACCTTCGCCGACGGCAGCTCCGCGACCGCGAGCGCGCTGATCCTGGTGTTTCGGGAGTCCGAGGGCACCCCGCTGGGCTCAAGCACGCTCCAGCCGATCGGACTGGGAGGCTACTTCGCCGTGTTGCCGGACTACGGCGTGGTGCGGGTGGGCTCGGACCAGGGCTTCGCGGCCTATACCGGCTGCGAGAGTCCCCGCACCGCCACCCCCACCTGGCTCAGCGGCGCGTTCGTGGCCTGCGAGGGCGAGGACGTCGTCGTCGAGCTGAACTCGGAGCTCGAGGAGATCAGGCGCATCGAGCTGGGAGCCGGCAGCCGCCCGTACGGCGTGGTTGTCAGCCCGGACACGGGGCTGCTGGTCAGCCTGGCGGGCACCGGGGAGCTCGTCACCGTGAGCAGCGATGCCGTCGTCGCGCGCACTGCCGTGAGCGACCCCCGTGGCGTGGCGGTCGGTCCCACCGGCCAGATCGCCGTGTCGCGCTTCCGGAGCCCCGATGGACACGGGGAGATCGCGGTTCCGGGCGGCGAGCCGTGGACCCTGGCCTTCGCGGACCAGGTCGACAGCGACAACACCTCGCGGGGCGTGCCGAACCTGCTCGAGCACATGGTGTTCAGCCCGGACGGCGGCACGCTCTACGTCGCCGGCCAGGTGAGCAACACGGCCCGTGGAGAGTGGCGGGACGGTCAGGCCCTGACCCACGAGACCACGGTGCGGGCGGTGCTCCGGGGCATCGACACCACCACCGGCGAGGAGATCCGCGCCCTCGACCGGCAGTTCGACAACCACGGCCGCGCCGGCCCGATCGCGCTCTCTCCCCGCGGAGACTGGCTGTGGGTCGCGTTTCCCGACACCTCGGCCGTGTTCAAGCTCGACGCCTACACCGGGCGTACGGTGGACTCCATCCCCGACGTGGGCCGCGGCATCACCGGGCTGGTGGCGACCGGAGACACGCTGGCGGTGCACGCCTGGCTCGACCGCGTGGTTCGGGTCTACGATACCGACACCGTCGAGCTGATCGCCGAGTACCCCACCGTCGACGTCGAGCCCCTCGACCCGCAGGTGCTCCGCGGCAAGCAGCTGTTCCACGATGCCCTGGACCGGCGCATCACCAAAGACGGCTACATCAGCTGCGTGAGCTGCCACCCGGACGGCGATCAGGACGGGCTCGTGTGGGACTTCACCGACCGCGGCGAGGGCCTGCGCAACACGAGCTCGCTGCTCGGCCGAGCGGGCACCGGCATGGGTCGGCTGCACTGGAGCGGCAACTTCGACGAGGTCCA
Organism: Deltaproteobacteria bacterium; assembly: GCA_006226595.1. Taxonomy (GTDB): domain Bacteria; phylum Myxococcota_A; class UBA796; order UBA796; genus M1803. The sequence goes on from SBGP01000095.1 coordinate 341,244, forward strand.
GGACTTCGAGCACGACATCCGCGGGCCCTTCGCGGGCAATGGGCTGCTCGCCGAGACCGACTGGCTCGCGACCAATGACACCCTGGGCACGCCCAAGGCTGGGCTGAGCGCCGACCTCGACGCACTCGCCGCCTACGTCACGTCGCTCGACGAGGTGCCCGCGAGTCCGCACGCCTACGATGCCGATGGCGAGGCCCTGTTTGCGGATCTGGGCTGCGATACCTGCCACCCGGCACCGCTGTACACCGACTCGTCGCTGGCCGATCTGCGCCACGACGTGGGCACGCTGACTCCCGCCTCCGGAGGCCGCCTGGGCGGCGCCCTCGACGGGCTCGACACGCCCACGCTGCTCGGCGTGCACGCGACGGGACCCTGGCTGCACGACGGCAGTGCCGCGACCCTCGAAGAGGCGGTTCTGGCCCACGACACGCTGCCGCGAACCCCCGATGCCAGCGAGCTCGCGTCGCTCGTGGCCTTCCTGGCGTCGCTCTAGCGGGCTGGTGGCGGGATCAGGCGGGCCCGAGGCTCACGGTACGGCCCTCGAGGCTCGCATCGGTGAGGGCCTCGGCGATCCACTCGGCGAGATCGACGATGCCGACCTTGGTCCAGCTCCACGTCACCACGTCTTCGGCGGCGCGGAGTGGTCCACGTCGGCCCTCCGCGAGGATCGGAGGTCGGACGATGGTCCACGCGAGGCCGCTGTCCTGGACCAGGGCGTCGGCCACGGCGTGATCCGCGAACGCGGGGCGCAGGTTGCTCACGGCGACCAGCGTGCGGAAGCCCCACCCCGCCCGAGGCGCGGACTCGCCCACGGACTGGGCCGACACCTTGAGCAGGCGGCCGTCGTACACCTCGAGCAGCATCCGTGTGGACCGCGAGTGCAGGTCCTCGGGACCGACCACCGCCGCGAAGGGAGAGCGGCTCTTGCGGGGAATCGACAGGGCGGCGACCACCGCATCGACGCCATCGACCGCCGCGCGCAGGAAGTCCGGGTCGCACACGTCCCCCGCCAGCGGCACGGCACCGTCCGGCACGGTCTCGGGCGAGGCGCTGCGGCCGACGCAGATCGGCTCGTCACCGCGGACGAGCAGGGCCTCGGCCACCGCTCGTCCCAGTCTTCCCGTGCCTCCGAGGATGAGAACGCGCATGGCGCTTCTTCACCGGCTGTGCGACGAGTGGCCAGCGACCGCGACAAGTGGGGACGGCGCGGATAGCGGAGCGCATGCCGCGCCTCGCCGAACTCGCCCGTGAGCTCGAGGCCCGTGGGACCGACCCGCGGGTCCTGCGCGAGCTGCAGCTCGAGCTCCAGGTCCTCGACACACCGCCGAGCCTGCTCGGTCGACTCCGGCAGCAGGTTCGCGAGCTCGCCCGCCGCAACGCCGAGCGCCTCTCCGGCGAGATCGCCGAGAGCCGCGAGATGGTGCGCATCATCCGCCGACGCGTCGCGCGCGAGCAGGTCACCGAGGACGAGCTGATCCTCGTGCGCGAGCAGATGCTCGACCTCGTGCGCGTGGTGCCCGCCGCGATGGTCGTCGCCACCAACTACACGCTGCCGCTGCCAGGCACGAGCCTGCTCACGCCATGGCTGCTCGCCAAGCTCGGCCTGCTGCCGACGCGCTGGCGCGAGGCCCACATCCTCCACACGCTGCACAAGGAGGCCGCGCGACTGCGCGCCGCCGGCCACACGGAGCTCGCCGAGCGCGTGGAGGCCCTCGAGAGCCAGGTCGAGGAAGAGGCGGATGCCCGCACGGCCGCGGCCCACGAGGCAGCGCTCCTCACCCACTGGGACGCCAACCACGACGGTCAGTGGCAGGAGTCCGAGCTCGCCGCCTACCGTGCCGAGGTCCTTCGCCTCGCCGGCGTGGCGCTGCGCATGGGCACGCGCAAGCGCTGGTTCCTGCAGGCGGAGGGCCGCATCTTCGGGCCGGTCACCCTACCCGCCCTGCAGGACCTCCAGACCGAGCTGCCCCTGCTCGTCTGCTACGACGGCAAGAGCGGCTGGGTCGACCTGCGTGACCTGCTGACGACGGCTCAGAGCACGCGCGGGTAGAAGCCGCGAGAGTGCGCCCACGCGCCCCCGAAGTCCCAGTCCACGTAGGTCGAGCGCAGCCGCATGCTGGCGTCCGAGGTCGGGTAGATGCCCGGGTCCGCGTCGGTGGCCACTCCCCAGGCGTCGTAGTCGTCCGGAGGGATCTCGGCGTCGTTGAGCGCTGAGACACCGGTGACCGCGATGCTGAAGTAGTTGCCCACCGCCTCGTACAGGGCGTACGCGGTGCCCACCGCGCCGCCACGGGAGCGACTTCCGCGGAGGATGGGCGCAGCGACGAGGTTGTGGATGATCCACGACTGCCGCGCGACGTTGCCGACGAGCCCCGCCGAGACCTGGGCCCCGTTCACCGTCCCGATCACCGCGTTGTTCATGAAGAAGCTGTCCCGGCTGTCGTACGCGAGCCCGGCGGCGCCGTAGTAGCCGTAGGCCTCCCCGCGCATGGTGTTGCGGTACACGTCGCTGTCGGTGATCCGACTCACGAGCCCACCGACGGTGTTCGCGCGGACCTCTGCCTCGACGTCGTTCTTGTACAGCTCGCAGCCCTCCGCCACGGCGACGAGCCCGCCGGCGTACACGTCGCCCCGGGCGTCACTGTTGCGCACGTCCACATCGTGGATGCGGCTGTCGAAGCACTCCCCGGCAATCACTCCAGCCGCATACGATGCATGCATCGAACCGAAGTTGACCAGCAGGCTGTGGACCTCGGCTCGCTCGAGGGTACCGAACAGGCCGGTGTGGGCGCCGATGTCCCAGTCCGTGACCGTGGCGGCGTACAAGCTGTAGCCCTGACCGTCGAGCTCGCCGGTGAACGGGTTCTCGGGCGTGCCGATGGCCACCAGGTTGCTGCCACTGAGGTCGAGGTGGGCGGTGAGCACGAAGTGTGCGTCGCAGTCCTGGGACGAGGTCTCGCCGCAGCCGTAGCGGCCAAGGTCCGCGAACGCGCGAGCCGACCCGATCCGGTACGGGTTGCTCGCCGTCCCCTCCCCGAGATCGTTGTGGGTGCCATCCCCGCGAATGGGGAAGAACAGCATGCTGAAGCCAAGAACGAGAGCTGCGGTCATCGATCACCTCACATCGAGTCGAGCCAGCCGGACCCCTGTCTGGCGTGGCGGTCGCACACTCCTAATGCACTCCAACCCAATTGTCATTCAGCATGGTCGTTTTCTATGCGAACGAAGGTCGCCGGAGGCTGACGCGCGAGAGGAAAAGGTCATCGACAAGGGTTTGTCTCGGGCGAGATTCATGCGTCTCGGTGCTCGGTCTCGGCGCGCCGAATCCTGCTCCGCAGCTCGCCGGAGGGGTGTGCGCAAGGCCCCGGACCGAGGCTCCCGACGAGGGCTTTTCCTCGCCCGCGCGCGTGGCTGAGTTACAACCGCAGACCGTCCCGGAGCCGCGGTGTCCTACCTCGCCATTGCCCGCAAGTACCGCCCTGCCACGTTCGACGAGATCGTCGGGCAGGAGCACGTCACGCGGACCCTGAAGAACGCGATTGCCCGAGACCGCATCCACCACGCGTTCCTGTTCACGGGCGCCCGCGGCGTCGGCAAGACCACCGCGGCCCGCGCCCTGGCGCGCTCGCTGAACTGCGCCGAGGGCCCCTCCGCCGAACCCTGCGGCAAGTGCACCAGCTGCAGCGAGGTCTCCACCGGCACGAGCCCCGACCTCATCGAGATCGACGGTGCGTCGAACAACTCCGTCGACGACATCCGCGACCTGCGCGACACGGTGCAGTACGCCCCGACCGGTGGCCGGTACAAGATCTACCTGATCGACGAGGTCCACATGCTGTCGAAGGGAGCGTTCAACGCGCTCCTCAAGACGCTCGAGGAGCCGCCGTCCCACGTCGTGTTCATCTTCGCGACGACCGAGCCCGGGCGCATCCCGGACACCATCCTCTCGCGCGTGCAGCGCTTCGACTTCAAGCGCATCCCCGCGGTGGCCGTGGCCGACCGCCTGCGCAAGATCGCCGAGAACGAGGGTGCGACCCTGTCGGACAACGCGCTCCGCCTCATCGCCCGCGCCGGTGAGGGCTCGATGCGCGACGCGCAGTCCCTGCTCGACCAGGTGCTGTCCTTCGCGGGCCCGCAGGTCACCGACGCCGAGGTGGCCGAGACCCTCGGACTCATCGACACGCGCCTGCTCCACGACATGCTCGAGGGCATGGTCAGCGGCGATGCGGTGCGCTGCCTCGAGGTCATCGACACGGTGTACGGCTACGGCTTCGAGCTGTCGCAGTTCACCGCCGAGCTTCTCGAGTCGGTGCGCAACCTCACCCTGCTCCGTCTGTCGCCCCAGGCACGCAAGTTCGTGGACCTCCCCGAAGAGGAGATCGACGAGCTGTCGCAGATCGGCGACAAGGTCGCCCCTGAGGGCCTGTCCCGCCTGTTCACCGCGCTGCTCGACGTGCACGACCAGGTGTCGCGCGCCTCGCGGCCTCGCGTGGTGCTCGAGATGGCGGTGGCACGCCTCGCGACCACCCGCCCGCTGCACCCCGTGGGTCAGCTCGTCGGCCGCCTCGAGGAGCTCGAGCGTCGCCTGCGGACCGGCGGTAGCGGCGGTCCTCCGGGCGGCGGCGGCCTGCGTCGCGCCGGCCGCACGATGAAGCGCACCCGCGAGCCGAAGATGCAGCTCGCGCCCGCGGTCGTCGCCAAGGCCCGCCCCGAGCCCGAGACCCGCGTCCAGGCCCCGCCCCCGCGTCCCGCACCGCCGATGCAGGCCCGCCAGTCCCGCATGCCCGACATGCCGCCGGCGCCGCCCATCTCCGAGGTCGTGGTGCCGAGCATGCCAGCGATCGATGTGGATGCCTGGCATGGCGAAGAGGTCGAGGAGGAGCTCACCACGGAGCAGCGCTGGGAGCGCTTCGCCGCGGACCTGAACCGGACCGACGCCAGCATGCTGTGCGAGGCCAGCGCCAAGCTCGCCCACGGCGTGCTCGAGCTCACCTACGCCAACGCGCGCTCCGCGGCCGCCGCCAAGCGCGCCATCGAGCACCCGCTGGCCCTCAAGGCCCTTCGCAAGCACTACGGACCCGACGTCCGCGCCCACGTGGTGTGGAACTCGGGTCGCGCCGAAGACCAGAAGAAGAACCTGCGCGAGAGGGCGCTCTCGGATCCGGAGTTCAAGCGGATCTTCGAGGCCCTCGGCGGCACTTTGCGGGACGTGAGCCCGCTCGACGGAGAAGACGAATGAGCCAGTTCGATATGGGCCCCATGGGCGCGCTGCTCGGCGGTTTCCAGGCGAAGATCGAGGCTGCCAAGAAGCGTGCATCCGAGACCGAGGTCACCGGCGAGGCCGCCGGCGGTCTGGTGAAGATCACCATGACCTGCGACTACAACGTGCACCGCATCGAGATCTCCGACGCCGCCTACGAAGACAAGGACATGCTCGAGGACCTGATCCGCGCCGCGGCCAACGAGGCTCTGCGCCAGGCCCGCGCCGAGACCGCCAAGGGCATCCAGGACCTCGCCGGCGGCCTGCCGATTCCTCCGGGTCTGCTCGGGGGGATGGGCTTCTGAGCGACGCGAGCCCCATCAAGGCAGCCGTCCAGCAGCTGTCGCGCTTCCCCGGCATCGGCGAGAAGACCGCGACGCGGCTCGTGTACTGGCTGCTGCGCGCGCCGGAAGGCACCGCTGCCGAGATCGCCGCCGCCCTCGCGAGTCTGTCCGAGGGGGTGGTGTATTGCTCGATCTGCTGTGACCTCGGCGGCGTGGACCCCTGCCCGATCTGCGCCCACCCGAACCGCGACGACAGCACCGTGCTCGTCGTCGAGCAGCCCCAGGACATTGCCGCCTTCGAGCGAAGCGGCGAGTACCGGGGTCGCTACCACGTGCTCCACGGCGCGATCTCGCCGCTCGACGGCATCGGCGCGGACCAGCTCAAGGTTCGCGAGCTGCTCGAGCGCCTGCGCGACGGCACGGTCACCGAGGTCATCCTCGCGACCGACCCGGACGTGGAGGGAGACGCGACCGCGCTGTACATCGGGCGCCTGCTCGCCGGCATCGGCGGGGTCAAGGTCACCCGGCTCGCGCACGGCATCAGCGTCGGCACCGAGATCGAGTACGCCGATGCGATGAGCCTCGCCCGGGCCCTCGAGAACCGGAGGCTGTTCGGATGAACGTCGTCGTGAACGGCGAGGCCCGCGACCTGCCCGCCGGCACCACCGTGAAGGCGCTGCTCGCCGAGCTCGGGCTCGACCGCGACGGCATCGCCGTGGCCGTGGACCGACGCGTGGTCCCGCGCAGTCGTCACGAGAGCACCGAGCTGGCCGAGGGCCAGAGCGTCGAGATCATCCGGGCCGTCGGCGGCGGCTGACGCCCCCGACTAGTCGATGTCGAGGATCTCGATGTCGTCGAAGTCGCCGGACGGCTCGTCGTCGAAGTCGTCCTCGGGCTCGTCGAACTCGTCGCGAACAGTGATCTTCGGCTTGATCAGGCCGTAGTTGAACTGCACGCCCACGGTTGCGGCCATGCCGAACCCGCTCTTCTGGCGCGGAGTGCCCAGCGTCTCGAGGCCCGAGCCGACGTCGCTCTCCCAGTACTTGGTGCCCGGCAGCGGAATGGTCGCGCCGAGGCGCCCGAACACGGACACCATCTCGTGGGCTTCCACCTCGATGCCCGGCGCGATGTCGAGCAGCATCAGCGTCGGTGCCGGGTACACGTCCGCCTCGAGCGGGGTGGGCAGCGCGTAGAAGTCGGTGACCTGGCGGCCCTTCCACAGCGTGAACGCGGCGGAGGCAATCGGGCGCACCTTGGAGTACGGCATCGGCGCTACCGTCGCCCGCGCACCGACGTGGCTGGTCGACATGCTGCGCGGAGTCGGCGACTGCTCGGGGCTCGGGTCCCCGACCGTCTCCTGGTGCTGGTAATACTCGAAGGTGCTGGTGCGGAAGCCGATGAGGCCGGTCACGTCGAGGAACGGGGCCACACCGAAGCCGACCTCGAGCTCCGCGAAGGTCGACGGTCCGTTGTAGACCTCCTGGAACGAGGTGACGTGGACCACGGCGAGCGTCTGGTCGTCACGCGCCCAGCGGCCGTCGTAGGCCATGGAGTACGGCCCGGCGCCAGTGCCGACGCCGGCGCGGGCGATGACCTTGCCGAAGCGGCCGAGCTGCCGGGTCTTCCACGCCTCGAGGCTCATGCCGCTGTTTCGGTAGCGCAGGAACTCGCCCTGGCTCATGCCCACGCGTTCCCAGGGCTTGGTCGCGTCGGTCTCTTCGTACTCGGCGACCTCTTCCTTCGTGACCTTGGGCTCCTTGACCTCGGTGCGGGTCGGGATGCGCACCATGGTCTCGAGGCCGCCCGCCTCTCCGAGCTCCGCCGCTGCTCGCTCGGCCTGCGCACGGCGCTCCTGCCAGGACTTCTCGAAGGCATCCTCGTCGTCGGGACGGATGTCCCCCTCGTTGGCCGCACCCTCGACGATCAGGTTGAGCACCGAGGCCATCGTGCCTGCCCAGGTCGCGTCGTCGCCGTCCTGCAGGCGGTTCTCGACCGTGATCAGCGACCGGCTCGCCTCGATGTCGACGAAGGTCACCGACACGTCGTGGCCGTCGCCGTTGTCCTCGACGCTGCCGATGAGCACCCACATCGCATCGGCGCGCTCACCGATGACGAAGGCGCAGCCGTCGAGCTGGCTCGCAGGGCAGCTCTCGACGTAGGCCCGGGCGGTGTACGACTCGTAGTCGCCCACGTCGTCGAGACTGACGAGCAGGAACGACTTGTTCATGCGCTCGATCAGGGCTGCTTCGAGCTCGTCGGCACGCGCCTTCGACAGGCCGTCGAGCGCACGCATGTCCGCGACGAGCACGGGGTCGAGGGTGAATGCACCAGCGACCGCTTCGGAGGGAAGCAGCGCTGCGAGGAACAGGCCGGTAGTCAGGGTACGCACGGCCGGAAACTACCACCCATCGGGCCCGGGCGCGACGCTCCATTGAATTCCGGGCGATCGCGAAGGCGATCTCCGCCAATCGGTAGCGCATCCGCGTTTCTGCGGTGTCTTCACGACGTCCCCGAATGCGCCCGCCGCCTCACGCGTACGGAGGACAGGAGGATGACATGCTTCGCGCCCTCGCCATTCCACTGCTCCTGATGCCCCTCACCGGCTGCGTGATCGTGTTCGACGACCCGTCCTGGGACACCGCGAACCCCGACGACCCGGGCAACGACGTCGAGCTTCCGGACGGTGCGATCGAGCCCGAGGCGTTCACCACCTTCTCCTTCGAGCTCGAGGGCGACCGCGCCAGCGGCTGGCGCTTCGACCGGACACAGCGTCACGTCGGCGGTGTGCTCGAGACCTCCGAGGGCCTGAAGACCGCGACCCTGTCGCTGTCCACCCCGACCGGCGGCAACTCCGATGGCTTCGCGCTCTCGGAGCCCTGGCCCGGAGAGCTCGTCGACAGCCGGCGCCTGTGGCTCGACGACCAGCCGCTCGACTGGGTCGCTTGGCAGGGAGAAGACGCCGCCTGGCTGGGTCTGCGGGGGATCACGGAGCTGACGATGCTCGACGAGCTCGGCGCGACCGACGTCGACGCGTGGGTCGGCGACGGTGAGATCGTGCTCGCGGCGTGCGGCGAAGCAGGGCTCTCGGTGTGGACGGTGAGCTTCACAGGCACCGTCCTCGCCGAGGACCACCTCGACGCGGCGGGTGACCGGTGCTCCGTGTTCGCCTCCTGGGGCGAGCCCATGGTCCTGCACGGCGACAGCGCCGGCGGCCCGCTCGTCCGCTATCGCCTCACCGAGGGCGCGCTCACCGACGCCCTGCAGCTTCACGACGACACCCGCGCCGACCGCGTGGTCACCGCCACCAACGGCGACGTCGGCATGCTCGCGCTGTTCGACGGCCGCCAGGTGTCACTGATGGACACCAGCGCCGCCACGCACCACATCGCGCTCGAGCGCTACGCCGAGCCCCTCGTCCTCGACGTGCTCGCCGACGGCTACGCGGCCACCGCGTGGGCGGACACCGAGGGCCTGGTCCACACCCACTGGGGCAGCTTCGACGACGGCTTCGACAGCGTGACCTTCGACGTACCGGGACCCACCGCGGGGCTCGCGGTCGGCCTTCGCGACGAAGTCGTCTCCATCGCCGTGTTTCACGGAGCCGGCGTCATCCTCGCCAGACAGCAGCGGGAATAGGCGCGGTCGCAGGCCGGTTGGACCCGACAAATCCCCGCTCGCAGTTGAGAGCTGCGCGTATCGGGGTTATCCCCGGCGGCCTGGAGACCATTACATGGCAGCAGACGATCTGATCGAAATGGAGGGCGTGATCAAGGAAGTGTTCCCCGGTGGGCACTTCCTGGTCGAGACGGAGGTCGGTAGCGACGTCCACGCCCACCTCGCGGGACGGCTTCGCCGCTTCCGCATCCGCGTGGTCCTCGGTGACCGCGTCACCGTGGCGGTTTCGCCCTACGACCCGACCAAGGGCCGCATCACGTACCGCCACAAGTAGGTCGCCGCGTCCGGCATCCCGGCCATGAGGGCCGCGAGGATGCCGGCGGCGAGCCACTGAGCGCTGTTCCCTCCGGTGACTGCACCGGCATGGGATTCGTGCGCGCGCAGCACCCGGCATCCGGCCGCATCCGGTGGTAGGCTCGGCGGTCCGGAGTGTCCATGCCCCTGCCGAACGTCCGCGTCGTCACCGCCGAGATCCAGCGCGACGGCTGCTACCTGATCAACCAGCGCAAGGCGACGGCCGTGCTCCCCCTGCTGTGGGAGTTCCCCGGTGGACGCGTGCACGATGGCGAGACCGACGAACAGGCGCTGCAGCGGGCCGTCCGCGAGCGCATCGGCGTGGACGTGACCGTAGGCGCGCGCATGCTCGAGACCGTGCACGAGTACGAGGAATGGCGCGTCACGCTGCTCGTGTACCACTGCGAGCTCGGCAACACCGAGCCCTTCGCGAACAACGTCGCGGCCCTGGCCTGGGTGCCCCCCGAGGAGTTCGAGGACTACACCTTCCCGGGCGCGGACCAGACCACCATCGAACAGCTGCTCGGCGAGCACCCGTGAGTGCTATGGGACTCGGCCGGAGGAGTCGATGTCCCGCACTGGCCTGCTACTCACCCTGACCCTGCTCGCGGCGTGCCCCAAGCCCGCCCCGGTCGAGACTGCCGTGGAGGCGCCGGCCGCAGCGCCCGCCCCCGCCGCGAACCCCGAGCTCGCCGCGTTCTTCGACGAGGTGTGGCAGGCACGCCTCGCCGATGACCCGGTCCGCCAGGCCTACCTCGGCATGCACGACCGCAACGACGAGTGGACCGATCGCTCGCCCGCCGCCGAGGAGCGCCGCCTCGAGCTCGCACGCACCCACCTCGCCGCGATGCGCGAGCGCTTCGATCCGGCGACCCTGTCCCCTCAGGACGCCCTGTCCTACCGCCTGTTCGAGCACGAGGTCACCGAGTGGGAGGCCGGGTGGGCCTTCCGGGAGCACGACTACCCGGTGAACCAGATGTTCGGGGCCCACAGCTGGATCCCGAGCTTCCTGATCAGCATCCACCAGGTCGCCGACAAGCAGGACGCCGAGGCCTACATCGCCCGCGTACGCGGCGTTCCCGGGCTGATCGACGAGCTGATCGCCGGCATGGAGCGCCGCGAGTCCGCCGGGGTCCTGCCCCCCGCCTTCGTGTTTCCCCGCGTGCTCGACGACTGCCGCAACATCCTCGACGGCGCGCCCTTCGCGGAGGGCGAGGACAGCGCCCTGCGCGCCGACTTCCGCAAGAAGCTCGCCGGTCTGGACCTGCCCGAGGACGAGGCCGCCGCCCTGCTCGCCGACGCGGATGCCGCGTTCACCGACGCATTCGGGCCCGCGTACGAGCGTCTGATTGCCACACTCGAGGACCAGCAGACCCGGGCGACCACCGACGACGGCGTGTGGAAGTTCGCGGACGGCGCGGCCTACTACGCCCACCGCCTGAAGGTGTCGACGACCACCGAGATGAGCGCCGACGAGATCCACGAGCTCGGGCTCTCCGAGGTCACCCGCATCCACGAAGAGATGCGCGCGATCATGGCGAACGTGGGCTTCGAGGGCGATCTGCAGGCCTTCTTCGCGTTCATGGAGACCGACCCGCAGTTCCTGCTCCCCGACACCGACGAGGGCCGTGCCGAGTACCTGGCCCAGGCCACCGCGCTGATCGACGACATGGAGAGCCGCCTCGACGAGGTGTTCCTCACCAAGCCCCAGTCGCGCATCGAGGTGAAGCGCGTCGAGCCCTGGCGCGAGCAGTCCGCCGGCAAGGCCTTCTACCAGCGCGGCGCGCCTGACGGCTCGCGGCCCGGCCGCTACTACGCCAACCTCTACGAGATGGCGGACATGCCGACGTACCAGATGGCCGCGCTCGCCTATCACGAGGGCATCCCCGGCCATCACATGCAGGGCTCCATCGCGATGGAGCTCACCGGCATCCCCGAGTTCCGCAAGCAGGGCCACTACACGGCCTACGGCGAGGGCTGGGGCCTGTACGCCGAGTTCCTGCCGAAGGAGATGGGCCTCTACGCCGACCCGTACAGCGACTTCGGGCGGCTGGCGATGGAGCTGTGGCGCGCGTGCCGGCTCGTCGTCGACACCGGCATCCACCACAAGCAGTGGACCCGCGAGCAGGCGATTGCCTACCTCGACGAGAACACGCCGAACGCCGAGGGCGACATCGTCAAGGCCATCGAGCGCTACATCGTGATGCCAGGCCAGGCGACGGCGTACAAGGTCGGCATGCTCGAGATCCTGCGGCTCCGCGCCCATGCCCAGCAAGAGCTCGGCGAGGCCTTCGACCTGCGGGAGTTCCACGACGTGGTGCTGACCCGTGGGCCGGTGCCCCTCTCGGTGCTCGGCGAGAACGTGGACGCGTGGATTGCCGCGAAGCGCGCGCCCTAGCGGCTAGCCGCCAGCTAGAACGCCGAGAGCCACTGGGCGAGCAGCATGCCGACGGCCGCCGCCGCGGGGATCGCGAGGTTGTCGTCGACGTAGGTCGCGTACAGCTCGGCGAGTCCGGCGATGAGCGCGGCCACGAACGCCGCGCCAAAGGCGAAGGCGAGGCCCACGTGCGGATGGAACACGGCCATCACCGCGAAGGCGACGAGCGTACCGACGACGATGAACGCGCTGGTGCCCTCGAGCGAGCGACCGTTGGCGAGCTTGGTCTTGCCGTAACGACGCCCGAAGATCGCCGCCGCCGGGTCCGCGAAGCCGAGGATGGCCACGGCGACCGCGCCGATCATCGGCGAGCCGATGAGCGAGAGCACGACCATCGCCGAGGTGTACCAGGTCGCCGAGTTCACGCGATGCGCCTCGTGAGGATGCGCCACCGTCGAGAACAGCCACATGAGCAGGTCGTTGATCCTGGGCACGAAGCGCCGGGAGATCTCCATCGACAACGCGAGGATCAGCGCGGGCACGGTGATGGGCAGGAACCAGCTCGGGTCGAGCACGAGCTCGATGAGCAGGACCACGCCGGTCGCACTGGTCATGTGGAAGGCGCTGCGCGTCCAGTTCGACGGGCGGATGTTCGGGCAGTGCAGCTGGTAGTCGGACAGGCTGGCGGCGAGCGCCTCGTAGGCCGGGGTGAGCTGCTTGCCGAGGGCAATCCACTCCTCGCGACGGCCCGCGGACGGCGCATAGGACGCCATGATCTCGCTGACCTCGTCGAGGCGCACCTGCAACGACACGAGGGTGCTGCCGCCATCTTCTTCAGCCAGGGCGTGGAAGCGCGCGGAGAGTGCATCGAGCCTCTCCTGCAGGGAGGCCGCGAGCTCGTCGCGGTACCGCGCAGGATCGAGCGAGCGCACGAAGGCGTGGAGCTCGAGGGCAAGGCTGTAGGAATCGCTCGCGAGTGCTGTGCTCATGGGCTTCTCCAGATACGAATCTACCCTGGCCGATCGGCCAGTTCCACCCCCGGCAACGGGTGGATGCACGTACCTAGCGAAGCGCGTCCGGTCGGATGAAGCCGCTGATGCGCTCGGAGTTGCCCAGGCGCGCCTGTCCGAAGTCCTCGCGCGGATCGAGGTCGAGCAGGGCTTGCTGCAGCGCCCGAGTGGTGCGCGGGTCCGCCTCGGGTGCCGCCCACACCGAGTCGTGGGGGATCTTGCCCGTGATCGCGAACATGCGCAGCCCCGAGACGTCGATGCCACGCTCCCTGGCGGTGTTCACGTTGTGGGAGAAGGTCCCACCGATGCGGCACTCGCCCGCGTCCACGTCGCGGAGCACCTGCTCGTGGTTGCCGGACATGCGGCTGCCGAAGTCCGAGTCGGGGTCGAAGCCCTGCTCCGAGAGGTACTGCCGCGGCAGGCGGTAGCCGGTGTTGGACAGCGCGTCGCTGTAGCACACCGTGCTCCCGACAAGCTCCTGGAGCGAGGTCGCGGGATCGGTCTTGCGCACCATCAGGTAGCCGTCGACGGTCGTCGTGCCATCGACGACCTTCTGCACGAGCTCGACGACCTCGGGGTCCGCCTCGAGTGTGGCCTGGCCCGCGCGATACGGAAGCTGCGCGAAGTGGACGTCTCCGCTGATCAGCCGCTGGCTCACGTCGTCGTAGGTCTTTCCGACCTCGAAGATCACCGGCCGCCGCAGCTCGCGCTCGAGGTACTGCCGGAGCAGCTCGTTGTCGGCAAGCAGGGCCTCGGCGTCGACCGTCGGCGCCAGCAGCACCCGCACGGGCCCGGTGGGCGTGCCGCTCCCACTCACGTACAACACCACCGCGAGGGCCGCGACCACCCACAGCGCCACGGCCAGCGGGAGGGTGTAGCGACCAGTGCCCGGCGTCGGCGCGACCGAGGCACTGGGCTTGGGAACCTCGTTGAGCGTGGGACCGTCGGCGAGGGGCTCGCGATGCAGCCCGGTCGTGAGGAGGGTGTCGCTGGCGTCGCCGCCCACGGAGTGGGTTCCGAGGATGTGCACGTCCGATAGCGCCGGATCGACGTCGTCGGCGAGGGTGCGCGTCGCCTGGTACTCCTGTGCCCACTCCCGCAGCGTAGGCCCCTCCACTTGCAGTCGGCGCAGGGCCTCGGCGAGGTCGAGGGCCTCCGGGCGCTCCGCCGCGTTCCACGCCGCCGCCCGCGCGATCCACCGGCCGAGTTCGGTGTCGGCGTGCACGCCCAGCGCCATCGCGAGGTTCTTCTTGTGTGCCGCCTCGTCCCAGCCCAGCCGCGGGGGCAGCTCCCCGGAGATCAGGTGCAGCAGGGTCACGCCGAGCGCGTAGATATCGCCCTTGTGGCCGTCGTCCTCGCGAGCCCAGCGCTGCGGCGACATGTACGCGAGCGTTCCGGCGAGCTCACCGTCGACCGTGCGGGTCTCACGCGCCTCGAAGCGCGCCTGGGCGACGCCGAAGTCGAGCACGCGCACGCGGCCCGACCCCTCGACCATGAGGTTGTGGGGCTTGATGTCGCGGTGCACCACGTGCAAGGCCTCGCCCGTCTCCGGGTGCACGTGGTGGTGCAGCTCGTGCAGCAGCTCCGCGACCTGCACGCCCACGGCTCGCACCGCGGACGGCGGCATGGCGCCGGCGGCCATCGCGTCGTGCAAGGCCACGCCGTCGACGAAGCCCATGACCACTGCCCAGCGCTCCTCGACCCGGTGAATCCCATAGACCGGCACCACCCCGGGGAGGTCGACCAGCGCGAGCAGGCGCGCCTCGTCGCGAAAGCGCTGCACAGCGCGCTGATCGCGGGACATCTCCTTCGACAGCAGCTTGATCGCCACGCGGCGGACGAGTCCATCCGGACTCTGCATCCGCCCGAGAAAGACCGTACCGAAAGCACCCTGGCCGATCACCTTGTCGAGGTGCAGCATGCGCACAGCCTAGCAGCGAGAATCACGCGACGGGTGTCGCGGACGCGACAGTTTTCGAGAGGCTCGCGCCGATCAGATCTGGGAGAGCATCCGCGACAGGAACAAGCGCCGATCGGACTTCACCTGCCCGTCGATCCGCGGCGTGCGGACCTCCTGATACACGCCCATGTCGTCGAAGCCCATGTCCCGGTACATCTGGTACGAGGCGTTCCGCGTGGCGGAGACGCGCAGGACCACGTGGCTGTACAGCTCCTGGTCCATCATCCGCAGCCGCTCGCGCACGAGGATGCGGCCCAGTCCGTGCCGACGGTGCTGCTCGAGCACGCCGAGCTCGGCCAGGTAGTAGGTATGCGGCACGGGCACGAGGCCGGTGAGCATGGTGGCGAGCACCTTCTGCGTGCGCAGGGGCACCGCGATCGCGAAGCCGGCGAGGTAGCCGTCCTGCCGCGCAATCAGCGTGATGTTGTCGGGGGTCGACGTGAGCTTGCGAAAGCGCCCATCCGCCTCGGCCGGGCTGTAGCGCTCGTAGTACGGGGCCTGCGCGAAGATGGTCTGGTACGCGCCGATGAACTCGGCACGCGCCTCGGCCATCTCCCCGGGCGTACTGAGGTGGATGATGTCGAATCCCTGGTGCGTCGCGACCTTCATGCGCACATCCTTGCACCGGAGTGCCGCCTGTGGCGGGCCTTTCCGACGCACGTCCCTCCAGACGCCGCGTTGAACCGCGACGATGGGCGATTCGCCGGAAGGCCGGCCAGGCCCGCGAGATCGCGTCCAAGGCGCGCTCACCTCCAGGTCCGCGCGATCCGTCGCTCGTCCTACGTCCGACGTGAGGTCAGGCAGCCAGCCGCACGAAGCTGGTCACGACGCCATCCTCGACCTTCCAGCGAACGTCCAGCGACCCGCCACCGAGCTCTTCGAGACGCTCGGCCGGTCCCTGCACGAGGATGACCCGCGCTCGGCCCTCGAACACGTCGCGCACGAGCACGTCGCGCGGGGAGAGCTCCATCCCGGTACCGAGCGCCTTGAGCACGGCCTCCTTGATCGACCAGGCCGCAGTGACGAGGGTCGGGTCGTCACGGAGTGCAGCGCGCTCCGAGTCGACGAACCAGTCGGTGAGGAAGGCCTCGCTGCGGGCCTCGACCTTCTCGAGGTCCACGCCGACGCGCTGCTTCTTGTGGGCCCAGGCGACCGCCATGCCATCGCGATGCGAGATCGAGACATGCACGTCGGCACCCTCGACCATCGGCTCACCACTCTCGGCCGACGGGATCCGCAGGCTGTGCGGGTCGAGACCGGTCATCCGCTGAATCGCACGCTTGGCAGCGATGCGTCCGGCGATGCGGTCCTTCACCCGGCTCTCGACCCCACGGGCGGAGAGCGCGGCGATCTCGTCGGCGGTGAGCCACGGCGTCGGGTCCTCGCCCCAGCGGGCATGGGCGACGGCGCCATTCGGCGACGCACGGCGGCTGGTCGGCGTCGGGAAGGCCTGCGGGCGGCCGCCCGGCGGCGGCGGGAAGTGATCTTCCGGACGCAGCGGCCCGAGCTCGGCCATGCGGAAGCCACGCACCCGAAGGATGGTGCCTTCGCGGCCCTCGACGTCGATGTGGTACGCCGACCCGTCGAACTGCGCGGTGATCTCGACGCTCTCGCCAGGCGCCGGACGCCGCAGCCAGTGCACCGCCTCGATGCCCGAGGGCAGGGCCATCGCCTTGGACTCGAGCATGTGGTGCAGGCCCGCCGCCTGGAACGCCGCCTCGAGCGCGAGCGGCTCGGTAGCGAGGCCCTCCGCGATCTTGCTGCTGTCGCAGGTGCCCTTGACCAGCAGACCGTCGCGCGCCGCGCCGAGCACCTGATCGAGGACCTGGAACACCGGGCCGTGGAAGAAGCGGTTGTAGATCGCGCCGGAGCCGATCTCCTCGTCGGGGAGGAAGGCACTCGGCAGGCTCTGGGCCGTCTCGATCTCGTCGAAGAGCACGTTCGCGGTGAAGTGCGACGTGCGCTGCACGCGACCGGTCTTCAGCGTGCGCTCCGAGGACAGGCGGCAGCGGACCGCCCGAGCGCTGATGCGCTCCGCCTCGATGATCAGCAGGAGCGGATCGCCGCGATGCAGCTTGGCCGGCTGGTCGAAGCTCACGTTGCTCGCCCCGACCACGACCCGCCCGGGGTTCGCGCTCCGGGCCACCGCCGTCATCAGCTCCACACCCACCACACCGGGCAGGACCGGCGTGGCGTCGATGGCGTGATCGGCGATCCACCGGTCGGTGTCGAGCGACAGGGTGCGCGTCGCGCGGACCACGTCGCCGACGTACTCGAGGCTATCGAGCAGGCGATGGGTCGGCGGAGGCAGGAAGTCACCGAGGCGACCGGCCACCACGAGCTCGCCGGCGGTCTTCGAGGCGACCCAGTTCGCGAGCAGGTTCGCGCCCACCGAGGCGGGAAGCAGCTCGACGCCACGGTCCTCGAGCAGGCGCTTCATGCCGCCGCGCACCGCCATGCCCACGTCGTCCCACGCGGTCCAGTCCACGTGGAGCGCCTTCTTGCGGGTGAGGCAGGTGCGGGCCAGCGCGTCGTTCGCCGCCGCGTAGTCGACCTGGCCGGGGTTGCCGAAGCGACCGGCCACCGAGCCCATGGACACGAAGTAGGTCTCCGGAGGCAGCTTCTCGAGCAGCGCGAGGCCGCCGACCGCCTTGCCGTCGAACACGCGCGCGAACGCAGCGTCGTCCTTCTCGGCGATGAGGCGGCTCTCCTCGACGCCCGCGCCGTGGATGGCCACGTCGATCACGCCAAAGCGCTCCTCGACCTCCATCAGCAGACGCTCGATGTCGTCCGGGCTCGCGAGGTCCGCCTGGAAGTAGCCGACCTCGGCGCCGGACTCGGTGAGGGCCGCGAGGTTCGCGCGGATCTCCTCGGCCTTGCGCAGCGGGCGCAGCCGCTCCTCGACCATCGCCGGCGTCACGCGATCATGGGCAGCCTTGAGCTCCTCCTTGATCGCCTTCTTCGCCGACTTCTCGTCGAAGGCCTCCGTCCCGGGGGCGCCACGGCCCACGAGCGCGAGCTTGAGCGGGCCCCGTCGAGCCAGCTCGAGGGTGCAGCGGAAGCTGATGCCACGGGCACCGCCGGTGACGAGCACCACGGCGTTGGGCGGCAGCGCGCCCTTCGCGGCGGGGATCTCGGTGACGTACTCCACGCCGTAGCGGGCGCCTTCCGCGAGGAACACCTCCGGAGGGCCGTCGCCGAGCAGCTCCTCGACCAGCGCGACCGCGCACTCCTTCGGACGTACCGAAGGCGGCACGTCGACGATCTGCGCCGCGGTCTCGTCCCATTCACGGCCGAGCGCCTTGGTGAAGCCAGCGCGCGCGCCGTCCGCGTGGGCGCGGGCCAGCGGGTAGATGCCCTCGAAGTGGCCCGTGCGGGTCAGGGTGACCCAGCGCTTGGGACGCGCACCGTCGAGAGCGCGAGCCGCCGCGAAGGTCTCGTGCACGTCCTCGAAGAGGTCGATGATCGCATCGGCCGTGCCCTCCTCGACCACGTCGAAGCCCTGCCGCTTGATCTCGGCGCGCACCGACCGGGCGACCGTGCCACCGCCGAGCACACGCACCGACGAGAACTCGCCGACGAAGCGCAGTGCGGGCAGCTCGACGAGCACCGGGCGGCGGATGCGGATGTTGCCGGGCATGCCGTGGACATCGGGAGCCTCGAAGCCCTCTTCGCCCGTCGGGATCTCGAACTCCTCCGCGAACCACGCACGTCCCTGGCTATCGGTGTCCTCGTCGAGGAAGCCCATGCCGTTCTCGGACGGGTCCTCGAGCATCGTGTCGCCGGCCCGGTTGGCGCCCGGATCGTAGCCCTCCTCGGTGATGCCGCTGGTGAGGGTGATCGTCGCATCCTCGTCCGCCGGCACGTCGATGGCCGGCGCCGGCCCGCCCGCGGTGGCCGACGCCATGTACCCGGAGAGGGCCGCGATGGTCGGGAAGTCCGAGAGGCGGAAGTCGTCGTCGCGCTCGAGGCCGTAGCGCTCGCGCAGCTCCGAGAAGATCTCCGCCTGCTTCACCGTGTCGATGCCGAGGTCCGCCTCGAGCTCGAAGTCAGGCTCGAGGTCGCCCGGGTCGTACCCGGTCTTGTCGGCGATGAGCGCGATGAGGTCGCCCTGCACGCTCTCGGCCGAGCGTGCCCCGTGAACCGGCGGCGCCGGGACCTCCGCGGAGGTCTCGTCCCGCGGCAGCTCCTCGGACAGGTCGTCCGCCACCGGCGCCGGGGCCGGCGCGCTCGAGCGACCTCCGCTCGCCGCCTTGGCGAGGTAGCCCGCGAGGCCCTCGATCGTCGGGAAGTCCGCGAGGGTGAAGCTGTCGTCGCGCTCGATGCCGTGGCGCTCGCGCAGCTCGGAGAAGATCTCGGCCTGCTTGACCGTGTCGATACCGAGGTCCGCCTCGAGCTCGAACTCGGGGTCGAGCTCCTCCGGGTCGTAGCCGGTCTTCGCGGCGATCACGGCGATGAGCTCGGCCTGGAGCGCCGCCGCAGAGGGCGCGGTGCCGAAGCCACCGCTCGGAGCCGGCGCCACCGGCGGGACGGGCACGGCATCCGTGGTGTCGTCGGTCGGCAGGGGCACCAGCGAGCTGGTCGGGTCCTTCACCGGACGCGCCGACGTGCCAGTGCCCGCGCCGACCTGAGTCTGCAGGTAGGTCGCGAGGGAGGCGATGGTCGGGTAGTCCGAGAGGCGGAAGTCGTCGTCGCGCTCGAGGCCGTAGCGCTCGCGCAGCTCCGAGAAGATCTCGGCCTGCTTGACCGTGTCGATGCCGAGATCGGCCTCGAGCTCGTAGTCGGTGTCGAGCTCGTCGGGCTCGTAGCCGGTCTTCGCGGCGATGAGCGCGACCAGATCGCCGAGCACGTCCGCCGAAGCCGCGGCTGCAGGGCGCGCGGGCGCCTCGCTGAGCTCGATCGGGTCCTCGAGGCTCGGCTCCGCGAGTACCACCGCACGCGGGCCGTCCTCGCCGGGCAGCACGACGTGCTTCGCGGGGCTGACGTCGGGCACCAGCGGCACCTGCACGTCCTTGTCCGCGTCGAGGGCGCGCAGGGTGCGGTCCTCGATGACTTCTTCGACATGCGCGTAGCCGGTGACGTGGCGCAGCCAGGCCTTGCGGCGGGCCTTGTCGGCCAGGCGCTCGTCGGCATGGGCGCCCTTGCCCCACACGCTCACCGCGAGCTGGCTTCCGAAGCCGGCGGCCAGGCGGATCGCGAAGCGCAGGTCACCGCGGCGCTCGCCCTTGGAGAGGCGCAGGTCGCCGAGCTCCGGGTCGGGCTCCTTGAAGTTCGGGATCGGCGGGATGATGCCGTACTGAAGCGCCTTGAGCGCGATGGCATCCTCGATGCCCGCACCCATCGCGTGTCCCGTGAAGCCCTTGGTGTTGGCCACGGTGATCTGGTTCGCGGCCGGTCCGAAGGCCTCGCGCAGCGACGAGATCTCCGCACCCGCCGAGCCGCCACGGGCCGGAGTGTAGGTCTCGTGGGACATGAACATGGCGTGCTTGGCGATGTCCGCGGGGGTCTCACCGGTCCGCGCGCTGACCTCGCGCACGAGCTTCGCCATCGCGCCCGCGATGTGGTCGCGGTCGAGGCGGGTGCCGTGGAAGGCGGAGTTGACGACGACGCTGCCCAGCAGCTCACCGACCGGGCGCACACCGCGCGCAGCGGCCTCGTCGGCGGTCTCGAGGACCATGCCGACCGCACCCATGCCGAGGATCATGCCGTGGCGACGCGCGTCGAAGGGCAGGGCCGCGTTCTCGACCTCAGCCTCGGTGGTCGCCGCGCCGGCGGCCATGAAGCCACCGCCGATCCACTTGAGCATCTGCTCGTTGGTCACGTCGTCCGCGCCGATCACGAGCACGCGCTCGGCACGACCGAGGCGAATCCAGTCCTCGGCGATGGTCAGCGCCTGGGTGGTGCTCGCACACGCCGCGTTGAGCGCGGTGTTCGGGCCGCGGGCGCCGATCATCTGCGCGAACTGGGAGTGCCCCATCGACAGGATCTGGAACAGGATGCGGCGGTCGAAGTGCCCGTCGGCATCCGCGCCGTTCGCCTGCATCTTCTCGATCAGGCGGCTGTAGCCGGGGAACGCGGAGGCGAAGATCACGCCGGTGCCGTCGCGCAGCGGCTCGGGAAGGCCCCAGCCCGTGGGCACCTTCTTGCCGGTGGCGGTGGTCTTGTAGGTCTTCACCAGCGGGATGCCCGCGTCGCGTAGGGCCTCGAGGCCGGCAGCGGCGGCGAGCTGGGTGGTGATGTCCAGCGCCTCGATCAGGCGGTCGGGCACACCCCACTCGCGCAGGTCGAAGGCGGCCTTCTGGCCCGCCAGGCGAATCACCTGCTCCTCGCTCTCGACGGGCAGGAAGCTGCCCTCGCCGGTCTGCGGGTCCTTCACCAGCCGCACGAGGTCGAGCTCGAGGAACTGCTTGGCGCGCTCGCCGAGCTTGTCGATGCGGTTCTCGCCCGAGAGGATGCGCGCGAGGTTGTCGGCGCCGAACACGGCGTCGCCGCCCGGAAGGCCGGCGGAGGCACCGGTGCACACCACGCGGGTCCTCGCGACGGGCGTACCGCCCGCCGCTGCGGGGGATTCGGCTCGACTTGCTTCGCTCGCTCCCCTCACCCGTTCCATCTGGTGCGGTGCGCCCGCTGGCGCACCGTGGGTCGAGTAGACGGCGTCGAAGGTGGGCGGAACCGGCGTTGAAGCAGGCGCCGGACGCGCGGCCACCGCCGCCTGGAAGGCCGCGGCGAGCAGACCCTGAACCGACGGGAGCAGCGCCTTCGCAAAGGCATCGGCGTCGACGTCGGCCATGCCGAGCTTGGCGGCCTCGGAGAGGAAGCTCGTCACCGCCGCGTCAGAAGTGCCGGCGGGCACGGCCTGAGCGACCGGTGCCGGCGCGGCAACCGGGGCCGGAGCGGGCGCGGGCGCGGCACTCTGCGGGCGGGTCGCGCCGATGCGCGCAGCCACCCAGTCGATGATGGCGCGCAGCGTCTTGTAGTCGGAGATCCGGAACGAGTCGTCGCGCTCGATGCCGTAGGTGTCGCGCACCGTGGCGAAGATCTCGGCCTGCTTCACGGTGTCGATGCCGAGGTCGGCCTCGAGCTCGAACTCGAGGTCGAGGTCCTCGACGTCGTAGCCGGTGGCCTTGGCGACGATGGCGAGGATGCCCGCGGTGACGTCGGGCTTGGCCTCGGTCGGGAGCGGCGCTTCCTGGGTGTCGACGGCGGCGATGGCCGCGGTGGTCGCGGTGCGCGCCTCGGTATCGATGAACAGGTCCGGCACCGCCGCGCCCGAGCTCGCCTTCACCGGGAATCCGGCGACGAGCAGGCCGGCGAGGCCATCGCGGAAGGACCACAGGCCGCCGCGCTTCGGGTGGTTCGTGTACAGCGCGCGATGCGGACGGCGCTTTAGGATGGACACCGCAAAGCCCGTGAGCGCGCGCTTCGGGCCACACTCGAGGAAGATGCGGGCGCCATCGGCGTACATGCGCTCGATCTGCGCGGTCCACTCGACGGGCGCGCTGATCTGGCGGGAGAGCAGGTCGATGATCGCGTCCTCGGCGCCGGGACCGGACGGGTAGTACTCGGCGGTCACGTTGGTCGTGATCGGACGGCGCGGCGCGCTCATGCCGAGGCGCTTGAGCACCTTGGCGAGCGGCTCGCTGGCCGGCGCCACGATGGCCGAGTGGAACGCGTGGCTCACCGGCAGCGGGTACACGGTGATGTTGCGGGCGCGGAAGCGCTCCATCGCCTCTTCCACCGCGTCGCTGGCACCGGCGATGACCGTCTGGGACGGGCAGTTCTTGTTCGCGGCGATGACGTAGCCCTCGACCTCGGCGAGGATCTCCTCGACGGTCTCGGTGCTGGTCGCGATGCCGGCCATCTTTCCGGGGTCGTCGATCTGGATGCTCGCCATCTCGCGACCACGTGCGGCGACCGCGAGCAGTGCCTGCTCGAAGGTCATGATGCCGGCGGCGACGGCGGCGCCGTACTCACCGAGGGAGTGGCCAGCGACCATGTCGGGAGCGATGCCGAAGCCCGCGAGCAGCCGCAGGATGGCGACGTCGACGGTCAGCGTCGCGGGCTGCGAGTACTGCGTCTGGCGCAGCTGATCCTCGCGCGCCGCCTTGTCCATGCCCTCCTCGAACTTGATGAGCTCGGTGATGGTCATGCCGAGGTGCGGCTTGCAGATGCGGTCGGCCTCCTCGAAGGTCTGCGCGACGATCGGGTAGGCCTCGGCGAGGTCGAGCCCCATGTCGAGGTACTGCGAGCCCTGGCCCGTGAACAGCATGGCGAGCTTGCCGTCGACCGGGGTGTCCTCGAAGTAGATCGCACGGGCGCGGAGCATGTCCGGGTTGCTGCCCTTCGCGATCACCTTCTTCGAGCGGTCGATCTGCGCCTGCAGCTCTTCCACGGTCTTCGCGGCGGCGGCGATGCGCAGCGGCGCGGAGGGGTTGAACGGCGCGGTCTGGCCCGCGGCGATCTTGTCGAGGTTGGCGAGCACCTCCGCGGCGTCACGGCCCGACGTGGCCCACAGGCCCTCGGGAAGCGGGCGGGACACGACCTCGATGCGCGGCGGAGCGGCCACGGCCGCGGGCTGGGCCGCCAGAGCCGGAGCCGGGGCGGGCGCAGCGGGGGTCGGGTGCTGGAACTGGACCACGGGCTCGACGGTGCGCGGGTTGGCGGGCACGGTCTGCTGGGGCGGCGGCGTGAGCGCGGCCGAGCGGTTGAGGCGCTGACCGGCGAAGCTCTCCATCACCACGTGGAAGTTGGTGCCACCGAAGCCGAAGGCGGACACACCCGCACGGCGAATGCCATCCGGCGTCTCGGGCCAGGGCTCGGCCTTCGTCTGGACCTTGAACGGCACGGTGTCGAAGGGCACGTCCGGGCGAGCCTCGGAGAAGCCCAGGCTCGGCGGAAGCACGCCGTGGTAGAGCGCGAGCGCGGTCTTGATGATGCTCGCCGCGCCCGCGGCGGACTTGAGGTGGCCGATCATCGACTTCACGGAGCCGAGGCGCACCGGTCCGCGGTCGCCGCGGTGTCCACCGCCGATGAGCTCGGTGAGCGCCTCGACCTCGACCCGGTCACCCACGACGGTGGAGGTGCCGTGGGCCTCGATGAGGTCGACGGAGGTCGGGTCCACACCGGCGGCCTTGTAGGCGCGACGCAGGGCGCGCATCTGGCCCTTGATGTTCGGGGCGGTGATGCCCTTGCCCTTGCCGTCGGAGCTCGCGCCGATGCCGCGGATGATGGCGTACACGCGGTCGCCGTCACGCTCGGCGTCCTCGAGACGCTTGAGGATCAGGATGCCCGCACCCTCGCCCATCACGAAGCCGTTGGCGCCGGCATCGAAGGGCGTGGAGCGGTCGGGGGACAGCGCGCCGATCTTGCAGAACTTCACGTAGGTCGGGAGGTTCATGCTGCGGTCGGCGCCGCCGGTCACCGCGAGATCGAAGTCGTGGTCCTGCAGGCCCTTGATCGCCGACTGCACGGCAGCCATGGAGCTGGCGCAGGCCGCATCCACCGTGAAGTTGGCGCCGCCGAGGTCGAAGGCGTTCGCGATACGGCCGGCGATGACGTTCGACAGCTCGCCGGGCATGGAGTCCTCGTCCACCTCCGGCAGGCCCTGCTTGTAGGACTTCTCGAAGTCCGCGAGCATCTTGTCGCGCGCCGCCGCGGGCAGGTCGCGGATGCCGGCAACGGCCTCGAGCTTCTTCTTCACGTCCGGCCAGTTGAGACGCAGGGCGTAGTCGTCCTTGATCTCGCCGCCGAGGCTGTTGCCGAGGATGACGGCGCAGCGCTCGCGGTCGAACTCGCGGCCCGGGGACCGACGGTCCACCTTGAGCCCGGCGTCCTCGAGGGCCTCGGCCACCGACGCGAGCGTGATCTGCTGCACGGGGTCGACCTGGCGGGCGACCTTCGGCGGGATGCGGAAGCGCTTGGAGTCAAACTCGAAGTCGGTGAGGAAGCCGCCGATGGTCGTGTAGGTCTTGTCCGGCGCGTTCGGGTCGGAGTCGAAGTACAGGGCCGGGTCCCAGCGCTCGGTCGGCACCTGGGTGATGGCGCTCACGCCGCCGGCGATGTTGGCCCAGAACTCGGCCATCGAGTTGGCCTTGGGCATGCGGCAGCCGATGCCGATGATCGCGACCGCGCCTGCCTTGTGGTCCTCGCGGATGGTCTCGACCACCGTCTCGACCTGCGGAGCGTCCGGGCCGACCGCGGTGAGCGCGGCGAGCGAGGTCGGAGGCATCGACAGCAGCGGAGGCAGCGTCGCCACCGGGCTGATCGCGTCGTCGTCCTCCTGCGGGATCAGGCTCGCCGTCGGCGGTTCCGGGATCGGCTGGAGCAGGTCCTCGGTGGGCAGACCCAGGGCCTCGGCGCGGCCGAGCAGGCGCGTGCGCGCCGCCTCGAGCTCGGCGGGGGTCGCGGAGACCGCGGTCCCGAGGGCGATGGCCGCCTCGAGCGGTCCACCGACCACACCGCGGGAGCACCACACGGCTTCCTGCCACAGGGTGCCGCTGCCAACGAGGCCCTTGGCGCTCGCGGCGGCCGCGGGATGGGCGAGCAGCGAGGCGCACGGGGCCGGGCGGAAGGTCTCGAGAGGAGTCGCCTGACGCGCGCGAATGCCCCAGCGTCCCCACGCTGCGACGTAGGCACGCACGATGCCCTCGAGGCTGCCGAAGCGCTGCGCGAGCTCGTGCGCGAGCGCGGTCCCCTGGCCCACCAGCCACGGAGAGGTCTGCACGTCACCGGTCTCGTACACGTCTGGCAGCGTGAGCGGGTCGGTGCCCGCGGAGAGCTCCCGAAGCACGGGCGCGGTCGCCGGGTGGCACGCGCGCCAGCCGCCGATCACGTGGGTCAGCTCGTCGTCCGCGAGGAGCAGGCGCCGGCGCAGGGCCGATGGAAGGCCCATCTCGGGCACGGCGAGGTGCTGGCCGACGAGCAGCGCGCCACGGCCGCCGAGTGCAGCAGCAGCGGCAGCGGTGTGGGGTCCGAGGCCCGCGTCGAGCACGATGCGCGACGGATCACTCGCCGCGGCGAGCAGCTCGAGTCCATCGACCTCGGCGCCACGTCCGCCCGCCTCGCGGCCCTTGAGCACGATGCCCGCGAAGCCGTCCGGGATGTCCGCGGAGGTCGTCTCGAGCCAGGTCTCTCGTCCCTGCACGGGCTCACCGCCGACGCGCACCAGGCCCGCCGCCGCCGGCGGCTCCTGATCGGCGCGGATCCGCGCCCATGCGCCCTCCGGCAGGTCGACTACCCGACGCGTCACGTCGACGACCGGGACACCACCCGCCGCAAGCACCGTAGGAACAAGAGAAGCCGCATGCGGCGGCAGAAGCACGAAGATCGCGCTCATGAAAGAACTCCCGTGATCGGCGTGGGGGAGATGCGAAAGCGCACGCGCCGATCCTGCGGGCCCGTTCTAGCAGCCGAAGCAGGCCTCTTCACCCGCAAAACTGCCGATGAACACGCGCTCATCGGAGAGTTGGCAGCGCAAAGTCGCGGGGACACCGGGCTCCGGCGCGGCGCATCCGACCGGGAACGGTTCATTTCGCACGGTGACCTGGCCCGCTCACGCGCTCTGGGAGCCTACTCGCCGACGACGGGACAGGCCCAGTTCGCCTCCGAAGACGCGTCCATCATCGCCATCATCGCGAGCACCTCGGCGTGGACCTCGGGGTCGGTCGCGAACGGCTCGATGCGACGCAGGGCGTCGTGCCAGCCCGCGAGCTGCATGCCCAGCGTCCACGGCTGGCCGGGGAGGATGGCAAACGGCGTGCGCGGGCAGGGTCGGCCGATGCCGGTGAGCGCCTCGACCCGCGCACTGTGCTCGTCCATGAGGGCCCGGGTCTCGGGATCGACGAGGGCCACGAGCCGTGGGATGTCCTCGAGGAACGCCGTCGTCCGCATCACCGCGCCAGGTCCCGCGAGCACCGCCTCGCGGTCGAGCACCTCTCCGTGCAGCCCATCCCCCGGCACCGGAGCGGTGAGGTCGACGCCGAGCGTCTCCAGCGCCGCGACGTGGGTCGCCAGCCCGAGCTGCAGGTACTGCCAGTCCTGAGCCACGAGCGGGTCCAGCCGTCGCGCATCGATGGCGCTCACCGACGCATGCATCGCGACCGGCATCTGCATCGCGGCCCGGGTGTAGGGGTCGTTGGCGACGAGCCACGCGAGGGAGGCCGAGGCCTGGACCCGATCCTCGTCGGGAAGCTCGGCGAGGCGCTCGGCAATCCGAGTGATGGCGGCGGTCGTTCCGCGCACGTCCACGCGGCTCAGCGCGTCGAGATCGAGCTCGTCGACCGGCGCCTCGGGCACGGACGCCACGACGGGTTGTTCGGCACACGCGACGAGACACAGGACCAAGCACAGACCACGCATCGAGCCATCCAGGTTCACGACGGGCCATACCGCCGCGAATCCACGGTACCTCCGCCTTCACGAGGCTTCGGGTCACGATGCGTCACGTCACTCGCAGGTGGCGACGCACTCCTCACCGGTCGGAAACGGCGCCCACTCGTCGCAGTCGTCACCGCAACTACAGCCAGCCATGGCCCGGCACTCGCCCTGCTCGAAGTAGAAGCCGAGCACCCGATCGCAGGGCCCCATGCGCTCGAATGCATCGTTCGGCGGAGACAGTCGACACGCCTCTTCCCGGCAGCCTGCAACGCTCGCCGCCAGGATCATCATCGTCATCACGCGCAGCACGCGACCCCGGTGCGCGACCGTGCTCAAGGCACCGTCCACGCATCATCGGGGAATACCTCGGCAATCAGAGCGGCAAGCGCCGGGTCGTAGGCCTGCAGCTCCTCGCGGGTATTCACGTGGTTGTGGACCCCGTTGGGCGGCACGGACTCGGCATTCGCGTCGAACCACGACTGCACGCCCTCGGCCCAGTACTCGGCCATGGTGTTGTCGGCGTAGGTGTCGAGGAAGCGCCCGTTCGCGAGGGCATCGTCGTAGGCCGCCTGGAGGCGGGACGGGAAGTCGCCCCCGAGCGGCGCCACGCCGAGGTTGTAGATGCCGTGGGCGAACTCGTGCACGAGGATCGACTCGCCGGCGTAGATGTCGCCGGCCAGGTGCAGCACGTTCTCCTCGGCGCACGAGGTCAGCGGAATCGCGAGCGTGCCGCCGATGCCGCGAAACCGGTCCCAGTCGCTGTTCGGGTACAGGTCGTACAGCTGGCTGTGCTCGGGCAGGTCGGTGGTGACCTCGGTGGAGGCCATGATGCCCAGCTTGCCGCCGTTCGCCACGAGCTCCGCGTGCACGTCGGGACGTGCCGAGAGCATGTGGCTGGCCACCTCGCACACGACGGCGAAAGCAGGGGCGTCCACCTGGTCCGAGCCGATCACCGGCATGCCGCCGACATCGAGGTAGCGCGTGTAGAACGGGTCGAGGCCGAGCTCGACGGGCGGCGCCCCGACGGGGAGCGCGCACGGGTCGAGGTCGCCCGTGTCACCACCGGTGTCCGCGGTATCCGTGTCCACGCCGGTGTCGCCCGTGTCCGTGACGCCCGTGTCCGTGACGCCGGTATCGCTCGTGCCCGTGTCGCCGGTGTCCGCGACGGGCTCCGTGCACGCCACGAGCAGGATCAGCGACAGCAGCCTCACAGGCCCCGCCGCAGCACGCGGACCGCGTCACCCACCGCGACCTCGCCCGCCTCGATCACGGCGAAGTGCACGCCGCGCATCCGCAGCGCGCGACGCTCCTTGTCGGAGATGTAGCGCAGCGCGTCGAGGCCGAAGCGTGCCCGGTACTTCTTGCAGCCCGTGTGCGGCTTGGGCGTGAGCTCGAGCACCGCCTCGCCCGCCTGGATGCGGCTGCCGATGGGCAGGTTCACGGCATCGAGCGCGAGGTCCAGCACCAGGTTGTCCCCGAACAGCGCCAGGTCCTGGCCATTGGCGATGACCTCGCCGACCCCCGCCTCCATCGCGGTGATCTGGGCCTCGGGGTTGCGCGACCCGCGTGCCCAGCGGTCGTCGCCCAGCGGCGCGTCCGGCGCCAGACGCACGCGCTCCAGCGTGCGCCGGACTCCAGCCTCCGGTCGCTCGACGAGCAGCACCACCCGGCCCTCCTCGCGGGGAGCCTCGGCCGCGCGGGCAAAGCGCAGGGCCAGCTCGGCGCCACTCAGGTGCCGCGCCGGGTCCCCACCCTCGTGCTCAGAGCCCGAGCTCATCGAGCAGCTCCCGCTGCTTGACCACCGAGTGGTACATCACGCCCTGCACCAGCGCGAGGACCGGCGTCGCGACGAGGAAGCCGATGCCGAGGGTGAGACAACCGAAGGCGACCACACCGAGTCCGAACACCAGGTTGATGATGAAGATGTCCATCTTCTGGCCGTCGGTGATCGCCATGCTCT
Source organism: Deltaproteobacteria bacterium (assembly GCA_006226595.1). GTDB lineage: Bacteria > Myxococcota_A > UBA796 > UBA796 > M1803. The sequence goes on from SBGP01000095.1 coordinate 370,439, forward strand.
CGCTCATCGCCTCGATCGGCCCCATCTGCCGATCGACGATGAGGTACAGCGTGAAGTACAGCATCAGGCTCAGGATGATGCCGGGCACGATGAGCAGCAGGAAGCCGACCACGAGCACGATGCCCATGATGAAGCTCGCCGCGAGGGCCGACAGGTAGCTGCGCCCCTCGGTGAACAGCATCATGATGTCCGCTTCCCGGCCGAAAGCCAGGTTGAGGAAGATGCGGATGGCGCCGAGCTGCACGAACAGACCGACCGCGAAGCCGACCAGCTGCGCGCCGAGCGAAGCCAGCGCGAGCACGAGCACCATGGTGTCGTCGCCCTCGTACGCGTACTGCTCGCGCGCGATGTCGCTGGCGACCTCGATCGCATCGAACGGAAGGCCGACGAGCACCGGGATGATCACCGCGGCGAGCACGACGAGCGGGTTCTCCATGAGCAGCTCGATGGCCCGATTGAGGACCGGACCCGGGCTCAGGTTCGCGGGCTCGCGGGAGCCGGGATCGTAGGTCTCGTCGTCGAAGGCCGGTTCGTTGGCCGGCGCAAACGGGTTCGATTCGTCGCTCAAGCAGCCCTCCAAGGTGCGGGAAGGCTAGCCGACCGCGGCGACCTCGCGCCAGCCGAAGCGCGAACTCACCACCAGGGAGGATAGGCCTCCTCGCCCCACAGCCCGATCATGCCGTCCGCGCACTCCTGCCAGTAGTCGGTGCAGGGGTCGGCATCGCGCACCGCCTCGGGGATGACGAGGTCCGAGGGCGAAGCGATTCCCGCGGCTTCCCACGCGGCGAAGGCGTCGGGGGTCATGCTGTCGAACACCGGGAACGGCTGGTCTCGGCGCTCGAGCGCGATGTCGAACGAGGTCGGGTGCTCGGCCACCTGGCTCGGGTTCGACACGTCGCAGTCGCGCAGGTCCCCGAACGCCACGAGGTCGCCGGCAGACACCGGCCCCTCCTCGACCTGGGGGTTCACGTGGAACAGCTTGATGTACACGCCCGGCTGGGCATCGGGGCGCAGGTACATGCGGTGGCCCAGCGGCTCACCGAAGCAATCGAGGTAGCGGCTGTCCTCGGCGATGCGGAACACCCGACCGTCGAAGGGCGCGACCACCTCGAGCTGGTCGTTGGACACGGCGAAGCTGTCGAGCGGGTGCAGGTAGTGCTTCATGCTGCGGTTGCTCTCGCCGAGCCCGCTGTAGTCGTGGCCACAGCAGGACCGGTACATCGAGACCCGCGCCAGATCGGCCGGATCGACGAACGAGGTCGTGAGCAGGTCGGGCTCGGGCTCCGCGCACGCGGTGAGCGCGACGAGCAGGCTCCAGCGCTTGCGCATGTGGCGTCCTCCCAAGGCGAAAGCCTTGTTTCCGAGGATACCGCGCCGCGCCCCCTGCTCAGTACCCGGCCTTCGCGAGGGCCGCGTCGACCACGTCCCCGAGGAAGTCCACGCCCGTGAACGCCTCGGCGTCCGAGAACCCGCCGGCGGCGAACACGTTCGCCTCGACGACGACGTTGCCGATCACGTCGAGTCCAACGAGGAACAGGCCGTCTTCGCGGAGCTTGGGCCCCACCGATTCCACCAGCGCGCGAATGGCGTCGGTGGCCTTGCCAGGCGCGGGCTTGCCACCGACGTGCACGTTGCTGCGGAAGTCGCTGCCGCTAGGCACGCGGCGCACCGCCGCGACCTGGCCATCGCGCTCGATCAGCCGTCCATCGAGGAGCAGCACGCGCGTGTCGCCGTCGCGGGCCTCGGGCACGAAGCCCTGCACCATCGCCAGGCCCGAGCGAAAGATCACGTCGACGATCTGGTTGAAGTTCGGGTCGTCCGCGCCGCGCACGACGAACACGTCGCGCCCCCGCGTGCCGATCACCGGCTTGAGCACCGCGGGACCGGCGAGCTCTTCGACGAAGGCCCGGGCCGCCTCGGCGTTGCGGGTGACCAGGGTCGGCGGGCGCGCGGTGATGGGCAGCCGCGACAGGTACAGCTTGCTGCGCGCGAGCATCAGGCCGCGAGGGCTGTTGAGCACGGGGATGCCCGCATCCTCGAGGGCGGCGAGCTGCTCGAGCACCATCGCGTGGACCGTGCCCGGACCGCGGCCCGGGTTCACCCGGATCCACACCATGCCCGCGTCGTTGAGATCCACCGGGACCGGCGCCACCGACCGCAGCTGCTCGACCAGTTTCTGCGTCGAGCTCGCGCGCGTCGCCATACGCGCCCGCCCGCGCAAGCGGCCGTCGGGCATGATGTCGATGCCGTCCGCGCCGATCACGCCCACGGGTACGCCACGCGCGGCCATGCGCAGCACGAGATCCGCCGTGCTCTGGGTCGGCTTCATCGTGCTGACCGAGTTGATGATCACGTAGCAGGGACGCATCAGCCCTCTCCTCCGAACACGTGGGGCGGGGCGACGACCCCGAGGTGCAGGATGCGCGCTCCGGTATCCGCGACCGGGTCGACGCTGTGGCCGATGATCACGCCATCCTCGGGGGCGACGTAGCGTCGCGTCTCGTCGCCGAACACGTCGCGGAGCACGGCGACATCCTCGCCGGCGGAGACGTGCTGGGTCACCCGCGGCAGGATCTCGAGCAGGCCGCCGTGATCGGTGAACATCCACGACGAGCGGGAGCACACGACCGGCGGGTCGGTGACCGCGACCTGGCGCTTGGCGACCATGCCGAGCTCGGAGAGCACCGCCCGCAGTCCGGTCCGGGTCTTCTTCACGTACTCGCGCTGGAAGCGGTGGGCGCTGCCGATCTCGACGGTGATCGCGGGAATGCCCATCGAAGCGGCACATCCGCGGAGGGTGCCGTCGGCGGGCGGGTTGTGGACGATGATCTCCGGCCGCATGAGCCGCGCCATCTGGGCGGTGCGCGGGTTGTTCATGTCCGCGCGGATGTACAGGCAGTTCACGCGCCCGAAGCTGGCGGTGTGAAGATCGAGCAGCACGTCGAGTCGCCGCACCACCCGCTCGGTGAACCGCCACGCGAGCACCTCGGCCTCGCGCCCATGCGGCTTGCCGGGGAACAGGTGGTTGAGGTCGCTGCCGTCGTCCGTGCGCCGCTGGTGCAGCAGGAAGCCGCCGATGTTGACCACCGGAACGCCGACCAGCGTGCCCTTGAGCTTCTGCGTGTCGATGTGGTGCAGCAGACGGTGGATGGTGTTGACGCCATTCACCTCGTTGCCGTGGACCGCAGCGGTGATGCCGACGACCGGTCCGTCCCGCTCACCGCGAGCCACCAGGATTGGCAAGCGAACGGCACGGCCGAGCCCGTCGTGGAGCATGTCCAGCCACAGCCGGTGCAGGCCGGCGGGCAGGTCGTCGAAGGCGAGCGCCTCGACGGAGCGGGAGTTCATTCGAGGATCTCCTGAGCGAGGGTCGGGTCGGGGACCAGCGTGGCGAACAGGCGCTTCTTGAACTTGCCTTTCGTCGAGCGCAGGCGCTGGGCCATGCGGTCGATGGCGAGCACCGAGAGGCAGGTCTGGATGTAGGCCTCGGTGAGGTCGTCGAGGCCGAGACCGAGGCGGTTGAAGTCCCGCTGATCGAAGAGCATCAGCCGGTTGGGCTCGGTGGACCACGCACCGTCACGGGTCACGGAGAGGTTGGTGCCGAGCATGCCCCAGCTGTCCTCGTCGCCAGTGAGCGTGTCGGCCAGCGGCAGGCGGGCGCGGCGCGCGTACAGCGCCACCGGGAAGAAGCCTTCCTCGTTGGAGCCGACCATGAACCGGAAGTCGGCAACGTAGATGCGCTGGTTGCGGTCGGGCACGGTGCCGACGTGGTACAGCCGGGAGCCGCGCGTGCGCGAGGTCCACTGCAGGTTGCCGACGAGGCCCTGGACGATGAACCGCTCGTAGCTGTGGTCGATGGCCATGAACGCATCGAGCTCACCGGGGTTGGTGATCGTGTACACCCCCTGTCCGGCGTTGCTGTAGGGGTTCTTCACGACCGCGACCCCGCCCATGCGCTCGACCCAGAGGGGCACCTCGCGCAGGGCCACGTCCCAGATGGTCTCCGGGGTGCGGATGGCGAGGCCCTCCTCGCGAAGGTCCGCGTTCATCAGGTCGTAGGCCTTGGCGGCGAGCAGCTTGTTGCGGCCACCCGCGAGGCACACGAGCACGGGGTTGTAGATGAAGGTGCGCGTGATGGGCGGAATGCGGGTCCACGGGCGCTGGGTCACGTAGCGAAACGCCGCGCGGATGGGCTTCCACTCGCCGTCGACGCAGATCTCGAGCACGCCGTCGTCCCAGCGGGCCACTGACTGCCAGTCGTCCTCGGGCAGGGTGACGTGGAGAACGGTCTCGCCGGTGAGATCGGAGAGGGCGTGCGCGTAGCCCGTCGTCTCCATCGGGTTCTTGTCCGAGAGCACGGCGAGCATGCCGTCGGGCAGGCCGCGCTGGGCAGCGACCGCCGGGAGGAAGCTGCCCTCGAGGAGCACGCGGTAGCCGCCGTCCTCGTTCTGATCCTCGCGCAGCGGCATGGACTTCTGCCCGCTCGGGCAGCTGTTCGTCTCGACGACCACGTTTCGGCGCACGCCGCGGTCGTCGGTGACGTGGAACAGGTCCGCGCCGGCCCACCGGAAGTGCTGTGGCACCGTCGCCAGCGCGCGGTGCACGGCCTCGGCGTTGGCCTCGGGATGCAGGTGGCAGTAGCGCGTCGCGATGCGCGCGTTGCCGAGGTGCAGGAAGCCCCGCACGAGCGGATGCAGCTGGGCGTTGGGTACCCGCGGGTAGTAGTGCGACTCGGGCTCGAAACCGCCCGGGGTCACTTCGATCACTTCAGGGGTGAGCACTCTCACCCTCCCTCGCCGCTGGTTGCGGCTCTCGCAAGGCTTCCACGCCCTTCGTCGGCGCGGAAGTGCTGGTCTGTCCCAGCGCGACTCGCGTATCCCAGCGAGGCACGGGTCGCGACAAACTCACCCGCCGCATGCCTACTCCTCGCGGAGGATCGCGTGGCAGGTCGCGCACATCGACAGGATCTCCGCGTAGCGCACGGTCTTCTCGTCGGGGTCGGTGGTGTCCGTGGCCAGCTTCGCAGCCTCGTGGACCCGCGTCTCGACCTCCTTGAACCGCGGGGCCACGTCGTCGGCCAGCGCACTGCCCGAAGTGTGGTCGTCGCCCGCGAGGGCCACGGTCCCGGCCTTCCACAGCTCGTCGTTCGGCGCGGTCAGGCCCAGCCACATCAGGTTCACCGCCCACGCGTGACGCAGCATCTCGGCGTCTTCGGTCCACTCCTGGGACGGCGGCGACGTCGCGAGGTCAGGTCCCCCGTTGGTCGCGCTGTGGCACTCGCCGCAAGCTCGGCCGACCTTCGCCACCGCCTGGGCGGCCTCGACCAGCGCCTCGGCCTCGGCGCCCTCGGAGGCCGCCGCCTTCACATCGGCCATCAGCGGAAGCCACGGGTCGGGCACGTGCGCGGCCTCGTCGTCGCGAAGCTTGGCGTGCGCCGCCTTCGCGCCGTCGAGATCGCCGGCGACCACCGCCGCCTGGGCGGTCATCGCGTATGCGAAGTGCACCTGCATCTCGCCCTTGAGCTCGGGATCGACCTCTTCGGGCGGCGGGGCCGTGGGCATGGTCTCTTCTTCGGTCGTCTCGGGCGCGGCCTCGGTGGTCGCGTCCTTCTTGGGACACGCGGTGAGCACGAGGGCGAGAGCGACGGGAATGGCGATGTGGGCGCGCATGAGGCCTCCGGAGGGCACCCCTAGCCTCGCACCTGCGAGGCGTCTCGTCACCTGTCGCAGGCGACCTCCTCGGCGACCAACGCGTCGATGGCATCGATGACGACCGCGACCCGCGGCACGTGGCGAAGCGCGCGGTGCACGACGAGGAACACGGTGCCTTCGGGCTCGATCGGCAGCCGCACCTCGAGGGGTACGAGGCCGAGAGCCCTGGCTTCGTGGACCGAGACCAGGCCTGCGCCGAGACCGGCGACGATCGCCGCGCGCTGCACCAGGTAGTCGTTCGAGCGCAGGGGAATGCGCGCGCCGAGGCTGTCGATGAACCCCGCGAGCGGGATGTGCGCGAAGTCCGCCGAGTAGCCGATGAGGTCGAGGTCCTCGAGGCGAGGCGACGGGCCGACGCGCTCCGCGTACGCCGGGGTCGCGAACACGCCCCCACGCACGGTGATCAGGCGCCGGACGAGCAGGTCTCCGCGCTCGGTGGCCATCATGCGCAGCGCGATGTCGGCCTCGCGGCGGTCGAGGTCGCGCGGTGTGATGTCGGCGAGCACGGTGAGCTGGATCGACGGGTGGCTCTCGGCGAGACGCAGCGCGAGGCGGGGCATCCAGTCCACCGAGAGTCCGGGCGGCGCGGCGATGCGCACCTCGCCAGCCGCCTCGGCCTCCAGCCCCTCCACGGCCCGGGCGGCGCCGTCCGCCGCGGTCGCCAGCGCTTCGAGGTGCGGCGCGAGTCGGCGCGTGGCCGCGGTAGGCTCGAGTCCGTGGCGATGACGGTCGAACAGCCGATGTCCGAGCGACTCCTCCACGGCTGCGACCCGCCGCGACACGGTGGCCTGGCCGACGCCGAGGGCCTCGGCGGCTGCCGTGAAGCTCCCGTGCGCGAGGGCCGCGCGCACGACCTGCCAGTCTGTCCAGGTGATATCCATAGATGGATGGATACCACCCATCATTCACTGATGTGCGCTTTTTCCGGATGGGTCACCTTGGACACACAAGGAGTGACCATGACCCGCCTGCTTCCCCTCGCCCTGTTCGCCGTCGCCTGTGGCGGCCCGCTCGAGACCGTGCCCTTCGAGGCGCCCGCCGCCGCCCAGGTCGACCTCGACGACCCCGGCCCGGTGGTGCACGAGGCCGTGATCTCGGCCACGTGGTCGGTGCCGCTCAAGGGCCTCGTCGACCTCGACGACGCCAAGGCCGCCGAGCTCGAGAACGGGGACCACCCGATCGTGCTCCCGGTGCACGTGCTCACCCACCCCACCGCCGGCGCGTTCATCATCGACACCGGGGTGCCGGCGAACGAGAGCCCCGCCGAGGGCCTGGCGGCCTCGTTCATCGGCGACATCGAGCCCGTCGAGCCCCTCGGCGACATCCTCGCCCGTCAGGAGGCACCGCTCGCCGGCGTGCTGCTCACCCACAACCACATGGACCACGTGCTCGGACTGGTCGACGTGCCCGAGGGGGTACCGATCCACGCCGGCCTCGGCGAGGAGCGCCCCGCCAACGCCAACGGACGGCTGATGTTCCCGACCTTCCGCCGGGCGATGAACGGCCGTCCCCTCACCGTGTGGGACTTCGACGCCGACGGCATCGACCTCGAGGGCACGCGCGCCATCGACATCCTCGGGGACGGCAGCCTGTGGGCCCTCGACGCGAAGGGCCACACGCCAGGCAGCACCGCGTACCTCGCGCGCACGGTCGACGGCCCGGTGCTGTTCACCGGCGACTGCTCCCACACCCGCTGGGGCTGGGACCACGGCGTGACTCCCGGCACGTACACCGCGGATCACGAGGACAACGCCGAGAGCCTCGCCCAGCTCATCGCCCTCGCCGAGGCCCACCCCGGCATGCGCGTCGAGGTCGGCCACGAGGCCCACCCGTAGCCCGCGATCAGGCCACCGCGGCGCTGAGCCCGCCCACGGCACGGCTCCACCGGGAGCCCTCCGCGACCTCGCCCCGCATCACCTTGCGGAACAGCCCACCGCCGAGGATCGCGTCCGCGGCCTGGGCGCCGCTGGTCATCGCACCGACGATGCCGTGGCCCGCCCGGCAGTTGGTCCCCGCGAAGTACAGGCCCGGCAGCTTGCTCCTCGCGCCAGGGCGCCGGCCGAGGAACTGCTCGGGAATCGCCGCGAAGCCGTAGCAGGAGCCCTCGGAGCTGCGCACGTAGCGGCTGTGGGTCATCGGCGTCGCCGACTCGCGGTGCACGATGCGCGCCGTCGCGCCGGGCACGATCTTCTCGAACTGCGCGATGAGCGAGGCCTCGATCTCGCGCTTGCGAGCCTGGTAGGTCTCGGAGGTCTTGTAGCTGCCGTCCCGCATCATCTCCGGCGTCACACCCCAGAACGACAGGTCGCTCGGGACCATGGTCATGATCTCGACGTTGCTGTGGCCGTCAGGGGCGACACCGGGGTTGTGCGGGTCCTTCAGCGAGGCGGTGGACACGTAGATGAACGGGTCCTCCGGCATCTCGCCGTCGACCATGCGCCGGTAGTCGTCGGTGAAGTCGTAACGGTCGAACAGCCAGCGGTTCGAGTTCCCGTACGGCAGCTGCTCCGGCGGAAGGTCGAGGCCGAGGTACACGACGAACAAGGGCAGCGCCATCTCGAAGTCGAGCACGCGCTCGGTCCACGAGGCGGGGAAGTGCTCGACGCCGACCAGATCGGCGACGGTGCGCTTGAGGTCGGCGTTGGAGACGACGATCGGCGCGCGCACGTCGCAGGTACCGAGGTGCTTGTTCGTGAAGCGCACGCCCACGGCCCGTCCGTCCTCGACGAGCACCTTGTCGACCGACGAGGACAGGCGCAGCTGACCGCCCGCAGCCTCGAACTCCTCGGCCAGCCGGTCCGAGAGCTTCTGGCCGCCGCCTGCCGGGTAGAACGCGCCGGCCCGGTGGTAGTGGTTCGCGAGCCCCGCGTGAAGCACGGACGAGATGCGGTCCGGAGCCACCGCGTAGGTCCCGTTCTGGGCGGTGAGCACGGCCCGCAGCTGCAGGTTGTCGGTGCAGGTGTCGAGGAACTCGCCCAGCGGCCGCTGGTGCCAGCGCACGACGAGCGGGCTGCGCGCGATGGCCACGGCCCGCTGGATCGCGTTGCCGCGTTGATCGGCGCGGACCACGCGGTCGCACTGGTTCAAGAAGCGGATGTAGCGCCGGATGCCGCGGGCCTCGCCGGGGAAGCGAGCGAGCAGGCGGGCCTCGAACACCGCCTTGTCCCTGGGAATCGCGAAGTCGAAGTCCGGGAAGGTGAGCTGCTCGATGTCGTCGTCCATCGGGCGCATCTCGAGGTCGTCGACGCCACAGGCGGCGAGCAGGCGCGTCATCACGCCGTCTTCCTGGCACTCGCCGATGTAGTGCAGGCCGACGTCGAACTCCCAGTGCTTGCGCTTGAACAGGGTCGCGTTGCCGCCCGGCACGTAGTGCTGATCGAGCATGAGCACGCGCTTGCCGGCGCGGGCGAGCAGCGTGCCGGCGGTCAGCCCGCCCGGTCCCGCGCCGATCACGATGGCGTCGTAGGTCGCGTCGATGGCGCCGCGGGTGCGCTCGCGGCGAGTGGCACGTGAGGTCATGCATCCTCCCTGGTCGAACCCACACTATCCGATTTATTTTAGTCGGCTAAAACTTTTTAGTCGGATAGCATGCAGAGGCACCCTCCGAGCCCCATGAACCTGCACGACCTGCCCCTCCGCGAACGGAAGGCCGGCCAGACGCGCGTGTCCCTGACCCGTGCCCTGTTGCCGCGGCTCGCCCAGCGTCCGCTCGACGCGATCCCCGTGAAGGAGCTGTGCGCCGAGGTCGGCATCTCCGAGCCCACCTTCTTCAACCACTTCGACGGCAAGCAGGCGGTGCTCCCCTACTACATCAGCCTGTGGAGCGTGGGCGCGGCCCCGACCGTGCGCGCCTCGTCCGAGCGCGGGCTCGTGCGCATCGCCACCTTCTTCGACCAGGTGGGAGCGGGCATGCAGGAGTGGCCGGGCGTGCTCAACGCCATCCTCGGGCACCAGCACACCCTCAGGGCGCTGCCCGAGGCGGTGGACGTGCCTCGCGCCGACCGGCTCGCGTGGTACGGCGACGGCTTTCCCCACCTCGAGCACGGCCCGTGGACCGTGCCCGAGCTCGTCGGCGAGTGCGTGGCGCACGCGCGGGCCCGCGGGGAGCTCGGGCCGTCGGTGAACGACCGACACCTCGTCCAGTCGCTCCTCACGCTGTTCTATGGCGTGCCCGCCGTGGAGGCCCGCCCCGAGCGCATGCGCGACGTGTTCGCGCGCTCGGTGGCGGTGGTGCTCCGCGGCCACGGGCTGTGAGACCGCCCTCGGATCAGTGCCCGAGGTACGTGTAGCCGTCCAGACCTTCCCGGTAGAACGAGAGGATCTGCGCCGCATCCTTGCGGTTGAGCTGCTTGGCCTTGATCCGGGCCTCGGTGAGGGTCCGGATGCGGTGGATGAGGTCCTTGCGCTCGTACTGCACGTAGCCGGTGACGCTCTCGACGGTGTCGCCCTCGATGACCTGGTCGATGTGCCACTCCCCGTCGTCGTCCACCCGCAGGTGCACGGCGTGGGTGTCGCCGAACAGGTTGTGCATGTCGCCGAGGATCTCCTGGTACGCGCCGACCAGGCACAACGCGAGCACGTAGGGCTCGCCCGGCGTGTAGGTGTGCAGCTCGAGCACCTTCTTCACGTCGCGGCGGTCCACGAAGCGGCTGATCTTGCCGTCGGAGTCGCAGGTCATGTCCGCGATCACCGCGCGCCGCACGGGCTCCTCGGTGTGGCGGTGCACGGGCACGCACGGGAACAGCTGGTCGATGGCCCACGCGTCCGGCGCCGACTGGAACACGGAGAAGTTGCCGTAGTAGGTGTCCGAGAGGCCGGGCTCGAGGCTGTCGAGCTCGTCGGGCACGTACGCGAGGTCCTGGACGATGCGGCGGATGCGGCCGCACACCTTCCAGAACAGGCGGTCGAGCTTGGCGAGCTGCTCGAGCCCGATGACGCCGAGCTCGAAGGCACTGCGCGAGCGCATGCGGATGTCCATCGCGTCGTGCCACGCCTCCTGGTAGGAGCGCATGGTGATGCGGTCGAAGACGTCGCGCATCTCGTCGAGCAGGTCGTGATCGCCCTCCTCGCGCGGCTCCGGCGGGCCCTCGACCGGCATGGACTCCACGCCGAGGATGTCGAAGAGCAACACGGAGCAGTGAGCCACGGTAGCGCGACCGCTCTCGGTGACGATGTCCGGGTGCGGGATGCCAGCGTCGCTGCACGCGCTGCCGATGTGCGCGACCACGTCCGCGGCGTACTCCGCGTCGGTGTAGTTCTTGGACGACTCGAAGGTCGTGCGGCTGCCGTCGTAGTCGACGCCGAGACCGCCACCACAGTCGATCAGGCCCATGGGCGCGCCCATGCGAACCAACTCGGTGTACAGGCGGGTGGCCTCGCGCAGGGCCCGCTTGAACGTCTGGATGCTGGTGACCTGGCTGCCGATGTGGAAGTGCAGGAGCTTGAGGCAGTGCAGCTTGCCGGCCTCGCGCAGCTTCTCGACCATCTCGACGATGGCGAGGGCCGAGAGTCCGAACTTGGCGCGGTCGCCGGCCGAGCTCTGCCAGCGGCCCTTGCCGGGCGCGGAGAGCTTGGCGCGCACACCGAGACGGGGCTCGACGCCCAGGCGCTCGGCAGCCTCGAGGATGGTGTCGAGCTCGGAGAGCTTCTCGACGACCATGATCGTCTCGCGGCCGAGCTTCTCGCTGGTCAGCGCGGTCTCGACGTAGCGACGGTCCTTGTAGCCGTTGCAGATGATCAGGGCCTCGGGGTCGTCGACCAGCGCCATGGCCACGAGCAGCTCGGGCTTCGAGCCCGCCTCGAGACCGACGTGGTGGCGGCGACCGGCGCGGAGGATCTCCTCGACGAGCTGCCGCTGCTGGTTGACCTTGATCGGGTACACGCCGCGATAGCGGCCCTCATAGGCGTACTCGACGATGGCGTCGGCGAACACGTGGTTCATCAGGTCGATGCGGCGTTCGGCGACCTGCGGCATGCGCAGGAGCACCGGAAGGTCGATGCCACGTTCGACGAGCTCTTCGGTGAGCTCGTGGAGATCGATGTCCCCCTTCTTCGTCCCCGCCGGCGTGCACACGAGGTGCCCCTCGGCGTTGATGTGGAAGAGGTTCTTGCCCCAGTAGGGCACGCCGTACAGCTCTTCGCTGTCCGCAATCGTCCAAGCCATGTGTGGAAAACCTCAGTCGCCGAGGAGGTAGGCGAAGATGAGCGGGGCCACGATGGTGGCGTCCGACTCGATCATGAAGGAGGGCGTGCTCGCCTCGAGCTTGCCCCAGGTGATCTTCTCGTTCGGCGGCGCGCCCGAGTAGCCGCCGTAGCTGGTGACCGCGTCGCTGATCTGACAGAAGTAGCCCCAGAACGGGATGTCCTCGCGCTCGAGGTCCTGGATCATCGCCGGGACCGCGCAGATCGCGAAGTCGCCCGCGATGCCGCCGCCGATCTGGAAGAAGCCGACACTCGGCGCGCCCTCGGGGCGCTGCTCGGTCATCTGCTCGTACCAGCGCATGAGCTTGACCATCTGCTCGGTCCCCGAGTTCACGGACCGGTGGTGCGGGATGTCGCCGCGCCAGGCGGCCGCCGCGAACATGTTGCCGGTGGTCGAGTCCTCCCAGCCCGGAGTGAACACCGGGATGCCCTGGCGCTTGGCCGCGAGAAGCCAGCTGTCGCTCTCGATCTGGAAGTGCTTCTGGACCTCGGGCTCGTCGAGCACGCGCATGAGCATCTCGCTCGGGAGCAGGCTCTCGCCGCTCTCGCTGCACTTCTTCCAGTGCTCGAGCAGCTCGCGCTCCATGTGGCGCATGACGGTCTCGGGGATGCAGCTGTCGGTGACGCGGTTCATGCCCCGGGCGTACAGCGCGGCCTCGTCCTCGGCGCGCAGTCCGCGCCAGTCGTTGATCTCCTCGTACTCGGAGCCGGCGAGCAGGCGGAACGCGTCCTCTTCGAGGTTCGCGCCGGTGCAGCTGATGCCGTGCACGAGCCCCGCGTCGATGGCGCGGGACAGGATGCGACCGAGCTGCGCGGTGCTCATCGCGCCAGCCAGGGTGAGGAACATCTTGCCGCCCGCCTCGAGGTGCGCCTCGTAGGCCTGTGCGGCGTTCTTCACGGCCCGGCTGTTGTAGTGCAGGTAGTGGTGATCGATGAAGTCGCGGACGTTCATGGTCATGCCTTGCGTTGCGATGCGATTGCCCAGCCGGACAACTTGTACAGGAGACGGGCGCCGACGTTGGCGTCCCAGGAGCCGGGGCCGACCTCGCAGAGGTCGAAGCCGACGATGGTGCGGCCGCTCTGGCCGAGGACCTCGAGGAGCGTCATCGCTTCCCGCCACGAGAGCCCGCCGGGAACCGGGGTGCCGGTGCCGGGGCACAGGGCGGGATCGAGACCATCGATGTCCCACGAGACCCATACCACGTCGGGCAGCGGAGCCACGATCCGCTCGCACAGCTGGCGGAAGGTGCCGCCGCCGTGGGCGTGCGCGGCCATCGCGTGGTCGGTCCACTGGTGTACGCGCGGCTCGGCGGTCGCGAGGGCGAGCTCGCGGGTGCCGTAGTCGCGAATACCGACCTGGACCAGCGTGGACAGCTGCTCGAGCTTGAGCGCGTTGAAGAAGATCGACGCGTGGCTGTAGGTGAAGCCCTCGTAGGCGTCGCGCAGGTCGGCGTGGGCGTCGATGTGGAGGATGCCGAGGCCGGGGTGGCGCGCGACCGCGGCGCGGAAGGCGCCAAGCGGCACGCTGTGATCGCCACCGAGGATCGCGGGAATGCGCCCCGCATCGAGCTGCTCGCCGGTGAAGGCCTCGGTCAGGGCCACGGTGCGCTCACCGAGCGCATCGATGCGCGCCAGTGCGTCCGCGTCGCCCTCGCGCGCGGCCTCGGAGAGTTCGCGGCAGGCGGCATCCTCGTCGGCGAGGCCCTCGGGGGCGTCGACCATCGCGATGCCCTCCCGCCACGGCTCGCCGGTCTGGGGATCGCACAGGTCCACCTGCCACGACGCCTCGAGCACCGCGTCGGGACCCGAGCTCGTGCCACCGGCCGAGGACGTGGTGCACTCCACCGGCACGGGGAGCACGACCACCCGGGCGTTGTCAGGGGTGTGGGGAAGACCGAAGAGTCCGCCGCTGGCCGGGCCGTCGGGATCGAAGTCCATGGATCCCTCCTCGTCGCTGCAACCACGCGTGAACGCGCAAAGTGAGGGCGTTCTCTAATTCCGCAAATTCTGGGGGACCACCCTCGGGGTCCAAAACGCCGTGGCACCCGCGTGGCAGGCCGCCGCAAAGCGCCGGTCGGGTGCGCCAAACGCGCCATGCGCGTGGACCGGGCCCCACAGACGAGTCAGGTTCCGCGCATGGAACCCGTCATCGTCTACCGAGACCGCTGGCTCGTCGCCGTGAACAAGCCGAGCGGCATGCCGACCCAGGCCCGCGCCGACAACGAGGGCGTCGACCTGTTCTCGTGGGTGCGCGAGCGCGAGCCTCTCGCCGCCCTGCACCACCGCCTCGATCAGCCGGCGAGCGGCCTGGTCCTGTTCGCGGCCCACCCCGACGCGAACAAGGGGCTCACCGAGGGCTTTCGCGAGCACCGCATCGCCCGCCGCTACCAGGTCGTGCTCTACGGCGAGCTCACGCCGGGTGCGTGGACCTGGGAGGTCGACGGCAAGCGCGCCCGCAGCGAGGTCCTCGCCGTGGCCGAGGACAACGGGTTCACCGCGGCGAAGGTGTCGCTCGACACCGGCCGAAAGCACCAGATCCGCATCCACGCGGCGATGGCCGGGTGCCCGGTCGTCGGCGACCGACGCTACGGCGGAGAGGCCGGACGCATGTGGGATCGGCTGGCGCTGCACGCCGCCGAGCTGCACCTGTCGCACCCGGTGACCGGCGGCAGCCTCACGCTCACCGCGCCGCTGCCGGAGGACCTCGTTCCCCTGTGGGAAGCCGCCGGCGCCTCGGTCTGACGCACCGCTCGTGCGCCCGCCATTCGCGGGCACGCGGCCGGGTCCCCTCGCCTCGTCGAGGTCGCCCGAACACCCCGCGCAGGTCTCTCCTGGCTCGGTCCGTCACGACCTCCCTCCGTACGAAGAGCCCGTGTTCATCGACCTCTCAGCGTTTTCTTCCGAAAAAGAATTGACGCGTCAACAGGGCGCTCATACTTGGGAGCCATCTTTGAGTGTTGACCCGTCGGGACCGCGCGTTCCGACACGCATATGGAATCTCGAACCGGGACGCCTGCTGGCGGTTCGCGCGGCTTGTCTGCGTGGACGCGGCGAGGTGTCCTCGGCTGCATGGAGTCGTCAGGAGACGTCGGGGTGACCCGGCGGAAGTGGAGGCTCACGACCTCTGCACCCTCGCCTTCGGGCAGGGCCCATCCATGCAAGCCGCATCCCACCCCACGAGGGTCGATCGTCCACCGGCGGTCGTCACTTCGAAGCGGTGGCCGGGTATGACGCGTCACCAAACCGGTGGTCTTCGGACCGCACAAGGAGGGGCGCAGAATCGGTGCTGGGGACAGCATCGGCCGGCCCATCCACCCCGCGAGAAGGCAGGGACAAGCGGTAGTCGGAGGCTTCCTTCGGGAGGTCGAGCCCGAGGTCTGGAACCCGAGGGCGCCCGGCATGGCGACGGTCGAAGGGGGAAGCTCCCGGAAGCCGGAAGACACGGTAAAGCCCGCCAGGGCGAATGCCAGAGCACGCGTCGCATTCGGTCGGTCAAAAGCCGGCGGAACGACAGGCAGGGCGCGTGCTCCGTGAACGCAACGTTGGCCTAATTGGTAAAGGCGACAGACTCTTCCTCTGTAGATTGCGGGTTCAAGTCCCGCACATTGCTCCAAAAGCAAGGAAAGACCCTGCCGGTTCGGGCTCACACAGGAGCCTAAGCCTCCCCCGCGCGAGCGGAAGGGAGGGCGCCGCGGTCCCCAAGACCAACGCGCTCGACGCGACAACAGAAGACCCTGAGGCGGCCACCTCAGGACGGATGGGAAACGTCGAACGAGCCCGAGCGACGGTCGCAATGCCGCGACCCTAAACAAGGCGGTTCTGGGGGTCGACGCCCGAGAGGGCGTGGACAAGGCGCTAACCGATGGCTTGCTCTCGGATACGGCGCCGAACGGACTTCCGCGAACGGGGCCTAGTCTCAGCCCCCGTTCTCCCCTTCTCTCGCGACAGCCACGCGATCCTGGCCTCTCTCCGGCTTCTTCGTCCGGGAGGAGGTCGTGACGCGTCGTGTCGTCCACCGCGTCGAGGCGCGGGCGCAGCGGACCGAACACGCGGGTTCCGCTCGCTCGATGCCCGCGAATGGCGCGTCCACGAGCGGTGATCCGCTCAGGGCCCCGCGAAGACCTCGCCGGGGTCCAATCCTGCTAGCAGGCTGCTGAAAAAGTCGGACCGAGCGGTCTGAGGGCCGTTTTGCGCATTCGGCCGGTCGTGAAGCGATTCTTCGAAAGTCGAGGAGGGAGCGTGCTGAAGCACGTGACCGACGAGACGACGGGCGAAGGCGGGAAACGGGTCCAGAACGCGACGGGAGCGTTTTTCAGCATCCTGCTAGAACCCGATGACGGTGGTGCGCACGCCGCGCTCGAGGCACCACGCGTGCACGGGCTCGACCATGGGCTTCACCGCCGCGAAGCGCCGCTCGCGGAACACCTTCTGGCCGTCGCGCGGCTTCTCGGTCTGGGTCGCCACCAGCGGGTCGCGGTGCGCCGCGGTCTGCACGTCGTCGGCGACGACCTCGGTCTGCAGGTGCAGCACCAGCCCGCGTCCGAGGGCGGCGGGCACCGCCTCGGGCAGGGTCACGCCGGGGAACCAGAACGGGCCGATGCGGCTACGCGCGAGACGCGCCACGCGCCCGCGGCAGGCGCTCTCGACCGTGCGCTGCATCGCGAGCAGCGGCACCGCCGAGTGACGCGTGAGCAGGTGCGACAGGCCCGGGTCGACGACGATCCGGCCGTTTGCGTCGAGCTTGAGCGCGCCCGCGTCCTTGGTCGGCGCCTGGACCTCGACCCGCACGCGGAGCCAGGTGCCCAGCGGCTCGATGCGGTCGTAGATCACCGCGAAGTCCGCGGTGCTCCCGAGCCGTCGCAGCTGCACGTCGAGGCGCATGGCCGGGAGCACCGGCCGCCACAGCAGGTGTTGCTGCAGTCGACGCCGCGAGCCGAGGCGCTCGCCGAGCTCGGGATCGAGGCGCAGCGCTCGCGTGACCTCTTCTTCGCTCGGCGGATCCGCGTCCCGCGCGAGCGCGCGCTCGGCGATGGCCCGCTCCATCCACGGAAAGCTCGGCATGCCGGAGCGCGGCTCGACCTCGGCAGGCAGGAGCAGCGGCCCCGACAGCTCCGGGTCCATGGCCCCGAGGTGGGCCTGGACCTCGGCGAGGGGCACGAAGTCATTGTGCGGCGCGCACGCCGTGAGCGCAGCGGACAGCGCCCGCACGTACGGCCCCACACGCTCCCGCGGCAGCGTGATCATGACTTGAGGAGGTCCTCGATCTCGGCCTCGGCGGCCTCGCGAAGCGCGCGCTCGGCCAGGGACCGGGCGTGCTCGCGGGTCACGGAGTCGAGCTCGGCGGTGACCGCGACCTGATCGAGCTCCTGCTGGGCCTTGAGCCGGGCGGAAAGCTGCGGGAGCACGTCCGCGAGCAGCACCTGCGTGGTCTCGACGTAGGACTCGGTGATCGCCATCGCGTCCTGCAGCTCGTCGAGCGACTGCTGCAGCTCGCCGACCACGGTGGGCGCATCTGCGGCCATGCCCAGTGCCTGGATACGGCGGCCAGCGGCATTCACGGTGCCCGTCGCCTGGAGTACGAAGGTCGCCATCTCCTCGTTGAGGCGCATGGTCGTGTCGCGCAGGGCCCGGGCCGGGTCGAGGTGCTGCTTGGCGACCTCGGCGGAAGCGCGGAACAGCTCGAGCATCAGCGCTTCCTGGCGCAACTCGAAGGTGAGCTTGTCCCGCAGGCGCTCGCGGTCGGCCCCGCTCATCTCGGCGGCCTTGAGCTCGTCGAGCATGCGCTCGATGTCGAGGATGCGCTCGGCGCTGGCCTTCTCGTTGGCGAGCGCGTCAGCGAGCTGCTTGTGAAGGTCCTCGACCTCTTCGTGCAGCTCGAGCGCGCACAGCCGCAGGTCGTCGGAGAACGCGGAAGCGCGCCGCAGGCGGATGCTCACGACCTCGTAGTGATCGACGAGCGCCTCGGTCGCGCTGCGTCGCTCGAGCACCGCCGAGCGCCCGGTGATGCGCGCCATCAGCGACGAGATCAGCCCGGTCTGCGACATCTCGCGCTCGAGCTCGTCGAGGGCGGTGCCCTTGTCGCGCAGGGTCGACAGCTCGCCACGGAGCTCGCGACCGACGCGAGTCTGGGTGCGCACCAGCTCGTCGACCCGATCGAGGGTCCGGCGGTGGGCCACCGCCAGCTGCTGGTTCTTGCGGACCAGTCCCGCCTGGGTGGGGACTTCGCCTCGATACGCGAGGCGCGCAGGCACGGCGTGGCGCTCACTCATGGGTGGAACATGCTCCCCGGGACCCGCAGTGTAAAGGGGGCGATCGCGTCAACGTGGCCTCGATCTCAGAACCACTGCTCGGAGCGCACCACGATCTGCGGCCACGGCGTCGGCTCGAGCGCGAAGCCTTCGGTCCACAGCGGCCACCCGGCGGTGATGCCCGTCATCGACGGCTTCGCACCGGCCCAGTCGAAGCCGAAGCCAAGCCCGGCCGTGGCGCCGAGCGCCGCGTAGCGGCCATCCGCGGACTCGAGCATGCCGGCCTCGACGCCCGCGGACAGCTGGAGCTCGGTGCCCCACAGTACGGCCATCGGCACGTCGGCGTAGCGCACGGGCACCCCGCGGAGCTCGAGGCGACTGGTTCCACGGGTGCGGCCCCACACCGTGCCGATCGGCACGCCGAGCAGACCGTCGAGCGAGCCGAGATCGAGCGCCTTGTGCGGGAAGTCGCTGTCGGAGCGGGCGCCGGTGAGCTGCGCGGCGATCGCCACGCGCGGGTGAAGCGCGACGACCCCCGCCGCCCCCACGTCCAGGCGGGTCCAGCGCTCCGGCGAGGTGAGCAGGGCCCCCGCCTCGACCCCCGCGGTGATCGTGTGTCCCTCGAGGGGAAACAGGGCCTCGCCCTTGGTATCCCAGCGGTAGCCGAGGCTGGCCGCGATGCCGACGCCACTGTCGCCCTCGGGCGCGTAGCGGGGGTCGAGCCACAGCACGGACGGCCCCAGCGACACCTGGTGCTCCCGGCGCAGCGCGTCGAGCGGGCGTCCGGCCATGCGCACCACGTCGATCCGCCCCTCGGCGAGCACCTGATCGCCGAAGTACACGCCCGGCGACCACACGGTGCGGCTGTCGTCCGAGCGCCGGAAGTTCACGGTGACGAAGCCGTCGAGGGCCAGCGGCGACAGCGAGATGTTCCCGAGACTGCCGGTGCCGGTGACGATGAGCGGCACCGGATAGCTCTCGCCGCGGCGCTCGGTCTGCGGCACCACCCCGTCGGGATCGACGCGCACCGGCGCCCGCGGAGGCCGCGGGTAGGCGACCTCGCCGGGTCCGTCACCGGCGAGCCACAGCTCCTGGCCGTCGCCCATGCGCACGGGCACGGCCACGCCCACGGCACTGGCCTCGGCCTCGCGGCGCACATGGACCTCGCCGTTGGCGACCTTCAGGGTGAGGTCCTGCACCGGCGGGGCCTCCGCGAAGCGAGCCAGCCACGGGGCCACCTCGGGGTCGACGGGCTCGCCGTCGCGAAGCGCGCGGGCCGCCCGATCCGCCGTCCCCTCCCCGAAGCGCAGGTCGAGCTGCGCGACCACCGCCATGCCCGGCCAGTGCGGATCGAAGCGCTCGACGAGGTCGTCGGCGACGAACGGCTCCGGGACCACGTCCTCGAGCACCTCCGTCGCGTACGGCATGCTCCGGTCGTTGAGCGTCTGGTCGACCAGGGGGATCCACTTCAGGCCCTTCAGCGCCTCGTCCATGGCCGCGGCCGAGGCATCGTCGGCGAGCGCCGCCGACACGAACGAGCGCTCGAAGGGCGACGGCAGGTCGGTCAGCGCGCTCGCCAGCCCACGGCGAATGGGCGCGTCGTGAAACCGGCGGATGCCAGGGGTCATGCGCCACGCGTCGTCGCTGAGCAGCAGGAACCCCGGGGCCCCGCGGACCAGACGCATCTTCAGCGGCGCGACGACCACGACCGCCGACTCCCGGCTCGTCTCGCCGTCGAGCAGCGCGAGCTGGGTCGCGATGCCGCGCGGAATGCGCCTCCGGGGAGGTCGTCGGGACACGAGCCGCACCGCGCCGAGGTCGGTGACCACCGCCTCGGGAAGCACCGCGAGTCCCACGCGCTCGCCCGTGCCCCGCCACGCGACCTCGTCGGTGCCGACCGTCGCGCCGACGACCGCGGTCGCGCCCTCGGGAACGCGCACGGTGACCTGCCACTCGACCTCGGGCATGCCGTCGCCGTCGAGCGGCTGCGGGAGCCAGCCCCCGGCCGCGAACAGGCCCTCGCGCGTGGCGCCGAGCCCACCGAACCGCCGGGGAAGTACGGCGGTGAAGGCGCCGGTGGCGGGGTCGAAGTCCACGCTCCCCTGTCTCGCCCAGCCCGGAAACAACCGCATGTGGTCGCGGTCGCCCTCGGCTTCGGGCAGCTCGGCGAGCGGATCGATCCAGCGCCACGTGGGCTCGCCGCCGCGGATCGTGCCGGTCACCGTTCGCAGGTCCTCGGCCACCACCGCGTCGACCACCACGGGTGCCGCCGCCTGTGCCGAACCACACAGGAACAGGGCCACTCCACACACACCCGGGATGCGGGTGACGTGCCATCGGTGGTCATGGCGCCGGGGTTCGTGCGGCATATCCTCTCGGTAATCACGGCAGCCGTCGCGGCATGCGACTTGCACGTGTCATCCCATCCCATGCAAGCCGTGCCACACCCATGGCGGGTGCGGCCTCTCCCCATCGCAAACGGGAACCATGCTCGCTGTAATCCTGTCGCTTCTCGCCCCCGCCCACGCCGGCTCCGAAGTCATCATGGAGCTCTACGGGGCGCACCTTCCCCTCGTCGAGACCGATGCCGGCGCCGAGCTGTCCACCGGGGACGCGCTGCCCTACGTGCTTGTTGCCCCCCGCTTTCGCGGCATCGGTCCGAGGCAGGCCATGGGTCTGCACTGGTTGCCGGCGAGCGCCGAGGTGCGTCTCGATCCGGGTGACGTCGATGCCGAGCGCCTTCGCGCCGAGGTCTCGGTCGGTCGGTACTTCGGCGAGACCTACCCGGTGCCGGTGATCTACGACATCGGCTTCGGCCGGGTGCGGGCGATGCGCGACGAGCGCCTCGACCTGGACCTCGACCTGCGGGTACGCGCGGCGTCCGGCTACGCGGGCTTCTACTTCCCGTCGGTCGACCCTGGGGACTTCCACGGCCACATCGCCGCGAGCGGCGGCCTGCTCGGGTTCCACAAGCGCACCTACCAGAGCCCCGAGAACGCGGACTTCATCGGTGCTCACCTCGGTGGACTCGGCGTCGACGCCGAGTTCGGCGCCGCACTGGCCCGCGGGGTCATCCTCTCCGCGTACCTCGACTGCTACGCGGACTGGTCCGTAGGCGCGAGCGACGGCGTGTCGCTGGTCACCGACAGCGTGGTCGACGCGGGCGCGAGCCTGCGCCTCGGCCGGCACGTGGCCCTGCGCCTCGGCGGCGGCGGAGAGACGACACGCGACAGCGCGACCCGGCTCGACGTGCACTACTACCGGGCCTACGCCAAGCTGCGGGTGGGCTCGTGATCGCTTGGTTCCTCGGCATGGCCCTCGCGCAGCCGGTGCCCTTCGACGAGGTGGCCGAGACGCTGGCGGCCCAGACTGGCGGTGCCATCGTGCCCGTCCAGGGCGCGGACGCCCCCGAGGGCTTCGAGGCCGTGCACAGCTCGCCACCTGCCTGGGAGGCGCATCCAGCGCGGGCGCCGTGGGACGACCAGGGCGTGTTCGCCTTCGACGTCGAGGCCTGGCTCGCCCACACCGGCGACCCGGACTTCATGGCGTCGAAGCGCCGCTTCTACGGCGAGCTCGACTTCCTGACCTATGAGCAGGTGCACGAGCGACCCTGGCCCTACCTCGCCGCGTGGCAGGAGCTGTTCCACCCGCCCATCCAGTCCCTCGACCTGCCGCTCGAGGTCTACACCGGCGACCTGTTCGGCCCCGAGCGCCCGAACGTCGACGACGCGGCGTGGTTCGAGCCCGCGTTCCAGGAGCGCCTCGACGCATCCACGCAGACCGAGCTCACCCAGGGCAACGACCTCACCCTGCTCGACAGCGACCACGCCTTCCGCGAGAAGCTGCGCATGGTGAAGGCGGCCAAGGAGTCGCTGTACGTCTCGGTGATGTTCTTTGGCTGCGACGAGACCTCGGACGAGCTCGCCGAGGCGATGAAGGAGCGCGCCGCGGCGGGCGTGGACGTGCGCCTGCTCACCGAGGGCGTGTACCGGCGCTCGCTCGGGGAGCGCTGCGCGGATCGCATGATCATGGGCGGCGTGAAGGTCGCCTCCGCCGGCGCTGCCCTTTCGCGAAGCGCGCCAGAGGCCGTGCTCCACTACAAGGTGTGGATCCGCGACGGCGAAGAGCTGATCGAGGGCGGCACCAACATCCTCGACTACGAGAACAAGGGTACCGGCTACAACTTCCTCGATCGCGACACGGACCTGCACATCACCGGGCCGATGGTCGCCGACGCCGAGGAGGGCTTCCTGCTCGCGTGGGATCGCTGGTCCAAGGACACCGAGGGCGACGAGGCCCGGCTCGAGGCGATCGCCGCGAAGAAGGAACAGCAGCGACGCGACGGGGTGCGCGGTGCCGCGAACTACGGAACCTGGCTGTCCGACCCCGAGCAGCGCATGGACGGCGTGTGCCGCCTGGCGATGCAGAGCCTGATGATCGAGCGCCACGCGATCGCGCCGATCATCGAGGCCCACCTCGAAGCGACCCGGCACCAGGTCGTGATGGTGTCACCGGCGATGTTCGACTACGAGCACGATCCCGACGATCAGATCGGCCGGTTGATGCACCTCGTGCAGGGCCGCACCGCCGCCGACGATCCGCGCGTGGTCATCCTCTCGAACGGCCGCGGAGGCGCCTCTGGCGAGCTCGGGATCTGGCTGATCCGCCACGGATGGAACAACCGCCTCGCCGGGCGCACGGTGTGGTCCGACACCCTGTTCCAGTTCATGGAGATGACTCGTCGACGCGCCAGCCTGCGCAATCGAGCCGGCGCGATGTCGGTGCTCGACAAGAACCCGAACGTCGAGATCTGGAACTACTTCCAGCACCTGCACACCAAGACCTGGCTGTTTGACCGTCAGGTGACGGTGGTCGGCAGCTGGAACCTGGATCTGAACAGCGCGGACAAGAACTACGAGAACGCTGCCGTGTGCATGGACGCGGATCTACGGGACGCGATCGAGCGCGACTTCACCGACGCGATCGTGAATTCCATTCCTGTGACGAGCGCGAACGGACAGTGAACGCGGGCTTTGCCGTGTCTACGGTCTTGTAGAGGCCCAAACACGGGAGGCACCGATGAGCTGGCGTCACATCGACCACGTCGTGGTCCTGATGATGGAGAACCAGTCGTTCGACCGCATCCTCGGGTGGATGAACCTGGAGGAGCACGACGTCGACGGCGTGCCGACCGGCATGTCCTGTCCGATCGACGACGCTGACGGCTGCGAAACACTGCCCGTGGAGGGCGGCGCGAGCCTGATCCCCCCGGGTGCCCCGCACCGCGCGGGCCACATGTTCGAGCAGTTCCACGGCCACGGACCCGGTACGAACCGCGGCTTCGCGCGCATGGCGTGGAAGTCCGCGTGGAAGCGCGCCGGGCTCAAGGACGAGAACAAGAAGGACCTCGTGCGCGAGGTGCTGCGCCACCACGACAAGGACGACCTGCCGGTCACGCGCGACCTGGCGCTGAGCTTCGCGGTCGCCGACCGGTGGTTCTGCTCCATCGCCTCGTCGACGTGGCCCAACCGCTACTTCCTGCACTACGGCACCTCGCCGACCGGGCCCGCGCACTTCCCGCAGCTCGACAAGAACGTGCCCACGCTGTTCAAGCGGCTCAACGACAAGGGTCTGCCCTGGCGGATCTACGTGGACGGCCCCGCGAACGTGCAGGTGTGCGCGGCGATCAGCAAGCAGCGGCGCAAGGCACGCAAGCAGGCCCTCGCCAACGGCGTGCCCGAGGATCAGGCCGATCCGATGCGCACGATGGACCGGTTCTTCTGCGACTTCGCGCCGACGCCGGACGGCTTCGCCGACAACGAGCTGCCCGCCTACACCTTCATCGAGCCGCGCCACTGGCGGGCCAAGGGTCGCGAGGCGAACAACGACCACTCCGGCACCCACCTGCACCGCGGCCAGGCACTCATCGCCCAGGTCTACAACCGCCTGCGCGAGCACCCGGCCTGGGAGCGCACCCTGCTCGTGGTCACCTACGACGAGCACGGCGGGTACTACGACCACGTGGCCCCGCCGCCGGCCCCGAACCCGGAGACCGGCGAGCTCGGCACCGTCCCTAAGGAAGGCGACATGGGCTTCTACGGCGGGCGCGTGCCCACCCTGCTCATCTCACCGCGGATCAAGCCCGGCGCGTTCCACGAGGTCTGTGACCACACCTCGGTGCTGGCCTTCCTCGAGAAGCGCTTCGACCTCGAGCCGCTCACCCACCGCGATGCCCAGGCGAACGACCTGACCTCGGCCTTCACCGACGAGCCGTGGGAGACGCCCAAGCGCCTGGAGCCGCCCCCGGAGCCGGAGGCGGTCGCGTGGGCCGAGGACTGGCGCAGCGACCACACGGAGCTCGAGCTCGACCTGTACCGGCACCTGGCCGGGCAGATGGGCGACGAACCCGAGCGCGAGATCGCGAAGCTCGACGCCGACACCCTCGCCGAGCTCGGCGAGGCACGCGCCGCGGTGCTCATGCGCGGGGAGGTCGTGTGAGGCCCGCGCTGCTGCTGGCGCTCGCCGGCTGCGCGGCCCCGGGCATGCACCGGCTCCAGGCCACCGCGACCCCCACGGATGTGGCGATCCCGGAGAACTGCCCGGGCGGCTGCTCCCGTGAACAACGGGTGCAGGCGCAGACCTGGCGCGAGGTGGAACCGGTCGCGGGCGAGCACGTGCGCTTCGTGGTCACCGGCGATGCCGGGGTGCGCGACCGCGCGCTGTCGACCTCGCCCGTGCTCGCCGAGGGACCGCTTCGCACCGCGGCCGTCGCCGAGGCGGTGTGCGCGGGTACCTGCGATGCGGCGGTGTTCGTCGGCGACAACCTGTACCCGGCAGGCATCACCACCGGCGCCCGCGGTCAGCGCGACCGCGCGTCCTTCGCGGAGTTCCGCGAGGCCTGGGGCTTTATGCCCGAGGCCTACTTCATCCTCGGCAACCACGACTGGGGCGCCTACCCGAGCTCGCTCAGCACCGTGTGCCAGATGGGGCCGTGCGACGACATCGGCAAGCCCTCCCGCGCCCGTGCCCAGCGCCAGCTCGACGTGATCCGCGAGCTGCCCGCCACCCACGGCGACGCGCACTTCTGGGAGACCGAGCTCGGCCCGGTCCACGCCGTCGGCCTCGACACGGTGTACCTCGCCCGGCGCTGCGCTGGCCCGGACGTCGCCTGTCGCGGGGATGCCACCGCCGACCTGCCGCTCAAGGACGCGCTCGACGCGATGCTCGGACGCGAGGACAAGCCTCACACCGTGGTCTTCGGCCACCACCCGCGCTTCGGCAACGGCGAGCACGGCTCCGCCGGCAGCTACCGCGACTTCGGACCCTTCGCCCTCGACCGCGGAGAGGCGCTGCAGGCGGTGCTCGACGAACAGGTCGCGCCCCGCGCCTCGCTGTACTTCGCCGGGCACGATCACAGCGTGCAGGTGCACGACGACGGCGCGGGCATGCTCAGCATGGTGATCGGCGCCGGCGGCAAGACCTCGCCTCCGGGGGTCGGCACCCAGCCCGGCATGCCGCGCAGCGAGGAGCTCGCCTTCGAGGCCTGGTGTCGCCTGGGCTTCGCGGTGGTCGACGCCTCACCCGACGCACTGTCGGTGCAGGTCTACACTCTCGCCGCGCCGGACTCGCACACCGAGGGCTGTCCCGAGCTCGCGCCCGCGCGCCGTCCGACGCACATGGCGGCACAGGCCGAGACCCCGGACCTCGTGCTGGGCGGACCCGTGCCCGGCGAGCACGACCTGCGCTGCGTGCGCTGGCAGCTCGACGAGGGCCGCTGGTCCGAGCGCCTCGCGTGTTCCGAGTCCCTCGAAGCGGAGGCTCCGAGGGACGAGATCGAGGTCGGCCGCTACTAGCTGATGAAGTAGCGGTTCGGCACGAACATCGTCTGCGTGCGGGACGAGCCACCCACCTCGACCGCGACGATCTCCTTGCCGGCGGCGACGATGTCGGCGTCGGTGAGGATGGTCGCATCCTCGAGGATCAGGCTCTGGCCGATCGCGGGGATGTTCTTCTGGCCCAGGCTGCGCGTCGGCGTGCCGGGGAAGCGGTCGACGACCTGGCCCTGGATCTCGCGGACGAAGCCGCCGAACACGCGGTTCTCGGCGGCGACCATCAGGCGGCCGGTCTTGCCGACGGACTCGTAGATGAGGTCCATGTCGGGCGGCACGATGGTGCGCAGGTCGATGACCTCGGCGTCGATGCCGGCCTTGGCCAGCTCGTCGGCGGCCTTGAGCGAGGTCCACACCGCGCGGCCCCACGAGACGATGGTCACGTCGCTACCGGCACGGCGCACGACGCCCTTGCCGAACGGCACGCGCACGTCCTCGAGCTCGGGGACCTCGCCGCGGGTGATGCGCTTCTTCATGTCGGCGATGGCCTTCTTGTCGGTGGGCTCACCGGGGAAGGCCGGACCGAGGGTCTGGCGGTACATCCACTTGGGCTCGAGCATGATCACCGGGCCGTCGTAGTCGCCGGCGGTGAGCAGCAGGCCGTGGATGTCGAAGCTGGTCGACGGCATGCAGATGACGAGGCCTGGAATCGAGCCGAAGTAGCCGTCCACGCTCATCGAGTGGTACATCGCGCCACCGCCGAACGGGTCGGTGGGCATGCGCAGCACGAGCTTCGCCGAGGCCTGGCCGAGGGTCGACCAGTACAGGTTGCCCCAGTACACGAGCCAGTGGAACGCGTTGAGCGAGTAGTCGCCGAACTGGATCTCCGGCAGGCCCATGAGCCCGTCGTGGAGCGCCACGCCCGTCGAGGTGCCGCAGATCAGGGGCTCGTTGAGCGGGCTGTCGATGACCTTGCCCGGGTACTTCTTCTGCAGGCCCGCGGAGGCCTGCATGACGCCGCCGAGACGGCCGACGTCCTGGCCGGGCATGAACCCGCCGCGACGCTCGATGAGCTTGCCGAGGGCCGAGCGGATGGCGCCGGCGTAGCTGACGTTGGTCGTGCCCTCGCCGGCCGGGGTCTCGGGGTCGGTCGGGAACGGCGCGTAGATGTGGTCGAAGATCGTGGACGGGTCCGGATCGGGCTCGCTGCGAACCTGGGCGAACACGGCGCGGTTCTTCTCGTCTTCCTCGGCCATGATGCGGCCGAGCTCGTGGTGCGCGAAGAAGTCGCGGCCCTCGCCCTCGATGCGGCGCATGATGTCGGCCTCTTCGAGCACACCGAGCTTCACGAGCTTGTTGCCGAAGGTGATCAGCGGGTCGTCCTGGCCGAGGTCGAAGGTGACGTCGGCGGCGGAGCTGTGGCCGTTGAAGCGCGGCAGGTTGACGACGTGCATCAGCGCGGGCTTCTGGTTCTCGACGATGTACTTCGCGCAGGCCTTGGTCTGGCGGTACACGTCCCAGAAGTCGCGGCCGTCGGCGGTGAAGTGCGCGAAGCCGAAGGACTCGGCGTAGCCCTTGAAGTCCTTGATGCCGCGGCCCTCGTGGGACTGCGTGCTGATCGCCACACCGTTGTCGGTGACGAGCACGAGCACGGGAAGGCCCCACACGGAGCCGGCGTTCATCGTGTCGTGGAGGTCGCCCTCGGCGCTGGTGCCATCCCCGATGACCGCCATCGCGAAGCCATCGGTGACGCCCTTGAGCTGGAAGCCCTTGGCGTAGCCGGCGGCCTTGCCGAGCTGCATGCCGACCGGCGACTGCACCGGGAGGATGCCGACCTCGGGGATGTTGAGGTGGTAGACCATCTGGCGACCGCCGCTGATGCGGTCGGTGGCCTTGGAGAACTGCTGGCGGAGCACGTCGAGGGTGAAGTGCTCGTAGCCGTTGAGCTCACACCACATCGAGCACATCGAGCCCGAGCGGTAGTGCGGCACGAGACCGAAGTGCTTCGGGTTGACCACCTCGGACAAGGCGAGCGCCGTCGCCGTGCCGTGGATCTCCTCGCCGGGTCCCCAGATCGCGAACTTCACCTCACCGCGGGACACGAGGCGCACGATGTGCTCCTCGACGGAGCGGGAACGCACGGCCACGCGGTAGGCGGCCTTGAGCTGCTCGGCGGACGGCCCGTCCTGGACAGAATCCTCGCGGTTCACGTCGGTCAGGGCCTGGGTATCAGTGGGGATGGACATCGACACTCCGATCAGACCGCGCACTTAACGCGTCCTCAGCCCGCGCGGCGGGCGTAGCCGAATCGTCGCAAGCACTGAATGGAGGCTCACTTCCGAGGTGGCACGCACCCCTCCCGGCCGAGCCCGCGGTAGATCCGGCTCGACGGGAAGAATGCGCGTCGACGCACGCGGCATCACGCCGCGGCGGCGATCACTCGACGATCGTCGCCTTCTCGATCTTCGAGAGCAGCGGCCAGCCGGCATCGAGGTAGGCGTTGCCGTAGGTCTGGATCAGGTCCTGACGCGGGCCCTTGCCTCGCGGCGCGCCCTCGCCGTAGCAGGGGTACAGCTTGTCCACCACGTCCATGCCCTCGACGATGCGACCAAAGCCGGAGAAGCCCTGGCGGTCGAGCATGAGGTTGTCCTTGTGGTTGATGAACAGCTGCGTGCTGCGGCAGTTCGGCGCTCCGCACTTGGCGAAGGTGATGACGCCGCGGCGGTTCTCGAGGACGACGGGCTCGTCCTTGATGCGGGCTTCCTTCCACACGTCGTTCACCGGCGCGCTGCCGTGGATGCCGAACTGCACCATGAACTCGCCGATGTTGCGGAAGGGACGGGTGTCGTCGAAGTAGCCGATCTTCACGAGGTTGTAGAAGCGGTCGGCGCCGATGGGCGACCACTCGCGACGCACCTCGACCACGAAGTCACCCTCGTTGGTCTGGAACTTGGCCTTGAACACGTCGGGCGCGGTCTCGTTGGCCTGGTTCGGGTCGGTGAGCGCCGGGTGCGCACCCGCCGGGAGCGGCGTCGGCGTGAGGGTCTCGGTGTCGACGGCCACGGGCTCGGGCGCGTCCTTGCACACGTCGGGGGAGCGCGTGGTCGCGGGCGCCATCCAGCCATCGGCCGCGGCCGACGGGACGATCTCGGGCGGCTTGCGCGGCTTGAGACGCTCGGGGTCGATGTCGACCTTCTTCACCTTGGACGGATCGAGCTTCGGGATCTGGAACTCGCGCGGCGTCTCGGGCTCTTCCACGGCCTCGACGCCACAGGCGGACAGGGAGAACAGCATGAGCAGGGCGGTGAGTCGAATCACGTCGGACCTCCACGGGGAGGTCGTGTTTACGCCATTGCCGCCGGGCCTGCCACTCACTGGAGGTATGCGGAGGTGCGCATCTCCTCGGCGCCGGCGAAGTCGTTCCACACGAGCGTGCCGCCCTCGAGCTCGGTGACCACCTCCTCGATCACGCCGGGATCGAGCATGAGGCAGCCGAAGGAGGGCGCGGTGCCGCCGTACTTCTTGGCGAAGCGACGGCTGGCCCACTCGTGCGGGTGAATGACGATGAACCGGCTGCGAACCCGATTGTTGTGGGGCTCGAGCCCGTCCATGCGCAGGCTGTGCCCGAAGGC
Organism: Deltaproteobacteria bacterium; assembly: GCA_006226595.1. Classification (GTDB taxonomy): domain Bacteria; phylum Myxococcota_A; class UBA796; order UBA796; genus M1803. Next base: position 400,060 of record SBGP01000095.1, read on the forward strand.
GCCGTAGTAGTCCTCGGCGATGCGCATCAGCCCCAGGCTCGACTGGTGCGAGCTCGGCGTGTTCGAGAAGCTGGTCGCGAGACGGAAGTCGTCCGGGTCGGCGCTGGCCTCGCCGTGGGTGGTGAGCAGCGAGAACACGAGCTCGCCGGTGTGCAGGTCGATGGTCCAGAAGCGCTCCTTGTCCGAGGAGCGGGCGAAGTCGACGACCGTGAGCTCGGGACGACGGGTCTCGCCGCGCGAGTAGGCCGCGTGCCACGCGCGCAGCCCACGCGAGAACACCTCTTCGGACAGGCCGTGAGCGGTGTAGTCGCCCACCCCCACGAACTGCACGTCCAGCTCGTAGGCCCCGGCGCGCTCCCGCCCACCGCCGTCGACCCATGTATCGGCGACGACGCGGTAGGTGCCGGCCCCGAGATACGCGGAGGCCTCGCTGTCGCCGCGGTCGACGCAGCCCTCGTCCGAGACGATGTGCACGTCCACGTCCGCGCCGTCCTCGACCGACACGAGGCGGGCGAGCAGCAATCCGGGCTCGTCGAGGGTGAGCTCGTACTCCTGTTCGGGTCCGGACTGATTCGAGCGGGGTGCGCAGCTGTAGCGGTCGGTCTCGCGCTGGCCCTCGGTGGTGTCCCCTGCGAAGTGCCTGGGAAACGCGGAAGCTTCGGCGGTTGGCTCGTCTTCGGGAAGCGTGTCCGCGGTGACTTCTTCGGCCTCGACCGTGGCACAGCCGAGCATGACGAACACGAGCGCGAGCATCGCCCCTCCCGTGTCCATGGACAGCGCGAAGGCAGCGTGGTTCCCACCGGGTTGTCGCTCGACGAGGACTCCGTTACCCCCTGGGACATTGATTGTTGGCCGCCCCGGATGGGGGCGGGAGTTCCTGTTGAGAAAGAACCGTCGCAAGCTCCATCGCGAGCTTCGGCTCAAGGCCGAGGCTCGTGCCCGGATCCGTGCCCTCGATCGGGCTCGGGAGCGCACCCGTGCGGCTCGAACCCGCGAGCTCGCGGAGGCCGCGCTTCGGGGTCGTCGCCCGGTCTCCGACGAGCGCCCCTGCGTGCAGCTCGCTTCGGTGCGCACGCTGTGCTCGCTCGCGGGTGTGCGGGCGCCGATGCTCCGCCGTGTCGAGCGCGTGTTCGCCGCGGTGAAGCGCGTGGCCCCGGGCGAGGCCGTCGCCGACAACCTGCCGTGGCTGTTGCTGCTCGCGCGCCCGGAGTGGGTGCGCACGCCGGAGACCGCCCCGGTCGCGGCGGGATCCGTGAAGAAGCGCCGCGATGCGCTCGCGTCGCACCTGTTCGCGAAGTGGCCAGTGCCCGCGTTCCTGCTGCGCTCGCTCGACGTGCCGCGCATCGCCGTGGCTCGCGTGCCCGAAGAGGATGCGTGGGCCGTGGAGGTGCTCGCCCTGGTCGGTCGCGGCGACTCGCTACGCAAGGAGGTCGGTACGACGCACTTCCCCACCCCGCTCACCCGCAAGATGGTGCACCGCTTCCTCGCGAGCACCGCCGAGACCGCGCCGATCACCGCCCTGCGCCGCGCTCAGGTGTGGGCGCTCGGCGGGGAACCGCGGCTCGCGTCGCTACTGCTGCGTACCCGCCTCGGCGAGCTCCGCGGCCCGGACCTCGACCTTGGCGAGGCCTTCTGGCAGCGGGTGATCGGCTGGCTCGCGGGGCAGTCGTGCGCCCACCTCGATGCGAACGCGCTCGACGCCGTGCTCGGCTGGGTCGAGGCCGCCCAGCGGAACGCGGTGGCCGAGGGTACCGAAGTGCAGCTCACCGGTCGCACCCTCGACCGGGTGCGCGCCCTTGCCGACGAAGCGCGCATCCTCGGTCGACGCCGCGCGGGCGAGGCCTTCCCGGTGAGCGGCATCCCCGGTCTCGAGGACGGTGGGTGGGCCATCCGCGAGATCGGCACGCCCGGAGCACTCGTCGACGAGGGCCTGGCCATGCAGCACTGCGCGGCCAGCTATCGCCACCTCATCGAGCGCCGCAAGGTCGCGCTGTTCTCGCTCACGTGGGAGGGCCAGCGCCGCGTGACCGTCGAGGTCAGCCTCGGCGCCGGTCGCGTGGTCCAGACCAAGCGACTCGCGAACGCCGCGCCGCTCGCCGAGGAGGCGGCGGTGATCCAGCGCTGGGCGCGTGCGGTGCGCCTGCGAACCCGCTGATCAGCGCGTGGACAGCGTGCCGTCGCGGAGCAGCAGATCACTGAAGTCGGTGGTCGAGTCCTCGTCTTCCTTGGTCGGGGTGGTCGTCGTGGTCTTCGAGGACTCGCCGATCACCGGCATGTTGTACGCATCCTCCGCGGTGCACGCGATGGCGCCGTACGCCCACACGTCCTGGCTCTCGGTGAGCCGGTCGTAGACACGGGTCGGCTCCCACACGATGCAGATCCCGGGCATGACCACGTTCGCGCCGACGCACTGTCCTGCGCCGTCGAGTCGCCCGTAGTCGCCGTCGAGGGTGCGCTCGCCCATGCAGTAGCGGTTCACGAACTCTCCGTAGCTGATGGGGCCGGCGTGAGCGGGGGCGAGCAGGGCGAGAAGCAGAGCGATCATGGGAATCTCCTGGGCGCCTGGGGCGCGGTTCGCGGAGGCCCAAAGCAAGCGTCGTGCCAGAGGGGCCGCTTCGAGACCCGCGCAGTCCGAAGATCCCGATGAACACGAGCCAATCCGGGGTCAGACCCCCTGTTTGCGGGCGGCTCCAGACCCCGCGGACACACCCGTGCACCGCCCACCCGGGCGCCCATGTGGGCGGCGCGCACTTGCCCCCGCCCATCCTCGCGTCCATGTTCTTCGCGGAGGTGGGATTGCAGCGTGCGTGGGCGGTCTTTGCATGGACCGGGCTGGTGGCGTCTCTCGGGACGTGGGGGCTGTTCGTCGCTGGCTTCCTGGTCTCGGGTGGCTTGAAGCGGGTGGCCGTGTGGTACCTCGGCCAGATGCTGGTTCCGGCAGCCGGGCTACTCGCCCTGGTGCTCGCAGTGTTCGTGGCGTGGCGGGACCCGGAGCGCCGGTTCCTGGCGGCCGCCACCGCGCTCGTCGGTGGCAGCGCGCTGCTTCCGCTGGTGATGCTGCTCGGCCTGTGGACGCCGCGCTTTCCCGGCGGGGCGATCGACGACGTGCACCCGCACGCGACCGTGCGCTTGCCACTGGATGGCCCGGTGGTCGTCGGCTGGGGCGGGGACACGGTCGCCGCGAACTACCACGCCGCCCACCCCGACCAGCGCTGGGCCTATGACCTGCTCGTCGAGCCCGCCGCCCACGGAAGCGCCGATCTCGAGAGCTACGGCTGCTACGGCCTGCCCGTGCTCGCGCCGGCCGCGGGCACCGTCGCCATCGCCCACGACGGCGAGCCCGACCAGGACCCGAGCACCTTCGTGCCCAACCCCACCGCACCCGCAGGAAACCACGTCGCCATCGAGCTCGACGACACGGGCACGTTCCTGCTGATCGCCCACCTCGCGCCGGAGTCGGTCGCGGTGGAGGTCGGCGAGCACGTGGACGAGGGTCAGCTGCTCGGACGCTGCGGCAACACCGGCAACACCAGCGAGCCCCACGTCCACCTCCACCACCAGCGGCGCATTCCCGAGGTGGTCGGCTTCGGCGAGGGACTGCCGCTGTTCTTCCGGGGGCACGGCGGAAAGCCGATGCCCGAGGGCGGCATCACCGTGGACGGCGAGTCCATCACCCTGACTGGCGATCGGGTCCAACACCAGCCCTAGAGCGCGAGCACGAAGCAGTACCCCTGAATCAGGGCGCTTCGCTCGTCCCTGCACTGGCCCGCACCGTTGAGCCGCGCGTACTCGACCTCGGTCGGCTGGCAGTACTTCACCAGGAAGTCGCCGACGTCGTCGGCGTGTGCGGGGGTGGCGAGGGCGAGCAGGGCGAGAGCGAGGGTCATGGAAGCTCCTTGGCCGCCGTGTGGGCGGGTGACGTGGCTCCCATAGCAATCGCTATGCCACACCCACGAAGGCCCAGAGAGCGGGTTCGCAGCGACCGAGCACCCCGTTCGCGCCCACCCGGGCGCACACATGGCCGGAGCACCGCCCACGCGTCTCACAGACCCCGCAGCTCACGCCGCAGCGCCGCCGGAAGTCGCGAGCCGTGGTGCACGACCTCGTCCTCGATCAACGCGAAGTCCCGCTCCCCCGACTCCCAAAGCCAGCAGATGCCCCAGGCCGTCGCGAGCCACTCCGGGTGCGCGTCCGGGCGACGCATCCATCCCGGCCAGTGCCGCTCGGTCTGCTCCTCGACCACGGTCAGCGCGAACACCTGCCCCTCGCAGACCACGGTGTCGCCGATCGCACGGGTGAAGCAGCGCAGGTCGCGGTTCCACCAGTAGTACCGGCGCGCGGCCCGATCGAGCACCTCGAGCCAGTCCGCGCGTCGAGCGCTCGGCGGCATCGCGGTCTCCGTGGCGACGAGCATGCCGTCGTTCCACGGAAAGCGGTACACGACCGGGCTGTGGCGAAGCCGAAGCAGCCGGTCCACTTCGTGATGAACCTGGCCGAGGGACGGCCAGACCCGCGCGACCCGCTCCAGCGCCCGCACCCGCCAGGGCCTGAACGCTGGGCGCATCAGGTGTGCATGCGGCGGGCGGAAGTGCTCGGTCCACGCAAGATGGCTCAGCGCGTGCTCGCCGATCAGTCCGCGAGGCAGCATGCCGCGCACCGCCGACAGCCGGTCCTCGACCGGAAGCCCCGCGGTGACCGCCGTCGCCCAGCGAATGAACGGGTTCACCTTGTCCGCGCCACGCCGAGACTGGACCACCCACCGAGTGAGGTGTCGGTCCTCGGCGCGCAGGTCCACGCGCTCGGGAAGCTCGTCCCGAAGCCACTGCTTCAGCGCCTGACGCGTCTTGCGTCGATTCGCCCGCCGGATGCGGGCCTTGTTCTTCGCCGCGCTTCGCGACGTCGACGGAAGGATGGACCGCGCCATCTCCCGCCGCTTTTCTTCTTCGTACAACATCACAACGTCTCCGCCTGGGAGACGTCGTGGTCTCCCGGTCAGCTCCTGGTTCTCGTCGTTGTGATGGGCGCAGTGCGCACGGGTGCCTCCGGGTTCGCGAAAGAGGTAGCCGAGATGTGTTGACGCGTCAACAAATTCGCGCGGTGTGCGGCGACGGCCTTGTCGACGCGTGCACCACCACCCCGCCCCTTTCGAGCACACACATCTGCGTCGCGCCCTAGCCGCTAGCGGCCTGTTGGAACGCCGCCCCGAGGTGGTCGAGAAAGGCCCGCACCCTCGCCGGCAGGTGCGTACGTGACGGCGTCACCGCCCAGATCGACCAGGACCAGTCGACCCCGTCGACGAGCACCTCTTCGAGGGTTCCGTCGGCCAGGGCCTCGCGGACCACGAGCTCGGGGACGAGCGCGATGCCGAGGCCCCGCACCGCGACGTCGCGCACAAGCCCCGCACCGTTGATGCGCAGCGGTGCGCGCACCTCGACCGTGACCCGTCGCTCGCCCTCGCGCAGGGGCCAGCGCTCGCGCACAGACAGGGCGGTGTCGAGGATGCACCGGTGGTCGACGAGATCTTCGGGGCCCGTCGGTCGCCCGTGGGCCTCCAGGTACTCGGGCGAAGCCACGAGCAGCAGCCGCACGGGAGCGAGGCGCCGCGCGATCAGCGACGAGTCGGTGGGCCGCGTGAGCCGCACCGCCACGTCCACACGCTCGGCGACCAGGTCCACGAGCCGCTCCGAGGCGTCGATGTCCACGGTGAGATCGGGATGCGTGCGGGCAAAGTCGGTGACCACGTCCAGGTACTCGGCCAGGAAGCCGGGAGGCGCGGTGAGCCGAAGGGTGCCATCGAGGCGTGCGCGCTGGTCCCTGACGGCGGCCTCGGCCTCGTCGAGCAGGTCGAGGATCTCGCGACACCGCGCCAGGTGCGCCTCCCCCGCCGGCGTCAGCGCCAGGGTGCGGGTCGTGCGCTCGAACAGCCGCACCGCGAGCTGTGCCTCGAGCTGGGCCACGTACTTGCTCATCACCGCCTTGCTCCGACCCCAGCGCCGGGCGGCCTCGGCAAAGCTCCCGGCCTCGGCGACCCGCACGAAGCCCTCCATGCACTGAAGGCGATCCATCGAACACGCTCCGTAGACAATTCATGCGCAATCTAGCCCATAGACCGCGATTCATGGGCGAGTGACGGGTACAAAGGAGGCTTCATGCACCACCTTCTCGTCGGACTCCAGCTCGTCGATCCGCAGCAATACGCGACCTATCGCACCGCGATGGCCCCGGTTCTCGCCGTGCACCGCGGCCGCTTCGTGCTCGACGTCGAGGGCACCGCGCACCACTTCCCCGACGGCTTTGCTCCCGACCGCGTGCTGATCCTCGCGTTCCCCTCCGAGGCGGCCGCCGCCGAGTTCTACGCCGACCCCGCCTACGTGGCAGTGCGCGCGACCCACTTCGAGCCCGCCGTCGCCGCGACCCACAAGCAGGTGCTCGCATGAGCACCGCGGGCATTCACCACGTGGGCCTGACCGTGCTCGATGTCGAGGTCGCCAGCCACTTCTTCCGCGATGCCCTGGGCTTTCGAGAGGTCGGGCGAAAGCCCTACCCAGCCGTGTTCGTCTCGGACGGCGTGGTGATGATCACCCTGTGGCAGGTCCAGCACCCACCGAGGGCCTTCGACCGCAAGTCCCAGGTAGGGCTGCATCACCTCGCCCTGCGCCTCGCCCCCGAGACCTCGCTCGACGACGTGTATGCGGCCCTGATCGCGCGCGACGACACCACAGGCGAGTTCGCGCCCGAGCCCCTCGGAGCCAGCGGCCTGCGCCACTGCATGCTCCTCGGCCCCGGCGGCCTGCGCCTCGAGCTCGTGGAGGCCGGATGAGCGCTCGCTCCGACATCGCGTTCACCCCAGCCGTCAAGGCGGCGCAGGAGGCACGCGGGTCCCGTGAGGGCTACGCCCGGGCCCTCGCCCGCCGCGACTGGGGCCAGGTCCTGCCGCCCGCGCTGCTCGACTACATCGCGGCCCGCGACAGCTTCTACCTGGCGAGCGCGAGCGCCAAAGGACAGCCCTACGTCCAGCACCGCGGGGGTCCACCCGGCTTTCTCGTCGCCGTGGACGAGCAGACCCTGGCCTTTGGCGACTTCGCCGGCAATCGCCAGTACATCAGCGTCGGCAACTTCTCCGAGAACCCCCGGGCGATGCTGATCCTCGTGGACTATCCGAACCGCCGACGCCTGAAGCTGTGGGCACGCGTGGAGCTCGACGAAGGCGAGAGTCCCCTGCTCGAGCGGGTACGCGCCGCCTCCGGGGACGCCCGGATCGAGCGCGTCGTGACCCTGCACGTCGAGGCGTGGGACCTCAACTGCCCGCAGCACATCACCCCGCGGTTCACCGAGGCCGAGTGGAGCGCCAGGCGCTAGCCGATCAGCGCTTGTGCTGGGTCGCGCGGATGAACGGACGCACGAGGTACGGGAACCAGCGGTCGAGGCGGTACAGCGCCCCGACCATGAACGGCCCCATCACTCGCTCCCGCTCCTTCTCGATCGCGTGGACGATGTAGTCCCCCGCCTGCTCGGGCGTGATCACGCCGATCAGCGAGTTCGCGATCGACGGCAGGCGCTCGTGGGAAGCGGCCTGGGTCTTGAAGTAGTCGCTGGAGACCTCGCCGAGCGTGACCTCGGAGACGACGATGCCGGTCCCGCGCATGTCCTCGCGCAGGCTCTCCGCGAACTGGTGCTGTGCAGCGCGCGCGCAGGCGTAGCCGGTGCTCCCGGACCAGCCCATCATCCACGCCGGGCTGTTGACCATGAGCACCAGACCCGAGCCTCGCGCCATCATCGGCTCGATGACCGCTCGGGTGAGCCAGAAGCTCGCGAAGTACGGCAGGGCCATCATCGACACGACCTCGGCCGGCTCCGTCTCGTCGACGTAGCGCCACTCCCCCGCCCCGGCGTTGTTGACGACCACGTCGGGGGTGCCGAGCTCGAGGATGGCCTTGCCCGCCGCGCTGGCGGCCTCCATGTCCGACAGGTCGACGGGAATGATGTGCGCCTCGCCGCCCGCCTTCTCGACGTCCGCGGCGACGGCTTCGAGCTTCTCCTTGCGACGGGCGAGCAGCACGACCCGGGCCCCGCGGGCCCCGAGGGCACGGGCGAGGGAGGCGCCGATCCCGGAGGAGGCGCCGCTGACGACGACGAGCTTTCCACGGACGTTCATGCGGTCCTCCCAGAGGGTCAGGAGCTGATGCTACGCAGGGCGGCGACCTGTCGCGCGATCTCGGCGGAGGCGGTGCCCCCGAACGAGGTGCGCCGCTCGGCGGCCGCGCGCGGATCGAGCCACGCGAGCACACCGTCGTCGAAGGCCGGATGGAACGCGGCCATGTCCGCGACCGACAGCGCGCTGAAGTTCACGCCGCGCTCCTCGCAGTGGGCGACGATGCTGCCCGACACGTGGTGCGCGTCGCGGAAGGGCACGCCCTTGGTGACGAGGAAGTCGGCGAGCTCGGTCGCGAGGAGGAAGTGCCCGCGCAGGGCCTCTTCGTAGCGCTCGCGGCGGACGTCGAGCTCGCGCCAGCAGCCGGCGGTGATGCGCGCACAGGCGGTGGTCGTCTCGAGGGCGTCGAACAGGGCCTGGCGGTCTTCCTGCAGGTCGCGGTTGTAGGCCAGCGGCAGGCCCTTGACCATGACGAGCAGCGAGGTCACGGCGCCGGCCACGCGCCCCGACTTGCCGCGCACGAGCTCGGGGGCATCGGGGTTGCGCTTCTGCGGCATGATCGAGCTGCCGGTGCTGTAGGTCTCGGAGAGGCGCACGAGGCCGAACTCCTCGGTACTCCACACCACCAGCTCCTCGGCCTGGCGCGACAGGTGGGTCATCGCGATCGCGCACACGCCGGCAGCCTCCTGCAGGTGGTCGCGGGCGGCCACGGCGTCCATGGCGTTGTCGATCGGCGCGTCGAAGCCGAGCAGCTCGGCGGTGCGGTGGCGGTCGATGGGGTGCGGGGTGCCGGCCATCGCGCCCGCCCCGAGGGGGCAGCGGTTCATGCGGCGGCGGGCGTCGCGCACCCGCTCGAGGTCGCGGGAGATCATCCACGCGTGGGCGAGCAGGTGGTGCCCGAGGAGCACCGGCTGGCCGCGCTGCAGGTGCGTGAACCCGGGGATGAGCACGTCGCCGTCTTCATCGACGCGGTCGAGGATGGCGCCGAGCAGCTCGTCGAGCGCCACGTCGAGCGCATCGAGACGGGAGCGCAGCCACAGGCGCACGTCGGTGGCGACCTGGTCGTTGCGGGAGCGCGCGGTGTGGAGCTTGGCGCCGACATCGCCGACGAGCTCGGTGAGGCGCGACTCCACCGCCATGTGGATGTCCTCGTGAGCGGCGGTCGGCACGAAGCGACCGTCGCCGAGCTCGGCGTGCACCTGGTCGAGGCCGGCGAGCAGTGCGGTCACCTCGTCGTCCTCGAGCAGCCCGACCTCGCCGAGCATGGTCACGTGCGCGCGGCTGCCCTCGATGTCCTCGCGCCACATGCGCAGGTCGGTGTCGAGAGACTGGGAGAAGGCGACCATGTCGTCGCCGGGACCACCCGAGAAGCGTCCGTCCCACAGGGCCATGCGTGTACCTCCGAAGGGCGCACGGTAACGCGATTGGCGTGGGTCGGACGAAACGAGCCGGTGTCTGTCCCGACGGGCGTGCCGATGCCGGCGACCGCTACGGGACCACGTCGTCCTCGACGAGCGTGGCCGCGACCTCGGCGCCGTTCACCGCGACGTGCAGCGTGTACTCGGCCCCGTCGCTGCACCCGTCCTTCCCAAGGCCGCCGAACTGCCCCACGCTGACGCGGAAGGTGCCGGCGGTCGCGGACGCCACGGTCGCGGCCGGACACGAGAGGTTGTTCCACGGGGTGTTCGAGCAGGGGGTCACGTCGTCGAAGCCGCCCGGACCGAGCCCGCCGGCGAACGAGATCCCGTCGGCTCCCTCGACCGTGCCGAGCAGATCCGCGCGCCCGACCGCGGAGTTGTCGACGAACACGTCCACACAGTCGCCCTGAGCGACGCTGAACTCCCACACATCGTAGGGGCGTGCCTGAAGGTCATCCGCGGGTGCGCAGTCGAGCGTGTCGCCCTGGGTGCTCGTGCGCGGGCCCTCGACCTCGCAGGTCGCGAAGGGCTCGCCTCCGTCGCAGTCCTGGTCGATGCCGTCCCCGAGGATCTCCTCGGCGAAGGGGTGGACGTCGGGGTCGTTGTCGTCGCAGTCGACGTCGAAGCCGCAGTCGGCGAAGAAACCGTCCTCGTCGACATCGGTGCCCGCCTGGACCTCCGGGTCGAGGTCGTCGCAGTCGAGGCCACCGCATGCCACCGAGTCCTCGCCGTCCTCGTCCTGGTCAGGGATCTCGCACGGGTCGACGGGGTCGACCGGGTCCGTGCCCAGCCGGCCCTCGGAGACGACGAGCTCGTAGGCGCCCGCCTGACCCTGGTAGCCGCCCACGGCGAGGGTCACGGTGGCGCCGGCGCCGACGGTGAATTCGACCGCCGAGCCGTTGGCGGCCACGCTCGCGTGGTCGTCGACGCACGCGATCTCGGTCTCGAGGGACTCGGGACATCCGGTCCACACCGAGAGCACCGTGTCGAAGCCGGACACGCTCGCGGAGTAGGTGCCCGTCGCCGGAGCGGTGAAGCTCACGAGGTCGACCGGGCCCTCGGCGCCGCAGCTCTGGGGCAGCGTCGCGGCTCCGGTGGTGTCGCCGGTGACGGCGATGTCGAGGGAGGCGGCCATCCCCTCGGTGCAGGCGCTCTCGAGCTCCTCCTCTCCTCCTCCACAGGCGGTGAGGGCGAGAGCGAGGGCGAGCAGGGTGTGGCGTGGCATGGGACCTCCAGGGGAGCACCATCTCACACGAGGCGCGGGAACCTCGCCATCACGCGCCATCACACGCGCCGCACCGCTCGCGAACCGGCCATTCGCGGGTGGCGGCGAGGCTCGCACCGAGGCCCCGACGCAGGACGGCCCGCACCCAGGCGCTCACCGCCTCGGTCCGGGCCGACTGTTCCCGAACGAACCCACCGAGGGGTCCGCCGGGCTCGCAGGACTAGTTCTTCTGTCCGCTGCGGCGCTGCACGCGGCCCCAGGTCTTGTAGGGCAGGCCGTACAGGGCCATGAAGCCCTCGGCGGTGCGGCGGTCGAAGGTATCGCCGTCGGAGTAGGTCGCGAGGCCCTCGTCGTACAGGCTGTACGGGGAGCGGCGGCCGACGACCTGGGCGAGACCGGCGGACAGGCGCAGGCGCACGTCACCGGTGACGTAGCGCTGGGTGTGCTCGATGAACGCCTGGAGGCTGTTGCGCAGCGGGCTGAACCACAGACCGTCGTAGATCAGGTCCGCGAAGTCCTGGGCGATCTTGGCCTTGTAGTGCGCGGTGGAGCGGTCGAGCACGAGGCGCTCGAGCTCGCGGTGCGCGAGGTGCAGCGGCAGCGCGGCGGGGCCCTCGTAGACCTCGCGGCTCTTGAGGCCGACGACGCGGTTCTCGATCATGTCGATGCGGCCGACGCCGTAGTTGCCGCAGATCTCGTTCAGGTGCTCGACCAGCGACACGGCGTCCATCTCGACGCCGTCGATGGACACGGGAATGCCCGCACGCCAGCCGATGATGATCTCGCGGCTGCCCTTGGGCGCGTCCGCGGGATCCTTGGTCATCTGCCACACGTCCGCCGGGGGCTCGGCCCAGAGGTCTTCCATCTCGCCGCACTCGATGGCGCAGCCCCAGATGTTCCAGTCGATGGAGTAGGGCTTCTCCTTCGTGATCGGGATCTCGATGCCACGCTCGACCGCGTAGTCGACCTCCATCTCGCGGGTGAGCATGTCCCACTCGCGAAGCGGCGCGATGATGCCGAGGTGCGGCGCGAGGGTCTGCGCGGCGACCTCGAAGCGGACCTGGTCGTTGCCCTTGGCGGTGCAGCCGTGCGCGATGGCGTCGGCCCCGTGCGCCTCGGCGACCTCGACCAGACGCTTGGCGAGCAGCGGGCGGCCCAGGGAGGTGTGCATGTGGTAGCGGCCCTCGTAGAGCGCGCCGGCGCGAAGCGCGGGCATCACGTACTCGTCGAGGAACGGGCGGCGTAGGTCCTCGACCACCGCGTGGCTCGCGCCAGTCCGCAGGGCCTTGGCCTTGATGGCCTCCAGGTCCTCACCCTGACCGAGATCACCCGTGTAGGTGATGATCTCAGCGTCCCCGTAGTTCTCCTTGAGCCAGGGGATCATCACAGAGGTGTCCAGACCTCCGGAGTAAGCGCACACGATCTTCACGAGACCTCCCGATCCGCGAGCCAGCGCCGCGGAAGCAGCCGTCTAGCCCGCGGAGGACACCTCGTCGACGCAACCGTGAGTGGCGGTTCGCGGTCTGGTTGGGCATAGTTCGCGGCTCAATCCGGAGGAACCATGCGTCCCCTGATGCTCGCACTCGCCTTTGCAGCCGCGGCGTGCACCCCGTCCTACCAGCCGACCAACATTCTCGACGACAGCGAGACGGATACGGACACGGACACCGACACCGACGCGGATACCGACTCGGACACGGATACCGACGCGGACGCCGACAGCGACGCGGACTCGGACACCGATGCCGACTCGGACAGCGACAGCGACTCGGACACCGACGCCGACTCCGACAGCGATGCGGACTCGGATACCGACGCGGACTCCGACAGCGACTCGGATACCGACGCGGACAGCGACAGCGACAGCGACAGCGACACCGACGCGGACAGCGACAGCGACAGCGACTCGGACACCGATGCCGACTCCGACAGCGACAGCGATGCGGACACCGACGCGGACACGGACACCGACAGCGACCCGACGGCGATGTACGGCGACATCTCGTACTACGAGTACGTCGGCAGCTACTGGACCAACGGCACGCCGGCGCCCTTCGGCGGCGCGAACACCTACTTCGTGGACCCGAGCCAGGGCGGCATCTACTTCTGGCAGGGCTTCGCCCCGACCCTCGACACCTGCGTGTCCGAGAACAGCTACACGCCGCCGACGTTCAACGTGTACACGCCCGATGCGACCCAGGTGACCTACCGGGGCCCGGGCGCGGCGAACATCGTGACCCTGCCGAAGAGCACCGACACGAACACGCCCTACGCGTATGGCGTCGACACGCTGACCAGCTCGCAGATGGCGCAGGCTGCCACCTACGACATGGACACGCTCAACGGCACCACGTGGAACTTCGCCGTGTCCCAGGCGGTGGCCTCGGGTCGTCGCCCGACGGTGTCCGCGCCCGCGATCGCCGGAACCGGCGCGCCGACCGTGACCAACGGCTTCACCGTGAGCTGGAGCAACACGAGCCAGACGGCGGACAGCTTCGTGATCGTGCAGCTGGGCAAGTTCGACTCTGCAGGCACCGCCTACGAGGAGTTCGTGACCTGCGCCTTCCGCGACGACGGCAGCGGCACCGTGCCCGCCAACGCGTTCACCACCGGCTGGTCCAGCGGGCGGCAGCTCATGGTGTTCGTGGGCAACTACCGCACCAGCCGCGCCACCGTGACCTTCCTCGGTGGCGAGGCCGAGGTCGCGGGCTTCTACAACGTGGTCGGCGCCGCGTTCATGCAGTAGCCGGGGCTCACGCCTCGCTGGCGTGGGCCAGGAACTCGCCGAGGTCCACGCGACCGTCGCCGTCGACGTCCAGCTCGGCGACGAGGTCGCGCATCGCGGCTTCGTCTTCGATGCCGACCGCGGCGAACATCGCCGCGAGCTCGTCCGCCTGCACGTAGCCGTCCCCGTCGAGGTCGAGCGCGCGGAAGGCGCGCAGGACCTCGGGGTCCGGCGGCGGCAGCCCGAGCAGCTCGATGAACTGGGCACGCGAGAGCACCCCACTGCGGTCGTGGTCGACCCGCCCGAGGTACGCCCGGACGACGTCGGGGTCGACGGGATCCCCGAGCTGCATCAGCGCGCGACGCAGCTCGTGCTCGTCGATGACGCCGTCCTTGTCGCGATCGAACAGGGAGAAAGCCAGTCCGGCCATGGTCGGATTCACGCGCACCCTCCTCGCGCGAGGCGTATCACGTCGACCGGCCGCGCAACGACACGCCCTCGCGTCGCCGAGGCACGGGAATCGATGACCGCGGGCGCGCACCGCGTTACCCCTCGCGGCCCCAGGAGACGCAAGTCATGCCGAACCCGTACATTCCCCGCTCCGACGTGCACACCTGGTCCGACGACATCGGCCAGAACATCGAGGCGCACAACGCCGCCCTCACCCGCCTGCTCAAGGATCAGCGCCGCCTGACCCGCTGGCTCGAGGAGAACGCCGCGAACATGAGCCCCGCCACCGCGAGCGTGGGTGCCTACCTGTTCGGCGTCATCGCCCGCATCATCGACCTCGCCGGCGGCCGCCTGCGCTCCGCCACCTGGGAGCAGGTGCGCGCCGCCGAGCAGCGCGTCAGCCAGGCCGTGGCCGAGCTGCTGCCGATCGAGGGCTTCGAGGACCGCCTGCGCGAGGTCGAGTGGCGCGCCCAGCCCCACATCCTCGACGAGGCGTGGATGGCCCTGTTCGAGCGCAAGCCCGACGAGGAGGTCGAGGTCGACCTCGACCCCAACGAGTCCCTCAAGCTCTTCCTGTGCATGTGGGTCGCCACCGAGGTCCTCGACGCGAACTGGCGTCCGCGGAAGGGCTACGAGGGCGAGACCTCCTACACGCACGTGGCCATCGATCCCAGCGCGTAGCCACTCGACGGGTGGCGCCACCTCGACGTCACCCTCCCGCGGATGCATCTGTGCTATCGGATACATCCGATGAGTGACTCGCCGCACGCCACCGTGATCGAAGACTTCGGACGCAAGTTCGAGACCCTCGGGCTGCCCTACAACGTGGGGCGCATCTACGGGCTCGCGCTCATCGCCGAGGAGCCGCTCTCCCAGGACGATCTGGTGGAGGCCCTCGGCGTGTCGCAGTCCGTGGTGTCGACGAACTGCCGCGCGCTCGTCGCCATGGGCATGCTGCGCAAGGTTCGCCTCAAGGGCGACCGGCGCACGCTGTACGAGATGCCCGAGGACGTCGTCGCGATGCTCGCCGCGTCGGCGCGCCGGCGCCTGCAGACCTTCGGCGAGCTGATGGCAGAGGCCGAAGAGCTCGGCCTGAACGGCAAGGCCGCACGACGCGTGCGTGCCATGCACACCTGGATGCGCGCGGTCGGCGGTGAGTTCGACGCCGCGGTCGCGAAGGCCTTGAGGGAGCTCGAGTGAAAGCAGTCATCCTCGCCGCCGGCTACGGCACCCGCTTCCTGCCTGTCACCAAGGTGGTGCCGAAGGAGCTGTTGCCGATCATGGAGCGTCCCGCGCTGGACCTGGTCGTCGACGAGCTCGTCGAGGCCGGGGTCGACGACCTGCTGATCATCACCTCGCGCCGCAAGAAGGCCGTCGAGGACTGGTTCGATCACGAGGCCGAGCTCGAGGCGGTGTTCACGCGCGAGGGTGCGGACGCGAAGCTCGCGAAGATCCGCCCCCGCGACAACCTCAAGGTGACCTTCATCCGGCAGCGCACCATGCAGGGCACCGGTCACGCACTGCTCCACGCCAAGGACTTCGCGGGGAACGAGCCAGTCGTGGTCGCCTATCCGGACGACCTGTTCGGACCGCCGAACCCGACGGCCGCGCTGATCGCGCACTACGAGCGAACCGGACGCAGCGTGCTCGCCGCCGCGGACTTCGGGGAGGCCGACGTGTCGGCCTATGGCGTGCTCGCCCCCAAGGGCGCCGGCGCCGACCTGCTGCTCGAGCGCATCGTCGAGAAGCCGCCCCCGGGCGAGGAGCCATCGAAGCTCGTGTCCTACGGGCGCTACCTGTACACGCCCGACTTCTTCGAGGCGTTGGAGCGGCACTATGCGACGCACACGGGCAAGGAGTACTACCACGTGCCCGCCCTGCTCGAGCTCGCCGCCGGGGACAAGGTCGGCATCGAGGTCCTCGACTCGCACCGCTACGACACCGGCACGCCGCTGCAGTGGCTCGAGACCACGCTCGCGTTCGCGCTGCGCGATCCGGAGACGGGCGACGAGGTCCGAGCGATGATGCAGCGGATGCTCGGGTGAACCCCGTCCCCGGAGAGGTCTCGCTCCTCGAGGAGATCGACGGGTTCACGGTGATGACGCCGAGCCCTCCGGGGAAGGACGGACGGCCGGACGTCGTGCCGGGGGCCGTCGGCGCGGCGGCGGTGCTGCTCGGTGTGATCAGCGGGGTGCTCTTCGGACCCGGCGTCGGCGCGATCTTCGTGCTTCCCGGGCTCGCGGGCATCGCGATCGCGCTCGTGATCAACCGGCGCCCCCCCACGCCGGTGAAGCTCGCGCTGCGGGGTACGACGCTGCACGTCGAATCCGCCGCTGGCACCGAAGAGATCCTGCTCGCGAGGATCGCGAGCATCCAGGTGCGCGGCTGGGATCTCGTGTTCCTCGCCCAGAACAAGGTGACCCTGTGCACCGTCGGGGTGAGCAGCCGAGGGACCGCGCAATGGGTCGCGGAGCTGCTCCGCAAGCAGCTCGTCGCGCCGGGCGATGTGCCGCCTGGACTCCAGGCATTGCGGGAGCAGTAGCGGCAGAAGCGAACGCGCACGCGCCACACCGGCGAGGATGCGGTAGGATGCCCCCATGCTCACGCTGCCGATCTGGCTCATTCTCCCCGCACTGGCGGCGCCCGAAACGGCGCCGCCCGAAGCCGTGGAGACCGGACTTCCACCCGCCCTCATCGAGCGGACCTGGCCCGAATTCCCTCCCGACGCGCGGGTCTCCGACCCGGTCGACGCGGCGTGCGAGGTGAGCGTGGTCATCGATCCGCTCGGCGCCACGCGCTCGGTGACGGCCCTCGAGTGCCCCGAGACCTTGGCGCGCTCGACGATCGACGCGATGCAGAAGTGGCGCTGGCGCCCGATCATCGTCGAGGGTCGAGGCATCGAGGCGACGTTCACGGCCACGCTGCACTACACGGCCGCGAGCAAGACGCCGCCGAGCTTCCCGAAGACCGAGGCGATCGACACGAGCTGGCTCGAGGTGCCGCGCTGTGACGTGAGCGTCGGCATGACCGCCGGCAAGGTGTCGCGCGTGTCGGGCAGCTACATCCCCGAGTGCGCGCCCGAGACCGACGAAGCGCCCGTGTGGCCGGCGAAGCTCCCCGACGGCGCCGCGACCTGCCGCGCGCGGTTCATGAACGTGAAGGGCGAGATCACCGAGCTCGACCTCGCGGACTGCCCGAAGGACCTCCAGGAAGACGCCGAGACCACCCTGCGCAGCTGGCGCTGGCCCTGGTACGAGCGCGACACCACGCCCTACGACGTGGCCCTCGTCTACCGCAGCACCGCGCCGGACTCCGAGGTCCGGCCCAAGGCCCGCACCCGCGTGTCGCCCGAGTTCCCGCAGGCGGCGATCGACGCGGGCTTCGTCGATGCCGCGTGTGACGTGACCCTCGTGGTGGCCGAGGACGGCAACGTCGACAACGTCGAGTTCCGTCGCTGCAACGAGATCTTCCACGACGCCGCGGCGACCGCGCTGACGCAGTGGACCTTCGACCGCGGCGGAGAGGTGCCCCTGCGGGTGCGCTTCCGTCTCGACGGCCCCGCCGCCCGCCCGGACTCGCGTGCCGAGACCAAGGTCGACGAGCAGCCCGTGTCCATCCTCGACACCGACGTCGCGCACTGCGCGATGGAGGTCAGCGTCTCCGGCCTCGGCGAGATCGGCCGCATGGCCGCCAACCGCATCCCCGAGTGCGTCGCACGCCCCATCGGCGGCGTGGACTGGCCGGCTTCGCTCTCCGGCGTGACCAGCTGTTCGGTGGCGTTCGACGTCACCGACGGCGCGATCGGACGGGTCACCCCGCTCGACTGCCCCGGCGCGCTCAGGAAGGTGATCAAGCGCTCCGTGCTGCGCTGGGAGTACCCCGAGGTCCGCGGCGTCCAGCACTTCGAGGTGCGCATCATCTACCGGGCGGAGCTCGAGTGATCTGGTGGCTGGCGCTGGCGCTAGCCCAGGAAGCGCCCGAGATCCGACCTGACGACGGCCGCCCCACCGAGTCGGTGGAGCTCGGCGGCGAGCGTGGTGAGTTCGGCATCAAGAAGCAGGTCGACCCCGCCTTCCCGGACGAGGCCCGCAAGCAGGGCCTGTCCTACGGACGCTGCGTGGTGGACCTCGACGTCGACGGCAACGGCAACCCGGGCGCGCCCGCGTTCGTGGACTGCCCGGAGGTCTTCCACCGCTCGGCCACCGAGGCACTGCGCCAGTGGCGCTGGCACACCGAGACCGGGGGCGACGGCCTGCCCATCGGCGCGAAGACCCGGGTGATCATCGACTACCGCGACGACAGCCCCACCGCGCTGCTCGCCAACCCCGATCCGCTCTCCACGCCGATCGACGAGTTCGGAACCATCGCCGACGACCGCGAGATCTGCGTGGGTCACGCGACGATCTCGGCATCCGGGCAGGTCCTCGACAAGAGCGCCAATCGCCTGCCCGACTGCATCTTCGAGCCCGCCGGCGACACGGTCATGGCCAAGGAACCGCAGACGGTGCTCGCGAGCTGCACGGCGCGCTTCGTCACCGACCGCGGCTACGCGATGAAGATCAAGTTCGGCCACTGCGACAAGCCGATTCGGGCCGCGACAGGCAAGAACCTGCGCAGCTGGACCTGGCCGTGGACGCCCGAGAACCCGGTGTCCTACGAGATGACGCTGACCTACCTGGCAGAGTGAGCCTCTGCCGACGGAGGCCCTGTGAAGCTGCCCGAGTACGAGAGCTGGGACGCGACGGCGATGGCCGAGGCCGTGCGAAAGGGCAAGGTCTCCCCTGCCGAGCTCCTGGAAGCCTCGATCGAGCGCATCGAAGCGCGCAACCCCACGCTGAACGCCGTCGTGTACAAGATGTACGACCGGGCGCGCGCGAACGTCGACAAGCTGCCCGACGGCCCGCTCAAGGGCGTGCCCTTCCTGGTCAAGGACCTGAAGCTGCGCATCGACGGAACGCCGACGAGCGACGGCTCGAAGCTGTCGCTGGGGGTACCGCGACAGGGAACGAGCGAGCTGGCGCGACGCTACGAGGCCGCTGGACTGCAGATCCTCGGCAAGACCAACACCCCCGAGTTCGGGATCATGGGCATCACCGAGCCCTCGGTGTATGGCCCGTGCCGCAACCCGCACAACCCGGACCACACGCCGGGAGGTAGCTCCGGGGGCGCTGCGTCGGCGGTGGCCTCGGGCATGGTGCCCGTTGCGCACGGTGGCGATGGCGGCGGGTCGATCCGTATCCCCGCCAGCTGCTGCGGCCTGTTCGGCCTCAAGCCCACCCGGGGTCGCGTGACCATGGCACCGTACATGGGCGAGGCCTGGGGCGGGTTCGTGCAGGAGCACGTGCTCGCGCGCTCCGTGCGGGACAGCGCCCTGCTCCTCGACATCGAGGACGTGCCCACACCCGGCGAGCCCTACGCGGCGCCACACAAGCCGCGCTCGTGGGTCCAGGAGCTCAAGAAGAAACCCGCCAAGCTCAAGATCGCGTACACGGCCGAGGCGCTGTACGGCGACGAGACCGACGCCGACTGCCGCGCGGCCCTCGAAGACACGGTGACCTTGCTGCGCGAGCTCGGCCACGAGGTCGTCGAAGCGCGTCCGAAGTTCGATCGCGAGGCCATGGTGCGGGCGTACTTCCTCACCGTCGCCACCGGCGTAGCGTGGTTCGTGGAGAGCACGTCGGCCGCCGCCGGTCGAAAGCCGCGAGCCAAGGACTACGAGCTCGGCACCTGGCTGCTGGCGCTCATCGGCTGGGCGACGAAGGCCCCCGACCTCCTCGACGCCCAGATCACCATGCAGCGGAACGCCCGCGACGTGGCCGAGCTGTTCGAGAGCCACGACGTGTTTCTCACGCCGACGCTGGCCCGAGCGCCCGCGAAGGTCGGCCAGCTGCAGGTCCAGCCGAGCGAGGCCCTCCAGCTCCGCGCCCTCAAGCGGCTTCCGCTCAAGGCGCTGCTCGACTTCGCGCTGGAGCAGATGGGCAAGAACAAGCTGTCGTGGACGCCGAATACGCAGCTGTTCAACCAGACCGGCCAGCCCGGCATGAGCGTGCCCTTGTACACGAACGCGGACGGGCTGCCCATCGGCTCCCAGTTCGTGGGCCGCTTTGGCGACGAGGCGACGCTGTTCCGGCTTGCCGCGCAGCTCGAGAAGGCGCGTCCGTGGAAGATCGCGGTCGGATGAGGTCTCGCGCCGGTCTCGGGCTCCGCACCGCGACCTGAGACTTCCTCCGCACCACCTCCACTCGCCCCACCGTCGCCCCAGCACGGGGTGGGCCCGGCCGACTGCGAGCAGCGCCGTCCCCGCCCTCGCCGACATACTCGGTGCGCGATTTCCGACCAGGGTGGCATCATCGGGTTCCTGGAGGTCCCGTGCTCGTCCTGCTGCTCGCACTCGCCGCCCATGCCGCCCCCGGCTTCGTCCCGGTCCAGGGTGTGCTCACCGACTCCACCGGCACGCGCATCGACGGCCAGGTCGACGTCACCTTCACCCTCTACGACGACAGCGCCGGCAGCACGTCGCTGTGGACGGACACCCTCACCCTCGACGTCGTCGACGGGGCGTTCGCGACCGAGCTCGGGGCCGGCGGCGTGCCCCTCGATCTCGACACCTTCGGCAACTACGGCGGCGCCCACCTGCAGATCCAGGTCAGCGGCGACAGCCCGATGCCGCTGGTTCCCCTCGCCCACGTGCCCTACGCCGCGTGGGCGAATCGCGCGGGCACCGCTGACGCGCTCCAGGGCATGAGCCTCGGAGATCTACGCGCCGAGATCCCCGCCACCTCGGACATGCAGCAAGCCGCCCGCGACGTCGCCTACGACACCGAGACCGAGCTGCTCGCCGACCTCGACGACAACTACACCTACACCGCCGGCACCGGCATCGCCGTCGCGAGCAACGTGATCAGCGTCGACCAGGCCACCATCGAGGGCTGGGCCAGCGGGGTCTGCTACGACAGCGAGGCAGAGCTGCTCGCCGACCTCGACGACAACTACACCTACACCGCCGGCACCGGCATCTCCGTCGCGAGCAACGTGATCAGCGCCGACCAGGCCACCATCGAGGGCTGGGCGAGCACCCTCATCGGCACCCACGCGAGCAACGCCGCGGCGCACCACACCCGGTACTCCGACACCGACGCGCTCAGCGCGACCGCCTCGACCTACGTCGACGTCGCCGGGGACACGATGACCGGCAACCTTCGGGTCGACGCCGCGGTCGATGCGCTTCGCTACACCATCCGCGACACCCGAGACGTGGACGACGCACCCAGCGTGTTCGACCGCGAGATGCGGGTCGAGTTCAAGCGTCGGTCCACCGTCGGCGTCCCGGGTGCGGGAACCTATGGCGGCACCGTGACCATCGCCCCGTGGGGGGACAACTCCGGCGACGCCAGCCACCAGCTGCACTTCAACGAAGGCGGTGTCTACTGGCGCCAGGGCCAGCCCGACGGAGCGACCTGGGGCAGCTGGCAGCAGGTGTGGACCGGCGACACGATGGACGGCGTGACGCTGACCAACGCCACCCTCACCGGTGCCGACATCAGCAAGGCCTGCCCGAGCGGCTGGACCAGCGGCGGCAACGACCACTACTGCTACAGCCCCGTCCAGACCGCATCCAACGGGCACAACGCCCAGATCGCGTGCACCGACCTCGGCGCCGACACCTGCACCGTCGGGCAGTACTACCAGATCGGCACGACCGGCTGCGCGGGCAACCAGTGCTGGACCAACAGCTACTGCGCGGGCACCGACGTGATGTGGGTCACCTCGGGCTCGGGTTGGGACTGCGCCAACTGGAACACCCAGCTTCAGTACCGCTGCTGCATGGACCGCTGATCCTCGCCGACGGAGCGTGAATCAGCTACCCGCGGCGCGGGAGTTCCACATGCTCACGGTCACCGACCTCTCGAAGCAGTTCGGCGGACAGGTCCTGTTCACCGATGCGAACCTGCAGTTCCACGCAGGCAATCGCTATGGCGTCGTCGGCGCCAACGGCTCCGGCAAGTCCACGTTCCTGCGCATCCTCACCGGCGAGGAGATGCCGTCGACCGGCGAGGTGGTCATCCCCAAGCGCGCGCGGGTCGGGGTGCTGGAGCAGGACCACTTCGCCTACGACGAGATCCCCATCCTCCACGTGGTGATGATGGGACACGCCGAGGTGTGGGCGGCGATGGCCGAGAAGGAGGCCATGCTCGGCGGACCCGAGGAGGACTTCGACGTCGACCGCTACGGCGAGCTCGAGGAGACCATCCTCCGCCTCGACGGCTACTCCCTCGAGGCCAAGGCCTCCGAGATCCTCGAGGGCATGCAGATCCCCACGGCGGTCCACTACGAGCCGCTGTCGACCCTGTCCGGCGGGTTCAAGCTGCGCGTGCTGCTCGCCCGCACCCTGGCCAGCAATCCCGACGTGCTGCTGCTCGACGAGCCGAACAACCACCTCGACATCGTGTCGCTCGCGTGGCTCGAGTCCTTCCTCAACAGCTTCGCGGGCTGCGCGATGATCGTCAGCCACGACCACCGCTTCCTCGACAACGTGTGCACCCACATCGTGGACGTGGACTACGAGGAGATCACCCTCTACACCGGCAACTACCAGGCCTTTCTCGACCTCAAGGCGCTGGAGCGCGACCAGCGCGAGCGCGCCAACGACAAGCGGGAGAGGGAGATCGCCGACCACAAGGCGTTCATCGCGCGCTTCAAGGCCAAGGCGACCAAGGCCCGCCAGGCGAACAGCCGCCAGAAGCGCATGGAGAAGATCGTCATCGAGAAGCTGACGCCCTCCTCCCGGCGTCACCCGCGCTTCGTCTTCCCGCAGCAGCGCCCGTCGGGACGCCAGGTCGTCGAGGCCATCGGTCTGTGCAAGTCCTACGGCGACAAGGTCGTGCTCGACGACGTGGACCTCGTGGTCAACCGCGGGGAGCGTCTCGCGATCATCGGGCCCAACGGTATCGGCAAGTCCACGCTGCTCAAGTGCCTGCTCGCCGAGGTCGAGCCCGAGGACGGCGAGGTCACGTGGGGCCACGAGACCCACACCGGCTACTTCGCCCAGGACCACCACGAAGTGCTCAAGGACGGCGAGGACACCGTGTCCAACTGGCTGTGGGGGCAGGTGCCGATGGAAGACATCGGCCAGATCTACGCCCGCCTCGGCGCCGTGCTCTTCTCGCGGGACGAAGCCGACAAGCGCCTGGCGACGCTGTCCGGTGGCGAGGCCGCGCGCCTGGCCCTGTGCGGCATCGGCGCCGTCGGACCGAACGTCATCCTTCTCGACGAGCCCACCAACCACCTCGACCTCGAGGGCATCGAGGCTCTCGCCGAGGCGCTGAAGAAGACCGAGTCGACGGTGATCTTCGTCAGCCACGACCGATGGTTCGTCAACGAGGTCGCCAACCGCATCCTCGAGATCCGCCCCGACGGCGTCGAGTCCTACAAGGGCAGCTACGACGAGTACATCGCGCGCGGACTCGATGATCACCTCGATCGGGAGGCCGTCGTCGAGGCCTCCCGGCGCAAGAAGCGCAAGGGAGCGCGATGAGCCTGCTCGCCCAGGCGCGGGTCGATCAGGACCCGATCCGCCTCACGCTCGCGTCCGGTGCGTGGCTGTATGGCATCCCCGTGCACCTCACCCCGGACCTGGTCATCGTCGCCGAGCTCGACGATGCCTACCGCCTCGATGGCTACCGGGCGTTCGCGCCGGCGGCGATCCTCGAGCTCGAGGCGCTGCCCAACGTGCGCGCCGTGAAGCGCGTGCTCGCCCACCGCCACGACGAGCCGTTCCCACCCGAGATCGTCGCCGAGCACCTGCCCGACCTCATCGCTGGCCTGCGCGGCCACCTGGTGAGCGTCAACGAGTGGGGCGAAAACGACGTGATCTACGTGGGCTTCGTCCGCGACTTCTTCCTCGACCTGCTCGATCCGAACGGGGACGACGCCGGGGAGATGGACCTCCTGCCCGAAGAACTCGAGGCGATCCAGTGGGGCTCGGCGTACCTTCAGGCCATCCACCTGATGTACGCGACCACGGAGGACGAGGCGTGACCCCCCAGCAGCTACGCAGCGGCGACATGGCCGCCCTCGAGGCCTTCGCGACCGCCCATGGCCTGGACGTGCCCTTCGACGGCATGACCCCGCTGTGCATGGCGGCCTTCGACGGCAAGATCCGCCTGATCCGCTGGATGCTGAAGCGCGGCGCGAGCGTCGACTACCGCGCCCCGGACGGCCGCACGCCGCTGATGTACGCCGCCGCCGACGGCCGCACCCGCGCGGCCGAGGTCCTCCTCGATGCCGGCGCCGACATCCACGCGGTCGATGCCGACGGATGGCCGATCCTCCACCAGCTGTGCCGCTGCCCGCGGGCCACGGCCCCCGCCATGGCGACGATGCTGCGCGAGCGCGGCGCCGACCGCTTCGCGAAGAACCCGGAGGGAAAGACCGCATACCAGTGGGCCGTCGGGCGTCCCAAGGGCACCTACGTGACCGTCGAGCTGCTCCAGGCGCTGACGTGATCCCCGAGATCATCTACCTCCCCGACTTCGTTGCCGATCCGGACGCGCTGTACGCCACCGTCGCGCACGAGCTGCCGTGGACGCAGCAGATGGCCTCGCGTCGGACGGCGAGTCTGGGCGTTCCCTACAACTACGCGGGCGCGCAGTACCCCGAGAACCCCTGGCACCCGGACGTGTGGGCGGTGGCCGAGCAGATCCGCGAGACCTGCGGGTTCACCCCGACGAACTGCCTGGCGAACCACTACCCCACCGGCAAGCACAGCCTCGGCTGGCACGCCGACGACATCGACATCCTCGCGCCGGGCACGCCGATCGCCATCGTCAGCCTCGGCGTCGCGAGGGTGATGAAGCTCCGCACCGAGGTGGCGGGTGAGTTCGTGTATGTCGACCAGCTACTCGAGCCGGGCTCGCTGCTGGTGATGAGCCAGGCGATGCAGGCGGACTGGAAGCACGCGCTCAAGCGCGCCGACACGGAAGAGAGCCGGATCAGCCTGTCCTTCCGCCACATCACGCACGTGCCGGAGCGCGGGCCGGACCCGGGTCCGTGGCGCAAGGGGCCCGGCTTCGCCTGAGCCGTGAAGGCAACGGCGGCCTGCCACACCCAGCGGTCACCGATGAGGAGATGACGATGATCCGCTTCCTGCCGCTGCTTGCGGCGATGCTCACGTGCGCCTGCCACCCCGAGACCTGTGCCGGCGTGGTGCACGAGCTCGGCGAGGACGAGGCGCCGCTGGGCTTCACGCCACGGGAGGTCCTCGAGGTCGTCGAAGGCAGCCACGCGCTCGCCGGCGAGTGGATGGCCCTGGGCACTCCCACCGAGGTCGCCCTCGACGTGGTGCGCCTCGACGGCCCGCGCCTGGTAGAGAGCGCGTGTGGTGACGGGGTCGAGCAGTGGGTGGACGTGGACGTCCGCGCCGAGGGTGTGCGCATCCACGCCAATGTCGACGCGCGAACCGAGAGCCTGGCGGGACGCTGGTCCACCGTGCTCGTCGAGGGCCTGCGCACCACCTTCGAGGAGGGCCCGCACGAGCGGCTGTACCTCTACGCCGATGCGGGCGGGCTGTGGGGCGAGATCCGAGTGTTCCAGGAACACCCGGTCGTCGAGGAGGGCGAGGTGCTGCTGCGCTTCGAGCAGGCGCCCGAGTGAGCTAGCAGGCTGCTGAAAAAGTCGGACCGAGCGGTCTGAGGGCCGTTTCGCGGATTCGGCCGGTCGCGCAGCGATTCACCGAAAGTCGGGCCCGTAGGGTCGGCGAAAGGACCTTGGCCCGTGGCCA
>SBGP01000078.1 GCA_006226595.1 Deltaproteobacteria bacterium
CCCCGCTGGAGGGTCTGACCCCGCTGGAGGGTCTGACCCCGCTGGAGGGTCTGACCCCGCTGGAGGGTCTGACCCCGCTGGAGGGTCTGACCCCGTTGGGGGGTCTGACCCCGCTGGAGGGTCTGACCCCGTTGGGGGGTCTGACCCCGTTGGGGGGTCTGACCCCCGCTGAGGCGCATCAGTACGGCCTGTCCGCGATCCGAGGTCCGAAATGGGGCCGATTTCGGGGCACGCTGGCCCGGATCTTGCTTCGAACCTTCCCGGAGGTCCACCATGACGGACGCGAGAACCCTGCTCACCGAGCGCCTTGCCCAGCTTCAGCAGCGCCACGCCAAGCTGGATGCCCACCTCACCAATGCCGACCGCGACGTGCCCACCGACTGGGACGACCGCGCCCAGGTCCTCGAGAACGACGTGGTGATGGAGGGCATCGATGCCGTGACCCTCAACGAGATCAGCCACATCCGTGCGGCCCTCGATCGGCTCGATGCAGGGACCTACGGGGAGTGCGCCAGCTGTGGCGGCACCATCCCCGCCGGCCGTCTGGCGGCGATTCCCACCGCTACCCAGTGTGTGGACTGCGCCAGCTAGCTGTGTGAAAAGCCCCACCTACCGCGCGAGATAGGGCCGCTCCATCGCGAACAGCAGTGCGCGCACCTCGTCTCGCCAGGCCTGGGGCGCGCGCTCACCGAGCATCGTGATGCCCGCTGCCCGCAGCATCCCGCGGAAGGCGGGCTGGCTGCCGTCGACGGCGGCGTCCACCGTGGCTTCGCTGGCGCCCTCGAACATCGCGTGAAGTGCCGCGGACTGCTCCGCGTCATCGGGGTTGCTGAGCGCCTCGAGCAGGGCACCGAACGGCTTGCCCTCTCGGGCGCGCAGGGCCGCGAGCAGCGTCCTTGCGGACATCGACACGCCGGCGTCATCGGGTAGCGCGAGCGCGCTCGCCAGGGCGCCTGCCGGCGCGCCATCCGACGCGGCAATCGCCACGAGCAGTGACAGGTCCTGGTTCTGGTCGGCGAGCTGCTGGGCACGCGCGAGCTGGCCGCGCATCAGGGCCCGGTAGCCCTCGTAGGCCTCGGGAACCGGCGCGCCGCCCTCGAGCTGTTCGTTGAACGCGACCCACGGGTGGCTGGCGGTGACCGACTGGCCGAGCAGTCGCTGCACGCGGATCAGGTCGATGGTGCTGTTCTCGGGCTGCTGGCCCGCAAAGCGCAGGAGGATCTGCACGCCCTCGGCGAACTCGGCCTGTTCCCAGTGGGCATAGGCTGCAGCCAGCCCGACCCACGGGTGGTCCGGGTGGGCGGCGAAGGCGGCGAGCGACTCGCGGCGGCCTTCCGCTCCGTGGAGACAGCGCAGCCACAGGTAGGTGGCATCGGCGTCGGTGGGCGTCGCCTCCCGCTCTTGCGCACGTCGTGCGCAGACCTCACGCTCGGCGGGGCCACCGCGCACCATGTCGTGCTCGGCGCGCTTCAGCCACACGTCGTGGGGGGCGCTCGCCAGGCGCTTGGCGAGGACCTCGGGCCCCATGCCGAGCTGCGCGGCGCGCATCGCCCACCCGCCGTAGTCGCCGTCGCTCGTCGGGTCGTAGGCGAGGTGCGCGCGGATCAGCGACGCCTGCGCCTCCGGCTCGAGCATCGACAGCTGCTCTCCGGGGGAGCTCTCGGTCAGCGCCGCGAGCGCCGCTCGCGTTCCCCCCGAGCCACGGCCGGAGATGCTGTCTGGAGGCTCTTCGAACACGTAGGACACGCTCGTCTCGTGGACCCGCGGCGCACCGAGGTACACCGGGGGTACCTCGCCGGCGGTGCCGTAGCTTGCCGTCCATCGCACGAGCGGCGCGGCGCCGGCAACGTTGTACACGTGCGTATTCCAGGTGTTCGACGCGTCGAGCGACAGGCTCTCGACCGGCTGGCCCGACTCGGTCACCGTGGTCACGGCAAGCTCCCGCGCGGGGACCTTGAGCTCGATGTTGCCGCCGGCCGGCACGAGCCGCTCTCGTCCGCCGATGTCGACGCGGACCGATGTCGCGAGCCCGTTGACGATCGCGACCGTCGCCTGTCCCGTGCGCACGGTCACGTAGAAGGGCACCGCGAGGACCGCGACGGCCGCGGCGGCTCGCAGCGTGCCGGGGCCCCAGCCATCGGCGAGCAGGAAGCGGTCCCACCACGGCAGGCGCTTGGCCCGCTCGCGGACCTGCTCCGGCGTGCACGTGCGGTAGTTCGGCGGCACCGCACCGGGGCTCGGCGCCGGTCCAGGGTCCGTCCCGTCGCGGAAGTGCCGTGCGATGTGCGCCTCGGTCTCGAGGAGGCTCGCCAGCGTCGCGTTCGCCAGGGCCTTGAGGCTGCCCATGTACGAGTCGACCCAGCCACCGACATTCTCGAACCAGCTCGCGAGGTTGCTGTCGTCCGGCGGCACGAAGCCATAGCCCTCGAGGACCTCGATCCACTCGCCATCGAGCTTCTCGCGAAGGTCCTCGGTGAGCAGGCGGATCAGCTCCGGTAGGGCCGTGCGCGGCATGTCCGTGCCCCGGAAGCGGATCACCCCGCCGGGTGCCTGGAGCACCCCGTCCTGGAGGCCGCGGAGCAGGGCGAGCTCCTCGCCGCGTTCCCTCACCGCATCGAGGTCCGCGCGGATCTGCTCGGGGTACAGCGCGTCGAGCGCGCCCCATGCGTCGGACACCGGCTCGAACAAGCCCTCGGCGCGACCGACCTCTGCGAAGGCCGAGCGGCTGTAGTACAGCCCCTGGTAGGCGGACTCGAGCCACGGGCGCGCGAAGAGCTCGTCCACCGCCGACGCCGCGTCCTCGGGGGCGAGGGTCTCGGTTGGGGCGGGCAGGTCCGCCTGTGCGAACAGCACCTGGGTGAGCTGCTTGCGTCGCTGGTCCGGGTCGCGGAACAGCAGCCACGCACTGCGCGCATCCAGCGTCGACGGCAGGTACACCGACTTGGCGTTGTCCTCGCGCTGGCGGTTCGGCGGGTGTGTGCTCCACATCTGCGGCGGCTGCGCCATCGCGCTCTTGAACACGCGGTGGCCGGCGCGGGCCTCGGATGGAAGCGGCGGGACGTCGCCGTACGTCGGGTCGGCGAGTACCTCGCCCATGCGGGTCTGCATGTGGCTCTGCAGCGCGAAGAAGTCCTCGACCGCGCGGCCCCGGTGGTACTGCGAACCCGCGAACTGCAGCGCGCGTCCCCACGCATCGTCGGCGGCGCCGAGGCGGTGCAGTCCGTGAACCAGGCTGTCCGAGCCCGCCAGCGACACGCTCACCAGGTCCGCCTGCAGCTCCATCTCGCGCGACAGGGCCCGCTGCGCGAGCATGATCCCGCGGAAGCCGGTATCGACCAGCGCTCGCACCGCCCACACCATGAGCCGCATCAGCCAGCCGATCCACGCGACACGGATGTCGAAGTAGGACAGGTGCATCAGCCCCCGGTCGAGGATGCCGCGGTTCGCGACCACATCGCCGACGACCTGCTGGGCAACGTACATGTAGCGACCGACCGCCATCGTCCGCTGGGCGAAGTGCCCGAACTCGTGGGCGATGACCGCCTTCATCTCGTCGAGGGTCAGCGCGTTGACCAGCCCGAGGCCGATCTCGAGGTTCTTCCTCGACGGAAACAGCAGGTTGAGCAGCGACAGGTCGTAGAACACCGCCGCGTTCACGCGAGCGGAGAGGAAGATCCGGTGGGGGCGGGGCGCGCCGGCCTCGTCGGCGATGCGGTGCACGAAGGCGACCAGCTCGGGCTCGTCCGCGGCGGTGATCTCGATGGTGCCGGGGTCCTCGTGGTGTCGGACCGTGAACAGGCCCTTGGCGAGGAAGACGAACAGGAACACGGCGGGAGCGGCGAGCAGCACCCCCAGGAAGCCCTTACCGCCGACCCACGCGTCCATGATCAGCCGGTAGGACACCCAGCCCAGCCACCCGGTGAGGGCCAGGTACATGCCGACGAACAGAACCAGGGCGGTGAACGCGATCCACGCGTGGCGCTTGTACGCCGCCGTCGGCATCGTCAGGTCCGCCGGCACCCCCTCGGGACCGGGTGGATACAGGTCTTCGGACATCCCAACCTCTCACGCGCGAGCAGCATACAGCGGTTTGCGAGCATCGTTCGGCGGAGGTCGGGGGGGACACGGCCTCCCGTGGGACCCGGGTGAATGGAAGCCTCGGCGGCGCGTACGCAATACAGCCCGCACCTGCCCGTAGGAACGTCGTGCTCACGCTGCTGCTCGCTCTGAACGCCCAGGCCCAGGAAGCTCCTGTGCCCGAGACCCCTGCGCCCACCGAGGACGCCGCCCCCGCCGAGGACGCACCGTTGGAGGAGGCGAGCTCCGAGGATGCGCCTCCGGACGAGGTTCCCGCCGAGGAGGCCGAGCCGGAGCCGCCGAAGTCCTTCTCGATCTCGGTGGACGACAGCGATCTCGGCAGCGCCCTCGACGACTTCGACGACAAGTCGGCGCGCTACCGCGAGGAGGATCCGGATCGCCTCGACGATGCGGCATGGCGTGGCCTGCGGCCGCAGCTGTTCCGCGGGCGGTGGTTCATCAAGCCCGTGCTCGCCTGGGCCTCGCTCCAGGGCAAGGCCGCGGTGCCGCTCGGCATCGCGGTCGGCCACCAGTGGTTCCCCGCGTCGGACCATCCCCTGCAGATCTCGGGCGAGACCCGCCTCGACCTGACCTTCCCCGTCGGCGCTGCCAAGGGCCGTAGCCTCGAGCTCGCGAGCACGGCGGGACCGTGGGTGGGACCGGTGGGGCTGCGCTTCGGACCCGTGGCCCGCTTCGACCGCTGGGAGAGCGACGCCGCGCTCCTCGACGATGCCTTCGCCATGGGACTGCGCGCCACCGCTGGCCTCGACGCCAAGTACGTCAAGCCCTGGGTCGGCATCGAGCCCGTGTGGCTGCTGTCCGGCCCGCGCGAGGCGTGGAGCGCCGGCATCGGGGAGCTGTCCTACCTCGCGGGCGTGCAGTACGCGGCGCGTATGGCGCACTTCGGCTTCGCCGGCAGCATGCGCCAGACCTCGGTCGGCAACCTGTACCGCATCGCGTTCACCGTGCACGTGAGGCCCCGATGATCCCGCTGATGCTCCTCGCCCTCGCCTCTGCTGGCGAAGTGGACGTCGAGGACCTCGACCACTGGCGCGCCGGCACCGACGCCATGCTCCAGGGCCCCGAGGGCTGCTGGCGCTTCGCGGGTGGCGGCCGCGTGACCCTCGCGATCTACACCCCGGCGAGCGCGTTCACCCGCGCGGGCAGCCACGAGTACGTCTCGAAAGGCACGTTCACCGGCATCCTGCGCGACGGCGTGTGGGAAGACCTCGTGTTCACCGAGACCGGCGAGGAGGGCACCTCGGAGTCCGAAGAGGGCGAGGGTCAGGTCAGCGTGTCGCTCGGCGGCCGCGAAGAGCGCTTCGACATGAAGTTCGAGCCCTCCCTGCTGTTCGGCGAGCGAAAGCAGAAGCGGCACGGCGGCAGCAGCGGCAACGCCGCCGCCGATAGCGCCGTGGACACCGCGAACGTCGTCGATCGCATCATCGCGAGCATCGACCCGGCGATCACCACGTCCTACGCCCAGTGGGACGGCGACCACACCCAGGTCGAGTTCGTCCAGCACGTGCCGCTCTCGGACAAGGCGCGCACCAAGGAAGTCACGCTGCGCACGCTGTTCCCCGAGGGGGACAAGGCGACGGCCGTCGACGTCATCTTCCCGCGGCGCATCCAGATCTCGGACCTCGCGGACGACGACGACAAGCCCCCGTTCAAGATCGTGCTCATGGACACCCAGGCGCACCTGCGCTCCCAGCGCATCGAGGACTACGTGCTCCCCGGAGCCGAGACGGTGTCGGCCGTGGTCGGCGTGCTCGGGTTCACCGTGGGCTGGGAGCAGCGGCTCGTGTACCACGACACGCGCCAGTGCACGGCCGCAGAGCTCGCGGCCAAGGGCAACGATGGCAAGGGCGCGGCGGAGGGCGACGACGCCGATGCGGCGGACGGTGAGGCCGTCGACGGCGAGGCCGCCACGGACGAGACCGAGGCGCCAGACGCGGAGCCGACCGAGGCGCCCGCGGAGGAAACGGACGCACCCTGACGGTATGCTCCTCGCGGAGGCACCCCTGGCCAAGCGTCGCAAGATCCACGGCACCCCGCTGCTCGTCGCATCCGCCGGCATCGGCATCTCGCTCGCCTGCGGTGGCAGCGGCGGTGGACGCATGGGGCCACCCCCGCCGCCCGGCAACCTGATGCCCCCGCCGGACAGCGAGATGGTGAGCGTGTGCGTCGATGTGCTGCCCGCCGACGCGGTGGTGAGGGTCGACGGGGTCGAGGAGCCGTCGCGCTGCGGAGAGCGCCGCGCCGGTCGCACCGTCCTGGTCGAGGTCTCGGCACCGGGTCACCAGACGCACACCGAGAGCGTGAGCCTCACCGAGTCTCGCGAGCTCGTGATTCGCCTCGATCCCGAGTGAGCGCCTGGTAGGCTCGGGGTGGAGGCCCGATGGCGAAGCGAAGGAAGCTCCAGGGAAGGCCGCTGCTCGTGGCTTCGGCGGGTGCGGCGCTCGCCGTGGGCTGTGGCGGAGGCCAGGTGCCCATCCGTACCGGCAACCTGATGCCGCCGCCCGAGCCGGACCACGGCGTGATCTGCGTGACCGTGACCCCCGAAGAGGCGGTGGAGACGGTGACCGTGCACGGCCAGGTGTCTTCGGGACCGGAGCACTGTGTGCCGGTGGTCGCCGAGGGCTCCGTCGTCGTCGAGGTCAGCGCGCCCGGGTACACGACCTACACGACGATGGTCGACCTCGCCGAGGAGGTGCAGCTGTCCGTGGAGCTCGAGCCCGAGGGGCCGCCGCCGCCGCCCACGGATGTCGCCCCACCGCCGGACGAGCCGCCGCCGCCCGTCGGCAACCTGATGCCGCCCCCGGAGCTGCCCCCGAAGTAGGGGACGAGCGGTGCTTCGCGGTACAGTGCCCGCCAGTGGAGGTCGCATGGCCAAGCGTCGCCGTCTGTCCGGCAAGCCGCTCCTCGTTGCTGCCGCCGGCGCGGCGCTCACCGTCGGCTGCGGCAAGCCGGCGGAGCCGGAGCCGACGCTGTGCGTGAAGGTAGTCCCGGATGACGCCGCGGCCGAGATCCGCATCGACGGTGCCCCCGCGGGGCCCGATGGCTGCGCGCCGATGTCCGAGGGTTCGAAGCGCGAGGTCCATGTCGAGGCCGAGGGCTACGACACGGTCGAGGTCCAGGTCCCGGAGGGGCTGGACGTGATCGTGGTCGACCTCGTGCCACCGCCGCCGGAGCCGCCGGTGGGCAACCTGATGCCTCCGCCGGACCTCGAGATCGAGGAGCCGGAGCCGCCGCCGCCCCCTCCGCCGCCAGTTCGGCCGCCGCCGAAGACCATGCCGCCGGTCCCGCCGCCGGTGGGCAACCTGATGCCGCCGCCGGAGCGCATGCCCAAGCTCGAGCCGTCCGGAGGCGAGCCGTGACCGAGGAACTGTTCGAGCTCGAGCTCGTCGGTGGCAGCATCGAGAAGGCCTACCGCCAGATGCGACCCGAGGTCGAGGCGATGCCCTGGGGCACCCTCGATCCGCGCGAGTACCCGGAAGAGCTGATCCGTGCCGCGCGCAAGTCGTGGACCGGGGCCGCGTTTCAGGAGCACCGCACGGGAGCGGCGTGCGCGGCGACCCTGCAGTCGCTGATCGAGGCGCGGGCGCCCCTCGACCTCATCGCGCTCGCCAGCCGCTTTCCGCTGGACGAGATGGTGCACGTCGAGCTGTGCTCGCGCATCGCGATGGAGTTCGGCGGAGGCGCGGAGCTCACCTACGAGCCCGACGCGATGGTCGCGAAGATCGGCCACGGCGAGGAGCCGCTGATGAAGGCCGCGCACCAGGTGGTCGCGTTCTTCTGTGTCGGCGAGGCGCTGTCGATCCCGCTGCTCCATGGCACGTGGAAGGCGTGCACCCACCCGCTGACCCGCGCGGTGCTCAAGCGCATCGTCACCGACGAGGCAGACCACGGGACCTTCGGGTGGGCGTTCCTCGACT
The DNA here is from genome assembly GCA_006226595.1 of Deltaproteobacteria bacterium. GTDB lineage: Bacteria > Myxococcota_A > UBA796 > UBA796 > M1803. The sequence goes on from SBGP01000078.1 coordinate 8,016, forward strand.
GGGTCCTCCCCCACCTCGAGCCCGACGACTTCGAGGCACTGGGTGCGACCGCGGACCTCGCGATCGCCGGCGTGCTCGCGAACTGGGAGGCCATCCGTCGCCGGCCGCCGGCCAGTGACGCGCACGTGCACGATCTTGGGTGGATGCAGACGGACGCCTACCTCGAGCTCGCGGAGCGCTCCCTGCAGCGCCAGGTGATGCGCCCGCTCAGCGACCGCGGCATCCCGACGCGCCCGCTGGAGGCGGCGGTCTGACCCGCGCGCAGCTCGCCGAGCGCCTCTCCCTCGGTCCGCTGCCCATCGCGGTGCTGCGCATCGTCGTCGCCCTCGCCTGGCTGTCGCTGTGGGAGGTGTGGCATGCGCCGGAGTACGTGGGCTGGCCAGCCACGGCGCATCCGTGGGGGCTCGCGGGTTTCGTGCCCGACCGTCAGCTCGCCGAGCTCGCCCGCGCGGGGGTCGTGGGTGGCGCGGTCCTCGGTGTGATCGGTGTCGGCGCGCGGCTCGGGTTCGGGCTCGTCGCCGTGTGTGGGCTGTACCTGCTCGCGATTCCACAGCTGCACGGGGCGGTGCGGCACTATCACCACCTGTGGTGGCTCGCGGTGCTGCTCGCCGCGAGCCCCGCGAGCGACGCGCTGTCGCTGCGTCAGTGGCGACCTGCGTCCGGCCGCACCCTCGCGTGGGGCCTGGCCGCCCACGTGGCGGGCCTGCTGCTCACGCTCGTGTACTTCTTCCCCGGGGTGCACAAGCTGCGGGTGCAGGGCGTCGACTGGGCCGGCGACAACCTGACCCTGTTGATGTACTGGAAGTGGGCGCAGTCCTTCGACTTCGAGCCGCTCACCCGCATCGATCACGACCCGTGGCTGCTGTGGCTGGGGGGCCTCGGGGTGCTGGCCTTCGAGGTCTCTGCGCCTCTGTGGCTGATCAACCGAAACAGTCGTGCGCTTTTCGTGTTCTTGACATTCGGTTTCCATGCAGCGACGGCGCTGTGGTTCAACATCCACTTTGGCATCCTCGCCGTGTGTCTGGTCGTGCTGCTTCCCTGGCCCGAGGGGGTGGGCGAGGGAGCGAAGCGCCCCGTCTGGCCCGTGTTGGCGGCCGCCGTGCCACTGCTGGTCGGCGTGGTCGCCACCGGCGTGCTTGGCCGGACCCAGGCCTGGCCCTTCGCGTGCTACCCGAGCTTCGCGGAGCCCCATCGCACCCACATGCCGCTGGTCGAGGTGGTGGCGGTGGATGCGGCCGGCATCGAGCACGAGGTGGCGTCTCGGCAGCTCGCGGGCGCGGGGGGCGGGCAGCGGTGGGTGAGCGAGGTGTGGGGTGTGACGGGTCACTACGGCGTCTCCGACCCTGCGGTACTCGACGCGGCCGTACGTCGGTGGCTCGGCCGTCCCGGTGTGCGGGAGCAGGTCGTCGACGCGGAGGTCCTCCGGGTGTACCGCTCCGCCGTGGACGTGCGCCCGGACGACGTCCGCGACGGGCCTCGCTGGCGTCGAGGGCCGCTGATCTGGGAGCACCACGGCAGTCTGGACCATTGAAATGCGGATGAAATCTCGGCGAGCGACCTCCTCGATCAGCCCGTCCAAGTCGGTGAGAAGTCCCTTACGGTAATGGCGTGAAATCTGTATCGGGTTGCTGGGCATGATTTCGCCGGCATACGAGAAGGGTGTAAGCGAAATCTTGAATTCCATACGGAGGAATGATGCCCCGCACCTATCTCACCCTGTTGTTTCTGATGACGGCTCCCTCCGTGTCCTTCGCCGCCCCGGCCGTGCTGTTCCACGTGCCGGATGGTGCGACGGCCACGGTGGACGGCGCCGACATCGTGCTCGATGACGAGCGCGCCGCGGTCTCCGAGGCCGAGAAGGCCGTGATCGACTTCCGCGAGGAGAAGGAGGACCTGAAGGCCCGCCGCCGTGACGCTCGTCGCAGTCGCCGACACGAGACCAAGCAGATGCGTCAGGCGAAGCACGATCTTCGCAAGGCCGAGCGCAAGGACGACCTCGCACTCGCCGCCGCGGCCAAGGCGAACCTCCGCGTCGATGCGGACGAGTACGCCGACGCGGACGACCACGTCGAGTGGCACAACGCCCAGATCGACACCACGAAGGCGAAGCTCCGTCAGGCCCGCGCCGAGCGCAGTCTCGCCAAGGCCGAGCTCGAGCTCGAGCAGGCCGAGCTCCTCGAGCGCCGCGACGCCGGCATTGCTCCGCTGCTGCCCACCTCGGTCTTCGAGGGACAGGCCAAGCGGATCGAGACCCGCGCCACCATGCGGGAGGCCGATGTCACCATCGAGGACGCCGAGTCCAGTGACGCTCACTTCGACTACTTTGCTTCGGTTCGGTAAACAAACTGTAGTGAATGAGTCCTGAATCCCCGGCCCACCGCCCCCGTGCGGGTGGTGGGCCCCCCCACTCCCCGGAGTTGACATGCTTCGCGCACTTCCCCTGATTGCACTTCTCGCCGCCGTTGGCTGTGTCGAGGAGACCCCGAGCCCGACCCCCCACACGACCCACACCAAGGAAGTCACGGTGATCAAGGAGCAGGCTGCTCCGAAGCCGGCTCCCCAGGCCGAGAAGACCGGTGTCGGCTTTGCGGTCGAGGCTGACGAGGACGGCGCGTCCGTCGATGTCAGCACCAAGGAAGGCTCCGCGTCCATCGACGTGAACAAGTAGAGCCTTCACGTGCCCCCGCGGTCCCTCGTGGACCGCGGGCCCGCCGATTGTTGACCGATGGCTCTGCGCTTGACTGCCTGTTGCGACCTCTTGCTCCCCGACCGTTGACCTGACATCCCCCTAGAATTGACCCGGCGCGGCGCGGTGACGTGGAAGCAGGATGGACGACTGCTTCCTCGTCATGGCGCCGCGAGTGCGTTCGGGTCGCGGATCCCAGACGCACGAAGGGCGGAGCCCCCGCACCCGGGAGCCCCGCCCTGTCGTGTGCGTGGCGATCAGCCGAGCAGCTTCTGGAGCTGCATGGCCAGGCCGGCATCGCTCACCTTGAGCTTGCCCGTGATGAACAGGGTCATCGCGTTCTTGCTGCCGTCGAGCAGGCCCTCGAAGTCGTCCTTGGTGATGGAGACGACGCAGCCGGGGGCCGCGTGCGCGCCCTCGGTCACGGTGCCGGAGCCGTCGGTGAGGTCGATCGCCCAGCTGCCCGCGCCGTCCACGTCGAACTGGTAGATCGCGTTGATGTCCGACGCGAGGTCGGGGTTCTCGGCGAGCTTCTTGGGCAGGTTGTTGGCGAAGAAGGAAGCGGTGTCAGCCATGATGTTTCGATCCTCCGAAGGGGTCGAGTGGTGTACCGGACACGCGGGCATCGCGTCAACCGACATCCGTCAATGTTCGTCGACGGCGCGGTGCCCCGCCCCCCTCCGGCGTCGAAACCCCGGCTGAATCGCTACTCAGCGGCCGTCGATGCCGCCGGGCTGCGGGGAATTAATTCCATGCGCACGCGTATGGTCGGCGATCGCGAACGGGTGCCACGGGGCTTTTGCGCCCCCTCCGTCAGGGCAGGGGCAGCCTGCGCAGCGGGTTGGCGAGCGGCTCCCCGTCCACCGCGCCTCCCGGGCCGAAGCGCTCCCACTGGGGCCGGCTCACGTACACGAGCGCATCCTCGACGATGACGCCGAGGGTGGGCTCGCCCCACTCCGGGTGAGCGCGCTCCAGCGTGTCGGCGCGCGTCACGGTCCGACCGTCGGCATCCAGCGTCAGTCGGGTGATGCGCATCGGGCGCACCCCGTTCTGTATCGCGAGCAGCGTGCCCTCGTGCCACAGCAGCCCATCGGTGCCGTCGAGCGCGACGCTCTCCGGAGCGACGAGCCGGAAGGCCTCGCGCGTCTCGAGGTCGAGGACGGCGATGCCGTAGCCGTAGTCAGCCCAGTACGCCCAGCGCCCCGACGGGTGTGCCGCCACGCCTTGTGGCCCGCGAAGTCCCGTGGGGAGGCGCTCTAGCGAGGTTGCGTCCCGTTCCAGCCGGTACAGACCACCTCCCATGCTGTCGGCGGCGAGCACGTCCCCGTCGGGGGCCACGGTCAGGTCGTTCAGCGCGCGTACGCCGTCGGGGGCCGGGACGCGGGCGACCTCGGTGAGCGCCGGCAGGGAGAGGGCCACGAGGCCCACGAAGGCGGTGTCGGGTTTCGGGGTGGGCTCGACCGCGCCGCTCGCCAGCCACAGCCAGCCGCGCTCGGCGTCCACCGTGAGGCCGAACACGCTCCCGGTGTCCACCGGCACGCGCTCCCAGCCGGCGTCGACCTCGCGGAACAGGCCGCGCTCGACCACCGAGCCGACGAAGCGGGTGCCGTCGGGACCGACGGCGATGCCCTCGGCGAGGCGCACCTTGGCGGGAACCTCGGTGAGGACCGTGCTCGCGGTGATCGGGGCCAGCTCGGGGCGGGCGCGCTCGCCGACGAGCGGGGCGAGGGCCGCGTAGCTGTCGGGCTGGAGCGTGTACGCCATGGCCTCGAGGCGATCGAGTGCCGCGGTGGCGACGACGACGTCCCCGGCGGCAAAGGCCGACGAGAGCAGGCGCCGCTGTACGGTGGCGCTGTTCGGGAAGTCCGCGGCGAGTCGCTGGAGCTCGGCGAGGTCGGTGATCGCGGAGGTCTCGGCGCTGACCGCTCGCCACACCGCTGGCTCGGTCACCGGCGTGGGCTCGGAGGTGACGGTGGGGGGCGCGGGGCGTGCGCAGGCGACGAGACCCAGCGCCAGCCCTGCGCGCCAGCTCACAGCCGCCGCCGCCGCACGAGGGTGATCAGCGCGAGCAGCGCCGCGAACCCGGGCAGGAAGAACATCGAGATCAGCACCACCAGGCCCTGCTGGATCGCGCTCAGGTTGAGCAGCTGGTTCTCGGCCTCGTTCGGGCGCTCGGTGAGCTCGTCCTCGGCATCGAGCAGCCACGCGATGCTGTTGTACACGAAGTCGCCGTTGTTACCGCGGTATACGCCGACGTTGCTTCCTGGGAAGCTGTCGCCGATCACGACCAGCCGTCCGCCGGGCTTTGCGCTCCAGTCCGCGGCCACCAGCGAGGGCAGGGTGGGGGGCGCGCCCTCGAGCCCCTCGAGGGCGGGGGCGGCCTGGGGCTCGGTGCTCACGTCGAGGGCGGTGGGATCGAGCACTTCGACGGCGACCGCGAGGCCGACGTCACCCTGCTTCTCGCCCTCGTTCGGGCCGATCAGCGCCGGGTCGTCGAAGTTGGTCTCGGCCCACGCATACGGCGAGGAGGAGAGCAGGCGACGGGCCATCACGCCCTCGGCCTCGGGGTCGACGTCGACGCTGCGGGCGTAGGACAGGTCGATCACGCCGTGCAGGGGTGCGGTGATCGGGTGGCTCTCGAAGTTCTCCTCGAACAGGAGCAGCGACGAGGGGTCCACGCCAGCCTGGCGGTGCTCTGGGGAGTCTTCGAGCACGAGGTCGTCGGCCATGAGCACGCCGTAGCGCTCCATGTCCGCGGCCAGCTCGGGCGTGGCGCCGGCCTCGAGCATGACCAGGGCCCGGCCACCGCCGCCAATCCATGCGGCGAGCGCCTCGCGGGCGTTCGGAAGCCAGTCGATGGTCGGCCGCACCACGAGCAGGGCTTCGCAGTCCGGGGCGATGCCCTCGACCGGGAGCTTGAGCTTCTTCACCGTGTAGTTGCGGCCCTCGAGCCGGATCACGGCGAAGCCGTAGCCATCGGCCTCGCGGTCGTCGTCCGGGTCGGCCTCGCCGTAGCCCACGGCCCAGCACAAGAGGTGGTCCTCGCCGGACTCGAGACGGATGAGGGCCTCGGTGAGCGAGGTCTCGTCGAAGCGGGCCTCGAGCCGCTGCTCGTCCTCGCCAGCGACGATCACCACCGTGCCGGTCTCGACGACGATGTCCCAGCGCTCGGCTTCGATCGGGTTCTTCACCGGGTCGATCATCTCGACCGTGAGCTTGTCCGAGGCGTTGACGTAGCCCTCGGTGAGCTCCTCGAAGCGCTTGCCCTCGAGCGAGCCCTCGGCGAAGAAGGCCTTGATCGTCACCGGACGCTGCAGGCCCGCGGCGACGCTCGTGCTCTCGTCCGACAGCGTGAACCGCTTCGCGCCGGTCCAGTCCCAGCGCTCGTCGTGGTCCCGCGCGATGCGGTAGCCGAAGATGGCGATGAACGCGACCACACCGACGAGCAGCACGGACACGAGGCCCCGCTGGCCGGCCCGGCTGTTCGCTCCCTCGGAGAGCTGCTCGCGGTCGAGCAGGGCGAAGCCCACGAAGGCCACCGCCCCGAAGATGCCGATGTAGCGGGCCTCGTCGGTGACGCCGCCGTACAGGTACACGAGCGACAGGAACACGACGCCGCACAGGGCGCCGATGGCCGCGAAGACCCAGGAGAAGCGGTGCATCAGCTCCATCGGTGGGCCTCCACGCGCTGGTGGGTGGCGAAGAGGAAGAAGCCGATGAAGGCCGCGAAGTAGGTCAGGTCCGACAGCCGCACGATGCCGCGCCACATGTCCTGGGCGTGCGGCACGACCGCGAGCTCGGCCTGCCAGCTGTCCGTGCCCATCGCCTGCAGCACCCACAGGATGAGCGCACCGGCGATGGCGAGCATGAACGCCACGATCTGGCTGCGCGTGAACGCGGAGGCGAGCATGCCCATCGACAGCAGCGCGCCCGCGAGCAGGAGCGTGCCGAGGTACCCGGTGACGAAGGCGCCGAGGTCCGGGTTGCCCCACTGCCAGAGCATGAGCGGGAACGGGGCCGTCGCGAACAGCATGGTCGCGGTGAAGCCCAGCGCTCCGAGGAACTTGCCGAGCACGATGTCGGCGGTGGACACCGGCGAGGTGAGCAGCAGCTCGAGCGTGCGGTTGGCGACCTCGGGGGCGAACAGCCGCATGGACAGCGCCGGGCAGATGAACACGAAGAGGATACCGATGCTGCCGAAGTACTGGGAGATCAGGTGCTCGGTCATGTCGAGCTGCGAGGCGAGGTACGGGGTGACCATCGCCTGCTGGGAGTAGTCGACGTACGCCGCGAGCGACAGCGACCAGAACAGGCCGGCGACGGCGAGGAAGCCGGTGAGCACGAGCCAGCCGGTCGCCGAGGCGAACATCGACGACAGCTCGCGCTGGGCAATCGCGAGGGCTCTCATGCGGCACCTCCGGTCAGGCGCAGGAACACGTCTTCGAGCTGGCGCTGGGACGAGAGCTCGAGCAGCCCGGCATCGACGGCGGTGCGGGCGACCTCGGCGCGCAGGTCGCGCTGGGTCTCGACGAGGTACACGCCGTCTCCCTTGGCTTTCACCGCGTTCACGCCATCGAGGGCTTCGAGCTTCGCGGCGAGCTCGGCTGAGGGCGCGGCGACGACCAGCTTGATCACGCCCATGCCGCCACCGAGGGCCTCGACGGCATCCTGGGCGACGATGCGGCCGTGGTCGATGATGATGACCCGATCGCACAGCGCCTCGATCTCCGGGAGCACGTGGGTCGAGAGCAGCACGGTGGTCTCGCCAGCGGCAAGCTCCTCGATGAGCTCGCGGATCTCCGCGCGCTGCTTCGGGTCGAGGCCGCTGTTCGGCTCGTCGAGCACGAGGAGCTGCGGCTCGTGGACCAGGGCCTGGGCGATGCCCACGCGCTGGCGGTAGCCCTTCGAGAGGTTGCCGATGATGCGGTGAGCGACGCTCGCGAGCCCGACCCGACCGATCGCCTTGTCGGCAGCTTCGCTCGGATTCGCGGTGCCCTTGATGCGCGCGCAGAAGCGCAGGTACTGGCGCACCGTCATCTCGAGGTACAGCGGCGGGGCCTCGGGCAGGTACCCGATGCGCGACTTCGCGGCCTTCGGGTCCTCCATCACGTCGATGCCGTCGACCTTGGCGGTGCCCGAGGTCGCGCCCAGCGCGCCGCAGAGAATGCGCATGGTCGTCGACTTGCCCGCGCCGTTGGCGCCGAGGAAGCCCACGATCTCGCCGCGCTCGACGGAGAACGACAAGTCCTCTACCGCGAGCGTGGCGCCGTAGCGCTTGGTGAGGTTCGCGACCTCGATCATCATGCCTGCTGCTCCGGACCGAAGTGGGGGTGGTCCGACAGAGCGCTCTCCGCCGGGCGCAGCCTCCGAAGGAGCACTGGTATTGCCCCACACATTCCCGTCAACCCACGGAACGCGGAAGCGACGGGCCTACGGGTTGGCGGGGGTGACCACCGTGCATGCCTTGCCGGCGCCGTCGTTGACGGACAGCGCGCCCTTGCCGGCCTCGACGACGTAGCGCACGGTGATGCCATCCTGGGCTTCGAAGGTGCACGACAGCACCTCGCCGTTCTCGAACATGAGCTGGGCCACGTTGACGCCGGGGTACACGCGCACGGTGCCGGTGGTGCGCAGCAGCTCGTCGTCGATCTGGGCGTCGGCGTCGCCGGGCAGCCACAGCTTCACCTTGACCTTGCCGTCGGCGTCCTCCATCGGGACGACCGCGGGCGCCGGCGGAGCCACCGGACCGGTCTGGCGCTCGGCGACGAACTTCGCGACCGCGAGGGCCGCGAGGAGGAGCACCACGAAGAACAGCGCTCCGACGAAGGCGTAGGGGCCGTAGGCGCGAAGCATGGCGTTGCCGCCGCCTCGCGTGGTCGCGCCCGTCGGGTTGGTGAGCTGGCCCGTCACCTCGCGCAGGAAGTCGCCTTCCTCGTCATCGCGATCGGCGTCTTCGGGGGTGATCTTGGGGCGCGACTCGTAGATCGGCAGGACCGTGGTCCGCGCGAACTCGACCAGACCGATGCGGTGGGACGCGTCGATCGCGTACAGGCACTGCTCGAGGTCGCGGGCAGCGTCGAGGGCCGAGGGCCGGTAGTCACGGTCGTAGGCGCACATCTTGCGGATGACGGCGCGCAGGTCCTCGAGCGCCGCCTGGCTCATGCCGGGCACGTTGAGGTAGCCGAGCTGCCGGTTCATCGCCTGATCGTGGGTGATCGGGTTGATCGACAGGCTCATGGTCCGGCCGGTGAGCAGCTCGAACAGCGACATGCCGGCGCTGTACACGTCGACGGAAGGGGAGTCGCTGATGCCGTCGAGGCGCTCGGGCGCCATGTACGGGCGGCTGCCCATGACCACGGACTCGGTCTGGGCCTCGCGCCCCTCGAACTCGCCCTTGGCGATGCCGAAGTCGACGACCTTGACCTCGCCGTGGATCGAGAGGAGCACGTTGGACGGCTTGATGTCGCGGTGGATGACGCGCAGCGGACGCCCGTCGTCAGCGGCGGTCTCGTTGTACGCGACGTGCAGCGCGAGGCAGGTCTGGCGGGTGAGCTCGAGGGCGACGCTGGCGGGCAGTCCGTCCTTGAACCGCAGGAGCAACTGATCGAGGGACACGCCCTGTACGTGCTCCATGACGACGACGGGGCGACCGCCGACATCCATGAGCCGCTCGACGCGCACGATGTTGGGGTGGCTGATCCGGGAGAGCAGCCGCGCCTCGTCGCGTGTGCGGTTGAGGATCTTGTCGTTTCGCGCGTAGGCGCCCTTGAGGATCTTGAGCGCAACCTTGCGGCGCAGAGGATCCCCGGTCACGCGTGCGACGCACACGGTTCCGAAGGATCCCTCCCCGAGAATCTCCAAGATCTCGAATGGCCCCGCTGCGCGGTTCACTCCCACCCCTGTTCCGCGGCGAGTATAGCAGTGCGGAAGACGGTCACTCGCTGGCTTCGGCCCGGGTGCGGATGCCAGACAGCTGGTCCTGCAGCGCCCCGTTGGTCATCCAACGCTTGATCCAGGCGGGTACGCGGCGGCCCGAGTCCGAGGTTCCCGCGTATACGAGGCGGGTCTTCTCGCCCTCGGTGAAGCACTGATAGAAACCCTCGGCCTTGACCACATCGTGCTCTTTGGACGGGTCGAGGGCGTAGCGCGCGAGATGCTCGTCGCGCGTCACTTCGTAGAGCGTGTGGAAGCGAACGCCTACGCCGACCACCGAGAGGTCGAAGGTCACGCCGAGTCGATCGGGCTCTTCGAGGTAGTAGGCGACGTCGGTGATGTTGCTCACCTCGTCCTTGCGCGCCTTCACGTCGAGCACGGCGGCGAGGGTGTGCTCGGGCGTGGCCGCGACGTCGACGATCGCGACGGTGATCGCGCCGGTGTCGGTGGTCTCCTGTCGCACGACGATCTCGCCGGCGGCGAGCGACCTGGCCTCGTCCTCGGAGAGGGTAGGGCGCTCGCCCGGGCTCGCGGCCATCAGCCACGGAAGCAGGAGCAGGGCGCACAGCGAACGCATCAGCTTGGACACCGAACCTCCAGTCGGAACAAGCGTATCGCCCACCGCGCGAGCCGGCACGTCAGCGGCGGCGACGCACCGCGAGCAGCGGCAGCAGGCCCATCCACGACCAGCCGAGCCCGCCGTGTGCGCAGCCACAGCCGCGGCCGCCCATCTCGGGGTCGAGCACGACCACGTGGCTGGTGTCGGCCTCGGACCAGTTCTGGCCATCGCCCACGGTGAGCGCGAAGATGTGGGTTCCGGACTCACGCACGCGGAACGTGGGGTTCGCGGTGGTGTCGTTGGCGAGGAACACCTCGGGCCCCGCGATCTGCTCCCACTGGAACTGCAGGGTGCCGGGCCCCCTCGAGCGCGTCCCGTCGAGCATGACCGCGTCACCGGTGTACGCGAGGAAGGGCAGTCCGGCGTTGGCGACGAACTCGTTGGCCACGGGCTCGTCGCTGTCGAAGGGCCCGGTGTCGGTCGGGCCCGTGTCGGTCGGACCGGTGTCGACCACGCCCTCGTCCGTGGTCTCCTCGCGGATCATCGCCCACAGGGCCGCGTCGTCGTTGTCGTAGTTCAGCGCCCAGAAGCCGATGCCGCCGAGGCCGGTGTTCGCGGCGTACTGCACGCGATGGCGGATGGACTCGACGTCCGAGTACCAGGCCTGGTAGCCGGGCCGGCCGTACCAGGGGCTGAGCGCACCCGACTCCCACTGCCTTCCGTAGGTCGCCGCCGCGCTGTTCGCCTCGGCGTAGAAGATCGACGAGCCGCGCCCGCTCGCCGCGGTGGGGACCACCGTGTTGTCGCCGACCGGCCACTCGATGCCGTAGAGGGGCAGGCCGAGGATCACCCGGCTCGGGTCGGCGCCGTTGGTGTCGACGTAGTCGCGAGCGGACCAGTCGAGACCCTGCCAGCTGGCCCACAGACCGCCGCCGTACAGCGGGTCGTTGGGCCCGGCGTTGCTCGACCCGGAGTAGTGGTAGCCGTAGCCCATGATGAACAGGTCGGCCTTCTCGGTCAGCGCCGCGTAGTCCCACGCGTCCGACCAGTCGACGGCGGGGGTCGCGAGCACGATGTCGCCGACGCCCGCGGCCTCGAGCTCCCCGACGAAGGTGACCATGTTCGCGCGCTCGGAGGCGGGAAGCCCCTCGAAGTCGATGTTCACGCCGTGGGCACCGGTGTTGTCGACCCAGGTCTTGAGGTTGCTCACCAGGGTCGCGCGAGCGGTGCTGCTCGACAGGATCGCCGTGAGCTCGCTGCCGACGAAGTTGGTCACGCACAGGTGCACGCGCACGCCGTAGGGCGCCCCCATGGCGATCGCCGTGCTCGTCTCGCTCCACCGGCCGGTGTTCGACAGCGAGCCGTCCGTGCCGACGTCCGCCTGGAAGATCGCGAGGTGCGAGAGCTCGTCCCACGGCACCGTGTTCAGGTTGTCGTCCCAGTACGCGAGATAGCCGTACACGGTCATGTGCGGGCCCGGCGTCGCGGCGCCGCGCGGCACGCGCACCGGGGGGTTCACCGGGTCGAGATGGCCGTATTGCGCGACCTGCGCCGCGTGGGGGCCGGGGAAGACGGCGTCGGGCGGCAGCTCGGCAGAGGCCGTCAGCGCGAGGAGGATCGTGAGCATAGACAGGGCTCCACAGGGAGAGAACGTCGGTGTGTAGCACGATCTCGGCGGACGTCGCATCTGCGCGTGCAATAGGATCGCACCGCTCGTCGTAAGGTCCACAGCGATTGCCGCGTTGCCTGCACGTGGCTACCCTTCCCACAGCGCGATCAGGCCGGACTGGACGAACGCGCGCGCACTGTCACGGAGCGACACAACCATGGGCTTCTTCGATCGGATCGCCAATGTCTGGCGCGGCTTCCTCTCCCTCTGGGTCAGCGACCTCGAGGCCCGCAACCCGGAGGCCGTCTACGAGGCGGCGATCGACGAGCGGGTCCGCAAGCACCGCGACCTGAAGAAGGCCGTCAGCGGCATCGTCTACCTCCGCAACAAGCTCTCGAACGAGCTCGAGGAGAAGGAGGCCGAGCTTCGCGAGGTCATGAACCAGCTCCCGATCGCGATCGAGGAGGGCGAGGACGACGTCGCGCTGGTGCTCATCCAGAAGAAGGACGAGCTCACCGGTCAGATCGAGCACCTCTCCGCCGAGCTCGCCAAGGTCAGCGACCAGGCCGAAGAGGCCAAGGCCGGCCTGCTCGAGTTCCAGAGCGAGATCGAGAAGCTCAAGCGCGAGAAGGAAGAGATGCTCGCCAAGAAGGCCAACGCCGAGGCCCGCATCTCGATCCAGGAGACCCTCGACGGCCTGTCCACCGAAGCGGACATCAAGGCGCTCGAGAATGTGCGCGAGCAGATCAACAAGACCCAGGCCGAGGCCGACATCGGCTCCGAGATCCAGGGCGACAGCCTCGATGCGAAGCTGAAGAAGATCCGCGCCAAGGCGCAGGATTCCTCCGCGCGCAACCAGCTCGAGGAGATGAAGCGGCAGATGCAGGCGCAGCGGGCTTCGGCCTCTGAGGGCGCCGGGGTCAAGAAGACCATCTGATGCTCCCCGATCGCACCCGGGAGGCCGAGGACGCCTTCGTCGCCGTGTGGACGGAGACGGAGGACACCGAGGGTCTGCTCGAGGTGATCGATGTCGCGATGGCCGAGCGCCGCCCGATGCTGGCGGCGCGGCTCGTCGGACTGCTCGACGGAAGGGTCGAGATCCCGCCGGGCTCGGCCGCCGAGCACGCACAGCGCGCTGCGCGCTTCTTGCTCCACACCGCCAAGCAGGTCCGCGGGGAGTGGAGTGTCGAGGAAGGCGCTTTCGAGGATCTCGAGGCCGCGTGGAGCGACGTGCGCGCCGACCGTATGCGCCGGATCCGGGCCCGCCAGCGCGACGCCCTCGAAGGCAAGCGCACCCGCATTCCCCGCGTCGCCCGTCGAAAGGGCAAGCGCGAGTAGGGCCCTGCGTGCTTCGATGCACGCGGAGGTTCGATGCGACTGCTGCTCTTCCTGATCGCCTGTGGCGGAAAGCCGGCGAGCACCCCGGCGACGGCGGTGGCCGAGGTCGCGTGCAGCGCCGAGGATCCCAGCGCCTGGGAGGGCTGCGTGGGTCAGCGCGTGCGCCTCGAGGGCCAGCGTCCCGACGTCGTGTACGAGCACCCGATCCTCGGCGACCCGCAGGATTACTTCCAGGTCGGTGAGCGGCAGATCGTCGTGCTCGGCACCGTCGAGGACGGCTGCACCGCGATGAGCGGGGTGCTCGATCGCGTGGACATGGGCGGCGAGCCCGGAACTCGAGGATCGTACCGCGGCTGGGTGCTCCGCGACGCGACCTGCGACTAGCGGTCGCGTCGGCGGCGACCGAGGAACCACAGCGGAACGAGGAACAGGCTCGCGGCGCCGCCATTGCACGCCCGAGGGGTCACGCGGCCCTGGATGTCGCGCACGCCGTCGCAGTTGCGGTCCACGAGTGGGTCGGTGTCGGCCACGCCCGGGTGGATCGACGGATCCGTGTCGTCGCAGTCGTCCCCGCCGTGCGGGAACATCGCGTCGTAGCCGTCGCCGTCGCCGTCCTTGTTCGGCTCGCCGTCACAGTCCTGGTCGATGGTGTCGGTCGCGTCGTCGTAGGCACCGGGGTTGATGGTCGGGTCCCCGTCGTTGCAGTCGTCGGCGTCTTCGACGTTCTCGGCGCCGGCCCATCCGTCGCCGTCGAGATCGAAGTCGTCGGCGCCGTCGCAGTTCTCGTCGAAGCCGTTGTAGGGCGTGTCGTTCGCGGCGGGGTGGTAGGTGGGGTTTCCGTCGTCGCAGTCGACCAGCATCGGCGCGTTGTCGGCGTCGGCGTCCTGCCACCATACGGCCTGGGCATCGGGACCGCCGGCGGCGCCGATGTCCGCGCGGCTGCCGTCGGGGTCGAGCTCGTCCTCGGGTCCCGCGTCCACCGCGCCGCCCCACGACCGGTAGCGCCCGGCGGTCGCCTCGCAGTCCGAGAACTCGCCCGGGTAGAAGGCGGGGTTGTCACGCACGCCGTCCGTGAGCCACTCGGCCATGATCGGCGACCCGTCGTTGGCGTAGAGCAGGTTGCGGCTGAGCACCGGGACGTTGCCGGCGCCGTACAGCGGGGGCTGATCGGCGAGGTTCTCGACCCCGTTGTGGGCGATGAGGTTCGCGGTGAGCTCGATGGCTCCGGTCCCGCCAAAGTACAGGACCTGCCCACGATCGCTGGTGTTGTGGGCGATGGTGTTGTGGATGAGTCGCGCGTCGGTCGTGCTCCCCGAGTCCGCGCGGATGGCTGCGGTAGGACCTTCGTTGAGGAACAGCTGGCTGTGCGTCATCGTCAGGTCCGCGCCGGTCGAGAGCACGATGGGGGCACTCGAGGTGTCGTGTCCGCACAGCCGCACCTCGGTCAGCGTCGCCTGGCTGGCGAACTCCAGCACGCTGGACGTCTCGGTGCTGTGGAGGATCTCGACCCGGGTGAGTTCGGTGGTGCCGTAGCTGCGCAGGGCGCTGGCGTTCGGGGAGGCGTTGTTCGACAGGAGGGTGTCCCGGAGGCTCACGCTCGACCCGGGCTCGGCGTGGATGGCGCCGGCGCCTCGCTCTGCACTGTTGTCGCGCACGACGTTGCCTGGCCCGCCGGCGCTCATCGTCGAGCCGCCGTCCAGGTAGACCGCACCGCCTTCCGTGCTCGCGTCGCCCTCGAGCAGGCTCGACGAGCGCAACGAGAGCGTGCTCTCCTCGGCGTACACGAGGCCGCCGAGGAGGGCCTTTCCGCCCCGGATCGTGCTCCGATCGAGGGTGAGGCTGCTGCGCGTCAAGTCGGCGACGCCGCCGCGGAGCTGGATGCCGCCACCGTAGATCCCCGACGTCTCGACGGTGACCACCGAGTCGACGGCACGCAGAGGACGCTGCACGAGCGAGGCGACGGTGAGTGAGTGAAGCGTCACCGCCCCGTTGACGACGTCGATCACGGGCCTGGAGCTCTCACCCGATCCCGCGATCAGCGTGGGCGTGCCCACCAGCCACAGGCTCTTGCCAGTGATGATCACGGACTCGGGGTAGGTCCCGGTGGTGACGGTGATCTGGTCGCCGTCGGCGGCCGCGTCGATCGCGTCCTGGAGCGTGGCGTAGCAGCCGGACGTGGGCTGCTCACCGCAGGTCACGTGACCCGCGGCCCAGACCGCGGGGAGTAGGAGTGCCAGGCCGAGCATGGCGGGAATGTAGCAGCGGTTGGGGCCCGGCGGCGAGCCTGGCGGCGAGGAGTGGCGCGGTCGCCGCCGCCTCTGTCAGACTGTCGCGGTCAGCGGCCGAATCCGCACGCACGGGCCTCTGGTCGTCGCCTCACCGCTTTGGCCGTGACAAGCAGACGATTCAGGGGCCGGAAGTCGGATTTTCGGCGGCCATCTGCGGCTCTGGCAGATATGGTCACAGCCGTCCGAGAACTGGAGTCTCCATGTCCCTGCGTACGCTGCCCCTCGTCCTCGCCCTTGCCGCCTGTGGTGGCGAGCCCGAGTGGGAGAAGTCCGGCTGCGACCCGCTCGATCCCAACCTGTGCGCGCTGCCCTGGCCCTCGTCCTACTTCATGGAAGAGGCCGACAGTCCGAGCGGCTACCAGGTGCACTTCTTCGAGACGAGCCTGCCCGAGAACCGCGACGACGTGCAGACCCGGCCCGACTTCATCAACGAGAAGGACGGGTTCTCGACCAACGGCTCGGCGCTCGTGTACTTCGACGACGTGTCCCTCGACGGCGTGGTGCGCCACGACGACATCGGCGCCTCGCTGGCCGCCGACAGCAAGACCATCGTGCTCAACGCCGAGACGGGCGAGCTGCATCCGCACTACGTCGAGCTCGACGTGTCCGCCGAGGACCCGAGCGAGCAGCTGCTCATGATCCGGCCGGCGGTGCCCTTCGAGCACGGCACCCGCTACATCGTCGGCATCCGTGGCTTGCAGAAGAACGCCGGCGGCTCGGTCGACGTGTCCGAGGCGTTCCGCAAGCTGCGCGACGACGAGGAGAGCCAGAACGGCGATATCGAGGTTCGCCGCGAGCACTTCGAGGACAACGTGTTCGCACCGCTCGAGGCGGCGGGCTGGACCCGCGGCGACCTGCAGCTCGCGTGGGACTTCGTCACGGTGAGCCGCGAGAACAGCCTCGGCAAGATGGATCGCATTCGCGAGCTGCTCTACGAGGAGATGGGCGAGAGCGGACCCGAGTACACGATCAGCTCGGTCGAGACGGGCAACTGCGAGGCTGGCGACCGCATCGCCCTCACCCTCGAGGGCCTGATGACCGTGCCGCTGTACACGCAGAAGGACGACGTCCGCACGCTGCTCAACGACGATGCCGACGGCATGCCCTACGCCGAGGGCACCACCGACAAGGAGTTCCTCGTTCGCGTGCCGTGCTCGGTCGTCGCGAACGACGAGCCGGCGATGGTGCTGCAGTACGG
This sequence comes from Deltaproteobacteria bacterium, assembly GCA_006226595.1. Classification (GTDB taxonomy): domain Bacteria; phylum Myxococcota_A; class UBA796; order UBA796; genus M1803. Next base: position 24,627 of record SBGP01000078.1, read on the forward strand.
CCACGGCCTGCTCGGCGACCGGGGTGAGGCGCGCACCGGCTGGCTGTCGGACCTCGCGAACCGGGAGGGCTTCATCGTCGTCGCTACCGACTGGACCGGCATGAGCGAGGAGGACGCCCCGCACATCGCGCTGATGCTCGTCGACGACGTCACCAACTTCCCGGAGATCCCCGAGCGCAGCCACCAGGGCTTCGCCGAGTTCCACGCCCTGTCGCTGCTCGTGAAGCACCGGCTCGCAAGTGACGAGAACCTGCAGGGGACCGGCGGAAGCCTCGTCGATCCCGACAACCTCGTGTACTACGGCAACTCGCAGGGAGCGATCCTCGGCGCGGCGTTCATGGCGCAGTCCCTCGAGATCGAGCGCGGCGTGCTCGGCGTCGGCGGCGGTCCCTACGAGATCCTGCTCACGCGCTCGCACGACTTCGACCCGTTCTTCCTCCTCTTCAAGGAGAAGTTCACCGACCACCGCGACATCACGATGCTGATCTCGGTGATGCAGACCCTGTGGGACCCGGCCGAGGGTGCGGGCTACCTGCACGACCTCAAGGAGTCGCCGGACGGGGTGCCGCAGAAGCAGCTGCTCATGCAGGTCGGCGTCCACGACAGCCAGGTGAACACGCTCGGTGCGCAGTTCGAGGCTCGGGCGACCGGCATGTCCATGGTCACGCCCGAGACGCGCTCCGTGTGGGGCCTGACGGCGGAGGCGCCCGGGTTCACGGGCAGCGCGTACGTCGAGTACGACTACCCGGACACGCCGGAGGAGCCGCTCGAGAACATTCCGCCCAACGGCGACTTCGACACGCACGAGTGCCCGCGTCGCGAGCCGGCGGCTCAGCAGCAGCTCATGGACTTCCTGCGCACCGGCGTGATCAACCACTACTGCGACGGCATCTGCGACGACTCGCTGCAAGCCGATCGGTGCGGCTGATCGATGGGCGGGCGGTGGCTGATTGCGCTCGCGCTGCTCGCCGGATGCGGTGAGAAGCTACCGCTGGACATGCCGTCGATGCGGCGCGGCGTCACCTATGCGGGGGCGGCACGCATCGACCTCACGCCGGAGATCCGCGAGACGTTCACGGATCTGAACGGCAACCACAGCTTCGACGGCTGCCTCGACAACCCGGCGGGCGGCACCGAAGACTGCCCCGAGCCCTTCGACGATGCGGACGGAGACGGGTGGTTCGATGCGACGTGGATCGGCGGCTTCGGGCCGCTGCGTCCCGCGAACGAGGTGCACGACCCGGTCGAGGCTCGCGCGTTCGTCGTCGGACAGGACGGCGAGTACCTGGCCTTCGTGGCGCTCGACTTCGTGGGCTTGGGCTCGCCGCGCATCCACGCGGCCAAGGCAGCGCTCGAGGCGGATGGTTTCGACCCGGACCGGCTGCTCGTCGCGTCGTCGCACAACCACCAGGGGCCCGACACCATGGGTCTGTGGGGCGACCCCTATGACTTCGGCGACCCGGTCAGCGGCATGGATCCCGACTTCCAGGAGCGGGTGACGGCGGCGATCGAGCAGTCGGTGCGCGAGGCGTCCTCGGCGATGGAGCCCGTCGACCTGCGGGTCGGGCGGGTGCACATGCGCGACCGCTCGCCGCTGTTCAACGGGCCGGTCTTCGGCGGGGTGAACCCGGATCAGCGCATGCACGGCATGATCCACGACGGGCGCGACCCGGTCGTCGTCAGCGATCAGCTGCTCGTGCTGCAGGGCAAGCGCGAAGACGGATCCACGGTGTTCACGTGGACGAACTGGAGCGGTCATCCCGAGGTGCGCGGCAGCGACAACAACGCGATCAGCAGCGACTGGGTGGGCGTGAGCCGCGAGGTCATCGAGGCCGAGTACGGCGGCATCGCGCTGCACTTTCCGGAGTGCCTCGGCGGCATGCAGTCGGCTCTCGGCGGCGACCTGCCGCTCGTGGCCGAGGACGGCACCCACGTGATCGAGACCTGCGATGCCGCGGCGATCGCGGACGCCGCGGATGTCGGCTGCTTTGGCAAGAGCGAGGGCGACCCTCGGACCTTCGCCGACCGCCCCGAGCTGACGGTGCCGGTGTGGGCCGAGCGCAACAGCTGGGACTTCGTGACCTCCCACGGCTGGCACATCGGTGAGGCGGCCATCGCCGCGCTCGAGGCGGGCGAGGACATCGACGCGAGCGGCATCTCCGTGCAGGGCGCGCCGATCTACGTGCCCATCGACAACATCGCCTACCAGCTGCTCGGTCCCCAGGGCATGTTCGACCTCGACTTCGACGACGCCATCGACGACGACCGCTGCGACTCGCCGGAAGGCAACCCGTGCATCGAGACGCACACCTACCGCGTGAAGCTGGGGCCCATCGGGCTGATCACCGTGCCGGGCGAGCTGCTGCCCGAGCTCGCCTGGGGCTTCCCGGAGGACTCGGCGTGGGCGGCGGAGTCGGTGGACCCGGGCGTGCGCGGGCCCTCGTCGACGTACTTCCCGCAGCACGACGCCGACTGCGACCCGCTCGAGTACGCCGAGTGCACCGACGACATCAGCGTCGGTGACTGCAACTGCCTCTCGGTGCACGCGTGGCCCTACACCCTGTCCTACGACCCGGCGGTGCCGCCGCTGCTCGACCACCTCGACACCGAGTACCGGGCCATCCTCGGCATGACCGACAACTACATGAGCTACATCATCCCGGAGCCGGACTTCAACTGGCAGGTGAGCCTGCTGTCCTCGGATGATGGCGACCACTACGAGGACACGGTCAGTCCCAGTGGCAAGTTCGCGACCGTGATCCAGGAAGCCCAGGCCGCGATGGAGTAGCGCTCCCCCTGGTGGAGTCCGCACCCGGGGCGCGGCGGCCTTGCGACCCGTGTCGCGCACGTCGGTAGCCAGGGGCTATTGATAGGACTCCATCTTTAGATTGGAGCTATCGGGCGGCGAGTGTTCTGTTGTGGGCAGAACCTTGCGAGCGCAGCGGCGCGGGAGTGTGTGGAGTGGCGAAGACAGGCAAGTGCCCCGTGATGCACGGTGGCCATACGAACACGGGAAGCTCGGTGACGGAGTGGTGGCCGAAGTCCCTGAACCTCGACATCCTCCACCAGCACGACCGGAAGTCCACGCCGCTCGGCGAGGACTTCGACTACCGCGCCGAGCTCGAGAAGCTCGACGTCGACGCGCTGAAGGCCGATCTGCACGCGCTGATGACGGACAGCCAGCCCTGGTGGCCGGCGGACTGGGGCCACTACGGTGGCCTGATGATCCGCATGGCGTGGCACGCAGCGGGCAGCTACCGCACCACCGACGGTCGCGGCGGCGGCGGCACCGGCAACCAGCGCTTCGCCCCGCTGAACTCGTGGCCGGACAACGTGAACCTCGACAAGGCGCGTCGGCTGCTGTGGCCGATCAAGAAGAAGTACGGGAACCGCGTGAGCTGGGCCGACCTCATCCTGCTCGCCGGCACCATTGCCTACGAGTCGATGGGCCTGAAGACCTTCGGCTTCGCCTTCGGCCGCGAGGACATCTGGCACCCCGAGAAGGACACCTACTGGGGCTCGGAGAAGGAGTGGCTCGCCGCCGAGCGCTACGACGGGGGCGAGGACCGCGAGTCCCTCGAGAACCCGCTCGCCGCCGTGCAGATGGGCCTGATCTACGTGAACCCCGAGGGTGTCGGTGGCAAGCCGGACCCGCTGCGCACCGCGCACGACGTGCGGGTGACCTTCGCGCGCATGGCGATGAACGACGAGGAGACCGTCGCGCTCACCGCCGGCGGCCACACGGTCGGCAAGGCGCACGGCAACGGCGACGCGAGCCAGATCGGGCCCGACCCCGAAGCGGCCGACATCCACGAGCAGGGCTTCGGTTGGCACAACCCCAAGGGCACGGGCTCCGGCGGCGACACGGTGTCGAGCGGCCTCGAGGGCGCGTGGACCACCCACCCCACGAAGTTCGACAACGGCTACTTCGACCTGCTGTTCAAGTACGACTGGGAGCTGAAGAAGAGCCCGGCAGGCGCATGGCAGTGGGAGCCGATCGGCATCGCGGAGGAGGACAAGCCCGTCGATGCCTCGGACCCCTCGATCCGCCGCAACCCGATCATGACCGACGCCGACATGGCGATGAAGATGGACCCGGCCTACCGCGTCATCTCGGAGCGCTTCCACGCCGACCCCGCGTACTTCGCCGAGGTGTTCGCGCGGGCCTGGTTCAAGCTCACCCACCGCGACATGGGGCCCAAGGCTCGCTACTTCGGCCCGGACGTGCCGGACGAGGACCTGCTGTGGCAGGACCCGGTTCCCGCCGGTCCGACCGACTACGACGTGCACGCGCTCGAGGCGCAGATCGCTGCGAGCGGGCTCTCGGTGGCCGACCTCGTGTCGACCGCGTGGGACAGCGCTCGCACCTTCCGTGGCTCGGACATGCGCGGCGGCGCCAACGGTGCCCGCATCCGGCTGGCGCCCCAGAAGGACTGGGAGGGCAACGAGCCCGAGCGCCTCGCTCGCGTGCTGGCGGTGCTCGAGCCCCTCGCCGAAGCAGCCGGGGCGAGCCTCGCGGACACGATCGTGCTCGCCGGTAACGTCGGTGTCGCCAAGGCCGCCAAGGCCGCGGGCGTCGACGTCAGCGTGCCCTTCGCTCCGGGTCGCGGCGATGCGACCGAGGCGCAGACCGACGCCGAGTCCTTCGACGTGCTCGAGCCCGTGCACGATGGCTTCCGCAACTGGCTGAAGAAGGACTACGACGTGCCTGCCGAGGAGCTCCTCCTCGACCGCACGCAGCTCATGGGCCTCACCGCTCCCGAGATGACCGTGCTCCTCGGTGGCATGCGGGTGCTCGGCACCAACCACGGCGGCACGCCCCACGGCGTGTTCACCGACCGGGCAGGTGCGCTCACGAACGACTTCTTCGTGAACCTCACCGACATGGCGTACGCGTGGGAGCCGGCCGGCAGCCACTACGTGCTCCGCGACCGCGCGTCCGGCGAGGCGAAGTGGACCGCGACGCGTGTGGATCTGGTGTTCGGCTCGAACTCGATCCTGCGCGCCTACGCGGAGCTGTACGCCCAGGACGACAGCCAGCGGAAGTTCGTCGAGGACTTCGTTGCCGCATGGACGAAGGTCATGAACGCGGATCGCTTCGACCTGGCCTGAGCCGCCCCGGGGGCTCGAGCGTCGCGCTCGGGCTCCCGGGAGGTCGGGCTACTCCTCGGCGGCGGGCTCGGTCGGCGTCCACGCCTCGATGAACGCGAGCACACTGGGGCCGCGGAGCTCGCGGTCGGCGATGCACTGCTTCACGCGCGCCTCGGACTCGGCGAGCACCCGCTCGACTCCCTGCACCTTGCGCGCCGGGTCGAGGTAGAAGGCCTTCGCCTTCTCGACCCGCGACAGCTCGCAGCCGCCCACGCCCGCCAGGTACATGCGCATCTGCGGCGGCATCTTCGCGGCGAGCGCGTCGTGGTGGTCGAGCGCCCACTGGAACAGCTCTTCCTCGATGGCCTTGTCGTTGTCCGCGCCCGCGCTTGCGCCGCCGTACAGCGCGAAGGTGTCGTTCATCGTCGCCTCGGGCGCGATGGCGAGCTCGAGGGCGCGCTTGCGGGTCGCTTCGCCGCGCACGGAGCCGGCGAGCTGCATGTACATGCCGCGCATCGCGGGAAGCTCGGCGGCGTGCGCCTTGTCGAGCAGCGTCTGCTGCAGCTCCGGGCCCGCGTCCTTCACGTACACCATCCACGCGATGCGCGTGAGCTGCGGGTCGCCCGCCATCGGGTCGGCGAGGTTCGCCTCGGCGATACCCTTGAGGTAGGCGATGACCTCGGCGTCCTCGGCCCACGCGAGCCGCAAGAGCAGGCCCTGACGCAGTCCGACCGTGCCCTGGGGCTCGTCCTCGCGGGCCTCCATGCCGATGGTGTCGAGCAGCGGACGCTGGGTCTCGCGCATCCACGCCTTGGCCTTGGCCAGGGTCTCTTCGGGCACATCATCCAGGTTGTCGACGACCTGGATGTAGCCAGAGAGGGACGCGACCTCGCCGAGCACCAGCGGGTGCGTCTCCTCGGCGAAGGTCGAGACCAGCGGCAGCAGCGATGCGGGCGTGCGCGTTCCCGCCGACACCTCGAGCTCGCCCATCGCGAGCAGCGACAGCTTCTCGCGGACCGAGAGCTTGTCGACGTTCGCGAGCAGCGCCTCGCGCGCGGGGTCGTTCAGGCGCCACACGTAGTAGCCGACGCCGTCGCCCGCGGGGTGCACCCAGCTCGCCTCGCCGAGGTCGAGGGTGGTCTCGGCGCCGTCGATGCGCGTGGGCACCAGGTCCACGCTGCCGTCCGCGCGACCGACCCGGAGCATGAGCACGACCGGCCACAGGGTCTGTTCCTCGAAGGTCACGCCGTTGAGCGCGTAGCGGGTCTGCGTCGCGGTCCACGCGCCGTCGTCGCCCTTGGACAGCGTCACGAGCGGCGCGCCGGGGTGATCGAGGTAGGGCTGCAGCACCTCGCCGACAGGCTTGCCGCTGGCCTTCTCGAGTGCGGCGAACAGGTCGGCGGCCTCGGCGTTGCCCCACTGGCGCTGCGACAGGTAGTCGCGCACGCCCTGCTGGTAGACGGCGGCGCCGAGCCAGGCCTCCATGTGGTCCAGCAGCGCCTCACCCTTGCCGTACACCGCGAAGTTCGCGGTCTCGAAGATCGCGCCCGGGTCGACGTCGGTGCGCAGCTGGCGAGTCGTCGCCGCGCCGTCGGCGCGGAGCATGCCCGCCATCTTGCCGGGCGCGCGCAGGTGCCGTTCGAGCTCGGGGTGGATGGTCTGCGCGATGCGCTCACCCGCCCACGAGGCGAAGGACTCGTTGAGCCAGAAGTCGTCCCACCACGCCATGGTCACGAGGTTGCCGAACCACATGTGGGCGACCTCGTGGCCGACGACCATGCTGAGCTGGTAGCGCTGGCCGGGCGTCTCGCGGCCGGGCTCGGGGATGAGCGAGCCGTTCATGACGATGGCGCCGGGGTTCTCCATCGCGCCGAACGCGAAGCTGGGCACGACCACGAAGTCGAGCTTGGCGTAGGGGTACTTGCCGCCGAACCACTCCGAGGCCGTGTCGAGGACCTGCGGGATCTCCTCCGCCAGCGGTCCGATCGTCGGCTCCTGGCCCTTGGGCACCGCAATGCGCACCGGCACGTCGCCAGCCTCGACCTCGACCAGCGCGTAGGGGCCGACCGCCAGCGCGCCTGCGTAGGTCGGGATCGGCGGGGTCGCCGCGAAGCGGTGCGTGGTCCAGCCACCCGAGGAGGTCGCCTCGAGCGCGGGGCCGTTGGCGATCACGACCTGGCCATCGGGCGCCTTGATGGTGAGCTCGTGGGAGACCTTGAACCCGGGCTCGTCGAAGCTCGGCCACACGGTGCGCGCGTCGTCCGCCTCGAGCTGGGTCACGAGGTAGGGCTCGTCCTGGTGCTCGAAGCGGTACAGGCCATAGGGCTGCGTGTGAACCGTGCCCTCGTAGGTGACCTCGAGCTGCCATGCGCCGGGCTTGAGCGGCTTGCTCGCGTCAAAGCGCGCCTGCCCGCCCTCGAGCAGGGTCACGGTCGCGGGCACCCGCTTCTTGCCCTTCCACACGAAGGTCGCGTCGGTGACCGTCATCTCCTCGGCGTGCAGGGTCACCGCACTGCGCTTGTCGTCGATCGCGAGATCGAGGGTGACGGTGCCGGAGAACACGTCCTCGGCGGGGTCGACGGTGAGGTCGACGGCCATGTGCGTCGGACGGACCTCGGTGCCGAGCCTCGGGCTCTCGGCGTGGGCGAGCAGGGCGAGCAGGACGAGCATGGAGCCTCCAGGCTGCGCTTTCTAGCCCGTCCTCCGGGGCTCGCCGTCATGAAAGCGCGAGGATGCTCTCGCCGCTTGCGGTGGATACCCGGAGTGCCGGAGGTCCCCCTGCCGACGATCACGCAGTACGAGTACCTGCTCGCGCTCCAGAAGGAGGGCCACTTCGGTCGGGCCGCCGCCGTGTGCCACGTGTCCCAGCCGACGCTCTCGGCGCAGATCCAGAAGCTCGAGTCCGAGCTCGGTCTCGTCGTGTTCGATCGGCAGGCCAAGCCCATTGCGCCGACGGAGCCGGGTCGCCGTGTACTCGAGCTCGCTCGGGAGGTGGTCGCCGCTCACGAGCGCCTGCTCTCCGCCGCCGCGGGCGGTCTCTCCGAGCTCGGCGGGCCGTTCACCCTCGGCATCATCCCGACCCTCGCGCCCTACGTGCTGCCGTGGTTCCTCGGGGACTTCGCGCGCCGCTACCCGAGCGTCGACCTCACCCTGCTCGAGCGACCCACCGAGGTCATCGTCCGCGAGATCCATGCGAACCGCATGGACGCCGCGGTGCTCGCGACCCCGATCGGCGAAGCCTCACTCGAGGAAGAGGTCCTGTTCTACGACCCGTTCTACGTGTACGCCCACCCGGACTCGCCACTGCTCGCCGACACCGCCGCGGACGTGGACGACATCGAGCCCGGCGGTCTGTGGCTACTCGACGATGGCCACTGCTTCCGCGCCCAGGTGGTCAACCTGTGTGGACTGCACACCCGCGACATCCTCGGCACCGTGCGCTTCGCGGGCGGCAGCTTCGAGACCCTACGCGGTCTCATCGATGCGAACGGCGGCCACACGCTGATCCCCGAGACCTACGCCATGCGGCTGCCCAAGGACGTGCGAAAGCGCCAGGTGCGGCCGATTCGCGACCGCATCCCGACGCGCGAGGTGAGCTTGCTGCATCACCGCAGCAGCTGGAAGACCGACATTCGCGAGGCCCTGCTGAGGGTGCTCCGCGAGTCGGTGCCGCCGGCCCTCGCCGACGAGCTGGCCGACGGCGAGGTCATGTCCGTGTACGTGCGCTAGGCGACCATGCGGTCTTCGAAGGCGGCCAGTGCGGCCTTCGCGCCCTCACCGATGGCGACCACGATCTGCTTATAGGGCACGGTGGTCACGTCACCCGCCGCGTAGATGTTGGTCGCGCTCGTGCGGCACTTGTCGTCGATGACGATCTCGCCGTAGCGGTTGGTGTCGACGACATCGCCGAGGAAGCTGCTGTTCGGCACCAGGCCGATCTGCACGAACACACCGGCCACGTCGAGGGTGTGGTGCTCGCCGCTGGCGCGGTCTTCGTAGACGAGCCCGTGCGCCACGCTGCCGTCGCCCTCGACCGAGACGGTGCGGGCGTTGGTGATCAGCGAGGCGTTGGGCAGGGACGCGAGCTTGTCGAGCAGCACCTGGTCCGCCTTGGCCTCGGGCATGAACTCGAGCACGGTCACCGACTTCACGATGCCGGCGAGGTCGATGGCCGCCTCGACGCCGGAGTTGCCGCCGCCGACCACGGCGATGTCCTTGCCCTTGAACAGGGGACCGTCGCAGTGCGGACAGAAGGCCACGCCGCGGCCGAGGTACTCCTTCTCTCCGGGCACGCCGAGCTCGCGCCACTTCGCGCCGGTGGCGACGATGAGCGAGCCTGCGGTCACGGTCTCGCCACTGTCGAGGCTGAGCTTGACCGGCGTTCCGGGCTCGACCGCCGTGACGCGGCGGTGGGCGAGGACGTCGATGCCGTAGTGGCCAAGGTGATCCGCGAGGTTCGCCGAGAGCTTGGGGCCCTCGGTGTACGGCACGGAGATCAGGTTCTCGATGCCCTTGGTGTCCTGCAGCTGACCGCCCATGCGATCGGTGATCACCACGGTGCTGAGGCCCTTTCGGGCGGAGTACACCGCGGAGGAGGCACCGGCCGGGCCGCCGCCGATGACCACGACGTCGAAGTGGCCGAGCTCACGGGGCTCGACGGATTCCTCGCTGCCGTACGTCTGCTCGAGCCGCGCGAGCAGCTCCGCGAGCGTGGTCTTGCCGGAGCTGACCAGCGTCGTGTCCTTGTGCACCGCGGGCACGCCGCGAATGCCGAGGGACTCCACGAGCTCGGGCACCACCCCGCCATCCACGGTCTCGTGGTGGAAGTCCGGGTGGTGGGTGGCCATGAGGTTGAGCGCCTGGACGACGTCCGGGCAGTTCTCGCACGACAGGGACACGAAGGTGCGCAGGTGGATGGGGCCCTTGAGCCGGCGGACGCGGTCGATCAGGCCCTCGTCGGGCTGCTTCCCCTTGCCGTCGATGTGGAGCACCGCGAGCACGAGCGAGGTGAACTCGTGGCCGCCGGGCACGCCGGTGAAGGTGATGCCGCTGGGTTCGCCGTTCTTGTGGAGGGCGAAGCGAGGGGCATCACTGGGCGTGCCCTCCTCACGCACGGAGAGCTTGTCGGAGGTGCTGGCCAGCTCGGTGAGCATGGTGCGGAGCTCCTCCTGCTTGGCGTGGTCGGACGGCTGCATCACGAGGGCGATGTCGGCCTCGAGGCCGGCATAGACCTGGCGGAGCTGGGAGAGGATGGCGGCGTCGAGCATGACGGCCTCCGTGCGTGGGGTGGGGGAGTGCGCGGGCCCGAAGGCCCGCGGCTTCGCGAGCGCGGGCGAGAGCCCTAGATCTTGCCGACCAGGTCGAGGCCGGGCTTCAGGGTGTCGGCACCCGGGGTCCACTTCGCGGGGCACACCTGGTCGGGGTGCTCGGCGATGAACTGGGCGGCCTGCACCTTGCGGAGCAGCTCGTCGGCGTTGCGACCGATGCCGTTGTCGTGGATCTCGGCGACCTTGATCTGGCCCTCGGGGTTCACGACGAAGGTGCCGCGGTAGGCCAGGCCCTCGTCCTCGATGTACACGCCGAGGGCACGGGAGAGGTGGCCGGTCGGGTCGGCGAGCATCGGGTAGGTGATCTTGTTGATCGTCTCGGAGCTGTCGTGCCACGCCTTGTGGGTGAAGTGCGTGTCGGTGCTGACCGAGTAGACCTCGACGCCCATCTCCTTGAAGGCGGCGTAGTTGTCGGCCATGTCGCCGAGCTCGGTCGGGCACACGAAGGTGAAGTCCGCCGGGTAGAAGAAGAGGATGGACCACTTGCCCTTGAGGGTCGCGTCGGTGACCTCGACGAACTCTCCGTTGACGTAGGCCTGGGCCTTGAACGCGGGCAGGGTGCTGTTGATGATCGGGGCCATGTTGTCTCCGTGACAGGGCGCGGTTGCGCGGTTCACAGGGAATATGTGGCCCTGGACGACATTCGTCGAATTGATGGATTTCATTCCGCGATAGAATGCGTCTATTGGCGTCCGTGTGGGTGGATGTTCCTCACGAATGCCCTGGTCATGCGCCTTCGCGTCAGCCGCAGTGCGTACGGAGGAAGTGGTGGACCGGCGACAGGTCCTGCCAGCGCGCGACGATGTGGTCGACGACGCCGGGCCCCAGCTCCGGGCTCTCTTCGAGGCCGACGACCAGGCCCTTGTGCTTGAGCCACGCCGCCCGGGGATGGCTGTCGTCCCACGGCTTGGGCACGCGCGCGAGGCTGTCGGCGGTGACGTGAGCACCGCCTGCGACGAGCGTGTCGATCGCCGTGACCAACGCCTCGCCCTCGGGGCCGGCGATGCCCTGGCGGTAGCCCTCGCGCATGTCCTTGTCGAAGGCCCAGATCCCGGTGGCGACGCCGATCACCTCGGGCATGACCCGGAAGTACACCGCACTGCCGCCGGTCTTCTTGTCGCCGGTCCAGAAGCGGAAGCCGAGCCAGTCGCGGTAGGGCCGCTTGTCGGTCGAGAAGCGCAGGTCCCGGTTCATGCGGAAGATCGAGCCGTTGAAGCGCGCGTCGACCACGATGTCCGGGTCGATGGCGTGCAGCGCGTCCTCGACCTCGCGGCAGAAGGCGACAGCCACCTGCTTCAGGTCTCGCTCGTAGCGCTTCTTGTTCGTGGCGAACCACTCCTTGTCGTTGTGGGCAGCGAGGTCGCGCAGGAACGCCTGGGTCGGGCGTAGATCGAGGCTCATGCCGCACCCCCGGCGAAGGCGAAGGCCTCGTCGAGGCGGGTGGGCCAGGACTCGGCGAGCTCCACCGGAATCGATGCCCACTCCTTGAACACGCGGCCGTTCGGCGCGAAGGACTCGGCCATGCCGGCGTCGATGAGCGCGTCGACGCGAGCCCGGTCCGCCTTGATGATCAGCGCGCCGGTCTTGCGGTGCACGCACGCGAAGAACGCGCCGTCCCGTCGCAGGCACGGAAAGCCCATCATCGTGCTCTTCTCCACGCCAGCGCGGGTGAGCAGGTCCTCGGCGAGGGTCCAGAAGTGTGCGGTGCCGTCCATCGTCGTCTCCGGGGACATGAGTCTCCTCCAGGTGGGGTTCACCTGCACGACGTTCGTGTCCCGCCAAGATCGACATCGCATCCGCGGTTTTTTCGAAGGCGACCGATCAGCGCGGCGACGTCCGAGCCTCGCGCTTGAACCCGACGGTGAGGAATTCCTCGCGAAGGCCCAGCGCGCGCATGTTCGCCCAGCTCTGGTCGCCGTACTGTACGGCGCCGAACACGGTGGTGGCGCCACTCGCGCGGGCGTCGGCGATGCGTCGCGCGATGAGGGCGCGCTGGATGCCGCGCTTGCGGAAGCCAGGCACCGTGGCGGCCTCCGCGAGGTAGGCGACCTCGCCGATCTGCGTGAGCAGGGCTTCTCCGGCGGGCTCGCCGTCGACGTACGCCACGTAGCGACGCCAGGCTGCCGGTCCCGGCCACGGCGCCATCGCGGCGAGGGCCACGCGCTGCAGCTCGGCCTTGATCTGCCAGCCGCCGGTGAACGCGGTGGCGAAGTCTCGGGTGGCGGCCTCGCTGTCGACCTCGCGGATGTCGTGCGCGGCGGCATCGACGGCGAGCGAGGCGATGGGCGCGGCCATCCACGCCTCGAGCACGTGCAGCCCGAAGCCGTGCTCGGCGAGGGGCTTGGCGACGTCGTCGTCCGCGGTCGGCCCGGGCCACCGCAGGTACAGGGCGCAGGCGGCTTCGTCGGCGAAGGCGGTGAATGCGGGCAGGCGCGCGAGGTGCTCCGCTCGCATCCCCATCACCTGGTTGCCGGCGTGGTGGTTCGGCGCGCTCGCGCAGCGCACCTGCCACAGGCCGTCGCCGTGGTCGCGGGTGGCGATGCCGAGCTCGTCTCCGAGTCCCGCCGCGAGGATGTTGCCGGTCTCCAGCCGCTCCTGGGCCTCGTGCAGGCCGGGAAGGCACGCGGCGAGGGTCCGGTCGATCACTCGAACACCAGCTCGGGGACCTTGGCGTCGCCGGCGTAGGCGAGCACGCCCTGCATCAGCGGTCGCGAGCCGATGCGTCCGCCGACCGACCATACGCCGCCCTCGTCGTCGACGGCACAGCCGTGCCAGTCGAGGTCGGTGAGCAGCTCCTCGTCCGGGGTCCATGCGCCGTCGATGCGCTGGATCCGCGCCCCGCGCTGACCCACGGCCACCGCCGTGCTGTCGCTCGCGCACACCCCGTTGAGGCCGGGCTGGAAGCTCGGCGAGGCGTCGAGCCACGTGCTGCCGTCCCACTCGAGGACGATGGCGTTGCCGAAGCCGCCGACGAGCAGGGGGCGCTCGCCGGTCGCGCTCACCGTGAGCAGGGGAGCGGTCGCCGTCTCGATCTCGCCGTCGGTGGGGGTCTCGGTCCACGTCGTGCCGTCGTAGTGCATCGCGAGGCCGCCGCTACCGACGACCCACACATCGCTGGCACCCGTGCCCTCGACCTTGAAGTACGCGTCGTTCGGTTCCGCCGCCGGCAGCTCGCTGGCGGCCACCTGCGTCCACGCGTCGGCCTGGCGACGGTAGAGGACGGGACCGACGTCGGGCTCCATGCCCACCGCCCACACCTCGTCGGCGCTGGCCCCCCACACGCCGAAGAAGGTGATCGCCTCGGAGATGCCGCTGACGGGCACCCTCGCGTCGGGCGGGCCTTCGAGGATCAAGCCTCCGTCGCCCACCGCGACCTGGTCCTCGCCGTCCACCCACAGCCACCACAGCTCGCGACCGGCGTGGGCGCTGGTGTCCTCGCGGGTCCAGGCCTCTCCGTCGTAGTGCACGAGAGCCGGCCCGCTGCCGTCGTCCGGCTCGGGGGAAGAGCCCACGACCCACACATCGTCCGCCGCGGGCGCGCGCACCGAGAGCAGGCCGGGAGGCAGGGCCTCGGCGACCACGCATCCCGGTCCCTTCGCGCACGGGTTGCCGCACCCGGCGAGGAGGATCAGGGTCCCGTAGACAGCTCGGCGAAGGACCATGTGTTGGCTCCGTGGTTGTGCAGGTGCAGCGTGACCGGCTCGCCCTTGCCGAAGGACTCGACCGCGAGGTCGACCTCGTACTCGTCGGCGGCCGTGGGGATCTCCATGCGCTGGCTGAACGCGACGGTGTCCCCGATGTACAGGGCGACGTGGGCCTCGGCTGGGATGTCGGCCTCGAGGTCGCCGTGGGCGAAGCGCAGGTGCAGCTGGTCGCCCCGCGAGCCGACCAGGCTCGGCTGGCTCATCGCCAGGTAGTTGCACGCGCCGGTGTCGACCTCGAGCGCGGTCTCGGGCACGGACTCCACGAACCACGCCGAGGGCGGGCAGTCGACGACGTCCGGGCGGTCACCGGCGGGGTCCTCGTCGGCGGAGAGGTCGAGCCACTGCGTGTGATCGACGAGCGACGCGCGGCCGCAGCCGGTGAGCAGGAGCAGGAACCACACGCGATCAGGGCGCATCGACGCCTTCCCAGCGAAGGACGCGGCTCGCACCGCGCTCGGCAATGAGCAGGTCGCCTTCGGGCGTGAACGCGAGACCTGCGGGACGGTTGAGGGCAAAGCGCTCGGCCGGGGCAGAGCGCATGTCGCCGTCGAGCTCGCCGCCGGCCACGGTCGCGATGGTGCCATCGGGAGACACGGCGCGCAGCGCGTTGTTGTGGAAGTCGGCGATGAACACGGTGCCGTCGCTGGCCACCGCGAGTCCGGTGGGGCCACGCAGGGACGCCTCCACCGCGGGTCCGCCGTCGCCGGCGTAGGTGTTGTCGCCACTTCCGGCGAACAGGCTCACGTCGAGCGTCGCGAGGTCCACCGCGAGCACCCGATGGTTGCCGGCATCCGCGACCAGCAGTCGCTCGCCGTCGACCACGACCCGCTCGGGGGCGCGAATCGCGGTCTCGGGGCCGTAGCCCGGCGCATCGTTGCCGGCGGTGCCGATGCCGAGCACCGTGTCGATGGTGCCGTCGGGGGTCACGCGGCGCACGCGGCTATGGGTGTTGTCGCTGATGAACAGGGTGCCGTCCTCGGCGAAGGCCATGCCGGCGGTGTAGCCCAGCTCGGCGTCGAGGGCGTCGCCGCCGTCTCCGCTGTCGGCGAGGGTGCCGATGCCGACCACGCGCTCGAGCGCGCCGCCCTCGCCCACGCGGATCAGCCGACCCTCGTGCTGGGGGAGGATGTACAGCAGCCCATCGGGTCCCCATGCCGCGTCCACCGGGTTCTCGAGCGGCGAGGCGAGCGCGTCGGCGCCGATCTCGGAGTAGGCGTGCGTGCCATTGCCGGCGAGGGTGCTCAGGGTCCCGTCGTCCTCGACTTTGCGGATGCGCATGTTCGAGTAATCGACGATCACCGCGTGGCCGTCGGGGCTCGTGAGCACCGAGGTCGGCGAGGCCAGGCGACTGTCGAGGGCGTGTAGACCCTCGCCGTTGAAGCCCAGCTCGCCGGTGCCGGCGATCACGCAGATCCGACCGTCGTCACAGCGCGGCGCACAGCCGACGAGCAGCGCGACTAGCGGGAGCAGCCTCACGTCACTCGGGGGTGACGGCGCGCACGACGCTGTTGTAGGTGTCCGAGATGTACACGGTGCCGTCCGGACCGACCTCGACGCCGAAGGGGCGGTCGAGCAGTGCCTTGGTCGCCGCCTTGCCGTCGCCATCGAAGCCGCGCTCGCCGCAGATGCCGGCGAAGGTGTCGATGATGCCGTCGGTGTCGATCACGCGGATGCACGAGTTGTCGGTATCGGCGATGTACACGCTGCCGTCGGGGCCCACCGCGACGTCGGTCGGGGTGTGGAGCTCCGCCTCGATGGCGGGTCCGCCGTCGCCCGCGTAGCCGCAGCCCTCGGCGCAGGTCGTGCCGTTGTCGCTGTTCTCGGGGGTCTGGCCGATGCCCGCGATGGTCGTGATCGTATCGGCCTCGGGGTCCCACACGCGGATGCGGCCGTTGTGGGTGTCCGCGATGTAGAACTTGCCCTCGAAGCGGTCCATCTTGAACGCGGGCTCGGCGCGCTGCAGCGCGGGACTGGCGAAGCTCGTGTCGAGCGAGCTGCCGTCGCCGTTGAACCCGTGCTCGCCGTTGCCGGCGACCGTGTCGATGACGCCGTCGCCATCGATCATGCGAATGCGCTGGTTCGCCATGTCCGCGAGGTAGATGTTGTCGTCGTCGTCGACGGCGACGCTCACGGGAAGGTCGAGCACCGCGTCCTCGGCGGGGCCGCCGTCCCCGACGAAGTCACGGCCGCCGGTGCCGGCGATGAAGTCCATGGTCTCGAGGCTCGGGTCGAACGTCGCGATGCGCGAGTTGTGCCACGCGGCCATGACCATGGTGTCGTCCGAGAGCCACGCGATGTCGGTCGGGTGATTCCACTCCGCGTCGAGGGCCGGTCCCTCGGGACCGTCGCCGAGCAGGCCGCCGTGACCGGTGACAATGACGATCTCGTCGTTCTCGTCGAGGCGAACGACACGGTGGTTGTTCCAGTCGATGACGAAGGGGGTGCCGTCCGAGGGACGAAAGGACACGTCGACGACCCAGAAGGTCTCGGCATCCAGGCGGTGCGTGCCCTCGTCGGACATGCCGGAGGTCTGGGGGGTGCCGAACCAGGTGCAGATCTCACCGGGCCCGCACTTGGGCTGGCAGCCGGTCAGCGCCAGGGCCGCGGTCGCGGCAAGCAGCGCTCTCATGGGGTCACCCGCAGGATCTTGTGGTTGTAGGTGTCGGCGATGAGCAGGGTGCCGTCCTCGACGATGTCGATGCCGTGCGGGTGATCGAGACCCGTCTCGGTGGCCTGGTCGCCGTCCTCGGACTCCCCGGGCTCGAAGCTTCCTGCAATCGTCTCGAGGGTGCTCGGGTCGTCGGGGTCGACGCGGCGGATCACGTGGTTGCCGGAGTCGGCGATGTACAGCAGGCCGTCGTCGCCGATCTCCACGTCCCGAGGGAAGCACAGGGCGTCGGCCGAGCAGTTCTCGCCGTCGGCCTGCATCGGCAGTCCGAGGGTGTCGATGGTGTTCGCGGCGAGGTCGATCACGCGAATGGCGTGGTTCGAGGTGTCGGCGACGAACAGCCGGCGGGTGGCCGGGTCGTACTCGATGGCGCCGGCAGGCTCGGGCTGCAGATCCGCCGGATCCCAGAAGTTGAAGCTCGCGTCGAGCGGGTCGCCGCCGTCGCCGACGTAGGCCGTGTCGCCGTTGCCAGCGATGGTGTCGATGAGCGAGTAGTCGGCGGTGACCTTGCGCACGCGCTGGTTGCGCTCGTCGATGAACCAGAAGTCGCCGCTCTCCGGGTCGATGGCCAGCGAGTTCGGGAAGGCCATCAGCGCGTCTTCGGCCGGGCCGCCGTCGCCGCGGAAGCCGGCGTTCGCACCGTTGCCGTCGTTGATGTCGGTGTTCGCGCACACGACCAGCGAGTTGCCGCTGTCGAAGCTGTACTCGCGGATGCGGTGGTTGTGCCACGAGGGGACGAGCAGCTTGTCCTCGGTCGGGTGCCACTCGAGCTGTGTCGGGTGGTTGAGCGCGACCTCCGTGCCCGGCACACCGGGGGCGACGCGCTCCTCGAAGTCCGGGTCGCCGTCGCCGAGGAAGTCGGTGCCGATCAGCGTCGCGATGCGGCCGTCGGTGATGCGCCGCAGCCGGTGGTTGTTCCAGTCCCCGATGACGACGTCATCCGCGGTGCCGAGGGCGATGACGTCCATCGGCCCGTACAGGCCCGCGCGGGTCGCGCGGCTTTCCTGGTCGACGCCCGGGCTGCCCGTGCCCGCGAGCGTGCACACGCTCCCGGAGTCCGAGCAGGGGTCGCAGCCTGCCAGGGCCGCGCAGGTGAGGGTCAGCGCCCAGGCGGTTCGCGATGTCATGCGTTCCTCGATGTCCGTACGACCTGAAGCGTAACCGCGGGTTTCCCGACACGCATTGATGGTTGTCGAAGGGCGCATGGATGCGGCCTATGGGTCCGTCGGCGCGCTCATGGCGCGATGCGTCATCGTTCTGGCGTCATGCGACACGACCTTGGCGCGATCCGCGACTGCCATGTCGCGCTGGTCTCGATAGCTTGGGGGCATGGCGACTCACGGATTTGCACTCGAACCCCACTTCAAGGCGCTGATCGTCGCGGTCGGTGCGCAGCCCGAGGACGTGCTCCGCCGCGCGGGGCTGCCCGAAGACCTCCTCAACCGGGACAACGTGCGGCTGAGCTCGGTGGACTTCATCGCGTTCGGCGAGGCCATCCTCGAGGCGGTGGGCGGTGACCCGCGCATCGCCATCGAGCTCGGCAAGGCCTCGGTGGCCCAGCCGTTCACCCCGTGGCTGTTCGCGGTCCTGTGCTCTCCGAACCTTCATGTGGGCCTGCAGCGCCTGTCCCACTTCAAGGCCCTGTGCGCGCCGGTGGCACTGGACCTGGCGGTGGTCGACGACGAGCTGCACGTGCACTACCGCTGGCTCGACACCGCGGTCCACGCGCCGGCGTGGATGGTTGCGGTCGAGCTCGTGATCCTCGTCGAGCTCGCGCGAGCCGGCACCCGCCAGCTCATCGTGCCCACGCACGCGGAGCTTCCGCCCCTCGAGGGCGCCGAGTGGGCCGAGTACCTCGGCACCGCACTCTCCGAGGGCGCCGATCTCAAGGTGCGCTTCGCGATGCAGGACGCCGAGCGCCCGTTCCTCACCGCCAACGCGAGTATGTGGCAGGTGTTCGAGCCCGAGCTTCGCCGCCGCCTCGCCGACCTCGAGGGCAGCGCGACCGTCGCACAGCGCGCCCGGGCCGTGCTCCTCGAAGCGCTTCCAAGTGGGCAGCTCCAGGTCGACATCGTCGCGCGCCGCCTCGGCATGAGTGGACGCTCGCTGCAGCGCAAGCTCCGCGCCGAGGGCTCGTCCTACTCCGGGCTCGTGCGCGACACGCGCGAAGAGCTCGCGCGCCACTACCTGTCGCGTACCGAGCTGTCGTCCTCGGAGATCGCTTTCCTGCTCGGTTTCGAAGAGACGAGCTCCTTCTTCCGTGCCTTCCACACGTGGACGGGCCGCACCCCCGAGGCCGCGCGTCGCGCGTGGGCCTCGTAGTCACTGGAGGCCCCGATGGGCTGGACCCCTGATCAGCTGCCGGACCAGACCGGCAAGACGTTTGCGATCACCGGCGGAAACAGCGGCCTCGGCCTCGAGGCGGCGAAGCTGCTCGCGGCCCGTGGCGCGCGCGTGGTGATCACCTCGCGTCGCGAGGACAATGCGAACGCCGCGCTGGCCGAGATCCGCGAGGCTGCCCCGAATGCGGACGTGGACTGGGTTCAGCTCGACCTCGCCGATCTCGACAACGTGGCCCGCGCCGCCGCCGAGATCCGCGAGAAGTGCCCGCAGCTCGACGGCTTCATCAACAACGCCGGTGTCATGCAGACTCCGAACCGCAAGACGGCCCAGGGCTTCGAGCTGCAGATCGGCACCAACCACCTTGGCCACTTCAAGCTCAACAGCCTGCTGATGGACCACTTCGAGGCCTGCGGAACCCGCATCGTCGCGGTGTCCTCCATCGCGCACAAGTTCGGCGCCATCCACCTCTCCGACCTCAACTTCGAGAGCCGTCGCTACGACCCGTCCATCGCCTACGGCCAGTCCAAGCTCGCGAACATCCTGTACGGCTTCGAGCTTCAGCGCCGCCTCGCCGCGCGCGGCAGCAAGGCGACCGCGTACGCGGCCCACCCGGGCTACGCAGCGACCAACCTCCAGACCGCCGGCGTCGGCATGGAGGGCGGCAGCAAGCTGCTCCGTGGCCTGTACGCGATCACCAACAAGGTCATGGCCCAGACCGCCACCGAGGGCGCCTACCCCCTGGTCCTCGCCGCCGCCGCACCCGACGCAAAGCCGGGCGCCTACTACGGGCCGACGGGCTTCTACCAGTACCGCGGACCGGTGGGCGAGTCGTACATCCACCCCAAGGCCAAGGACGAGGCGGTCGCCCGTGGCCTGTGGGAGCTCTCGGAAGAGCTGGTCGGGCCCTTCTTCAGCTGACCTGCACCGGCGTGGTCGAGTAGGCGTAGGACGCCTTCGCGATGGTGAGGATCACGTCGATCTCCTCGTCGTCGCGGGGGGCGTAGACCATGACGACCGTGGGCGGGAGCCGTCCGCTGCGCACGTAGGGATGCCACTCGCCCCAGCCCTGCTCGATGACCGTGCGGCACTGTGCCTCGGGCAGCGACATGTGGAAGCTGCCGTCCGTGAGCGGGTGGATGTGCGCGAACTCGCGGTCGATCATGAAGGCCTCGGGGTTGCAGGCCTTGCACACCGGCAGGAACAGTGCCGTCGCGCCGGGGACCGAGATGCGGCTCGGCCCGACCTCGGTGTCGTCGAGGGCGAGGAAGCGGCGTCGGGTCTCGATGTGCAGGACCTCCGAGGGGTTCTCGGAGATCTGTCGGTGCGGGATGTGCTCCGTGGTCTGCGGCCGCTCGCCGCGGCGCTCGGGAAGGACCAGGCTCATGACAGCCCCACGAAGGACTGGTTGGCCAGGGAGGCCGCGAAGCCCATGAACGCGTGGTTGACGCGGGTCC
Organism: Deltaproteobacteria bacterium; assembly: GCA_006226595.1. Taxonomy (GTDB): domain Bacteria; phylum Myxococcota_A; class UBA796; order UBA796; genus M1803. The sequence continues at coordinate 45,214 of SBGP01000078.1, forward strand.
ACGAGTCGAGGCCGCACACGCGCCGGTACCAGGCCTCGACCCGCGGGTAGGCGGACAGCGAGCAGCCGATGAGCTCGCCGAGCGAGAGGATGGACGCGGCGTGGTAGTCGGCGATGGTCAGGGTGTCGCCGGTGAGGAAGGCGCGTCCGTCGCCGAGGTAGTGATGGTCGAGCACGGCGAGGCGCTGGTTTGCGAGGGTGCGCCCGAAGTTGACGGTCGCGCGGTCGGCCTCGGCGGAGCCACGCGAGTGGTGCGCGAACAGCTGCGGGTACACGAAGGAGTAGCCGAAGTCCTTGTAGAAGTTGGCGTCGAACCAGGCCATGAGCTCGTCGACGCGGGCGCGCTCGCGGGCGTCGCTCGGGTAGGCCGACGACCCGGAGACTGCCGCGAGGTAGCGCAGGATCGCCGAGGACTCGGTGAGCACGAAGTCGCCGTCGACGAGTGCGGGGACCATGCGGTTGGGGTTGAGGGTGGCGTACGCGGGCTGGTGGTGCTCGCCGGACATCAGGTCGACGGAGCAGATCTCGGCGTCGATGCCTTCGGCCTCGACAAAGGCCATCACCGCGCGGGACGTGGTGGCGGCTTCGTTGACGTAGAGCTTCATGGGGACCTCCTGTGTGTGCAGCTTCGCTCGCCGAGCCTTGCGTGAAAACGGGAGATTGCGCACACTTCGGTGCATGAATGCACAGCACATCGCATGGGATGACCTCGAGGTCTTCTTGTCCGTCGTTCGCCATGGCTCGCTCTCCGCGGCCGCCCGGGAGCTCGGCGTGAACCACGCCACGCTGTCGAGGCGGGTGGCCAGGCTCGAAGAGGAGCTACGGGTGCGGCTGTTCGATCGCCGTCGTCGCGGCATGCTGCTCACCGCCGCGGGGGAAGAGCTGCAGGCGCACGTCGAGCGCATCGAGACCGAGGTCCTCGCCATCGGGCGCAAGGTCGCCGGTCGCGATCAGCGCGTCGAGGGCGTGGTTCGCGTGAGCACCGTCGATGACATCGCGTTCGTCGTGCTTCCTGGCCTGGTTGCTGCGTTTCGCGAGGAGTATCCGGGCGTGCGCGTCGAGGTCGAAGTCACCGCCCGCATCCGCGACATGTCGCGTCGCGAGGCGGACCTAGGCCTGCGCATGGGCTCTCCACCCCAGGACGCGGGCAGCCTGCGTCGACGCGTGGTCGACGTGGACTCGCGCATGTACGCGAGCGTCGACTACCTCGCCCGACACACGCTCCCGGCCGGCCTCGAGGACCTGGGGGAGCACCCGCTCGTGCTCGGCGACGAGGGCATGTCCGGGGTGATCATCGAGCGGGCGGTGCTCGCGCATGCCGACCCGGCGAAGCTGGCCTTCCGCAGCGGGTCGATGCTCGCGCGCGTCGCGGCCCTGCGCGCGGGCGTCGGCATCGGCATGCTCTCGGACTACGTCGCCGCCGAGTTCCCGGACCTGCGCCCGATTCGCATGACCCTGCCCGACCTTCGGGCCGCGATGTGGCTGGTGGTGCATCCGGATGTGAGGCGCAGCGCACGGGTGCGCGCGTTCGCGGACTTCGCCGTGGACTACATCCGCGCTCGCAAGGACCGCTTCGCGGCGTCCTGACAGCTACACCGCGAGCACGCCCTCGAACTGCTCCATCATCCGCACCCGTCGCCGGGTGACCGGGCTGCTGCCGTCGAGAAGGGACGCGGTGTGCTCGAGCATGGTCGCGAGCGGGAACAGCTGACAGCTGGGGTCGGCGGTGGCCTCGCCGGGCACCCACGGCTGCCAGCCCACCATCACGTCGCTCTTGCCCTCGGTGAGCGCGGTGAGGGCGGCGACGGACAGGCGTCCAGCGATCATGCGGTCCTGGTACGAGGGGCTGCCGCCGCGCACGAGGTGGCCGAGCACGGTGCCGCGAACGTCTGCCTGCACCGCGTCCGCGAGTGGCTGCAGGCGCCGGACCAGGCGATCGGTGGGCACCTCGACCCCCTCGGCCTTGAGGATGAGCACGCGCTGCTTGCCGCGCTCGGGAGCGAAGCCGCGGTCGATCACCGCGCCGAGCTCGGCGACCAGCGTGTCCTCGTCCTTGCCGCGCTCACGGTACAGGCAGGCGTCGGCGCCCGCGGCCACCGCGCTCGCCATGGCCAGGTAGCCGCACTGCCGTCCCATGACCTCGACGACGAACACACGTCGGTGGGCGCGTGCGGTGTCCGAGATGCGGTCGCAGGCCTCGACGATCGTGTTCAGAGCCGTGTCGACGCCGATGGCGAGGCTCGTGCACCCGAGGTCGTTGTCGATCGACGCGGGCAGGCCGACGACCTTCACGCCGTGCTCGAGGTGCAGCGCGTGCGCGCCGGTGAGGCTGCCGTTGCCGCCGATGACCACCAGTCCGTCGTGGTCGGCGAGCTGCCTGGCCGCGGCAGCGCGCCCCTCGGGCGTCATGAAGCGCTTGCTGCGCGCCGAGCCGAGCACGGTGCCGCCATAGGACCCGATGGGATCGACGTCTCGGGGGTGCAGGGGCTCGAAGAACCCGTCGATCAGGCCCTCGTAGCCGTTGCGTACGCCATGGACCTCGAGGCCTTCGCGGGCGCAGAACTTCACGACGGCGCGCACCGCCGCGTTCATGCCCGGCGCATCGCCGCCGCTGGTGAGCACCGCCACTGCCATCGCTGCCTCCGTCGAACCGAGGATACCGAACGACTTCGGTGCGGCCGCCTGCTAAAACGGAGCGATGAACACCGCTGCTGTGGTCCGCATCTACTGCACCTCCCTCGAGCCTGACTACGACGCTCCCTGGCAGGCGCTCACCCCCAACTCCGGCACCGGCTCCGGGGTGGCCATCGCCGCGAACCGCGTGCTCACCGGCGCCCACGTGGTCGCAGACGCCACGTTCGTGCAGGTGCAGAAGGTCGACGACCCCACGCGCTACACCGCGCGTCTGGTCGCGCTGTGCCACGACGCGGACCTCGCACTGCTCGAGATCGACGAGCCCGCGTTCGCCAAGGGCATCGAGCCCGCCGAGCTCGGCGAGCTCCCGGAGCTGCGCGACCGCGTGTCGGTGGTCGGCTTCCCGGTCGGCGGCCACGAGGTCTCCGTGACCGAGGGTGTCGTGAGCCGCATCGAGCTCCAGCGCTACTCGCACTCGCAGCGCCGCCTGCTCGCCCTCACCGTGGATGCGGCGATCAACAGCGGCAACTCGGGCGGGCCGGTCTTTGCCGGAGACAAGGTCGTCGGCATCGCGTTCCAGTCCCTGCGCGATGCCGAGAACATCGGCGAGGTCGTGCCCTCCGTGCTCGTGGCGCGCTTCCTGAGAGGCGTGAAGGAGGGGCGTCCCCTCGGCGTTCCGTCGCTGTCCGTGCGGGTCCAGGGGCTCGAGAACCCGGTGCTTCGCCAGCGGCTGGGCATGCGCGAGGACCAGACCGGTGTGCGTGTACGCGGCGTCGAGTTCGGGGGCGCGGGCGACGGTGTGCTCGAGGTCGGCGACGTGCTGCTCGCCCTCGATGGGCACGACATCGCCAACAATGGCACCGTGCGCTGGCGCGGCCTGCGCACCACCTACCCGGTCGTGCTCTCCGAGCGCTTCATCGGCGACCCGGTGCCGGTGCGACTGCTTCGCGACGGGGTCGAGCGCGAGGTCACCGTCACCCTCGGGGACCTCTCGGTGCTCGCCGAGAGGAGTCAGTACGACGTGCGGCCGCGGTACATCGTGTACGGCGGGCTCGTATTCCAGCCCCTGTCCCGAGACTTCCTCGCGACGTGGAAGACCTGGTGGGAGAAGGCGCCCTCGGAGCTCGTGAACGCGTACCACAACGAGCTTCGGCGGGAGGGGTGCCACGAGCGCGTGGTGCTGTCGCGCATCCTCGCGGACGAGCTGACCATCGGGTACACCGATCGGCGCAACGAGTTCGTCGAGCGCGTGGACGGGGTGGCGGTGCAGAGCCTTGCGCACCTGGGCGAACTGCTCGACCGCGCCGGTGACCGGGTGGAGCTCGAGACCTCGTGGGGCGCGGTGCTGGTGTTCGACACCGCTGCGGTCCGGGCAGGGCAGTCTCGGATCCTCGCCAACTACCGGATCGCCGCCGCGCGCTCGCAGCGACTCTAGGTTCACGGGACGCGCCCGCGCCGCGTTTGTGGCGGATTTTCGGGTCGCGGATCCCTTCGCGAGATCGTTCCTTGCATCGGACTCCTGGCGCGGAACGGGCTCGGCGGCTTTTCAGCACGCGTGTGTCGGTGGTAGCGTTGCGTCAACTGCATGCGCTACCTCCTCCTGCCCCTCCTCTTTGCCCTCCCGGGCTGCCCCAAGAAGGCCACATCCGACGACGACGCCCTGGATCTGGGCGAAGACTCGGTGGGTGAGGTCGTCGAGCTGTTGTTCGACTGGCGGGACGGCTGGGAGGCCGACACGAAGGTGCACGTCGAGTACCGCGAGAACGATCGCGTGCTCGTCGAGGAGCGCACCGCGTCGCACGTGCGCACCCACATGGCCCGCGGCGCGATCTTCCTGCTGTGGGGCGAGGGTGAGGTCCGCCCGGTCACCCAGGTGGCGCCGGCGCCGTCGCACAGCTGGATCGGTCTGCACCTGCACCTCGCGCGGCGACCGCTCATCGAGCGCGTCGAGCTCACCGGCGAGTTCTCCGGGGCCGGACGCCTCGAGATGGTCGAGCAGGCCCAGGAAGAAGCGTTCTCGAAGTGGACGACCCAGCTGCTCGAGGGCCTCCGCGGTCGCGAGCGCGACCGTCGCGAGAAGGCGCTCGAGCAGGGCAAGGAGTGGTTCACCGAGGAGCAGGCCCAGGCCATCCTGCGCGAGGAACACGAGAGCGTGACCGGGCGATGGATCGGCAAGGCGCTCGAGATCGGCAAGACCCAGAACGAGCGGGGCAGCATCTACGTGCCCACCGCCGGCGGCATGGTCAGCGCCAGCGTCGCGGTGCTCGCCGAAGGCACCGAGCCCTGCCCGGGCAACCCCCGCCTGCGCTGCACCATGCTCCGCCGGGATGCCGAGGCCGACAGTCGCCTGCTCACGCGCCAGATGCAGACCTGGATCGACGACCGCTCCGAGATCATCGGCGAGGATGCGCCGAGGCTCGCGCACGTCGAGGCCCAGCGCGTCGAGCGCATCTGGGTCGAGGCCGACACCCTGCGTCCGTGGCGCGAAGAGGACACGCTGACCACCTTCGCCGAGCTCGAGGACGGCAGCGAGCAGACCAGCCGCGAGTCCATCGTGCGCGAGTGGCAGTGGCAGAACTGAGCGGCTGAGCTACTCCGCCCCGAGCCACGCGAGCACGGGAGCGAGAACCGCCGGCGGGTCTTCGACGTGGGGGTAGTGGCCCAGCCGGGGCAGGTGCACGACGTCGGCGTCGGGCACGAGCTCCGCGTAGCGGTCGGCCGCGTGTCGTCCGGAAACCGGGTCCAGGCTGCCGTTGATCAGGCGAAGCGGCACGAGGCGGTCCACCAGCGGCCGCACCCAGCGCTCGCGGTGGGTCTTGCGCTCGGCCATGTAGCGAATGAGCCTGGGAAGCGCGTGGCGACCGCCGTCGCGCTCGAGCAGCACCCAGCTCTCGCGCAGGAAGTCCTCGCTCGGGGGCGTGTGCGGCCCGAAGACCTGGGTCAGGTTGCGACGAAAGGTGCGCTCGGTCGACAGCGTGGCCACGAGGCCGCCGAGTCGCGAGATCAGCAGGCGCTGGATCAGGCGCGGATGGTGGGTCTCGGGGAACAGACCGCCGTTGAGGAGCACGACGCGCCGCCAGCGCACCTTGGCGCTGCCCTCGGCCTGTCGCGCGAGCAGCTCCTGGGCCACGGTGTCGCCGAGGTCGTGGGCCAGCAGGTGAGCCTCGGTGATGCCGCGGGCGACGCACACGGACTCGGTGAGGTCGGCCTGCAGCGCGACCGGCATCGGCGCCCGCGGCTTGCTCGCGTGTCCCAGCCCGATCAGGTCGAAGGCGACGGTGCGATGGTGCGCGGTCAGCCCCGGCCACATCGGCTCGAAGTCCCAGCTGCTCGTCGGGAAGCCGTGCAGGCACACGAGCGAGGCGCCCTCGCCCTCGTCGCGAACGACGGTGGTGAGAGCGCCCATCTCGTGCCGCTCGCAGGCGGCGTACCAGCTCGTGGCCGTCAGTTGAACAGCACGTCGTCGAGCGGGCTCTCGTCCGCGGTGCGGATGGCCTTGGCGAGCGCGATCGCCTCGGGGAGCACGTTGGCGGTGTAGAACTTCAGGTTGAGCAGCTTGCCCTTGAGGAAGTTCGTCTCGCCGCTCGCGTCCATCTTCCGCTTGGCGGCGACCGCCTGGTAGAAGCTCTCGACCGCGAGCTGGGTGATGCCCATCATCCGCTGGAACGGCACCGCGTGGAGCATGGCCCCGTCGAGGTTGCCGGTCATGCCGACCTGCGCGAGGTGCATGGCGACGGCACCCGCGTTGTCGATGGCCTTGCCGATCGCGGCGGCCTGGTCATCGAGGCCGAGCCCCGCACCAGCGGCGAGGTCCGCCTTGCACTCGGCCATCCAGTCCATGAACAGCTTGCCGCCCTTGATGCGCATCTTGCGACCGAGCAGGTCCAGGGCCTGGATGCCGTTGGTGCCCTCGTAGATCGTCATGATCTTGCCGTCGCGAACCAGCTGCTCGACGGGGTACTCACTGATGAAGCCGTAGCCGCCGTACACCTGGACCGCGCTGACTGCGACGTCGAAGCCGATGTCGGTGCAGTGCGCCTTGCAGATCGGGGTGAGCAGGTCGACTTGGCCCTCGAGCTTCTCCTTGAGCGCCTCGTCGTCGGTGTTGTCGGCGAGGTCGGACTTGTGCGCCATGCGGAAGAGCAGCGAGCGCATCGCCTCGACGTGGCACTTCTGCCACAGGAGCATGCGGCGCACGTCGGGGTGCTTGTTGATGGTCACGCGGGGGGCGTTGCCGTCGCGCATGTCCTTGAGCGAGGTGCCCTGCACGCGCTCCTTGGCGTAGGCGCGCGCGAAGTTGAACGCGGCGGCGCCGATGGAGAGACCCTGGGCGCCGACGCCGATGCGAGCCTCGTTCATCATCAGGAACATCAGCGCCATGCCCTGGCCTTCCTGGCCGACGATCCAGCCCTTGCACGGGGCGCGGTCGCCGAGGGCGAGGGTGCAGGTGGCGTTGCCGTGGATGCCCATCTTCTCTTCGATGCCGACGACGTACGCGCCGTTGCGCTCGCCGAGCTCGAGGTCGGGGCCGGTGATGAACTTCGGCACGACGAACAGCGAGATGCCCTTGGTGCCCTCGGGGGCGCCAGGGGTCTTCGCGAGCACGAGGTGCACGATGTTGTCGGCGAGGTCGTGGTCACCGCCGGAGATGAAGATCTTCTCGCCCTCGAGCAGGTAGGCGCCGGGCTCGTCCTCGATCGGCACCGCCTTGCACCGGTTGTCGCCCACGGAGCTGCCCGCGCCGGCCTCGGTGAGGCACATGGTGCCGCCCCACTCACCGGTGAACATCTTGGTGGCGTACTCGGGGCCCTTGCCCTCGGGGCCGTGGGCCGCGAGCACGCGCGCCGCGGCGGCGGTGAGGCCCGGGTACATCTGGAAGGCCATGCACGCGCCGGAGAACATCTCGATGCAGGCCATCGCGACAGACAGCGGCAGGCCGGCGCCTCCGACCTCGACCGGGGCGTTGAGGCCGATCCAGCCACCCTCGGCCTGGACCTTCCACGCGTTCTGGTAGCCCTCGGGGGTGGTGACGTTGCCGTCGCCGTCGAGCTTGCAGCCCTGGCGATCACCGGGGCCGTTCAGCGGGCCGAGGACTTCCTGGGCGATGCGCGCGGCCTCTTCGACCATCGTGTCGTAGAGGTCCTGATCGAAGTCCTCGTACTTGGCGATGGCCTTGAGGTCGGTGTCGATGTCGAGCTGATCGAAGAGGACGAACTTCACATCCTCGAGATCCACGGAGAATTCGGTCGAGCTCATGAGGAGCCTCCGGTGTCGCTGAATGGGGATTCAGTTCCTACACGAACCCGTGGGGACTCCGCAAGTAAGCGGGTGTCACGCGTTGGGGGCTTCGAGGAAAGCGCGGTCGCATCGCGCGGATCGACCACCAGACTCTGAATGGCGGCTCAGCGAGGGCGTCGGAAGGATCGGGGCTTTGCACGAACTCGTCGGCAAAGGTGCTTGCGGGCAACGCAACGTTGCTTGCCCAAATGTCCCCGTTTGTCGCGCGAACGGAGACAGTCGGGGGTCTCGCGGGTACTCAAGGGCGCACGCATGGAGGAATGATGCGCACCCTGATTCTCGCGACGCTTCTGCTCACGGCCTGTGTCGAGGACGTCGGCGAGGGCAAGACCGCGGCGACCGTCGAAGACGTTCCGGCAGCCACCGCCCCGGCCCCGGCCGCCACGGGCACCGAGCTCGCGGTCGACCCGGCGAAGAGCAGCATTCGCGCGCTCGGCGCCAAGGTCACCGCCAAGCACCCCATCGACTTCCCCGACTACAAGGCCACGGTCGCCGTCGACGGCGACACGCTGACCGGCATCACCTACGAGGTCCAGATGGCCTCGCTGGTCGCCGACAGCGAGCGACTCACCGGCCACCTCAAGAACGAGGACTTCTTCGACGTCCCGAACCACCCGACCTCCACGTTCAAGAGCACGGAGATCAAGAAGGGCAGCGACGCCGAGGGCGCGACCCACACGGTGACCGGCGAGATGACGATCCGCGGGACCACGAAGCGCGTGAGCTTCCCGGCGACCATCGAGATCAAGGACGACGCGGTGACCGCGAAGGCCGAGTTCGTGCTCGATCGTCAGGACTTCAAGGTGACCTATCCGGGTCGTCCCGACGACCTCGTGCAGGACAACGTGGTCCTCAACGTCGCGTTCACCGCGCCGAAGCGCTAGTCGCCGATCATCTCGGGAGGCGAATTCGCGAGGCCGAGGCCCACGGTGAACACGCCGGTGGTGGTCTCGGTCGCCGTGCGCCACGCGCGACGGCTCGCCGCGACCTTTCGCTGATCGGCGAGCAGGTCGTCGAGGCGAACCCGAAGATCGTGGCGGTCGCGCATCTCGACCTCGGTGTCCGACTCGGGCAGCACGGTGAGCAGCCGATCCCAGCTCTGTGCGAGCTCGACGGCGTGCTCGTAGTCGGGTGAGCCGCGGAACAGCTCGATGTCGCCCTGCACGCGTCTTGGCGAGGCGCCGGCCTTCTCGAAGGCGTGGCCGATGGCCCGTGCTTCCATGCCGACGCGGGCCACGAACTCGGCCTCGGCGCGGTGGGCGTTCATCTCGGACGACCGAATGCCAAACGCCGAGACGACGAGGATCGTGAGGATACCCGCGACCAGGGCCACCGGCGTGAGCATGAACCCCACCCGGAACAAGGAGATCGACGCCACGTCAGGCTCCTCGGGCGCGACATCGGGCTCGATGGCCTCCTCGATCAGCGTCTTCGGCTTCACCGAGCGCGCCGTCAGCGCTGCGGGGGGCGGCGGAGGCGGCGGGGTGGGTGCGCGCTTGACCGGTGCCGGCGTGCGGCCGCG
>SBGP01000097.1 GCA_006226595.1 Deltaproteobacteria bacterium
GCCGCCGCCACCGCCGCCACCGCCGTGGGTGCCGGGGTCGCCCGCAGTGCCGCTGGACGGGTACCACTCGTAGCCGGACAGGCTTCCGACCGGGCTGCTGCCCGCGGGCCCGTTGCCGCCGGGGGACGAGGGGCAGCCGTTCTTGCCGTCCTCGCCGGGGGCCTCGGCCTGCGGGTCGCCGTCGCCGCAGCCCATGCCGCCGTCGCCGCCGGTGTAGGAGCCGTCGCGACCACCGTCGCCACAGCCCTGGGCGACCCCGGACCAGGAGCCGCCGGAGGCGCCATCCTGGCCCCAGTTGCGGTACTCGCCGTTTCCGCCCTTGCCGCCATCGCGGTTGGTGCCCGACTCGTCACCGCCGGCTCCGCCAGTGGTCACATTGGCCGAGAGGCTGGCGCCGTTTGCGCCCTGGTCGCCGATCGAGCCGGAGGTGCCAGAGGTACCGGCGCCACCACGGCCCGCGTGCACGTTGCTGTTGCGCAGCACCGGGTTCGAGCCCGAGTTGTACACGACCACGGTGATCGCCTCTTCGCCGGCGGTCGAGCGGTTCGTGGTGCTGAAGTCGATGGCGTCGAACACGGCTTGAGCGGTGAGCGTGTCGAAGATCAGTGCGTTCTTCGCCGAGGAGCTGACCACCGAGCGGTTGCTCGAGGAGCGGGTCCCGAAGTCACTGCTGTAGCCGCCGTACACGGACACGCCGCCCTTCGCGACCAGCGCCGAGGAGATGCTGTAGGTGCCCTCGTCCGCCGCGACCATGATGGTGTTGCGGCCACCCGAGCTCGCGGCGTTCAGGGCCGCGCCGATGGTCTTGAACGCCGTGTTCGGGGTGCGGCCATCGTTGGAGTTGCTGCCGCCGGTGTTCCGCACGAACAGCGCCCGCGAGTAGTCGCCGTCGACGCCGTCGCAGTTCGAGTCCACACCGCTGGAGTCCGGGGAGTCGGCGGCACCCGGGTAGATGCTGCCACCCGAGCCGGCCACGTCGTTGCAGTCACCCTCGCAGGTGCTGTAGCCGTCGCCGTCGGCATCTGCCGGGTTCAGCGCGCCGTTGCCGTCGTCGCAGTCCCCCTCGCAGGTGCTGTACCCGTCGTTGTCGCCGTCGTTCGGCGTCAGCGTGCCGTCGCTGTCGTCGCAGTCACCCTCGCAGGTGCTGTACCCGTCGTTCTCGGCATCGTCGTGGTTCAGCGCCGCGTTGTTGTCGTCGCAGTCCTCGATCGTGCTGTTGTTCACCCACTGCAGGCCGGTGCCGTCGGGGTCGGTACACGTGAGCTGCGAGCCCGCGTTCACCGTCCATCCGTCGGTGTCCTTGTCGTTGTAGTAGGTGATGTTCGGGTTCTCGTCGACGGAGCCGTCGCAGTCCTGGTTGTAGCCGTCGCAGACGTCGGAAGCGGTGTTGCCGACGAAGCAGTCGCTGCCGCAAGCGAGCGGGTCGTCGTCGCAGTCGCCGTCACAGGTCGACTGCCCGTCGCCGTCGAGGTCCGCGGGGGTCAGCGACGCGTCATCGTCGTCGCAGTCACCCTGACAGGTCGTGTAGTTGTCGTTGTCGGCGTCGTCGACGTTGAGCGCGGGGTCGGTGTCGTCGCAGTCGCCGTCACAGCCGCTGGTGCCGTCGTTGTCGCCATCCGCCGGCGAGACATCGGGGTCCGCGTCGTTGCAGTCACCGGTGTACAGCGTCGTGCACGCAGAGTTCGAGGACTCGGCGCAGGTCGTGCCCGGGCAGTAGCAGTCGCCGTCTGCGTCGTAGGAGGGCGTGCCGTCGTCGACGCTGCCGTTGCAGTCGTTGTCGATGCCGTCCTCGAGCTCCGGCGCTCCGAGGTAGGTGTCCTCGTCGTCGTCGTCACAGTCGTCGAGCGGAAGGTTGCCCATGTACTGCGTGCACTGGTCGTCGACGTGGTTGTCGGCGTCGAGATCCTTGTCGTCGATGATGCCGTTGCAGTCGTTGTCGATGCCGTCGCAGACTTCGGGGTTGTTCGGGTAGCGATCCGGGTTGCCGTCATCGCAGTCACCCTGGGCGGGCGACCAGCCGTCGTTGTCGTCGTCTCGCGCGGCGGGGTCCCGCACGCGAATCAGGATCTCGGCCTGGCTGGTGTTGCTGTCGTCGTCGGTCACCGAGAGCCGCACCGCGAAGTCGCCGAGGGGCGCGTCGACGAGGGTCGCTGTGGTCGCGCCGGTCGCCGAGGGCGGATTGCCGGCGCTGAGCACCTGGTTGCCGGTGTCCGCGTCGGTGACCGTCCAGATCGCCTGGAGCGTGTCCGGGGTCTGGTTCGGGTCGGTGACCGAGCCGAAGAACTGGATGGTGGCGCCGAGGTCGAAGCCCTGCAGGTTGGTCGGGCTCGAGATCTCCGCGATCGGCATCTGCGCCGCCGCCTCGACCGTGACGCTCACGGAGTCCTCGGCCTGGAGCCCCTCGGAGTCGGTCACCTGCACCGTGATGGTGTGCAGGCCGATCGACAGGGTCGACGCCAGGCGAGACAGGCCCGCCTCGTCGGGGGCCACCACCTCGCCGGCACCGAGCTCGCCGTCGAGGTTCGACTCCCACAGCACCCCGGCGATGTCGGCGAGGCCGTTGGCGTCGTCGACCTGGGCCCTGAAGTCGATGGTCTCGAGCTCGGTCCATACCGAGAGGTCGTCCGGCCGCTCGATGACGACGCCCGGAGCGACGTTGGCCTGCTCCTGGATGCTCACGTCGCCCGTGCAGCCCGCAACAGCGAGCACGGCGAGGAGTGCGGATACGCGCATGATCTGCTCCACGATTCGGCCGAATCATACGTGAAGCCGGCGTACATCGCCACACACATCGGCTCGGACGCGCCAGATCGCAAAGCGGGTTGAAAGGCGAAGAACCGCCCGGGGTCGCGCTTTCGAGAACGGCCGTCCTGAAATGGCGGCTCGGCGACCGCCATGCCGACGCGGCACACCGCTTGCAGTGCAAGCCTGGCAGGAGAGCCGATGCCCCGCCCCCTTCACGCCCTCGTCCTGCTCGCCACCGCCTGCGGAGGCCCCGACGACACCGCCGACACGGGCACGCTTCCCGCGATCTCGTGGCAGCCCTGCACGATGTACACGCAGACCGACGCCGACCAGGGTGAGTGCGCGGTGCTCGACGTACCCCTCGACCACGACGACCCGACGCTGGGCGAGATCCCCTGAGCGTGCGGCGATATCGCACATCCGATCAGCCGACCGGACAGCTGTGGCTCGTCCAGGGCGGACCCGGCGGCACGGTGCTGCGCTTCGACGACATCCTCCCCGCCTTTGCCGAGCGCAGCGGCGGCATGGACGTGTACACGGTCGAGCACCGCGGTGTCGGCGACTCCGGACGGGTCGGCTGCCCCGATCAGGAGGACCCCGCGAGTCCCTCGGGCACCGGGTTCACGGTCGACGAACTCACCCCCTGCCTCGACGCCGTTCGGGCAAACCACGACCTGGCGATGTACACGCCCACCGCCTCCGCCCGGGACCTGAAGTGGGTCATGGACCGCGCGGCCGAGCCCGGCCAGACCACCCACGTCTTCGGCGTGTCCTACGGCGGGCTCGTGGTCCAGCGCTTCGCCAGCCTGTTTCCCGACGGTGCGGACTCGCTCATCCTCGACACCCCGGTCGGGCACCGCCGCGGACTGGTGCCGATGCGCTGGATTGCGAACAACGACGAAGTCGCCCGCGAGCTCTTCGACCGCTGCGCCGCCGACGCCCAGTGTCTCGCCGACGTCGGCGGAGACCCCGCCGCCAGGCTGCGAAGCGTGCTCGTGGACGTGGGCACCACCTGCCCGGAGCTCGGCGGCGACGCTCGCCTGCTCAAGCGCCAGATGACGAGCATGCTCGAGACGCCGGGGGTGCGCGACGCGTTGCCCGCCTTCGTCACCCGCCTCGAGCGCTGCGACCCCGCCGACGTGACGGCCATGCAGCTCGCCCTCACCGCGCGCGAGCGCCTGTACACGGTTCCCAGCCACCCGGACGCCACCGCGGCCGAGTCGCTGTTCACCCTGGGCACGGTGATCACGCGCACCGAGTGGTGGGAAGCCCAGCCCCCCACCCTCGCCGAGTACCAGGCGGGACTCGATGGGGCGCTGATGGCCGCCGGCGTCAACGAGCTCGTGTACCCGTCGGTAGCGGCCTTCGAGAGCTATGCACCCGACGCCTGGCACGAGCAGCTACCGACCACGGACATGCCCGTGCTGCGGATGTACGGCGAGCTCGACATGCGCGTGCCGCCCTCGGAGACAGTGGGTCTGCGCGAGGCGTTCTCGAGGCCCGCGCAGTGGTCGGTGGGCTTCGCGAACGGCACGCACGCGATGCACCGCGTGCGCGCAGACGACGGCGCGGTCGGGACCGGCTGCTTCTGGGACCTGTTCGAGGACTTCCTGGCCGTCCCGTACGCCACGCCCGACAGCGCGTGCACGGCGGACTTCGAGCCCATCGACTTCTCGGGCGATGCCACTCGCGCACAGCAGATCTTCGGGACCAGCGACTTCTACGGACCACTGAGCCCACGCGCGAGCCGCGCTAGGCTGTCCCATGCTCGTGCTGCTCGCCCTCACCGCGCTCGGCCAGTCCCTCGAAGACACGCCCATCGAGGCGCTCACCCTGCGCTTCGACACCCGGTACGACGTGATCGACTGGGGTCGTGCCGAGCACCGCCTGCAGAACTCCGCGTTGGTCGCGTTCCAGGTCGACCTGTTCGCCGGCATCGACCTCGCTGGCATGGCGAGCACCGGGCCGCGGTTCACCTCGCGGTGGTCCACGTGGCACGACCTGCGAGGCGACGAGCCGGACCGCATGGCCCTGTCGCTGCGGCAGCTCTACCTCGAGCGTTGGTTCGGCGATGCGGTGCGCCTGCAGGCGGGCGCGCTCTCGCCGGTCAAGGGCGACGTGTCGACCAGCGGCCTCGAGGACCTCGGGTGGATCGACGGAATGCGCGGTGAGTGGCACCACCAGGGCTTCGTGCTCGAGCTGGTTGGCGGCAGTCTCACCGACACCGACGAGCCCGACTTGTTCATCCGCCGCCGAGAGCTCGACTACGCCGAGATCGAGCTCGGCCAGGACCTGCCGCGGGGCTTCGAGGTGGAGGTCGCCGCACACCTGCTCGGCGTCGTGCCCTATGCGAAGTCCGAGGTCGGCTGGACCGGGGTCGACGCCGACGGCCGACAATTGACGTTGCGCCTCGAGGGGGGCGTGAACCTCGACGACGGCGCGACCACGGCCATCGCGAGCCTGCGCACCGATCTCGGCGTGCTGATCACCGCCCGCGAGGGATGGGAGGAACGCGCAGCGCTTCGCGCACTCTGCCGCTGGGTCGATCCCGCGTACGGCGAGCTCGGCGCGCTGTCCGAGGACTTCTACCAGTTCGGGACGGAGTGCCGGGTGCGCGTGTCCGGCAAGCTGGACGAGCGGGGCATCCTCGGCTGGGACCTGCGCTACATCGCACCGGTCAGCGAGGGTCTGCTCCCGCGCTTCGACGCGGCGCTGACCGCCAAGCTCAAGCTGAACCGCGAGGACTCACGCGACCCGTGACGCCGCGGCCTCGGCGCTGAACAGCTGCTCGATCAGCTCGAGAGCGCGCTTCGCACCGCCAGCCTCGCGAAAGCCCTCGGCGACGCGCTCGGCACCCTCGCGGCTCTCGCGAGCCCGATGGATGGCCGCCTTGAGCCGCGCCGCGGTCAGCTGGTTGCGGGGCACGAACGTCCCGCCGCCACACACCTCGGCACGCCGTGCGGACTCGCTCTGGTCGCGCCCCCACGGCACGACGCACACGGGCACCCCGACCGCGAGCGCGCGCTGGACCGTTCCCATGCCTCCGTGGGTGACGACGACGTCCATCTCGGGCACGACCGCGGCGTGGGGCAGGTACTTCTCGATCCGCACGCGGTCGTGGGGGGCATCGAACGAGGACGGGTCGAGGGCCGAGGTCGTGACGATGACGCTACCGGGCTCGTCCGCGAGCGCCGCCAGCGCGGTCTCGATGATGGCGCCGTCGTTCTGGATCTCCGTGGACACGCTGACGAGCACCCGTGGTCTCGGCAGGTCGTGCACCCAGTCCGGACACTCGCCCGGCGGTGCCCACAGGCCGGGGCCAAGCGCCGCGAACCCTTCCGGCCAGCGCGTTCGTGCGTACTCGAACGGCTCGGCGGTGCGGTACAGCGTGAGCGGCGCCTGCAGGAACAGGTCCTCGTAGGAAGGCAGCGGGGCGAGGCCATGCTCGGCTCGAAGGCGGTTGAGGCCGGCCAGTTCCCCGCGTGTGGCGACGCTCAGCACCGCTCGGAACGCGGTATCCCGCAGCCGTCCCAGGGCTCCGGCTGGCGGCGCAAAGCCAGGTCCAAAGGCCGGGACCATCGGGTCCGAGGTCGGCAGGCAGAACGGCATGAACATCGCCCAGCGCAGCCCCTCGCGCTGCGCGAAGATCGCGCCGCCCCAGGTGTTCACGTCGACGAGCAGCAGATCGGGCTTCACCTCGGCGACCGTGGCCTCGAGGTCCTCGATCTCGTGGGGCGCACGGCGGAGCCAGCAGTCGAAAGCAAGCTTGAACTGCGACAGCGGGTGGGTGCCCCGAAAGTCCTCGAGCACGAGAGCCTCGATGGCGTCAGCGATCGGGCGATGCTCCAGTCCCTGGGCTTCGACCCGCTCGCGCTCGTCGGCGAGGGTCTGGATCACGACGCGATAGCCGGCGTCCCGCAGCGCGAGGGCGACGTCCATCATCGGGTAGAGGTGGCCGCGCGCGGGCGACGTGTAGATCAGGACGGTGCGCATGGCGCCTCCAGGACGGCTCGCACGAGCCGGGTGATGACCGCGCGGGCGGCCTCGGGGGAGCGCCCGAGATCGAGGCGCAGCAGCTTCCACACGTAGAGATCGGTCGCGGCGACGAGCGCGTCGACATCGGCGTCCCAGCGCTCGCCTCTCGGGTCGAGGTGAGGCCCGAAGCAGCGCTCGACCCACGCGCGGTGGTACGCGCGCCCCTGGACCACGGCCTCGCGGGCGAGCTCGCTCGACCCGGACTCCTGGGCGAGCAGGTTGAGGACGAACACGCCGGAGCTCTCGTAGTGCGTGAGCAAGCCCGCCAGGGCCGCGTCCACATCTCCGGGCTCGGAGGTGCCCCGCTCCGCCTCGACCCGGTCGCGCACTCGCGCGACCACCGCCTCGATGCAGCCCTCGCGAGAGCCCATGTGCCGAAGCACCGTCTGGACCGTGACCCCGGAGCGCTCGGCGATGGCCTTGAGGGTGACCGCCTCCTCCTTCTCGGATCCGAGCAGCGCCTCGGTCGAGTCGACGATGCGTTCGGCGGTGAGCGCGGCACGCTCGGCACGCCGGCGGTTGTCGTAGGTCCGGGTCACGGGGGCTCCATTTTCATGTTCAGCCTACCCACATCAATATTTGATGTCAATAATACAAACATGAATTGTGCTGCCCATATGCCACGTCTCTCGGCACTTTCCATACAGGTGTCGCGCACCGCGCACCCGACCGCGAGCGCATCGACCGGATCGCCATCCCGAAAAAAGTGCTGCCGTCCACGCAGGGTGGTGCCGCATCCGCACACATCTGTCCGCGAGGCGACACTCGCACTCGTCGAGAGCGCGCTATTCTGGCGCATATCCGCCACTCCTCGGCTGGAGCCCTCATGAAGACGCAGCAGACTCAGCAGACCACTGCTCCGACCACCGCACCCTCTGCGCCCTCCCCGGAGAGCGAAGAGACGTCCGTCTCGAACTCCGAGATGCAGGAGCAGCTCTCCTCGAACGGAGGCGGCGGTTCCGGCCCTCCGGGCCCTCCGGGAGGCCCCCCGAACGACAGCGCCCCCGCACTCGGCGGCGACCCGAGCTCGCTGGCCGAGATCCGCCAGATGAACATGGGCGACGTGAGCCGCTACCCGACCTCGCCGAGCGGCCGGCTGAAGCCGGTGCTGCAGGGCGCCTTGTCGAGCAACTGGTTCCACGCCATCGACGGGCTCGTGTTCGACAAGTGGTCGGACGACAGCAGCGCGCACGCCGAGCACCCCGAGGCGCTCCAGGAGCTGATGAAGCGCATGCTCCTCCTCCGCGAGTGGGACACCGAGGCCACGCTGAAGGCCACGCGCGCGGTGCTCGAGCAGCGTCCTGACGCCGGCGGCAAGAAGGGCGAGGACATCCTCGAGTGGGGCTCCGCGGGCAGCGATGCCCTCACCTCGGACATCGACATCAACCTCAAGGGCCGCTTCAACCAGGAAGCGGTCGGCCTGTTCAACAAGAAGCACCTCGAGCGCGGGTGGTCCTTCGAGTCCGGCATCGTCTACGACGTCAACGTGTACGCCAAGGACTTCATGCACGCGATCGAGTTCGAGCAGACCACGGACACGACGGCGACCATCGTGCCGCAGTCCGAGGTCGAGCTCGACGAGGAGGCAAAGGCCGAGGACTCGCGAGACCAGGAGATCTGGACCCTCGTGAAGACGCGTCGGTACATGAGCGAAGGCGAGTGGGAGTCCTACACCGTGCAGATCTGCGAGGGTGACGAGGACGGCTCGATGGCGGTGATGGTCCGCGAGGCCGAGATCCGCTTCGCACAGTACAAGCAGGAGATGGTCAACGCGGTCGCCCACGACGTGGTCAAGGCCAACGAGGCCGTGGCCCAGCTGGTCGCCGCGAAGAGCCCGCTCTCCGAGCACCACATGTCCGAGTCGGTCGAGATGGCCGCCGCGAACCGGGTGTACGAGGCGAAGCTGTCGCACATCATCGAGCTGCGCACCGCGCTCTCCCGCCTGGCCGCGATCCAGGACCCGTCCCCTTCCGACCGCAAGCTCGCTCGGGACACGGCGCTCGAGCTCCGTCATCGCCTCTCCGAGGCGGCGCTCTACGCGAACGAGGCCTACGTCTCGGACGGTGCGGTCAACCACGTCGTGGTCGGCATGCAGATGGCGGGCTCCAGCGGCTTCCGCGACAAGCAGAAGAAGAAGGGCAACATCGGTCAGGGTACCGAGAAGCTCGACATCCGCCTGCCCGACGACAAGCTCTTCCACAGCTTCCAGGAGCAGGTGGCCGACGCGCTCAAGGAGATCGGCAAGCACCCCGAGATCGGCGAGGCGATGCTCAAGGGCGGCAAGTACGTCCAGCGCATGGCCGACGCGGCGCGCCGCCTGCCGGGAGCCGCGGGCCTCACCCGCCTCAAGGCCTTCGAGGACGCCGGTACCGACTTCATCGCCGCCAAGAAGAACGACAACCTGAGCTTCGACGAGAAGTACGCGGCAGTGCGCCAGGCAGCCAAGGCCCGCCTCGGCATCGACGACCCGGGCGCGCTTCGCGCCGCGTTGATCGAGTTCGGCGTGGACGTGCGCAAGGCGTTCAAGGCGGCCACCACGCCGCAGGCGCCCGAGACCCAGCCGACCGAGAACCAGGAGCAGCCCGAGGTCGTGGCGCCGCAGCCGAACACGGCCGCGATGCAGCAGGCCCTCGCGATGGTCCAGGGCATCACGTCGAGCATGAACGGCACCGAGAACCTGGACACCAACTAGACGTCCCCGTTCGGTAGGGTCGGCCACGACCCTCCGTTCCCCTCTCCAGGAGCCCCCGTTGAGCACCCCCGACTGGGCGGACCTGTTGCGCCGCGACCTTCGCGCCTTCAACCAGGCCGTCGAAGCACTCGGCGAACAGCCGCACATCGACCTCCGCGGTGCGGACCTCGCGGGTCTCGACCTTCGCGAGGCCTGGCTCTCTGGCGCCGACCTGTCCGGCGCGAGCCTCGCCAACTCGAAGGTGCTGCTCTCGCGACTGCTCGCGTGCCGCCTGGAAGCGACGGACCTGGGCGGGGTCGACACCGAAGAGGACCACGGGGCGCTCGCGGCGGTGCAGTCGCTGTACTCCGACGTCCACGCCTTCAATGCCTGGCGCGCCGACGCCAGGACCACCGTGCTCGGCGCGGTGTCCCTTGCCGGCGTGCGTCTCGCCGGCGCCGACTTCCGCGGGCTGTCGCTGGCGAGCGCGAACCTGCGGGGCGCGGACCTGCGCGGGGCATTGCTCGACGACGCAGGACTCGTGGGCGCAACCCTCGCTGGCGCCCAGCTCCAGGGCTGCTGGCTCCGCAACACGCTGCTCATGAAGGCCGACCTCACCGGCACGCGGCTGAGCGAGGCCACCCTGCAGGCGGTGAAGCTCGACGGCGCAGTGCTGGCGGAGACGGACCTGGAGGGTGCGACCCTCGAGCACGTCGAAGCGGTCGGGATCGTCGCCCCCAAGGCTCGCTTCGCGCGTAGCCTCCAGAGCCAGGTGAACTACCGCCAGGCGCTCATCGTCGGCTGCGACTTCCGCGAGGCCAGCCTGCGCGGCGTCGTATTCCACGCCGCCAACCTGACCGCGACCGACTTCAGCGACGCGATGGTCGAGGACTGCGTGTTCACCGGGGCAGTCACCACGGGCGCGACCCTCCCCGCGGGCGTGTGAGCGCGTCCAGGGCCGTTCTGGTACCGCAGACCGACCCGCGACGGCGTGCTCGACAACGCTTCGAGCGCGCCTACCCACGCGGTCATCGCCGCCGCGACCCACGCCTGACTACAGCGACAGGATCATCTCGTAGAGGATGAGCTCCATGTCGTCCGTGGCCTGGGCCTCGTTGTGGAAGCTCGTGTAGATCAGCCGGCCGTCGCCGATGCGATCGATCGCCGCCAGTGGACGGGCCACACCACCTCCCGGAGGCACGCCCTGCACGAGCATCTCGGCGGTGCCCGGACCCGCGGGAACCGCCCACTGACCGAGGTCGAAGGCCAGCGTCGCCTCGGCCGAGCCGAGCAGGGTCTGCAGCCCGCGGTCCATGACCTGTGCCTGGACGTAGCCGGGGCTGCCGACGCGCGGATCCGCGTCCCAGCGAAGTCCGCCCGGCGCCGTCTGCGCAAAGGCCTCCCACTCCCAGTCCGAGGTGTACAGCGTGCCACCCGCCTCCACCCAGGCTCGTAGCTGCGCGCCCTCGGCTGCGGTGTAGCCGGAGCCGGTGCCACGGTCGGTGCCGCAGGTCAAGAACAGCACGTCCGTGGCCGCGAGGGTCACCGGGTCGTCGAGGATCGACGACACCGTCGGGTACGCGGAGGACGGAATACCGAGGTCGGTGATCAGGTGGCCGATCTCGTCGTACTCGCCGATGACCACGCCGATCTCGACGTCGCCGGCCTGAAGCACGAGGTGGTAGTCCTCCACGTCGCCACCGCCGAGGTCGACGACGCCGCCCCCGACGTAGCGCCCCTTCTCGACGCCGAGCGTCCACTCGCCGCGCGGAAGCTGGAGGCGAAAGCGCCCCCCATCCAGCGACACGGTCCACACCATCTCCCCGTCGACGTCGACGGCGACGATGGCGCCCGCCACGCCGATGGCGGTCGACGGCGACACGACCTGGCCGTAGACCCACGCACCATCGGGAAACTCGGGCTGGTTGCCGATGTCCGGCCACTCCAGCACGACATCGTCCGGGGATCCGGTGTCCGAAGCGGTCGGGTAGGCGCAGGCGGTGAACGCCGCGAGACCGAGCGCACAAGTGAGCAAGCGCGTCATGGTGTCCTCCTAGAGCCGGTCGAAGGCGAAGTCGTGGCAGGCGCCGTCGAGGATCGCGAGGCAGTCCGCCCCCTCGAAGCGCACCGTGCGGTGCTCGGGTTCGTAGGTGAAGCCCTCCTCGCAGCGCTCGGCGTGGCACTCGGAGAGCGCCCGTCCGTCGAGACCCACCGCCAGCGCGCCGCCGTCGACGTCCTCGTGGAGCTGCAGGGTGCAGGTCCCGGTGACCTGCTGCAGCCTGTACACGAGCTCGTCCACCGAGTCTGCGCGGTAGAAGTTGGGCGCGGCGGTCGACGGGCGCGCGGCCTCGGCGAGCTCCTCGAGCACGACGGCATCGGAATCGCCGACTCCGAAGCCGACCACGTAGACCTCGACCGGCGGGTCCTGGGTCGCGAGCCGCGCAATCGCTTCCTCCGGGTCGCCACCGCACGACTCCTGGCCATCGGTGAGCAGGACCACCACGTTGTCGCGGTTCGGGCACGACAGGGCCGGATCGTGGGCAAGGCGCTGTAGCGTGCGACCCATGGGGGTCGAACCGCCGGGGCGGGCGCTGGACAGCGCCGCTTCCACCGCGACGGCACCTTCGCCACCCGTGGTCATCGGCACCGCCTCGTCGCCCCCGTCACAGAAGCCGTCCTCCCCGGGAAACAGGGTCAGCGCCAGGTTGGCGCGCTCACCGACCGCCGGCAGCCACGGGGTCAGGCTCTGCACCGCCTCCCACCGCCAGCCCTGCATCGACCCGGAGCGGTCGACGAGCAGGTGCACGTTGGGCCCCGCGAAACTGTAGCCGATGGGACTGCCCATGTCGGCGCACACCTCCCCGGTGGTCGCATCGCGACCCAGCGCACCGTCGGAGTCGAAGCAGATGTCCGCCGGCGGCCCGGCAATACCGCAGCCGGCGAGTAGCAGAAGAAGCGAGACACGTCGCATGGAACCTCCCTGGTCTGCACAGAGCCGATGCAGCGGGTGTGCCACGTGAGGCATGGCGCTGGATCCGCAGAACAGGCCTGTTGGCCTCGCAGCGCTCGCCACGCTCTGTCGTCGACCGTGGACGACTGTCGCCGTTCGTGGACGCTCATCGTGGACACGAGGCCGCGGATGCCCCGTTCATGCGGGTGGGCTGGTGGCATGGCCGTTGCTGAAGGGTGTGCAGGGAGGTTCCATGCACCGTTCCATCATTCCCCTCACCCTGCTCCTCGCGGCGAGCCCGGCCTTCGCCGCCGAGGTCCAGGTCGCCGACACCTCGCTTCCCGATGCCCTCGACGCCATCGCCGGCGGCACCGAGGCGACCGTCATTCTCGACACGGACAGCATCGCAGAGGTCGCGCGACGGCTGCTCGCCGGCGGCCACAAGCTCGTCGACGGACGGCGACTGTCGAGCATCGACGCGACCGGCTGCGTCATCCTCGCGACTCAGCAAGCGACCCGGTGGACGCTCGACGACAACGGCCGCTGTGCGGGGGACGCCGCCGCCTTCGCGCTCGCACCCGAGCCGAGCGAGGCCGAGCCCGCGGCCACGGACGCGGCGGTGGCCGAGGCCCCCGCCCTCGAGGCCGCGCCACCCATCTCCGAGTCGCAGGTCGGCGACCCCGTCGAGCCCGTCCCGTCGCCCGAGGCGAGCGTCGCCGCCGCCGAGCCAGTCCCCGTCCGGGAGCCCGCTCCGCAGCCCCCGCCAGCGCCGACGCTTCCCCCAGCCGCACGGCAACCCGAGGTCGCGGTGGGTGCTGGCATCCAGACGCCAGACCGCGTCTCCAAGTTCGATGGGCCCGCCGACCCCGGCATGATCGCCTTCGGTCTCATGTACGGCACCTACGCAGGCGCCGAGACCGGCTACCTCGTCGGCGAGTCGCTCGAGGAGCGCGAAGAGGACCACCTGTACCAGGGCGCCGTGGGCGGTGGTATCGGCGGCGCCATCGTCGGCACCAGCCTCGGTGTGATGCTCGCCGCTCGCCGCGACTACCAGCCCGAAGAGATCGGCCTGCTGTACAGCGGCTCGACCCTCGGCGCCTTCTACGGCGCGCAGTTCGCGCGGGCGGTGATTCCGGTCGGTGCCGACGGCGACGTCGAGCGCATCCACGCCGCGAGCCTCGCGGGCTCGATGGCCGGCGTGGGCCTCGCCATCCTCGGCGCCGACAAGGCGCACGGACTCGGACGACAGGGTGGCTTCGCCCTCGGGACCGCGGTGGGCTGGCAGACCGGCGCCGGCTTCGCGGCCGTGCTCCCTCCGCCGCCGGATCGGGACCGCAATGGCGACGGCATTGCCGAGCGCATCGTGCCCCGCCGCCGCGACGCGGCGCTCGAGCTCACCGGCGCCCTGGTGTACGGCGGCATCGCCTCGGTCGCGAACCACGCCGGCATCGAGCGCCCGACCCCGACGACCCTGGCCCTGTCCCTCGGCCACGGCGCCTGGATCGGCGCGTGGTCGCCGGTCCTGTTCTCCGAGACGCCCACCGACCGCGCCATCGCCGGCGGGCTACGCCTCGGCACGGGCGTGGGCTACGCGAGTGCCATCGGCATGGCCGCCCTGGGCCAGCCGTCTCCGCGAGCGGCCGCCATCCAGACCGCGGGCTGGGCCGCGGGTAGCGCGCTCGGCGCCGGCATCCCCCTGTCGATCAACGACCAGGCCTACGGTCGGCAGGTCGTCGGCCCCATGCTCGCGGGCGGCGTCGCCGGCCAGGTGCTCGGCGCAGTCGTGGCCCCCGCCTACGACGAGTTCGACGCAAACGACGCCGCGCTGCTCGCCGTCCTCGAGTCGTGGACCGCCTACCAGGCCCTCGGCTGGAGCCTGTGGGCGAGCGCCGACGGCTCGCGCGTGCCCGGCCGCCCCATCGGCTACGCGATGTCCGCCGCGGGCGCGGGGACCCTGGCCACGCTCGCGATCAGCCCGCGCTTCGACGTGTCGCCGGCCGGGTCGATGGCGCTCCTTAGCGCCGGTGGCTGGGGCACCTGGGCCGGCATGTGGGGGGCACAGTTCGCCGGCGCGAAGACCGAGGGGGTGTGGCTGACCACGCTGACCACCGGCAACGGCGCCGTGCTCGCCGCTGGCCTCGCCCAGGGGCTGGGCTGGGACCCGAGCTGGCGCCACCTCGGTGTCGTCAACGGCACGGGGCTCATCGGTACTGCCCTCGGCGGGCTGCTCGGCATCACCGTGCTCTACCGCGACGCGGACTGGCGGCCGCTGATCGCCGCCACGCTCAGTGGGTCGGTGCTCGGCCTCGGCGCCGGCGCGGTGCTCGCCGCACGCACCAAGGGTCCGCATGTCGCGTCGCTGCCCGAGCTGCCCGGCCTGCGCCAGGTCGGGCTCGCCGCCCACGTCCAGGCCCAGCCGTGGATGGACGAGGACGGCCGCCCGGGCGCGTTTCTGCAGGTCCACCTCACCGAGACGGGGAAGTAGCCATGAACCGCTTCACAACGATCGCCATCTCCACGCTGCTGATGCTCGGCGCATGCGCGCCGGACCCGATCGTCGGGACCTGGAAGCTCGATGTCATCAGCTTCCCCGACGAGCCCGGCCGCTTCGCCTGGCCACAGGACGATCTGTTCCTGGTCATTCGCCCCAGCATGTCTGGCTACTGGGGCAGTGAGGAATACCCGGTCGACGCGCTGCCCCTCGGCGACAGCCACTACACGCTGTTCGCCAGGGAATTCGACTGGGAAGGCCACTGCTGGGTGGGCGCGCGACCGGAGCTGCGAACCTCGAGGGATTGGCTGTGGTGCGAGCACGCCCTCGAACTCGATGGGCAGGACTCCGAGGCGCTGTACGAGTTCTGGCCGTACTAGCCTCAGGCGGCGTCGAGCACCGGAATCGGCCCCGCTGGCACGATGCCCGTGGGGTTGATCGCGCGAATCGACGCGTAGCCCCGCCTCATCGCGTCGAGGTTGCACGTCTCGGCCACGCCGGGCACCGCGTACACCCGCTCGAGATGCGCCTCGAGGTTCGGGTAGTCCGCGTAGCGACGCAGGTTGCAGCGGAACAGCGGGAAGTAGGCCGCATCGAAGCGGAAGGCGGTCACGAACAGGCGGATGTCGGCCTCGGTGAGCTGCTCGCCGACCAGCCACTCGCGTCCCTCGAGGTGGGCCTCGAGCTGGTCGAGCATCGCGAACACTCCGACCACCGCCTCGTCGTAGGCCTCCTGCGTGGTCGCGAAGCCCGCCCGGTACACGCCGTTGTTGAGGCTCGCGTACAGGCGCTCTCCCCACTGCTCGATCTCGGCAAGCAGGGCCGCGGGACGCAGTGAGGGCGCGTCACTGGGCATGCGGTCGAGCATCGCGAGGATCTCGGCGGACTCGTTGTTCACGATGCGCTGCTCGTGGGAGTCCCAGAGCACCGGCACCGTGATCCGTCCGGTGTAGTGCGGGTCCGCGCGCAGATACACCTCGAACAGGTGGTCGTCACCGTAGGGCGAGTGCGCCGGCGTCTCGAAGGCCCAGCTCTTGTCGGTCAGCTCGTTGGCGAAGTGTACGGGGATGCGGTCGGAGAGCCCCTTGAGCGAGCGCGTGAGCAGCGTGCGGTGCGCCCAGGGACAGGTCCACGCGACGAACAGGTGATAGCGCCCGGGCTCGGGGAGCTCGGCGGGCAGGGTGTCGCGAAACACGCTGGCCTTGCGGAGGAACGCGCCATCCCCGTCCTCGTCGGTGGGCCGCCACTCGCCTTCCCACTGTCCGTCGATCATCCGAGCCATTCGAGCCTCCCTGCGGGTCGCCGCGCGACCGTGATGACCGCTGAGTATTCAGCAGCAGAACAGGCACCATGGGGCATGTTTGGGCCACTTGGTTGCACCTTCGCAACCAACGTCGCAGGGGCGAACATTCGCCACATCCCCGCTGTAGACTGGGCCATGCGCACCCTGCTCCCCCTGCTCCTGCTCGTCTCGTGCGGTCGTCCCGAAGATCCGGACACCTGCGGCACCCTGGTCCTCACCGGTGGCGATGGCCTCGCCATCGACAGCCCGGGATGCGCGAGCGGCACCCTGACCTTGTCCACACAGGGCACCGGCGACCTCAGCGTGACCCTCGAGCCTGTGGGCGACGGTGAGTGGCGACCCGTGATCGAGGGGTCGGGCGTGCTCACGGCCGTCGTACTCGAGGGCAGCGTGTCCCTCGAAGGCGTGGGCGAGCGCGCCTGGTGGCGCCAGGGCTACCAGTCCTGGTCGTGGTCCGGCGTGACCGAGCCCCAGCCCATCGAGCGGGACGCCCAGGGACTGCCCGAGGTCGGCGGAGACGGGGATGGCTTCGACGTGGCCCACGAGACGGCGTGGTCCTCGTGGTGGGTCGGCCTGCTCGGCTACGACGACGGCGCGAGCCTGCTCGTCGGGGCCACCGCCGCCGAGCGCAGCAAGTGGACCCTGTCGACCGATGGCGAGACGCTGGTCGCAGTGTGGGCCGGACGCGGCGAGCAGATCCAGGTCGATGGCCGCGTCGAGCTCGATCCCATCTGGGTCGGCGTCGACCGGGATGCGTGGTCCCTGCACGTCGCCTACGCCGACGCCGTGGCCGAGCGCACCGCGCCGCGACCGCTGCGCCCGCGAGCCCCCGTGGGCTGGGCCACGTGGACCGTGTACTACGAAGACATCGACGCCGACGTGGTCGCCGCCGAGCTCGCCCACGCCGAGACCGTGTTCGCAAGCGCGCCCGAGCCGCGCCTGTTCCAGATCGACGACGGCTGGCAGCAGGTGTGGGGCGAGTGGACCGCGGGACCCGACTTCCCCGACGGCACCGCCGCACTCGCCGCGAGTATCGAGCAGGCGGGCTTCCAGCCCGGGCTGTGGATGGCCCCGTTCTACGTCGACCGCTCGACCACGACCTACGCCGCCCACGACGACTGGTGGGTGCGCAACCCCGACGGCACCGAGCTGCGGTTCACCAACCTCAACACCGGCGACTACGCGGTCATCGACGCCACCCACCCCGACGCGCGCGCGTGGATGGCCCAGCAGGTCGCCGACCGCGTCGACGACGGGTTCACCTACCTCAAGCTCGACTTCCTGTACGCGGGTGCGCAGGAGGGCCTGCGCCAGCAGGACGTGACCGGCACCGAAGCGCTCCAGCTGGGGCTTCGCGCGATTCGCGAGGCCGTGGGCGACGAGGCGTGGATCCTCGCCTGCGGAGCGCCCATGCTGCCCTCGGTGGGCTTCGCCGAGAGCTTCCGCTCGGGCGCGGACATCGCGTTCACCGTGCAGCCCGACTCCGACCTCGACAGCCTGCGCTGGCAGACCCGGGCCACTGCGGCGCGCGGCTGGCAGACCGGCGTGTGGTGGCAGATCGACAGCGACCAGGTGCTGCTCCGCGAGCCCTTCGACGAGAGCCAGGGCAAGGCGGCACTCATCGCCGCGGCGGCGTCGGGCGGTGCACTGCTGCTCGGTGACAGCCTCGCCGACGTCCCGGACTGGGCGACGAACCCGGCGCTGCTCGAAGGCCTGAGTGCGGTGCCCGCCGTGCCCGAGCATCCGCTCGCGAGCGTCTCGGGCATCGACGCCTCGCCCATCATCGAGAACGTGCAGCAGGACGACCGCGTTCCCGTGCGTTGGCAGTTCCCCGATGGCCGCACCGCGCTCATCAACCTCTCCGAGGACCCGCTCGAGGTGACGGCCCCGCCCGGGACCGAGCTGTTCTCGGGCGACGCGCTCGACGAGGAGGCGCCGCGCACGCTCGCGCCGTGGTCCGCCGAGCTGTGGCTGCCGTAGTGGTGCGCCTTCCTCCCCTATTCCTGATCGGGCTCGCGGGCTGTGGCTTCGCCCGTTGGCCGGATCCGTCCGAGGTGTACCCGGCGGTGTACACCCCCGAGGAGGACCTCGAGCCCTACGAGGAGGTCCGCTGGGAGACGGGTACGTGGGACCCCACCGAGGACCTCGACATCGCGGCCCAGTACCTGCTCAAGTCCAACAACCACCGGCCCGGCGCCCCCGTCGAGTCGCTCGACCACTTCGAGGCGATGCGCCCGCAGCTTCCGCCGCTGGCAGGCGGGGTCGAGCTGTCGCTGGTCGGCGACGTGATGTGGATCGGCGAGAACTGGAGCGGCTTCCTGACGCCCGCGGCCGACCTGCTCGACGGCGACCTGCGCATCGGCAACCTCGAGACCCCGACCTCGGCGCTGCACCCGGTCGAGACCGTGCTTCAGGGGCTCCCGGCGTTCAACGCGCCGCCGGAGATGCTCGACGGGCTTCCCCTCGACGTGCTCCAGCTCAACAACAACCACAGCCTCGACGTCGGCGAGGACGGGCTCACCTCGACCCTCGAGGAGGTCGACGCCCGCGGCTACGTGCGCACCGGCATCGACCGCCACGCGTTCGTCGAGGTCGACGGCCAGCGCATCGCGCTTCTCGCGTATGCATGGGGGCTGAACCAGCTCGACGTGACCCCGGAGCGTGAGCTGTTCCTCGTGCCCTTCGGCCACCTCGACCCGCCGGTGGACCTGTCCTCGGTGCGGGCCGAGATCGCGGCCGCCCGCGAGGACGCCGACAGCGTCGTCGTGTTGCTGCACTGGGGCTTCGAGTACGAGTACTACCCGGACCCGCACTTCATGGTGCTCGCCCGCGAGCTCGTCGCCGCCGGCGCAGACGTCCTCGTGGGTAGCGGTCCCCACGTCGTGCAGCCCCCGGAGCTGTGCCACGTGAATCGAGCCGAGCACGTACCCGGCATCGGCACGTGCAGCGTGCGCTCCGACGATGGCGAGCCCCGAACCGCGGCGGTGCTGTACAGCCTGGGCAACTTCGGCACCCGCATGGCCCGCCTGCCCGCGCAGGTCGGCCTCGTGGCCAGCGTGTCGCTGGATCCGGACGTGACGGGCCTCGGCTGGCAGGCCGCCGCGACGGTCGACGGTGCGAACGGCCTGGAGGTGGTGCCGCTGGACGGCCTCACGGACGAGCCGGACTACGCCGAGGAGGCAGAGCGCCTCGACGCGCACCTCGGCGCGCACTGGCGGCGCTGAGGCGCGCAGTCGACGGAACGCCCATCACCACCGTGCGAAGGGCGAACGGACGCTCAGTCCTCGTCGGGCGCGAGCGGCACGAGCGGCCACGCGAACTCGGTCGCGAAGGACTGGTCCGCCAGCCCCTCGATGCCGTACGCCTCGGGATAGCGGCGAGTGATGCGGCCCGTGCCGAAGATCATGTCCCACACGAACAGCAGGTTGCCGTAGTTGCCCTTGTAGTGCGTGACCCCATCGTCCGCGTGCTGGCCGTGGTGCATCGCGTGCGTCGACGGCGTGGAGATCACCCGCTCGACGACCCACATCACGGGGTGCAGGGCGGGGATGCGGTACAGCGGCTCGTCCCAGCGCACGCTCGAGTGCGCCCCCGCGATGACCGTGAGCTTCACCACCAGGTACACGGCGTACACGGAGCCGAGCCCGAGGTGCACGAGCGCTCCGGACACCCACAGGCTGGGCATGCACGCGTAGTAGAAGAGGTTGTTGCGGTACATCATCGACACGCTCATGTACGGGGCCGAGTGATGGGCGCGATGCAGCGTGTACAGGAGCGGCACGCTGTGCGAGAGGCGGTGCCAGGCGTAGTGGACGAGGTCGTCGCCGACGAGGAACAGCAGGACGGCAGCCCACACGGGAAGGTCGGCCCACGCGTCGCGACTCGCCGGAAGAACCAGGTCGAGGAGCAAGCTCGCCCCCACGGCCACCAGCGGGCTGACCACGAATCCCACGGTCCCGCCGGTGACCAGGTCGAAGGTCAGCTGCTCACGGGTGTGCGCCATGCGCCCGCGAAGGAACTCGACCAGCGCGAACGCCAGGCCGATGAGCACGATGATGAGCCGAGTTTCCATGCCTCCATCATGCCGAGCCCATCACATTCGCACCAGTTCTATGTTTTCATCAAAACATGCCCAACAATCATGAATCGATCGCCTTCGAGCTCCGGCACCTCGCGCACCTCGTCGCCCTGCACGAGCACGGGACCCTGCAGGCCGCCGCGGACGCCATCCACCTGAGCCAGTCGGCGCTCACGAAGTCGATTGCGGCCCTCGAGGAGGCACTGGGGTCGCCGCTGTTCGATCGCAGCCGTCGACGCCTGGTGCCCAACGCCCTGCACGAGAAGGTCCTCGCGCGGGCCCAGACCCTGCTCCGCGGCGCCGTGGATCTCCAGCGCGAAGCGCAGCTGTACCGGCGCGGCCAGATCGACGAGCTGCACCTCGGCGTGGGCCCGGTGGTCGCCCTGGGTCCCCTGCCCGAGGCGCTGCTCCGCTTTCGCGCCACATGCCCCGAGGTGCGCGTGGTGGTGCGCGTCGATTCGACCGCAGTCCTTGCTCCCGCCCTGGTCGCGGGCGATCTCGACCTGGTGGTCGCCGACCGGGAGCAGACGGCACTTCCCGACGACGAGCTACACATCGAGCTCCTCGAGCCCGACCCCATCGGGGGAGCCGTGCGTCCCGGACACCCGCTGCTCGACGGCACGCCGACCCTCGCCGAAGCGTCGAGCTACCCGCGAGGGGCCGCCACCGCGCCCGAGCGCTTCCTGCGCTTCGCGGCCCAGCTCCCGATGCCCATCGCGACGTCGGTCGACGTCACCTGCGACAACTACGAAGTCCTCGCGAGCCTCGCCGAGCAGTCGGATCTGGTGGTCGTCGGTCCGCGATCGGTGCTCGCGCGCTACGCCGACGCTGGCCGCCTGGCGATGCTTCCCATCACCTACCCGAGCCCGCCCTCCGAACCCGGGGTGATGCTCGCCGCGGGGCGACCCGTGCCGCCCGCGGTGCGCGCGCTCGCCGACGCCTTCCTCGTCGTTCAGGACGCGTAGAGCGCTTCGATCTCGGCGGCGAACGCGGTCTCGATGGCCTGACGGCGCAGCTTGCGGTTCGCGGTGAGCAGGCCGTTCTCCGGGGTGAACACCTCGGGAGCGCGAATCACGCGACGCACGCGACGGTAGTGCGGCAGACCCTCGTTGATGTGCGCGAGTCCCGCGTCGATGGCCTCCTGCGGCGCATCCCCGGCGACGATGGTCGCGAGGAACGGGCGGCCGTGACCGACGACCACCGCCTGCTCCACGCCCTCGATGCCGAGCAGGGACTGCTCGATGGGCTCGGGTGGCACGTTGTGGCCCGAGGTGAGCACGACCAGGTTCTTCGCCCG
The DNA here is from genome assembly GCA_006226595.1 of Deltaproteobacteria bacterium. GTDB lineage: Bacteria > Myxococcota_A > UBA796 > UBA796 > M1803. Next base: position 21,571 of record SBGP01000097.1, read on the forward strand.
GCCGATGATCGCCCAGTTCCCGTCGGCATCCTGCTCGGCGCGGTCGCCGGTGCGGAACCAGCCGTCGAGGAAGGCCGCCTCGGTGGCCTCGGGCTTGCGCCAGTACCCGGCGAAGATGTTCGGCCCGCGGACCAGCATCTCCTCGCCGTCCCCGATGCGAGCCTCGACGCCGTCGAGCAGCGGGCCCACGCGCCCGGGCCGCACTTCGGGCGGCCGGTCCATGGTGACGATGGCCGTGGTCTCGGTGAGGCCGTACACCTGGTACACGACGATGCCGAGCATCTCGAACCAGCGCTGCGTGCCCTCCGCGAGCGGCGCCGAGCCGCAGATCAAGCAGCGCAGGTTGGGCCCGATCTTCGCGCGAATCGCCTGGAACAGGATGCGCTCGGCGAGTCGGAGCACGAGGCGGTCGCGGCGCCCCGCATGGCCGGCGACCTTCTGCGCGTGCGCCTTCAGGGCCCGGTCGTACAGCGCCTGCACCAGCGCGGGCTTGTCGCGCAGCGACTTCTCGACGCCACCCTTGATGCGCTCGAGCAGCATCGGCACGTTGAGCACGTAGTTCGGGCCGGCGGTCGCGAGCTCGACGGCGAGGTTGTCGAGGTCGGTGCTCACGTCGATGCGGTTGCCGCGGAACAGGCAGGTCCACAGCACGACCCGCGACCCGGCAAAGCAGAACGGCAGGTAGTGGAACACGCGGTGGTCGGGCTCGGAGGCGCCCATCATGCGCTCCAGCGCACTGCCCGTCGTCGGGAGCATGAAGTCCACGTTCGATGTGCTGTACATCACGCCCTTCGGGGCACCCGACGTACCCGAGGTGTAGATGATGGTGACGATGTCCGCCGCGTCGCGGGCATGCAGCGCCTCGTCGACGGACTCCCCCGCGAACAGCGCGTCGAAGTCGACGAGCGGGGCTTCTGGCCAGTGCGCGCGCACGGCGTCGGCAAGCTCCGCGGAGCCGACCATGACGAGGGTCGGCTCGCAGTCGTGCATCATCTCGACGAGCTCGTGCGGGTCCTGACGCGCGTACATCGGCACGACAACCGCACCCTCGGCGAGGGCCGCGAGGTCCGCGGCCACCCAGCGAATGCTGTTCGGCGCGAGGAGCACCACGCGGTCCGCGGGCTTCACCCCGCTCGCGCGAAGGGTGCCGCGGGCTCGCGCGACCTTCTGGGCGAGCTCGCCGCCGGTGACGGGACGCGTCTCGGTGCCGTGGACCTCTGCCACGAGGGGGTCGTTCGCGCGCGCGGCGAGCTGCTCGAAGAAGCGATCGACAAAGGACAAGGGCGCCTCCAGGGGCGCGTCCCTATCGCATCCCACCGCGCGCTGCGGGGACCCTTCGGGCCCGCGTGGCGGTGCCCCGGGCGAAGTGCCGGGGCGACCTCGATCCCCGAGGGACCGGGGGCCGCGGCATCAGCAGCCGTGGCGGCGGTCGCGGCGATCCTCGCGGCGGTCGCGCACGTCCTCGCGCTGGTCGCGCACGTCTTCCCGGGCATCGCGGATGTCCTCGGCCCGGTCCCGCGGCCCGTTGTCGACGGCGGCATCGCGAATGTCCTCGCGCGCGTCGCGGATGTCCTCACGGGCGTCGCGGATATCCTCGCGGGCGTCGCGAACATCCTCGAGGCGGTCCGCCGTGCATCGCTTGGACCGGTGGTGATGCCCGGGATCGGCGGACGCGGGCAGAGCGAGGAACAGCGAGAGAGCGAGTAGCGTGCGCATGGGCGCCTCCTTGGCTGCTCGGGACAACGCACGGCACTCGCGCGTATTGTGGCTTCGCCGCAGTTTGCGAGAACGCCCCCGCGAGCCCGCTTGATTCGCGGGTCGAGAAGGTGTACTTCCTTACGATGCTCGCCGAACGCTCCTCGCTCGACCGCGTCCAAGCTCGCTACCTTCGCCTGCCGAGCGACCACCTCGGTCGGCGGGTGCACCTGTGGACCTACGGGTGGTGGGGACGGCCGGTCGTCGTGTTCCCGAGTGCGTCGGGCATGGCCCACGAGTGGCAGATGGCCGGGGCCATCGACGCACTGGCCCCGCTGATCCAGGCCGGGCGCATCAAGCTCTACTGCCCCGAGTCGAACGCCTCGGAGACGTGGACCTCGGACAACCCGCCCGCGTACCAGGTGGCCCGCCACCGCGCCTACGAGCAGTTCATCACCGAGGAGCTCACGAGCTGGATCCGCGACGACTGCGACTCGCCGCGCATTCGCCTCGATGCCATCGGCGTGAGCCTCGGCGGCTTCTATGCCGCCAACGCCGCACTCAAGTACCCCGAGCTGTTCCGCCACGCGCTGTGCCTCTCCGGTCGCTACGACGTGGAGCGCTTCGCCGAGGGCTGGTGGAGCGAGGACCTGTACTTCCAGGCGCCGTATGCCTACGTCCCCAACCTGGACGGCGAGGCGCTCGCTCGGGTGCGGCGGCACACGTCGCTGACCCTGGTCATCGGCCAGGGTCCATTCGAGGGCGCGTGCCTGCCCGAGACCCTGCGCCTCGCGTCGGTGCTGCGCCAGCGCGACATCCCCCACGAGCTCGACGTGTGGGGACACGACTCGGCGCATCACTGGGACTGGTGGAAGCGCCAGCTGCGCCACCACCTCTCCCGGCGCTACTGACCCGCCTCCGCGTCGGCGAGTCCCGCGAACTCGACCTCGAACAGCAACAGCGACGCCTCGCCGAAGGACGACGGGCGGCGCAGGGCCGCAGCGGCCTCCGGCGGCACGATCAGGTCGTCGGGCGGGTGGACCTCGTAGTAGCCGTGCGTGTGCAGGAACAGGCTGCGCGCGCGGCCCTGGGACCGTGGAGGCAGGGCGAAGTCGAGGGCCACTGACTCGTGCAGCGCCTCGAGCACGTTCGGGTCGCCGTCGACGGACGCGAGGCGCGCGAGCTCGTCCTCTCCGGTGGACTGCACCGCCTTGTGCGGGGCAACGACCGCGGGCTCGGCTTGCCCGCGGATCGAGGTGAGGGCCATCTCGCGAACCAGCAAGAAGCCGATGCCGCCGGAGAGTCGCACCTCGATCGGCGCGCCAGGCACAGCCTTGTCGAGCGGTACGACGAGGCGACGGTCCCCGACCCAGCCGACGGGTGGCAGGTCGGCCACGTGCTTCCACGCGCCGCCCTGGCGGAGCTCGACGCGGGCGTAGACACCTCCCTCGCGCATCATCGCCTCGGCTCGACCAGCGGCGATCGGCTTGGCTCCCCGGGTCTGGACCTGCTCGACCAGCTCGTCACCGAGCGAGGCCCACGCGAGCATGGACACCCGGTCGAGCCAGGGGGAGTTGCGGAGCACGAGCTCGACCGCCGCGGACTCCGGCGCCTCGGCGAAGCGCGCGACGAGTCCCTCGGTGGTCGGTCGTGGATCCGCGCGCAAGGCCTCGTGCAGATCCGACGCCCACAGACCGTCGCGGAGCACGAGGGTCTGGTCGCGACCGGCGAGGTCCTCGACCTGCTCGGGTGCCGTGGAAGGACCGACCCGCACGAGCTCCGCGTCGAAGGTGGCGACGACCCGCTCGTCCTCGCCATGCTCGACCACCTCGACCCAGGCCGCGTCGGTGTACTGCGTCTCTGGCGCCTCGTTCGACAGCACAAGCTGCAGCACGTCCCCGTCGTGTTCGGGAAGCGCCATGCGGTCGCGCCGGGCGAGCGACTTCACCACCGCCCCCGAGTAGGCCTCGCCCCACAGGCGTCGCTTGCCGGTCTTCGGGTCGATCACGTACACGAAGGGACAGGAGCCCTTGAACACCGCTGCAAACAGAGCCATCAAGAGCAGCAACACTCCGATGGCCGCGACGGTGCCCAGAATGCCGAGCAGCACCGACTGGACCTGATCAAGGGTCTCTTTGCCTGCATCGACGCCCCGGTACTGAAGCCCTGCGATGTCCTCGAAGGCAAAGCTGACCAGGTCCGACTGCCCGGGAATCAGCAGCGTGAGCCCCCGCTCATCCACCGCGATCAGCTTCCCCTCGATCCGCTGACCATCCGTGAGCAACAGGGCCACGGTGTGCCAGTGGTGCTCCTCGAGCTGCTCCTCGGCCTGGCGCCGCACCCCGGGGTCGGGCGCCCACGGAGGTCCGGACTTCGGCGCGCACGCCGCCAGCCACAGCACCGCACTCGCCCACAGGAACTCACGTCGGCTCGCGTCGCTCACGAGGCCTCCTCTCGCACCGCCAGGTGCTCGTTGTACAGGGTCTCGAACACCTCGAGCCCGTAGGCACCGAAGTTCTCGGGGTCGCGCATCGCCTTGCGCGCGACGGGCGGCACGTCGAGGTACTCCGGGGGATGCACCTCGTAGTAGCCATGGGTGTGCAGGAAGTGGCTGCGCACCTTGCCCTCGGGAAGCTCGGGCAGCTCGAACACGAGCGAGCACTCTTCGAGCATGGCGTCGAGCACGTTGGGGTCGCCATCGACCGCGGCCAGGCGGCCCCGCTCGTCGTCGCCGGTGGACTGGGTCGCCGAGCCCGGCGCGGCCACCTGGGGCGTGACTTCGCCACGGGACGAGGCCAGACGCAGGTCGTACACGATGAGGAAGCCGACGCCTCCCGAGATGCGGACCTCCAATGGCTCACCCGCCGCGACGTCGAGCGGCACCGCCAGTCGGCGCTGGGCAACCCATCCGACCTGTGGCAGGCGGGCGACCTCCTTCCACCCGCCGCGCTGGCGGACCTCGACGAGCGTGTGCACGCCACCGCGCTCCATGAGCTCTCGCGCGCGCCCCGCCGTCTCCGGGTCCCGGCCCTGGGCTTGCACCCGCTCCACCCGCCCCTGTCCCAGCGAGGCCCAGCCGAGCAGCGACAGACGGTCGAGCCACGGCGAGGTGCGGACCACCACCTCGAGCACCGCCCGGTCGGGGGCGGCCTCGAAGCTCGCGACGAGCCCCTCGCGCGTCGGCCGCGGGTCCTGCTTCAGCGCGTCGAGCAGCTGGGTGGCCCAGGCGCGGTCGACCTCGTCGTGACCGAGCTTGTCGCGCTGATCGACCCCATCGAGGTCCTCGACGGCTCGGGGAGCCACGCTGTTGCCGAGCGACAGCAGTCGCCCGTCGTGGGTGACGACCACCCGCTCCTGGGGTGCATGCTCGACCCACCACAGCTCGGCGACATCGGTGTACTGCGTCTCGTGGGCCTCGTTGGTGAGCACCAGCTCGACCCGTCCGGTGCCCAGCTCGGGGAGCGCCATCACGTCCTTGCGCGCGAGCGCACGGACGATGGCTCCCGCGTAGGCCTCGCCCACCCGGCGTCGCTCCCCGGTCACCGGGTCGACCACGTACACGAAGGGGCACGAGACGATGGCGAGCACGATGAGGAACACCAGCGCCGCAACCACCGGGATGCCGACGAGGGTGCCGAACACCAGCGCCAGCGCCCGCTCGAACTCCACGCGGTCCCCACGGATCTCGTCGTCGTGGTAGCGGATGTAGTCGATGTCCGCGAGCGCGATCGGGCGCTCCTCCTTGGACCGGGTGAGGATGACCAGCTCGGCGGTGTCGTTTCGGTAGTCGTAGACCCAGCCGGTGACCGCCTGCCCGCTGAGCAGGTGCACCTCGACGAGGTACCGCTCGCCCCGAAGGCCCGCGCGGGCCATGGCCGGGATGCGCGCGCGTCGGGTGCAGCCGAGCGACACCGCGAGCACGCCGAGCGCGGAGCTCACCAGCAGTCCGCGTCGTGTCCAGTCCGCCATCACCGTCCTCCTGCGGCCAGCGCCGCGAACTCGGCCTCGAACACATCCAGCGACACGACCCCGAAGCGCGTCGGGTCCTCGAGCGCTGCCGCCGCCTCGGGCGGGGCCACCAGGTCGGCGGGCGGATGGACCTCGTAGTAGCCGTGGGCGTGTAGAAACAGGCTTCGGACCTCGCCCTCCGGGGCCTCGGGCACGCCGAAGGTCAGCGCGACCGACTCGTGCAGCGCCTCGAGCACGTTGGGGTCGTCGTCGACCGCTGCGAGCCGCGCACGCTCGTCGTCTCCGGTGGACTGCCGCGCGACGTGAGGCGCGACCACCGTGGCCTCGGCGGGACCGAGCACCGTCGTCAGCGCCATCTCCGAGACCATGAGGAAGCCGATGCCTCCGGTGAGGCGGACCTCGATGGGCGCGCCGGGGACGACGTCTTCGAGGGGGACGACGATGCGACGGTCGCCGACCCAGCCCGGCGGACGCAGGTGGTCGACGAGCGTCCAGGCGCCACCCTGGCGAACCTCCAGCCTCGCGTGCACTCCCCCCTGTTCCATCAGCGTGCGAGCCCGGCTCGTCGCAATCGGCCGGGCCGCCTTGCGCTGCAGGTCGGTCAACGCCTCGTCTCCGAGCGCCGCCCACGCGAGCATCGACACCCGGTCGAGCCACGGCGAGTTGCGAAGCACGATCTCGACGGCCGGTGCGCGCGGCGTGTTCGAGAAGCGCGCCACCCATCCCTCGCGGCTGGGGCGGGGCTGCTCGTCGAGCGCGAGAAACAGATCCGACATCCACGCGCCCACTTCCGGCCGGGGCGTGACCTCGCGTCCCGTCAGGTCCGCGAGGTGCTCCGGCGCCACGGAGCCCCCGACGCGAAGCAGCTCGGCGCGATGCGAGGCGACGATGCGCTCGTCCGTGGCATGGGCGACGACTTCTAGCCACGCGGCGTCGGTGAACTGGGTCTCCGGCGCCTCGTTGGCGAGCACGAGGTCCAGGGTGTCGCCCTCGACCGGCGGCAGCGCCATGCGATCGGCGCGAGCGAGCGACTTCACCACCGCGCCCGAGTAGGCCTCCCCCCACAGGCGCCGCTCGCCCGTCTTCGGGTCGACTACGTACACGAACGGACACGAGCCCTTGCTCGCGAGCACGATGAGAAGGACGAGGAACAGCACCAGCACGAAGCCGCCCAGCACTCCCAGCGCTCTGCCGGCGGCCCGTGCCGCCTCGTTCACCTCGACACGACTGTACGTGACCTCGTAGTAGCGGAGCCAGAGCAGCTGCTCGAGGGGAATCTCCAGGCGCTGCTCGAGCACCGCCTCGACGAGGACCAGGGTCTCCGGGGTGACATCGCCCAGCCGCCCGACGTACTGCTCGCCCGAGACCAGCTTGACCGTGACCGTGTCACCCAGGATGCCGTCGGCCTCGCCCTGACGCACGGCCTCGCGCTGCATGAAGTGCTTCTCGACGCCGGAGATGGTCGTCTGCTTCCTGCCACAGCCGAGGCCGATGGCGAGCACGCTCCCCCCGGCACACACGAGCAGCGTCCGCCGCGACCAGTCGCTCAAGGCCGTACCCCCGGCCGGGTCACCCCGACCATCGGCGACGCGAACCGGCTGCACCCGCTCCTCCGAAGATTCGCGAGGGCCTCGTCGAGCGTGCCGTCGACCAGGCTTCCCCCGGTGCGCAGGCAGAACGGACAGCCGTGCACCTCGCCGAAGCTGTCGATGTACACGGACAGCTCGCCGGCCTGCTTGCAGCCGATGCGCCGCGAGACGACCTCGTCGCAGAGAACGAAGGGCCGCTCGTGCTTGAGCGGACCGCCGTTCATCGCATCGGTCCACTCGGCCAGGGCGCGCACCTGGTCGTCCGAGAGGCCAACATCCGCTCCCCGCCAGCGACCGACCGCCTTTGGCGTGATCACGCGAATCGCCACCGCCCCCATGCGGGTCGCGAGCTCGGCGTAGGCATCGAGTCCAGCCCGGTCGATGAGCTCACGGGTCGCGACCATCGACACGCCCACCACCAGCCCCGCACGCTGCGCACTGCTCGCCGCCGCCTGCACCTGGTCGAAGGCGCCGGGCCAGCCGCGCATCGCGTCGTGTTCCTCGGCCCGCTCGCTGTCGAGGGAGAGCCACACGCCGGTGAGACCCGCCTCCGCGAGCTGCTCGGCCGCGCGGTCGTCCAGCCCGAGACCCGAGGTGTTCATCCAGAACTCGGACTCGGGTCCCGCCTCCCGAATCAAGGTCAGCACATCCGCCAGGCGCACCATCGGCTCGCCGCCGGTGAGAACGATCTGCGACACCCGCGCCCGCTGCAGGGAATGGACGAAGCCCTGGAGCGAGGCGAGGTCCATGCGGTCGCGCTTGGCGAGCTCGCGCTCGGCGGAGCAATGCTGGCAGTGCATCGGGCAGCGGTTGGTCACCGCGAACTGCGCCGCGGAGAGCATCGGCCGGATCTCCCCGGTCGGCACCTCGGACTCCAGGTGACGCAGCGCCCACTGCTCGAAGGCCTTCGACGGAAACGCCGGCATCATCGGCCGCAGGCGCCACCCCTGTCCCTCGCGCACCATCTTGCTCGGGCCGACCTTGCCCTGGAACTGCGCGACGAAGGCCGCCACCTTGCCGACGGCCCGCATGGCCGTGAGCGGATCCGGGTAGTGCGCGAGGGCCACGCGTACGACGAACGCAGCCACCTCCGCGCTCACTCGGGCTTCTTCGATCGACGTCGCGACGTGGTGCTTCACTCGGCCTCCGCTGATCCGTTCTGGTGCAGCGGTCGTGCCAACCCCGAACGCGCGAAGTTCGCGTTGGACCCGCTCGATGGCGTGGGGTCCCGCACGCCTGGCTGTGCATTCCGGCACAGGGCCTGCCCCCAGCGGGGGCACGCACCCGTCTTCGTGCGCCATGGACGGGATCCGTCGCATATAGTGCCCCGCGAATGCAGCTCAAGCCCGGCCAACACATCGACCGTTACGTGCTCCAGGCCTTCGTCGGCGAGGGCGGGCAGGGCTTCGTGTACCGGGTGCGACACTCCCAGCTGGGCACGGACCACGCGCTCAAGGTCGTCACCGGGGCCAACGCTCGGGTTCGCGAGCGTCTGCTCGCCGAGGGGCGCGCTCAGGCGCGACTGCGGCACAACCACATCGTCTCGGTCACCGACATCATCGACGTCGAGGGCGACCCCGGGCTGATCATGGAGTTCGTGGCCGGACCGTCGCTGTCGACGCTGCTCGCGCACGGACCGCTGACCCTCGACCAGATCGACCTGCTCGCCGCGGGCATCCTCGACGGCGTCTCCTGCGCGCACGGCCTGGGCTTCGTGCATCGCGACCTCAAGCCCGACAACATCCTCTGTGCCGCGACTTCCGAGGGCCTGGTGCCGAAGATCATGGACTTCGGGCTCGTGAAGGCCATCGGGTCGGACACCACGCAGAGCGGCATGCGCGAGACGCGCACCGGCGCGATGATGGGCACGTCGCACTACATGTCGCCGGAGCAGATCCGCAGCACGAAGCACGTCGATCAGCGCACGGATGTGTGGGCGCTCGGCGTCATCCTCTACGAGATGGTCACGGGCACCCTTCCCTTCGATGGCGAGGACCTGTTCGAGATCTTCGCGGCGGTAACCAAGGGCGAGTACGCGCCCATCGCCTCGCTGCGCACGGAGGTCCCGGCGCGCATGGTCGAGGCCATCGACGCTGCACTGCAGATCCAGCCCGAGGACCGCGTGCCCTCGGTCGACGCGCTGCGCGAGCTGTTCTTCGCGCCGGAGGGTGCTCCCTCGGTCCGGCCGAGCGCGGAGCACTGGGACGAGTCGCTGCTCACGCAGTACCGGATCTCCGCGGCGCCACCGCCCGAGCCGAACAGCCAGACCTGGGCCGATCCCTCCATCGACTTCGACTCGCTACCGAGCGAGCCCCCACCGTCGCCACCGCCACCGGATCGACGGGTGTGGATCGGACTCGGCGCGGTGGGCCTCGCGACGCTCGCCGGGCTGATCGGAGTGTTCGCCCTGGGGACCCTGTGGGCGGGCCCTGAGACGGTCGCCCCGGAGCCTCCCGCCGAGGTCGTGCCCGTCCCCACGCCCGAACCGGCGCTGCCCGAACCCGCGCCGCCCCAGCCGCAGCCCACCGCCGAGCCAGCCCCGGAGCCGCTCCCCGAACCGGTCCCGGTGGCGCCGAAGCCCACGCCGGCAACGAAGCCCGCGCCAGCCCCGAAGCCCGCTCCCGCGCCAGCCCCGAAGCCCGCACCCGCGCCGGCCCCGAAGCCCGCACCCGCGCCGGCCCCGAAGCCCGCGCCCACGAAGGCGGGTGGTCCGTTCGTCGCCGGCGGTGCCATCGCCGAGGGCGACAAGCTGTACCTCGCTCCCCTCGACGGAGGCCGGTACATCTACCCCGGCGGCACGGTGAAGCCCGGCTCGTATCGCCTGGTGTTCGTGGTCGGCGGCCAGTCGATCGACCAGGAGGTCACGATCGAGGTCCGTGCGGACGAAGGCGTGCGCGTGACCTGCGTGTCCTCTTCCCAGGACTGCCGCGTACTCTGAACGGCTCCGTGGTGTCCGGTCTGCCTCGCAGCGGATACAGTCGGGGCCCGAGGAGGGCGTAGTGAACTGGCTTCTGCTCCTGATGGCGAGCACGAGCGCCGCGTGGGCCGGCGACTGCCCGGATCCGGCATCGCTGGGCACCGACGCCGCAGCGGCGGAGAGCCGGCTGGCCGAGGCCGAGGCGCTCTACCCCGTGATCTACGAACAAGTCGCCGAGCTGCCCGAGCTCGCACCGTGGGTCATCGATGGCGTCAGCTGCCTGCGCGAGCCCGCTTCTCCGCAGCTCGCCGCTCGCTACCATCGCTTTCGCGCGCTGAACACGGACCCGCTCGGCGGGCTGGGTGACGCGGTACGCACGCAGGCCCGCGCGAGCCTCGGTGCCGCCTGGCGACTCGACCCCGAGCACGTGTCGACGCTTCCCGGGGATCACGGACATCGCACCGCCATCACCGGCGAGCCGACCTCCGAGGCGGCGCCCACGCCCGAGGTGGGTGCCCTGTTCTTCGACGGTGCGGAGACCACGGACCGCCCGACGGCCAGCGCCACCTTCTTCCAGCGCACGGATGCAAGCGGCGCCGTCGTCGACAGCGCGTACCTGTACCCGGGCCAGGCCCTTCCCGCGTACCCGGTGCTCGCGGTCACCGTCGCACCCGAGCCCGTCGAGAGCCCGGTCTCCGCGCCGGTCGAGCCCGCACCGCACCGCTCCCCGAAGAAGGCGCTGCGCATCACCGGCGTCGCGCTCGGCGCCGCGGCCCTCGGCTTGTTCGCCGGCAACGTCGCCAGCTACAACGCCGCACTCGCCAGCGACCGCGACACGGCCACCAACGCGATGCCGACCGTCAACGCACTCGGCTACGGGGCGTGGGCCACCGGGGCCGGTGCCGCCGCCCTGATCACGACCTCCTTCGCGGTGAAGTAGATGCGCGTGACCCTCCCTCTCGCCCTGCTGCTCTCGGGCTGCATCCTCACCGAGGAGCGCATTCGCACCGAGTTCCCCGACACCGCCGAGACCGACACGGACACGGATACCGACGCGGACGCCGACACCGATGCGGACGCCGACACCGACGCGGATGCCGACACCGACGCGGACGCCGACACCGACGCGGACGCCGATACCGACGCGGACGCCGATACCGACGCGGACGCCGATACCGACGCGGACGCCGACACCGACGCAGACGCCGACACCGACACGGATGCCGACACCGACGCGGATGCCGACACGGACACGGACGCCGACACGGACACGGACACGGACACGGACACGGACACGGACACGGACACGGACACGGATACCGACACCGGGTGGAGAGATGCCGACGGAGATGGCCACTTCCACGAGGACGACGGCGGCGACGACTGCGACGACAACAACGCGAACCGCTACCCGGGCGCGCCGCTGATCTGCGCCGACGGCATCGTCAACGACTGCAACGGCTCCTACGCGCAGGAACAGGCAGCCTGTGCCGACCTGCCGGTGCTCGACGCGACCGACTCCGTGTACACGGTGAGCACGCCGAACGGCACCAAGTACCTGAAGTGGGTCTACAACCAGGGCCGCACGGCGGACGGCCTGCTCGCGATCGCCGATGCCTCGTGGCCCGGCGCCATCGGGGTGTTCCCGGTCGACCCGACCCAGACCGAGAGCGTCGCGCTCACCGACGCCTCGTTCACCCTGACGAGCGGCTCGGGCATCGGCTTCACCCTCGAGACGCACCCCGAGTACGCCGGACTCGCCGCCGCGGCCGAGGCGCTTCGCAACACCGCGGTGAGCGCGGACACGGCGGGCATGGCGTTCGTCGTCCGTAGCGTCCCGATCGGCGCGAGCCCGGTCACGCTGGACGTCACCAACCTGGGTGGGGGCGCCTACGCCAGCGCGACCACCATCCAGGGCGTCACCGCCGGCGCCTTCTTCGGCCGTTCCATCGCCATGGGTGATCCGAACGGCGACGGCGCCATGGACCTGTGGGCCGGCGAGAGCCCTCTGCGCGGGCACGGCTGGGTGCTCTTCGACCCGCCGTCGGGTCGCCACTCGCTCACCGAGCTCGGCACGACCCTGCAGGCTCGCGAGTTCGACAATGCGGCCTCGACCAGCGGCCACATCCCCACCTTCGCCGACGTGAACGACGACGGCGTCGACGACTTCGTGGTCGCGGTCGGCGGTAGCCGGGACATCTGGATCACCTACGGCGCGCAGACATGGGCGCATGGCCTCGTCGACTGGCCCACGGTCATCAGCGAGAGTGCCACGGGCCTGGTGATCAACGGGTTCAACTTCGACCTGTACCGGGCTGGCCGGCTCGGCGACATCGACTGCGACGGCGACGAGGAGATCTTCGTCGAGGGCAACGCCCAGGCGTGGGTGCTCTACCCGCCCTTCGCCGCCAGCTCGACGGCAGTGCCATACACCGACCTCGACTACACGCACCTGTACGCCAACGGCTCGAGCGACCTCTTCCTCGCGAATGCGGGTGACGTCGATGGCGACGGCTGCGACGACGTGGTCATCGGCCACCCGGAGGCCGAGGGCCAGGTTCGTGTGTGGATGCCCGGAGGCCCCGCAAGCACGTCGGTGGACTTCTACGCCATCGGCACCACGGAGCGCGGTCGCAACCTGTTCGTCGGCAGCAACAACGAACGCGCCGGCGAGGTCGTTGGAGGGGGCGATGGCCTGCCGGATTCCGAGGGCTACGGCGACGTGATGTTCGCCAGCGACCACAGCGTGTACGTGATTCCCGGCCCCATCCAACCGAGCTGGAGCAACCAGCTGGAATAGGCGCGAACCCCTGCGAGCGGTGAATTCACCGGGACGACCGACTGGCCGGATGTTCGCGTGCATCCCCGAAAACTGCCAATTCTGAAAATTTTTCTGATTTGGCAGGTCAAGTTGCGGTAACGTGGTTTCGAGGTGCCACCATGACCCGATTCCTCTCGCTGTTCCTGGTCCTCGCTCCTACCGCATACGCGCAGGAGACCTACCTGCCGGACACTCAGGAGTGCACGTTCGAGAACCCGGACGAGCAAGACCCGGTCATCCTCCAGAGTGACCTCCAGCAGCTGCTGGGAACCATTCCCGTGCTCCAGGCCGACTTCGGACAGCTGTTCACCGGCTACTGGACGAACTGGTCTGCGGACCCGATGCAGACGGGGCTCGCCAAGCTCGCGGTGATGCGCGGCGCCCTGGAGTATTACAACCTCTACGACGTGTACCTTCCGGGGCAGCTCGTCGGCAACGAGGACGGCACCACGGTGTGCGGCCCCGAGACCGCGTTCACGCGCACCCTCGACGGCACCTGCAACGACCCGGTCGACCCGCAGATGGGCGCCGCCGGCACGCGCTTCGGGCGCAACGTGCCGCCGCCGCTCGCCTGGCCCAACGAGGCCACGCTGATGGACCCGAACCCTCGCGAGGTCAGCCGTAAGCTGCTGCAGCGCAAGGACTTCGAGGAAGTGCCCTTCCTGAACATGCTCGCCGCCTCCTGGATCCAGTTCCAGATCCACGACTGGTTCAGCCACGGCGACAACAGCACGACGGACATCCTGCACGTACCGCTGAAGTCTGACGACCCGCTGCACCAGAAGTACGGCATCAACTACCTGGCCATTCCCGCGACCGCGCCCGACGCGACGCGCACCGCCGCCGAACAGGGTGTGCTGCCCCCGACCTTCACCAACGAGGTCACCCACTGGTGGGACGGCTCGCAGCTGTACGGCTCGGACCAGGCCACCTCCGACCGCTTGCGCACGTTCGAGGGTGGGCACCTGCGCATCGACGAGGATGGCCTGCTGCCCGAGTCGTACGACGGTGCCGAGGACGCAGGCTTCCGCCGCAACTGGTGGGTCGGGCTGTCGCTGATGCACACGCTGTTCGCCAAGGAGCACAACGCCATCGCCGACATGCTCGCCGAAGAGTACCCGGAGATGAGCGACGAGGAGCTGTTCCACAAGGCGCGCATGATCAATGCCGCCCTGATGGCCAAGATCCACACCCTCGAGTGGACCCCCGCGATCCTGCCGAACAAGACCCTCGAGGTCGGCATGAACGCGAACTGGCACGGGCTCAACGAGTACCTGTACCCGCAGTTCCCCTTCCAGGTCGGCAACGCGGTCATCGACGGTGTGGTCGGCGGGCAGCGAGACCTGCACGGCGTGCCCTACTCGCTCACCGAGGAGTTCGTCTCGGTGTACCGCATGCATCCGCTGCTGCCCGAGAAGATCACCGTACGCGATGCCTCGTCCGGACACGTGGTCGAGGTCGTCGCCACCGCGGACACCCGCGACGACGACGCGCTGGCCCTGGCTCGTGAGCACGGCATTGGCGACCTGATGTACTCGTTCGGCGTGTCGCATCCGGGCGCGCTCGTGCCCCAGAACTTCCCGAAGTTCATGTCGGATCTGCGCGTGCCTGGCGGCTTCGTGCTCGACATGGGCACGGTCGACGTACTGCGCGACCGCGAGCGCGGCATCCCGCGCTACAACAACGCTCGCCGCGCTCTGCTCCTGCCGCCGGTGTCGGACTTCTCCGACCTCACCGACGACAAGCAGCTCGAGGCCAAGCTGCGCCAGGTCTACGACAACGACATCGAGAAGCTCGACCTGCTCGTCGGCACGTACGCCGAGTCCACCCGGCCGACCTGCTACGGCTTCGGCGAGACCCTGTTCCAGGTGTTCACGCTGATGGCGACCCGCCGCCTGCAGGGCGACCGCTTCTACACCGAGCTGTACACCCCCGAGGTCTACACCCCCGAGGGCATCGAGTGGGTCGAGAGCCAGACCATGGTCGACGTGCTCCTGCGCCACTACCCCGAGCTCGCGGAGACCGGACTCGCCGAGACCGACAACGCCTTCTACCCCTGGGAGTAGGCGACGGACGGGCCCGGCGTCCCACTACGGGCGAATGCCGACGAAGCTGGATGGCTTGCGGATCGGCGCCCGATACTCCAGCGCGCCGACGTCCGGGGCGTTGCGGGTCACGCCGCGCAGGTCCTCGACCACGCCGACGTCATCGGTGGCGGCGTCGCGCAGTGTCGACGTCGACACGGGCACGTAGTTCGCGTCGAGGCCGAGATCGATCACGAAGCGCAGGCCGTTGCCCGGGTTGTAGTTCCGCGACCACTGCGCCACGTTGTCGGTCAGGCGGTGCTGGCAGCCCGCGCCGTCGGTGCGGACCGGGTAGTGCGCACTGAACGCGTTGGCATGCACGCGGGTCGTGTTCGACCAGATCGACGAGCCACACTGCCAGCCGGTCGTCGCGAACACGGTGTTGTGGGCGACGAGGCCCGAGGTCGAGTCGAAGACCATGCCGACCTCGAAGTCGGTGATCAGGTTGTTGACCACCCACTGCTCCCCGATGCCGAGCTCGATCGCGGTCGTGCCGCCGCTCATGCGGTTCTGGTGGATAAGGAGGTCTCCGGGTTCGAGGCTGACGATGCCGGCGTCCACCCCGTCGAGGGTGTTCTCGTAGATGGCGTACTCGGCCACGGCGGTGCCGGCGTTCGGCTCGAACGCCACCCCGACGTCGAGTCCCTCGAAGGTGCTCGTTCGGACGCTGCCTCGGGGGTAGTGCCCGTTCGCGAGCAGCCCGACTCCACCCTCCGCGAAGGTCGAGCCCCGCACGTACGACGCTTGACCAGCCAGGATGCCAACCTTGTTTCCGACGAAGGTCGAGTCGACGACGGACACGTAGTCCGTCGAGCGAAGGCCTACGCTGTTGTCGACGAAGTCGAGGTTCGTGAAGGTCCACCACATGCCGTCGGTGGAGGGCAGGTCCAGTCCGACGCCATTGTCCTCGAAGGCCAGATCGTCGAGACCGCGGTACGCGACCATACCGACGTCGAAGCCCCGGACGAGCAGTCCCGAGGCGCGTCCACGCACGGTGATTCCCGTCCCGCCAGTGCCCTGAACGGTCACGCCCCATGCGCCGGCGCCGACGAGCGTGGTCCGACTGGGTACCAACAGATCAGACTCGATGTACGTGCCGCTGCCCACGTACACGGTGTCGTCGTCGGCCACGGCAAGCGCCTCGCCGATCGTCCGATATGCCGTCGTCCACGAGCTTCCGTCGCCATTCGCGGGCGCCGCCGCACTCACGTAGATGTCACCGCCGAGCGCCGCACAAACCAACAGCCACCACATGGGGCCTCCTGTTCAGTGGACCCCGAGGTATCGGCGCCGCACGCGCATTGCAACTATTTTCATGCATTACGCATGCTACACATGCCCAACGCGCCCACCCAGCCTGCGGCGGTGGGCTCAGGCTCGGATCACCCGGGTGCCACCGGCCCAGCGATCGTGCACCGCCTCGCCCACCGGACTGCGCATGGCTCCCCGCGCGATGACCACCCACAACACCATCGCGGCGAGTGGCCCGAAGAAGGGCACGGCCCCGACGAGCACGAAGGCCTCGCGGCGCGCTGCCTGGGCAAGGTCTGGAGGCCCCGAGAGCCCCGGCCCGACCACGCGCAGGCCGAAGACCGCCTTGCCCGCCGTGCGTCCAAAGCGGCTGTCCGCGACCACGAAATACCCGTAGCTCCCGAAGGCGTGGACCACGAGCCACACGAGGTCGTAGTCGAGGGTACGCCCCCACGCGACGCCGATCACGGTGAGCAGGAGCGCATCGACGATGCGCGCCCCCAGGCGGGTCTGGAGACTCGGCTTCACGACGTCTCCAGTCCAGCCACGACCTTGGCGATGCGGCGGGCGTGAGCGGCGTCCTGTCTGGCGCTCTCCACCTGCCGGACATGCTCCTTGCGGGCGGTGTCGGTGTGCGACATCAGTCACGCTCCTGGCGGTAGGCCGGATGGACGCCCGCACCGAGGCCGAGCTCCCCCACCATGCGGCGGAGGATCTGCTCGAGCCGGGTGCGCTCGTCGGAGGAAAGCGAGGCGAACAGGTCGGCGTCGAGACGCGCGGTCACGGCCTCGACCGCGACGAAGGCCTCGCGCCCGTCCTCGGTGAGCCGCAGACGATTGCGCCGTCGGTCTCGCGGATCGGTCTCACGCCGGACGAGGTTCCGCGCTTCGAGCTGATCGAGCAGCGCGACCATGCGACTCGGCAGCACCCCGAGGCGTGTCGCGAGGGTCCGCTGGGTGAAGCCCGGCGACGACTGCATGGCAAGCATGCGAAGAACGCCCACGTGCTGAGGCACCAGTCCCATCGGCGCCAGGCGCTCGCCGAAGGTCTGGCCCGCGTGGTGTCCCAGCTGTGACAGCAGAAACGACAGACCGACCACGGGCCCCACTGCTTCGGCATCCAAATCGTTCATGACGCGAACGATATCACGCCTCACATCGGAGGGCGCCAGGCCCGCGCCATGCGGCGAACCGCCTCGCCGAGCTCGTCCTCGGTGTGCGGCGCGAAGCCGAGCCTCACCTGCGGCGACGACCGCTGGTCGATGGCGTAGGTCCTCGCCGTCTCGAAGAACACGCCGTGTTCGACGCAGCGGCTGGCCCACGCATCCACGTCCACGCCGGGCACCTCGCACCACAAGGCCAGCCCGCCGGGGCGACGCTGGGGCAGCACCCCGGGCAGGTGCGCACTCAGGGCCTCGTCGAGCGCCTGGCGACGCGCGGCGTACACCCGGCGCGTGCGCCAGAAGTGCCGCTGCATCGAGCCGTCGTCGATGAGCTCGGCCATCGCCTGCTCGACGACCCGGTCTCCTTGCCGGTCCACGAGTCGACGGCGACGGACGAGGCGGTCGAGCACCGCCGGGGGAGCGAGCACGAAGCCGACCCGCACGCCCGGAGCGAAGGCCTTGGAGAGCGTGCCGATCGACACGACCACACCCGCGGGGTCCGACGCGATCAGCGGCCTCACGGGCGGGCCATCGTAGTGGTACTCGTGGTCGTAGTCGTCCTCGATCAGCGCGATGCCGCGCTCGGCCGCCCACTGCAGCAGACGCAGGCGCCGCGGCGCCGAGAGGGTCGCACCGGTGGGGTACTGGTGGTGGGGGGTGAGATACACCGCCCGCACATGGTCCGGCAGCTGGTCGATGCACATGCCCTCGTCGTCCACGTCCACCGCATGGAGCACCGCACCTGCCGACTCGAACGCGGCCCACGCCGGCGGATAGCCGAAGCGCTCGACGGCCACGACATCCCCGGGTCGAAGCAACGTGTGCGCGAGCAGGTACAGGGCCATCTGGCTGCCGCGGGTGACCAGCATGCCATCCGGGTCCGGGCGCAGGCCACGGGTCGCCGCGAGCCACTCGGACAACGCCACGCGCAGGCGGCGCTCACCCTGCGGGTCGCTGTAGCCGAGCAAGCGCCGTCCCCTGCCCTTGAGCACCCGGCGGTACGCGCGGGCGAGCTCGTCGAGCGGAAGCAGGCGCAGGTCGGGGTGGCCGCCGAACAACCGGTACGGCACGGACACGTCCCGGGCCATCGGGTCGTGGCGGCGCACCTCGTCCGGCAAGGCGAAGCCCAGCGTCGGACCCGGCGTGGCCACCGCGGGCGTGGGTTCGGGGAGGTCGGCGCGTACCCGCATGCCGCTGCTCGGCTCGCTCTCGAGCCAGCCCTCGGCGCGCAGTTCCTCGTAGGCCTGGACCACCGTGCCCCGCGACAGGCCCAGGGAGGTGGCCAGGGACCGGCTACCCGGCAGGCGCTCCCCCGCACGCAAGCGACCGATGCGGATGTCGGCGGCAATCGCGACCACCAGCCCACGGGTGCGCCCGAGCTCGGGATCGAGCGATGGCAGATACGACGCGCGCGCCATGAACCGGACCTCCTGGTTTCTCCAAACTGGCCCATCCTAGCAGTCCGGTTTCTCGCCATGTTGGGTCTGGAGGTCCGATGCTTCGACGACACGACAAAGCCGCCCACGAGGCCCTCGCGTGGACCCTGCTCTCCGAGGCGCACGCGGTGCACCTGTGCGCGACGCTTCCCGATGGACAGCCGCTCGTGCGTCCGCTGCACGCCGTGATCCATGACGGCGCGGTGTACTTCCACGGGGCGCACCACGGCGAGAAGAACGCGCTGGTGGGTCGACCCGCCGTGGTCAGCACGCACAAAGTCTACGCCGACATTCCCAGCCACTGGCGTCACCCCGAGCGCGCCTGCCCGGCGACGACCCTGTACGAGAGCGCCATGGTCCACGGCACGGTCGAAGACGTCACCGACGACGACGAGAAGGCGGCAATGCTCGCCCGGCTGATGACCCGCTACCAGCCCGAGGGTGGCTACGCGCCCATCGACACCCGCAACCCGCTGTACACGAAGGCCATCCGCGAGGTGCGGGTGCTACGCGTTCGCGGCGAGCGCGTGGTCGCCAAGCGCGAATTGTTCGGCGGAAAGACCCCAGGCCTGCGCCGCAAGGTCGCCGAGGCCCTGTGGCGGCGCGGCCTTCCGACCGACGCCGAAGCGGCGATGGCCGTGCTCACCGCCGCTCCGCTCGACCCCTGGCCCGAGCGCTTCCAGGGGCCCGGCGTGCGCTTCGTTCCGGCGCCGACCGCCGAGCAGGCCACGGCCGCGGCGGGGCTGCTGCGCGATGCGTACTGGAACCAGCGCACAGACGAAAGCGTGCTCGCCCGCGCCCAGCGCGCCACCCCCGCGTGGGTCGTCGCCATCGACGCGGACGAGCGCGTGGTCGCCACCGCCCGCGCGCTGGGTGACGGACACAAGTTCGCGCACCTCGCCGACGTCATGGTCGCGGCGGAGCACCGCGGAAGCGGCCTCGGGACCGCACTGATCGACTTCCTGCTCGACCACCCGGCGGTGCGGCACTGCCCACGCATCGACCTGTTGACCCGCGACGCCCAGGGCTTCTATGCACGCATGGGCTTCGAGGCCGTCGGCGAGCGCACCCTCATGCGCCACTGGCGCGGGTCGTCGCACGCGGACCGGCGGGCCGGCTAGCTGCCTTCCGGCCCCGGCGAGATGCTGCCGAGCTGGTTGCCCCCCTGTCCCGCGAAGACCCAGCCCGGGTACACGCGGTCGAAGGGCAGGCCGGCGGTTCGCTGCGCATTGCGCACGGCATCGGCATCGAGCGCTCGGTAGACGCACGTCGCCGTTAGGCCGTCGCGGGCGACGATCGAGCCGAGAAACTCGATGTCGTACATCGACATGCAGCCGCGCGCGTCCCGAGACAGCTCGACGAGGATCTCCTCGGTGACCGGCGGGTCGAAGGTCCGCTCGACGAAGATGATGGGCATCACGGGCTCCTAGGGGGTCGGCCACCCCAGGTCCTGGGCGAGCGCGAGCAGGTCCGCTCGCGACCAGGCACAACTGACGGGAAGCCCATTGTGCAGCAAGCTGACGCGCTGCGCCTCCACCGCATCCCGATCACCGCGCGCCATCGCGACCTTCGCGAGCTGCACCCTCGCGAACACCTCCTCGCTCGGACGGCGCAACAGCAAGGCGGCGTCGAGACCCGCCTGCGCCCGCACCGCGGCCTCCTCGGCGCGTCCCATCGCCAGAGCGTGCCCGGCCAGGCGTGTCTGGCTGTAGCCGACCCGGGAGCGCGCGTCGGCGAGCTCGAGGGCATCGATACCCTCCGCGACCTCGGGAAACGCGCGGGCATCCCCTCCCGCGAGGCGCGCCAGACCGAGGAGCACCCGCGCGAATGCCGCCTCGCTGCCCTCGCGGATGCGGTCCCCGATGCGCACGAGATCGAGCGCGAGCATCTCGGCTTCGAGGGGGCGGCCCTGATGCAGGCAGAGCATGACGTGCTGCTCGAGCGCGTAGTACGCGAAGAAGCGGTCGCCGTCGCGGTCCGCCGCCCGGCGAGACTCCTCGAACAGCTGGGTGGCTTCGTCCGCATCGCCACGCCAGGTCGCGAGCATGCCCAGCGACAGCGGAACGGCAGCGGTGGCCCGGCCGACGGTCCGCGCGAGCGCGCGCGCCTCGCGGGCCATGGCATCCGCCTGGGGGAGGTCGCGCTCGAGCAGGATCAAGCAGCGCGCCGTCTCGCCAAGAGCAGTGGAGCGGGCACCGGGGTCGGCGAGACGTCCGATGCGCTCGGCGCGAAGCGAGTCGCGGAGCGCACCCACCCACTGGTTGCGCTCGTAGCGGAGCGTCGAGGCGGTCATGTAGGCGTTGCGCGCGTGCGCGGCCGAGCCGAAGTCGATGGCGCGCTGGCCGAGGTCGTCGAGGCGCGCGAGGGTCGCGTCGAGATCCTGGGGGGGCTCGGCGGCCAGGGCGATGGTCTCGAGCTCGATCTCGCGCTCGACCTTCTCGGGGTCGCGGAGCTCCGCGGCACAGCGCAGGCCGCGTACGGCAAGCGCCCGAGCCTCGGTGTTGGCGAACACGCGCAAGCAGTGCTGTCCGGCGAGCACGCAGGCCCGGGCAGCGGCCGAGGCGTCTCCCGCGAGCTCGGCGTGGCGGGCGAGCTCGGCGGCGACCTCGGGATCACGGAGGTCCCCCTCCCCGAGCACCTGCGCGACCCGCCCGTGCATCAACCGGCGCTGGCCCGCAGCGAGGTCGTCGTACACGGTGCGCCACACGAGGTCGTGCGCGAAGGCCACCCGCCGACCGTCGTTCTCGTCGACGAGCAACGCGTGGGTCTGCAGCGTGCCGAGGGCGTTGACCACCGCATCCGCGCCGCCCGGAGCCACGGCTCCGAGCCGGGAGACGTCGAAGGCGCTGCCGAGGACGGCGGCCCAGCGGAGCAGATCGCGCGCATCCTCGGGAATCGACAGCAGGCGGTCGCGGATCACCGCGCTCACGCCGTCCCCTCGCGTCTGACGCGCACGGGCGAGCTCGAGGCTCAGCAGCGGGTTGCCCGCACTCTGGCGGTGGATCTCCCCGGCGTTCGCCTCGGGGTCGATGGCGCGCACGAGAGCCGCGGTGTCCTCGACGTCGAGGGGCCCGAGGGCGCGGGTGTCCAGCGGCAGGTCCCGCCGCAAGCCCGCGAGGCTGCGCTGCAGTGGCTCGTGGGCGGCGAGCTCCCCCCCGCGCGCGACGAGGACGGTGAGCACCGGGCGATGGGCGAGCGTGCGCACCATCCAGTGGACCAGTGCCGTGGACGCGGCGTCCGCCCAGTGGACGTCGTCGAGGGCCACGACCACGCCGCCCTCTCCGGCGAGGTGCTCGACCAGCTCGCCGACGCCGGCGAAGAGCTGTTCCTTGCCGCCCGCGCCGGGCTCGACCCCACCGAGGAGCGGTGCGAGGCGCTCGGACCACGGCCGCTCACCGAGCACGGGCTGCTGGCGCAGCGCGTCGACCCAGGGGCCGTAGGCGCGGAGCTCGACCTCGTGCGCACGGCCGTGGAGGACGGCGACCCCGCGGGAGCGCGCGTTCTCGAGCAACGCGTTGAGCAGGCGCGACTTCCCGACACCGGGCTCGCCGGTCATCAGCAGCACGCGGCCGTGTCCCGAGCCGAGCACCGCCTCCATCGACTCGATGAGCCACGCGAGCTCGGGCCCGCGTCCCACGAGACCGGCGACGTCGCGACGACCGGGGGCCACCTTGCGCGGCGCCACGCGGGGCGCGGGTGCCGTGCGGACGTCCTTCCAGGCGCGACCGACCTCGCCCGTGGACTGGGCGCCGATCTCGCGGCGTGCCGCGCGGGCGGCCTGCATCTGCGCCTCAGCCTCGTCGAGTCGTCCGGTGGCCCCGAGCAGGCGAATGAGCCGGGCGCGGGCCTCCTCGTCGAGCGGATCCGCGCGGACGAGCGCGCGCGCGTGAGGAATCGCCGCCTCGGGATGGTCGGCGTAGCGGTCGACCAGGGTGCGTCGGGCAAGCAGCGCCAGTCCGCGAAAGCGCTCCCGCTCGGCGGCGAGCCACAGACCGAGCTCCGGCTGCTCGTCGAGCACGAGGTCCGCGACCAGCTCACCATCGAGCGCCTCGGCGTGGGTCTCGAGCTCCTCTGTGGACAAGGACTCCGGCTCGGCGAGGGCATCGCGCGCCGCGAGCGCATCCACGTGTGCGCCGTCGAGGTCGAGGCCCACGTCGCGACGGTTGGCGACCACCCACGTGCGCTCTTTGGTGTCGAGGGTCGCGCGGAGCCGGGACAGCGACCAGCGCAGCGCACCGCGGGGGTCGTCGGCCTGATGCCACAGCAGATCGCACAGGTGCTCGCGAGTCTGCGCGCGGCGGGTGAGCACCAGGTACGCGAGCAGGGCCCGGGTCTTCTGTGACGGCGGCAGCGCCAGGCTCTCGCCGTCGCGAGCCACCGAGGTGTCGCCGATCAATCGGATCTCGAGCCCGTGCAACCCCACCGGCTGCGCCTCCAGAAGCGTCACCGTACCACCCTCAACCGACCGCGCGCATGCGGGCGCCGGTGACCAGGGGGCCGAAGCGCGCGACCAGGTCGGCCTCGCGGCGCATCTCGCGCGCCGCGCTACGATGCAGCTGCTCGAGCTCGCTCATCGACCACTCGAAGGTGGCCAGGCGGTCGGTGACGTCGAGGAAGGGCTGGGCGAAGGCGTCGCGGGTGCCCTGGTAGTGGGCGAGGGCGTCGTTGCCGCCGGTGATCAGTGCCCGCGCGAGCAGCTCGGCGTCACGCAGCGCATCGGTCATGCCGTGCGCAGTGATCGGGTCGCGGAAGTAGCCCGCGTCCCCGACCAGCGCCCAGCCCGGACCCCAGGCCCGGCGCAGGCAGCCCGGTGCGCCGGCGAAGCCGCGGATGTCCGCGTTCTCGGGAAGGCGTGCGGCAAGGGCCGGGTCGTGCTCGGTGAGAACCCGACGCAGGGCCGCCCGCGGGTCGGCAGCGACCTCGGCGAGAAAGCGCCGGGAAGACACGGTGGCGCAGAGCAGCGTGGCCTGCTCGGTGGGCACGACGAAGGCCGCGGAGCCCGGCTTGAATCGCCACACGTACCCGCTGTCCTCGGGCGCCGACGGCACATAGGCGTACACGGAGCCCGTCGAGGCCTCGGTGCGGCGGACCACGGTCGCGTCCACCGCCTTGGCGACCTGCGAGCGCAGGCCGTCCGCGCCGACCACGAAGTCGGCACGCACGAAGCACTCCCCCTCCGGGCCGCGCGCCCGAACCCCCTTGCCCGGCTGTACATCGAGCACGCGGTGCCGGAAGCGGAACTCCGCACCCGCTTCGCGCGCCGCCTGCACGAGCAGCGCGTCCAGCGTGTGCCGCCGCGGAGCGACCAGCCCGTCGACGCCGTGACGTTCGCCCATGGGCACGGTGATCAGCTGACCGTCGTAGCCGAACACGGTCTCGCGTACCGCGGGGGCGCGCTCGAGCACCGCTGGCAGCACGCCCCAGCGCGCGAGCTGGATCACGCCGGCCCGCATGAACGCATGGGTCGAGAGCGTGTCCGTGCCCGGCGCGGCGCGGTCGAGCACCAGGACGCTCAGGCCCGCCCGCGCGAGGAGCAGGGCCGTGGAGGCACCCGCGACTCGGGCCCCGACAATGACGACGTCGTACTTGTACATGTTGGCTCCTCAGGCCGCCCGACGGGCGGAGTTCTCGAGATGGGCCGCGAGCCTCGCGGCAAGGAAGCGGGCGTCGTCACCGACGCCGTCGAGGTAGGTCGACTTGCGGGTGCGCATCATCGGGAGTCCGAGGGCCACCAGGCCCGGAATCGGCGTCTCCCCTCCGCGCTGCACGAGCTCGCCGTCCCTGAGGACCGGCAGGTGCAGCCACGGGTAGGTGCGGCGAAAGCCGGTGGCCCAGATCACGGTGCGGATGCCCTCGGCGCGCAGATCGAGCTGGGTCGGCGTCGGACCGGCGACGAAGCGGGTGGGTCGGGCTTCGCGGGTCCAGGGGCCGTCGAGTTCGTCGGCGAAGCCGTCGATGCGCGCGAGCAGCCGGTCGAGGCGACGCTCGGCGGACTCCACCGCATCGGGCAGGTCGTCGGCGAAGCGCACGGACTCGCCGCGGGCGGTGACGAAGCGCCCGACGAGGCGCACGCCGAGCGCGCGAAGCGTGGGAAGGTCGACCGCGCGGGGGTTCGCCCCGCCGACCAGCTGGAGCGAAGGCGCGCTTCGCGCGGCGTGGAGGTCCCGAACCTGGTCGAAGCGCTCGGAGAGCAGGCCGCTGTGCTCGAGCCACCACTGGATGTCGCGGCCGCGCCAGGTGCGGGGCACGCGGGCGTGGTTGCCGACGGAGAGCACCACCTCGCGGCCCGAGCGACGGATCTCCTCGGCGAGCTGCACGCCCGTGGCCGAGCCACCGACGACGAGCACGCCGCCGGGCTCGAGGTCCTCGGGACTGCGGTAGCGATGGGGCGTGACCTGGCGGACACGGAGGGTGAGGCCATCGGCCCCGGGCGGGACCAGCGGCTTGTCGCAGGCTCCCGTGGCGACGACCACGCCGCGGGCGCGCCAGCTGTCGCCGCTGGTGGCAATCTCGAAGCGCTCGTCGCGGCGAGTGACCGCGCGAACCTCCGTCCCCTCCTCGACCGGGGCGACCACGCTGGCTGCGTAGCCGGCGAGCATCGCGATGAGCTCGCGCTTGCTCATGAAGCCGTGCGGATCGTCGCCCTGGTATGTCCACCCGGGCAGTCGGGTCTGCCAGCGGGGGGTGAGCAGGGACAGGCTGTCCCAGCGCTCGCTGCGCCAGCGCTCACCGACCCGACCCCGCTCGAGGAGCACGTGGTCGATGTTTCGTTCCGAGAGGCAGGCACTGGCGGCGAGTCCCGCTTGTCCGGCGCCGAGGATGACGATGTCGGTGGAGCGCATGGTGTCCTCCGCGGGGGCGAGGACGCGTGTCCCCGCCCACTGCGAATGGGAAGGGATCAGGCGGCGTTGCCCTCGACGCGGACAGCCACGCCGTTGGTCAGCGCATCGAGCACGGCCGAGCGGGCCTTGGCCTGCTCGACGATGGCCAGGAGCTTCTCCTGGTCGGCATCGCCGGCGATGTTCACGTTCAGGCGCATCTCGCTGTAGCCGTTGCGCACGTCGCCGCGGATGCCGAGCATGCCCTGCAGGTCGAGGTCACCGGCGATCTCGATGGTCACCTCGTGCAGGGTGACGCGACGCGCCGCCGCGATGTTCGCGATGCCGGCCATGATGCAGCTCGCCAGGGCGTGGAGCAGGAACTCCGGCGGCGTCGGGGCCGCGCCCTCGCCGCACAGGACCTGGGGGTGGTCGGCATCGAAGGTGGTGTCGAACACGTGGTCGAACTGGCTGCCGGCGCCCGAGAAGGGGCCGAAGGTCGTGCGGGAGCGGGTGCCGCGGATCCAGCGGTTGGTCGCCCGGAAGGTGAACGCCGCGAGCTCGGGCATCTCGGCCACGTGACCGATGGTCGCGAGGAGCTTGGGGGTATCGACGCCGTGACGGGGGGTGTGGGACATGGTCATGGTGGACTCCTTGGTGGGTTGGCCGGAGCAGCGTCGTTGCTGCTCACGTCCTCAACTTCCACCGCCGGGGTGTGCGCCTCCGTGTGCGCCAGCGTGTGAACCGAGAACCCTCCGCGTGTGCACCGTGTGAGTCGGCCGTGGGCCCGTGTGAAGCCTTCGCTCGCGAGGCGATGGCTCGACCCTGGAGGCGCCCTCGACCTGGCCCCACCGTCCGGATGACCGGTGTGGAAGCGTCACCGCGGCCGGATCCACGAAAAACGCCGCGACGCGAGAGCGCCACGGCGTGAACGTTCGCGCCAGCCTGCTAGCCGAGGTCGAAGAGGTCCACCTTGGGGTCGGCCTTGAGCTCGGTGCGGACCTGGAGCGCGTCGTCGTCCTCGAACCACAGCTTCGCGCGGGCGTCGCCGTTCTTGGCGTACACGTGCCCCGAGAGCTGGGAGGGTCCACGGGTGGCGCCGGTGAACGCCCCCGCCGTGGCCTGTTCGCTGGACATGAAGCTCAGCTCGGCGCCCTCGACGGTGACGATGGAGCCCCCCGCCGAGGACTCCTGCACGTTCGTCGCCTTGCCGACCAGCCACTCGGGTGAGATGGGCATGGTCTCGGTCCACGCCGCGGTCTCGGAGCCGGCCTCGGAGGAGCCCTTCATCATCTCCTGGACGAAGGCGTTGCCGTAGCCTGCGGCCTGATCGAGCCAGCCCGAGCCCTTCTGGGCAGAGGACTGGGCGCTCTCGGTGGACTGGGACGAGGACTTCTTGTGGCTCTTCGACATGGGAGGCTCCCGGGAAGGGCCGCGTCGAGGGGCGCGGCGGTGGTTGCACTCCCACCGTCACCCCGGCCCATGTGAGCCAGCGTGTGAACCACCGTGAACGCGCACACGAAGCCGTGGAACCGCTGATGGCGGGCCCTCAGCGCGGCAGCGCGCGAACGAAGCGCCGCGTTTCACACGGTCGAAGCCCCTAGGGGTGGACCGAGCTCACGCTGGTGGCGTCGGAGACCTCGAGACTGCCCATGTTTCCGAGCCGCAGGGTGCCGGAGGCCGTGTGGCCCGGGTTCACCGCCATGCTCTCGATGTCGACGAGCTCGGCGGTGGGATCCTCGAGGTCGAGCTCGAACGAGAGCGTGTGCTCCTCGCCGTCGACCAGCCAGGTCGCGCCGCGACTGACCACCGACACGAAGTCCGTGGCGTACTCCTCGCCTGGGGCTCCGACCTCGAACAGGTTGAGGATGGTGACGCCGGTGGACTCGAGACGCACGTCGCCGACGGTGAGCTCGATGGGCGGGAGGTCGACCATCTCGGTGCTGAGCGCGTTCTCCTGGACGTAGCCGCGCGTCGAGCGCCGGTCCCGCACGCACAGCGGGACGGTGCCTTCGACGGTTGCGCGCTCGTGCGCCAGGGTGAACACCGGGCCGACGCCAACCTCGAGAGTCGAGACCTCACCCGAGACGTCGAGCACGATCTCCGGCGCGTCGCACACCTGGGAGTTCCCCTCACAAGCTGCGAGCATCCACGGCCAGAACAGCATCGACCAGCGAGCCAAGCGCACCTCCATCTTCGTCATGCCCGGAGGCTATCCCGGGTCTGGCGACCTGTCTGGAAAGCCATCGACCGGCGAGGCTCATTGACCCTGCTGGATCAGGTCTCGGCGTCGAGCAGGTCGCCAAGTTGCATCGCGGCCTCGATGAGCGGGACGAGGTCGGCGAGCGCACGCCCGGGAATACGCACGACCACCCGTTCGGCGTCGATCTCGCTGCCCGGATGGCCGTGGAGGCACTGCATCAGTGGCTCGCGAAACGCTTCCTCGACCGGCAATGCGGCAACCAAGGGCTTCGGAGACCTCGAGGTCGCGGGACAGGACCAGATCGTCGAGGGCGTTCCGGCCCGGGCCCTTTCGCCCCAGCGCTCCCGGAATGGGCTTGCGCAGCCGTACTTCGATGGAGGTCTCAGCGGGGAGCGGCGCATCGGTGACGAGGACGCGGTCCCCGACGAGTGTGCTGCGGGAGTGCATGCGGGTGTGGGTCAGACCGAGATGCCGGGCCGCCTCGTCCCACTCTCGCCACCAAGCGTCGACGAGGGCGCGCGCGAGCTCGGTCACCTGTGCCGCTCGGGTGTGGCGCGTATCGCCGAACTCCACCTCGAGGGCGCTGCGATGCAACCGGAGGGCCTCCCAGTCGTGGGTTCGAAGCCACTGGGAGACGGTGGGGTCGACCATCACGGAGCCGCGCGGTGTCCCCCTCCCCCCAGGACTCCTGGGGACTGTCGGGGATGGCGTCGCCTGCGTCATGTGGACCGGCAGGCGCACATCGATGCGCAGGGCGGCGGCGAGACCCTCGCGGTTGGTTCGCAAGGCAGCGGACCGTACGACGTACTCGGTGTTCATGCTGCGCTCCGGTTGGCCTCGACGTCCGGGCCACGAGTCGTGCTCGCTATCCGGCCTGGAGCTCGAGGAACAGGGTCAGCAGGCAGGCGGGCGTCCAGTCCACGGCCTCGGCGAGCGCGTGGATGGCGATGCCACACACCATCTGGTCTTCCGCCCCACCGTTCGGCCCTTCCTTCGGAAGGCGTCCCAGGAAGGGAAAGGCGAGGAGCACCCACCTGGCGTAGTCGTGACCGCGTTCCACGAGCGTCCACCTCGGGAGCGAGAGCGCCGCGCCACCGACGTAGCGCACCTCGACGGTGGACTGGTCCAGCGGTCGGCGCTTGAAGCTCGAGCCGCTGGCTCGCCCCTTCGACGCGGCGGCCTCACCGATGACGGCCGCCACCCTCCGGACCAGCTCTTCGCGGCGGACGCGGTCGAGCCTCACCCACTCGTCGCGGCTGTGCCCCAGCAACGCGCGCCCCTCGGGCAGACCGAGCAGCAGCCAGACCAGGAGCGCTGGGTCGAGGAGCACGTTCTCGATGGCGTACCGCTCGCCTTCCCCGAGGACCCTCACGGCATCGGGCCTCTTTCGCGTGCGGCGGTCCCAGTCCAGGACCCCGCGCACATGGTGCGAGCCTTCGGCCCGAAGGCGCTCCACCAGCTCGATCACACGGCCGCAGCTCGCGCTGCCCTTGGTGCCAGCTGGCAAGAAGTACAGGCTGACCGCGGTGCCGAGGTGCGCACCCAGCGCGGCGGCGGCGTGCTCGTAGATCCTGGCGTCGTGCGGGGACTCGGTGATCACCCATCGGCCAGAGCCGACCGGCGGCGACGGGAGTCCGTGCGGGGGTTCGTGTGCCAAGCCGCGACCTCTCGCGGCGAGAGATAGCCCGGTACGCGGTCGTTCGGCTCGTGCTGGCCTCGGGTGCGTTGGGGAGCCGTCGGGGTTCTCCACAGATGCCCGTGTGGGGACGCCGTCGCGGATATGCGGGCCATCGAACTGCGGCCGTGGCCTCGCCGAGGCGCTGACTGTGCGGGTCCACTCGCGGATATGCTGCGTGGGTTGCGGCATAACTGCCGCCATACCCGAGTTATCGAGTTCCGTATACTTCGCGTTAGGCTCGGCTCAGCCCCGCCAGCCCAGGGTGTCGCCTGCGATTCAGGAGGGTAGAGACGGCAATGCTCACTCAAGCCGAGGTCACCGCCAAACTGATCGCACTCGGTGTCGCGCGCTACTACGCCGAGCGCGGGACGGGGGCCGTCCATTGGGTGAACTTCGCCGCTGCGAAGGTCGCCACTGGTCGGGCCCACGCGATTCTCAGGCTTGAGCCCAGCGGCCGGTACTCCCTGGCGAGCGTGCTTGCCGATGACGAGGTGCCGTTCCCACGGGTCGCTGCGTGGGATGACGGCGCCACAAAGGGGCGAGGAAAGCCAGGCGAGGTCTTTGAGCGCGCCAATGCTGTCGCAGCTCGGAACGAGGGCGATTTCGTCGCGGAGCTCGACGGCTTCCTTTGCCTCATCTCAGACTTCCAGAGCCTGGTTCCCGCCAAGCAGCGCCGTCGCTTGCCGTAGTCCGCATACTGTGCGTTAGGCGCGGCGAGAACGCTGTCCGGTCACGAACTCGAAGACATCAGGCACGGCGAGAACGCCGTGAGGGCGCCACGCGGATGGCCCCCCGAATACATGAGGCTCCGCTGACACGTTTCGGACTCCCAACCAGACGAAGCGCAAATCCTCTGGTACGGGTCTGGTGTCCTACTCGGTCAGGTCCGGCAGGTCGATGTGTACCGCTTCGACGTGCAGGCCAAGCTCCGAGATGACGCCGAAGGCATGTCCTGACGCGTTCAAGGGGAACGACGACCCAGCCCCAACGCTGCAGTTCAGCTCGGCCATGAAGACTACCCGAAACCGCAGTACTGCGGCGGAGAGCTCGACCACCTCCAGCTGGGAAATCGCCCACACATGGCCGCCGTCGACGTCGTACTCATCCCCTCCGTAATCCTGCAGTTTGTGGGTCACCTGAAGCTCGACTTCCCCTAGCAGCGGTGCCTCTTCCAACAGGATCGCTACCGAGTCATCCTCCAGGGTCGAGAGCGCCGGAAGTAGATGGCTGACGTGTTCGCCGACTTCTAGTCGCTGCCGCAGATAGTGGAAGCGGCGGCCTTCCTCGTCGTCGTTCATCGAGGCGTACTCAAGGAATTGCGCCCATGAAGCCTGGTCTGTTTCATCGCCCAACCTAATCATCTGCCGCTCCCACGACTCGAACTCAAGGCTCCCAAGCATCCTTAGAGCGTCGCCGATGTCCCCATGCTCAATCAGGGCGGACAGTCGAGGCGTCCGTTCATCACTCCCCCTCGCAGCCATCAGCAGAGCCCTCAGAGCCTCTGGGCTTACGCCTTCCTGCTCCAGACGGCGAACTGAGCTGTCGAGGTCGGTCCGGGTGGCGTACTCCTCCGGGAAGTACTGTCTCAGTAGGTCCTCCGCTCCGGGCTCAAGGAGCATCCTCGTAAGGTCATCGCCGTCCCAGACCTGCGTGACAAAGCCTGTTCGAGGGTCTTGATGAATTGCGTCCAGCCGGGCCTTGAGTCCACTCGACACTCCGGTCGTAACGACGAGTAGAAAGCCGTCGGCTCTGTGCTGCAGCAACCGGTCGGCGATTGACTGCACTTCACTCAAACCCACGCTCCGCCCGGACTCCGAATGGTCCTTGCACTCCACTACCCAGGTGCGCGTGAAGTCGCGTAGCGGACCATCTACGCGGGCCCTCGCGAGCAAATCACGGCCGCCGTCGGGGCCGTCACCGCTGTGCTCTGGCGCCATGTCAAGCCGCCGGAGAAGTGCTCGCGTGAGTGCCTCAAGGCCCTTTCCGCTTCGTTGAAGTGTTTGAAAGTTGAGATTCAACTCTGGCCTCTCAGTCTCGCCGGCTTCGGCGGCAATGGCCCACCCTTGCTACCATGAGCGCCCGCTTGCTTGGCGCCACATCTTTCCGCCAAGGCGCCCTTCTCGACATGCTGAGGCACCTGCGCCCGTGCCTGAGAGGGTGGTGAATGAATCGAAGCCCCACCCGGGCGCCCTGCCGTCGAGCCGCTCCTCGTGAGCCCTGCGTGCTGCTCAGCCGCACCGGCCCTGGGTCGAAGGGCCGGACCGCCTCGTTCCGCGCCTAACGGTGGTTGCGACCGACGGACGGCCGCTTCGCGGCCTCCGCGCTTCGCGCGGCCGCAGTCGAACCTTGCGTTAGGCTTCCACCCTTCGGGTGATGTGGAAAGGCTTGGTGGGCGGATCCAGCGGGGCAGGGGCCTCGAGAGACCGTCGAGCGGCGGAAGGGCGTCAGCGCAGGTCGGCGGGCGAGGGGGACAGCGCGGCGCACGCAGTGCTGGCGCACCAGACGTGCGCGGATGCGGCTGGCCGAGGCGTCTGCGCGCCGGATTTCCGGGTCGAGCTCCGTGGCCTGGGGCCGCAGCTATGCCGTTCCACATAACTACGGCTGCACGGTGCCGAGAACCGCCGTCTCAGCGGTTCCGCGTCTCGGCGTGCCGTAGTTGTGCTGCATTGTGTGCGGCATAACGCGCGTCGTACCGGAGTTATGTGGGGCCGCATAATTGGCGTTAGGCCTTTGATTCGCAAGGGCGAGGGTCGAACGTCGCCGGGGCTTCCAGGCCGGACTCGCGGGCGAACTGCTCAGCGCACGTCGGCTC
>SBGP01000112.1 GCA_006226595.1 Deltaproteobacteria bacterium
CCAAGGGCACCGTAGGGGAGGAAGCGTGCTGAAGCACGTGACCGACGAGACGACGGGCGAAGGCGTGAAACGGGTCCAGAACGCGACGGGAGAGTCTTTCAGCGGCCTGCTAGCCCTTGGCGAGCGCGTCGAGGATGCGCTGGCTCGCGTGCCCATCGCCATAGGGATTGTGGGCGTCGGCCATTGCCGCGTATGCTGTCGGATCGGTGAGCAGCCGGGTCGTCTCGCCGACGATCGCCTCGACCACCGTACCCACGAGCTTCACGGTGCCCGCTTCCACGCCCTCCGGACGCTCGGTGGTGTCGCGCATCACGAGCACCGGCTTGCCAAGCGCCGGCGCCTCTTCCTGGATGCCGCCGGAGTCGGTGAGGATGATGTCGGCCCGGTCCATGAGCCGCACGAAGGGTGCGTAGCCGAGCGGGTCGACGAGCCGGATGTTGGCCACGCCGGAGAGGTGCTCGTTGACGGGCTTCTGGACGTTGGGGTTGAGGTGCACCGGGTAGATGAACTGCACGTCGGGGAAGCGCTCGGCGAGGGTGGCGAGTGCCTGGCAGATGCGCAGGAAGCCGCCCCCGAAGGACTCGCGGCGATGCCCGGTGACGAGCACGATGCGCGCATCCGAAGCGAGGAGATCGGCGACGGGCGCGAGCGGCTCGTCGACCTCCGTCGCGGGCAGCGACGGCAGGCGGTCACGCATCCACAGCAGCGCGTCGATCACGGTGTTGCCGGTGACCACGACGCGCGCCGGGTCACAGCCCTCGGCGAGCAACGCGTTGGCCGAGCGCTGGGTCGGCGCGAAGTGCCAGTGGCAGATGCGGTCGGCGAGCACGCGGTTGGCCTCTTCGGGCCACGGGCTCATCAGGTTGCCGGTCCGCAGGCCCGCCTCGACGTGACCCACGGGGATCTGCGCGTAGAACGCGGCCAGGGTACCGGCGAGGGTCGTCGTCGTGTCGCCGTGGACGAGCACGGCGTCGGGCGCCTCCGCCTTGAGGACATCGCGCATGCCGAGCAGCACGCGGCTGGTCACGTCGTACAGGTCCTGGCCGGGCTTCATGATGCCCAGGTCGTGGTGCGGCTCGATCGCGAACTGGGCGAGCACCTGGTCGAGCATGCCGCGGTGCTGCGCGGTGACGCACACCCGGCTGTCGAAGCGGTCGTCCGCGTCGAGCGCCTTGACCAGCGGCGCCATCTTGATGGCCTCGGGACGGGTACCGAAGACGGTGAGCACCTTCATCGGAACAGCCCACACGCGTCGATGACGACCTTCTCTTGCAGGCGGCTGCGGTCCATGCGCTTGAACGGCGTGTGCGCCACCAGGCCGACGACGATGTCGGCGCGACCGATAGCCTCTTCGAGGGGCACCACGTCGAAGCCCTCGAGCTCACGGAGGTTGGGCTCGACGGCGAGCACCTCGGCCTCGGGCATGGCCTCGATGATCGAGCGGGTCACGTGCAGGGCCGGCGACTCGCGCAGGTCGTCGATGTCCGGCTTGTAGGCGAGCCCCAGGCACGCGATGACCGGCTTGCGGAAGCGCTCGGCGCGGTCGAGTACCCGGCGGACCACCCAGTCCTCCTTGGCGACGTTGACCTCGCGAGCCGTGCGGATCAGGCGCGCCTCGTCCGAGGCGGAGGACACGATGAACCACGGGTCCACGGCCAGGCAGTGTCCACCGACTCCCGGTCCCGGGTTGAGGATCTGCACGCGCGGATGGCGGTTCGCGAGGGCGATGACCTCCCACACGTCGATGTCGAGCGTGCCGCAGACCATCGACAGCTCGTTGGCGAAGGCGATGTTCACGTCGCGAAAGCTGTTCTCGGTGAGCTTGGCGAGCTCCGCGGTCCGCGCGTTGGTGACGAGCACCTCGCCGCTGACGAAGGTGCGGTAGAACGCCGCGGCCACCTCGGCGGAGGCCGGGTCCACACCGCCGACGATGCGGTCGTTGTCGACGAGCTCGCGGAGGATGTGTCCCGGAAGGACGCGCTCGGGGCAGTGGGCCACGTGGAAGGTGCGACGCCCATCCTCGACGAGGTCGGGCCGCAGTGCGGACAAGCGCTCGGCCACGCGCTCCGTGGTGCCGACCGGCGAGGTCGACTCGAGGATGACGAGGTTGCCGGCGCGCACGTAGGGCGCAATCGACTCGGTGGCCGCGTCCACGTAGGACAGGTCGGGCACGTGCCCTTCGGCGAAGGGCGTCGGCACGGCGAGCACGAACAGGTCTGCCTCGGCAGGCTCGAGGGAGGCGACGAGGTTGCCGGAGTGCACCGCAGAGCGGACGAGCACGTCGAGCTCGGGCTCGACGATGTGGATGCTGCCGCGGTTGATGGTGTCGACCACGTCGCTGCGCACGTCGACGCCGTGCACCTTGTGGCCCTTGGTCGCGAGCAGGCTGGCCGTCGGCAGTCCGATGTAGCCCAGGCCCATGACGCAGATCCGCTGTGTGTTCACTCGACCTCCGGTGCTCAGCATGCTTTCTTCGCGCACACGCGGCAACGACGCTTCCGCAACGTCCGGGTACGCGATACAGCGCTGGTCGGGAGAGCGCATGGAAGACCGGCTCATGGACCTCGAGATCAAGGTGGCCTTCGTCGAGAAGCACCTCGCGGAGCTCGACGAGATCGTCCGTCGCATGCACGACTCGCTGTCGCGCCTTCAGGCCGAGGTCGCCTCCCTCGCCGAAGAGCGGCAGGAGCACGGCGCCGTGCGCAGCCTCGCCGACGAGAAGCCGCCTCACTACTGATCCTTGCGGGATCGGCCGGCACCGCCTAAGCCAGGGTCGTTGAGTTGACCCTGGTGTTCGTATGTCCGCGCCCATTGCCGTGCGGGTGCTGCGCGCGCGTGCGCTTCGCCACCGCGCCGTAGGCCACCTGTTTCGCGAGATCCCGGCCTCGCTGCGTCCGTTCTACGCGATGACGCCGCGGGAGACGCGCTTCGTGCGTGCGCTCCTCGCGGACCACCCGAACCTGTGGCTGTATCGCGTGCACCAGCAGCGCTTCGCCGGAGACTTCGCGGTCATCGACATGTCGAGCCCGCGGTGGGAGCGCCGTCCCCTCTTCGTGGTGGACCTCAA
This sequence comes from Deltaproteobacteria bacterium, assembly GCA_006226595.1. Classification (GTDB taxonomy): domain Bacteria; phylum Myxococcota_A; class UBA796; order UBA796; genus M1803. Next base: position 3,068 of record SBGP01000112.1, read on the forward strand.
GCTCGGCGCACCGGTCCGTCTCGGTCGCGGCCCGGCAGGAGTCCAGCTGTTGCGGGTTCCAGAGCTGGTGGACACGCTCCGCGGCCTCCGAGTCAGCGGCAGCGAGCCCATCCTCGCGACCGGGGACGGGCAGGCGCTGCACGCATGGCTCGGAAGCATGGACTCGGGGTGAGCCGCCCCGCCGCTTGGTTAGGGGACAGGACGGGCGGGGCGACCCACCGAGAGTAGGCCGCCGACTCCGATGCAGTGCCTGCTGCCTCGAACGGAGTGGAGCCGACGGCGAGAAGTCAGGGCGACACGGCGAGGCCGATGCCGAGCGACAGGGTGTAGTTCTCTGTCTGCAGGTTGTGGGCGGAGACCGCGGGCCCGACGGTCAGGCTCAGTCCGTGCTGATCCGAGGCGAGCTCCACGGCGGCCGTCGCCGGCGCCAGCATCTGCGCCGGGGCCCGCGGGGGATCCGTGTCCGTGTCGGTGTCGGTGTCCGTGTCGGTGTCGGTGTCCGTGTCGGCATCCGTATCGGCATCGGTGTCCGCATCCGTGTCGGCGTCGACATCGGTGTCCGCGTCGCCGTCGACGCCGGTGTCGGTCACCTCGTCGCTATCGCCAGAACAAGCCGCCAAACAGAGCGCGAGCACGAGGAAGAGTGAGCGCATCGAACCTCCTGGGGACGCCGGGTCCCGACACCCTCAACCTTCCACGGCGGAACTCTCCGCGGACCTCACCAGATCTCACCGCGGACGATGAGGGCCCTCTCCATGCGGGCTCGGCGAGTATGCTTTCGACGATGCCTCGCTACGCCCTCGACAACTTCGTCATCGACACGGACTCCGCCCGCCTGTGGCTGGACGGCGAACCCGTGGACGCGCAGCCCCTGGTCATCCAGATGCTGGCGTACCTCACCGAGCGAAAGGGCCAGGTGGTGAGCCGCGACGAGCTCGCCGCTCACTTGTGGCCGGACGTGCAGGTCACGGACCACTCCCTGACCCAGGCCGCGCACAAGCTGCGCCGCGCGCTCGGCGACCACCGGGACTGGATCGCCACCGTGCCGCGCAAGGGCTTCCGTCTCGATGCGCCGGTCAAGTCCCTGCGGCGGCGCACGGGCCCGCCCCCACCGCCGATGCGCCCGCGCCTCCACGGGCGGGACGCGGAGCTCGCGCAGGTCGAGGCCTGGCTCGGGGCTGGGGACCGCCTGGTGTCGATCACCGGACCCGGCGGCATCGGCAAGACGACGGTGCTCACCGAGATCGGCCATCGGATGGGAGTGAGCGCGCTGTTCGCCCCGCTCGGCGACGCCACCGACCGCCAGGACCTGTGCCGCGCACTCGCCGGCGCACTCGATGCGACCGTGCCCGGCGACGTCGCGGTGAGCGCCATCGCCGAGCTGCTACGCAGGCGGGGACCGACCGTGCTGCTCCTCGACAACTTCGAGCAGCTCGCGAAGAGCGAGACCGCGACCGTGCAGCTGTGGCTGCGGGCCTGCCCCGACCTGCAGGTGGTGATCTCGACGCGCATCGCCCTGCGCCTGGTCCACGAGCGCCGCCTCGCGCTGGGTCCTCTCCCCCTACCCGAGGGGAACGACGCGACCAGCCTCTCCGAGAGCGCGGCCGGCGCCCTGTTCCTGGAGCGAGCACGCGCCGCCGACCCCGACCTGCAGCTGGGCGACGGGGACATCGCGGCGATCGCGGCGCTGTGCCGCGAGCTCGACGGACTTCCGCTGGCCCTCGAGCTGGCCGCGGCTCGCGTGCGCCTGATCCCGCCCAAGAAGCTGCTCGATACCCTCGGCAGGCGCCTCCACAGCCTGAAGAACGCACGGAGAGACGCCCCCGCGCGCCACGAGTCCCTCGCGGCCGCCATCGAGTGGAGCTTCACGCTGCTCGACGCCGCCCAGGCCGACGCCATGGCCCGACTGTCGGTGTTCGAGGGCGACTTCGACTTCGACGCCGCGGGCGCGGTGCTCGGCGACGAGGCCCTGGAGAGGGTCGAGGACCTGCTCGACCACAGCCTGCTCCGCCGGCTGCCGCGCGGACGCTTCGGACTGTTCGCGACGATCCGGGCTCATGCCGCCCAGCACCTGCCCGCGAACAGCGACGCCTCCGAGCGCCACGCCCGGCACTTCGTGGAGCGCGCCGAAGCCGGTGACATCGAGGCCGCCGATGTCGACAACCTGCTCGCAGCCAGCCGATGGGCGGCGCTGCGGGACGACGGACTCGCGCTCCGGTCCCATGCCGCGCTGATGCGGGTGCTCCGCCGCAACGGACCGATCGCCGCCGCCCTTCCCAGCCTCGAGGCCGCGCTCACCCTGCCGCGTCCCGCCGAGATCGAGGCCGAGCTCCGCATGTTGCGCGCCGATGCGTTCCGCCTGCTCGGCCGCCGAGAGGAGGCCGCCCGCGACCTGCGTCGCGCCTCGACCCTGGCCCCAGGTGGCGACCTCGCGGGCCGCATCCTCCATGCCCAGGCCCTCGTTCACCGCGACAACGCGGACTCCGCGCGGGCGGAAGAGGCCTTCGAGACCGCCATCGCGCACTTCCGCACCGCGAACACGCCGGACCTCGAGAGCCGCGCCCTCCGCGAGCACGGCGAGCTCATGTGTCAGGTGGGCCGCTACGCCGACAGCGAGCGCCTGCTCTCCCAGGCCTCGGCCCTCGCCGCCGCCACCGCCGACCGCGCCGGTCTCGCCGCCGCGCGTGGCGCCATGGGTCGCCTGCAGCACGCTCGTGGCGAGCTGCACGAGGCGCGCCAGGGCATGGAAGAGGCCCTCGCCTTCCTCGAAGAGAGCGGAGATGCCGTGCTCGCCTCCGTGGCGCTCCAGCACCTCGCGCCAGTCCTCGCCGAGCTCGGCGAACACGAGGCCGCGCACGAAGCTCTCGACCGCGCCGAGAACCTCCAGGAGCAGACCGGACAGCTGCAGCTGCTCGCCTTCACCCGCGGCAAGCGGGGTCAGCTGTGGCTCGCCGAGCAGGCCCTCGAGGCCGCGTGGGACGAGCTGTCCTCGGCCGTGGAGCTGTGCCGTCAGTTCCACCTCGCCGGCGGCGAAGGCACGTTCCGCAGCAGCCTCGCGGTGATTCATGCCCGCCGCGCGGAGGACGAGGCCGCCCGACGCGAGCTCGCCCTCGCCCAGGCCCTGCTCGAGACGGCCGACTCGGCGCTGGATCTGCTCGAGGTCCACCTTCGCCGGGCCCGGCTCGATGCTGCTTCCGACCCGATCGCCGCCCACCGGGCCGCGGCCCAGGCCACCGCCCTTCGCGATCGCATCGAGCTGCCGCCGGACAGTCGCCTCCACCGCGAGCTCGTCGACATCCATCGGCGCCTCGACGCCGCGGCCTTCCTGTCGATGCGCTAGCTCTGCGGAAGCACGAGCGCGCGACTCGCGACGCGCGTCACCGCCACGGTCGCCACCAGCGTGAGCACCGCGCCCCCGATCATCACCCCGCCCGGAGGCGGCGCCCCGTCGAGCAGCTGGGTCAGGCTCGCGACGCCGGCGCCGATGATCGCGTTGAACACCACCACCGGAATCACACCGATCGCCGTGCCGAGCACGTACTCGCGAAAACTCACCGGTGAGGCGCCGAGCGCGTAGCTGATGATGTTGTACGGAAACAGCGGCGACATGCGGGTGAGCGCGACCACGTACACCCCGCGTCGCCCCACCTCGCTCTCGAGGGCGCGCCACCGCGGCGAGTGCATGGCACGAGCGACCACCGCGTCTCGAAGCAGCGTACGGCCGAGCAGGAACGCGATCGCCGCCGCCGTCACCGACAGCGCCCAGCCCACGACAGCCCCGACCACAGGACCATAGAGAAAGCCCGCGGAGCCCATCTGCACCGACGCCGGGAGCATCAGCAGGGCCCAGGCGAGCACGCCGAAGGCGAAGGGCACGGGACCAGCCTGCTCGAGGCGCTCGAGCCAGCCGAGCAGATCGCGGACGCCGAGGTCGCTCCACCAGATGCCGAGCACGAGACCGCCGAGCACGGCTGCAAACAGCAGCGCACGGCGAATGGGCAGGTTCGGCGAGGAGGTTCCGGACACGTCGCCCTCGGTATCGCAGTGGTTCGGCCGGCGCATCCGACCGGACAAGGCATGACAGCGATTCCTTTCGCCTTCCTGTCACGAGATGACGCGCCTCGAATGTCCGGCGAGCTCCGGCGTCCCACAGGCGTCTTTCCAGGGAGGAAAGCCCCATGCTCCATCACCTCAAGACCCTGCGCGACCTCGGCCTCTCCGCTGCGATCACCCTGGTCCTGTTCGGAAGCCCCGTCGGCGTGGCCGCCATCAAGAACGTGCCCATGCTCCAGGAAGCCATCGAACAGCCCGAGGAGACCCGGGTGGTGTACCTGCCCCCGCCGCCGCCTCCGAAGGCGCCCGCCGCGGACGACTCCGGCAAGGAGAGCACCCCCTCCGAGAGCCCGGACACCCAGAAGCTCGGCGGAAGCGGCGTGCCCGTCGAGGCGGTCGCCAAGGCCGGCGCGACCAGCGCCCGCCACTACGGCGGCACCGCCGGCACCGTGCGCGGCACCCGGTTCACCCCGGCCAAGAAGGCCAAGACCCCGCGGACCAGCCGCTGCACGCCGGACAACCCGCAGATCGTCGTCGAGGACCGCAACTACCGCGTCGTCGAGCGCGCGCTGGTCGACCACTACACCGGCGACCTCTCCGAGCTCAACCGCCTCGGCTACGTGAAGAAGCACGTCGGCGAGGACGGCGGCAAGTCCGACGGACTGCTCGTCCGCGGCATCCGCTGCGGCAACGACCTGCACGAGCTCGGCATCCGCAACAACGACATCGTGCACACGGTGAACGGCAAGAAGGTGCGCAACCTGCTCCAGGCCGTGGCCGTCTACCTCAAGCTCAAGGGCCAGGAAGACTTCGTGGTCGAGCTCACCCGCGGCGGCAAGCGGGTCACCCTCCGCTACCGCCTGACCTGACGCGACTCAGGGGGCGTCCTCGCGCTCCGCCGACGTGGCCCTCCCCGGCTCCGTCACTCCCTCCCTGGTTTCCAGGAGCCCGAGGACGCCTCCCTTCGCGTGTCGCATGCGCAGTTCGCGCACCGTCACCTTCGCCTTCGGCACATGACGGAATTGGCGGTTCCACCCTTCCATGCGCCCATCCTCACGGATTTGCCTGCCGCGAGGGCGTCTCCAGGCAGTATCCTGCACGTCAACCGGGGAACGCATGCAGGTACTGGAGCTCGAGCTGTGCGCCGCCCTCCGCCTTGGAGATGATGGCACCGTCGAACGCGTCGGCGTTGGCTTCGAGCGCATCCTCGCCTGGGAGGCGCGGGAGCTCGTCGGTAAGAAGTGGCACGAGGTCTGCGACGAGGCCCATACAGAGCGCTTCGCCCGGGCCTACGAGAACGTCCGCAGCGGCGCGCCCTCGGCCTCGGTCCGCGCGCGATTCCCCCGCTACCCGGATCCGGTGACCCTGGTCAGCCGCCTCGCCCGCGAAGGCGATGGCTTCCTCGTCGTGTGCGAGGACCAGACCAAGAAGACCGCGAACGTCGCCAACGTGTCGAGCATGGCCAACCTGGTCGACTTCGCCGCCGACTCCTGGTTCGTGCACGACCTCGAGGGACGCATCCGCGACGCGAACAGCTGGGCGTGCAAGAACCTCGGCTACACCCGCGAAGAGATGCTTCAGCTGCACGTCGCGGACTTCGAGACCACGATTCGCCCCGGCCGCATGGACGGCGTGTGGAACCGCATGGAGATCGGCGTGCCGATCTCTGTCGAGGGATGCCAGAAGCGCAAGGATGGCAGCACCTTCCCCGTCGACGTCCGCCTCGGGCTGTTCGAGTCCGGCGACGAGGTCCTGATGCTCGCCATCGCTCGCGACATCACCAAGCTCAAGCGCGTCGAGGCCGAGCTCCAGGAGTTCAACGACGCGCTCGAGCGCAAGGTATCGGACCGCGCCCGCGAGATGAACATCACCCTGACCCAGCGTCAGGCCATGCTCGACAGCATGAGCGATGGACTGGTCGCGGTGGATGCCGAGGGCATCATCGAGCTCGCGAACCCCGCACTGGGCGAGCTCCTCGGCGGCACCCTGCCCCACGGCATCCCCGCCGCGGACGTGCTGCCGGGCAAGATCCTCCAGGTCATCGACGAGGCACTCGAGACCGGCGCGCCCACCGTGGGCGAGGCGCGCTGCCCCGGCGACCGCATCTGCCAGGTCGCCGCGTCGCCCATCCTCCACGACGGCGTGCTCGACGGCGTGATCGCCCGAGTTCAGGACGTCACGCTCGAGCGTGAGATCGACCGGATGAAGACCGACTTCATCGCCACGGTCAGCCACGAGCTGCGCACCCCGCTCACGTCGGTGCTCGGCTTCGCGAAGGTCACCCGCAACCAGCTCGAGTCCAAGGTCTTCCCGCACCTCGACCTCGAGCAGAAGGGCATCCAGCGCGCGGTCGCCCGGGTCCGCAGCAACATCGACATCATCCGCAGCGAAGGCGAGCGGCTGACCGCGCTGATCAACGACGTCCTCGACATCTCGAAGATGGAGTCGGGGCGCATGGAGTGGAACTTCGCGCCGGTGGACGTCGAGTCGCTCGTGTCCCAGGCCGCCGAAGCGACCAGTGCGCTGTTCATGGAGGAGCCGGGCCTCGAGGTCGAGGTCGAGGAAGGCCTGCCGGCGATTCACGGCGACCGGGCGCGCCTGCTGCAGATCCTCATCAACCTGCTCTCGAACGCGGCGAAGTTCGCGCGGAGCACGGTGCGCCTCACCGCCTTCCAGCAGGGTGGTGGGGTCGAGTTCGCGGTGGAGGACGACGGCATCGGCATCGATCCCGCCCTGCAGGCCTCGATCTTCGAGAAGTTCAAGCAGGTCGGCAACACGCTCACCGACAAGCCCAAGGGCACCGGCCTCGGCCTGCCGATCTGCCAGCAGATCGCCCGCGCCCACGAGGCGGAGATCACGGTCGCCAGCGACGTGAACGAGGGCGCGCGCTTCGCGTTCTCGATCGGGGTCACCCAGGCCAAGCCCGATGCGGCGAGCCAGGTCGAGGCGCTGCTCCGACGGATCGAGCACAAGGTGCCCCGCTTCGACGCCGGCGCCCGCGACATCCTCGTCGTCGACGACGACCCGAACATCCGCGAGCTGCTTCGACAGGAGCTGTCCGAGCGCGGCTACACCGTGCGCCAGGCCGCGAACGGCTACGAAGCCATCGGGCAGGTCCGCGCCCAGCGCCCGGATCTGATCATCCTCGACGTGATGATGCCCGAGCTGTCGGGCTTCGACGTCGCCGCGATGCTCAAGAACGACCCGCAGACCGAGTCGATCCCGATCCTCATCCTGTCGATCATCGAGGACGAGGACCGCGGACTGCGACTGGGCGTGGACCGCTACCTCACCAAGCCGGCCGAGACCGAGGACCTGCTCGAGGCGGTGCGCGACCTGCTCGAACAGGAGACCTCGCCGAGAAGGGTGCTCGTCGTCGACCAGAACAAGACGATGACCTCCGAGATCGCGCGACTGCTCGAGCTTCGCGGCTACCAGGTCGTGGGGACGGCGAGCGAGACCGACTTCATCGAGAAGGCCCGCGAGGCGCGTCCCGACCTGATCATCCTCGAGTCCATCCTCGACGGGCACGAGGAGCTGCTCCGCACGATTCGCTACGAGAAGGATCTCGAGCACGTGTACATCGTGCAGCTCGTCGAGGACCGCGCGTGAGGCCGCTGAACCTGCGCAAGGTGCTCCGGGGCGGCCAGAAGGCGGCCCTGATGGACGTGCTCGCCCTCGCGCCAGATGTCGTTCGCATCGAGGACCTCGACGGAAAGCCCCTGTTCGGCGGCGAAGGCGACGGCGAGGTCACCGACATCCGCCACGGAGACGCGCTGATCGGACGGGTGATCGGCGGCGCGTCCAGCGAGCGCATCGCCGGCGTCGTCGCATGGATCTACGACCGCGAGCAGGAAAAGCGCAGCCTCGCCGCCGAGACCCTCGACCGGTACAAGGAGCTATCGCTGCTCTACGACCTCGGCGAGAAGCTGTCTCGCGAGCTCGAGCTCGCCGACGTCGCCCGTGCCGTCCTCACCGACGCCCAGCGTCACCTGCGGGCCTCCGGGGGTGCGTTGTACCTGCTCGATCGGCAGCACGGCACCCTCGAGGCCGTCGCGTGGGTCGGCGACGACAGCGTGCCGAAGATCCTACCCGCCGACCGCGGCATCGCCAGCCAGGTCCTCGAGACCGGCAGGGCCCTGTTCGTCGACGAGAGCAGCGGCGGACAACCCGAGTCCAGCCTGGACCAGGGCCCAACCTCGATGATCTGCGCGCCGCTGCGCATCGGGGAGCGCGTGTTCGGCGTGATCCGCCTGTGGCAGGAAGGCCTCGGCACGTGGACCTCGGGCGACCTGAAGCTCGTCGCGGCCCTCGCTGCCAACGCGTCCTCCGCGGTCTCCGCCGCGCAGCTCCACACCCAGCGCGTTCGCGAGCTCGCCCTGCTGCATCAGCTCGAGCGCCACGTGTCCAGCGGCTTGCTCCAGGCCTGCTACGGCGACACCCCGCCCACCCAGGGCAAGATGGTCATCGCCTGCTGCGATCCGCGCACGCTCGTCAGCGTTCGCGGCGCCGAGCGTGTCGAGCACGTCGTCGAGGCCGTCGAGGGCGGCACCGCGCGAGCCATCGGCGCCTTCCTCGAGGCGGGCGCCGTGGTCGACACCCCCCAGGGCATCGTGCTCGGCCTGTTCACGGGCGAAGCCGCGCCCGCGAATGCCGTCGAGGCCGCACGCCGCGCGATCCGCGCGGTCGAGGCCTTTGCTCCGACCGGACTCGGAGCCTCCACACCCGGCGTGGGCATCGCCTGCGCCAACATCGAGGGCGAAGCCACCGAGGGCCTGTACGCGGGAATCAATACCGCGGCAGTGCTCCAGACCGACAGCAGCGGCCGACTCATCGTCGACGCCGACGTCGCGCAGTCGCTCGGTGAGCTGACCCTGACCTCGCTCGGCACGCGTGAGCTGCCGCGGGGAACCCATGAAGTCTTCGAGGTGAACTGGTGAGCAAGAAGGTCCTGATCGTCGATGACGAGCCCCACATCCGGCTCCTGTTGGAGCAGACCCTCGACGAGCTCGAGGATCACGACGTGGAGCTGCTGACGGCGACGAACGGCCGCGAGGCACTGGAGATGCTCTCCGAAGAGCACCCGGAGCTCGTGCTGCTCGACGTGATGATGCCTTTCGTCAACGGCTTCGACGTGTGCAAGCAGATGAAGGCCGACCCCAGGCTCGCGGACATCTTCGTGATGATGCTCACCGCGAAGGGCCAGGAGTTCGACCGAGCCATGGGCGAAGAGGTCGGTGTCGACCTCTACATCACCAAGCCCTTCGACCCGGACGAGGTCCTCGAGAAGGCGGCGGAGGTGCTCGGCATTGAGCTCTAAGGTCCCGGATTCCATCGACTTCCGCGAGCAGCTGGTTCGGCGGTTCCTCGACGAGCACGGGCTCGAACAGGACCTGCTGCAGCCCCTGCTGCGGATCTTCCGTGCGTCGAGCATCGGCACGCCCACGGTGATCCGCGAGCCGAGTCCGTCGTCCGTCGAGACCTTGTTCATTCCCGATAGCCAGACGCTCGAGAGCGACTCGGCACCCCCGACGCTGCCCTCGCTGTTCGAGGACGAGCAGCCGCTCACCATCGACGAGCAGCCAGCGCTGCCCAAGGTCGCGTTCGACTCGCTGGGTCTGCTCGGCCGCGGTGGCATGGCCGAGGTGCATCGCGCCCGCGATGCGGCGCTCCACCGCGTCCTCGCGATGAAGATCCTCGATGCGCGCTACCTCGGCGACCATCGCATGCGCGCCCGCTTCCTCGCCGAGGCCCAGATCACGGCACAGCTCGCCCACCCGTCGATTCCCGCGGTTCATGGTGTCGGCGAGATCGACCGCGGCCTGCCCTTCTTCACGATGAAGGAGGTCGCCGGCGAGACGCTGTCGGCCACGATCCAGCGCGTGTACGCGGGCGATGCGGACCACCACTGGACCCAGACCCGCCTGCTCTCCGTGTTCCAGAAGGTCTGCGAGGCCGTCGCCTACGCGCACGCTCGCGGCGTGATCCATGGCGACCTCAAGCCCGCGAACATCATGGTCGGTGACTTCGGCGAGGTACTCGTCATGGACTGGGGCGTGGCCCGGCTCGTCGACCCGGCGAGCGAGGACGAGGGCGGCCTCGTTCCGGTCAGCCTCGGCCCAGGCGCCCGCACCGCCAACGAGTCCGCCGTCGCGGGCACTCCCGCCTACATGCCGCCAGAGCAGGCCCTCGGCCAGGGCGACAAGCTCGGGCCGCCCGCCGACATCTACGCCCTCGGCGTCGTGCTCTTCGAGCTGCTGTGCGGCTTCCGGCCCTACACGGGCAGCCAGGTTCAGCTGCTCGTGCAGGCCTCCGAGGGCAAGCTTCCGCCGATGGAGCCGCTCACGGGCGGCCAGGTCCACGAAGGGCTCGCCGCCATCGTGCGCAAGGCAATGGACCCGAATCCAGACAGCCGCTACCCGCACGCGGGTGCGCTCGCCGAAGAGATCGCGCGGTGGCTCGAAGGCAGCATCCGCCGAGATCGCGCGCTCGCCGAGGTCCGGACGGCACAGCGCCAGCTCGCGGACACCCACCCGATCCGCCGCCGGGCCGCGCACCTGCGCGAGCTCGCCGATGAACGCCTGCGCGAGCTGGGACCGGACGCGCCCGCCGCCGAGAAGGCCGCGGCGTGGAACCTCCAGGACGAGGCGGACAAGCTCGAGCGTGAGTCCGAGCTCGCCGTGGCCGAGATCACCCAGCGTCTCAACGCCGCGCTCGCCCAGGCACCGGACCTGCGCGAGGCCCACGAGCTGCTGGCACGCATCCACCTCGACCAGCACCAGGCCGCCGAGCGCCGACGCGACCGACGAGAGGCCGCGCGCCTCGAGGTCCTCCTGCGCGCGAACGACGTGGGCTCCTACGAGGCGTACCTCGCGGGCACCGCCGCGCTCACCCTGCACACCCACGTGCCCGCCGAGGCCATCGTTCATCGCGTCGTGGAGCGCGACCGCCGCCTCGTGACCGAGCGGTTCGAGAGCCTGGGAACCACGCCGCTGACCGAGGTCGAACTGCCCATCGGCAGCTACGTGATCGAGCTGCGCGCCAAGGACCGGCCGCCGCTGTTCTACCCGGTCTCCCTCGACCGCATGCAGCCCTGGCTCACCCGTGCGCCGGGCGAGACGTCACCGACGCCCGTGTACCTGCCCGCCGAGGGCGAGATCGGAGCCGACGAGGTGTACGTGCCCGCCGGGTGGTGCACGATCGGCGGCGACCCGAGCGCCCCGGGGAGCACCCGTCGGCAGCGGGTCTGGGTCGACGCCTTCGCCATGCGCCTCGATCCGGTGACCAACCGCGAGTTCTTCCCGTTCCTCGGCACCTCCGAGCCCTCTGCGGCACGCGCGCGACGCGAGCTGTTCCGAGCCCGCGTTCACCTGTACCGGCACGACTCCCCGGCGGTGGGCATGTCGTGGCAAGGCGCCCAGGCGTACACCGCGTGGCTCGCGAAGACCGAGAAGCGCAGCTGGCGCCTGCCCACCGAGCTCGAGTGGGAAAAGGCCGCACGCGGCCCCGATGCGCGCTTCCACCCCTGGGGGGACCGCTTCGACGCGTCCTTCGCGCTGGTGCGCGCGGGGACGCGACTCCCGCAGTTCCCCGGTGCGTGCGGCGAGCAGCAGCTCGACACCTCGCCGTACGGCATCCGCGGCATGGCAGGCAATGTGCGCGACTGGTGCCTCGACGGGTTCCACGCCGACGCCCCCGAGAGCCTCGGTGAGCGACGCTCCATCATTCCGGAGAGCGACGGCCCACTGCGCGCGGTGCGCGGCGGCTCGTGGCGACAGCCCCCGGACGCCGCCCGGTCCGCTGCCCGCGCTGGGCTGTCCGCGGACCAGGGCTACGCCGACGTCGGGCTCCGACTCGTGCGCACCCTGGAAGGCTGACAGCACCCGCACGCGGCCGACCCTCGCACCGCGTTAGCATGCGCCCATGACGTCCCTCGTCCTCTGCCTGCTCGCCGCCCATGCCCTGGAACCCGAGTCCGTGTCCGACGACAGCGGTGCCATCGCGAGCACCGAGATCGGAACCGACTACGACATCGGCCTCGGCGTGTCCCTCGGCAACCCCACCGGGGTCACCGGCAAGTTCTACCTGGATGGCCGTCGCACCGCGATCGAGGCCGCTCTCGGCACCGAGACCTGGGGCCCCGGCTACGGCGGGCTGTACCTCCACGGCGCCTACCTGTGGCACCCCGGCACGGTGCTGTACGACGTCGACTTCGAGATGGCCTGGCACATCGGCGGCGGCGCGTTCCTCTCGAACTTCGGGCGGGACCCTGGAAACCGCTTCGACAACTGGAGCGAGAGCCACCTCGCGACGGGCCTGCGCGCGCAGGTCGGGCTCGATCTCGACCTCACCGTACTGCCGCTCCAGATCTACGGCGACGTGGCGATGAACTTCCTGATCATCCCAAAGCCCTGGCCCGGGCTACACATTGCGGCGGGTGTGCGCTACTACTTCTGACGCGCGGCCCTCTGGTCGCCGTCTGTGGAGTCTTCTATGCGCATCCTGCCGCTTCTTCTCACGCTCGTGGCCTGCTACCGGGCCAACGACGTCCGCCAGGCCCCGCTCGACACCGGGCCCGAGGGCGAAGCCGAATTCGACCTCCCGACCGAGGACACCTCGTCGGACACCGGCGAGCCCGGGACCGAGGACACAGGAACCGTCGTCGACACCGACGAGCCCGACCCCGTTCTGACCGGCGACGAGGCCTGCTACCTCGGCCCGAACCGCGACGACGGCGTGTGCTTGCCGGTGGGCGCGCCACAGCCGATGCCGCAGGGCTACGTGTACCCGGAGCCGATGAACGGCAGCGCGCAGTACCTCGCGCCGCTCGCGTTCCTCGATCTCGACGTCGAGGACCCGGGCCTGGCCCTCGCTCCGAACTTCGTGCTCGAAGAGTTCGGCCAGGCGTGGAAGGGCCGCTACGCCGTGGTCCAGCCCCACGCCGTGGAGCGCGTGCAGGACCTGCGCGACGAGCTCGGTCCACTCATCGTGAACAGCGGGTACCGCAACCCCGACTACAACGCCGGAATCGGCGGCGCGACGTGGTCTCGCCACATGTACGGTGACGCCTTCGACCTCGACCCCGTCTCCGTCGACCTCGCCACGCTCGAGGCGGCCTGCCGCGCCCACGGCGCCGGCTACGTCGGCGTGTACACCACCCACATCCACTGCGACTGGCGCAACGACCCCCTGTCGATCCCGTTCTATGGCGGTGCGCGGGGCCAGGTGCACACCACGCCTCTGCCGGCGCTGGACGCACGCATCGCTCGCGACGGACGCGCGCTTCGTGCTCCGGCCACCGGATGGGACGAGGGAGAGCCCTTGCGCGAGTGGCGCGCCTATTCGGCGGAGGGTGCGATCCTCGAGCGCGCGACCGGGGAGCAGTTCACCTTCCCCGCAGGTGCCGCCCGCGTCGAGGTCACCGTCGGGCGGGCGCTGACCCGATCGATCCGAGTCGATTGACAGCTTCTCGGGTTTCTCCTCCGGTATGCTGAACACAGCGTAGGGAGCGAGATGGTCCGGATCATCCTGGCAGGCATGTTGCTCGCAGGTTGCGGAGACGCACAGGCACCGCAGACCAGCGAGAGCCAGCGCGTCATTCGCATCGCGGGCAGCTCCAGCGTCAACGACAAGCTGATGCCGGCACTCGCAGCCGAGTATCAGCGACTCCATCCGGAGGTTTCGTTCGAGATCACCTCCGGAGGTAGCGGCGCCGGCATGCGGGCCCTGCTCGACGGGGAAGTGGAGCTCGCCGCGGCTTCGCGCGGACACACGCCCTCGGAGCAGGAACAGGCCAGCGTCAACGGCATCGACCTCGACGCCGAAGGCGTGCGCCACGTGGTCGCCGTCGACGTGGTCGCGCTCACCGTGCACCCCGACAACCCGCTCGAGGCGATGACCTACGACCAGGTCATCGGCGTGTACTGCACCCACGGCACCGACAGCTGGGATCTGCTCGGCCAGGAAGAGCGACCGATCCGCGCCCTGACCCGCGACACCTCCTCGGGCACCCGCGCGCTGTTCGAGGACTTCTTCTGTGGCCCCAGCGGCATCCACGATCGCATCGAGGTGCGGAGCACGACCGAGATGCTGTCCATCGTGCGCGAGGACACGAGCGCCATCGCCTACGCCTCCATGGCCGAAGAGCCTGGCAAGATCGTCGGTCTTCGACCGGACTCTCAGTCTCCCGCGGTGAAGCCCTCCCAGGCGAACATCATCCGCGGCATCTACCCGCTGTACCGCGACCTGTACGTGTACTCCTCACCGAAGTCGATGTCGGAGGACGCCCGCGCGTTCCTCGAGTTCATCGACAGCCCGGCGGGCCAGGAGATCGTCGACGAAGAGGGCTTCGTCCCGCTGTTCCTTCGTCCGGACCGCATGGACGGCCCGCGCCCGATGCGCGAGACCATCCACTTCGAGCCGCACAGCTCCCAGCTCACCACCCGCTCGCAGGCCCGCCTGAAGGTGCTCGCCGAGGAGCTCAAGGAGCGGTCCAGCGACTTCCGCCACGTCGTGCTCGAGGGCTATGCCGACTCGCACGAAGAGGAGCCGGAGCGCCTGAGCAGCGAGCGCGCCGCCGCCGTCGAAGCGGCGCTCAAGACCGAGCTCCCCGACCTGTTCTTCGAGACGATTCCGCGCGGCGCCAGCAACCCGCTCGCCCCGAACGCGACGCCGCATGGGCGCCACCGCAACCGACGCGTCCAGATCTACCTGGCCGAAGAAGAGGTCGACACCCCCGCCCCGACCGAGGGCGAGTAGCCGCCACGCACCGCGAAGCCTCTTCCTCTGCGAAGTTGCGCCCGCACATCTACAGCCGCGCGGAGGCCGGCTAGGTCGCCAGCGCAGCGAGGGCATCGCGCACCCGTTGCGGCGAGACCCCTTCCGGCGGAATGTGCACGAACACAGCGGGCACGGCGGACCGCCAGGCGACCTGGTGGAGCCAGGCATTGCAGACGTAGGCCCCCGCGTCGTCCGACACCCGACACGCGAGCGCGGTGGCGAGTGCCGCTGCATCCGCCGTGGCGCGCACCTCGTCCGGACCCTCGAGCCGCGCCGGCCGCTCACCGCGCACGTCGGGAGTCGTCCCGAGCCGTGCTCGTCCCGTACGCTCGACCCGAAGTCCGCCCGTACGCGACACCCCGAAGCCGACGATCAGCGCGGCTCCCACGAGCTCGGCCTGGCGCAGCGCCTCGGCGGGTCCGCCGGCGTAGCTCACCTCGAGGACTCGGCCGACGACACGCCACGGACCCGCACGCACGCCGTCGAGCGCACGCACCAGACGGGCCGAGGGGTTGTCCGCCACCGAGAGGAACGGGCCAAAGCCCGTGATCAACGCGACAGGCTCGTGAATGTCTCGCCTCCTCGCGCGTAGGATGGCCCATGGACCCCCGCCTGTACCAGATCGCTACCCTCGGAGGGCTGCTCGCCTGGGGCGTGATCGCGCTCGATCACGACATCCGCTGGGAGCTGGCACTCGCCATGGCCCTCGCGGCCCAGGGCACGCAGCTGCTCGCCTGTCGGTGGCTGGGGCTGCGCTACGACCCGAAGAGCCCGCTCATCAGCACCTTGTCGCTGATCCTCCTGCTCCGGACCCACAGCCTGGCCATCGCCGTGCTCGCCGGCGTGCTCACCATCGGCAGCAAGTTCGTGCTGCGCGTGCGCGGCAAGCACGTGTTCAACCCGACGAACTTCGGGATCGCCGTGTGCCTGCTCGCCTTCGACGGCGCGTGGGTCTCGCCAGGCCGCTGGGGCACGGCGGCGACCTGGGCCTTCGGCCTCGCGTGCATCGGCGGACTCGTCGTCAACCGCGCCCGGCGAGCGGACGTGACCTGGGCCTTCCTCGGCTTCTGGCTGGCTCTCGTGTTCGGGCGCGCCCTCGTCCTCGGAGACCCGCTGCGCATCGCGCTTCACCAGGTCCAGAACGGCGCCTTCCTGATCTTCGCCTTCTTCATGATCAGCGACCCGAAGACCACGCCGGACAGCCGCCTCGGACGCGTACTCTTCGCGCTGCTGGTCGCGCTGTTCGGCTACTACGGGACGTTCTTCCGCTTCGAGCCGAACGCGCTGCTGTACAGCCTGGTCGGCTGCGCCGTGCTCACGCCGCTGCTCGACCACTGGCTACCCGGCGAGACCTACTCCTGGGCGGGCTCGGCCGGGGCCGCGTCGCCCGCGGGAGCCGCGTCCTCGGCCGGCGCATCGCCAGAGGCCGGATCCGCGGCGTCGCCGGTGATGTAGAGCATCGGTCCCGTGGCACCGAGCTCGGGCACCTCACCCTCGCCGAGCACGTACACACGCGCGGTCTCGAGGTAGGCGTCGGGGTCGTAGGCGCCGCCGCGGGTGAGGGAGCGGTCGAGCCCACCGCCGCCCGCCGAGGCCTTGGACACGTCACCCGTCGGCTCCTTCACGCCACCCGCCGAGGCGACGTCGGTGATCGGGGAGCTGTTCGCCGAGGCACCCTCGGGACGACGACCCGGGAGGGCCACGGAATTCGCGGTCAGCGTGCCCGTCGAGCGATAGGCATGCGCCGCCAGCTCGCCGCGCTCGGTGTCGAAGCGGACAATGCCGTCCATCTCGAAGGAGAAGGCGCGGGGAGTGTTCGCGTCGACGCCCTCCATGATCGTGCCCTCACCCCGCGTCAGCGCATCGACGAACGAGCCCTCGGTCCCGTCGATGGTGAACTGCACCTTGTTCATGCCGTTACCGCCACTGCTGGTCGGGATCATCATCGACTGGTGGTTCTTCGCGACCCAGCCGTCCTCCCACGCCGAGCCGACCTTGGGCAGGCCCACGTCAAGGCTCGCGAACAGGCGGTCCACGACCTGCTCCATGCCGTTGAGGATGCGGTTCGTACGACGGTTCTCGCTAGGCCAGCTGACGCCATCGAGCTCGCCGGGGCCGAGGCGTCCGTCAGGAGTCATCGTCGTCGTGTACGTCGCACCGGTGAGCTTCGTGCGCCACTCATCGAGGACGGCCTGGATCTCCTCGGTGCTGGCGGCGTTGCCCGCGCCCGCGAGCAGCTCGACGCGCTCGATCGTGCACAGCAGGGTCGTCTTCTTCTTGCGCAGCTCGGTAGCCTCGCAGTCGACGATGCTCGTCACCAGGAGGTCCTGGGCCGAGAAGCCGTACTTGATCGCCGCGCCCATCGGGAAGTTCGACTGGAACTTGATGCCCGTCTGCATGAAGTACCGACGGTGCTGACCTTGGTCCCACTTCCACGTCAGGTCGCTGGCAGAGGCGGTGGCAGGCAGGGCCACGGCGAGAGCGAGAAGAGCAGCGGTGTGCGGACGCATCCAGTTCCTCCAGGAAGCAGCGGTCGAGCCGACATCACGACGTCGGCCGGAGCGAGAAGGTAGCCACTTCACGCCGTCCGTAAACCATCGACCTGCGATGTTGACACTCCCCTACAACGCGCGGGTGGCACGCAGATTCCACGCGGCGGCACGCGAACGAAGTACGCTGTCCCCAGTGGAGGACGGGTGAGTCAGGAGTGGCCGGACATTCCGGGGGTGACCGTGGCCGGTGGGCTGCCGCGCCTTCCCCGACGCCCCGAGGTCGTCGTCCGCGGCCTCGCCACCGCGCTCGCGCTGGCCGACAGCGGGGGCACGACCCAGGATGCGCTGGTCGAGCACCTCGTCGCCGCGACCCGCGACGACCGGGCGCGTCTGGCGGGCCTCGCGGGCTGGTTGCCGCTGTCGCGCGTGGCGCGGTGGGACCCGGAGAGCGGTGCCCTGTGGGTCGACCCCGGCACCGATCTCGCCGACCTCGCGCTCCGCTTCGCCGCGTGGGTCTCGTCCCAGCCGGTGCCCCGACAGAGCCTCGAGCAGATCAAGCAGTACGCGGGAGCCGTGGTCTCCGGCGCGCACGCGACCCAGCACCGCCGAAGCCCCCAGGTCAGCGGTCCCGCGCCCGAGGTGCCGCCCCACAGCCCGGTGAGCCCGACGGAGTCGCGTGAGAGCGACGTGCCCGCGGAGCTGACCGAGAAGCTGCGCCGCATCCTCGGCCACCTCGACGCGGCCTTCCTCGAGCGCCGCACTCACACGCGCATGGCGCTGCTCACGCTGCTCTCGGGCCAGCACGTGCTCCTCCTCGGGCCTCCGGGCACCGCGAAGAGCCTGCTCGCGCGCACGCTGTGCACGGCCTTCGAAGAGGCGAACTACTTCGAGTACCTGCTGTCGCGCTTCACCCACCCGGACGAGCTCTTCGGACCCGTGTCGATTCCAGGCCTCAAGGAAGAGGACTACCGGCGCCTCACCGAGGGCTACCTGCCGGCCGCACACGTGGCCTTCCTCGACGAGATCTTCAAGGCGAACAGCGCGATCCTCAACAGCCTGCTCACCCTGATCAACGAGCGTGTGTTCCATCACGGACGCCACCGTGATCAGGTGCCACTCATCGGCCTGATCGGCGCGAGCAACGAGCTGCCCGACCCGGAAGGCGGCCTCGAGGCCCTGTTCGACCGCTTCCTCACCCGCATGGTGGTGCCGCCGCTCGGGGAGGCTGCAAGCTTCGTGTCGGTGGCGACCGGACGCGTCGCCTCGCCGGAGATCCCACTCGAAGACCGCATCTCCCCGGCCGATCGCGCGCAGCTGCTCGCCGCCGCCGAGAAGGTCGCGGTGCCCGACGAGATCGCCGACGCGCTCGTCGTGCTGTGGAAGCGCGCGGGCAAGGAGGAGTGGCTGGTCAGCGACCGCCGCTGGCGCCAGGCGCTGCGCCTGCTCAAGGTCGGTGCGGCCGCCGACGGACGCGACGCGCTGAACTCGCTGGACCTCCTGCTGCTCGAGCACGTGCTCCCCACCGAGCCCTCCCAGGCCTGGGACGTGCGTCAGGCGCTGTACGACGCCGTCGGCGCGAGTGCGGTGCCGGGCCACGACCTGCGCGCCCAGTGGGTGCTGCTGCACACCGACCGGGTCGCGCCGACACCGGACCAGCCGCTGATGCCGCCGCCGGCGAGCCGCGGCCACTGGAGCGACCGCCTGGCGCGTCGCCGCGACACCGTGCACCGCTTCCTGCATCACCACCAGGAAGCGGTGGAGCGTCTGGCCGCGGACCGCGCGCGCATCGAGTCGAGCGGTGAGCGGCACCTGTGGATCGACCGGCTGCCGACACCGCTGCTCGCGGCCCACATCGAGGCCAGTCGCGATCTCGCGCGCATCCTCGACACGGCGGAGTCCTACCGCGCCCGGCTCGGCAGCCCGAAGTCGGTTGCCGCAGCCCTGCTCGCCGAGCTGCCGGAGCGCTCGCGGCGGGTGTATGGCCACGACATCGCGCTGGTCCTCGTCATCGACGAGCTGCACTTCCGCGTGGGGCTCACCCTCGCCGGCGAGCGCGTACCCCTCGCCGATCCGGCCGCCGCCTCCGGCGCGGGCGGCGGGTTCGAGACCCCCCCGGATGCGCCCATCCTCGAGCTCGCGCCGGCCGAGCTGCTCGACTGGGTCGATGGTGACGTGAGCTCCCAGGAGCTGCTGCGCCGGTCCCCCGCCCGCTTCCCGCGCAACGCGATCACCGCGCTCGACTCGGCCTCGCGGCTGCTCGGCACGCGCGTGGTTCCGCGAGCCCCCGAGCTGCCCAGCCCATGAGCACGAGCCGCTGGGACCTCGGCGTGGTCGCCCGCCACCCGCGGGTCGCCGAGCTCGGTCGCACGGCTCGCGAGCAACGCCGCGTCGAGGCCTTCGCCGTCGACCTCGCCCGGTGGCTGGTCGGCGAACCCCGTGAGAACCTGCGTCCTCTCGCCCGAGTCGTCACGGTGGTCGCCGCCCGCGAGCTGCGGGACCCTCGCCGCCTGTGCCGCGACCGTCCGCTGATGGCCGTCGAGAGCGCCGCACGGGCCACGGAGGCGCTGTGGCCCTACCTCCGGGGACCGCTCGACGAGGACGAACCCCTTCCGCCGCCGCCGTCGCGTCCCGGGCCTCCCGGAGAGCCGGGTCCTGGCGGTGAGAGCGGCGCGGATGCCGGCGAGGCAGGAGAAGGAGAAGGCGGAGACGGCGAAGGCGAAGAGGAAGCCGAGGAGGCAGAAGGCGAGGGCGAAGGCACCGCCGAGGGCGAGGCCGACGGGGAGGGCGAGGCCCAGGGCGACGGGAGTGGCGAGGGCGTGCCCGAGCCCGGCGAGGCCATCGACCCGACCGAGCTTCTGCGCGAGCTGGCCGGCGAAGGCGCCGAGGACCTCGAAGACCCCGATCTCGCCGGACTCGCCGAGCAGCTGCGCAAGCTCATGGGCGACCACCGCGACCCGGTCGAGGCAGGCACCGAGGCTGGCGAAGAGCTCGAGACCGTCGGCGAGGCCGCGCTCCAGGCCGCTCTCGAGACCCAGGACGTCGCCGAGCGCATCGAGCGCTTCCTGCCCGGCGTCGGCTGGTCCACCGCACCCGGCGCACTCACCGGCACACTGCTCGAGCGGCTCGACACCCTCTCCCAGCTCCTCGACGACCTCGAGGGACTGCGCGAGCTCGCGGATCGCCTCGGTCGCATGGAGGAAGCCGACCGCAGCGAGGGCCGACAGGACGGCGGCAGCGAGGAGGTCGCGGGCGTGCGGCTCTCCGGCGACGTGTCCCGTGCCCTGCCCTCCGAGCTCGCGCTGCTCTCGGACCCGAGCACCGAGGACCTGTTCTACCAGCGCCTGATGGAGCAGCGACTGGTGAGCCTCGAGCTCACCGGCTCAGGACTCGACGGCCGCGGCGGCGGCACCAAGCGCGGCCCGGTCATCGCGTGCATCGACACCTCCGGCTCGATGCAGGGCGCTCCCGAGCTCGCCGCCAAGGCGCTCGTCCTCGCTCTCGGCCGCAAGGTGTTGCCGCAGGGCCGGGTCATGCACCTGCTGCTGTTCGGCGGACCCGAAGACCGCACGGAGCTGCGCTTGAAGCGCGGACGCGGCGGCCTGGAGCAACTGCTCGACTTCCTGTCGCTCTCGTTCCAGGCGGGCACCGACTTCGACATGCCCCTGCTGCGGGCGATGGAGCTTCTCGCGGAAGAGGAGCTCGACCGGGCCGACGTCCTCGTCGTCACCGACGGACTCGCGCGGGCCAGCAAGCCCATCCTCGATCGCGTGGAAGAGGTCAAGGAAGCCCGCGGCGCACGCATCTACAGCGTGGTGCTCGGCCACGGCGACGTGCGCGGCGTGGAGCCATTCTCGGACGAGGTCCACGTGCTCGACCCGAACGACAGCGCCAAGGCCCTGTCGCTCCTGCGCAAGGTCACGGGGAAGCGACGCTGACGCTACTCCCGAGCACGTAGTAGACGTACCCGCTGAGGTTCGACTGCTGCGGCACGCCAATGGCGAGGTCGTTCACGCCATCTCCGCTCACGTCGCCGACGGCGAAGGCCCGGTACATCGCGCCGCCCGACGGCCCGACCAGGGTCAGCGCCAGTGCCTGGGCGGGAGCCGTGGCATCCGAGAGCTGCCCGCTCGCGAGCACGTACACCGCGCCGTTGTTGCCGTAGGCGGTGGGGTCACCGATCACCAGCTCACCCTGCCCGTCGCCGTCGAGGTCGCCGGGCAACGCAACCGACGCCCCGAGCCCCGCGCTCGTCGCCGAGAGCACGGTCAGCGGGTTGACCGTCTCGAGGGTGGTCGAGGACAGGTCGGAGGCCAGGTAGATGGACACCTTGCCGCCGCCGCTGTTCGGCTCTCCAACGGCCAGCACCAGCTGACCGAACAAGCTCCCGTACGCGAGCGAGCTGCCGAAGCCCGTGCCACCGGAGAGCGTGCGCACGATCGGGTTGCTGCCACCCTGGATGAGCTTCGGGCCGAGGATGTGGACCTCGCCTGCCCCCGGCGCACCCACGGCGACGACGTCGGCTCCGGCGGCGCGCGGGATGCCGACGAGCGCGGAACACGCGCCGTCCCCGGCGCCGAAGGTGTAGCCCTCGGCACCGAGCAGCAGACCGACATCGGAGGTCACCGGCCCGGGAACCGCGTAGATCCGACCGTCCGGCTCGCCGAGCAGGTTCAGTGCGCGGCGGTAGCCGGGCGCGCAGACGACGACGTCGAGGTCGTTGTCGCCGTCGAGGTCCGCGGTGGCCACCGCGTGGCCTGCCTCGTCGTTCAGCCCGCCATCGAGGAAGGCGCCGTCGTCGAGGCTGTGGGTTCCTGTCGCGACCGCGTCGTACACGAGGGCGCCCGACTCGTCCGGCGTGCCGGTGGTGAAGCGGAGCACACTCGAACCGCTGGAGGTGATCTTGCCGTGCACGACCAGCGAGCTGCCCGCGCCCGCGAGCTCGCTCTGGTAGGTGGCCGGGTTGCTCGCGAGCGGACGGGTGCCGCCAATGTCGCCGACCCGGTACACGGAGGCGACGCCAGGGGCGCCGATGAGCACCTCGCGGACCCCGTCGCCATCGAGGTCCGGAGCACCCGCGACCACGGTGCCGGCCCGCGCGCCCGCGGGCCCGTAGTTGCGCAGGTCGAGGGTGTCGACGTTGCGAATGCCGGTCGGGAAGCAGCGATCGTCGCCGTTGCCGTCGCAGTCGTTGACCACGCCGTCCTGGCACAGCTCGGCCGCTCCCGGGAAGGTGTCGACGTCGCTGTCGTCGCAGTCTCCACCCTGTTCGACCCACGACGGTCCCGGCGCGGTGCACGACTCGACGAGCGTCGCCGAGTCGCCGAAGCCATCACCGTCCACGTCCTCGAACCAGGTGGCCGTGGGGTCGGTGTCGGCCACGGAGTCGTCGCAGTCGAGGCAGTTGGGCACGTAGCCGGCCCCTGGACGGGTGCAGCTCGCGGTCGGCGCGAACTCGACGCTGCCGAAGCCGTCCCCATCGTCGTCCGGGCACCACACCGCATCGGGATGCTCGGCCGGGTCGGCATCATCGCAGTCCCCGTCCGTGGTCACGCGGCCGGCGACGACGTCGCAGCTGGAGATGGGTGTGCCGGCGCCGTAGCCGTCCCCGTCGCCATCCACGTACCAGTCCGTGCTGTCGCTGACGCCCGGATCCGCACCGTTCGCGAGGCCGTCGCAGTCCTCGTCGATGCCCTGCTCGTCGCAGACCTCGGCGGCGCCGGGGTTCACCGTGGGGTCCGCATCGTCGCAGTCGCCGCCGTTCTCGGCGGTGAGCGGTGGAATCGAGCAATAGGAGCCGAGCGTGTCGTCGTCCCCGTAGCCGTCGGCATCGAGGTCGTCGTAGCGCGTGACCAGTCCCTGCGCGCCTTCCGGGTCGAGCTCGTTCGCCAGGCCATCGCAGTCGTCATCGGCGCTCGTCGCGCACAGCTCACGCTGCCCGGGATTCACGCTCGCATCGCCATCGTCGCAGTCCCCGCCGACGAGCACGCCAGTGCCCTGGCAACCGACCACACCCGTCTGTGCACCGCCGTAGTCGTCGCCGTCGCCGTCGCTGAACCACACCGTGTCCGGGTGGAGCAGTGGATCCGAGTCGTCGCAGTCCGTGTCGACCGCGCTGAGGCCCGGACCGCCGTCGCACGAGGTCTCACTGGCGACCTGCCCGCTGCCGTAGCCGTCGCCGTCGCCATCCGTGAACCAGGTCACCTGCCCGGTGGTGTCGTCGTCCTCGTCGTCGGCGGCGCCGTCGCAGTCCTCGTCGATGTCGTTCTCGTCACAGACCTCGGTGCCCTCGGGGTTCACCGCCGCGTCGGTGTCGTCGCAGTCCCCGCCGTCGGCGATCCATCCCGCGGGGGGAGCACAGGTCGAGACGGCGGAGCTCTCGTCGCCATAGCCATCCCCGTCGTCGTCCGGATACCAGAGCTCGGCCTCGGTGATGCTGTCGTCGGCGTCGTTGCAGTCCCCGGTGACCTGGACGTAGTTCGGCGGGGCATCGCATCCGGTGAAGGTCGTGGACGAGCCGACGCCATCACCGTCCTCGTCGAGGTACCAGACGGCCGGCAGGTCCTCGTCGACCCGGCCGTCGCAGTCGTCGTCGGCGTCGTTGCAGCGCTCCTCGCCCCCGGGGAACACGCTGTCGTCGGCGTCGTCGCAGTCCTCCGCACCGACGATGCCGTCCCCATCGCCATCCTGGAGGGCAGATGGACGCTCGAGAGCCGGGAAGCAGCCCGCGAGGAGGAGCAGCAGCGGCAGACGCGTCACCAGCGCCCACCGAGCTGCAGCCCACCACCGCCGGGCAGGAGGAACGGCTCGGCGTCGATGCCCTGGACGATGCCGACGGTCGCCAAGCCCGCTCCGAGCACAGCCACCCCGGCCCCGGCGTAGAAGCGCATTCCGGCGCCCTTGTAGCGCTTCTCGGCCGCCTGGAAGTCCGTCTCGGTGGTCGCGTCGGCCGCGTCCCGCTTGGCCGCCTGGGCCTGCGACCAGCTCACTCCCGCGAGCGCCCCGCCCAGGACCACGACGCCAGAGCCCACAGCCAGCAGCGGTCGGCCAGGGCCAGCCTCCGGACGCGGCTCCGGGACCTCTTCCGGCTCGGGCTCGGCGAGGGTCTCCCACGCGGTCTTGCCGACCGTGGTGCGGAACACCGCCTCCCCTTCGGCGGCGACCACCACCACCTGATCACCGTCGCTCAGGGTCACCTGGAGCAGCTTGGAGAGCGACCCCTCGCGCCCCTGGAGCGGCCACAGCAGAACATCCGCGCGAAGCTCCGTGGGCATGACCACCGCCGACTGCGTGCCCGTCTCGAGGCTGATGCCGATGGTGAGCACCGGGTCGCTGCCGACCTGGAGGTAGTGCCGGCCGCCATCGACTCGCACGAAGCCGTCGCGGGACTCGATGGGCTTGCCGTCGAGGTGCAGGGGGTTCGGATCGGGAATGAGCTCGATCACCGCGAAGGCCTCGTCGACGAGCGCCTCCTTGGCCTCGAGGAACAGCGGCTTGCCGTCCGGAGCGAACTGCTCGTCCCACACGAGGTCGCTGTCGATCACGTGGGCCTGGCGCCAGGCCTCGCGCGCCCCGCCCGCGTCCTCGGTGAACCAGGCGAGCAGCCCACGCAGGTAGTAGAGCCGCCCTACCTGCGCCGGGTCGACGAGGTCGCGGAGGCAGACGACGACGTCGTCCGCGGCATCCAGACCCGACGCCGCCTTCTCGAGCTCGAGCAGCGTCAGGGACTCCTCGACCGCTGCGATCGCCTTGGCCACGTCATCGCGGGTGGCTGGGTTGCGGGCGCAGGTAGCCACCTCGCCACGACCGACGACAGTCGGCACCCGGCCGGTGACGAGATCCGCGAAGCTCACGACGTCGACCGCGTTCGGGTCGACTTCGGCGAGCTCGGCGGCGCGGTCCAGTGCGAGCTTGGCGTCGCCGTCGTGCACGAGCACGTCAGCAGCCCAGGCTCCGCCGAGGAGAAGCGAGAGGAGAGCGATGGTCATGGAGCAAGCCTAGCCGCAGACCTCGTCACGTGTCGAACGACTGCGGCGGCTCGCTGGCTGAGGGTGAGGCACGCCAGCGCTGCACCACGATCTCACTGCCGCGACGACCGAACCACACCACGGGTCCCACGTCGTCGAGTGGCACTGCGAGGAGCGCGGCGAGACTCTGGGAGAGCGCGCGCGGGTCGAGCGCCTCACGCGCGTCGAGGCAGAGCTCGAAGCCGGCCGTGCCCGCGGGATCCTGCACGGGACGCACCAGACGCTCCGCCGGGAGCCAGCTCGCTCCCGGAGCGTCGCCGAGTCCCGCGTACAGCGCCGCCTCGACGGCGTCATCGCGTGCATCGAACGCGCGCGGCTCGACGCGGGGCAACAGATCGCGGCCCGACAGGCCATTGCGCATCCGCAGGGCCCAGCCCTGGTCCGTGGCGAGACCTCCGGGGTCGAGCACCTCGAAGGGCAGGTCCAGACCGGCCGGATCGGCGGGGAGGACCCGTATGGACGCAATGGCTGCGTGTTCGCCGAGGGCCGCCAGCACATGCAGGCTCGGCGCGCCCTCGGCGAGCTCGACCGTCCACGTCGGGCTGAACACCTCCCCGACCCAGCGCGGAACACCGGGCGAAGCCTCGGGCAGGTGCTCCTCGAAGTACGCGGCCGCGGCAAGAGCCGCCTCGTCGTGAGCGCTCTCGGGCACGACCTGGATCTCCAGGGTGCGCACCGAGTCGCCGAGCGCGTCGACGAGCGCTGGCAGCGCCTCCACCGAGGGCCAGACACCGGGGCCACACGGTAGATCCGCCGGCAGCACGGGCACGGCGGGAGCCACGACCCACATCAGCAACGACAGGCCCATGCGGCGGTCCAGCTCCATGGCCGGGTCCAGGCGAAGGTCCGGATGCGCGGCGCGCGCGCGCACCACCGGCGCGAGCGCCTCCGCCAGCACCGGCAGGTCCGGCGGCTCCGTCCAGGCGAGCACCACACCGAAGCGGCCGGTGTGGGGGCAGAGCACCGGCTGCACCGTGCCCGACCCGCGATCGGAGGCGAAGCCCCGCCCCAGGGCCTCGGCGAGCTCGGCCTCGAGGGCCAGCACCGGCGGATCCGGCAGCCCGGGAATGAGCTGCGGCCAGGCCGACAGTCCCTCCTCCACGTCCACGCGGTGAACCAGGTCCACCGGGTCGTGGCTCACCACCTCGTCCACCAGCATCCCCAGGTCCACGGCCGCACGCCGGCCGGGCGCATCCCCCGGCACCAGCCGAGATCCCGAAGGAAGCGCCTCGCGGACCGCGAGCCAGGTCTCCGCCGTAAGCCCAGGCAGCTCCGCCCAGATCTCGCAGTCCGCGGCGAGCTCCGCCTGGGGCAAGGACCCGAGCACCCCCTCCAACACCGCCAGCGTCGCCGGCGGGTCCGCGGTCGGCACCACGAGCATGGGCAGGTGCGAAGCCAGGGCGGCGGCGGTGCGAAGGTCGTCGACGGACATGCCCGCGACTATCACACCCACGTCCCCATCGCGCCAGGGCCGCCCGACCCCGTGCAATCCAGCCGCCGCTCCCCTCCACACCCCTACTCTCCGGGCCCGCAGCCCAACCCCTCCCCTCGACGCGCCTCCTCTCCCAAGCCGAGACCTCGACCCGCCTCCGGCCGACAGATCCCGTGTGCTCCTCCAGGAACCCCCACCGCACACCGCGTGTTAGCCCAGAGCCGTGCTGCCCTTCCTGCTCGCCATGGGCGCCCTCGCCGGGGACGCCTCCATCCACCTCGTGTTCCCCCCCGGGGACACGCCGATGCTCGATGGCCAGCCGATGCAGGTGCACCGGACCACGCCCGACGAAGCCCGGATGTTCGCCGAGCCCGGCACCCACGAGCTGCGACTGGTCGATGGCGTCGGGCGCGTCCAGGCTCGCGGCAGCGTCGAGCTTCCCGAGGGCTTCGAGCTCCGCTGTACCGCCACTCGCGGAGAGCTCGACTGCGCCTCGGCCTCAGCGATGCATGGCGCCACGGAAGCGCCGGAAGCGTGGGGGCTCGCGGGCGGCGTGAGCCTCGCCGTGCACACGGACGGAGAGTGGGTCGACGTGTGGGTCGACGGTCGCCGTGCCCTCGAGCTCCGCAACGAACCGCTGGGGCTCGTCCGCATGGACAAGGGGCTGCGCCGCATCGAGCTTCGCGACGCAGGCGCCGACCGGGGCTGGGCGGACGGCGAGATCCAGACCGGACACCGCACCGCTGTCACGCTCCGCTTCGACATCGACAGAACCGCGCGCTTCGACGACGGCGTGCGCTGGCACAGCGGCGGGGGCGCTGGTGTTCCCAGGCTCGCGCGCCCATCGGCGACCACCGTGCAGACGTCCACGGTGTTCGGGCACGACCTCGATCAGCCCACCGTGCACATCGCGACCTCGGACCCGTGGAACAAGGCCCCCCCGCGGGCCACGATTCCCGACGTCGTCGTCCTCCACCTGCGCAACCTCGACCGAGAGTGGGGCGACGTACGCATCGACGGCGAGGTCGTCGCCGAGTTCCGAGGCAGCGAGCTCCGCGAGGTTCGCCTCCCTCCGGGACGCCACCGCATCGCGGTCCACGAGTTCCTCGAAGAGCTGCCGTACGCCACGGGCACCCTCGACACGGGAACCGCCGGAGACATCACCCTGGAGCTCACCGAGGGCGAGCCGCCCCGCACGCCGACGGGCGCCCACTTCGTCGCCGACCCGACACCTCGCCTCGATCCCGGGCAGCGCTAGTCCTTCCCCCGAGGGCTCTGGATCCGTTCTGCAGGCCCACGTGGGGTAACTTGCCCTCGTGGAGGCGCGGTGACCGAGAGTTGGAAGCGTAGGGTCGACCGACTGTTGAACCCTGGCGACGACGACAACAAGTGGATGGACACGTTCATCATCGTGCTCATCGCAGCCAACGTGCTCGCGGTGATGATGGAGACCGAGCCCGAGTACCACGAGGCCTACCAGCAGGCGTTCTGGGCCTTCGACGTCTTCTCGTCCCTGTTCTTCACGGTCGAGTACGTCGCGCGCCTGTGGATCTGCACCCTCGACGAGGACTATCGCCACCCCGTGTTCGGGCGTGTGCGCTACGCGTTCACGGTCATGGCCTTCGTCGACCTCATCGCCATCCTGCCGTTCTACCTGCCCTTCCTGATCACGATGGACCTGCGCATCCTGCGCGCCATTCGCCTGCTCCGCCTGGTGCGCATCCTCAAGATGGGCCGCTACGCCCACGCCGTGCGCACGCTCACCAACGTGCTCGTCCGCAAGAAGGAAGAGCTCGCGATGACCTGGCTCGTGCTCGTGCTCCTGCTCGTGATGAGCAGCTCGGGCATCTACTTCGTCGAGCACGTGGAGCAGCCCGAGGCCTTCCGCAGCATCCCCTCGTCGATGTGGTGGTCCGTCGTCACGCTCACCAGCGTCGGCTACGGCGACGTGTACCCGGTGACCAGCATGGGCCGCTTCGTCGGCGCCATCGTGTCCATGGTCGGCGTCGGCTTCGTCGCGCTGCCCACCGGCATCCTCGCGGCAGGCTTCAACGAGGAGATCCGCGAGCAGAAGCGCGGCAAGGACGCCGAGACCTTCGGCTACTGCCCACACTGCGGCGAGAAGCTGATTCCCGGCGAAGAGCTCGACTGATCAGGCGTCGGGGTCGAGCCGCGCGCGCAGCAGATCCGTGTCCACCTGCTCCGCGTCCCACAGCCGGCGCCCTTCCATGCCGCCCGCGACGGTGAGCACCTCGCCCGTGATGTGCCGCGCGGCCGTCGGGCTCGACAGGAACACCGCGGTGCGCGCGATGTCCTCGCAGCGGGCGAGCTGACGCAGCGCCATCGTCTGAGTCGCCCGCACGGCGCCCTCCGGACGCGCCACGAGTCCCTCCTTCACGCGGTCCGTCGCCGTCCACCCTGGCTCGACCACGTTGATGCGACCCCACGGATCGAGGGTCACCAGCTCGTTCTTCAGCGTGCGTGCGAGGCCGACGAGCCCAGCCTTAGCCGCGGCATACGCCGCGTGACGCGCCTCGCCGAAGCGACCCGCCGTGCTTCCCGTGAGCACGATGCTCACGCCCTCCCCATCGCGCGGACCCGTGCGCGCGAGCAGTCCCATGAATGCGCGCGTCGTCCACATCGCCGTCGAGAGGTTGTCGACGAGGGTCGCCTGCAGGTCCTGGACCGGCGTCTCGTGCAGGCGGAGCTCGGGCTGCGGCCACCGACCGGCATTCGCCGCGAGCACGTCGAGCCGGCCGAAGCGCTGCTCGATCTCGTTGAACAGGGCATCCACGGACCAGGGGTCGCCAAGGTCCGCACGCAGGGCCACCGCACCGGGCAAGCGCTCGGCGAGCCCCTCGAAGCGGGTGTGCCCCTGCACGACCACGGTCGCCCCCTCGGCGAGGAAGGCCTCGGCCATCGCGTGTCCGATGCCGCCCGATGCGCCGGTGACGAGCACCACGCGCTCACGAAGTCCCAGATCCATGTGTCACGGTCCGTAGTACACGAGGTTGCCGTCACGGAAGAAGCAGGCGCGGAGCAGGCCGTCGTCGCCGACCGCCACCCCCGGCCAGGCCGCGTCCATCGGGCCCTCGTAGGTGGGAAGGAAGAAGCTGCCGAGTGCCGCGGAGAGGATCTCGGCCTGATCGCCGCGACGGGTGAGTACCCACACGACGTTGCCGGGCCCGACATCGAGGTCGAAGAAGGTGCCGTCGCCGGGGATGACCTCGTCGTTGGTGAGCCCGGACGCGGGCCAGTAGGCGAGCCCGTCCGGATGCAGCATCACCGGGCGCTCGTCGTCGTCGAGCGCGAGGCGACTCACGTAGGTCGAGTACTCCGCCCACGCCGCCCAGGTCAGCGTGGAGAAGCCCGCGGAGGCCGACCAGGTGCGGAAGGCCTTGGTGCTGCTGCCCTGCGACAGCCACGCGGTCCCGTCGCTCGCGAAGGCCAGTCCCCCGCCGAACTCGCGGTAGGAGCTGTTCTCGGAGGAGTAGGTGGTGGTCCACGACGAGGGTCCGTCGCGGAAGGCGAGACCGATGCTGTCGTAGCTGCGGTCCTCGGTCCACGCGACCACCGGGCGGTCGCCGTTGGCGGGGTCGAGGTCGATGGCGACGGGGGTGTACGGGAAGCCGTCGGTGCTCGACCCGACACCCTCCAGCGTCCACGTGCTTCCGTCGAGGCGCGCGTAGCGCGGCTGGAAGTCCGGTCCGATGTAGGGCTCGCTGCCGTAGGTGTAGGCCACGTGCACCACGCCATCCGGGCCGATCACGACCTGCCCGGGCATCACACCGACCGAGGAGCCGATCTGGAAGCCGGGGCCGTCGACCCGCTGCACGACCCAGGCCCCGCTGCTTCGCTCGGCGTAGAGCAACCGTCCGTGGTCCGTCTCGCGGAAGATGATGTGCGGCTCGCCCGCGGCGTCGAGGGCGATGTCGCAGAAGTCCCCGAGCGGGAGCGCATCGTCGATGACCACGCTCGGCACCTCGACCGGGTCCTCGACGACCACCGTGAGGCTGTCGCTGTCGGTGAGCCCGCCGTCGTCGGTGACGGTCAAGGTGACGGTGTAGGTGCCCGCGGTGCCCCAGCTGTGGGTGACGTTGCTGCCGGTCTGGTCGGGGGTGCCGTCATCGAAGGCGAACACCGAGCTCACCACGTTGCCATCGGGGTCGTAGGAGGAGGACCCATCGAGGGCGACGACCGCGTCGGTCACGGTGCGCACCGGACCTGTGAGCACGGCGACCGGCGGCAGGTTCGCGGGCAGGCTGTTCACGGTCCACGCGATCTGGTCGCTGCCAGTGAGCCCACCGCCATCCGTGGCGGTGAGCGTCAGGGTGTGCAGCCCGGCGGACAACGAGGCGGTGGCGAGCGGAGAGCCGGTCCCGAGCACGCCGTCGAGGTCCGAGGCCCAGCGCAGTGACGCTCCGGTCAGCGCGCCATCCTCCGCGTC
This sequence comes from Deltaproteobacteria bacterium, assembly GCA_006226595.1. Taxonomy (GTDB): domain Bacteria; phylum Myxococcota_A; class UBA796; order UBA796; genus M1803. Next base: position 34,295 of record SBGP01000112.1, read on the forward strand.
GTTGCCCGTTCCGACGAGGTCGATGGACACGCCGGCGTCGGAGTTGCCGCCACTCGCCGGTGCCGTGATCGTCGCCGTCGGTGCGGTGTTCGGCGCGAGCACGGTGAGCGCGATGCTGTCCGTCGCCGACGCGCCGCCCGAGTCCGTGCCCACCAACGTCAGCGTGTGCCCCCCCACGGTCAACGCGCTGGTCACGAGGGGGGAGCCGGTCCCCAGGTCGCCGTCGACGCTCGAGCGCCACGCGAGGCTCGCGCCGGTGAGCGCGCCATCCTCGGGATCGCTCCCCTGCCCTTCGAGGCTCACGGAGGTGCCGCCGACCACGGTGCTGCCATCGGCGGGCGCGTCGATCTGCACGCTCGGCGCCTGGTTGTTGGGCGGGTTCACGGTCACGGTCACGCTGTCGCTGCCGGAGAGGCCGCCGCTGTCGGTCGCGGTCAGGGTGAGCACGTGCACCCCCGCGGAGAGTGCCGAGGTCTGGACCGGCACGCCGGTGCCGAGCCCGCCATCGCGATCGGACGTCCACGCGAGGTCCGCCCCGGAGAGCGCCCCATCCTCGGGGTCGACGGCGCTGCCGTCGAGGGTGACGGCATCCCCGACCACGAAGCCGCTCGCGTCGGTCGGCGAGCTCACGGTGACCACCGGGGCCTGGTTCACGCCCACCGCGACCACCTCGACCTGCACGGAGGTCAAGGCCGAGAGGCCCTGGCTGTCGGTGGCGGTGAGCACGAGGTCGTGGGTGCCGAGGCTCGCGTTCGTCCAGCCCAGGCTCGTGCCGCTACCCAGCGGACCATCGAGGCTCGACGACCATGAGAGGGCCGAACCGGGAAGCGCGCCCTCCTCGGGATCGTCGGCGTGCCCGCTGACGTCGATCTGCACGCCCTCGTCGAAGCGTGCCCCGGTCGTCGGCACGTCGATCACCGGCACCGGGGCCAGGTTCACGTCGGTGTCGGTGTCCGTATCGGTATCCGCGTCCGTGTCGGTGTCCGCGTCCGTGTCGGTGTCCGCGTCCGTGTCGGTATCCGCGTCCGCATCGGTATCCGCGTCCGTGTCGGTGTCCGCGTCCGTGTCGGTATCCGTGTCGGTGTCGGTCTCACCCGAGTCCTGGGGGTCGTCCTCGCCATGGCAGGCGCAGCCCACCGCGAGCACGGGGGCGGCGACGCACAAGGCGGCACGCAGCAGGAACGAGTGGAACAGGCGCAAGGACCGACCCGATCAGTAGTAGTAGAGGGCGCCGCCCTTCTGGTAGCAGGCGTGGGGGTCCCCATCCGCGTCGACGGCGATGCCGGGGTACGCCGCGTCGACGCCGGTCGCGATGACGGTGTACTCCCAGTAGCCATCGGTGTCCGTGGTCACGAGCTCCAGGGCGTCGTCGTGGACCACCGCGAGGTGCGGTGCCCCGCCGCCCCAGGCCAGATCGAAGTGATCCATGTCGAACAGCTCGACCTCGGAGTGGTGCCAGGAGCCGCCGCTGTCCTCGTAGCCGATGCCGCCGCGATGCCCGTAGACGATGTTCTCGCCGTCATCGAGCACGAGCACGCTGCGCATCTCGGTGTAGTCGCCGTAGTCCATGAGCGTGTAGCTGGAGAAGCCGCCGGACTGGGTCCACGAGATGTACCGCGGCGAGTCGTAGCCCTTGGTGATGTGCAGGGTGCCATCGCTGGTGAACGCCGAGCCTCCCGTGTGCCACTGGTAGGAGGTGTTCTCCGGGTACAGCGCCTGCGTCCAGGCGTTGGCTCCGGTGCGATACGCCACCGCCGTGCGGTCGTAGGAGGTGTCCTGGGTGTAGGTCACCGTCGGTCGCTCGCTGTTCGTCGGGTCAAGGGCGATGGAGGGCCACGCGGTCGCGAAGCCGTCGTAGTTGGACACCAGCTCGCGCGTCCAGCCGCCGCCGCTGTCGGTCGCCCACCACACGGCGTACTCGAAGCCGATGTACTGCTCGTCGGCCCAGGCATACGCGATGTGGTGGTCGCCGTTGCTGTCGAGGACCATGTCGAAGCGGTCCGACAGGGTCGAGCCGACGTTGAACCCGGGCCCGTCGACGAAGCTGTGCACCCAGGTCGCGCCGTTCCACACCGCGAGGTGCAGCTGACCGTGCTCGGCGTTGCGGTACAGGATGTGCGGCGTGTTGCCGTCGAAGGCGAGCACGCAGGTGTCGCCGACGAGGTTCGCGTTGGTCGCGATCTCGCCCTGCTGAGCGCCGGTGTAGGCGCGCGTGCTGCCGACGCCGACCGCGAAGTTGCCCGACAGCACCTGACCGAGCGCTTCGGTGTGCACCTCGATCCGCTGCTTGCCCGGGTCCTCGGGAAGCAGCCAGCGCGCGTGATCCCCGTCGACCTCGAGCTGTCCGGCGCTCACCTGCCAGTGCAGGTCCGCCACGTCCACGCCCTCGGGCACCACCACCGCGAACTCGGCCCACGCACCGGTCTGGAACGCGCCCTCCGCGCCCACCCGGCGGATCGGGAGCTCTCCACCATGAGCGGCGAGCTCGTCGGGAGCCGTGTCGGGGGCGGCGCAGGAAGCGAGCGCAAGGGCGATCAGGGCAAGGCGCATGGGACCTCCGGGGCGAGAAGCGTGCCCCGTGAACGGCCTCGGATCAAGTAGACTCCCGCGCCATGGCGCCTCCCCTCTCCCGCAGCCTCGGCATCGCCGGAGCCCTGCTCGGCTTCCGGGCGGTGCTGTTGTTCCTCGGCGCGACCGCCAACCACTGGCTGCCGCTCGAGTACAACCGCATCGCCGCCACCGTGAACAACCCGCGATCGGTGCCCGACGAGCCCGACTTCTGGTTCCAGCTCACGTCGTGGGATGTCGAGCACTACATGACGCTCGCCACCGACGGCTACGTCGCCGGCGACCCGTCCACCGCCTTCTACCCGCTGTGGCCGGCGCTGATGCAGGCTGGCGCCGTCGTGCTCGGCGACCCGCTGCTCAGCGGCATGATCCTCGCGAACCTGCTGTTCTTCGGAGCCGTCGCGTTGCTGCACCACTGGGCGTGCAGCCGCATGGACACCGACGCCGCCGACCGCTTCGTGCTCCTGCTCGCGATGTTCCCGGGCAACGTGTTCCTCACCCTCGCCTACAGCGAGTCGCTGTGGCTCTTCCTGTCGGCCGCCCTGTTCGTCGCCATCGACAGGAAGCACTGGCTCGCGGTCGCCGGGCTCGCGTTCCTGCTGCCACTGACGAAGGCGGTGGGCCTCGTGGCACTCGTGCCGCTCGGCTGGGCGGCGCTGCACGCCAACGACAAGAAGGCATGGCTCGCGCCCGTCGCCTCGGTCGTGGGCTTCGCGGCGACCCTGGGCCTGATGCAGCTGCGCACCGGCTCGGCGTGGACCGGCTTCGAGGCACAGAAGCTGTACATCAACAACGCCTCGGCACTCGCGGTGTTCGACATCCCGCGCTTCGTGCGCGCGATGCTCGCGGTGGACGGCGTGCACAGCGTCACGGGCTCGGCCATCGACCGGCTGTGCTTCCTCGTGTGGCTCGCCGTGCTCGTGCCCCTGTGGCTGCGCGACAAGACGCTGTTCCTGTGGACCGCGGCCATCGGCTGGGTCGGCGTGTCCGGGGTGAACTTCATGAGCTTCACCCGCTTCCTCGGCGTGCTGTTCCCGGTGTTCCTCGTCGCGAGCCAGGCGCTGGAGCCCGAGACGCCGGAGAGCCCGCGCACGACCTACGCGTTCGTCGTCGGGCTGATGACCGTGCTCCAGGCCATCTTCCTGTTCCGCTTCCTCGCCCACTGGTGGGTGGGCTAGGCCCGCGCGGCTAGGGCGTGCGCCGCCACAGCCGCTCGCCCGCGACCTCCCACCCCGCATCCGGCGTGGTCATCGCGTGCTCGCGCTCGTCCCCTTCTCGCGGAGCGAGGGCCCAGGCGATGCCGTAGCGATCGGCCAGCTCGGCGCGCTGCTCCGGGCTCTGGTGCGCGGAGTGCAGCACCGCGGGCCGGCCGCAGCGCTCGGCCAGGAACAGCGGGTCCGCCGTGAACACGGGCCCGTCGACCTCGCCGAGCAGGGCGCACTCGGCCTCACCGAGCGGCGTGGGACGCGTGGGCGGCTTGGCCGGCCCCGCGAGCGTGATCAACGCGAGCCAGCCCCCGAGGATCGACACGGGCAGCGCCGCCGGGTGGAGCTTGAAGCGCGCGTGGCTCCACGTGCCGAAGCTCGTGAGTGCGACGGCCGAGGTCGCGGCGAGCAGCGGCACGAGCGCGCTGGAGCTGCGGTACAAGCTGCCGTAGGTCGCCACCGCGGGCGCCGCGAGCACCGCGAACACCGGCATGCCGAGCGCATACGCGAGTCCCGCGCGGGTCACCGGGTGCTCCCGCAAGCGCGACGGCAGCGCGAACACGCCGGGCAGCGGCATCACGAGCAGCAGCACGACGAGGATCACGCCGATGCCGTCGGACCACAGGAAGGCCAGTCGCTCCGAAGCCGCGAGGGTCGTCGGCTCGGCACCGAGCAGGCCCTGCTTGTCCGCGAGCTGGCCGATGGTCGAGCGCGCCGCGAGGTAGCCCTCTCCGCCGAGCGACGCGCTGCGCCACGTCCACAGCGCCGACGCCAGCGGACCGGAGGCCGCCACGGGGAGCATGCGCCACCCGGTGAACGCGAGCGCGATGCACGGCGCAAGCAGCAGGCCGTCGTTGCGGGTCAGCGCCGCGAGTGCACACGCCACCGCCGCCCAGCCCCACTTGTCGCGGGACGCCGCGAGAAACGCGAGTCCGCCGACCGCACCGAACAACGCGATGCTGTCCGGCTGGTCCATCTTGCGCAGGAAGCCCGGTACCCACATCGCAAGAAGCGCGGCCCCCGCGTTCGAGACCCGCTGTCCGCCGAGCTCTCGGGCGAGCAGCCACGCGATCGGCGCCCACAAGGCGGCGATGGCGGCGTTGGTGAGCTCGGCACCCCACGCCGGCCACAGCGCGAGGCCCGGGACGAGCACCCGCGACGGCAGCGGCATCCAGTACAGGTCCGCGGGTGCTGGCAGGCTCTCGGGCGCGGCGAGCAGCTGCCACACCGCAGTGGTCACCGCCCCGTCTCCGGCGGCGATGTGCCCCGCGACGAGCCGGTAGTACGACGGGTCCACGTCCGTCGGCGCCGGCACCTGCAGCGACCAGCCGACGTGCACGCCGAGCGCGAGGAGGAACAGCAGCCACGGGTCGTAGGCGGTCTTCACCCGGGCAGTGTACGCGCCGCGACCGCGGGGGTTATCGATCCGCCTCCAGGAGTTGCCATGCGCGCCGTGCAGATCCCCCGCACCGATGGGCCGAGTGCCGCCGAGATCGTCGACCTGCCCACCCCCGAGCCGACCGGCGATCAGCTGCTGATCAAGGTCGCCGCCGCGGGCCTCAACTACGCGGACGTCGCGCAGAGCCAGGGCATGTACCCGGGCGGTCCCAAGGCGCCGTACATCGCCGGGCTCGAGGCCGCCGGCACCGTCGTCGCCGCCGGGCCCGACTCCCCGGTGCCCGTGGGCACGCGCGTCATGGGTATGGGGGCGGGCGCCCTCTCCGAGTACGTGTGCTGGCGCACGAACCAGGTGTTCCCGACGCCGGACCCGTGGACCGACACCCAGGCGGCGGCGTTCCCCGTGCAGTGGCTCACCGCCCACGCGTGCTTGCGCACGGTCGGCCGGGTCGAGTCCGGTGACAACGTGCTCATCCACGCAGCCGCGGGCGGCGTCGGACAAGCCGCGGTGCGCCTCGCGCGTCACTTCGGTGCCTTCGTCATCGGCACCGCCGGCTCCCCCGAGAAGTGCGAGCGCGTGCTCGCCGCGGGCGCGCATGCCGCGATCGACTACCGCGCCCAGGACTTCGTCGCCGAGACCCTGCGCGTCACCGAGGGCGACGGCATCGACCTGCTCCTCGAGATGGTCGGGGGCGAGACCTTCCGCAAGAACCTCGCGGTGCTGCGTCCGTTCGGCCGCATGGTCGTGTACGGCGCCGCGAGCAACGAGCAGGCCAACATCCACAACGTCCAGCTCATCTTCAAGCCGGTCGAGATCATCGGCTACCACCTCACGGTGATGATGGTGAAGCGCCCGGACCTCTTCGCGCGCCAGTGGACCGAGGTCGTGAGCCTCATCGCCCAGGGCGTCATCGTGCCCGAGGAGCCGGAGACCCTGCCGCTCAAGCAGGCGGCGACCGCGCTGCAGCGCATGGCCAATCGCCAGACCACCGGCAAGGTCGTGCTCACCCCGTAGCAAGCGGACTGCACGCGGTGGCGGACGGGTTAGCGAGGGGAGCAACCCCGAGGAACGATGCGCGCCCTGCCCCTGCTGCTCCTGCCCGTGCTGCTCGCAGCCTGCCCGAAGACCGATTCCAAGCCGGAAGCCGCCGCCGAGAAGTCCGATGGGCTCACCCTCGAGGCGACGGCGTGGGTCCTCACCGACAGCGGCCTTCGCTACGAGGACCTGGTGGTCGGCACCGGCGAGATCGTCACCCCCGAGAGCCGCATCGAGGCGCACTACACCGGCTGGCTCGGCGACGGCACCAAGTTCGACAGCAGCTACGACCGTGGCGAACCGCTGGCCATCACCATCGGCGTCGGCCAGGTCATCAAGGGCTGGGACGAGGGCATCGTCGGCATGCGCGAGGGCGGCAAGCGCAAGCTGCTCGTCCCCCCGGACCTCGGCTACGGCGGCAACGACCTCGGCAGCATCCCCCCGAACAGCACACTGCTCTTCGAGGTCGAGCTGGTGAGCACCAAGCCGCCGCGCCGTCCGAGTGCCGCGCCCGCCGAGGTCCCGCTCGAGTCCTTCCGTCAGACGGAGTCGGGGCTGCTCATCGCGGACCTGAGCGACGCGTGCACCGGCGAGGCGCACGCCGAAGGCACGCGCCTCACCGTCGACTACGACGGCTTCCTCGAGTCGGGCAAGCTCTTCGACTCCTCGCGCCTGCGGGACTCCGGGTTCACCTTCCCGGTCGGCATGGAGCGCGTGATCAAGGGCTGGGACGAGGGCCTCGCCGACGCGCCCGTCGGCTGCAAGCGCCAGCTGCGCATCCCGCCCCACCTCGGCTACGGCGAGGAAGGCTCGCGCGTGGTCCCGCCCAACGCGACCCTCGTGTTCGACGTCGAGGTGCTCGCCTCCTCCCCGCCGCGCGAGGTGCCCGAGAAGCCCGCCGAGGTGGATGGACACCTGCAGAGCGGCACCGGCCTCAAGGTGAAGATCCTCGAGCCCGGCGAGGGCAGCCCCGTCGGCATCGGCGGCGTCGCCGTGGTCGAGTACACCGGCTGGCTCGCGGACGGCACCCGCTTCGACAGCTCGTACCTCCGCGAGGGCCCGATCGACGTGCCCGTCGGCAAGGGTCGCGTGATTGCGGGCTGGGACGAGGGCCTGCTCGGCATGAAGCCCGGTGAGAAGCGCCAGCTCGTGATTCCCCCGAACCTCGGCTACGGCGAAGCCGGCCGCCCGCCGACGATTCCTGGCGGCGCGACGCTGATCTTCGAGGTCACCCTGGTCGAGGTGCGCTGATCATGATCTGGCTGCTCGCCCTGCTCGCGCACGCCGCCCCCGGGTGGACGCCCACGTCCGCGAAGGCCGCCGAGGCCTACAACGACGCGGTCGACCTCTTGAACCAGGCCGCGCCCGAGAAGGCCGAGAAGCTGCTCAAGAAGGCGATGAAGACCGAGAGCAGCGGCATGATCCGCCAGATCCATGCCGCATCGGTCCTGCGTCAGAACCGCGCCGATGAGGCCATCGCGCTGTACGCAGAGCTCGCCGAGGAGTACCCCGACCAGCCGGAGGTGTGGGCCGGCTACTCCGAGGCCCTGTTCGTCGGCGAGGAGTTCGACGGCGCACGCGAAGCCGCCCTGCGCGGAATCGATCTCGCCCCCGCCGACTTCAACTCCCAGCAGGCGGCACTTCAGGCCGACCTGCGCTTCGGAGACTACGACGCGTCGCGCGAGCGGCTCGCCGAGTACGCCAAGGTCGACGGTAGCGGCATGTCGAGCTGTTTGTGGCTGCGGTGGGCCCTCGAGACGGACGACGAAGGCGTCGCCCGCCAACACCTCGACGGCTGCCGAACGGCCGACCCCAATGCCGCGCGGGTCGTCGAGACCGCGATGGCCGCCCAGGGCTGGGACTGGAGCGAGGCCGGCAACCAGGCGCGGGCCATGGGCGCAGACCGATACGCCGACCTCGCCCGCATCATGGACCTCGTGTCCCAGGGTCGGTTCGACGAGGCCCTGGTGGCCGCCAACGCCGCGATCGAGGCCTATGGCGACGACCCGGGCTTCCGCCTGCTCCGCGGGCTGACGCTGATCGAGATCGGCGAGGACGACGCGGGGCTCGCCGACCTCGAGTCCGTGTTCCTCTCAGAGGACTGGGTCGACGCCGAGCGCGGCGGCACGGTGACCGGCATCGTCACCGCGAAGTCCAAGGCCGCCTGGGACCGCAACGTGGTCACCGCCGTCGCCCTCGCCCTCGGCATCTACGAGGCACGGGGCCAGTCCGAGCAGGCCGACGAGCTGCTCGCCCGAACCAAGGCGCGCGTCGGCGATGCCTCGACCCTGGAGGTCGCCCGCACCGAGCTCGCCCTGCTCCGCGGCGAGAAGGACGCCTGGCGCCATGCGGTCGCGGTGGTCGACCAGATCGACGTCAATGGCCAGAACCGGCTCGGCGAGCTGATGTTCAACCACGCGAACCCGCCCGCGGCGCTCGTCACCTGGGCCGCCACCCAGGCCCCCGAGTCCGCCCTGCGCAACGCGATGGCCGGCGCGACGAACCGCGGCGAGGACGCCGCTTGCCTGACCCTGGCCGAGGCCGTGGTGTCGCGCTTCGAGGGCAGCGGGAAGGTCGATGCCATCGGCTACAGCTGCGCCCTGCGCACCGGAGACCTGAAGCGGGCGGGCACCTGGCAGGCCCGGGCGCTGAAGTCGAAGGCCGCCACCTCGGTGCAGGTCCAGAACCACGCCGTCCTGCTCATCCAGGCCGAAGACCACGCCGGTGCCAAGGCCGCGCTCGACGCAGGAAGCAGCGTGCTCGACGACGCCATCGAGAACGACCTGCGCGCGTTCGTGCTCACCGCCCTCGGAGAGCTCGACGGCCTCGGAGCCCTCGCCGCCAAGCCCGGGGTGAAGGCCGCCACCCGCTACAACGCCGGCGTCGCCCTGTACCAGGCGGGCAAGGTCGACGAGGCGCGCCCGCTCGTCGAGAGCGCCTGTCCCGAGCTCGAGGGCGAGAACAAGGCCTTCTGCGAGGAAGCGCTTCGCGCGATGCAGCGCTGAGCCTCGCCTACAGCCGGAACACCGCGGTGAGCCGTCCGTAGGCACGTGCGCCGAGCGCGTCCCACGCCGCGAACACGCCGAGGGTGGTCGCGTCGACCTGGAAGTTCGCCCGCAGCCCGAGCGGCAGTCCCGACTGCTTGGTGCCCTCGTCGAGGGACCACGTGGTGTTCGGCTCGAACTGTGCCCCCACCGCAAAGCCGGGCACTGCGCGGTACAGGAGCATGCTGCGCTGGTCGAGGTGAATCCGCGCATCGGCGGACCACTCGACCTGGGCGCGGTGCTCGAGCAGGAAAGGCAGCGGCGGCAGCTCGACCACCGCGTGCACCCGCCCGACGCCGAGCGGCTGGCGCTCCCAGCCGTCGTAGCCCGCGCCGAGCAACCCGAGGACGTGCAAGGCGCCCACTTCACCGACGAGTCCGACATCCCCGTGCAGGCGACCGACGCCGAGCCCCGGTGTCGCGAAGTCCACGCCGTCCTGCCAGGTCACCCCGGTGAGCAGGAACGCGCCTGGCGACACCACGGTGCTGACCGCGCCGGTGAGGTGCACCCCCTCGGGGTCGAGGTCGACGCGACCGAAGGGTGCGAAGTCCGACGCCGCCGCCAGCGAGAGGAAGAGCGCGAGCATCAGCGGTACCACTCGCTCAGGTCGGCGTAGAGGCCGGGCGTCTGTGGGCACGCCGCGAGTCCCTGGTCGGCGGGCACCGCGTAGGTCTCGGGACAGGCGTCGCCGTCGCGTCCAGGCAGGTCCCCCGGGCAGTCGTCAAGGGCGAGCAGGAACGCGACGAGCGCGGTCACGTCGGGGCCGCCAGGGCGGTCGTCCACGTAGAACGCGTGCCCCTCGCCGCTCACGCCGAGGTCGACCATCGACACGTGTGACGGCTGGTCGTCGGGCTGGTACACGCTGGTGCCGAGCACCGCGACCACGTCCTCGGCATTCTTCGCGATCACACGCGCCCGCTCGCTCTCGAGCACCAGCGCTTGCAGCGACAAGGCCGCATCCGGCCGAAGTCCTGGCGTCGGGTTCGCCTCGTGGGCGGCGAGGATCTGCCCCATGCCGTGCACGACCTCCGGGCCGTCGACCGCCGCGAGATGGGCCGCGAGATCGGTGCCCACCGGCCGGGTGACCGCGACCCCCACCCCGCCGTCGTGCAGGTACGGCGCGGAAGCCCACACGTGCCGCAGCGGCGCGGTGCGGTAGCCGATGGTCTGCACCCGCGCGAGGTTGCCGATCGGTGTCGCCTTCGCCGCGGGCAGGCCCGTCTGCGGGTCATAGGGCGCCGACGCGAAACGCCGGATCTTGCGCGTCGTCGTCGCCCGCTCCTCCTGGGTACCGATGGTCTCGGGCTGTCCGCGCATCGGCTCGCGCCAGCCCGTGGTCGACGGCACCCGCGGCGCGCCGAACAGCTGCTCGTCGTCGTCGGAGAGACGAATCACCCGGTTGTCGGTGAAGAAGGGCCCGGTGTGGCAGTCCGCGCAGCCCTCGGCCTCGAAGACCTCACGGCCACGCGCCACGAGGCCGGCGCTGGCCGCGAGCAGCGCGGTCTCGTTCGCCGGCGGGTCGAGCCAGTCCATCATCACGTTCAGCGAGTGAGCCACCATCTCGTCGGGCTGGAGGCCGATGTCGCGCGCGAGCTCCGCCATGCCGAGCGCCGCGTCCTCTTCGGGGGGCAGGGCCAGGCGATAGCCGAGCAGGGCCAGGCTTCCGCGCCGCATCTCCCCTGCCCGCCCATAGTCGCCGTACTCGCGGACGATGCCGCGCGCTTCGGCGCGGGCGAGCAGGGCGGGGTCGTCGAGCATCGTGCCCGCACCTGGCACGAGCACCACGCCGTCGGGGCCGAGCATGCCGGGGATGCCGTCGCTGTGCCCCAGGATGTCGGCCTTGAGCGCCGCCCGGGCCTCGTCGTCGACCGGCGCCTTGGCGAGCATCAGGTCGGCGAAGTCGTCGCAGGGCACTGCACCCACGTGCTGGAACGATGCCTCGCCGGGCACCTTGGTGCGTCCGCCGCGGTCGGCGCACAGCCCGATGAGTCCGGTGAAGTCCAGGGCTCCGGACCACACGGTGTTGTTGCGGTCGACCGGGTCGAAGATCGCGCCGTTCACGTTCGCGGGCCACAGATGCCGCGTGTACAGCGGAGGCAGCTGCATCGTGTTGAACGCGGCGTCCGAGTTCACGTCGGCGTAGCCACGCGGCTGCAGCAGCATGCCGCGAAGCACCTCGCGGGTCGCGCCGTCCACGTCCTCGCGGAAGTAGCCAGGCACGCGGCCCCGGTCCTCGACGTGCTTCTTCTGGGGGTCGGTGTAGGAGCCAGCGAGCCACGCCATGAACGCGGTCGCGTCGGCGCCCTTGTGCGGCGCCTCGGAGCCGATGTCGCCGCCGAGCACGAGCGCGCCCATGAGCGGGTTCGCGGACAGCCCGAACAGCCAGCCGAAGTGCAGGTCCTGGTTGCCCACCCCCCAGGCGTCCTCGGGTCGGTAGGGCGAGCCCGGGGTGAGCTGCCCCCGCACGGAGGAGTCGAGGTCGACGACGCCATCGTTGTCGACGTCCAGCGAGTAGTGGCACGCCGCACACGTCAGCCGAAGCCGGAAGCGCCCCTCGGGAGCGCCGGGTCCAGCTCCCCACGCGCTGGGCTCGAACAACTGCGCGCCCTCGTCCTCGGTGGGTACGGGATGCAGGCCGATGGGCAGGAACGCGCCCGCCTCGACGTCGAGCCCCGTGTGCACCTCCTCGGGCACGGGCAGATCGTAGAGCGTGGTGCCGGGAGGAAAGCGGAACACGAGGTTCGAGGTGCGACCAGCCCCGTTGCCTTCGAACAGGTTGCCGCGCACCCCGTCGAGGTCGTCGACCGCCTGTACGTAGACGTCGAGCACCGCCAGCGGCTCGCGACAGTCCGGTCCCGCGTCACAGGGCACGTCCACGGTGCCCCCGAGCACCCCCATCACGTCGGTGACCGAGCGCTCGCCTCCATAGGAGCCCTCGCGAAAGAACTTCTCGCCCCAGCCAAGCACGGTCTCGTACTGCGCCTCGCTGACTGGAATGCCGCCCACCGCGCGATGCGGGGGACATGCCGGCGCGGAGAGCACGTCGAAGCCCTGCCAGTCGACGGTCGCGGTGGTCGCACACGCCGCCAGCCACAGCGGCAGCGCGAGCACCCCTCGTTCATGACCCAAGCGTAGCATGGTCTGACGGTAGGCGGCCCCGCGTTCCGGCGCAAGCCCGCACTGCTACTCGACGGCGGGCTCCGGTCGCCGCAGGACCCACCACAGGCCGAGGGCCACCACAGCGGCAGCCGCGACCCAGCCGCTGTGGGCAAGCACCCACTGCAGCGCGTGCAGCGCGGGCTCGCCGAAGTAGAAGCCGAGCAGCACCATGCCGGGGACCATGACGATACCGCCGAGCACGTCCCAGAGCAGGAACTGGCCGAACGGCACGCCGAGCGCGCCCGCAGCGAGGAACACCGGGGTCCGGAAGCCGACGAGGAAGCGCCCGATGAGCACGGCGTGCACGCCGCGATTGCGCACGAGGTCCCGCGCCCGGTCGACCTTGGCACCGCCGATGAAGCGACGCACGCCCGGTCGGTCGAGCACCTTGGCCGACAGCCCGCGTCCGAGCCCGTAGAACATCACGTCGCGCAGCATCACGCCCGTGAACGCGACGACCATGGACACGAGCAGGTTCGCGTGGCCCTCGGCGGAGGCCATGCCCGCGACGAGCGCCGGCAGATCCTCGGGCACGGGCACGATGCCGGCTGTCGCGCAGAACAGGAACAGCAGCGGGTAGGAGCCAGCGGTGCGGAGGACGAATTCGACCATGTCCGCACCCTACCGCGTTCGGCGATCCGCGGGGGCTAACGCGCGATTACGCGGACGGGTCCCAGGCCTCTTCGGCCAGGTCGTTGAGCTCGACGGTGTTGCCGTCCGGGTCGCGGACGAACAGGGCCTGGCCGCCGAAGGGAAAGCGCATGCGCCCCGAGAGCGAGATGCCCGCCGCGTCGAGGACGCGCGCAGCGTGGTCCACGTCCGCCACGGACAGCGCGAGGTGTGTGTATCCGGGGTGCTTCTCGGGCACGTCCATGAGCACGTTGGTCGTGCACTCGGGGTGCGCGTTGATGACGAGGTTGATCTCGATGCCGGCAGGATGGCGCAGGATCGCGACGGGCTCGGGACCGATGGGCCCCGCGAGCAGCTCGAAGCCCAGGGTGGCGTAGAACGCGACGCTGCGCTCCATGTCGTGCACGCGCACGCCGACGTGCGAGAAGCGCTGAATGCCGATGTCCACGTGACCTCCTAGCGTCGAAACACGGTGCCCCAGCTCCACAACAGGCGCTCGGACCACTCCCCGGGCACGTAGCCCCGTTCCTCGAGCGATGCGCCCACCCCGGGCAGGTGCGCAGCCCCCCACGGCGCGATGATGTGGGCGAACTCGGGCTCCGCGGCCTCGATGGCGGCGAGCAACGCGTCGTTCCGCGCGAGGAGCACGTCCTCGTACAGCGGCCGGTACAGGGTCTCCGGGTCCGCGGTCGCGTACTTCGCGCTGTAGGACAGCCACGCGGCGACCGGGTCGTCTGAGCCCCAGATCGCGAAGCTCATGCGCAGCATCTCCAGCGTCTCCTCGGAGAACTGCGCCACGTCGACATCGGCGTTGCGCACCACGAAGCCGTCGCCCTCGATTTCGTGCTGCTGCTCGAGACCGAGCCTTCCGGCCATGCGCGCGTAGCCCACGCCGCCGCGCCCGAGGCGGTCCTCGTCGTCGGTCACGCCCTCGGTGAGGACCACGGTGTTCGGCTGGGCCCCGAAGCTCGCGTACAGGTCCTCGTAGGCCCGCGCCTCGCCGATGTGCATCATGCCCTGCAGGGTCACAGTCGTGTCCGGGCGGGTGAAGGTGCGCGCGCGCACGACGAAGCCCTCGGTGGTGATGCCGGCATAGCCACCGGTCGCGTACGACACGCTCCACGCTGCGCTTCCCGCGAGGTAGCCCGCCACGCCACTCGGAATCGCCACCCCGAGAGCGAGCAGCAGGCCCGCGGTGCGCAGCGGGGAGAAACCCGCGCGCTCGGCCACGAAGGCCTCGTCGATGGCGAAGCCCTGGCTGTGCGGCAGGCGACGCACGAGCAGTGCCGAGAGCGCCACCGCCACGCAGAGGAGCAGCCCGGGAACCAGGATGTAGCCCCGGTGGATGAGCATCAGCAGCCCGAAGGGCATCGCGCCGAGGCCGACGTAGGCCTGTGCGACCCACAGCGGCAGTACCACCCGCATCGGTACCTTCGGCGTGAGCACCGCCGCGACCAACCCCAGGTTCACCGCCGCGAACGCGAGGATCGCAAACGGCGTCGCGAGGTACTGGGCCGCGCGCCAGCCGGTGACCGCCCACAGCGCCCCGGTCAGCGTGAATGCGATGGCGTGGGCCCCGACGGCGGCGACCACGCCCGTGCCCAGGACGGCGAGCAGGCGGTTCATTCGGGCGTCTCCAGCCACGCGGCGAGCGCCTTCTTCTGTGCCCGGGAGGGCTTCTCCACCACCTCGAGCGTGTAGGACTCGGGCTTGACGCCGAGCGCGACCTTGCGCTCCTCGATGCGCCCGCGACGAGTGAAGAGCACGGTGACTTCCTGTCCGGCGGCAAAGCGCCCCACGGTGTCGCCGATGTTCGTCACCCTGAGACCGTCCACCGCGAGCAGCTCGTCGCCGACGTTGAGCCCCGCCGCCCACGCGGGCGAGTCGCGAACCACCCGGCGGACCCGCGACCCGTCCATGTACACGCCGAGCCAGGGCTTCGGCTCGCCGACCTCCGCGAACTGCAGCCCGTAGAACGCGAGCGCAGGCCCGTAGTCGAGCTCCGCGGTCGAGCCGACCGCATGGTCGAGCCAGGGGCCGAGGTCCTCGCCCGCCACCTCGCTGACGAGCGCGGTGAACTCGGCATCGGTGAAGCCGCGGTCGCCGGCGAAGCGCTCGAACGCCAGCCGCATCACGTCGTCGAGCGAGCGCTCGCTGTCGGTCCGGCGGCGGATCTCGGCGTCGAGCAACCAGCCGACCACCTGGCCCTTGCTGTAGTAGCTGATCGAGGTGTTGCCGGTGTTCTCGTCCGACTGGTAGTGCTTGATCCACGCATCGAAGCTGGCTTCGCGCAGGCTGCGCACGTTGCGTCCCGGTGTGCGCTGCACGTACGAAATCTCGCCGGACAGGCCCTCGAGCAGGGAATCCTGGTCACGGAGCCCCGCGCGGTGGAGCAACAGGTCGCCGTAGTAGCTGGTCAGCCCCTCGGCGACCCACAGGCTCGGGCTGTACACCTCGTGCTCGTAGTCGAACGGGCCGTACGCCACGGGCCGCAGGCGCTTGATGTTCCAGGTGTGGAAGAACTCGTGGCTGGCCATGCCAAGCCAAGCCTCGTAGACCTGAAACGCGTCCGGGGGGGTCATCATCAGCGTCGACGCGCCGTGCTCGAGCCCCCCTGAACCGCCGATACCGAGCGCCAGGAACAGGTACCGGTCGTAGGGGAGCTCGCCCCAGAACGCGCGCTGGACCTCGACGACGCGCGCGAGGTCCGCGGCGACCTCCTCCGGCGCGAACGGGGGATCGAAGCCATAGCTCACGAAAGCGTGCGGCCGCCCCGCGACCTCGAAGCGCTGAACGTCGGCTTCGCCCAGCACCAGCGGGGAGTCGAGCAGCTCGTCCAGGTCGGCGGCGGAGCGCTGCGCGCCCTCCCCGTCCAGGGCGGTGTGCACGCTCCATCGCTCCGGCACCTCGAGCGACAGCTCCCACGGACCCTGGTGCGCGTCCTCCCACAGGAACAGGCTCGCACCGTTGAGCACGGCCACGTGCTCGTCGACGAACGAGGTCTGGACCTCGCTCTCGCGGGCGTACACCTGGTACTTCACGGTCACGGGGCCGTCGTGTTCGATGCGCCAGCGGTTCTTGGCCACCTTGCGCACCGCCACCGGCTCCCCGGCGGCCGTGGCCTGGAGCGCCTCGACGTGCTTCGCGTAGTCGCGGATCTTGTACGAGCCCGGCGTCCAGCTCGCCATCACCAGCTCGTGGCCCCCCTCCGAAGCGGGGTAGCTCGCGGTGACGTCGACCAGGTGTCGCGCAGCATCCTCGAAGGACAGGGTGACCCGAACGGGCTCGGCTTGGGCGAGAAGAGATAGGAACAGGAGCATGGCGACGACGTATGCCCCTGCGTGCCTCACGGCCATCTCGGGCTTGGCATCTCGGTCCTCTGCGTTTAGTTCTGCACTGGGAGGTCGATGACCAAGGCACAACGCGCGCTGTTGATCAGCATCGTCGCCACCGTCGCGCTGTACGCGGTGCCGCAGCTGCACGCGCTCGCGTGGCCCCTGATCCTGCTCTCGACCCTCGCCCACGAGCTCGGCCACGGCATCGCCGCGATGCTCGTCGGCTGCTCCTTCGACCAGCTCGTGATGTACGCCGATGCCTCCGGGGTGGCGCGCTGGTCCGGCGACCCCGGTCGCTTCGCACGCGCGGCCATCTCGGCGGGCGGGCTCATGGGCCCCTCCATCGTCGCCGGCGCCTTGTTCGGCGTCGCCCGCAACGAGCGCTCGGCGCGTATCGCCGCCATGGTGCTCGGCGTGGTGCTGCTCGCCGTCGACGTGCTGTGGGTGCGCAACCTGTTCGGCTTCGGCTTCGTCGCCCTGCTCGGGGCAGGCCTGCTCGGGCTCTCCGCGCGGGCCTCCGCGGAGGTCACGCGAACCACCCTGCTCTTCGTCGCCTGCCAGCTCGCACTGTCGGTGTTCTCGCGCGGGGACTACCTGTTCACCGACGTCGCCCACACCGGCGCGGGGGTGATGCCATCCGACGTCGCCCACATCCAGGCCGCGCTGATCCTGCCGTACTGGATCTGGGGCGGGTTCATCGGCCTGCTCTCGGTGGCGGTGCTGTGGGCAGGCGTTCGGCCGTGGATTCGCGACTCACTGCCGAGCGTGGACGCGCCGAAGGCGAAGAAGGCGAGCAGCACGCGCAAGCCGCGGAGGCGCTCGCAGCGCGAGGGGTAGGCGCGGGATAGAGTGCGCCATGCCTCGCTTCCTGATCGCTCTGTCCCTCGTCGCGTGCACGCGCACGACCGTGGTCGACGGCGACAGCGACGCCAGCGAGGCCTGCGCGATCCCGGTGCCGGCGCAGACGGACCTGTCGAGCCCCGTGTGGGGTGAGCCCGGCGTGCGCTTCTACGTGCCCGATGGCCGCTGGGCCCTGGCCACCGCCCTCGCGTCCCGGCAGCTGCACGAGGTCGATGGCCTCGACCTCGACCTGTCGCCGAGCTGGTTCTTCGCCTCGGCGCTGGAGGCCTCGTTCCTCGGGTGCACCGAGCAGCCCGCCGACCCGGACGAGCCCGCGAACCGCTACGATCGCCAGCCGAGCACCGACAGCGAGGGCTGCTTCGAGCTGCCGGACTCGACCGTGTGGATCGAGCTGTGCCGCCTGTTCCCCGACGATCTCGCCTGCGAGGCCGCGTATGCGGACGTGATCCCGTCGACGGCGCGCCGGGATGCGGTGCCCACGGGGGCCCTTGGCCTCGCGTGGTTCGACGTGGCCGCATACGCCCTGTTCCAGCGCCGCGGAAGCGCCGACCCCGACGCGTTCTTCGCCGCCTCTCCAGACCCTCTGGCCCTCGAGAAGGCCCTCGCCGTCGCGCACGCCGCGGGCCCCTGGGAGCCGGAGCTGGACGCGCTGTTCGCGGGCTGCGCGGAGGCCGAAGACGTCGGCAGCTGCCTCACCGACGCGCCCCTCGCGGCCCGAGTCTCCGCCGTCGCCAGCCACACGGCCGACCTCGAGGCGAGCGTCGCCGCCGACCACTGCTACGACGAGCCGCTCACCGAGGCCGAGGTCGAGGCCTTCGTCGCCGACCTCGGCGTGCTCTGGCCCCGCGCACGGGTGACCGAGGCGACCGACGCAGCCCTCGCGGTGCTCGACGGCGGAAGCTTCCAGGAGGACGGCCCGGCCGTGCTCGACGCCGTGGCCGACGAGATCGGCGTCGCCCTGTCCTGTCCAGGCGCCCAGCTCGGCACCTGGTACGCCCTCGAGTGCCCCCCGTGATCGCGCTGTGGCTGGTGTGGGCTGCGGCCGCCGACCTCGCATGGGTCAGCGTCGGCGCGCCCGGGGAGCAAGCGGTTCACAGCGAGCTCGCCCTGGGTCTCGACGAGATCGGGCTCCGCGACGCCGCGCCTCCGGACGGCTTCGCTGCGATGCCCGTAGCCGAGCAGGTCGACGCCCTGCGCCCGCTGCTCGCGGACGACGAGGTGCGCGCTGCCGCGTGGCTCGATCCGAACCCGGGTGACGGCTTGCGCCTGCACCTCGTGTTCGCCACCGAGACCCGCGCGGTGGTGCGCCTGGTCGAAGCGGGAGATGCCGCCGAGCTGGCGCTGGCCGTGCGGGAGCTGCTCGCCGAGCCGCCTCCGGCTCCCCCGCCGCCGCCGGCCCCCGAGCCAGCACCACTCCCGCC
>SBGP01000102.1 GCA_006226595.1 Deltaproteobacteria bacterium
GCCTGGTCCTCGCCGCTCATCGGCCTGCGGCCGACTCGGGCTGCGGTGGGCCTCGTCGGCCGGAGGCCTCCTCGTCCGAGATCCGGTGGACGGCCCGCCCGATGGCGGGCCTGGGATCCGCCAACACGTCTTGGACGTGTCGCGCAGCGGCTGGTCCTCGCCGGTCATCGGCCTGCGGCCGACTCGGGCTGCGGTGGGCCTCGTCGGGTCGGGTGCTGTGGCCGGATCCGCCAGCGCGTCTTGGACGTCTCCAGGCACGCCTGGTCCTCGCCGCTCATCGGCCTGCGGCCGACTCGGGCTGCGGTGGGCCTCGTTTGCCGGAGGCCTCCTCGTCCGAGATCCGGTGGACGGCCCGCCCGATGGCGGGCCTCACATCGTCCGAGATCCGGTGGACGGCCCGCCCGATGGCGGGCCTCACATGAACTTTCCGGCCCCATCCGGCACTTCGAACGCTCACGCGATACCCTGCCGCCCGCTTCTTCTTGGAGACCCCCCATGGCCTCTGCCAACTCGCGGCCGTATCCCGAGCTGTCCGTGCCGAGCGTCGTGCTCGGCGCCGTGACCGGCGTGGTGCTCACCGCCTCCTTCGTGTACATCGCGCTCAAGCTCGGCTTCGGCCTCTCGGGCTCGACGGTGGCCGCCATCCTGGGCTTCGTCATGCTTCGCGGCGTGATGGGCCGGAAGTCCATCGTCGAGAACAACATCAATCAGACCATCGCCTCGGGCATCAACACCGCGTCCGCGGGTGTGGTGTTCACGCTCCCGGCGCTGTTCCTGATGAGCGCCGAGGACGAGTCGCTCCGCGGCTTCGACGTGGGTCCGCTGCTGTTCGCGGCCATCGCGGGCAGCCTCATGGGTATTGTGCTCATCATCCCGCTGCGCAAGCAGATGATCGAGTTCGAACGCCTGAAGTTCCCGAGCGGCATGGCCGTCGCCACGCTGCTCAAGTCCCCCGGTGAGGGCAAGGAGCAGGGGCGTCTGCTCATCGGCGGCGCCGGCTTCGCGGTGCTGCTCACCCTCGGCGTGTCGCTGTTCCACGTCATTCCCGAGGAGCTCGACGTCGGCCACGTCCTGTCGCTGCCCCCGTGGCTCCCTTTCGCCCTGTACATCTCGGCGGCGAACTTTGGTGCTGGCCTGCTCTCGGGTCGCGGCGGACTGCCCTTCGCCCTCGGCGGCATGCTCGCCTGGTGGGTCATCGCCCCGGTCGCGGTCAGCGCGGGCTGGGTGAACAACCACGCACAGGTACCCGGTGCGCAGTGGGCCGGCTGGCAGGCGGGCGAGGTCTTCTCGCAGATGCTGCGTCCTCTCGGCATCGGCATGCTCATCGGTGGTGCCCTCGCTGGCGTGTTTGCCGCACTTCCCGCGGTGACCGGCGCCATGCGCTCCCTCGCGGCGGCTGCGGCCGCGGCCAAGGAGACCGGAGGAGCCGCCGAGGAGATCGACCCGGTGTGGGTGTACGGCGGCGCTGCGGGCGCGTTCGTGCTGCTCTTCCTCGGTGCGGGCATGTCCAGCCCCAACGTCGGCTGGGGCACGGCCCTGCTCATCGCGGTGGTCGGCTCCCTGTGGCTCGGTCTGGCCGGCATCATCGTCGCGCAGGCCACCGGTCACACCGACATCTCGCCGCTGTCCGGCCTGTCGCTCATCGCAGTGACGCTGATGTTCTTCCTCTCCGCGGGCGACGTCATCGCGTCCATCGTGCTCGGCATGGCCGTGTGCATCGCCATCAACCAGTGCGCCGACATGATGAGTGACCTCAAGACGGGTCACCTCGTCGGGTCCATCCCGCGCCAGCAGCAGATCGGCCAGCTCATCCTCTGCTGGGTCGGTCCGCTGGTCGCCATCGGCGTGCTCTACCTGCTGTGGGGCAGCCCCGAGAACCCGGGCTTCGGTCCGAACTCGGCGGCGTGCATGGCCGGAAGCGCGGACTGCCTCGGTGCGCCGCAGGGCGAGGCGCTCAAGGCCACCCTCGACGCGCTGCGCTCCAGCGACTCCGCGGTCGACAAGTACGCCGCGGGCGCGGTGATGGGCGGGGCGCTGTCCATCTTCCCCATCGGTGGCATCGCGGTGCTCGTCGGCCTCGCCATGTACCTGCCGTTCCCGATCACCCTCGCGTACGGCGTGGGCTGCGTGACCTCGATGGCCCTCGAGCAGCAGAAGGGTCGCGCCTGGGTCGGCAAGGTGCTGGTGCCCGTCTCTGCTGGTCTCATCGTCGGTGAGGCGCTGACCTCGCTCGGGCTGGCGCTCTACAACCTCATGGTCGCCGGAGGTGCCGCGTGAAGTCCTTCCTCCCGTTGGTCCTCCTCGTCCTCGGCATCGGCGTCGCCGCCAGCTTCGGCGCGCGCAATGGTCCGGCTCACACCGAGTGGCGCCAGGCCATGGCGCTGCACGCGACCCTCGCCAGCGTGCAGGCCATGCCCACCGCGTCCGACGACCCGGAAGAGGCGAAGAAGCTGGTCGAGGCCCGCGAGCAGGCGATTGCCGCGCTGGTCGAGTCCGGCGCCATCGCCAGCGCCTTCGAGCTTCCCGCGAAGGTCGAGGCCGCCAAGGCCGCGATTCCCGACGTGCCCGACCCGAACACCCGCCTGAGCGAGTGGGCGGCCACCGGCGGTCCGGGCTTTGGTCTCGGCGTGCTGCTCATCGGTGTCGGCGCGTTCCTGGCCCGTCGCCAGCAGGCGCACGAGGCGGCCAGTGGCGGTGGTCAGGGCGATCTCGACTTCGTTGGCACGGTCACCCGCCTGTCGAAGGAGATCTCGGCACTCGCGGACCAGGCGTCGCGCATCCCCATGGACGACGACGCCCCGCTGCTTCGCGCCGCGATCGAGAAGCTTCACAACGACGACATCTCGCCGCTGGTCGAGGGCCGTGGCGCGTTCATCGCCAAGCACGGCATCGGCGTGTTCGCCGAGTACTTCGGGCCGTTCTCCGGCGGCGAGCGCAACCTCGCCCGCGCGTGGTCCGCGCTCACCGACGGGCACTCGGTGGTCGCCGCCGAGGCCCTGCGCAACTCCGCCGCCTCGTTCGAGCGCGCGGCCGCCGCCTGGCCGAAGTAGTCCCTCGCCTCCGGTCCGTGGTGTCTACGGACCGGTCGCGATCATCACGGCGAACAGCGCGACGTACAGGGCCATGTACGCAGCGATGCCGAGGGTGAACAGGCAGCCGAGGCCGCTGGCGATGCCGTTGGTGGCCAGCCCCACCTGGTGAAAGGCGGTGCTCGCCGGGCCCATGTCCAGCTCGCGCTGGGTGAACGCGAGCCACAGGCCGATGAGTCCGACGACCATGCCGCCCATGATGCCCATGAAGCTCGTGCAGCACATGGACGCCATCATCGTCAGCGCCGCGATGCCGAGGATGGCCGAGGTGCGCGCGGTCGACAGCTCCTGGGCGTCGTCCTCGATCACTTCAGCGAGGCTTCGACGGCGGCCATCAGCGTGGCGTCGGCGTTCTCGAGCAGGCTCTTCACCATGTACAGGAAGTCCGCCTCGGTGAGGATGCCGACGAGCGTGCCGTCCTCCACCACGGGCAGGCAGCCGTACTTGTGCTCGACCATCATCTGCGCCGCGACGGTCAGGTCGGTATCCGGGCTCACGGTGGCCACGCGCTTGCGCATGATCTCACGCACGCGGGTCCGAGCCTTGGCGACCAGCTGCTCGGTGCGCGGCGCATGGGCGAAGGACGAGCGGATGATGTCCTTGTGGGTGACGAGTCCGACGAGCTTGTCGCCCGGCTCGACCACCGGCAGGTGGCGAAAACGCCGGAGCCCCATGAGCTCTTCGGCGGTGATCAGCGGGTCGTCCGCGCCGAGGGTGACGACTTCGCGGGACATGAGCTGAGCGACCTTCATGCTGCCTCCGCGCGCAGCCTACCCCAAGGTGTGGGCACAGTCGCGCGACGTCGTGTGGCAGTCACCGGCGCGTCCGTGCCTCGCCGGTTAGGCCCGCCTCCTTCCACTCCGGTGCCTGTCACCGGCTCCCAGAGGAGAGCGCCATGCGCATGATCTTCATCGGCCCCCCCGGGGCAGGCAAGGGTACCCAGGCCGCGCGTCTCGTGGACCGCTACGCCATTCCGCACATCTCCACCGGCGACATGTTCCGCGCCGCGGTGAAGAATGGCACCCCGCTCGGCAAGAAGGCCGCGGAGTACATGAACGCCGGCAAGCTCGTGCCCGACGAGGTCACCATCGGCCTGGTGCGTGAGCGCATCGCCCAGGACGACGCCAAGGAGGGCTTCCTCCTCGACGGCTTCCCGCGGACCGTGCCCCAGGCCGAGGCCCTCAAGGAGGCCCTCGCCGCCGACGGGGTGTCCCTCGATGCGGTGCTGCTCCTCGAGGTCGACGACCAGCTGATTGTCGACCGCATCGTCGGTCGCCGCAGCGATCCGGAGACGGGCACCATCTACCACCTGCAGTTCAACCCGCCCCCGGCGGAGATCATGGACCGCCTGGTGCACCGCAAGGACGACACCGAGGAGGCCTGCCGCGCCCGCCTCGACGCCTACCACGCGCAGACCGCGCCGCTCGTGCCGTTCTACGACGCCGAGGGCCTGCTCAAGCGCGTCGACGGCGTCGGCAAGCCGGACCAGGTCACCGAGCGCATCGTCGCCGCGCTCGCCTGATCCCAGGCGCACTCAGAGGGCGAGTCGCAGAACGATCTCGCCCTCTTCGACCTCTCCGGTCGGTGCGAAGCCCAGGCTTCGGTAGAAGCCCTCCGGAGAGCCTTCTCCCGGGACGTACGAGAGCTTGAGCTCCTCGGCGCCCCACGCGCGGACCTGCGCGACGAGCAGGCGCACGGCCTCGCGACCGTAGCCGTGTCCCTGCCGGTCGCCAGCGATCATCAGCCGCCATACCCAGTAGCCCTCGCCGCCGGGGTCGGTGTGGAGCATCGCGAAGCCCACGGGCGTGTCGTCGGCGTAGATGCCGCGGTACCAAGCCTTGCCGTGGAAGGTGGCGTCGGCGATGGACCACACGTTGCGCGCCACGAAGCGCTGCTGATCCGGCGCGGGCTCGAGCTTCAGCACCTCGCGGTAGTTGTCCTTGGTGAGCTCGCGCAGGGTGACGGCCATCGGACCTCCGCGGCCGAGGGTAGCGCGACCTCGCCGCTGCGCTACGTTCCGCCCATGCCCGACGAGCTTCCCATCGACGATCGACGCGTACTCCCCGCCAGCTGCTTGCGGGTGGAGACCGCGCGCAGCGGTGGACCCGGCGGTCAGCACGTGAACACCACCGAGACCAAGATCCACCTGTTCTGCGACCTCGAGGCCAGCGGCCTGCATCCGTCGGTGATTGCGCGCATCCGCGACGCGCGAGGGGGCGACATCAACAGCGCGGGCGAGCTGCGCATCACCTGTGGCACCCACCGCAGTCGCCTCCAGAACCTCGAAGAGGCGCGCAATCGGCTCGTTGCCCTCGTGCGCGCCCACCTCGCGCCGCCGCGGGCTCGGCGAAAGACGAGCCCGACACGCGGCAGCAAGGAGCGTCGCCTCAAGGCGAAGAAGGCCCGGGGGGACGTGAAGGCCAGCCGCGGACGGGTTCG
Organism: Deltaproteobacteria bacterium; assembly: GCA_006226595.1. GTDB lineage: Bacteria > Myxococcota_A > UBA796 > UBA796 > M1803. The sequence continues at coordinate 5,529 of SBGP01000102.1, forward strand.
CCGCGACGACTGAGCCCTACACGAAGGGCTGGGGCCGCTCGCCGCCACGCAAGACGCCAGCGAGGCTCACCAACGGGAGCAGCGTCGCGAGCCCGAGGGTGAGGGGAATGGTCAGTGCGAAGGCCACCCGGTCCCCAGTGGTCGCAGGCTCGTGGACGTCCGTGTGGCAGTGCTCGGCCAGCTCCTCCACGGACATCGCGAGCCAGTGCTGAGCGGGCCGGTCGTACAGGGTGCGTCCGCGCCGTCCGCGCACGAAGGCTTGGAACAAGCGCCCCGGGGCCTGGGGAAGGCCGACCAGGAAGCCGCCGCAGTCGTAGATCAGCCCGAACAGGTGGTGCCGGTTTCCCGCGCCGAGGGCCCACGCGGACACTTCGCCCTCGCCGATCTCGTCGGTGCCGTAGCCGGTGAGCAGGTGGTGCAGGTCATGCACCGGCAGGACGCGGGCGCGCATGGGTGGGTTCGGAATGGTCATCGGCAGGCCGAACGCCTTGATCTGGTCGGTCGGCGACGAGATGCCGCCATCGGGCGAGAGGCCCTCGCGGGCGTAGAACTCGGAGAGGGCACGTCGTGCGTCGGTCATCGGGCCTCCCTGAAAAATGAGTATACTCAGTTTTGTGTTGCGGCAAGGCCCGCGAGGCGGAAAGTGGGGTGTTACAGACCTCCGAACGGGGAGTGCATGGGTCGTCGCGAAGAAAAGAAGCAGCGTACGCGCGCGGCGATCGCCGCGGCGGCGGCCGAGTTGTTCGCGAGGCAGGGCTTCGAGGCGACCCGTACCCGAGAGATCGCGGAGGCCGCCGGCATCGCCGAGGGCACGCTGTTCAACTACGCCCCGACCAAGGAGGCGGTGGTCGTGCTCCTCTGGAAGTCCAAGGTGAGTGAACTCATCGAAGAGGGCTTCGCGCGGGCAGGCGAGGCGGACACGCCCGAGGCGGCGATCGAGGCGCTGTTCGCGCCGCTGTTCGCCTTCTACGCGGCGGATCTGGACCTGGCGCGCGTCTTCCTGGAGCAGGTCGCACGCGCCAACGACGCGGACCTGCGTGCGCTCGACGAGGTGTTCGTCGCGCGACTCGGGCTGCTACTCGCCCCGTGGGCAGGCCTGTCGTCCATCGCCGCGGCGATGAACGTCTTCGCAGCCTACCTGTTCGCCGTCATGGGGCTCGTCGGGGAGCGCCTGGACCCCGCGTCGGCGCGCGAGGTGTTCCGGCAGATGGTCGCGCTCCAGCGCAAGGGCTGGGGCTGACCTACTGGAACTGGCAGTCCGTCGGGGACAGCGTGAGCGCCGAGGTGTCGGTGAGCAGGACTTCGGCGGTCGGCGAGGACGCGTACGCGACCCAGCCCGACACCAGGCCGTACAGGCCGGCGATGCTCGCGCTCTCGATCGTGGTCGGGGCGGGAGTCCACAGCAGGTACACGGGATCCGAGCCGCTGCACAGCGTCGACCCGAACGTGTCGCCGGCAGTGTAGTTGCCGCTCGTATCGGCATCCGCGTAGCCGAACGGGATCTCGACGCCGTACACGAAGCCCTGGTCGTCGAGCTGACGGGCCGGGTCCGGGTCGCCGGAGACGGTCACCGAGAACGGGGAGTCGAGCGCCGTGTCGAGGGGACGGGAGCTGCCGACGATGGTGGTGCCGTCGAACTCGGCCTGCACGAAGGTCGCCACGTGGTCCGGGCGCCCCTGCGGGTTGCCGCTCCAGTTGGTGGTGCCGCCGAGGGTGATCTCGTTCGGGCCGCGGACGGTGTTCAGGTCGAAGCCCTCGTTGGCGTCGAAGAACTCGAGGTTGCCCTGATCGTCGAAGGACAGCGCGTAGAACGCATCGCTGAAGCCCTGGAACTCGTTGATCCACGCGAGCATGCGGGGAGCCACGGCGTCGATGGGCTCGCCAGCGGTCCACGCGCCGCTGCCGTCGTTGTCCTCGTAGCGGTACACGAACCAGTACGCGCCGAGCGTGCCGTCGCCGTTGTCCATCTGGTCCGTGCCGCGCGGGGCGGTGACCGAGAAGGTCTGCGGCCACGCGGTCACGGCGGCGCCGTCCCCGTAGTCGCGCACGTACACGAAGCCGTTGTTGTCGAAGTGCACGAGCCAGGTGCCCAGGCGCGTGTTCTTCGAGGGCGGTGCCGTGTGGCGTGCGACGAAGCTCTGGGTCGGGGGCGGGGGGCCGGTGTCGGTGTCGGTGCCCGTGTCGCCGCCCCCGCTGTCGGTGGTGCCACTGTCGGCGGTGCCCGAGTCCGTTTCGCCGGTGTCGGCGGCTCCCGAGTCGGTGGTGGGCTCGTCCTCGATGGACGCACCCCTGGTGCACGCGAGAAGCAGGAGTAGTGGCGCGAAACGCATCGGAACCTCGTTTGGAAGGGGGTCAGTGTACCTGACCCGGCGAGGTGTTCACGATCGGCGTGCCCGGTTTCGGTGCGAAGGCCTGGCCTCCGCACCTTCATCGGCTTCGTGCGAGCGCTAGGACAGGCCGAGCAGCTCGACCTCGAACACCAGCGTGGCGTTCGGGGGGATGAGGCCGGGGTAGCCGCGCTCACCGTAGGCGAGGTGTCCCGGAATGGTGAGCTTGCGCTTGCCGCCGATCTGCATGCCAGCCACACCCTGGTCCCAGCCCGCGATGACCATGCCCGCGCCGAGCACGAAGTTGAACGGCTGGCCGCGATCGACGGAGGAGTCGAACTTGGTGCCGTCGGTGAGCCAGCCCGTGTAGTGCACGTGGACGTTGTGGCCCTTGGCGGCGCGGACGCCGGTGCCGGCGGCGAGCTCTTCGATCTGCAGTTCCATGAGGTCTCCCTGGTTGAAGGCGAAACCCTATCCCGACCAGGCGAGAACGCCGCCTCGACATGCCGCTCGCGGTGGCGGTGAAGGGGTCGGGCGGCGACGAACGCCTGGTGCGTGCGGGTGTAGCGACCGGCCGACGCGTCCTGCACGTGCTGGAAGGTTCGACCGGGCGACGGGCGCGAGAGGTTGTGGCGCTCGGCCTGGGAAGCGCCGAACGGGCACGTGGGGCTGCCGTGACCAGGGCTTGTCGGCAGCCGGGACCGGCCTCGGGGTACGGTGGAGCATGACCCGCCTTCGCATGGCACTCCTGGTGGCGGCCCTCGTGGTCGCACTCGCCCTGACCGGCGTGGTCGCCGTGCTCTCCTCGCCAAAGACCATGTGTCGCCTGGCCGAGCGGGGGCTCGAGTGGCCCGAGGGCAGCATCACCGCCGAGGACATCACCCTGTCCTGGTCGGGGCGGTTCCGCATCGAGGGCGTCCGGGTCGAGCCGCCCGTCCTGCGTATGCCGGTGGTCTACGTGGCCTGGGCCGAGGCCGACCTGCCGTCTCCGTGGTTCTTCGTGTCCAAGCAGGTGCACCTCGGCGAGGTCGAGGCCAGTGGCGTCGAGGTCGGGCTGCGCATTCAGCGACCGCCGCGGGAGGAGCGCGTGCTCGCCAAGCGCCCGTACACCCTGCATGCCTCGTCGCTGACCGTGCACGACAGCCGCTTCCACGCGGCCCCCGACGAGACTTTCTCCGAGGTCATCCTCACCGGGCTGAACGGTCAGCTCGATGACGTGCACTGGACCCCGGCGACGAAGCACGTCGATGGCGTGGGCAACGCCCGCGCCACCCGCTTCGTTCTCGGAGAGATCGAGCTCGACGAGCTGGTCTTGCCGTCTCTGGTGCTCGCCGACGAGGCGCTCGCCCTCGAGAACGCGACGTTCCAGTACGGGCGGACCGAGGGGCGTGCCGATGGCGGCATCACCGACATTCCCGGCGACCCGGCCGTCGAGCTCCAGGTGGTGGTCAAGCGAGGCCGCGCCGAGGAGGCCATCACCGACGCCATCGGCCGCGTCTCGCCGGTGACCGGCTGGCTCGACGCCGAGCTCACGGTGCGTGCGGGGGGCGAGCTGCCCCGCGGCGAGTCGCGCCTCGAGGGGTGGGTGTCGCTCTCCGACGGCTACGTGTTCATGGGCAGCGACATGAAGCTCATCCCCAAGGTGCTTCTCGACGTGGCGCCGTGGTTCCAGCGCGAGGATGGCGGCTGGCTGCACGTCGGTGACCTGTGGGGCGAGGCGCGCTTCGGTCGCGGCTGGGTCGAGATCGAGCGCCTCGAGCGCATGAGCGACCGCAATCGACCGCTCCAGGCTTGGGGGCACCTGCGCGACGGTCGCGTCGACGTCACCGTGCGCGCGGTTCCCCGCCGGCGCCCCGAGAAGCCCGGTGTCGGCGTGCGCCTGCGCGGGCCGCTGCGCTCGGCGAAGCTCAAGTTCGCGCGTAAGTCCGAGCTGATGGACGCGCCCGAGGTTCTCGTCGTCGACTGACGAGCCCGAACCCGGGCGCGACGCGGGTCGGGGCTAGCCTGCGTAGAACGACGCGAGGTCGGCCTTGAGCTGCGCGAGGCTCGGCGGGTGGAAGTACATCATGTGCCCCGCCGGGTAGTAGGTCGACACGATCTGGCCAGCCAGATCCGTGTCCACAGACAGGTGGTCACGGGTGAACTCGGCGGCGAAGAACGGCGTGGCGAGGTCGTACAGACCATTCGCGAACAGCACCTTGAGGTGCGGGTTGGCGACCATCGCCTGCCGCAGGTCCTCGGCGGTGTTCACGTAGCCGAGGCGCTGCTTGCGCTCGAAGCTCCAGCCCTGGTTCACCGCGAGAGACAGCACGTTGTACGGCGAGGACGTGTCCCAGCCGACCTCGCGCCGCAGGAAGTCGTTGGTGGCGGCGGTGTACGCGCCGATGGCGGCGTCGTAGGAGGGGTCGCGGGTGAGCGAGCGGCCCTGCGGCATCAGGTCGCGGCCGACGTAGCGTCCGTCGAGGCGGCCGATGGTCTTGTCGCCGGCGCCGAGCAGCGTGCGGGCGAACCACAGGTAGTCGATGCGCAGCTGACGCGCGGCGATCTCGTCGGCGTCGAGGCCGGTGAGCGCGGCGAGCTTGCCGGCGAGCGCGGCCTTGCGCTCCTCGGTGAGCCGGGAGCCCAGCATCAGCGCCGGACCGTACTCTTCGACCGCGAAGCGACGGGCCTCGTCGAGGAACGCGTCGAGATCGTCGACCTCGATACGGCCGTGGTAGTGCGCCAGCGCCGCGTAGGTGGGCAGGTACAGCACGTTCGGCAGGTCGTTCGCCGGCGCGAAGATGATGGTCTGGAAGTCCATGGCCAGCGACACGAGGATGGCGCCGGTGAGCTGGATGCCCAGCTCTTGCAGCTTGAGCGCGAGGCCGCCGCAGCGCGTGGTGCCGTAGGACTCGCCGGAGATGTACTTCGGGCTCGCCCAGCGGCCATTGTTCGACAGCCAGCGCCAGATGAACTCGGCGACGCTCTCGACGTCGCTGTCGACGTTGTGGAAGGCCTTGTCCTCGGTCTCGCCCTGGGCCTTCGAGAAGCCGGTGCCCACCGGGTCGATGAACACGAGGTCGGTGAGGTCGAGGATGCTGTGCTCGTTGTCGACGAGCCCGCAGCCGGCGGGCGGCGCGATCTCCAGGTCGGGGAGGTCGACGCGCTTCGGGCCGTAGGCGCCGAACTGCAGCCACACCGAGGAGCTGCCCGGGCCGCCGTTGAAGCAGAAGGTCACCGGACGGCTGCGGTCGTCGCCGTCGAGCACGTAGGAGACGGAGAAGATCGTCGCCTTCTCCTTGCCCTTGGCGTCGCGCAGGTGGGTGGTCGACGCGGTGACGGTGTACCCGCCGTGCGGGCCGTCGAAGTGCGCCGACTCCGAGGTCTCGGGGTCCGGGGTCTCGGGCTTGGTCTCTTCGGGCTTCTCGTCGGCCATGCTGCCTCCTGCGGACCGGGGTTGTATCGCGGCCTGTCGGGAGGTGGGGTCGAGGATTGTCAGGGCCCCGCTGGGCTAGCCCTCGCGCTTGCGCAGCTTCGCGAGCAGGGGCTGGTCGCGCTGGGTCACGAGGTTGAACACGGTGCCCTCGCGGCCGGCTCGCGCCGTGCGACCGACGCGGTGCAGGTAGTTGTCCAGATCTCGGGGCAGGTGCACGTTGATCACCCGCGCCACGCGCTCGATGTCGAGGCCGCGACCGCCGAGGTCGGTCGTGATCAGCACGTCGACCTCGCCCTCGCGGAAGGCCTTGAGGTTGTCGCGCCGCTCGCTGCGCTCCATCTGGCCGCGGTAGGGCACGAAGCCGACGCCGCCTCCGCGCAGCCAGCCGCCGACCTTGTCGAGCTGCTCGCGGGTGTTCACGAACAGCATCGTCCCGACACCGGGAGCCTCGCGAAGGAGGGCGAGCAGTGGCTCGACGCGGCGTCCGTTGATGATGTCCACGTTGACGGTCTTCAGCGTCGACACGGTCTTCTGGGCGCCGCTGGCCTCGATGCGCTCCGGAGGCTCCGGGAACAGGCTGGCCACGGTCTGCTCCAGGCTCTGCGGCAGCGTTGCCGAGAACAGCACGAGCTGCACGCCCGCCGGCGACTCGGCCAGCAGGCGCTGAGCCGTCGGCAGGAAGCCCGGGTCCACCATCTGGTCGGCCTCGTCGACGACGAGCGTGCGCAGGTCTCCGAGGGAGAGCTCGCCCGAGTCGAGCAGCTGCAGCAGGCGTCCGGGGGTGGCGACCAGCACCTCGAACTTCCCGGCGACGTTCTCGCGGGCGACCTTCTTCTTCGCGCCGCCGAGGGCCGTGCGCACGCGCAGGCGGGTGGCGTGGGTCAGCCCCTTGAACACCTTCGACACCTGCTCACCGAGCTCGCGACCGGGCACGAGCACGAGGCCGCGCGGGCGTCGGGGGATCTGCACGGCATCGCCGTCGTCCTCCAGGCTCTTGAGCCGGTGGAGCAGGGGAAGCACGTAGCCGAGGGTCTTGCCGCTGCCCGTCTGCGACACGCCGAGCAGCGAGCGACCGTCCACGAGCACAGGCAGGGTGCGAGCCTGGATCTCGGTCGGCTCGGTGATGCCCTGGTCGGCGAGGGTCTGGGTGAGCGAGGGCAGCAGGTGGTCGGAAAACACGGGAACTCCGGGAGGAGCGCCACCTATCCGGTCCTCGCCTCGTGCGCGCCTCAGGCCTCGCCGGTCTGCACCGCCCACAGCCTCGCGTACAGCCCACCGGCGGAGACGAGCGCCTCGTGGCTGCCGCTCTCGGCGATGCGGCCGTCCTCGAGCACGAGGATGCGGTCGGCGCGACGCACCGTGGACAGGCGGTGGGCCACGAGCAGGGTCGTGCGGCCCTTCGCGATCTGCTCCAGCGACTTCTGCATCGCCGCTTCGGTCTCGTTGTCCACCGCGGAGGTGGCCTCGTCGAGGATGAGGATGGGCGGATCGAGCAGCACGGCGCGGGCAATCGCGATGCGCTGGCGCTGACCGCCGGAGAGCTGCTCGCCCCGCTCGCCGACCACCGTATCGTAGCCCTGGGGAAGGGCCTCGATGAACTCGTGGGCCTCGGCGACCTTCGCGGCGCGCTCGACCTCGTCGAGGCTCGCGTCCGGACGGGCATACGCGATGTTGTCGCGCACGGTCCCGGGGAACAGCGTCACCTGCTGCGAGACCAGGCCCACCGAGCGGCGCAGCTCACGCGCCCTCAGGGTGCGCAGGTCCTGGCCGTCGAGGGTGACGCGCCCGCTGTCCGGGTCGAAGAAGCGCAGGATCAGCCGCAGCAGGGTGGACTTGCCGCTGCCGGTCGGTCCGACCACGGCCAGGGTCTGGCCCGCGGGGATGGCGAGGTCGAAGCCCGAGAGCACGGGCTCGCGGCCCGGGTAGGCGAAGTCGACCTGCTCGAAGACCACCGCGCCCTTCACGTCGGTGACGGGCTGGTCGCCGTCGGGCAGCGGATCGGCGGTGTCGAGCAGCGCCATCACGCGGTCGGTCGACGCCATGGCGCGCTGGTAGAGGTCGAAGGTCTGTCCGAGGCGGGTCAGCGGCCACAGCAGTCGCTGGATGAGGAACGCGAGCGTGCCGTAGGCGCCGGCGGAGATGACGTCCTCGAGCGCCAGCCAGCCGCCGATGAGCATCGTCGCGATGAAGCCGATGACGACGGCCATGCGGATCACGGGCGAGAACGCGCTCGACAGGGCGATCGCGTGGCGGTTCGCGGCCTGGTACGCCTCGGAGGCGGCGCGAATGCGGGCGACCTCGCGCTCCTCGCTGGCGAAGGCCTTGATGACCTCCATGCCCTCGAGGTTGTTCTCGAGGCTCGCGTTCAAGGTCGCGTTCTTGGCGCGGACCTCGGCATAGCGCGGTGCGATGCGGGTCTGGAACCGGAAGCTACCCCACAGGATCAGCGGCACGGGCACGAACGCGAACAGGGCCATCTGCGGCGAGAGCCAGAAGAACGCGGCGCCGACGATGACGACGGTCGTCAGCACCTGGAGGATGTCGTTCGCTCCCCCGTCGAGGAAGCGCTCGAGCTGGTTGATGTCGTCGTTGAGGATGGCGAGCAGGTTGCCGCGGCGACGGTCGCCGAAGCCCTGGGCGCCCAGCTTCTGGAGGTGGGCGTAGGCGTCGAGACGCAGCTCGTGCTGCACGCGCTGTGCGAGGTTCCGCCACAGCACGGCATAGGCGTACTCGAAGGCCGACTCCAGGCCCCACACGACGAGTGTGGCGACGACCAGGGCGACCAGCTGCTGCTTCGGGTCGACGATGCCCATCTGCCCCAGCAGGCTCTCCTCTCGCTGCACGACGACGTCGACGGCGGCGCCGATGAGCGCGGGGGGCGCGAGATCGAAGATCTTGTTGAGCACCGAACACGCCGACGCCAGCCAGATGGTCTGGCGGTGCGGGGTCGCGTAGGTCCACAGGCGAGAGGCGGGCGAAGTCATGGCGCCGCTTCACACGCTGGGCGTCGCGGTGCACCGGCAACACTGTGTGACCTTGCAGACAAGGCTCGGAAGCGCGGGAACGACGGGATAGCAGGCCGCATGCACCTGCTCGCTCGCATTCATACGCCGCTGCGCTGGTTCACCGCCGCGACCTTCGTACTCGTCGGGGTGCTGCACTTCACCCACGCCGACACCTTCGTGCGCATGATGCCGCCGTACCTGCCGTGGCACCTCGAGCTCGTGTGGCTGTCCGGCGTGTTCGAGATCCTCGGCGGGGTCGGGCTGCTCGTGCCGTTCTCGCGCCGCTTCGCAACCTTCGGGCTGCTCGCGCTCCTCGTGGCGGTGTTCCCGGCGAACGTGCACATGGCGATGAACGAGGTGTACCTGGACGGGCTGCCGCAGAGCCCGGTCGCGCTGTGGCTGCGGCTGCCGTATCAGCTCGTGATCGCGCTGCAGGTGTGGTTCGTGGGGCTGTGGCAGCCGCCGACCTCAGGTGAGGGCTAGCCGCGTCCACACGGCGCCATCGCGAAGGTCGAGCACGGCGAGCCGCCCGTCCTCGTCGAAGCTGCACAGGAACGGAGGCTGGAGCCGCACCGTCCCGGTGTTCGCGAGTACGGCGCGCAACGTGGGCCGCGCGTCGAGGGAGAGCAGGTAGGCGTCGTCGTCGCGGTCGCCGTGCACGAACAGCCAGCCCTCGCGCAGTCGCCCGGTCGGCGAGGCATCGGCGTCGGCACGACCGATCACCGTCGTCAGCGGGTCGCCGCTCACCCGCGGCATGTGCGTGCGCCCGGCGCGCACCTGCGCGTAGGCCGCCGCTGAGGACACGGTGAGCACGAGCTCCTCGGCCTCGCTGACGGTGGCCTCGAACGAGATCCCGCAGGGCCAGAGCCCGGTGTGTTCGGGGACGAGCTCGCGGCGTCGCAGGCGCAGCCCGGGCAGCTGGTAGGTGAACACCTCTTGTCCGTCGAAGAACGACATCCACTGCGCTTCGCGCTCGATGCGGTGCACGCGCTGGTCGACCGGTACGGACCACACGGCGCGCGGCTCGGGTGCGTGCAGGTCGAGGGCCAGCACCCGGTCCCGCTCGGCCACGAACCACAGCGAACCGTCGCTGTCCGGTGCCCAGCGGGAGAGCATCAGCCGGCCCCAGAGGCGCCACTCGCGGCTGCCTTCTTCCATGCGCCACAGCCGCCGAGGCGCGTCGCCCCGGGAGACCTCGATACCGATCACCGGTCCACGGCCGTCGGGGCAGACGAGGTCGGAAATGGGCTCGTCGAACCACGCGAGGGTGTGCCCGCGGCGGGTGCACAGGCGTGCGCCCTGGTCGCCGTGGGCTGCGAGCAGGGTGGCGTCGGCGCGGCGGAAGGCGTCGAGCACGGGGACACCGCCAGCGGGTGCGTGGAGGTCGATGGCGCGACGCGGGCCATGGGCGAGTTCCGGCCCAGGGGAGGGAAGCGTCGGCAGGTCCGCCGCGAGGATCGGGTCCTCGGTGCGCTTCACCAGGCCACTCAGCGGGGTGCCCACCCGCGGGTTGTCGCGGACCTCGCGGAGCAGGGTGCGGGCCGCCGCGCGAGCGAGTGCGGCCACGGGCTCGGCGGCTGCGGCGTGCAGGCGCTCGGCGACGGCGAGGCGCGCATCCAGCGAGTCCTCGCCGGGTGTGGTGAGCAGGCTGCGCAGCGCCGGCACGTCCTCGGGCTGGTTGCCCGGGTCCCGGTCGAGCCGCAGCACGCGGAGCGCCGCGGCGTCCGGGCCTCCGGCGGCGATGCCCATCGCGAGCACCCGGGTGGCGAGTCGCTCCGGATCCTGCATGCCATCCACCACCGCCAGCGCTGCCTCGAAGCGGCCGGCGCGTACGAGCCGCTGGACGTACACCTGGCGGAGGACGTCGGCGTCCTCCGGGCGGTCGGCGAGCTTCGCGATGACCGCGGCGAAGACGTCGTGGCGTGCGGCGAGCGCCACGGCGCGCTCGATGTCGCCGGCGAGGAACCACAGGCGCACGCACAGCTCGGGATCGAGCTCCTTGGCCTCGGCGATCTTCGCGGCGAGCTCGAACAGCTCGTGCTTCTCGAGCAGGGCGATGGCTTCGAGCGGCTTCTCGAGCAGCTCGGCGAGGACGAAGGCCGCTTCCTCGTAGCGCTCGGCCCGCTCGAGTCGCTGGACGGCGCTGGTGTAGGTCTGCTGGAGCAGCTCGTACAGGCCACTCCCGAGGGGCAGCGCACCCCCGGAGCCGCCGCGTCGTCCACCGATGGTGAGGTCGCCGCGCGCTCCGGGCAGGCCGAAGTCCCAGGTGCTCCCCGGGCCGCCCTGACCGCCGAGGGGAATCGCGCGACGCAGCGCCTCGCCGAAGTCGCCGTCCTCGAAGCGCTTGAGCAGATCCTCGAAGTGCTTGGCGTACGCCCCCTGGATCATTCGGTGCATGCGCAGGCGCGCAAGCAGGTTGCCGAGCAGGCCGCGGCCGCTGGGCGCGGGAGCGGTGGTGTTGACGTCCACGCCGTCGCGGGGTGCCGGAGCACTGCCGCGCAGCAGACGCGACAGCCACTCGCGCAGGCCGAGGGCCCCGGCAAGGCCGTCCCCCAGCGTTGTCGCGGCGGACATCGCGGTGCCAGGCGTGTTGGCCGCCTGTTCGGCGCGGGCCAGCGCGCGCTCGATCCACGAAGGCTCCCGGGGGGCGAGCGCCGCCTCTCTCGCCTCGCGGGCGGCGAGGGCCTCGACCAGCGCCTTGACGTCCGGATCCTCGGGCTGGACCCCGGTGAACGCGTGGCGGGCGAGGGTCGGCGTCTCGATCACGGCGGCGGGCGCGGGGGGTGGGGCGAGGTCGGAGAGGGTGGGGCTGGCGAAGGCGGAGAGGTCGAGCCAGGTCGAGGGGTCCACCAGGGCGTCGACCTGCGTCGCCGCGATGGCGCCGGCCTCGATGCGCCACAGCGCGGGGGTTCCCTCCACTCGCTCGTCCTCGTCGAGAGGAGGCTCGGTGAGGGCGCCCTCCACGCGAACCAGCGGCGTACCCACGGCGGTCTCGGCCCGCATCTCGACGGGCTGGGGCAGGTGGAGCAGCCACGCATCCCCGGTTCGCTCGAGGCGACAGCCCGGTGTCCACAGCGCGAGCACGCGGCGCCGCGCCTCGGTCTCGCCGATCAACGCGGGAAACAGGAGCAGGGCCTCCGCCGCGACCCGACCCCGCCGAACCCAGTGACGGGGCCTCACCACGGAGACCTCACCGGCATGGTGCGGTCCGTTCCCGCGCCCTTGGCTTCGAGAGGCACGATCCGGACGGCGCCAGGCTCGACGAGCAGGGCGACCTCGGGGCTTGCGGGCAACAGGATCGCGGCCAGGGGCTCCACGCCGATGGGGATCTCGTGCTGGCCGCGGCGATGGCGGACCCACAGCGAGCGCCCACGCAGCGACACCAGGCTCGGCTCCGTGTCGAACCCGGGGAGCAACACCACGCCGAGCACCCCGCCCGGATCGGGGATCTCGAAGGGCTCGCCGCCTTCGCCGGTCCACATGCCGATTCGCTGGATCCGCCACGAGGTGCGTCCGGCCTCGTGATAGCGCCGCGCCAGCGCGCTCGCCGGGGTACCGGCGAAGGCCTTGGTCTTGTCCGCGCCAAGCCAGCCGCCGCGTCCGAACAGCGTGTCCAGCGCGTCGAGCTTGCCGACCTCGAGGGTGCGCCCCTCGCCGCCCGTGCCGTGGATGATGCCCGTGTCCGCATCCAGCCAGCGGGGCCCGTGGGGGCCCCAGGCCATCGCGTCGATCCTGTGGGGCAGGCGCGAGAGCACGCCGTCGCGCACGAACGCGGTCCACCCGTGGCCGCCTGGCGTGCAGAAGGTGACGCGCGGGTGGTTCGACTCCGCGTCCACGTACAGGGGCACCGGCGGCGCCTCGGGATCGGGGCGCAGCAGCTCGGGCTCGTCGACGTGCAGCTCGCGGGGAAGGCCATTCCAGCGAGGGCTGCGCGAGAAGCCATGCAGCTGCAGCTTGTCGCCGCGCAGGGCCAGTCCGCATAGCTGCTTCTGGTGCAGACCCACGGCGACCAGGACCTGGTCCCTGGGCACCCACAGCGCCTTGGGGCGCTTGCTGCGTCCGGACACCGGCACGTTCACCACGCCGTTGTACCCAACGAGCACGTGCTGTCCGGCATGGTTCGCGAGGAAGATCCGCGGGTCGAGGCCCTCCTTCCGCTCGGGTGCGGGCGGTGTGGCCTGGATGGCGGCGAGCGGGTCGCGGAGTAGCAGCGCCGCCATCGCCCGGTCGGCGAGCGGCAGCTGCACGGGGGGCGCATGGGTGGTGGGCGTCGCAGCCGTGAGCGCATCGCCTTCGTCGCGCTCCTCGACGACGAGAGGCCTCAGGCCCAGCTCGCTCGCGAGGGACTCGCAGCCAGGCGCACCCACCAGCCACCCGTCGTCGACGTCTCGCAGGAGCTCGCCCCATGCCGTACTCGGGGGCTCGAGCGTGCGGCGGCGGCACAGGCGGTCCAGGTCCCGCGGCAGGGAGACCGGACGCAGGCTCTCCGGGTCGTGAACCAGGCCCCACTCGAGGACCAGGCCCTCGTCTGCGGCCCGGCGTGCGAGCAGTGCGAGCAGCGCGATGTGTACGAGGCGGCACGGTCCGATCTGTTCGGGGCCCGCATCGAAGAGCACGACGCTGCGACGGGCGCCGGACGGCTCGCGACGCGCGGGAGCGAGGAACAGGTGCTCGCCCATGGCCGCTCGTCGGGTGAACTCGTCGGGAAGCTCGCTGGCGAGCAGCCACTCGGAGAGCAGCAGGCGGTCGTAGGGCCCGCGTCGATCGATGCCCTCGTACCCGTCCAGCGGGCCGTTCCCGCGGCGAACACGCGCGCGCATCGGGCCGACGAACGCGGCGAGTCGCGGCATCCACGGAGCGAGGGCCGTCGCCGTGTGCGGGGCAATGCCCACAAGCTCTTCGGCCCACGGCTGCAGGGCGCGCGGAAGCTCGCTCACCACGCCTCCAGCCGCTCGCGCGACACCGGGCCGAGGGCGCCGAGGTCGAGGAGCAGGGGAGGGAACAGGCTCACCGCGGTCGGGCGCCCGAGTGCCGACTGGAGCAGGCTCGGATGGACCGGCGGCGTGTGCGTCGTGGGAAGCAGCAGGCGCGGAGCCTGCGGATCGCGCCCCAGGTAGCGAATGCCGTCGACCCACGGCAGGTCCTCGCCGCGCACGAGGAGCAGGTGGTCAGCGACGGCGACGCGCAGGCCGCGAAGGTCCTCGCGCGCCAGCAGGCGACGGGCGAGGCGATGCGCCGCCTCTCCGGTGGCCACGGCGGCCAGCGGCGCGAGGGGAGCGTCGCGGACCAGCCACCGCGACGGGTCCAGGCTGCCCACGCTCACGAGGGGTTCACCGCCTCGGCGATGCGACCGCGGACCTCGCCCAGCGCGGGAGGCAGGTGTTCGGGCGCGAAGCCGGCGTCGATCTCGCGGAGGATGCCCTCGAGACGCAGCCTCCAGCCGAGTGCATCCTCACCGGGTCCTCGCTCGAGCAGGCTGGCGCCCGACTCCGCGAGGCGCACGGCGCGGGCGGCGGGTCCGAGCGAGGCCTCCTCGGCGGCGGCGACGAGGGCGGAGGACTGGCTGTGTTCGAGCTGATCGCGCAGGACGTCGCGAGCCAGCGCCTGGGCGGCGGCGGTCGGTAGCGCGTAGATCAGTGGCCACAGATCGGCCTCGGTGGGGACTTCGCGACCGGCGAGGGCGGCGGCGGCGGCCACGAGCTTCTGCGTCTTCACCGCGGTGCGGTCCGAGAGGGACACGCCGGCGCCGCGCAGGCTGCGAATCGCCCGGGCCAGCGCCGGTCGAACCGGGGCGAGGTCCATGGCGCGCGCGGCGTCGGCGAGCGCGTCGAGGTCGTCGACGCTGGCCACGGCTTCGAGTCGCGGGGCCAGTCCCCACCCGCCCTCGAGGAGGTCCTCGAGCTGGGGGTCCGGAATCGGCGCGACGAAGGTGCGGAGCACGAAGCGGTCGGCGAACGCGGCGAGGCCCTCTTCCTCGGGAAGCGCGTTGGAGGCGCCCACGCAGACGCGCAGAGGCACGCGCACCGCTGTATGGCCGCGGCGAAACACGCGCTCGTTGAGGACGGCGAGCAGGGTGTTGAGGATGGCTGTCGACCCGAGGAACACCTCGTCGAGGAACGCGATCTCGGCCTCGGGAAGCATGCCCTCCGTGCGGGTCTCGACGACGCCGTCGCGGAGCTTGCCGAGATCGACGGGGCCGAAGATCTCGCTGGGCTCGGTGAACCGGCCGAGCAGGTACTCGAAGGTCCGGGCGCCGAGGACCTTGGACGTTCGGCGAATGGCCTCGGACTTCGCGGTACCCGGCGGGCCGATGACGAGCAGGTGCTCGCGGGCCACGGCGGCGAGCACGACCAGCTCGACCAGGGCCTCGCGGGCGACCAGGCCCTCGCTGGCGGTTCGGATGGCGGCGCGCAGGCGCTCGCTGTGGCTCACGGCAACTCCAGGCAGGCGGTAGGCGAGCATAGACCGCGACTCGCACCGATGGGGTCCGGTTTCCGCCCGCGCGGGGTAGCCCCCTGATCGCCTCCACCATACGACCCATGGCGAGAGGAGCGGCCCCGCCGCGGAGGACACGTGTCACAGCTCACTCGAGTCGGCTTCGTCGGATGGCGAGGCATGGTCGGCTCCGTGCTCATGGAGCGCATGCGCGAGGAAGGCGACTTCGCCGGCCTCGAACCCCGGTTCTACTCCACGTCGCAGGTCGGGCGCGCCGCCCCGGACGTCGGGGTGGACGCGCCCCCGCTCGCCGATGCCTACGACGTCGCCGAGCTCGCCGAGAACCAGGTCATCGTCACCTGTCAGGGAGGCGACTACACCAAGCGCGTGCTCCCCGAGCTGCGCGCCGCGGGCTGGGATGGCTACTGGATCGACGCCGCCAGCGCGAAGCGTATGGACGACGACAGCGTCATCATCCTCGACCCGATCAACCGCGCCGTCATCGACCGCGCGCTCGCGGCGGGCACGAAGAACTACATCGGCGGCAACTGCACGGTCTCGCTCATGCTCATGGGACTCGGGGGCCTGTTCGCGCAGGGCTGGGTCGAGTGGATGAGCACCATGACCTACCAGGCCGCCAGCGGTGCCGGCGCCGCCGCGATGAAGGAACTCGTCGCCCAGATGGGCCAGCTGGGCGCGGTGGACCCGGCGCTCTCGGCCCTCGCCATCGATCGGCAGATCACGGCGCAGCTTCGCGACGGCTCGCTCGACACCTCGGCCTTCGGGGCGCCACTCGCGGCATCGCTGCTCCCGTGGATCGACCGGGCAGTAGAGGATGGCCAGACCCGCGAGGAGTGGAAGGGTCACGTCGAGACGAACAAGATCCTCGCCCTCGATCCCGAAGTGCCCGTCGACGGCCTGTGTGTGCGTGTCGGCGCGCTTCGTTGCCATGCTCAGGCCGTGACCATCAAGCTCACGGGCGACGTCCCCCTCGACGAGGTGGAGGCGGTGATCCGCGAGTCGACGCCGTGGACGCGCTTCGTCGCCAATGACAAGGCGGCGACCCTCGCCGGGCTCACTCCGGCGGCGACGTCGGGCACGCTCGAGGTGCCGGTGGGGCGTCTGCGCAAGCTGCGTATGGGGCCGGACTACCTCACGGCGTTCACCGTGGGTGACCAGCTGCTGTGGGGCGCCGCCGAGCCGCTGCGCCGCATGCTCGCCATCCTCCGCGAGTAGACCCGCCACCCGCGGTACCCTGGCGGTTCTGCGGAGGTATGGATGCTGTGGTGGCTCGGAGCAGCGCTGGCTGCGGTGCCGGTGTGTCCGGATGTGTGCGTGCACCCGGCCACCTACGAGTTCAACGTGGCGCCGGTCGAGCAGGCGGTCGCCGACGCCGACCACACCTTTCGCGTGCTCGTGTTCGAGGCGGTCGGCTCGTCGAAGGGGACGTGGAGCTCCGGCACCGAGCGCGCCCTCGAAGAGTCGTGGAGCAGCTGGGACTCGAGCATGGCCATCGATGCCCGCGAGGACGTGCTCATCGTGCTTGCTCTCGACGAGCGCGAGGTGCGGGTCAAGACCGGCTCGACCTGGGACGCGAAGCTCGGCCTGTGGGGCGATGCGCTGCTGCCGTTCATCGACGCCGAGTTCCTCCCGCGGGCCAAGGCCGGAGACCTCGGCGGCGGGCTCGCGAGCCTGGTCACGGCCCTCGACGACGAGATCGACCGGCGCCAGGCCGACGAGGCTGCCCAACTATGGCGGCGGACCCAGGTCGAGGGCCTGTCGCTGAGTGGCGGCGTGATGCAGCCTCCCGGGATCGAGGCCGCGTACCCGAAGGCGGCGGAGACGGGCGCGTGGGTCGCGGTGTTTCCGGAGGCCTCTCCGGGGGTGGTCGGCGAGAAGTCCGGTACCGAGTTGCTGCTCACCGAGATCGTGAAGCGCCGCAGCCTCCCGGCGGACCGCCGGGTGGTCGTTGCAGGTCTGGACGAGGGACTGGTGCTCGTTCGCCAGCCTCCGGCACTCGCCAGGGAGTACGGGCTGTGGGACTTGCGCGCGAACCTCGGCGAGGACCCGGACGCGGCCATCGTCGCGGCAGTGGCGCGCTCCGAGGCGGCGCTCGCCGAGAAGGTCGCCGAAGCCGAGGAGCGGGAGCGTCGGCGCCAGGAAGAGATCCGGCGAGCTGAACAGCGGGCCGAGGAGCAGGCGCGTCGCGAGCTGCTCGTGTCGCTGTTCTTCGCGGTCACCTCGGCATTGGCGCTGTTCCTGCTGCTGCTCTTCCTGTGGCGCTCGCGGGTCGCCCAGGCCCACGAGCGGTACCGGGCGGTGCTCGAGCCACGTCGTGCGGCCCTCGACGAGGCGCGGGCCAACCTCTCGGACCTGCAGATCGACGTCGAGACGCGTGACCGTCTGGTCGAGCTCAAGCTCAAGGGGCCGGTGACGCTCGCGACGCTCGACAGCGTGGGGGAGCTCGTCGCCGAGCTCCATGCGGGCGTCGGGGCGCTCGAGGCGCAGGTTCGTGGCGTGACGCGCGACGAGCCGGGTTTCGCGTGGACGCCGAGCGTATGGACGGCGCTCACCGTGCGCCTGCAAGAAGGGCTCGCCTTCGACACGACCGCCCAGCGTGCCCTGCTCTTCGGCGGGGAAGGCCAGCAGGTCCGCGCGACGCCCGAGGAGGTGATGGCGCGGCTCGAGGAGAGCTACGCCGATGCTCGCGACGGCTGGCAGCGCATCCTCGATGCCGCCGAAGCGAGCCTGCATCGCTGTCGGGACGACTTCCCCGCGGACGATCTGCAGCGCATGCTGCGCGAGCTCGCCGAGTCCGAGCTGCCGCAGTCCTGGCTGCGCACACACCCTCTGTTGCCGGAGGCCGAGCGGACCTGGGACCGCCTGGACGCGATTCGGCGCGCCGACCCGGTGCACTACCTGGACGAGCTCGACGAGGCGATCGGGGAGGACGACGCGCTCGAGCAGGTCGTCGCCGAGCTGCTTGGTGCTCGGGCCGCCGCGATGCAAGCGCACCAGGATGTACGCGAGGCCGACGTGGCGGGCATCGACAGCGCGTTCACCGATCCGGCGCTCGACCCTCGCCTGCTGCTCGGAGAGATGGCGGAGCACCAGCGCGGGCTTGACGCGGCACTGGCTTCCGGCGAGGAGCTCGTTGGAGTCCGCGAGCACGCTGCGGCCCTGCTCGAGCTGGCGGCGCGCGCCATCGAGCTCGCCGATGCGACGCGGGAGGCTCGGAGCCATGGGGCTGAGCGCCTCGCCGCCGCCTCGGCCCTCATCGACGAGCTGTCGCGGGTCCGCGCCGAACGGGCGCGCACCCTGGGTGAGATGCTCTCCGTGTTCGTGCCCGAGGCGCTGTCGAGCGCGATGGCGGAGCTCGGCGAGGCCGACGTCGATGCGCGGGAAGCGCGCGAGGCCTGGGCTTCCGCGGAAGATCTGTGGTCGCGGAGCTGCCACCTCGAGGCCGTGCGGCAGGTCGAGTCCGTGCACGCAGAGCTCGGGCAGGCGCGTACCGACCTCGAGGAGATGGCGGAGCAGCTGGCCGCGGCGCGAGCGGAGCATGCGCGGGCCGAGGACCTGTGGCGCACCATCGACGAGGTCCGGGCCAAGCACCAGGCGCGACTCACGCAGCTCGCCGGGCACGCCTCCGGCATCGACCTCTCGCAGGGCGATACCCTGCTCGCGGGGCTCCGCGAGCGCTGGGACGAGCGTCCGGCGGACTGGAAGTCGCGGGCCGTGCGCCTCGAGACCGTCGCGCAGGCGTGGGCGACGGCGGTGGGACAGGCCGAGGAACGGAAGCGGGCTCACGATGCGCGCATCGCCAGAGAACGTGCCGCGCGGCAGCGCGCGCGTCAGAAGTCGTCCAGCTCCTGGAAGTCCTCGTCGAGCTCACGCAGCTACTCGTCGAGCCGCTCGCGATCGTCGTCGTACAGCTCGCGCTCCCGACGCAGTGGCTATTCGTCCTCGTCGTCGCGCTCCCGCTCGTCGGGCCGCAGCTACTCGAGCGGTGGACGCTCGGCCGGGCGCAAGTGGTGATCGCGCGGTAAACAGGGCGCCAGCCTGGAGACGCCGTGGACAGCCTGACCCTTCGCCGCCCCGACGACTGGCACCTGCACCTGCGGGACGCCGCGATGCTCGATGCGGTCCTGCCGCCCACCGCCGCGGTGTTCGGGCGCGCGGTCGTCATGCCGAACCTCAAGCCCCCGGTGACGACCACCGAGCAGGCCGCCGCGTACCGGGAGCGCATCCTCGCGAGCTTGCCCGAGGGCAGCCGCTTTACGCCGCTGATGACGGCCTACCTCACCGATCGCACCGATCCGGACGACCTTGCCGCGGGACACGCTGCCGGTGTGCTCACCGCGGTCAAGCTGTACCCGGCAGGCGCGACGACCAACAGCGACGCTGGCGTGACCTCGCTCACCCGCCTCGAGCGCGTGCTCGAGCGCCTCGCCGACATCGGCATGCCGCTGCTCGTTCACGGCGAGGTCACCGACCACGACGTCGACATCTTCGACCGCGAGGCCCGGTTCCTCGACGAGGTCCTCGAGCCGATCGTCGCGAAGTTCCCGACCCTGCGCGTCGTCGTCGAGCACGCGACCACCGCCGAGGCGGTGCAGTTCGTGCGTGCCCACGGCGAGCGAGTGGGCTGCACCATCACCCCGCAGCACCTGCTCGCGAACCGCAACGACCTGCTCGTGGGCGGTATCCGTCCGCACTTCTACTGCCTGCCCGTGCTCAAGCGCCGCAAGCACCAGGTGGCGCTGCTCGAGGCCGCGACCAGCGGCGAGGCCGGCTTCTTCCTGGGCACGGACTCGGCGCCGCACCCCAAGCACGCCAAGGAGTCGGACTGCGGCTGCGCGGGCTGCTACTCGGCGCCCGCGGCCCTGCCGCTCTATGCCGAGGCCTTCGAGCGTGCCGGCGCGCTCGAGCACCTCGAGACCTTTGCCAGCCTAAACGGCCCCGCCTTCTACGGACTGCCGGTCAACGAGGACACGGTGACGCTGGTGCGCAAGAGCTGGGAGGTGCCGGAGTCCGTCGCGGTCGACGGCCCGGCCTCCGAGATCGTGCCCTTCTGGGCCGGACAGAGCCTGCGCTGGCGCGTCGCCTAGGCAGCCCGCCGACGGCGCAGCACCGCGAGTAGCGGCAGGACCAGCCAGGACGTGCCAACGGGGCTGTTCTGGCAGCCACAGCCCTCGGGCGGAGGCGTCGGCTCGGGCTCTTCGCCGCCACCGCCCGCGTCCAGGAAGTTCGGGATGCCGTCGCCGTCGTCATCGCCGTCGCCCTCGATGCTGTCGGGCAGGTTGTCGTCGTCGCTGTCGTCGTCGAGGTAGTTCGGCGTGCCGTCGCCGTCCGCGTCGTCGTCGGTCTCGACCACATCGAGGATGCCGTCCCCGTCGCTGTCGTCGTCGAGGTAGTCCGGAACCGTGTCCCCGTCGGAGTCCACGTCACCCTCGACCTCGGTGAGGATGCCGTCGTTGTCGTCGTCGGTATCGCGGGCATCGATGGTGCCGTCGCCGTCGGAGTCCGTCGGGTCGGACGGGTCGCCCACCTCGGTCAGGTCGTCGATGCCGTCGCCGTCGCTGTCTGCCGCGTCCGGATCGGTGCCGATCGCGCGCTCCTCCTCGTCGGAGAGGCCGTCGTCGTCGGAGTCGTTGAAGTCGTCGAGGTAGTCGGGCAGCCCGTCGCCGTCGGTGTCGTCGTTGGTCGGGTCGCTGTCCCCGTCGATGTCCTCGTCCCAGGTGTCGATGCCATCGCCGTCGTCGTCGACGTCGAGGTAGTCCGGCGTGTTGTCCCCGTCGGAGTCGTCGTTCGTCGGGTCGCCGTCGCCGTCGATGTCCTCGAGCAGCGTGTCGACGCCGTCGCCGTCGTCGTCCGGGTCGAGGGCGTCGATCAGGCGGTCGTTGTCGGAGTCGTTCGGGGCGCTGATCGGGCCGACCTCGGTGAGGTCGTCGACGCCATCGCCGTCGGTGTCCGCGTTGTTCGGGTTCGTGCCGATGGCCTGCTCCTGGCAGTTGGTCAGGCCGTCGTTGTCGCTGTCGCCATTGCAGCCGTCGCCGTCGTTGCAGTCGAGGTAGTCGGGCACGCCGTCGCTGTCGGCGTCCGCGAACTGCGACTCCGTGCCGTCGGGGATGCAGTCGCCGTCGCTGTCGGTGTCGAGGTAGTTCGGGATGCCGTCGGGCGCGAAGTCGCAGCCCTGCGCCTCGCCATCGCACGCGACCCGCGGTGCACCGTCGACGTCGCCATCGCCTTCTTCGAAGGTGGAGATGCCGTCGTTGTCGTCATCCTCGTCGAAGATGTCGTACGTGCCGTCGTTGTCGCTGTCGCGAGGCGTGGCTCCGAGGCCCCACTCGATGCCGTCGTTGATGCCGTCGAAGTCCATGTCGGGGTTGCAGTCGTCGGCGCCATAGGTCGCCTCGAGGTCGGCGCGGATGCCGTCGCCATCCTCGTCGGAGAGGTCGCCGCCCACGCCGTCACAGTCGCTGTCCACGCCATCGCCACAGAAGTCGAAGCCCTCCGGGTTGATCGAGGCGCTGCTGTCGTTGCAGTCAGCGCCGTTGTCGACGTAGCCATCCGGCGGGGTGCAGTCCTGCACGCTGTCGGTGGGGTCGCCGAAGCCGTCCCCATCGGTGTCCGCGAACCACGTGGACACGACCGTGCCTTCGTCGAGACGGTTGTCGCAGTCGTTGTCGAGGTTGTCGCAGCGCTCGGTAGCGCCCGGGAAGTCACGTCCGTCGCCGGGCTCGCAGTCCGCATCGTTGCCGACGTAGCCGGTGGGCGGCAGGCAGGTACGCACGGAGTCGGCGGGGTCGCCGAAGCCATCGCGGTCGCTGTCGCCGTACCAGACGTAGCCCGTGGAGGTGTCGAGGCTCGGGTCGTTGTCGTCGATCAGGCCGTCGCCGTCGTTGTCGATGCCGTCGCACTCCTCCTTCTCGTTCGGGTCGCAGTCGGCGAGCCCGTCGTTGTCGGAGTCGAGGCCTTCGTCGACGTTGCCGTCGCCGTCGTTGTCCAGGCCGTCGCAGGTCTCGGTGTCGAAGCAGTCGGCGGTGCCGTCCCCGTCGGTGTCGAAGCCTTCGTCCACGCGGCCGTCGGCGTCGTTGTTCACGCCGTCGCATTCCTCGACGTCGATGCAGTTCTTGATGCCGTCGCCGTCGTCGTCGGCGAAGCCTTCGTCGATGTTGCCGTTGCCGTCGTTGTCGAGACCATCGCAGGTCTCGGTGTCGACGCAGTTGCCGATGCCATCGCCATCGTTGTCGGCGAAGCCCTCGTCGAGACCGCCGTCACCGTCGTTGTCCACGCCGTCGCAGGTCTCGCTGTCCACGCAGTTCGCCACGCCGTCGCTGTCGCTGTCGGGGAAGCCCTCGTCGACGAAGCCGTTCTGATCGTTGTCGATGCCGTCGCAGATCTCCACGGTCGGGCAGTCGATCTGGCCGTCGCCGTCGGTGTCGGTCCACAGCTCGTCGACCTGGCCGTTGCCGTCGTTGTCGATGCCGTCACAGGTCTCGCTGTCGACGCAGTTGGCGGTGCCGTCGCCGTCGTTGTCCGCGAAGCCCTCGTCGACGAAGCCGTTGCCGTCGTTGTCGAGGCCGTCGCACTCCTCGGTGTCGAGGCAGTCCTTGATGCCGTCGCCGTCGGTGTCCGCGAAGCCCTCGTCGGCGACGTTGTTGCAGTTGTTGTCGATGCCGTCGCAGACCTCGTTGGCCGCGGGGTTCACCAGCGGCGCAAGGTCGTTGCAGTCGCTGAAGTTGTCGACCTCGCTGCCGGTGGCGAAACAGGCCGAGCGAGCGTTCGCGCTGTCGTCGCCGAAGCCATCCGCGTCCCCGTCCGGGTACCAGTCGGTGAGCTCCGCGTCGGGGTCGGCGTCGTCGGTGAGGCCGTCGCAGTCGTTGTCGGCGCCGTCGCACAGCTCGGCCAGGTGTGGGGCCGAGGTCGGGTCGTTGTCGTCACAGTCGAACTGGGAAGGCGAGCCGTCGCCGTCGCCGTCGGCCCAGCTATCGGGGTCCGCACCCGCGCCGCCGTAGGCGCCGATGTCGCTGCGGCTGCCGTCCGGGTCGAGGTAGCTCGGGTCGCCGGTGTCGATGGACGGGCTGCCCCAGAGCACGTGCAGGTCGTCGTTGCACAGCCCGTCGTCGGACCAGCCGATGAACTGCGGGTCCTCGCCGTAGATGCTCGTGGCGACCTGGCCGGTTGTGGTGTCCTGGCTGTTGCCGAAGAACAGGTTGTAGCCGCCGGTGGCGCCCGACACGTTCACCGCGACACCGCCGACGTGGTAGGCGACGATGTTGTTGCGGAAGTCACCGCCGTTGTTCAGCTCGGCCGCGAGGCCGATGCTGCCGCCGGACAGGGTGTTCGCGACGAAGGTGTTGTTGATGACCGACGAGCCCTGGCCGCCGGTGTCCACGCACAAGCCGCCACCACAACTCTGCGCGTTGTTGCCGACGAACACGTTGTTCTCGACCATCGCTCCGCGCGCGTACCGCAGGTACACCGCACCGCCGTCTTGGGCACCCTGGCCCCCGTTCACGCCCTCGAAGCCGTTGTTGCAGAACTGGTTGCGGCGCATCACGGGGACGTCCGTGTCGCGCAGCTCGACCGCGCCGCCGCGGTTGGTGTTGCCGATCGAGTTGCCCTCGAAGCTGCAGTCCTCGACGAGGGCGGTGTCGGCGTTCTGGATGTACAGCGCGCCGCCTTCGCGCCACGCGAAGTTGTCGTTGAACGTCGAGTTCGTGATCGACAGCAGACCGCCGCTGTCGTGCGTGATGGCCCCGCCCTTGTCGTTGTTCGCCATGTTGCCTTCGAACACGCTGCCATCGACGGTCAGGTCGAAGTTGTTGCGGCCGAAGATGGCGCCCCCGCGGCTCGCGGTGTTGCCGACGAACACCGAGTCGAAGATGTCGAGGGTCGCCGTGCCCCACAGGCCGATGGCGCCGCCCTCGTTGCCTTCGTTCGCCGTGAACGTCGTGCTGCGGATGACGATGTGTCCACTCTGGATGTCGAGGGCACCGCCGACCGAGTCGCCGCTCTGGATGTTGGTGAAGGTGCAGTCCTCGAAGGTGACCAGGTCCGTGTCGCCGACGCTGACCTCGACCTCCTGGTCCACGAAGTCGAGCCCGCGGAACACGGTGCCGGCCTGGTAGACCTGTCCACCGGTTGGCGTGATGGTCACGCCTGCCGCGGCGGCCTCGATGGTGACGTTGGGGGCGGTCGGCTCGAGGTTCGAGCTGTACACGCCCGGGTCGACGAGCACGCGATCGCCCTCCGCGACGGCGTTCAGCGCCTGGTCGAGGTCGGTGTAGTCGCCGGCCGCGCCGACCGTGATGTCGGCCGCCATCGCAGCGGAGGTGGCGAGGGGAAGCAGGAACAGGATGCGCATGCAGGCTCCAGAGGGCCACAGCATACTGGCGGGCGAGGCCTTCGTCGTCTGGATAGTGCACGCGCGGAGGCGGTATGCGACGCACACTTCCCGGCGAAGACACCATCCCCGCCATGTTCCTGTGGAGCGTGGACCAGGATCCGGACTCCACCTCGTACTTCGTGAAGGAAGCGGGGCTGTGGCAGCCTTTCACGCGGCGCTACGCCCTCGAGCAGTGCGCGGGTGGGGCGAAGGCGCTCTGGGAGCGCGGCATCCGCCCCGGGGATCGGGTCGCGATCATCGCGAATACCTGCCCGGAGTGGGCGGCGGTGGATCTGGCGACCACCGCCATCGGCGCGATCACCGTGGGGCTGTATCCGAACCTGCCGGCGGATCTGCTCGCGTACCCGCTCGCGCACAGTGGCGCGCGCATCGCGATCGTCGAGGACGCCGACCAGGCCGCGAAGATCGAGGCGATTCGCGACCAGCTCCCGGAGCTCGAGTCCGTGGTCACCATGCGTCCGACCGAGGGCTACGAGGACCTGCGGGCCATCGCCACCGACCACGACATCGACTTCCTCCGTGAGCACGCGGCCCGGCGCCGTCCGGAAGAGGTCGCGACCCTCATCTACACCTCCGGGACCACGGGCGAGCCCAAGGGGGCGGTGCTCACCCACGGCAACTTCGCGTACGTGTCGAAGGCGGTGCTCGACGCCGTCGAGGTCGGGGACGGTGAGCGCTCCATCGCGTGGCTGCCTCTGGCCCACGCCCTGCAGCGTCAGACGATGTACACGAGCTTCCTCATTGGAACGGTCGGCTACTGGTGCAACAGCATCGACGAGCTGCCCGAGGTCATCGCGTTCGCACGTCCGCAGGTGCTCGCCAGCGTGCCGCGCATGCTCGAGAAGATGCAGGCCCGGATCCTCGAGGGGGTCGCCGAGC
Source organism: Deltaproteobacteria bacterium (assembly GCA_006226595.1). Taxonomy (GTDB): domain Bacteria; phylum Myxococcota_A; class UBA796; order UBA796; genus M1803. Next base: position 31,002 of record SBGP01000102.1, read on the forward strand.
GCGGTCCTCGCGCCGAGAAGGCGGTGCATCGGGCTCTGGCCCTCGGGCGACAACGTCTCGCGTACCTCGAGCGCGGAGAGCGTGTGCCTCGGCTGCTGGAGCTGCGCTGGCGGCTGATGGACCGGCTCGTGTTCACGAAGATCCGCGAGCGCCTCGGAGGCTCGCTGCGCACGCTCGCGGTTGGCGGGGCGGCGCTCGACCCCGAGGTCGCGCGCTTCTACGGCGCGATGGGCCTTTCGGTCGTCGAGGGTTGGGGGCTGACCGAGACCGCGGCGCCCGCGACCGTGAACCGCACCCACCACTTCCGCTTCGGCACCGTGGGCAAGCCCCTGCCCGGCGTGGACGTAAAGCTCGCCGAGGACGGCGAGATCTGCGTGCGCGGTCCGGGCCTGTTCCAGGGCTACTACAAGGACCCCGAGGCCACCGCTGCCGCCTTCGAGGATGGCTGGTTCCTGACCGGCGACCTGGGCGAGATCGACGAGGACGGCTTCCTGTCCATCGTCGATCGCAAGAAGGAGATCCTGGTCACGGCGGGCGGCAAGAACATCGCGCCGGTGCCGATCGAGGCTCGCCTCATGCGCTCCCCGGCGGTCTCCCAGGCGGTGGCCATCGCCAACGAGCGTCGCTTCGTGGTCGCGCTGCTCTCCCCGGACGAGGAGGGGCTTGCCGCGCTGGCGGACACGCTGGGGCTCGCGCAGGCGCCAGTGGCCGAGCTGGTGGAGCACCCGTCCGTGCGCGCCCACTTCCAGGAGACCGTGGACCGCGCCAACGCGGAGCTTCCGCGCTGGGAGCAGATCAAGCGCTGGCAGGTGGTCCCGGTGGAGTTCACGCCCGAGGGCGGCGAGCTCACCCCGACCCTCAAGCTCAAGCGACGCGTCATCGCCGACCGATATGCCGAGCTGATCGACGAGCTCTACGCATGAACGACGCCCTGGTGAAGAAAGACCTCACCCATGGCGCGTGGATTGCCTACGACGCGCAGTTCCTGGCACCGGACGAGGCGGATGCCGCGCTCGCGGCCCTGCTCGAGGAGCTCGCCTGGGAGCAGCGCGCGAACGTGGTGTTCGGCAAGGAGGTCGTCCAGCCGCGGCTCAGCGCGTGGGCCGGCGCGATTCCGTACCGCTTCAGCGGCCAGACCCTCGAGCCCCGCGCGCCGAGTCCGACGCTGGCCGCACTCTCCGAGCGAGTCGTCGACGCGGTGGGGCACGCGTTCAACCACGTGGTCATCAATCGCTACCGCGACGGCAGCGACTGGATCGCGCGGCACGCCGACAACGAGCGCGAGCTCGGCTACCGTCCGCTCATCGCCGCGCTGTCCCTCGGGGCGACGCGACGGTTCGAGCTGTATCGGAAGAAGGGCCGGCGCACCGAGCGCAAGCGCCTGACCCACGGCTCGCTGTTGGTCATGGGCGGCAGCTGCCAGCACACCTGGCGGCATGCGCTGCCAAAGGATCCGGCCTGTACCGACGAGCGCCTCAACCTCACCTGGCGCACGCTCCACGGACCGCCGGGCTGGTCCCGCGACCCCTCCGACGACCCCAACCGCCGCGAGCGCGATGACACACCCGGGTCCGCTGAGGACTCTTGAGCCCTGGAGCATTCATGGCGAAGAAGAACAAGAAGCCGTCGAGCCCGGGCCCCAAGGGGGCCGTGAAGACGGCGTCCACCGCTGACCTGGCGGCGAAGCTGAAGGCGGGCGGCGTCACGCTCGTCGACGTGCGCACGCCCATGGAGTTCAAGGGCAGCCACATCGCCGGGGCCCGCAACCTGCCCCTGTCGAGCCTGTCGCAGTGGGCGAAGGACCTCCCGGAAGGCGAGATCTGGCTGCTGTGTCGGTCGGGCAACCGCTCGGGCCAGGCGGCGCAACAGCTCGCGGGGATGGGCCGGCAGGTGGTCAATGTGCAGGGGGGCATGATGGCGTGGTCGGGGCCGGTGATTCGGGGCAGCTCGCCCGCCGTGCTCCTCCCGCCGTTGTTCATGTCGCTCACCCTGGGCCTGGCGCCGTTCTTCCCGGAGCCCCACGTCGTCGGCAAGATCCGCTGGGTCGCGGGCGGCGCCGTCGGCATGGGGCTCATGGACTGGTTCGACCTGCTGTTCCACGGCGCCCCCTGGCTGTGGCTCGCGGGCAGCGTGGTGTTCTACGCGTCGCGGATGGCGCGCAGGTAGCGCACGAGTCGGGCTAGTCGTTGACCGAGCACGGCGGGCAGATCGACTGGCTCGGCATCAGGCCCAGCGTCTCGGGCAGGTACAGGAACTCGGGCGTGCTCCGCGGCGTGTCGGCGTAGTCGACGATGGAGAGCACCAGGTCGGCGTAGACGGCCGGTCCGCTGCGGGTGTCCTCGACGTAGAAGGACAGGTCGGTGAGCGCGACGACGCCGAAGGTCGTGGTCGTCTCGGTGGCACTCGCGAGGAGGATGTGCTCGCGGGTCTGCGCGGCCGAGGTCGAGGCGAGCAGCTTCCTTGCGTAGGCCTCGTCGAGGCCCTTGGCGTCGAGGCCGTCGATGGCCACGTGCGAGACGACGATGGTGGGCTCGCAGGCCTCCTCGGCGATGTGGTTGTCGATCTCGTCGGGCTCGACGCCGGCGTAGCTGTCGTCGATCTCGTCGGGCTCGACCCCGGCGAAGCGGTTGTCGATCTCGTCGGGCTCGACGCCGGCGAAGCGCAGGTCGATCTCGTCGGGCTCGACGCCGTGGAGTTCGAGCTCGGGAAGGGGGAAGCCGGCCTCGGCCTTCTCGAGGGACAGCCCGATGCTGCCGTCGACGATGGCGTCGCTTGGCGCACACGGGGCGGCGCTCGCGAAGGCGGGCAGGGTCAGAGCAGCAATCAGCACGAAACGAGTCACGAAACCTCCAGGCGGCGAGCCAACCGCTCGCTCAGCCCTCCTGTGACGGGAGGTCGCAGCAGGTTCTCGTTTTGCGCACATTCATCGAGAGTGTTGGGCCAACCCCCAAAGACGAAACCCCCACCAGTCCTGCCACCGGTGGGGGTCGAGTCTCTCATCCGAAGCGAGTCGGTCTAGGCAGCGACCTCGCCGGCCTCGCGCGGGCGGTAGGTGCCGCGGCGAGCCAGCGTCTCCCACTCGACGACGACCGACGACTCGGCGCCCTCGTACTGCTTCTTCCAGTCGGACAGCAGCTCGAAGCACGCGTGGTCGAGGTAGTCGACCTCTTCGAGGTGGATGTGGACCTCGCGGTTCGCGGGCACGCCGGACAGCGCCGCCGCCAGCTTCGGCAGGCCGACGAAGGTGCCGCTGCCGCGCAGGCGCACGTCGATGCGGGCGTCGGTGTCCTCGACGTCGACCTCGAGGTGCGAGAACGACCACGCCAGCTTGAGCACGGAGAGGGCGACGCCGACGAGCAGGCCCTCGAGCAGGTTCGTGGCGACGATGGCGACCACGGTCACCACGTAGATGGCGAACTCGCTGCGGCCGCGGGCGAGCAGGGCGCTCCACACCTCGGGCTTGACCAGCTTGTAGCCGATGTACACCAGCACCGCGGCCAGGGAGGCGACCGGGATGGACTCGAGCACGAAGGGCACGGCGGCAATCGCGAGCAGCAGCCACGCACCGTGCATCACCGCCGACCAGCGCGTCTTGCCGCCGGACTCGACGTTGGCGGTCGAGCGGACGATGACGCCAGTGATCGGCAGGCCGCCCACCAGACCCGCCAGGGTGTTGCCGATGCCCTGCGCGAACAGCTCCTGGTCGAGGTCGGTGCGCTCGCCCTCGTGGAGCTTGTCGACGGCCACCGCACAGAGGAGCGCCTCGGCGCTGGCGATGGCGGCGACGGCCAGGGACTCGGCGAGGATCTCGGGACGGAGCAGCAGGCTGATGGACTCGACGGTCGGGAGGTTCACGAACTCGCCGAGGTTCTTCGGTACCGCCACGTAGTTGATCGGCAGGTTGAAGGCGGCGGCGGCGGCGACGCCGGCGCTCACGGCGAGCAGTGGTGCCGGCATGTGGCGAAGCGGCCCGCCGATCTTCGGGCGGACCCAGTTCCAGCCGACGAGCACGGCCAGCGTCAGCATGCCCACCGCCGCGGCCAGGTGGTGGGGAGAGCCGTCGACCGGCATGACGCCCTTGACCACCGCCTGAGGGATGGTCATCAGGTTGACGATGCCGTTGCTGTCGGGCTTGTCGTCGACCATCACGTGGAACTGCGATGCGAAGATGAGCACGCCGATACCGGCGAGCATCGCGTAGATCACGGCGGGGGCGACGGCGCGGAACCACTGGCCGAGGTGCAGCTTGCCGGCGACCACCTGGATCAGGCCGGCGAGCATGAGGATCGGGCCGAGAGCTTCGATGCCGTGGGTGTGAACGATCTCGAACACGATGACCGCGAGACCCGCGGCCGGCCCGCTCACCTGCAGTGGGGAGCCGGCGAAGTAGCCGACGACGAGACCGCCGATGATCCCGGACACGAGGCCCATGGCGGGCGGTACGCCAGACGCGATGGCGATGCCCATGCACAGGGGCAGCGCCACGAGAAAGACGACGACGGAGGCCAGGACCTCGGAGAAGGCGGTCGGCGCGTTGCCGTTTTCGGACATGGAAATCCCCCAGTGGAACCTTTCGAGAATATCGCGATTGCTGAAACGCGAACAGACTGTCGTGTAACGGATTGTCTGCGCGGACACCTCGTGCATCCCCGTGCATGCAAGCGCGCTTCCACGGTCCGCTCGTGGTGCGGATCGTCGGAGATTCGCGGGTTTGGGGGTGCCACGGGCCGGGGCGTGGAACCACTGCGCGATCGTCGAGGGTCCACGTCGGAAGTCGACGACCGTCAGGCGCGTCGCCCCGACGTACCTCGCGCGACTCCGCCGGCGATCAAGTGGGCCAGCCGCAGCGGCTCGGGCACGCGCCCGCGGTCGGTGAGGGCATCGAGGAGCCGGGCGGTGGTCTCTCGGGAGGCGCCCACCACCTGGAACACGTGGCCGCCGAGCTCGTGCACCGGGCCGGCGGCGTCGACGAGGGGCACGCGAGATTCGAGCCCGGCCGCGCGCAGCGCGCGGTCGAAGGCCTCGCGATCCGGCCTCCGACGGAGCACGGCGACGCAGGGCACTCCGAGGGCGGCGTGCACGGCGGGAAGATCCACCACGTTGAGGCCGCAGAAGGTCAGTCCGTCCGTCAGAACCGCGTGAAGCTGCCGCCGGAACTTTCCGTCCACCGCGGAGAGCAATGCCCGTGTCGCGTCGTCGCCGTCCCGGGTGACGCGACCCCACACCAGGCCCTCCAGGCGAGTGCCCTGGCAGATCACCCCGCAGAGATCGGCGTGATCGGACTGGCCAGGTCCATCGTCCACCCCGAGTACGGTGGGGGTTCGGCCGGCGACGAGCAGGTCGTGGAGGTCCATGCAGCCTTCTTATCGGCACCGAGCTGTCTCGGGGCGACGGTGGCGAAGCGACCTACCGGTCGGTATGTGACCCACCCACGTCGCGCCCTCTGGCGCGCGTGCGTCCGAACCTACGCCGTGGACATGCCGTGAGTGATCGTTCCGCAGCAAACCCGCTGTTCGTTGCCTGGGCCCGTTTCGTGCTCAAGGCCCGGGTTCCGCTCATCCTGGTCTCGCTCGCCATCACCGCGTGGTTCGCCTGGGTCTCGTACGAGAAGCTCGAGGTGAACAACACCACCGAGTACTTCGCGGTCGGTAACGACGGGATCGCGGATCGACTCGAGGAGTTCCGCGACGACTTCGGGCGCGACGACCTGTTCGCGATCATGGTCGAGGGCGACGTGTTCTCCGAGCCCTTCCTCACGCGGCTCGAGGCACTTCACGCCGATCTCGAGGGCTTCGACCTCGACATCGAGAGCCGCGGTGAGCGTCGCGCCGATCGCATGGGCGACAAGCTGGGCATCCAGCGCGAGGTCGAGGTCGATGCGCTGGCTGGCGAGTTCGACGACTTCGGCGACGGTGGCTGGGGCAGCGAGGACGACTGGGGCGACGAGGGCGGCACGCTCGTCGAAGAGGTGATCAGCCTGGTCAACGTGCGGCAGACGGTCCCCACCGTGGACGGCATCCAGGTGCAGGGGCTCCTCGACGATCCCGCAGCCAAGGCCGATCCGGCGGCGCTGAAGGCCAAGGCGCTCGCCGACCCGATGATCCGCGGCAACCTGGTCGGTCCCGAGGGGCAGCACACCGTGTTGCTCGTGCGGACCGACTTCATGAACGAGGACGACTCGGCGCGCGTGGACGAGGCGATGGAAGACCTCGCGCGCACCCACTCGGCAGACGGCTTCGCCGTGTCGATGACGGGCACGCCGCACCTCAACAAGGCGCTGAACAGCCTGGTCGTCTCGGACATGAAGCGGCTGGTCGGCGTGGCCGCCATCGTGATGATCCTGCTGCTGGTCGTGCTGTTCCGGCACCCGGTGGGTGTGTTCGGGCCGTTCATGGTTGTCGGCATGGCGTCGGTGTGGACCATGGGCGCGATGGCTCTGTACGGCGCGCCGATCACGCTGGTCAGCAACGTCCTGCCCGCATTCCTCGCCGCCGTAGGCATCGGCGACTCCATTCACATCCAGAGCGTGTTCCGCGAGTCGCGAAACCGGGGCATGGACACCGAGCAGGCCATCGTCGCCGCGGTCGGCAGCACCGGCACCCCGGTCGTGTTCACGACGATCACGACGATGGCGGGCCTGTTCTCGTTCAAGTTCGCCGGCACCGTCGCGATCCAGGAGATGGGCCTGTTCGGCGCGTTCGGCGTCGGCGTCGCGATGCTGCACAGCCTGGTGTTCCTGCCGGCGGTGCTGTCCTTCCTGCGCGAGGGCAACCTCGGCGGCGGGGCCACGGCAGAGGGCGAGCGCGAGCCGGACCTCATCGATCGCCTGCTCGACGCGGCGATGGCCGCCTCGGCGACCACGACCGGTCGCATGCGCACCCTGGGTGTCGGCGCGGTGGTCGTTGCGCTGTCCATCGTCGGCATGACGATGCTGCGCGTGTACCACAACCCGCTGGTGTGGCTGGGTTCGGACGCCGAGTCCACGCGCGGCATCGAGCTCATGGACGAGAAGGTCGGCGGCGTCACCTCGGTGAACGTGCTCATCACCTCGGACAGCGAGCACGGCGTCAAGGACCAGGAGCTGCTCGCGGGCCTCGACAAGCTCGATGACTGGGTCCTCGAGTGGAACCACCCCGAGTTCGGTGAGCCCATCGCGACCTCGACCACGAGCCTCGCGGACGTGGTCAAGGAGACGAACCGCGCGCTGCACGGTGGAGACCCTGCGTTCTACGTCGTCCCCGACGATCAGCGCGCGACCTCCGATGCCCTGCTGCTCTTCGAGAACGCCGGCCCCGACCAGCTGTCGCGCATCGCGACCGCGGACCTGCGGAAGACCCACTTCACCGCACGTGTCATCTGGCTCGACGCCACCGGCTACCTGCCGTTCATGGACCATCTCATGGAGGGCGTCGACAAGTTCCTCCCCGATGGCGTCGATGCGCGGCCCACCGGGTCCATTCTCTCGGTGGTCACCGTGGTCAACGCCATCCTCTCCGACCTGATGAAGAGCTTCGGAGCGGCGCTGATCGCCATCACCATCATGATGATCGTGCTCCTCCGCGACCTGCGACTCGGGTTGCTGGCGATGATCCCGAACCTGCTGCCCATCGCCTTCATCATGGGCTTCATGGGCTTCATGGGCATCACCATCGACCTGACCAATCTGCTCATCGCGAGCATCGTCATCGGCATTGCCGTCGACGACACCATCCACTTCCTGTACCAGTTCCAGGCCGCTCACAAGGCAACCGGGGACGTGGAAGGCGCCATCGCCCACGCGATGGAGCACGCGGGACGCGCGATGGTGAGCACCTCGGTGGTGCTGTCGGCCGGCTTTGGCGTGTACCTTGCGAGCAACCTGGTGAGCATGCAGCGCTTCGGACTGCTGGTCGGCTTCACCTGCGTCATCGCGCTGGTCGTCGACCTCGTCATCGCTCCGGCGCTGCTCCGCACGATGTACGCCCCCACGCCTCCCCAGAAGGATGTCGAACATGCGCCTGTTCCAGCCGCTTAGCGCCCTGCTCCTCCTGCTCGCCCTTCCCGCGTTGGCCATCGAGTCCACCGAGACGGACGCGCGCAAGGTGATGGAGGCCGTCGATGCCCAGGAGACGGGCGACAAGCAGACGGCCCGCATCGAGATCACGATCACCGACAAGGCCGGCCGCGAGCGCAAGCGCACGCTGGTCACGCGGGCGATGGACTTCGACGGCGGCACCCGCCAGCTGCTGCTCTTCGAGGCGCCCGCCGACGTGCGCAACGCGGGCCTGCTGTCGGTGAACTACGACGACGGCGACAAGACCGACGACCAGTGGCTGTACCTGCCGTCGCTCGCGAAGACCTCGCGCATCTCCGGGTCGGACCGCTCCGGCTCGTTCATGGGCACGGACCTGACCTATGCCGACATGGGTGGCCGCGACCTCGACGACTACGAGTACGTGATGGTCGAGCAGTCGGCGAGCGTCGACGGCGAGGACTGCTGGGTCATCGAGTCGCGCCCCCGCGACGAGGAAGAGCAGAAGGAGACGGGCTACCTGAAGAGCCACACCTGGATCAGCAAGGAGAAGCTGATCCCGCTGCAGACCAAGGCGTGGGTCATCGAGGGCAAGAAGCTGAAGTACACGAAGTTCGGCGACGTGCGCTCGGTCAACGACATCTGGGTGCCGCACAAGGTGGTGGTGCGCACGGTCAAGGACGGCTCGGCGGTGAGCAGCTCGACCCTCGTGTTCTCCGAGGTCGCCTTCGACCAGGAGGACGTGAAGGAGAGTGACTTCACCGAGCGTCGCCTGGAGCAGGGCCTGTGACGCTCACCCTCCTCGCACTGGCTGGACTCGCCTGGGGCCAGGACCCCTGGGGTGGGGCCGGGGGCGAGGAGGCTCCGTGGGATCCCGCACCCGAAACCCCGGCGCAAGCCCCGGCGCCCGCGCCAACGGCGGACTCGCCGTGGGATGCCGCTCCCGCTCGGCCCGCGCCCGTCGAGGCTTCCCCGTGGAAGCTCGCATCGGCGGTGTCCTGGGAGAGCCCGTGGATGAAGCCGGCGCCCAGCCCGTGGATGCTGCCGGTGCCTCCGCCGCTGGATCTCGCACCGTGGTGGCGCATGCCCGAGCCGGATCCGTGGGCGGTGGCGACGCGTGAGCCCGATCCGTGGGGCGCACCGGCGGCACCGGCGCCTCAGCCCGTGCCGGTGGTCGAGCCGGCTCCCGTCGTCGACGATGGGTGGGGAGACGCGGGTAGCGATGATGCCGGTTGGGGCGAGGCCTCCAGCGACGAGGCGGGCTGGGGCGAGGCCTCGGCGGACGCTGCGGGCTGGGGCGACAGCGATGATGACGCCGGCTGGGGCGACGGCGATGACGCCGCGGGCTTCGGGGACGGCAGCGAGACGGCCCAGGCGTCGAGCACGCCGAAGAAGCAGCTTCCCGTGTGGATGCGCGACTTCGCCATCGGCGGTGCGGTCGAGACCCGCGAGTCGCTGTGGGTCGAGCGGCTCAAGGAGATGCCGCTCGCTTCCGCGCGCCAGTCCCTGGACCTCGAGCTCCGCTACTCCAAGGGCATCTTCCGCGGACGCGTCGCCGGACACGGCGAGGTCGACTTCGCGTACCTCCCCGCCCGCGAGTGGTGGACGCCGGACACGACCCAGACCTACGGCCACCAGGTCCTGCTGCGCGAAGCCTGGGTCTCGGTGTCGCCGTCCATCGTCGAGCTCGCCGTGGGCCGCCAGACCGTGGCCTGGGGCGACGGCCTCCTGCTCTCGCCCCTGGACCTGGTCGCGCCCAAGGACCAGCGCGAGCCCGGTCTCGCCGAGCTCGAGGACCTGCGCCTGCCGGTGACCATGCTGCGCCTCGGCGCCTACCCGGGCAACCACCGCTTCGAGTTCCTGTGGGTGCCCGAGTTCCACCCCGGCTTCCGCAGCCCGCCAGAGGGCCCGTACGGCTACGCCGAAGACCTGATCGCCCAGGCTCCCGACCTCGACCCGTCCGACGTCTACGACGGTCCCGACTTCCTCGGGAACATCATGGACCAGCTCTACGGCGAAGAGTTCGACCAGATGGTCGCCGAGCTGCTCGCGGAGAAGACCTACGCGTGGGACGACCGCAAGCGGGCCTTCGGACCCAAGTCACACCAGTTCTACTGGCGCTGGCGGGTGCGGGCGAACGGCGTCGACGCCGGCGTGTACGTGGCCAACGTGCTCGATCGGCAGGGCACCATCGGCTTCCCCGATGCCCAGACCTTCATCGACGTGCCGGACCTCCAGCTGCCGCTGAACCACTACCGCTACAGCATTGTCGGCCACAGCGGCACCGCGTCCATCGGCAAGTTCCTCGTGCGGTGGGAGCAAAGCTTCGATCTGCACAAGCCCTTCAACACGGCCGACTTCGACACCCAGCCACCGCAGTTCTACGTGCGCCGCGGCGACCTGATGACGACGATGATCGGCGTGGGCAGCTCGCACATCCCGAACACCCAGATCGACATCGAGGCGATGAAGGGCGTGTGGCTCAAGGAGACCTTCTCCGAGACCTTCCTGCCTCAGGACGCGATCACCTGGGCGGCGCGAGGCAGCTGGACCGGCATGCGCGAGAAGCTGCGCCTGTCCGCCACGAGCCTCGTATTCGGCGCGGACGGTCGCTACGGCGGCCTGGTGCGCGGTGATGCGAGCTACGCCCTGCGCGACGGCCTGTGGGCGACGGTCGGCGGCATCCACTACGCGCCTGGCCGCGAGAACGGCCCGCTGCTCGGCTTCGACACGCACGATCAGCTGTTCGTGCAGTCGCGCTTCAGCTTCTGACGCGTCAGGTGAGGGTCGCGGCGAGGCCTCTGGCCAGCTGATCCACGACCTCCTCGAAGCGCGGACCGACGACGTCCGCGTTCAGCGAGAGCGCGAAGAACGCGGCAAAGCAGCCGAACACGAGGTCCTCATCGAGGTCCGCCGGGAGCATGCCCGCGGCCTTCCACCGCTGGAGCAGACCGCCGATCCACGCCTGGTCGCCCTCGCGATTGGCCTCGAGCACCGCGGGATCGAGGCGGCGCTGGAGCGCGAGCACGGTGCCGGGCTCGGTGAGCAGCCGCAGGAACGGTTCGTCGCGCAGGTGCACGGCCGCCGCTCGCGCGAAGGCCCCGATGCCGCCGGCGCCGTCTCCTCGCGCTTCGAAGGGCGCAAGCTCCGCCTCGACCGCGGCCCGATAGCGCAGCTCCTCGCGCTCGTGGATAGCGAAGAACAGGCTCTCCTTGCTGTCGAAGAGCAGGTAGAAGCTGCCCTTGCCGATACCGGCGGCCCGGGCGAGCTCGGCAATGGTGACCTTCGCGAGCCCGTGGCGCACGAACAGCGCGCGTCCCTCGCGCATGAGCAGATCGCGGATGCGAGCGTGCTCCTCGTCGGTCCAGGCGCGCGGCATCAGCCCTCCTCCAGCGCGGTGCGAAGCAGGGTCGCATACGCGCCTCGGGTACGCAGCCGCACGAGGACCGAGTGCAGGCCCCACTGCAGACGAGCGAGCCAGATCCACGGCGGTGGAATCGCCAGCCGGCGCAGGTTCGGGTTGGTGGGGCGCGAGAAGCGACTGGCCTCGGCGAGCAGCCCGGGCGTGAAGGCGTAGTCGTCGGTGAGGTAGGGCGCCCACAGCTGCCGCTGCATGGCCCAGTGCTCGTCGAAGTCGAAGCGGCGGGGATCGGGGACCATGCCGCTGTCGAGCACCGCCTCGCGAAAGCCCACGCGGTCGCCGTCGAGCACCGCGCACAGCTCGCGGCGGGTGGCGTCGAGCCAGGCGGACTCGAACTGCCTCACGCAGCCGAAGTCGAGGAAGACCACGGCCCGCTCGGTGTACAGCTGGTTTCCGGGGTGTGGGTCGGCGTGGATGACCCCGTGGTGGAACATCGAGCGCCACGCGAAGCGCGCCAGGGTGAGGCCTGCCGCGTTCCGGGAGTCCGGGTCGGCATCGAGGAAGTCCTCGAGGGGCACGCCATCGCACCACCGCGTGGTGAGCACCGTCTCGGTCGAGTAGTCGGCGAGCACCTCGGGCACGCGCACCTCGGGATCATCGGCGAACCATGTGCGGAACTGACGCTGCCAGCGTGCCTCGTGGGCGTAGTCGCACTCTTCGACCAGGCGGTCCCGGAGGTCGTCGACGATGGCTTGCCCATCGACGCTGGATGCGAGGCCCGCGAGCCCTGCAAGGCGCCGGAGCTGCGTGACGTCCGCCTCGAAGGTCTCGCGAACCTCCGGGTACTGCACCTTCACGGCGACGTCGACATCGCCGAGCCGAGCGCGATGGACCTGGCCGATGCTCGCGGCGGCCACCGCAACCGGGTCGACGTCGAGGTCGGCCGCACGCGGTCCCAGGGCGGCATCCACGCGAGGGGCCAGCTCCAGCCAGGGCAGGGGAGACTGTCCGCGCTGGAGACGGGCGAGGCGAGCCTGGGTCTCGGGCGGCAGCGCGCCGTCCATGTACGACAGGATCTGGCCGACCTTCATCGCCATTCCCTTGAGCTCGTCGAGCTCGCCGAGCAGGGCTTCGCCGAGGAGCTCGGCGTCCTCGGGACGGTCGCGAAGCAGCCTGCGAACGCCAAAGCCCGCAGCCGAGGTGGCCACCTTGCGTAGGTGACGCGCTCGATCGCGGACTCGGCGTGGAATGGGCATGTGACCAATCTAGTCAAATTGGTCACAGGGTCAAGGATGGATCAGCGGAGCTCGCCAGAGGCGAAGAAGCCACAGCGGGAGGCGCAGTCAACAAGGCGGAGCTGGGCTCCACGGGCGTCAGCGAGTGGCGAGATAGTCGCCGTGGTCGTCCTGGGTTCGGATGCGCGCGACCGACAGCTCGGCAGAGCGCATGGCCGCACGGTCACCGGCCCGGTTCAGCTGCCCCTCGTACGCGGCCACGGGAAGCATTGGGGTGAGCCTGGGGCCGGTCGCGGCCATCGCATGGGCCTCGGCGAGCTCACGCTGTGCGATCGCCACGCGCACGGCGGCGCGGTCGCGGCGGATGCGTGCACGGCTGGCCGTCATCTCGCTGTCGTGCCAGGCCTCGTGATCCTCGGCCTCCGCGAGGTTGCGCGCCAGGTCGTGGATCTGGGCACGCGCATCACTGGCGGCCAGGACGTGGTCCGAGCGACGGTTGGCGCGGAATCGGTGCTCGGCCTTGCGCAGGTTGCGAGTGGCGGAGCGACACACGAAGCGCGCGGCCTTGCGGTCCTCGCGAAGGTCCGCTCGGGCGTCCTTGCTGCGCGCGAGGCTGGCGCGGGCGGCGACGACCTCGGCGCGCTCGTCGAGCACGCGGATGTCGGCGCCAGCGCGGTGCACGGCGTAGTCCGAGACATGGAACAGGGGGGCGGCACTCGCGACCTGGGTGGCGAGCAGGGCAAGACAACAGACAACAGCGCGGAACATCAGGCCTCCAAAGGAACAGGTGACAAAAACGTAGGAGGCCATCGGCGACGTTGCCACCAATCATTGATTTCAGGGCACTACGTCATGGATGAGCTTCTTGTTGATAGATTCAACGTTCCAGAGGCCTCAGTCGCGCTTCGGGATCGGTCCAAAATGGGCCTCGGGGTCCGCGAAGATCCGGGACAGGGTGCGGCTCATCTTCGCGGCGTGTGCCCCGTCGAGCACGCGGTGGTCGAAGGTCGCGAACAGCTTCATCCGGCGTTCGACACGAATCGCGTCGGTCTCTTCGTCGACCACCGCCTCCTTGCGCACGGAGCCCATCGCGATGAGCAGCGGGACCCGGGAGTAGGGGACGAGCGGCACATAGGCCTCCTCGAGGCCCAGGGAGCCCACGTTCGTCACCATCACGCTGCCGAAGGGGTCCCGGGGCAGGCCCGCCCACCGCATGTCGAGGTTCAGCGTGTACAGCAGGGTCGAGATCACATCGAGGATCCACCCCACCGCGAAGCCGGGCAGGCTCTTGAAGGTCTTGCGCGTGTTCTCCTTCTCCTCGTCCTTGCCGGTGCGAACCCGCTCGGCGACGCGCTCGAACTCGTCCTGGATGTCGGCCACCGACTTCTTGTCCGCCTGACGGATGGTGAGTCCGGACAAGTCGATCTCGCCGGTCTGAGGGTCGGTCACCATCACCTGGAAGAACACGTCCACGTCCTTGCGCAGGTAGATGCGGTGAAAGCGCAGGATGGCGTTCGCGTCGGGCATCTCCGCGAGCACCAGTCCCACCGCCTTCGCCATCAAGTGGGTGAGCGTGAGGTGGCGCCCGGTCGCCTCACGGTAGCGGTCGATGTAGTCGAGGACCGGATCGACGCGGAGCGCGAGGCTCCCGTACACGCTCGGGTCCTTGGTGGTCTTCCAGGTTCCGAGCGCGATCATGCGGAAGCTGGAGACGTTGCGCTTGAGGGTGAGTTCGGTGTTCGGCATGGCCGGAGGCTACCGCGTGGAGCCCGCGAGGAGGAGGGCTGTTCCCGAAGGCCGAACATGGGTTATTCAAAGCTTGTTCAAGCCGGAGGAAACCCTGGCGTCCAGCGGACTCAGTATCGGCGCAGTCTCACAGCTCACGGGCATCCCCGCGCCCACGCTTCGCACGTGGGAGATGCGCTATGGCGTGCCTCGCACCACGCGAACTGCGGGTGGCCAGCGCGTGTACGACCCCGAGGTCGTCGACTTCCTGGGGCTGGTTCAGCGTGCGATGGACCAGGGTTTGCGCCCGGCGCAGGCTCTCGGCATGTCCATGGACGAGCTGCGGGGCGTGCTCGGCGTGTCGTCGCGTCCGTCCGGGTGGCTCGAGGCCGCGCGGGCGCTGGACGGCGAGGCACTGCATCGGCTGATGGTGCGCGACTACTCGCGACTGGGCGGGCATCGCTTCGTGACCGAGCGAGCGGTGCCGTTCCTCGCCTCCCTCGGCGAGGCCTGGGCAGGCGGCGAGCTCGGCGTGCACCACGAGCACCTGGCCTCGGCGAGGCTGTCGTCGTTCGTCGGGGAGCGCTGGCGGGAGATCTCGGCGAGCGGCGAGGGGCGTCCGGTGGTGCTGCTGTGCCTCCCGGGCGAAGTGCACACGCTCGGGCTCGAGCTCGCGGCGCTCGTGGCGGCCTGCGCGGGACGCAAGGTGATTCTGCTCGGCTCGCTGCCCCCGCAGTCCGCGCGCGAAGCGGTGCAATCGACCGACGCCTCGGCGGTGCTCGTGAGCGTGAGTGCTCCGCGGAGCGCCCGGGGCCTCGAG
This sequence comes from Deltaproteobacteria bacterium, assembly GCA_006226595.1. GTDB lineage: Bacteria > Myxococcota_A > UBA796 > UBA796 > M1803. The sequence goes on from SBGP01000102.1 coordinate 46,154, forward strand.
GATCTCGACGAGCTGATGGCGGCGATCGGCGGGCTGGTTCCCGTGTATGCCGGAGGTGCCGGCCTCGAGGGTCACGGGGGCGTGCGAGTCCTGAGTGACTTCGAGGCGCTGGCCGACGCACTGCGCGGGCGTTGAGTCAACAGATGTCATGCGCTGTCGGCCGGCGATGACATTGTTGCAGATCATGCCGTCCCGTTGCGGATCGTAGAGCCCTACGCATAGGGCTTGCACAAGTGAGTAGGGATTGAATAGGCTTTGCATGTCTTTCAGGAGGATGTCCCATGCGAACCCTACTCACTCTCTCTCTCGCCCTGACCATGACCGCGTGCAACGGCACCGATGACGGTACGGACGACACCACGGACGATGCGGTCACCGACGACACCGGGATGACCGAGGACACCGGCGAGGTCGCCGAGGTCTCTGCGGTTCGCGTCGTCCACGCGAGCCCCGGTGCGCCGCCGGTCGACGTGTACGTGGCCGGCAGTGCGGACCCGCTGATCTCGGACCTCGCCTACGGCGAGACGACGTCGTTCACCGACCTGCCCCACGGCAGCTACGACCTCGAGCTCCGCGCGGCGGGCTCCGCCTCGGACAGCGCGCCGGCGTACACCCAGACCGTCGAGGTTGCGGGCGACATGCCGATCACGGTGGTCGCGCACGGCCTGCTCGGTGGTAGCGGCGCCGAGGCCTTTACGCTCACCCCCTTCGTCGAAGATTTCGCCACCCCGGCGTCCGGTACGGCGCGTGTACGCATCCTCCATGCATCGCCGACGGCGCCGGCGGTGGCGATCGACGTGGGCAACGACGGCACCCCCGAGCTCTCCGACGTCGGCTACGGCGCTGATTCCGGCGCCGCGGGCGTCGAGCTTCCGGCCGGCGAGTCGATCGCCATCGGCATCTGGGCGGGTGAGACCTCCCTCTCCCGGGTGACCTCGTTCACCACCCCGGCCCTGCCCGATGGCGGCGAGCTCTGGGTGATCGCGACCGGCCTGCTCGAGGACCTGGCCCGCGAGGAGACCGGCTTCTCCCTGCTTGCCGTCGCGCCGACCGGCTCGATCGGCTTCATCAAGCAGGACCCCGTCGTGTACGCGCTCCACGCCGGAGCCGACGCGCCTGCGGTCGACATCTTCGCGGGTACCACGGAGCTCGTCGACAACGCGGCCTTCGGTGACATCTCCGCGCCGGTTCGCGTGCCGCCGGGAAGCTACGACCTCGAGTTCTACGCCCACACCGTCGGCTCCACCAAGCCGGGTGTGAGCCCCGCGGCGGTCCAGAGCACGCCGGAGCTCGCAGCGGGTGAGCGCTACCTGGCGATTGCCACCGGATTCCTCTCCGACACGCCGGCCTTCCAGCTGGTGCCCATCGCCGAGGGCTTCGAGGGCGACGGCAGCGACGCGCGTCTCCGCGTGGTCCATGCCTCCCCCGACGCCCCGACCGTCGACATCGGCACGGTCGCGTCCGGTGTGCTCACCCCGGTCGCCGACTTCTCGGGTGCGTCCTTCGGCGACGCCTCGGCGGCGGGGGGCGTCGGCCTGCCCACCGGTAGCTACGACATCGGCGTCGCGGCTGCGAACAGCACGTCTCCGCTGTTCACGTTCTCGGGCCTCGGCCTGGTCGCGGGCGACCAGATCACCGCGGTCGCCGCGGGTTCGGTCACCGCGGGCGAGTTCCAGCTCATGCTCGTCGACATGTCCGCCGAGCCGTGGGGTGTGGTCGCCGTGACCCCGGACCTCTAGGTCCCGACAGGTTTGGTGTCCCCCGGGGCACCTGAACGGCGGAAGTCGCGTGGGGGCGGCTTCCGCCGTTCGCCTGTGTGGGCGTAAGGGCCCGTCATCGCGCGTGCGTGCCGCGCGTGTGAACCCTGGGTCGGAAGTCGGCAGTGGCCGGGATCAACCGGGCGCTTCCTGCTATGCTCCGCCGGCTTCTTGGGAGGTCTATTCGTGAAGCGCCTGGTCCTGGTTCCCACCGCGCTCGGCCTGCTCGTCGGCTGCGCGGCCAAGGTCGACAACCTCACCGTGAACCGCGTGGTTCCCCGCTACATGACGAACGGGGACCTCGAGATGGCCTGTGCACTCGGCGAGACGCTGAGCAATGGCCTCGCCGCGGTGCCGAAAGAGGACAACCCTCCCCACCGCGCGCTCACCCTCGGCTACGGCACCGCCGCGATGTGCGCGGAGCTGCAGGCCATGGAGTACGAGCTCGCGGCGGCCCGCGCCGAGCACCTGTACGAAGGTGAGGCCCAGATCGCCGCGATCAAGGACGCCCGCTACGGCGCCGAGCGCGCTCACGGCCTGGCCGCCCGCCGCTGGTGGGACGCGTTCGAGCACACCGAGGTCCAGTACGGCCCGGTGGGCGACGAGACCTGCCCGACCTTCAACCGTCGCCACGACCAGATGACCTACCTGGTCGGCTTGTACGCGGGCATGGCGGCGCTGATCCACGACAAGACCGCCGGTGGCCCTGTGGGCGTGCCCCTCGACGTGCTGCCGCGCGTGGCCCGCTCGTCCCAGTGCCTCGACGACGACCTGCTGTGGCACGTACCCGAGGCGATGCGCGCTGCCTCGTGGGCCACGGTTCCCGGCTCCGGGCCGACGGACGTCGACCCCTGGGCGATGCTCGCCGAGGCCGCGAAGAAGGGCGAGGGGACCGGTGTCCGCCTCGGCCGCGCCATGCACGTGCTCATCAATGCCAATGCCGGTCGCGGAGAGCAGGCCCGAGAGGGAATGCAGATGCACGGCGAGTCGTTGAAGAGCACGCCGGTCGCTCCCGACTGGAAGTTCTTCGACGAGTACGCCCGGAGGATCACGCTGCACCAGTCCGACTTGGTCTGGACCGCGGCAGAGGGCTATCGGACGCCCGCACTGGGGGACCTTCCCCAGGACGGCGCCGAGGCGCCCGCCGATCCCTTCGGGGCCGACCCGTTCGGAGCCGACCCCTTCGGAGCCCCGGAAGAGACCGCCGAACCCGCTGATTCGCCCGCCGAGCCCGCCTCCGAAGAGGCCCCGGCCGAGGAGACCGAATGATCCGTGCCATCGCCACCCTGACCGTGCTGCTCGCCGGGCTGCTGTCCGCGGCCCCGGCCCAGGCCGAGACCCGCACCCTGTGCATCTTCGACCCCGCCGGTCGCTCGGGTGACTACTTCCGCTTCCTCGGCGACTACGTGCTCGCCGCGAAGGGCTGGGGTGTCGAGCTCGAGCTCAAGCCGTACACCGACGAGGAGACGGCGGCCAAGGACTACGAGGCCGGCGCTTGCGACGGCGTGATCGCGACGGGCGTCCGCCTCCAGCGCTTCAACCGCTTCCCGTCCACCATCGAGGCCATCGGCGCGCTCCCGTCCTACGAGCTGCTCGGCCAGATGATCGGCACCATCGCCAAGTACGAGAGCGCCGCGGCGAAGATGACCTCGGGCGACCACGAGACGGTCGGCCTGATCCCGGTCGGCGCCGTGTACCTCTTCGTGCGCGATCGCAACATCGACACCGTCGAAGAGCTCGCGGGCAAGCGCATCGCGACCATGGACTACGACGTCGCGGCCCCGACGATGGTCGACAAGGTCGGCGCGATCATGGTGCCCGCGGACCTCGGCTCCATCGGCCCGAAGTTCAACAACGGCGAGGTCGACATCTGCTACGTCTCCTCCCCGGTGTACGAGCCCTTCGAGCTGTGGAAGGGCCTCGGCGACAAGGGCGGCGTCATCCGTGCGCCCCTTGCCCAGGCGACCCTGCAGGTGCTCGTCAACCGCACCAAGTTCCCTGAGGGCTTCGGCGCCAAGAGCCGCAGCCACTTCGCCGATCGCTACAACGAGGCGCTGGCCCTGGTGAAGAAGACCGATGCCGGCATCCCCGACAAGTACTGGATCGAGATTCCGCCCGAGCGCAAGGCGAAGTGGGACGAGATGTTCCTCGATGTGCGCGTCGGTCTGCGCGACAACCAGAAGGCCTACGACGGCACGATGCTCTCCGTGATGCGCAAGCTGCGCTGCGGTGCGGACAGCAGCCGTGCCGAGTGCGCCCTCACGCGCGAGTAGCTCACCCGGCCGCGAGCCATTCCGGGTTTCGCGGCCCACCCTCCGCGCCGTATGCTCGGCGCGCTTCATCCCTCGCCCGCCCATCCCGGCGGGCGCACCTGTTCTTCGAGGTCGAGTAGATGTCCGGAGGTCCCCACCAACGCGACTGGTCTTCGGGCCTGACGCCGCTGGTCGTGTTCGCCCTGCTCACCGCGATGTTCGCGGGGTTGGGACCGGCGCTCGACACGCGTCTCGTTCAGCTCGGCGAGAACTTCTGGCCTGGCTACGCCGCCGAGCTCCGTCGAGACCCGACGGAGGTGCCTGCCGAGTGCGACCTCGAGGCTCTCGACGCGCAGCTGGCCGAGTGCCCGCCCGCGGGGACCGCGCCGGCCGTGGCCCCTGGCGGTGACCCCTTCGGCGGCGGCGACCCGTTCGCGGCCCCGGGGGATGCGGCTCCCGATCCGTTCGCAGGTGGCGACCCGTTTGCCGAGCCCGCGCCCGCCCCAGCGCCCGCGGATCCCTTCGCGGGGGACGACCCGTTCGCAGAGCCCGCTCCGGCGCCTGCGCCGAAGGACCCGTTCGCCGGTGACGACCCGTTCGCCGAGCCGGCGCCGAAGGACCCGTTTGCAGGAGACGACCCGTTTGCGGGTGGGGGTGACCCGTTCGCCGAGGGCGGCGGGGACGACCCGTTCGCCGGTGGTGACCCGTTCGCCGCGGCCCCGGCCGCGCCGAAGGTCAACTGCGAGGCCCTCCGCGCGGTCCGTGACCGCTGTGCCGAGCGCCACGAGGAGTACGCGGCGACCATGGCGCGCATCACCCCGTCGGTGAAGCGCTTCCGCAGCGGTGAGCTGGCCGTGGCCGAGCTCGCGAAGTTCCCGTACTGGCGCCACCTGCTCGTGCTCGTCGTGCTGCTCGGTGGCCTGGTGACCACTGCTCGTCGCCTGCACATCGCGTTGCGCAACGCGGACACCCTGCTCGAGGACCGGGTCACCCAGGGCACCCAGCTCCTCGCGCACAGCTTCGTCGCGTTCTCGGCCTACCAGGACTGGATGGTCCAGCAGGAATCGACCGCGGAGGTCGAGAACGGCGCCCTGCCCATCCTGTGGGGCCTCGGCTTCCTCGGCATGGCCGGCATCAACGTGCTCAACCTCGTGCGGCCGCCCTCGAAGCTCACGCTCGAGCCGTCCACGCCGGTTCGCCTGCTCATGGTCATCCCCCTGTACACGTGGATGCTGTTGCTCGGCGGTGTGTACTTCTTCGGGGTCGAGGGCCACCTCTCCGGCCAGGCCATCTACCTGCACAAGTTCGTGCAGCACCCGAGCATCTACATCGGCATCGGCCTGTACATCTGGGCGGGCATGCTGCTCGCGGGCACCCGTGTCTCCGAGCGCTTCCTCGATGTGCTCATGCCGTGGCACTTCCCGCCGGCGATGCTCGCCTGGCTCGTGGTGGTGTTCAGCGCGCTGCCGACCGCGTACTCCGGCGCCTCGGGCATCTTCGTCATCGCCGCCGGTGCGGTGATCTTCCAGCGACTGCGTACCGCTGGGGCCGGCAAGCGCATGGCCCTCATGGCGACTGCGATGTCCGGCTCGCTGGGCGTCGTGCTTCGCCCGTGCCTCGTCGTCGTGCTCGTGGCCGCGTTCAACAAGCAGGTGACCACGGACGAGCTGTTCGCGAAGGGCCTGCTCGTGTTCGGGCTCACGGCGACACTGTTCGGGATCGCGATGGTCCTGCTCAACCGCGACGGGTTCAAGATCGCGCCCGCCGGTGAGGCCATGCCGCAGAGCATCGCAGCCCTGCGTCCGCTGGTGCCCTACGTGGTCATCGCGCTCGCGTTCCTCGTGTTCATGGGCCTGCTCACCGACTCGTTCGCGGAGCTCGCCGGTGCCGACCTGCTGTTCTTCGTGACGGCGGTGCTCAACGAGCGCAGCGCGCCGCTGCTGCTGCCCGGCCTGATGCTGCTTCTCGTCGCGTGGGACCGCTGGCTGGCCTTCGACGCCGAGGGCGGCAGCTTCAAGAGCACCGTGCTCGACGCGACCGACGAGTCCTCGTCGCACATCGGCGCGCTGCTCATGCTGATGACCGCATCGGTCGGGCTCGGTGGCGTGGTCGAGCGCGCCGAGCTGATGAACGTGGTCCCGGACGACCTGGGCTCTCCGTTCACGACGATGGTCGTGCTCGTGCTCATCCTCGTGCTCGTCGGCATGACGATGGACGCGATGGGCGCGGTCATCCTCGTCACGGTGACCGTGGCGCAGATCGCGTACAAGAACGGTATCGACCCGGTGCACTTCTGGATGACGGTGCTGGTGGCCTTCGAGCTCGGCTACCTGACCCCGCCGGTGGCGATCAACCACCTGCTCGCGCGTCAGGTCATCGGCGACGAGGCACGGGTCGAGCTCGAAGAGGGCGGCACCTTCTTCGAGCGGCAGTTCCACATCCTCGTGCCGATGGCGGTGATGGGCACCGCGCTGATCATCGTCGCGTTCGGACCGCTGCTCATCGCCTAGCAGGCTGCTGAAAAAGTCGGACCGAGCGGTCTGAGGGCCGTTTTGCGCATTCGGCCGGTCGTGAAGCGATTCTTCGAAAGTCGAGGAGGGGGC
>SBGP01000090.1 GCA_006226595.1 Deltaproteobacteria bacterium
CGAGCCGGTCGAGCCCGAGCCGGAGCCGAAGCCCGAGCCGAAACCGGAGCCGAAGCCCGCTCCCAAGCCGGCCACGGTCTCGGTGTCGTCGCTGGTCGACCGCGGCTGGTCGAACGTCGACAACGGCAACCTGTCGGGCGCCGAAGATGCCTTCGGCAAGGCACTCGCTCGCTCGGCGAACCACGGCTGGGCCAACTACGGCTATGCCTACGTGCTCGAACAACAGGGAAACAAGGGTCCGGCGACCACATATGCCTGCCGAGCCCGCTCCAACACCGGTGGCGACGTCGAGCTCAAGCGCGAGATCGAGTCCCTCCTCAAGCGCGTGGGCGGCACCTGCGAGTAGCCACTCGCGCCATCGTGGTTAGAACCGGTCTCCACCCCACCGACAGCCCCTGTCGCGGAGGAATCAATGGCTGACGAAGACGACTACTTTGCCCGGCTCGACGCCGAGAAGAAGGCGGCGCTGCGCAAGAAGCTGGACGGCGAGGCCTCCGAGGCGGCCGAAGAGGCGCTGCGCGAGCTCCACCACTTCAAGTGCGGCAAGTGCGGCCACGACATGGCCACCCAGCTGTTCCGCGGCGTGGAGATCGAGGTCTGCAGCAACTGCCAGGCCGTGCTCCTCGACCCGGGTGAGCTCGAGGAGCTCGCGGGTACCGACGAGGGCTTCTTCAAGGAGTTCTTCGGGAACTTCGTCCGCCGCTAGACCTCGGTCGCGGTGATCCTGGGCACTCCACTCGTGGGGTGCCTTCGTCTCAGTGGGCTCGGCGTCCAGGTGTCGCCGGCCTCCCAGGAGGCCTCGTGAAGATCTACTTCGCTGGCTCGATCACCGGGGGACGTGACTCCGCGCACGTGTACCCGCTGCTCATCGATGCGCTCCAGCGGCACGGCACCGTGCTCACCGAGCACGTGGGCGACCAGGCACTCGATGGCGCGGGCGAGACCGTGCTCGATGCCGAGGCCATCTTCACGCGCGACGTCGACTGGGTCGACGAGGCCGACGTGCTCATTGCCGAGGTCACGACGCCGAGTCTCGGCGTCGGCTACGAGATCGGTCGCGCCGAGGCCAAGGGCAAGCGCATCCTCGCGCTCTTCGACCGCCGCGCCGAGCGCAAGCTCTCGGCCATGGTCCGCGGCAACCGCGGTGTGACCACCGTGCAGTACGCTTCCGCGTCCGAGGCGGTCTCCGCCATCGACGCGTTCCTCACCGAGGTGAGCTCATGATCCCCGTCATCGATCTCGCGCTGTCCCGCGAGGGCAAGACCGCCGCCAACCGCACCCGCATCGCCGCCGAGATTGCGCGGTACTGCACCGAAGTCGGCTTCTTCGTCGTCCACGACCACGGCGTGCCGAAGGAGGCCATGGAAGCCGTGCGCACGGCGGCCCACGACTTCTTCTCGCGCAGCGAGGCCGAGAAGGAGGCGACGGCCATCCAGGCCGAGGACGCGGTGCATCGCGGCTACGCGCGCATTCACGCCGAACAGATCGACCCCGACGGCCCGGTGGACTTCCGTGAGACCTTTCTGATCGGTTGGGAGCGCCCGGACGGGAGCTCGCTCCCTGCGCGCGTTCCGCTCCTCGGACCCAACCGCTGGCCCGAGGACGACGAGGCCTTCCGGAGCACGCTCAAGGCCTACTACGGGCATGCCATGGACACCGCGCAGTTCCTGCTCGAGTGCTTCGCCGAGTCCCTCGGCCAGGAGCCCGGGTTCTTCGCGCCGATGTTTCACGACCCGCTCACCAACCTCGTGCTCGCGCACTACCCGGTGCTCGACGAGAGCGGCGATGGCCCCGTGCTCGGCTGCGGGGAGCACACCGACTACGGCCTGATCACGCTGCTCATGCACGACGGCGTCGCCGGGCTGCAGGTGCGTACCCGCGACCAGCAGTGGCTCGATGCCTCCTCGGACCGCGACGATCTCGTGGTCAACGTGGGCGACATGATGGAGTTCATCACCGGCGGTCGCTACGTGTCGAACCCGCACCGCGTGCAGGTCATGCGCGACTCGGCGCGGGTGAGCGCGCCCTTCTTCGTGCAGCCCGACTACGACGCCCTCGTGCGTCCGGTGCTCGAGCCCGCCGAGGATGCGGACAACCGTCAGCGGTGGAAGCCCCGGCTCGGCGGTGCCTACATCGAGGAGCGCTACAACGCGACCTTCCCGTCCCGCGAGGGCCGGCTCGTGAATCGGCTCAAGAAGCTCGGCGAGCAGGCGGTCGACCAGGTCGAGGCGCTGGTCTCCGGTCTCGAGGCCTAGCAGGCTGCTGAAAAACGCTCCCGTCGCGCTCTGGACCCTTTTCACGCCTTCGCCCGTCGTCTCGTCAGTCACGTGCCTCGGCACGCTCGTTCCTCGACTTTCGACGAATCGCTTCGCGACCGGCCGAATGCGCAAAACGGCCCTCAGATCACTCGGTCCTCCTTTTTCAGCAGCCTGCTAGCAGGCGGCTAGCGCGTCCTACTTCGTGCGCAGGACCCAGGTGCCGTCCCAGTCGTCGGGCGGCGGGCTCGCCTCGAAGCTCGCGCAGCGCTCGGCGAGCACGCGAGCCGCGGGCGAAGACAGCGCCTCGAAGCGCTGCCGGGCGAGGGTGAACTCTCGGGCCTGGTAGGCCTCGAAGGCCTGGCTGTGGGCCTCGAGCTCGGCGAGGGCGGCGCCGTCGACCTCCTCGGGCTCACCGACGATCTCGTACACGCGAATTGGCTTGCGCTTGCCCTTCACCCGCACGGCGTCGACCACGCGGGTGACGAGCGCATCGCCGATGAGTTCACGCGTGCGCTGGCCGATGAGCACCTGGGTCTCGTAGACCTTGTTCAGGCCCTCGATGCGGGAGGCGGTGTTCACCGCGTCGCCGACAGCGCAGTAGTTGAACCGCTCGGGAGCGCCGATGTTGCCGACGATGACCTCGCCCGAGTTCACGCCGATGCGCGTGTACAGTCTGGGCAGCCCGCGTGCCTCGTCTTCGACCATCATCGCGTTCGCCGCTCGGGCCATGGCCAGCGCGCCGCGGCAGGCACGCAGGGCGTGGTCCTCCTGGTCGACGGGAGCCCCCCACATCGCGAGGATGCCGTCGCCCAGGTACTGGCACACGACGCCGCTGGTCGCCTCGATGGCCTCGTTCATGCGCTCCAGGTAGTCCCCGAGGTGGGCGACCATGCGCTGCGGCTCGGTGCGCTCGGTGAGCGTGGTGAAGTCGGCGATGTCGCTGAACACGATGGTCAGCTCCTTCGGCTCTCCGCCGAGCACCGCCTCGGTCCGGGCTTCGAGGAGCTGACGGACCAGGTCCACCGGGACATAGCGCTGGAACGAGCGCAGTCCGCGCTTCATGCGACCCAGCGCGTCGTGGATCACCGCGACTTCCTCGAGCACGGTGTCCTCGCGGGCGGGCTCCTCCAGGCGGAGCTGCCCGACCGCCGCCATCTCGGTGCTCACCGCGCCGAGAACCCGGGTGAGTCGCCCGGCGAGGGTGCCGCCGACCAGGGCGGCGCCGAGCATCGCGAGCAGGCAGGTCAGGACCGTCGCCCGCATGTTCGCGTCGATGTGCGCGGTGAAGTCCGATCGGGGCACGACGACGACGATGGTCCACTCGAGGCCCAGGTGGTCGGTGTAGGGATCGGCGCCGACGAAGTACTCCTCACCGTCGAGCTCCGTGCGGATCACACCGTCGCCGTGGTGCGCGTCGAGCGAGCGGGCCGAGGCGGCGATGAGCGGATCGAGGCTGTCGACGGCGCGCAGGCGCGTCACGTCGCCGCGCGGACCCGTGAACACCGGCGTTCCCGTCGACGTGCTGATCAACAGCCCGTCCTCGGGACTGACCAGGTAGGTGATGCCGTTCTTTCCGATGTCGAGGTCGGCCAGGTACCGGCCCAGATCCTGGAGGATCAGGTCCGAGGCGAGCACGCCCTTGAGTGCGCCGCCGCGGTCCTTGAACGGCCGAGATGCGGTGACGCCGAGCGCTCCGCTGGTGTAGTCGGTGTACACGTCGGTCCACGCGGGCCCGTCCGCGGCGATCGCCGGCGCGTACCATGGCCGCTGACGCGGGTCGTACACCGTGTCCGAGGTGAGGATCAGGTCCGTGCGCGCGCCCTCCGCGGTGGTGGCGTAGCGCGTGTTCTTCCACTCGGTGCCCTCGTTGACGAGGCTGATCGTGTACTCGCCCGGCGCCGTGCGTCGCGCGCCGATGTAGTCGCCGCGCTCGGTTCCGATGTAGGTCAGCGACGCGGGGAAGTGCTGCAGGTGGCGGAAGAAGACCTGCTCCATCGGCTCGGTCGGGCCGAGCGGGTCGATGTCGTAGGCGAGGAGCGCATCCGCGTTGAGCTCGTTGAGCAGCAGGGGCTCTTCGAGTACCCGGGCGATGTGGCCGTCGATGCGATGCGCGACGGCATCGGTGAGCTCCATCGCCAGCTCGTCCACCGACTGATCGCCGTGTCGAAACGACAGGAAGCCGACCACCGCGCCAACTACGAGGGTCTGCCCGACCAGCAGGACGATGACGACCGTGCGAAGTGACAGGCGAGGGCTCATGGCCGGGAGCGTACCTTGCCGTAGAGCCCGGGGAGTGTCGTGGGCCCTACAGTCCGGTGCCGGCCGCGGCCTGGACCAGCTCCGGGTAGCGGCTGTCCGCGGTGGTGAGCACGCCCTCGAGCGCCTTCACGAACGCGTTGTAGCCGAGGCCATCGGCCGTCTGGAGCTCGGTCGAGAGCACGACATCGCCACTCTCGGGGTTCAGCTGGAACTTGCCGAACAGCAGGTCGTAGTTGACCGTCGACAGCTGGACCATGAGGAGCACCACCGCCTCGGGACTCTGGGCATCGTCGAGGCTCAGGTAGTCGCGTGTGGCGATGTACAGGACGTCCGCGGGCTCGAAGTGCTGCACGGTCACCGAGAAGCTCGTCTCGCGGCCCTCGAAGTCCATGCGGATGAAGTTCTGCTCGGGACCCCACGCCCAGTTGAAGCCCGCCTTGTCGAGGTAGCGCCCGATCGTCTGCAGGTCCGGTTCCCGCGCGAAGGTGTCGGGGTCGATGCCCCGGGCCTTGGCCGCGGTGAGCTCCTTGTGCAGCTCGGCGTTCTCCTGGCGCAGTACCTGGGTCTCCAGGGTCAGCAGGCGCTTGGAGGCACAGCCGCTCGTCGCGAGCGCGATGAGCAGGGCGTGGTGGGGGCGAATCACTCGGACTCGAGGCTCACGCGCGGCAGCTGGATGCGGCCATCGACGATCACCTGGTCGAAGGCGTTGCCGCCGAAGGTGATGTTCAGGCCTTCGCCCTCGGGGTCGAGGGTGCCCTCGGCCGGGAAGTCGTACTGGAAGAAGCCGAAGAGGTCGGCCGCGGCGACGCCATCGACCTGGCCATCGTTGTTGATGAGGTCGATGATGAACGCGAGGTCGAGCTCGAAGCCCTGGAGGCCCGCGACGCAGGCCGCGTCGCCGGTGGCGGTCTCGCCGGTCACGCCGACGACGACGACCGCGGAGCCCGAGCACGGGGCCTGGACGCCCTGGGTCTCGACGTTCGCGGAGAACAGGCCGGCATAGGTTCCGGCGTAGCGGCTCTGGACGCGCACGCCGCCGATGGTATGGGCCAGGCGGTCGCCGTTCGGGAGGATGACCTCGGCGGTGATCTCGTGCATGCCCGGCGCGAGCGCGGCATCGGCGATCTCGACGCCCTCGGCGGTCCACTCGGTGTCGACGTCGGTGGTCCACACGATCTCGTCGAACTCGATCACGTCGCCCGCGGCGTCGGTGAGCTCGGCGACGAGGCGGTGCTCGGACTCCAGCTCGAGGAACTCGGCGGAGCGCGGCTCGACGATGCGCAGCATGCTGCCGTCGAGATCGTCGTCGGTCAGGCCGAGGGTGGCATCGGTGGTACACGCCGAGAGGAGAAGAAGCGCGGGGACAAAGCGGGTCATGAGAACTCCAGAGCACACCCCAAGTAGCACCTGATCAGGGGCATCCGCCATTGTCGGCGTGTGTGGAGGCTGTCGATGTTACAGCGCTTGCCGGGAGGAGGCATGAGCTCAGGGCTGGTCGTCGGCACTGCAGGCCACATCGACCACGGCAAGACCTCGCTGGTGCGGGCCCTCACGGGCGTCGACCTCGATGCGCTTCCCGAGGAGCGCGAGCGCGGCATCACCATCGCGCTCGGCTTCACGCCTCTCGACCTCCCCGATGGTCGACGGGTCGCGATGGTCGACGTACCCGGGCACGAGCGCCTCGTGCGCACGATGGTCGCCGGCGCCACCGGACTCGACGCGGTGCTGCTGTGCATCTCGGCAGTCGACGGCGCGATGCCGCAGACGCGTGAGCACCTCGCGATCCTCGACCTCGTCGGGGTACGGCAGGGTGCAGTGGTGCTCACGATGGCCGATCTCGTGGACGAGGAGCTGCTCGAGCTCGCGATGGAGGACGCGGCCGAGCTCGTCGAGGGAACCTTCCTCGAGGGCGCGCCGGTGATCGCGAGCTCGGCGACCACCGGGCGCGGAAAGCAGGAACTGCTCGAGGTGATCGCGAGCTTCTCCCGTGGAGAGCGCGCGTCCGTCGGACCCTTCCGGCTCCCGGTGGACCGTGCGTTCGTCCAGAGCGGCTTCGGCACCGTGGTCACGGGCACTTCGTGGTCCGGTGAGCTCGTCGACGGCAGCGGGGTGCGCCTGCTCCCGGGTGGACGCAGTGTTCGTGTCCGCGGCATCCAGGTCCACGGTGAGTCGGTCGACAAGGTCGGGGCGGGTCATCGCGTGGCCCTCAACCTCGCGGGCGTCGAGAAGCAGGACGTGCCCCGCGGCACGCTGATCGTGCGCGGCGACGTGCCCGAGACCTCGATGATCGACGTGATGTACACCCACCTTCCGGACGCCCCCGAGGTCGAGGATGGCGCCCAGGTTCGCGTGCTCCTCGGCACCGCCGAGCGCATCGGCCGCCTGCACCTCGCCGTCGAGCGGGACCTGGTCGAGTCTGGGCGCTACCCCGCGCAGATCCGGCTCGACGAGCCGCTGCCGTGCCTCCCCGGTGATCGCTTCGTCGTGCGCTGGGCGAGCCCGGTGATCACCCTCGGGGGCGGCGTCATCGTCGACCCGTGGGCCCCACGCATGCGGCGCAAGAACCGGGCGGCGCACGGGCAGGCCACCAAGCGCCTGGCCGCGGGCGAGACCCTCGTGTGGCTCGAGCGAGCCGGCGAGGTGGGTCTGCCCGTGGATGCGTGGAGGCAGCGGAGCGAGGCGCCGGCCCCCGTCCTCGGAGACCGGGCGTTCGCGCCACGTGTCCTCGGTCGACTCGAGGGGGCGCTGCTCGAGGCGCTCACCGCCTACCACGCCGAGGCCCCGCTCTCGCTGGGGGCCCATCGCCGCGAGCTGCGTCGAGGCCGTCTCGGGCATCTCGACGAGAAGGTGTTCGACAGCCTCGTCGACCGTATGGCGAACAGTGGCCTGGTCGCGGTCCACGGACCGTTGGTGAGGCTCTCGGGGTTCTCGGTCGAGCCGACGCCCGCACAGCATCAGCTCAAGCAGCGCATCGCCGCGAGCCTGGCGGACGCCGGCTTCGTGGGGCTACCGCCCAAGGAGCTGCACAAGCTCCACCCTGAGCCGGAGGTCGAGGCCCTCGCCCGGCTGCTCGAGGCGGATGGTGCGGCGGTGCTCGTGCCTGCGGTCGGGTGGATGGACGCGAGTGTGCTCGTCCAGCTGCGGGAGCGGCTGCGCGCACACTTCGAGGGCCACGATGCTCTGGCCCCCGCCGACTTCAAGGAGATGACCGAGCTGTCTCGCAAGACCGCGATTCCGCTACTCGAGTGGCTCGACAAGTCCAAGTGGACCGCCCGTCGCGGCGACGCCCGCATCCGAGGGAGTGCGCTATGAGGTGGGGGCTCTTCTTGTGCCTGATGGCATGCGCGGGTTCGGCGCCGGACCCCGACGACAGTCCGATCGACAGCGAGGAGACGGGAGAGACGGGTGAGACGGGCGAGGCTCCTCGACCCGAGCAGGTCTTGCTCACGGTCACCGTGGACGACTTGCCTACCGAAGGAGTGCTCGTCCGCCAGGGCGGCGTGGACGTCGACTACATGACGGATGCCCTGGGTCAGGTCACCGTGCCCATTGACTGGAGCCAGGAAGGGGACATCGTCCTGCATGGGAGCCATCCCGAAGCGCGGATCGATGCGCTGTTCGTCCGCGAGGCGACCCACACCCTCGCACTCACCCGCTTTGATGCCAGCGACAACGAGGCCTACACGTACCAGGACCCGGGTGAGCCGGACGGCGTGAATGGCTCGGACAAGTGCGGGCACTGTCACGTCACCCAGCTCGCCGACTGGGGCGCCTCACCGCACGCGTCCTCGGCGTCGAACCCGGTCGTCCACGACGTATTCGCGGGCACCGCCCAGGCGGTGAGCGAGTCGGCCTGTGTGTCGCTCGGCGGGCAGTGGCTGCAGGGCATCGGTCCGGGAACCGGCGCGCCGGCGATGCGCTGCTATCTGGGGGGCGGCGCTCTGCCAGACATCAATCCCGGCTGTGTGTCCTGTGACGCGACAGCCGCCGACACCGCAGGCTGCGCCGACTGCCACGCGCCAGGCATCGATGGGCCCGTTGGTGGACACTCGCTGCTCGACGCCACCGGCACCGCGTACGACCGCGGCGTGCACTGCGACGTGTGCCATCGCTCCGAGCAGCTCGACCTCGCTGAGCCCGCTGGTGTGGCGCGTCTGGGGATCCTCCGTCCATCCGAGCCCGGTGGGATCGGCCTCGGCGAGTTCTTGCCCCTCACGTTCGGGCCCCGGCACGACGTCGCCAACCCGCGCATGGGCGCGGTCCAGCGCGATCACTTCACCGAGGCGCGGTTCTGCGCCGCGTGTCACGAGCTTGCCCAGCCGGCGAAGATCCCCGGTCAGAGCCTCGACGCCGCGCGCTGGCCCGAGGGTGCGTTGCCCGTGCATACGACGTTCTCCGAGCACGAGGCGGGACTGCTCTCCGGTGTGCGCTGCCAGGAGTGCCACATGCCGGCCGACCGCAGCGTCGGCAACGGCGCGGACCTGGGCAACGAGTTCGACATTCCACCCGGCGTTGCCGGTGGCTGGTACCGCGAGCCCGGCAGCGTGCGTGCCCACAGCTTCCTCGGTCCTCGCCAGGATCGAGAGCTGTTTCTCGAGTCGGCTGCGTCCCTGTCGATTGCCAAGACCGTGGACGCCGGCACGCTGACCGCCGAGGTCACCCTCACCAACAGCGGCGCCGGACATGCTCTGCCGACCGGCGAGCCCATGCGTCACGTGGTGCTGCTCGTCGAGGCGCACTGCGACACCTCGCGCCTCGCGCCGACCGGCGGTGACGTGGTGCCCGACTATGGCGGCTTCGTCGCCACGCAGGTGCTCGGCGGGGACCTGGGGAGCTGGCCCGACGCCCAGGTGGGCGACGTGCTCCGCGTGGTGCGCGAGACCGGTACCTGGCGGAGCTATGCGGGCCCCCTGGCCTTTGACGGCACGCGCTTCGACGATGCCGGCCAGGGGCTGATGACCGAGCAGCTCGTGGGGGAGGCGGTGGTCACCGCGGTCGATGCGGGCGCGATCACCGTCGACCCGCCGCTGGCTCCGTCCGCCGGGGACCGCGCGTACCTGTCGCGCTCGCAGGCCCTGCCGGAGGGTGGTGAGCTCGCTGGGGGCTGGGCCGGAGCACCGGGCTTCGCGTGGGCGCGCGTGCTCGCGGATGCGGACGGAAGTCGCATGGTGCCGCACCATCGCGCCGTGGATGTCGTCAGCGACAACCGGCTGCTGCCGCAGCAGCAGTGGACGTCGACGCACACGTTCCAGGCTTCCTGCGCGGACCCGGTGGTCGACGCGGCCCTGCTGTACCGACCGCACCCTCTGGCCCTCGCCGAGCTCAAGGGCTGGGCCGCCACCGAGCGGGTGATGGTGCGCGCGCGCCGGTGAGGGCTAAGCTGGGACCTCACGTGAGGTTCCATGCGTCCGCTCCTGCTCCTGCTCGCCCTCGGGTTCGTCGCCTGCTCGGATGACACGGACGAGCCCGTGGACTCCGGTGAGGCCGACACCGACACGGATACCGACACGGACGCGGACACCGACGCGGATGCCGACACCGACGCGGATGCCGACACCGACGCGGATGCCGACACCGACGCGGATGCCGACACCGACGCGGATGCCGACAC
>SBGP01000084.1 GCA_006226595.1 Deltaproteobacteria bacterium
TCCTCCGCGGAGGAGCCTATGCCGGGGAGTCGTCTAGAGGAAGATGCCCGCGACCGCGCCGGTCATGCACGCTGCGATCACGCCGCCCCACATCGCTCGGAAGCCAAGCTCGGCGAGCACGCCCATCTTCTTGGGAGCGATGCCGCCGATGCCGCCCAGCTGGATGCCGATCGACGCGAAGTTCGCGAAGCCGCACAGGGCATAGGACGCGATGACCGCCCCGCGCTGCGAGATCATCGGCGTCTCGCCATTGATGAGGGCGCCGAGGTTGATGTACGCGATGAACTCGGTGAGCACGATCTTCTCGGCCAGCAGACGGCCGACGACCGTGGCCTCGCCGAAGGGCACGCCCATGACGAGTGCGATGGGCGCGAACAGCCAGCCGAAGATGCGCGCGAGCGACATCGGCTCCGCGGCGACGCCCGGGGCGCAGGAGTAGCCGGCCGTCACGCCGCTCTCGCAGAACCCGATGGGCACGAGACCCACGGCGAAGTCGGCCATCGCGACCAGGGCGACGATGGCGATGAGCATGGCCGCGACATTGAGCGCGAGCTTCATGCCGTCGGCCGCGCCGTTCGCGGCGGCCTCGATGGCGTTGGTCGCGGTCTGCTCGAACTCGACCTTCACGTCGCCGGCGGTGAGGCTCTCTTCGGTCTCGGGGACGATGACCTTGGCGATGGCCAAGGCCGCCGGGGCCGAGATGATGCTCGCGGTGACGAGGTGCCCGGCGATGTCCGGGATCGACGACAGGAACGAGACGTAGGCGCCGAGCACGCCACCCGCCACGGTGGCGAAGCCGCCCGTCATCACCGCCATCAGCTCGCTGCGGGTCATGTTCGCGACGAAGGGCTTCACGAGGAGCGGGGCCTCGGTCTGACCGACGAAGATGTTGCCAGCGGCGGACAGGCTCTCGGCCCCGGAGGTCCCGAGGGTGCGCATCATCACCGCGGCGAGCGCCTTGACGATCACCTGCATCACACCGAGGTGGTAGAGCAGGCTCATCAGCGCCGAGAAGAACACGATGGTCGGCAGGATCGAGAACGCGAAGTTGTTGATCGCCGGCCCGAGCGTGCCCCCGTTGACCCACTGCACCGCGCCGTTGCCGGCCACGACGTCGGCCTCGCTGCCGACGAGGATGCCGTGAGGCTGGAAGCTGCCGAAGACGAAGTTCGTGCCTTCCTGCGAGAACGCGAGCAGCTGGTTCACGCCGCCATTGACGACGGTGAACACGAAGCTCGACACGACCGGCGAGAGCACGACAGCGCCGAAGACGAGCTGAAGACCGACACCCCAGGCCACCGGACGCCAGTTCACCGCCTTGCGGTTCTCGCTGATCAGCCAGGCCAGAGCCACGAGGATGAAGATGCCCGCGAAGCTCGTCAGGCGCTCGACGATGGTGGTCTCGTGGGGGATGAAGTTGCCGCCCTCCTGTGCGAAGGAGGCAGCGGCCAGAGCGAACCAGAGCATGAGTGTCGTCCTCGCAGCAGCGAAGCGGCCCGGGGGAGGCCGCCGAGGCGTCGACGAAGCCGCATCCGGCGAGGAAATGCCGCGATGAGGCCGTAGAGCCCGCGGGGGTTAACGCGCGAAGTGGCCGATCAGCCAGTGACCTCCTCGATCACCAACGGGAAGGCCTCGTCCGGGCCGTCGAACACGAAGGCCTGGTTCAGCGACTCGAGCGCGTTGCCGAGCCCGTGTCCGTCGCGATGGAGCACGCGAGCAAGCGCGTCCCCTGGCTTCACCTCGCTCCCGAGTGGGGCGAGGATCTCGACGCCGACTCCGAAGTCCACGGGATCTTCGGCGCGCAGGCGCCCGGCACCGAGATCGAAGGCGGCCCGGCCGACGGGCAGGGCGTGGAGCATGGTCACCCGGCCAGTGCGGTCGGCGCGCACGACGTGCTCGGTGCACCCACCGCCGAGCAGGCGCTCCGGCTCGTCGACGACCCGCGGATCGCCGCCCTGAGCCTCGACCATGCGCTGGAAGGCCTCGAGCGCCCGGCCGTCGTCGAGGGTCGCTTCGGCGGCGGGATCTCGGGCCAGCGCGAGGACCAGCTCGCGGAGCTCGGCGGGTCCCCCACCCTTCAGACAGTCGATGGCCTCGCGCACCTCGTTCGCGTTGCCTACCGCCCGGCCGAGCGGGCGGTCCATGGCCGTGATCAGCGCGGTGCAGTCGACGCCGTTGGCGATCGCGGTGTCGACGAGTGTGCGCGCCTGGTGCTGTGCCTTGTCGAGGGTCTTCATGAACGCACCCGAGCCCACCTTGATGTCGAGGATCAGCGTGTGCACGCCCTCCGCGAGCTTCTTCGAGAGGATGGAGCCGCACACGAGCGGGGTGGAGGGCACGGTCTGCGTCTCGTTGCGGAGCGCGTAGAGGACCTTGTCTGCGGGGGCGACCTCACCGGTCTGGCCGCTGATGAAGGCGCCGGCGCTCGCGAGCACCTCGCGAAGCTCCTCCTCGCTGAGATCCGTGCGAAAGCCAGGGATCGCCTCGAGCTTGTCCAGCGTGCCACCGGTGTGGCCGAGGCCGCGTCCGGAGATCATCGGCACCCGCTTACCGAGCGCCGCCCACACCGGCGCAAGGACCAGCGACACCTTGTCGCCGACCCCACCGGTGCTGTGCTTGTCGATGAGCTCGGGCCCCTCAGGCCACGTGAGCACGTCCCCGGAGTCGGTCATCTCGCGGGTGAGCGCCGCGGTCTCGGCGGGCGTCAGGCCGCGTGAGTAGGCCCACGCGAGCCAAGCGGCAGCCTGCGGCCGCGTCACGCTGCCGTCGACGATGCCGCGCACGAAGAAACGCAGCGCTTCTCGCGATTGCTCCTCGCCTTCGCGCATGGACTCGAGGATGCGGTCGATGGTCAGCTGCACGGTGCCTCCGGAGCCGGGACGAACCACGGCGGGCGGCCACTCTAGCAGGGTGCTCGGCCGGACACCCGTCGCGAGGAACCGGCCGGCTAGCGCGTCGCGTTCGCGACGGCCTGGACCGTCTTCTCGCCGACGTACGGGGTCGCGCCAAAGGCCTCGATGCTCGCGAACGGGCGCTGCTCGAGGATGATGCTCACGCCGCGGCCGTACACGCCTGCCGCACGGACCGCGGCCTCGTCGGCGGTGTTCACCCAGGCCAGCGCGCGCGCAGCATGCTCGGCATCGAAGGACACGCCATCGACCACGGCGGCGGTGGCCGCCTGCGGAGCAGGCTTCGGAGCGGGCTTGGCCACCGGCACGGGAGCGGGCTTCTCGACGGGCGCGGGCTTCGGCGCGGGCTTCGAGATCGCGACCGGCGCAGGCTTCGGTGCCGCGACGGGAGCTGGCTTCGGTGCGGGTGCCGGAGCGGGTGCCGGAGCCACGGGCTCGACCTCGAGGGGCTCCGGTTCGACCGCGTCGATCAGCTCGTCGCGAAGCGGCACGATCTGCAGCGGCACCGGCTTGGGAGCCTCGACGACCATCGTCGTCGGTGAGGTGTTCAGCGACTGGTTCAGCCCCACCGCGGCCAGGCACACCGACACGCCGACCGCGGCGATCGCGAGAGTGCCGAAGGCGCCGACCCACATCCACGGCGAGCCCAGACCTCCTCGCGGCGGCTTGGGCGGCTCCACCTGGCGAAAGGCCAGGCTCGACATGGACGCCGAGGCCCCGCTCCACTCCTTGAGGGCACGCGCCATCTCGGTCATGTCCGCGAAGCGCTGCGACGGCTCCTTGGACATCGCGCGCTGCACGATGGACTCGAGCACGGGGTCGACGAGGAGCTCGGGCGCGCGCTCGATCATCGGTGGGTAGGGCTCCTGGATGTGCGCCAGCGCCGTGGCCATGGGCCCATCCCCGTGAAACGGCACCTTGCCGGTGAGCATCCGATACATCACCACGCCGAGGCTGTACTGGTCGGCGCGGTGGTCGATGTCGGTGCGTCCCCTGGCCTGCTCCGGCGCGACGTAGCTGGGCGTGCCCATGTACGTGCCGCTGCGCGTGACATCGACGTCGCCGCCCTTCACCAGGCCGAAGTCGAGCACCTTGGGCTGCAGCTCGCCGTCGTCGTCCTCCACGAGGATGACGTTGGAAGGCTTCACGTCGCGGTGCACCAGGCCCTGGGCGTGCGCGTGGCGCAGCCCACGGGCGATGCCGATCGCGAGGCGCGCCACCTCGTGCCCGTCGAGGGAGCGCCCCTTCATGTGCCGCTTGAGGGTCTGGCCTCGCAGCAGCTCCATGACCACGAAGCGCTCGCCGTCGTCGGTGGTGCCGAAGTCGAAGACCGTCACCACATTCGGGTGCGACAGCTTGCTCGCCACCGCCGCCTCGCGGAGGAAGCGCGCGTTGAGCTCCTTGCTCGCCGCGGCCGAGAGGTCGGTGCGCAGCATCTTCACCGCGACCGCGCGCTCGAGCGGGTGCTGCACTGCCGCGTACACGTAGCCCGCGCCGCCAGCTCCAATGGCTTCGCGCAGCTCGTACTTCCCGGCGAGGAGCGTACCGATACGGTCGAGTGGAGAGGGGTTGCTCACATGCGGAGTTTCACCCCGACACGCGTGAGCGGCAAACGCGCCTGTGTAGCGCTCCGGTGATATCCTGCGCTTTCCCGCCTGACCGACGAGGATGTCGTGACCCCCACCTTCTCGCCCGCAGCGGCCCGGGAATGGCGTTCGGTACGCGTCGACGACGCGACCGTGAACGCTCGCATCTCCCGAGCCCGCAAGCGCAGCATCAAGACCGAGTCCAAGGAGCGACTGCTCCGCCTGGCCCTGTCGATGATCGATCTCACCACTCTCGAGGGCGCCGACACGCCCGAGAAGGTGCGCTCCCTGTGCCGCAAGGCCGTCACCCCGCTCGCCGAGCGCCCGGACTTCCCGCATACCGCGGCCGTCTGCGTGTACCCGAACCTGGTGCCCATCGCCGCGGCGGCCCTCGGCCCGAACCGAGAGGTGAAGATCGCCTCGGTGGCCACGGGCTTCCCGTCCGGCCACGTGCCGCTGCGCCTCAAGGTCGCCGAGACCGAAGCCGCCGTGAAGGCGGGTGCCGACGAGATCGACATGGTCATCGACCGTGGCGCGTTCCTCTCGGGCGACGACGAGAAGGTGTTCTCCGAGATCGCGGCGATCAAGGCCGCGTGCGGAGACGCCCGCCTCAAGGTCATCCTCGAGACCGGCGAGCTCGGCACGCTCGACAACGTCGCCGCAGCGAGCCGCCTCGCCATCCACGCCGGCGCCGACTTCATCAAGACGTCGACCGGCAAGATCAGTCCGGCCGCGACCTTTCCGGTGGTGCTCGTGATGCTCGAAGCCATCCGAGAGCACTACCTCGAGACCGGCGTGATGATCGGCATGAAGCCCGCCGGCGGTATCCGCGACGCGAAGTCCGCGATGCACCACCTGGTGCTCGTCGCCGAGACCCTCGGTGCGGCGTGGATGACCCCCGAGTGGTACCGCTTCGGCGCCTCGAGCCTCGCCAACGACCTCCTCCGCCAACTCACGCGTCGCGAAGACGGCTACTACCAGTCGCCGCGCCGCTTCTCCGTCGACTGATGAGCAACACGATGAACAAGCGCAAGGACGACAAGCCGACGCTCGACCTCGCGGGGGCCCTCGACCTGTCCCCCGCTCCCGAGAGCTGTCCGGTCACCATCAAGCCGCGCTACGGCCACTTCATCGACGGCGAGTTCGTCGACGGCGAGGGCGGCTTCGCGACGATCAACCCCGCGACCGGCGAGCACCTCGCCGAGATCGCCGAGGGCACCCAGGCCGAGGTGGACCGCGCCGTGAAGGCCGCCCGCAAGGCCTTCGAGGGCCCGTGGGGCAAGATGAGCGGGCTCGACCGAGGCAAGTACCTGTACCGCCTCGCCCGCCGCATCCAGGAGAAGTCTCGCGAGCTCGCCGTGCTCGAGACCATGGACAACGGCAAGCCGATCCGCGAGACCCGCGACGTCGACATTCCGCTCGCCGCGCAGCACTTCTTCTACTACGCCGGCTGGGCCGACAAGCTCGCCTACGCCTTCCCCGGTGGCGTGCCGAAGCCGCTCGGCGTCGCCGGCCAGGTCATCCCCTGGAACTTCCCGTTCCTGATGGCCGCGTGGAAGCTCGCGCCCGCCCTCGCCACCGGCAACACCGTCGTGCTCAAGCCGGCCGAGACCACGCCGCTCACCGCGATGTACCTCGCCGAGCTCATGCAGGAGATCGACCTGCCGCCCGGTGTCGTGAACATCGTCAACGGCATGGGCAAAACCGGTGCGGCCGTCGTCGGCCACAGCGACATCGACAAGGTCGCGTTCACCGGCTCGACCCAGGTCGGGCGGATCATCATGCGCCAGATCGCCGGCTCGAAGAAGCGGGCGACCATGGAGCTCGGCGGCAAGGGCGCACACCTCGTGTTCGCCGATGCCCCGCTCGATCAGGCCGTCGAGGGATGCATCAACGGCATCTTCTTCAACCAGGGCCACGTGTGCTGCGCCGGCTCCCGTCTGCTCATCGAGGAGTCCATCGCCGAGGAGTTCATCGAGCGCCTCAAGCGCCGGGTCGAGGTCCTGCGCATCGGCAACCCGCTCGACAAGAACACCGATATCGGCGCGATCAACTCCGCCGAGCAGATGGGCACCATCGAGCGCTACCTGTCGATCGGCAAGGAAGAGGGCGCGACGACGTGGCAAAGTTCCTGCCCCGTGCCGGACCAGGGCTTCTTCATCCGCCCGACCATCCTCACCGGCGTGTCGCAGACCGACACCGTCGTGCGCGAGGAGATCTTCGGTCCGGTGCTCTCGGTGCTCACCTTCCGTACACCTGCCGAGGCGGTGAAGAAGGCGAACGACACCGAGTACGGGCTCGCTGCCGGCGTGTGGTCCGAAAAGACCAGCAAGCTCTTCGAGGTCGCACACGCGCTCAACGCGGGCGTGGTGTGGGCCAACGGCTACAACCTCTTCGACCCGGCGAGCCCGTTCGGCGGCGTGCGTCACTCCGGCTTCGGCCGCGAGGGCGGCATCGCGGGCCTGTGGCCCTACCTGGCCGATCAGGGAGGTGCCGCGTGAGGACCACCGTCGAAAAGACCCTGAAGATGTACGTGGGCGGCAAGTTCATCCGCTCCGAGTCCGGGCGAGTGCTGCCCGCCACTTCCGCGAAGGGACGCCCGATGAACGTCGCTGCCGCCAGTCGCAAGGACCTCCGCGACGCCATCCAGATCGCGCGCGGCGCCCAGAAGTCGTGGGCCGGACGCTCGGCGTACAACCGCGGGCAGATCTTCTACCGCCTCGCCGAGATCCTCGAAGACCGCGTCGATGCCATGCCGACCTCCGGGGCGGACGTGCTGGCCGCGACCGACCGCGCCGTGCACTTCGCGGGATGGACGGACAAGATCACCGCCCTGCTCTCGTCGCTGAATCCTGTCGCGCACACCTACGTGAACTACTCGATGATCGGCCCGATGGGCGTGGTCTTCGCGGCGCCGGACCCGGCGGACGGGCTCACCGGCATGGTCGAGGCCATGCTCGGCGCACTGCTCATGGGGAACAGCGTGGTGCTCATGGTGCCGACCGCCTCCGCGGAGCTCGCGGTCGCCCTGTCCGAGGCCCTCGCGGTGAGCGACTTCCCCGGTGGCTGCATCAACGTGCTCACCGGTGACGTCGACAGCGTCGTGAAGGTGGCGATTCGCCACGACGATCTCGACGCGCTGTACCTGCTCGGAGACGCCGTGAGTGCCGACCTCCTCGAAGAGATCGGTACCGAGAACGCCCGCGTGATGCGACGCCTCGTGCTCGCGCCCCGCAGCGCACGCCCTGCCCCGCCGAGCCGCCTCGCGAAGCTCGCCGAGGTGAAGACGGTCTGGATGTCTTCCGCACTCATGTCGGGCGGCGGGGCGGCGTACTGATCTTCGCCACGGACGCGCTGCTGCCGCTGTCCTTCTGGACAGCGGTTCACGCGATCTTGCTCGGCCTCGACGTCGCGTGCCTCGCGCTGATCGCGAAGCGCGACGAACTGGTTCTCGGCATCGTCCTGTGGGGCTGGGGCGCCGTCCTCGGCGGCATCCTCGTCGCCGCCTTCACGGGGAGCCAGTTCGCCACCATGTCGGTGCTCGGGCTCGCCCTCTTCGTACATGGCCCGGTGAACCTGCTGGTCGCAGGCTACCTCACCGATGACGGCCGACGGCGCGTGCTAGGCGCGATGGCCGCGGTCCTCGCGCTCGTGGGCCTGGACGCCTACTGGATCGAACCCGCCTGGATCGAGGTCAGCGAGACAACGGTCGTGCTGAGGGACGCGCCGCGACCGCTGACGATTGCTGTGCTCTCGGACATGCAGACGGACGGCGTGACCGGCCACGAGGCCCGGGCCCTGCGCTACGCGATGGACGCGAGGCCCGACCTCGTGCTCTTTCCCGGCGACTTCGTGCAGGTGCCAGACCCGACGCTGCGAGAGGCAGTTCGCGCGGACCTGCGTGCCGTCTTCGAGGAGGCTGA
Source organism: Deltaproteobacteria bacterium (assembly GCA_006226595.1). Lineage (GTDB taxonomy): Bacteria > Myxococcota_A > UBA796 > UBA796 > M1803. Next base: position 8,419 of record SBGP01000084.1, read on the forward strand.
GCTGTCCGCGCCGCTCGGCGTGTATGCCGTCGACGGCAACGTCGAGCAGTGGCAGCAGGGCGAGTGGACCGCGCTCTTCGATGGGATCGCCGCAGGGGCGACCTGGAAGTCCCGGGAGCACTTCAGCCCAGAGGACGGCATCCACATCACCGTGCTCCCCTTCCTCGAGGGCTTCGACACGAGCGCGCAGGTCCCAGACCACGATGGCCTGCACATCGTGATGGCGCACGCACCGGACTTCGCGCTCGGCGAGGTCGACGCGGACCTGCTCGTCGCGGGACACGTGCACGGGGGACAGGTCCGCCTGCCCTTCGTGGGCCCGCTGATCACCTTCTCCCGGGCCCCCCGGGCATGGACGGTCGGCCACACAGAGATCGAGCCCGGCAAGCACCTGTTCGTGAGCCGCGGCGTCGGCATGGAGCGCCGCAACGCTCCTCGGCTGCGCTTCAACTGTCGTCCGGAGGTGATGATCCTCCACGTGGTGCCCGAGTAGGGCCTACCCGTCATCCGGCGCCGGTGCCTGCGGAAAGCTTCGGTAGCGGTCCAGCGCCCGGGCGCGGGCCCGGAGTCGATCCGGGAAGCTCTCGAAGGTGACGCGGTCGTCGCGCGCGAACCAGTCCTCCTCCACCCGCCTCGCCTGCTCGATGAGCTCGGTCGGCGGGTGCTCGCACCCCAGCGGCGCGATGCGGGACACCACCTCGAACACGGCAGCCTGGTAGTGCGCCGGCAGGCCCACGGGGTCGTCGACCATGCCGCACATCTCGGCGAGCGCGACCGCACCTCCAGGCTCGGACGCCGACGCGAGGTAGGCGCTGGCCTCGGCCCTCGCCCACTCGGAGAGCCCGTCTTCGCACTCAAGACAGCCGTAGTTGCCGTCCCGGAGGTGCCCGCCGAGCCCGTCGGCCACGTGACGAGCCTCGTGCACCACAACCCCGCGCGCGACCCAGGCCACGAGCTCCTGGAGGGCGTCCTCGAGGTCCCGAGCCTCCTGGAGGGACTGGCTGGTGCGATCGACGACCACGGCTTCCGGGTGCGTCACCGTCGGACAGCGGCTGCCCGTCGAGGCCTCGGCGTAGTCGAACAGCCGAGAGCGGGTCGTCGGGTCGTAGCCATCCCACGGCACACTCGGCATGACGAAGCGACTGCCGCAGGCGCGACGCGAGCGGATGCCGCCGACCGCCGAGACGAGCGCGGCCCGATCCCCCGCCGCCTGGACGAGCACCGCCGCGGCTTCGCGGGACAGGGCACCGAGCGCTTCCTCCTGCACCGCGTCCGCATGCGGGTCCTCAGACGCCGGGTCGAGCAGCGGCCACACGACGTCGAGGGCGACCTCGCGCACGCGATCGACCACGATCAGCGCGCCCTCGTGGGGGTCGGACACCTGACCCAGGTAGCGCTCGACCACGTTGGTGCTGTCCACCCGCTCGACGAGGCGAGCCCGCACGGGCTGCTCTCCGACACGCACGTCGAGGTCGGCGACCACCTCGTAGTTCTTGGTATAGAACAGGCCGCCGCCATCGGCATCGAGGCGTACGGAGCCCTGCACCACCCACGGAAGCCCGGCGCGGTCCAGGTACGTGCTCCACGCCCACGTCAGGTAGAGCAGCCGGTCCGGGTCCCGCGAGGGCCGAGCCGCAAGGGTGGCCATCTCCTGAACCAGCGCGGTGAGGTTCGCGTCCGGGGCCACCGCGAGCTCCAACGCGTGGAGCGCATCGCGGGTCGACGTCGCGTCGGGTCCGTGCCGGGCGAGGCGTGACTGCCACACGGGCATCAGCTCTCCGTGCACCGCCGCAAAGTCGATGTCCTCGAGCGCGTCGGCGCGCACCGGGTACGGCGGCTCGTAGACCACCTCTCCGGACCAGTCACGCTCACCGTTCGCCATGTGGAAGAGCCGGGGCCCAGCCCACACCGCGGCACCGAGCGCGAGTGCGCCCGAGGCGATGCCCAGCCAGAGCCGAAAGCCGTCCGCCACGCAGAACTCCTGCTCAAAGGGTAGCGCGCGACGAGGCCGGTCGCGCCGGAGCCCCGCGCACGACCGTCGCGAAGCATGCGAGGCCACAAGTCAGGCCGACTCAGCGCCTGTCCCGGTTTGTCGCGGCGACACGCCGACAGCGGGTTGTTCGCGGGCATGGCCGCAGCTGGTAGCCTCTCCGGCCCAGTGACGGAGAATGCCATGACGACCTACGAAGTGCCCGCCCGCGTTCGCGAAGGCTCCCCGAACCCGATGGCGACCCTCGAGGGCTACGAGGCCCTGTACGGCGAGGTGTCCAGCGACCCCGACGCCTTCTGGGTGGCTGAGACCACCCGTCGCATCGCCTGGGCCAAGCCTCCGACCCAGGGGCTCGGCGGCGGCTTCGATCAGATTGCCGACGCGCCGCTCACGTGGTTCGCCGACGGGCAGCTCAACGCAACGGTCTCGTGCATCGACCGCCACCTGGCGACCCGCGCCGACAAGACCGCCATCCTGTGGGAGGCGGACCATCCGGGTGAGGACACGAGCTGGAGCTTCGCCGAGCTCGCCGCTCAGGTGAACCGCTGCGCGAACGCGCTCAAGGCCCGCGGCATCGGCAAGGGCGACCGCGTGCTCATCTACATGGGCATGGTCCCCCAGGCCGCGGTGGCGATGCTCGCCTGTGCCCGCATCGGCGCCATCCACAGCGTCGTCTTCGGCGGGTTCTCCGCGGACAGCCTCCGCTCGCGCGCCGTCGACTGCAAGGCGACCGCGGTGATCACGCAGGACTTCGGCATGCGCGGCGGCAAGCGCATCGAGCTCAAGCGCGTCGCCGACCAGGCCCTCGTCGGTATCGACGAGGTGCACACCGTCCTCGTCTACCAGCGAACCCAGGACGCGGTGGAGATGGAGGACGGTCGCGACGTGTGGTGGCACGACCTCGTCGATGGCCAGTCCGACGAGTGCGCGCCCGAGATCGTCGACGCCGAGCACCCGCTGTTCATCCTCTACACCTCCGGATCGACGGGCAAGCCGAAGGGTCAGGTGCACACCCACGGGGGCTACATCACCTGGACCTCGTTCACGCATCAGCACGTGTTCGACCTGCGCGAGGACGACGTCTACGCCTGCGTCGCCGACGTCGGATGGATCACCGGACACAGCTACATCGTGTACGGCCCGCTCGCGAACGGTGCGACGACGCTGATGTTCGAGTCGATCCCGACCTACCCCGACGCGGGCCGCTACTGGGACCTGGTCGAGCGCCACAAGGTCACGATCTTCTACACGGCGCCGACCGCGATTCGCGCGCTCGCCGCGTGCGGCGACGAGTTCGTCACCCGCCGCGACCTCTCCAGCCTGCGCGTGCTCGGCACCGTCGGAGAGCCCATCAACCCCGACGCCTGGGAGTGGTACCACCGCGTCGTCGGCGAGGGCCGGTGCAACATCGTCGACACCTGGTGGCAGACCGAGACGGGCGGCATCTGCATCTCCCCGATCGCACCCGCGACCCCGACCAAGCCGGGCTCCGCCACCCTGCCCGTCCCCGGGATCGAGCCCGTGCTGCGCGATGCCGAAGGTGTCGTGCTCGACGGCGCCGCCGAGGGCCTGCTGTGCATCCGCCGTCCGTGGCCGGGCATGTCCCGCACGATCTGGGGTGACCACGAGCGCTACGTCGACACGTACTTCTCGATGTTCCCCGGGGCTTACTTCACCGGTGACGGCTGCCGCCGCGACGCCGACGGGTACCACTGGATCACCGGTCGCGTGGACGACGTGATCAATGTCAGCGGCCACCGCATGGGTACCGCCGAGTTCGAGTCTGCACTCGTCCACCACGACGCCGTCGCCGAGGCAGGCGTGGTCGGCTTTCCCCACCCCATCAAGGGTCAGGGCGTGTACTGCTACCTCGTGCTCTCCGAAGGACACGACATGGACGACCGCGGCGAACTGGAGCGCGAGCTGCAGGGCATCTTGCGGAACCACATCGGCGCGCACGCGCGTGTCGATTTGTACCAGGTCGTGCCCGGCCTCCCGAAGACCCGATCCGGAAAGGTGATGCGACGCATCCTCCGCAAGGTCGCCGAAGGCCAGCCCGAGGCGCTGGGAGACATCTCGACCCTCGCAGATCCCGGTGTAGTCGAGGCGATCAAGGCGGGAGCCCGCTCGCTGGCCTAGCGCTGGCGAGAATCCGCCTGGGGCGTCGCTTTCCCATCAGCGCGACATTAATGCCGCGCAAATGTCAGGAGCACGTTCCATACGCTCCCGTACGGTTTTAATTGCTTGCCAGGATGCGTGACTTTGCGATACCAAACACCGGTTCGCAAATCTCACGCGCTCCCAGCGAGAGACCTGCGTCTTCTTTCTTGCTCGAAGGACCAGCTGCGGTCCGAGAGACAACGTCCGGTTCAGCACGGCCCTATGGTCACTGGAGCCCCCACATGCGCAACGCTCTGACTCTCCTCCTCGCACTCGGCGTTGGCTGCTCCGACTACAACGTCGGCACCGACGAAGGCACCAACACCGGTACCGACGACGACGACACCGGCATCATCGTCGACCCCGGCGCGCCCGACATCCTCGTCGAGCCCATGACGCTGAGCTTCGGCACCCGTCCGGTCGACTGCGCTGCCGACACCCAGACGGTCACCGTGACCAACGTCGGCGAGGACCTGCTCGAGGTGTACAGCCTCGACCTGATGGGTGCCGGTGCCGGCCAGTACACGGTCACTGGCGCGCCGATCAATCTCGCCTCTGGCGAGTCCTTCACCTTCGATGTCGACTTCGTGCCTAGCGCGATGACCAACTTCCAGGGTCGCGTTCAGATCACGAGCAACGACCCCGACGAGGGCGAGGTGGACGTGAGCCTCGACGGCTCCGGCGGCGAGAACGCGACCAACGCCGACACCTTCGACCAGGGCTACCCCGAGGCCGTCGACGTCCTCTGGGTGCTCGACAACTCCTGCTCGATGTCCGACGAGATCACCGCCGTGGAGCAGGGCCTCGACGCATTCATCGCCAACTTCGTGACCATGGGCCTCGACTACCAGATGGGCGTGGTCACCACCGACATGGACGACGCGGCCCAGTCCGGTCGCCTGCAGGGTCCGACCAAGGTCATGGCGAGCGCGACCATGAGCCAGGCGGAGATCATCACCGCCTTCGACGCCGCAGTGGACCCGAACTCCGCGGGTTCCGGCACGGAGCGCCCCATGGCTGCCGCCGAGGCCTCGCTGACCAACAACAGCGCCGGCTTCGCCCTCGGCGAGGGCCTCATCCGCTCCAACGCCCACCTCTCCGTCATCGTGATCACCGACGAGGACGACTCGAGCAGCGGAAACGTGCAGCACTACGTGGACCTCATCAACGGCATGAAGCCCTCCGAGAGCATGTCCAACGTCTCCGGGCTCATCGATCAGGCCGAGAGCCTGTTCAGCACCAACTGCCCCGGCGGCATCGGCTTCGACAAGCTCAAGGACATCATCGACCAGACGGGTGGCCTGCGCGACGGCATCTGCGAGCTCGTGGACCCGAACACCGGCAATGCCGACCCAGCCACCGTGGACCAGCTGCTGCAGTGGCTGTCGTTCACCGCCGCGGGCCTCGAGACCAGCTTCGAGCTCTCGGACGTGCCGACCTCCCGAGCTCAGATCCGGGTCACGGTCAACGGCGTGCAGGTGCCGCCGGACTTCACCGATGGCTGGTACTGGGACGAGGCAACCAACACCGTCACGTTCTACGGCGACAGCGTGCCCGGCTCCGGCGATCAGGTGGTGATCACCTACCCCGTGGCCGCCGAGTGCTGATGCACTAGCGCGTGCACTTGTCGCAAGGGCCGCCCTTCGGGGTGGCCCTTCGTGTTTCTGAGCGGATAGTCGGCAGCCGTGCTCTTCTTCCTCGCCAGCGCCGCGCTCGCCGCACCTCCGGACACCGCCACGGCCCTCGCCGTCGCCGAGTCGTTCCAGGAGTGGGCGCTGGAGTCGCCCCGGGCCGCGGACGTTCCCGCTCAGCTCGTGCACAGCGACGTCCCCGCCGGCGTGACCCCAGAGTTCGCCGACGCGGTCGTCCACAGTCTCGGGCCCGACGGCGCTCTGGGTCGGGTACTCCGCCAGTCACGCCCCGAGCTCGCCCTGCCCGGTCCGGACTACACGCGCGTCGTGTTCGGAAGCGAACCGATCGTGTCCCTCGTCATCCGGGACTTCGAGGGCGAGGCCAAGGTCGACCGCATCGAGCAGACGAGCTGCCGCTTCTGCGACGAGCCCTCGCGAGCCGTGCGCGACCTGCTCGCGCGGAGCGCCGCGGGCGAAGCCGTGCTGTGGCCGCACCAGGACCTCTCGGTCACCTCGGCACGTGAGGCGCGAGAACTGCCTGCCCAGCGCATCGCCGCCCTCCAGAAACGCGCCGTGAACCGCGACCTGGCTCCCCTGCTCGCGGAGGTCGAGGTCCTCGCCACCGAGGAGCAGACCGTGCACGTGCGCATCGGCGAGCGCGACGAAGCCTGGCCGCTGGTCTACGAGCACCATCGCTGGATGGTGGACTACGGCGGCCTCGCCAAGGACTCGCTGCTGCGCCTGTCGCGCCGAGACGCCGAGGACTTCCGCCCGAGCTGGAAGCGCACGGTCAAGCTGCTCGCCGGATACGAGCCGGATCCTGGCCGGGTGCGCGGAGGTCGCCGCCTCACGACCCGGGTGGTCGGCGCGGCCTTCGACCCGCGCGACGGCACGGTGCTCACCGCCGTGTTCGACGTGGACCGCGCCACCTCCGGACTGCTGCGCATCGACCCGAACAGCGGCGAGGTGCTCGACCGCTGGGACATGCGCGCCGCGCCGCGGATTCCCATCGACCTCGAGCGATGGTTCGACACGTGGCACCTGGCCCTGTCGCCGGACGGCTACCAGGTCGCGCTGTCCTCCCCCGGGCAGATCGACGTCATCGACCTCGTCAGCGGCAAGCGGCAGCTGGTGTTCGCCTTCGACGAGGCCTCTCACCTCGCATGGGTCGACACCGACGTGGGTGCGGTACTGGTCATCGGCCAGCGCAGCGCCGTGCACATGGTCCACCGCGGCTCCCACCACAGCGCGCGCGTGGACGGTCCCACCGTCGGCGCCTACGGAGCGGGCACTGGCGTCGGCATCCTCACCGAGTCCGGAACGCTGTTCCACTACGAGCTGCCCACCCGTGACGTGACCGAGGAGCGCTCCGTGTGCTGCGGAGCGGCCCGCGGTGTCGCCGCTTCCGAGAACCGGAGCGAGGTGGTCGTCACCTGCCCGCAGACCTGCGAGCTCGCGGGCGAGCGCTTGCCCTACCACGGGGCCGGCATGACCCCACTCGAGGGTGCCGGGACCTTCGGCGAAGGCGTCGCCTGGTCGCCGGACGGCACCTTGCTCGCCACCGCGGCCATGGGCGAGCACGAGGGCTTCCTGCTGTGGAACTCCCGCGGAGAGCCCATCGCCGCCGCCGGTGAAGGTCGCGTGCGCTCGCTGTCCTTCGACCCCTGGGGCGAGCGCATCCTCGCTGTGACCAGCGACGGCGAGGTCCACCTCTTCGAGCTCGACGAGGTGCGCCGGCGCGGGCTGGCCGACCCGACGGCGCCAGAGTAGGTCGGCACCATGACGCATCACCTGCTGTTCGTGTGCACCGGCAACATCTGCCGCTCTCCCATGGCCGAGGGCATCGCACGCGACGCGGGGTCGCGTATGGGCCTGGACCTCGAGGTGAAGTCGGCCAGCGCCCTGGGACTGGACGGCGACCCGGCCGACCGCAAGGCCATCGCCGTGTGCGCCGAGCTCGGCATCGACATCGCCGAACACGAGGCGCAGCCGGTCACGGCCGAGCTCATGGAGTGGGCAGATCAGGTGCTGGTCATGGAGATGCGCCACGCCATGGACCTACGCTTTCGCTTTCCCGAGCACGACGAGAAGATCGTGCTCCTCGGACCCTTCGGCGGAAAGATGGAGATCGCCGACCCCATCGGCGGCTGGAAGTTCACCTTCCGCCGCATTCGCGACCAGCTTCGCGCGGCGGTCGACGGCTACCTGCGCCAGCTCGTCGTGCCCGATCGTCACCGCCGCTGACGCTCAGCCGAACGGGTTGTTCTCGCGGCGAATGTCGTCGAGCACTTCCATCACGTTGTGGAGCAGCGTGTCCATCGGTGATGGCTTGGGAAGGCGTCGGGCGACGCGGTCTCCGAAGAGCTCGAGCAGGACGTGGTCCGTGCACGCCGTATGGCTGATGACGACCGGGCGGTCGTCCTCGTCGATGCGGTCGATCTCTTCGAGCAGCACCAGGCCACCGAGGTGGTCGACCTGGTCCTGGTAGCGGCGCGCGCGAGGCCCGAGCACTCGATCGGGATGGGCACCGAGCGGGATGAACAGGTCCATGATCACGAGCTTCCACTCGTCGGTGTGCAGCGCCTCGACCGCCGCCTCGACGCTGTCGACGACCTTGACCGGCTGGCCCAGCGCGTCGGCGAGGATCTCGGCGGCGAGCTGCACGTTCTCGGGTTCGTCGTCGACGAAGAGCAGGCTCATCGGCGCTTGAACTCCTGTCGGTCGAAGTCCCAGTTCCAGCGCGTGGACTCGCCGGCAACGACCATGACCCGGAAGCGATGCGACAGGCCGTTCGGCGCAGTGATGCCGACAGTGTGCTCGCCGGCCGGCAGCTCGTGCTCGATCAGCGGCACCTTCCGGACGAAGCGCCCGTCGATGTACACCTCGCTGCCGGGAATCGTCGCCGACACGGTGATCACACCAGGTCCGGTCGCCGGCGCGGGCTCGGGTTCCGGCTCGGGGGCGGGCGCGACGACCGGGGCAGGCGCGGGGGCCGGCGTCGGCGCCACCACGACCACCTTCGTCGGCTCGGGAGCAGGAGGCTCGGGCACCTCTGCACGCACGACCTTGACCGGCTCGGGCAGCGCGGGCTTCGGAGCGGGCGCCGGTGCGGGCTTGGGCTTGGGCTTGACGGCCTGGACCGGCTCGGGCGCCGGAGCGGGTTCCTCGATGGCCTCCGGCTTGGGCGTCGGTGCTCCCGGAGGTGGACGGCTGGGCTCGATGACCTGCGAGACCTGGGGCGTGGCGCTCGTGCCCTCCTGGTCGAGCACCGTGACCAGCGCCGCGAGTCCAGCCACGAGCAGTAGCGCGAACATGCCCACGCCAGCGAGCGTCACCAGCCCGAGCAGCATGCCCCCACCGCGAGAACTCTCGGAGGTCGCCTCCTCGGTGGGCAGCACGATGGAGTTGCCGGTCGCCGAGGTGTTGGCGGTGCCGGAGGTCGCGCCCGTCGCCGGGTTGTTGGTGCCGGTACCGCCGTAGCTGCGCATCGCCGGCACGGGACGCCCCGCCTTGAGCGCCGAGACCATGTCGTAGAAGTGCGAGAGCTGCTCGCGCACGGTGACCGGGTCGGGAAGCAGCGACGACAACTCGCGCCCGAACTCGGCCGCGTTGCGGTAGCGGGCTGCAGGGTCGCGCTGAAGGGCGCGCACCAGCACGCCGACGAGCGGGCGGTACTCCGGGTCCAGCGTCGCGGCCATACGGGCCGCGTGGTCGTCGTCGAGCAGTCGCTTGACCGTCTCGGGGTCCTTCTTTGCGAACAGCGGCCCGCGACGGGCGAGCTCGAGGAGCACGGCGCCAAGCCCGAAGATGTCGGCTTGCGAGTTGACCACCCGCCCCGCCGCCTGCTCTGGCGCCATGTAGCCCCAGGTGCCGCGCACAGCGCCCTTGGACTCGGGCATCAGGTTCGCCAGCGCGATGCCGAAGTCGAGGATCTTCACCACCCCGTGGGGCGTGAGGATCAAGTTCGACGGCTTGATGTCGCGATGCACGAGGTCGAGCGGGTCTCCGTCCGGGTCCCGCACGGTGTGCGCGTAGTCCAGGCCATCGCATGCCTGACGACCGAGCTCGGCGATGACCTCGAGGGGCACCGGCTTGCCGAACTGCTGGCACACGCGAATCGCCGTCGAGAGCGTGATGCCCTCGACGTACTCCATGACGATGAAGAAGCCGTTCTCGTCCTGGTCGAAGTCCTGGATCTGCACCAGGTTCTGGTGGTGCATGGACGCGCCGACGCGCGCTTCGTTGATGAACAGGTCCCGGAACGTCTTCGACGACGCGTGCTGCGGAAGGATGATCTTGATCGCCACCCGAGGCGAGACGCCGGCCAGGCTCTTGCGCCGCGCCTCGAACACCAGCGCCATTCCGCCCTTGGAGAGCGGACGCACGACCTCATAGCGCCCGATGCGCTTGAGGTTCACTGGGAGGGGGGGCTGCTGAGACGCCATTGTTCGCCTGCATTGTAGCCAGGATCCGCGAGAAGCGAGCGGATCCGCGACGTTTCCCGACTGCGGGAGCTACATGCGCTCGAGCGGAGTGAGGCCGAGCAGCTCGAGGCCGCTGGACATCGCCACCGCCGTGGCGTGGGCGAGGGTCAGCCGCGACTGGCGAGTCGCGGGATCGACATCGTCCTTGAGAACCGGGCAATCGCGCCAGAACGCCGCGAGCGCACCGGCCAGACCGTACAGGTGATCGGCCAGCGCGTTCGTCTTCCAGGTGCCGGCGCACTGGAGCACGACCTCGGGCGTCCGCGAAATCTGCAGCGCCAGCGCGCGCTCGGATTCGTGACCGAGCACGAGCCCGCCGGGCTCGAAGTCGCCGGCCTTGCGGAGCAACGAGTGACAACGGGCCAGCGCGTACATCAGGTACGGCGCCGTGTTGCCCTCCATCGCGAGCATCTTCTCCCAGTCGAAGATCACGTCGGACTGGGGGTTCTGCGACAGGTCGTTGTACACGATGGCGCCGACGCCCACCGCCTCGGCAATCGCCGCGCGCTCTTCCTCGGGCAGGTGGGACGACTTGTCGTCCACGCGCTTGCGGGCCTCGTCGCGGGCCGTGTCGAGCAGGTCGACCAGCGTGATCGCGCTGCCGTCCTTGCGGCTCGCCATGATGCTGCCGTCGGGGTTGCGGACCATGCCGAACCACACGTGCACGTACTCGGGCGCGGTGTGGCCCATCTTCTTGGCGGCCGCGAACACCTGGCGGAAGTGCAGCTGCTGGCGCTGATCGGTGACGTAGACGATGGTCTCGGGGTTCCACGTCGCCATGCGGTGCTCGACCGTAGCGAGGTCGGTGGTCCCGTACAGGGCCGCGCCGTCGGACTTGCGCACGAGCAGCGGCGACTTGCCGAGGCCCTTGCCGTCCTCGGGGGAGAACTCGACCACGGCGGCGCCCTCGCTCATCGTCGCGATGCCCTGGTCGAGCAGGCGGTCGACGAGGGCCTGCAGCCCGTCCCGGTAGTAGGACTCGCCGTGCACGACGTCGAAGGACACGCCGAGGCGCTCGTACACGCCCTCGAACTCGACGAGCGACTCCTTCACGAAGCGCTCCCACAGAGCGAGGTTGTCCGCGTCGCCCGCCTGGAGCTTCGCGGTCTCGGCGCGGGCAAGATCCTCGAGGCTCGCATCCTCCTTGGCCTCTTCACGGAACAGGCGGTACAGCCGCTGAAGCTCGGCAATCGAGTCCTCGGCAAACGCCGCCTCGTCCCGCCAGCGGTGCCAGGCCACGATGAGCATGCCGAACTGGGTGCCCCAGTCCCCGATGTGGTTGTCGGCGATGACCGTGTAGCCGAGCATGCGGTGAATGCGGTCGATGGCGGCGCCGATGATGGTGCTGCGGAGGTGGCCGACGTGCATGCGCTTGGCGATGTTCGGGGACGAGTAGTCGATGACCATCGTCTTGCCCTCGCCGATGCGCGGGGCGCCCAGCGTCGCGGAGCCGATGCGCTCCATCAGGTCGGCGGCGAGCGCGGCGTCGGCGATGCGGAAGTTGATGAACCCGGGTCCGGCGACCTCGGCCGACGCGACGAGCTCGCTGTCTCCGAGCGCATCGACCATCGCCTGGGCCACGGCGCGCGGGTTGGTGCGGGCGGCCTTGCCGACGCGAAAGGCGTAGTTGCTCTGGTAGTCGCCATGCCGCGGGTCGTTGGTCGGCACGCAGGGCTCGAGCGGGATGGGCGAGTCCCCGTATCCAGCGGCTTCGGCGGCCTGGGCCACGAGGGCGGTGAGCTTGTCGGCGAGAGTGGACACGGCGTCTCCGGTGCGAATGCCGCGTCTATCCGGACGGAGGCGATGCCGCGACCCCGGGACGACACGAGGTTATCCACGCACTCCCTCGTCGTCGTGGAGCTCACGTGCACCAGGAAATCCTCACCGTGTCGACGCCAGGTCGCGGGCTGGTCGACTTCACCGCGGACATTCGCCGCGTGGTCCGCGACAGCGGCGTCGCCACGGGCATCGCCCACGTGTTCGTGCTCCACACCTCGGCGTCGCTCACCGTGCAGGAGAACGCCGACCCCGACGTGCTCTTCGATCTGAACGGCTGGTTCACGCGCACGGTCGAGGACGGTGATCGGCACTTTCGCCACACCGAGGAGGGCCCCGACGACATGAGCGCCCACGTGCGCGCCTCGCTGACCGACACGAGCCTCTCGCTGCCCGTCCGCGACGGCAGCCTGCTTCTCGGCACCTGGCAGGCGGTGTACCTGTTCGAGCACCGCACTCGACCGTACGAGCGCCGGGTCGTGGTCACCGTACAGGGCTGATCAGCCCGGTTCCTCCTCGCGCGCGTCCGGGAACGTGTCGGTGAGGAAGCCACGAATGTGCGCCATCTGCGACGCGCCCCTCGCCCGCCCCACCAGGTCGACCGAGCACGAGCCGGCCAGGCCTGCGAGGGCAGCGGCGCACACGTACAGGCCTTCGTGCCCGAGGCCGAGCGCGACCTGCACGCTGCCATACACGGAGCCCGCGAGCAGCATCACGCAGAAGCTCGCGTAGATCGCCACGAACAGCGTCCACAAGTGGGGCTCGGGTCCGAAGCGGCCCTTGAGTCGGCTCCCCTCACCCTCCGGTCGCACCTCGAGCGACAGATACGGCGAGAACACGTGGCGGTGCTTCTCGGAGAGCAGGAACGAAGCCTCGGCGCGGCCGACATGTCCGACGCAGTCGACGCACTCCACCAGGCCCTTCTCCAGGCGAACCAGTGCTTCGGAGGGGGGAATCGCGACATGGAGATCGACTTCGGGACGCTCGCGCATGCATGGATTCTAGGCTGCCGAGCACACGCTTCCCGCCTGGTTCGACGCGGGGACCGATGTGGCCTCACCGGCATGCAACTTTCGGCTGCACCCCGCCCGGGCTGTGGCTCCGACCTCAGTCCGTGCAGTCCCGGCCGGTAGTCACCACCTTCTCGAGGGCCGCATCGTGCGCGACCCAGGCCTCGATCACCTCGGCCGGCAAGCCTTGTTCCCCGAGCACGTGCCGGAGGATGGCCAGCCGCCGGCGAAAGTGGCCCGTGTTGATGCGCAGGGGCCCGTGGACCGCACCGATTGGGCGACCAGAGTACGCAGAGGGCCCACCGAGATGGGCTCTGGCCAGCTCGAGCTCGTGGCGGACGATGCGGGCGCGGTCCTTGCCCTCGAACAGGAAGCCGATCACGAAGTCGCGGAAGAACGCGTCCACGAATGCTTCGACCGCGCGTGCGAGCCGCGCTTCGCCCACCTGTTCGTAGGCTGTGCTCACTCGGTCGGCCGGGCGACGTGGTTCAGCGCGGACAGGTCCGCGAAGGCCGGCCCCTCGTCGAACTGGTAGCGGAGCAGGGTCCACGTGCCGCTCACCCGCTTCACGTAGCCGCGGGTCTCCCGGTACGGGATGCGCTCGACGTACTCGTCCGTCGGCACGTTTCCGTGCCGCTCCAGCCACTGGTTCACGCGTCCTCCGCCGGCGTTGTATGCCGCGAGCGAGAGGAACGGGCTGCCGAACTGCTTGTGCAGCGCATCGAGGTAGCGCGCGCCGATCTGCGTGTTGTTCACGGGGTCGTACAGGTCCCCCACCGGTCGTCCGAGCCAGCCCGCGACCTGCTTGGCGGTGGGCGGCATCAGCTGCGACAGGCCCTTGGCCCCGGCGAAGGACACGATGCGGCGGTTGAAGTTCGACTCCTCGCGGACCAGGGCGTGGAACAGCCGCGGGTCGTAGCGGTCGCCATCCGCGGCGGTGCGGACCTCTTCCCAGTACCGATCGGGGTACGCCACGCGCAGGATCTCGGGCTCGCGCTCTCCAAGGGTTCCCGGGGGATGATGCGCGAGCCAGCGGCGCATGCCGTCGTGCGCGAGCAGCCAGTCGCCAGCCCCCACCCGAAGCTCGGTCATCCACGCCATCGCATCGCCGTCGACGGCGACCTCGGCGCGGTCCCACTCGGCGCGCGCCTCCTGGATCAGCCCCAGGCGCGCGAGGGCCACGCCTCGCACGAACGCCGGGTCCTCGACCAGCTCGGCCTCCAGCCGCCACGGCGTGCTCAGGTCGGCACGACGCTGGGTGCGCTCGTCGAGAGCCTTGGCCACCTCGGGAGCCAGCTCGCGGAGCCGCTGCTGAGCGAGCAGCGCGTAGTAGCCGGTCGGCAGTTCCTCGATGAAGGCCTTCCACTCGGCAACGGCCATCCCCACGGCGGCGGCGTCCTCGTTGAGCTCGGTCGGCGCCTCGACGTTCGGGTACGCGAGCCAGCGAGCCGCCCAGTAGCGACCGGCGGTCACGTGGCGCTCGTCGCTGCCGAGCGGGAGCTTGGAGAGCTTCTGGGCGATGGCGCGGGCCTTCTCGGCGTCTCCGTCCTCGTAGTACGACCACGCGAGCCGGAAGGTGCTCTCCGGCACCGTGTCGCCCTCGGGGAAGGCTTCGAGGTTCTTTGCCCACATCGCGCGGGCGCCGTCCTTGTCCTCGGCCTCCCACAAGGCGATGCCCGCGTGGGTGTAGCCGTCGTCGGCGTAGCTGGACTTCGGGAAGTGCTCGGGAATCGCCGCCATCTCGCGCGCCGACTCGGTGAAGTTGGACCGGCGGAACTGGGCGAGTCCCTTGATGTAGAGCGCCTTCGCGCCGTAGTCCTCTTCGACCTCGGCGCACTGCGACACCACGTCGCCGAAGGCGGCGACCGACGCGGACAGGCGGTTGCGCTTGTAGTTCGAGCGACCCCGGACGAAGACGATGCGGCAGGCGTCGAGGCTGCCCTTCTCCATCTGCCCGAGCACGGGCTCGGTCTCGGCGAGGGCGGCGTCGTACTCGCCATCGCCCATGAGCACCTCGGCGCGGCGGCCCACCTCCTGCCAGGTCGGCGACTTGCCGTAGGACTTGAGCTCGTCCCAGGTCGCCTGGCTGTGCTCGGACTTCGGGTACTCGACCCAGATGCGCCGATACAGCGGGTAGGCCTCCTCACTTCCGGCGCCTGCCCGTCGCGCGAGCGCAATGAGCGCCTCCGGGTTGCCTGGCGACGGGTCGGGACGCGCGATCATCGACTCGTACACCGCGTAGGCCTCCTTCGTTCGCGAGAGCTCCTTGAGCACCTCGGCACGCAGGACCTCGGCGCGCGGGGCGACCGCGACGTCCGCGGGCACAGCTTCGAGGGCAGCCAGCGCGTCGACGTTGCGCTCCTCTTCGCGGAGGATCTCGCCGCGAATCGCCTGGACGTAGGCATCGGGCGCAAGCGACGCCTTGTCGAGAGCATCGAGCAGCGGGGCGGCTTCGTCGGCACGATCCGCGTGCACCAGCGCCCAGGCCGCGACGAAGGCGGTGTCGCCGTGGGCGAGTCGCTCCTCACCCAGCTTGAGCAGCCCGGTGGCCGCGGCATCCCACTGGCGACCCGCCAGGTCCTCGCGCACGGCATCGGGAAGGTCCAGCGCGGGCTCGCGGAGCTCGGGTCCGATGGCCACCCGGCCATCGCCCTCCGGCTCGGAGGGCGCGGTCGCCGCATCGGCCGTGTGCTCTCCGACCGGAGTGAGCACCGCGCCGACGGCGAGCAGCGGAGCGAGGGCGAACAGAGCGAGGCGTCCAGTCAGGCGCATGGAGACTTCGGGGGCAGCGGGGGACACCGCGCGGGGTGCGCGGCGAGGAGGGATGCCCGAAGGATAACGCGCCGCCGAGGTCGGATCTGCCGCCCGGAAGGTCGCGAGTTGTCGTCTCGCGTCGCCAGGCGCCAGGGCCGGGGCTCACTCGGTGGCGAACGCTCCGATCACCGCCTGTACGCCGGCATCGAGCACGAAGTAGGGCTCGCCACCCGCCTGGTCGACCGCCACCCGCTTGTCGCCGACGAGCTGGCCGAAGGCGATCACCCTCTCCCCTCCAGTCTCGGGCGTGAGGGTGATCGTGCCGTACGACTCGGTCGGTGCGGGCACCGGCTCGAGCTGTGGCGCGGTCTGGACGTTGCGCACGAGCTCCGCGGCGGCGAACGCGTCGCGATCCTCCTCGCCGGTTCGCGTCCACCCGTGCTCACCGAAGTCGATGGCCCACGTCGTGTCGCCGAGGTCGACGGCGATACGCGTGGGCTTGGTCTGCCGAATGGGCACGGCGTGGGGATCCGCCACGCTGCTCGGCGGCTGACCCAGCACGCGCAAGGTGTCCGCCGGTACCGCACCGGTCGTGCCGCCGACCACCTGCACAATCTGGCCAAGCGGAGTGACGTCCCCGACCCGGAGCTCGATCGGCGGAAGCTCGGTCCGCTCGATGGTCACGAAGAACAGCGGCTCCGGCACGCCGTCCGGAAGCGCATCATCGAGGAAGGTCTCGACCTGCAGGTCGAGCAGACCGGCGACGAGCTGCTCGATCGCATCGAGGTCCGCACGGGCGTAGCCGTCGACCCACCACTCACGCCCCTCCCCGTGCAGCGCGAGCGTGCCGGGCTCCGAGGTGATGCGGACCGCGCGAACGGTGGCCGGGTCGTAGTCGAGCAGGTGCCGGTCGCGCAGGTCGTCAGGATCGAGCCACACGCTGGACTCGAGCTCGCCGTCGATGATCGCCATGCCCGCGTCACTGCGCACGTACGTCCGCCAACCACTGGGCGCCGCGCGTCCCACGTCGAGGGACAGCTCGCCGGCGCCGTCGCGCAGCAC
The DNA here is from genome assembly GCA_006226595.1 of Deltaproteobacteria bacterium. Lineage (GTDB taxonomy): Bacteria > Myxococcota_A > UBA796 > UBA796 > M1803. The sequence continues at coordinate 25,286 of SBGP01000084.1, forward strand.
GTGCACGCTGAACTGCGGCACCGCGCCGAGGCCGAAGCTCTCCGGGTCGTCCACCTCGAGCGGCTCACCCTTGTCGATCTCCGCGAGCACCCGCGCGATGCGGCTCGCGACGCGCTGGTTGGCCTTGCCCTGGAACGGGGCGAGCACCCACCAGCCCTCGTCACGGCGCTCGAGCACGAGCGCGCGACCATCCGAGTGCACGGCCTCGATCCGCGTGATCGTCGGCTCCTCGAGCTGCCACACCTGTCGCGTGGCATCGGGGTTGCCGAGCGGGTCCTCGGGGGTCCAGAAGCGATCGAGAGCGACGAGACCGATGAGCACGGCCACCAGTACGAGCAGCAGCCGGGTCTGGCGGTCCATCAGGCCTCCGCGGCGGGAGCCTCGTGCTTGCCGATCACGACCTGTGCGGGCTGGATGACCTGGCCGTTGAGCTGGTAGCCCGAGCGGTGGACCATGAGGATCATGCCGTCCTGGGAAGGATCCTCGACCGGCGCCAGCGCCAGCGCCTCGTGAAGCTCGGGATCGAACGGAGCGCCGACACCCGGGAGCTCGGCGAGGCCGAGGTGGGCCATGGTGTCGTGGAACTGCCGCGACACCATGGTGAGGCCCTGCTGGAGCGTCTCGGCGTCACCACCGGCCTCGGCGGCGCGCTTGAGATTCTGGATCGGCTCGAAGAAGGTGCGCACGATCTCGGCGGCCTTGTTCTGAACCTGGAGGTTCGCGCGGGCCTCGAGGCGCTTCTTGAACTCCTCCATCTCCTTCTGGAGATCGGTGTAGGCCTTGGACACCGCACGCAGACGACCCTCGGTGTCCTCGCGGCGCTTGCGCTCGGCGGCGAGCTTCTCTTCGGCGGCGGCCAGGGCCAGCTGCTCGGGGGACGGCGGCTCGACGATCTCGGGCTCGACGACCTCGGGGGCCTCGGGGGCCTCGTCACCCGCGGGGGCCGACGCTTCGGCCTGCTCGGTACCGGCGGTCTCGGTCTCTTCGACCTCGGGGGTCTCGTCACCAGGCATCGCTCTCGCTCCTGTCTAGGACGCGGAGACTAATCCCCAGAGCCCCAGCGGCAACCCCCGCCAAGCCACCGCGAACCCCGCCGGGTCACACGGTTCAGGCGAACTCGGGCAGCGTCTCGGTCGCGCGACGGGCGCGCCGCAGGCCACGACCCATCGGCTCGACGCGGTCCGGGACGAGCAGCGTATGCAGCGGAGGCCACGCGTAGAGCAGCATCGCCGTGGCGACGGCGAGTCCACCCGCCGCGAGTAGCGCGATGTGCAGGCCGGTCTGCATCGCGACGGCGGCCATGACGATAGCGGCGGCCGGAAGCACCGAGATCACCATGCCCCGGAAGGCCACGGCACCGGTGAGCAGGTTCAGTCGCCGATCGTGGCCCTGGTGAGCGCGCAGGCTGCGAGCCGCGGAGCGGTACTGCGCGGCATCGAGCAGGAGCAACACGTGGAGTACGCGCGCGGAGACGTCGCTCGGCGAGAGCTCGAGGGCGCGCTCGAGCGACTCGAGGGCCTCCTTACGGCGCCCCTGCTCGGCGCGACCGACTCCGGCCAGGTAGTGCATGTCCGCGTCGTCGGGGAAGTACATGCTCCCGACGAGGCCGAACTCCTCGGCGCTGAACCCGTCGCGGAGGTGTGCGGCGACGACGCCGCCGATCACGTAGGCGTTGCGGTGCCAGGGCTGCTCGCGAACGATGTCCTCGGCACGATGGACCGCCGTCCGGTACTCCTGCTTGCGCGCCGCCTCGACGAGGCGCTCGTAGGCGGTGGGCTCGGAGTCGACCCAGGCGTCTTCTTCCGCCTGCCAACGCTCGAGAGCCTCGACGTCCTCACCGCGCGCGGTGATCACGAGACCGCAGTCCGCGGTGTGGTGGAACGCGACCAGGCGCTCGTCGGGGTCGGTGCTCGACTCCATCGCCTTGAGCTGCGCAAAGAAGGCGTCGCGGCGCGGATCGGCGGGCCCGAAGGCGTGAACGTACAGCGTCATCTGCGCGTCGCTGCGCAGCGGGCGCACGAGGTAGCAGCCGACCTCGGAGTCGTCCGAGTCGATCGCGCTGACGCTGACCTCGGGGCGTCCCTGCACGCGGAGCACGCGACACAGGAACGCGGCGATCTCTCCGGCGACGGGTCCGAACACGGACAGCGGATCGGGCTCGCCCGGGGGCGTGCCCCAGCCGTGCCGATGGAAGTAGCTCCGGCGCAGCTGATCGATGCGCGAGCGGCAGTGGTCCACCTCGGCGAGCACGAGCTCGTCGTCGCGGTAGCGGATCGGCGCGAAGGTCACCCGACGCTGGTACAGACGGATGGAGTCCTCGAAGGAGTACCGGCGAACCACACCATCGCGACCGACGATCTCCACGGGGAAGTCGACGATCTCGGTGTAGTCCTTACGACTGTATCGCTGTAGCTTCTGGCTCTTGTCCATGAAACCGAGGTCCGCCTGTTCACACTCTAGCACCAACTCGAGGCGGGACGCCTGTCACTCTTGTACTCAGTGTTCCATCGCTCTGAACGAGCGCCAAGCCCTCCCCGACCAGCGATCTTCAAAGAGGTGAAATAGCAAGAGCAGGTGCGGCGTATGCGGCGTGAACCCTTCAGGAGGAGACCCTGCTGGCCTTGCGACTCCACGACGGACGAGACGAGCTTCCAGCCCGCATTCGCCTTGCGAGGGCTGGAGACGCGGGCTCGCGCGCCTGGCTGGTCCAGCGCTGGCAGGAACCGGTGTACCGGTTCTGTCGCCGGATGCTGTCCTCCGACGAAGATGCGCTCGATGCCACCCAGGACACGCTCGTCAAGATGCTTCACCACCTCGAACAATTCGACGAGCGCCGAAACTTCTCCTCCTGGGTGTTCGGCATCGCGCGCAACCGGTGCATCGACGAGCATCGCCGCCGAAAGCGGCGCTCTCCCGACGAGCCGGGCGAGATCGTCGACTCCGGGCCAAGCCCGGTCGAGCTCACCGCGCGCTCGCAGCGCGCAGACCACCTGCTCTCGGCGCTGGACGAGATCCCGCCGATGTACCGCGAGGTACTGGTGCTCTACCACTTCGAGCACCTCAAGTACGGAGAGATTGCCGAGGCCCTCGACCTTCCGATGGGCACGGTGATGAACCGAATCTTCCGCGCACGCAAAAAGCTGCGCGAAGCCTACGAAGCCATGGGAGGCACGCAATGAGCGCGCATGTACCCGAGGACCTTCTGGTCGCGTTCGTCGAGGGAGAGCTCGACGAATCGCTCGGCATCCACATCGCCGAACACCTCGACGGCTGCCCGGCCTGCGCCACGCAGGTTGCCGCCCTCGAGCCTCTCGCGGTCGCGTTCGCCTCCGTCGACGATCCGGTGCTGCCCATCGATCTCGTCGATCAGGTGCTCGCCGCCGCCTCGGAGCAGCCCGCGCAGGCTCCGGTCACCGAGGTCACCCTCGGTCTGGGACTGCTCGCCGCCGCCGCCGCGACCTTCGCCCTGTTCGGCGATCCGGTCGGCAGCATGATCCACCTGTCGATGGTCCTCGAGGCCGTCGCGAAGATGGGTACCGTTGCCAACGGCACCGTCGCCACCTCGGTCGCTGCGACCGCCACCGCCGGCGCCACCGCGCTGGCCTGCAGCTGGGCGGCGGCTCGCGCCACCGTGCCCGGATGGAAGCACGCATGAGGCCCCTCGCCGCCATTGCGCTCGGGTGTGCGCTCGCCGGACCGGCGTTCGCTGCCCCCTCCCCCGAGGAGGTCGAGGCGCGTCAGGAAGCACTCGAGGCTCGCGCCGCCGAGCTCGAGGCCCGCGCCGCCGAGCTCGAGGCGATGTTCGAAGAGCTCGAGGCCCAGCGCGAAGCCGTCACCGAGCTGCGCGAGGAGGCCGAGGCCCTGCGCGAGAAGCCCGAGGTCGTCGAGCTACACGAGGTCGAGGGCGAGCGCATCGCCATCGGCGACGACACGGTCGTCGGTGCCGACGAGGTCGTGGACGAGGTCGTCTCGCTCGGTGGCGACGTGCACGTCTACGGACGCGTGCGCAAGGACGCCACCAGCTTCGGCGGTCGCGTGCACGTGCACCCCGGCGGCCGCGTCGACGGCAACGCCATCGCCATCGGCGGCAAGGTCATCGTCGAGGACGGCGCCAAGGTTGGCGGGCGCGTGCCACTGTCGACCACCGGAGAGCTCTACGTCGAGATCGACGAGGACGAGCCCGAGCCCGAGACCCCGTCTCGGGGAGCGTTCGCGAGCGCCCTGTACGAGATCTACAGCCACCTGATGTTCATGCTCTCCTTCGCGGGCATTGGCGTGCTCACGGTCGGGCTGTTCCCGCAGCGGGTCGGGCGCATCGCCAAGGCCATCGAGGAGCGACCGGTCCGTGTCGCCGTGCTCGGCGGCTTCGTGAACCTGATGCTGTTCGCCGCGACCTTCTTCATGGCGATCACGATCATCGGCCTGCCCGTTGCCGCGCTGCTCGGCGTGTTCCTCGCCCTGTCGTGGCTGTTTGGCTTCGTGGGTCTGTGCCAGGCCATCGGCGACCGTCTGCCCATGCAGACTCCCGGCCACGGTCGCTGGCTCGCGTTCCTCGTCGGCACCGTGGTCGTGACCTTCGTCGGGGCCCTGGGCACGCTGGGCGTGCTCACCGTGCTCGCCGCGAGCGTCGTCGGCATGGGTGCGGCATTCCACACGCGACTCGGCGGCGCCTAGTAGAGCACTTCGGATTGCGGGCACTAGCCCGCGACGCAAACCTCGAATGCGACACGGCCCCGGTCAGGTACCGGGGCCGTTCTCGTTCACAGCTCCAGGCGCTCACGAATGCGCGCGAGCACCGGCTCCGGGTCCTCGACACCCATGAGACCCTCGAGCGCGGACGCATCCACCTTCTCCGCGGTCTCCCAGGCCTCGGCCGCCTCGGACGCCATGCCCTTGGCCTTGAGCGTCACCGCGTGCAGCAGGGACAGCGTCGCCCGCAGCGGGGTCGGGCCCTTGGCGACGCGAAGCCCACGCGCCGTGTTCGCAGCGGCGCGGTCCCAGTCCCCTTCCCTCGCGCGGATCTCGGCCAGGCGCAGCAGTGCCCGCGGCTGGTTCGCGTCGAAGGCGAGAAGCCGGTCGTAGTGCTGTGCCGCCTTGTCCGGGCGCTGGAGGCGCTCATCGAGCACGCGACCCTTGGTGAGGTACGCGTCGACCACATCCTGCGACGAGGTCGCGTGGTAGATGATGTTGTTGTAGAAGTTGAGGAGGTTGTTCCAATCCTCCTTTTCCTCGAGCAGCACGGCCATGCCCTTCAGCGCGCCGACGTGGGCCGGGTTGAGCTCGAGCGCCTTCGAGAACCGCTTGGACGCCTTCTCGGTGTTGCCGAGTGCATGCTCCACCACGCCCAGCTGAGTGTAGTAGTAGGCGATCTTCTCCTTGTCGCCGTGGCCGCCGGTGAGCTGCAGCAGCTGACGCCACACGGACTGTCCGAGCTTGTGCTCGCGGCGCTGCATGTACAGCGGCCCCACGGCCTCGAGCGACGGCAGGTGCGCCGGGTTGAGCTCGAGGGCCTTCTGGTAGCGAGACAGGGCCTCGTCCGAGCGTCCGGCCGCGCGCAGGAGCTCGGCGTAGCGGTAGAAGAAGCCGGAGACCTCGAGGCGAACATCGAAGTCGTCGAAGTCGACATCATCCTCGTCGAGCGTGCTCTCCAGGCGGTCGTACACCGGCAGCGCCTCGTTGAAGTTGCCATCGGTGAACAGGTGCTCGGACTGGTAGAGCAGCGCCGCGCGGTGATCGGGCTCCCACTCGAGCAGGCGCGCGTACAGCGCGCTGGCGGCGGCGGAGTCGTGCCGCTGCTCGGCCTCGATGCGGGCTGCCTCCTCGAGGTGCCGCACCTTGTCGGCATGATCGGTGGCCGCCTCGGCCTGGGTCACGAGCATCTGCACCGCCCCCGACCAGTCGCCGAACTTGCGGCGCAGCTTCTCGAGGCGCTTGGCCGCCACCCCGTCGGGCGCGGCTTCGAGCGCCTGGGTGAAGTAGCGCTCGGCATCCTTTCGCCCGAGCTGCTCCTCGCAGGCGATGCCCACGCGACGGAGGAGCACGGCCTTCTCCCGACCAGAGAGCTGCTCGGCGAGTCGGGCGCCCACGTCCACGAACAGCGCCCAGTCCCCGACCTTCTCGGCGAGGGCCAGCGTTCGCTCGAGGCCCTGGGTGTCCTCGGCGTCCTCTTCGAGGACATCGCGCCACCGTTCGACGGCCAGCGTGTCGTCGCCGAGGCGTTCCTCGGTGACGGTCGCAATCTCCCGGAGCACTTCGACCCGGCGCTGGGCCCCGGCCACACCCGCCTCGCGCTGGAGGACCTGGATGAGCGACGCCCAGTCCTCTTCCTTCTCGGAGAGGCGGCGTAGACCGGAGAGCGCTTCGGTGTCGTCGCGCACGTGATCGAGGGCATCGAGGTAGGCCTGGCGGGCCTCGCCCACGTTGCCAGCCACCTCGTGCACGCCCGCGATCTCGCGCTGGTACGCCGCCGCCTCCTCGGCGTTGGCCGCAGACGACGCGAGCTCGCGCAGGTACTGGATGCCCAGCGTGGTCTCGCCACGACGGCCAGCGATGCGCGCGAGCGCGCGGGTGACCTCGCGGTCGTCCGGGTTGGACTCGTGCAGGGACTTGTAGGCCTCCCACGCCGCGTCGGTCTCGGCGAGGTGCTCGGCGAGGACCCAGCGCTTGCGGGCCGCGAGCGCGGCGCGGACAGTCTCGTCGGCCGCCACCTGCTCCTGGGCCTCGATCGCGGTGAGGACCTGGTCCCACTGCTCGGCCGCCGCCCGCAGTCGCTCGACGGTGACGAGCGAGGCGAGATCGTTCCGATCCGCGTACAGATCCGCCGCAGCGGCCGGATCACCGGCCGCCTCGAGGGCCTCGGCCAGTCCCGAGAGCTCCTCGGGACGATACGCGTTGTAGAGCGCGCGAAGTCCCTCGACATCGCGATCCGCCACGCGGATGCCACGCAGCTTGCGGAACACACCCTCGGCGCTCGGACGCGCGGCAAGCGCGGCCTCGAGCTCAGGCACCTGGGCCGAGGGCGACTCCTCGAGCAGGCGCAGACGGGCGGTGCCCGCGATGGGGCCCTCCTCGACGGAGAGCACCTGCAGCGCCTTGAGACGCGCGGCACCCGTGGCGCCGATCACCAGCGCTCGCTCGGCCGCCGCGCCTGCGACGGGGGTCTCGTACAGCCCCTCGAGCTCGCGAACGGCGCCCTTCGGGTCGATCTCGGCCTGCTGGGTCGCGCGCGCGAGCACCTCGGCCGGCTCTTCGAGTCCTGCGAGGAGCGCGGACGCGGTCTTGTGAGCCCCGTGGCCGGACGCGAGCACCGCCATCGGCTGGGATGCCGCCTCCGCGGCCAACCGCTCGAGCACGGTCTGGACCTCGGCAGTCTTGCCCTGTCGCGCGAACAGGTCAGCGAGCGCCGTGCCGAGACGTACGCTCTCGGCCTCGCTCTCGGCCAGATCGAGCGCGCGCTGGTACGCCTTGGTCAGCGCCTCGACATCGCCGGTGGCCGCGGCGTGGCGCTCGAGCTCGGCCATGCCCGCCGCGTGCGCGGGTTCGTGCTCGAGCAGCTTGGCGAGGTGTTCGCCCGGCCGGCCCTTGGCCTCGCCACGCGCCGCATCGGCCGCAGCGAGCAGCAGCCACTGCTGTGCACGCCCGGACGCCGTCGCCGCCTCGCCCGCGAGGTCCTTGGACGTGCGACCACCCACGAGATCGGCCATCAGCGCTCGCGCCGGACCGAAATCTGGCGAGAGCTGGAGCACCTGCTTGAGCAGGGCCTCCGCCTTCTTCGGGTTGTCGACGCGGTCGACGAGCACGCGCGACGCCCGGTACAGCAGGCTGACCTTGCTCGCTTCGTGGGTCGCCGCCTGTCCCGCCTTGAACAAGCGCATGGACAGGGCCTTCCAGTCCTCCTTGCGCTCGAGCAGCGCGAGGAGTGCATCGAGGCTGGACGCCTGGTCCGGCACCAGCTTCAGCGCCTCTTCGTAGCGAGCCTGAGCCTCGTCGAGGTCCTGAAGTCGATGCTCGAGTACCGAGCCCGCACGGTGAAGGAACAGCGCGCGCTGGGGCTTCTCGGTGGACAGCGCCGCGCGGCGGTCGTGCAGAGCGGCCAGCTCGGCCCACGCATCCGTGCGGTTGTAGATCCGCTGGAGAGCTTCGATCGCGGGAATGAAGCCCGCGTCGACCTCGAGCAGGGACTCCATCGCCTCACGCGCTTCCTGCTGCTCGCCTGCGGACTCGGCCTCCTCGCCGATGCGGTGGAGCAGCGACACCCGGGTCTTCGGCGCGACGTCGCCCTCGAGCTGCTTGCGCCAGAACGCGCGCAGTCCCGCGCTGTCGCCCTTGGCACGCAGCACCCGCTCCACGGCGGACGCGGCGGGACGGCTCTCGGGGTCGAGGGTCGCCGCCTCGCGGTACGCGTCGAGCGCGCCATCGTGGTCACCAGCTTCCTCGAGCGCCCGCGCCAGGCGGTACACGGCGAAGGCACGCCCACGCTCGGTGCTGGCCTCGACCTGCGCGCGCAGCGCCTCGACGAGTGCATCGTGACGCCCGGCGCTCGCGAGCCACGCGACGTGCTCACGCGCCGCCTGACCCGATCCGAGGGTCGCGGCTTCGCGGTACAGCGCGTCGGCCGCATCGTCCTGGCCTGCTTCACGCCGCGAGCGCGCCGCCATCCACAGCCAGTACGCCGGCTCGGGCTGCGCCTCGCGACGAGCCTCGGCCTCGTAGAGATCGGCGAGCTCGTTGTGGAGACCCACCCGCTGCAGCAGCCCGGACAGGCCAACCAGCGACGGCAGGTGGCTGGGAAGCGCCGCGCGTGCCGCGACCCAGGCGGCCTGCGCGTCGACGTCGCGCCCCTTCGCCGCGAGCAGCTCGGCACGCTCGTGATGCAGCGCCGCGGCAGCCGGACCCTGGGCGAGCTCGCCCATCAGCCCCAGCGCGTAGATCAGGTTCTCGACCTGCTCCTCGTCCCCTCGGAGCAAGGAGACCAGATCGGCGAGTGCCGTGAAGTCGCTGGGATCGGCCTCGATGGCCTCGTTGAGCGCCGCGACTGCGTCGTCGTTGTCCTCGCCAGCCAGGGCTGCCACGGTGCGCCAGGCCTCGGCGGCGGCGGCACCTTCGAGTCGCTTCGCCAGCTCCCTCGCGGACTCCAGCGCGAACGCGGCATCCGCCGTCGCCTGGCCGATCTGCATGCGCATCGCGTACACGCCCGGCTCGTCGAAGCCCGCCGCGAGCGCATCGTCGCTAAGCGCGCGCGCGCCGACATCATCGCCGAGTCGGCGGCGGTAGATGCGCGCCGCTTCGAAGAGCAGTGCACCGCGGCGCGCCTCGTCGGAGGCCGCCTCGCTCACCAGCGCCACCGCCGCCTCGCGCCAGGCGTCGGCATCCGAGGAAGGCTCCCACTTCTCGACCGGCGGAGCGACCGGGCGCTCGGGCTTGGGCGCGACCTCGGTCTCTTCGGGCTCTTCCTCGGGAGGCTCGATCGGCGCCGCGTCGAGCGCCGGGAAGTCCATCGAGGCCGACTCGACCTCTTCGGAGGTGGGGTCGACCTCGAGCGTCGGCGGATCCACGTCGGAGATGCTCACCAGCGGTTCGGCGCTCAGCGGCATCGGCTGCAGCTCGTCGAACTCCCCCGCTGTCACCCGCGTCGTCGGCGCGTCCTCGTCGGACTCCTCCTCGACGGGCGGCATGATGGTGATGGCGCCCCCCAACGCAGCAGGAACCGGCTCCTCGGGGACGATGGACTTGCGCGACACCTCTTCGCTGTCGGCGTCGAGCCAGTCCATGTCCTCGTCGCCAAAGAAGTTCGCGACGGCGTCATCCACCTTCTTGTTGCCCACGTCCGCTCCGATCGGTGAGGGGTCGCCTGAGCACGGCGAACACCGAGCAAGCCGCCCCCCCGGCGACCGGCCCCGAAAACCCCTGGATAGGGAGGGATAGCACCCCGGCGACCGCACCGACAAGACCTGCCTGAGGATGCAGACACAAGCGTCACAGGCAGGCGTCGAAAGCCCGCGACCGAGCGACGCGACGGCGCGTCAGAAGCCGAGCGGCAGCGTCGCGAGCAGGAGCTTGATGTCGTCGTCGGTGAACCGGAAGCCGACGCCGGCGAAGGCGGACATGTAGCCGTGTCGCGCGCCGAGCAGGATCTGCTCGCCGCCGACCTGCATGTAGATGTGGTGCACGGGCTCGTAGTGCGCGAACACGCGGAGGTTCGGGATGCCCGAGTCGGTGACCATCGGGTAGCTGCCGAACTCGAAGTCGAAGATGTCGCCCTCGAGCCGCAGGCGGTCGTCGAGCGTGTACCAGGTCATGCCGACGCCGCCGCCGTTCTCCTTCACGCCGAGGCGGAAGCCGAAGTCACCCCAGCGCTTGGCCATCTGGAACGTGAACCGGTAGTCCGCCTCGTTGCGCCACTCGGTGTAGACCTCGCCGAGCTCGGGCAGGTAGCGCGTGGTGCGGTAGACGGTGCCGGTCGGGTAGTCGTTGATCTCGAACACCCACCAGAAGTCTTCCTGGGGCTTGAGCTCGATGCCGATGGTGTTCGAGCCCGTGTTCGCGAGCGGGTTGCCGGTGAACGCCGGGTTGTCCGCCTGGATCGCCGCGAGGTTGGCAGGCTGGCTGCCGACGTACCACCGACCCGTGTAGTACACGTCCGCGTGCAGGCCCGAGAAGCTCTCGATGACGCCGTTCGCGTTCTCGATGGTCTCGTTGATCTCGCGGATGGTGGTGTCGTCGTTGACGAGGGCACCGATGGTCCCCTCCCCGTTGTCGATCTTCGACGTCACCGACTCGATGTCGTCCATCGCCGCCTGCAGCGTGTCGGTGACCTCCTTGATCTTCTCGAGCTCCTCGTCGACGTCGGAGGAGGTCTCGGCGGCCATCTTGTCCATGGTGTCGGTGAGGCGACGGACGGAGTCGACGATCGCGTCCACATCCGCGCGGTTGCGCTCGGCCATGAACCGCAGCTCCGCGGACAACGCCTCGACATTGGCGATGGTCGCCTCGATGGCGTCGGTGTTGCGGTCGTCCTCGATCATCTCGCGGAGGACCTCGGTGATCGCCGCCACGTCCTCGGTGATGTCCTCGACCTGCCGCGTGATCTCATCGAAGGAACCGGGCTCGTTGCCGAGATCGATCCATCCACCGTCCGGAATCAAGGACTCCTCGGTGCCGACGCGGATCGCGATGAACATGTCGCCGAGCATGCCGCTCGAGCGGATCTCGGCCGTCGAGTCGGTCGGGAACTGGTGCTGGTCGCGAACCTTCATCGTGATGTGGGCACTGCGCCCCTCGATCGCGATGTCCTCGATGGCGCCGACGTCGACGCCAGCCACCCGTACGGGCGTGCCGGACCACAGCCCCTGCGCGGTGGGTGCGCGGAGGTTGAGGATGTACGCCGCCTCGCCGCGCTTCACCCCGTCGAAGCTCCACCAGTAGCCGCCGATCACCAGCACGGCGCCGATGAGGACGAAGAGTCCGACCTTGAACTCGGTGGTGATGCTGTGCATGCGTCTCCGGGCCTGAGCAGCGTTCTCGGGGCACAGGGTAACCGAGGTCACCGCCCGAGGTGCGTCAGACCTTCATCGGGCCCTCGAGGGAGCCGGTCACGAACTGGTGGATGAGGGGGTCGGTGTGGTCGCGGAAGTACTCGGGCGGCCCTTCGTCGTAGACGACGCCATCGACGAGGAACGCGACCTTGTCGGCGATGTGCAGCACCGCGTGCATGTCGTGGGAGATGACGACGCTGGTGATGCCCGGGCGCGAGTCCTGGGTCTCGACGATGAGCTGATCCATGGCCGCGGCGAGGATCGGGTCCAGACCGGTGGTGGGCTCGTCGTAGAGGATGAACTCGGGGTCGCGGACCAGTGCGCGCGCCAGCCCGACGCGCTTGCGCATGCCGCCCGAGAGCTCGCTCGGCACCTTCTTCTCGGAGCCCGACAGGCCGACCTGGGCGAGCAGGGTCGCGACCTTGGTGTCGATCTCCTTCCGCTTCATGCGCGTGTGCTCGTACAGCGGGAACGCGATGTTGTCGTACACGGTCATCGAGTCGAACAGGGCCGCGTTCTGGAACACCACCCCGAAGCGGTTGCGGACGGTGCGCAGCTTCTTGTCGGTGAACGAGGTCAGTTCCTCGTCGCCGAGGAAGATGCGGCCCTTGTCCGGGCGAAGCAGGCCCATGACGTGCTTGAGGGTCACCGACTTGCCGGTGCCGGACCGGCCGATGATCACGGTGATCTTGCCGGCGGGAATCAGCAGGTCGAGCCCGCGGAGCACGTGATGCTCGCCGAAGCTCTTGTAGACGCCCTCGTAGCGAATCGCGACCGGCTGCCCGGTGACGGGATCGATGGGCACGGGCTCCGGCTCTTCGTAGCGGTGACGACGACTCACGGTAGCGCCCACGCGATGAAGAAGTTCGACACGAGGATGGCCACGCTGGACACGACCACCGAGCTGGTGGTGGCCCGACCGACGCCGGCGGCGCCACCGCGGGTGTAGTAGCCCTTGTAGCAGGCCACCGTGCCGATGATCGCGCCGAACACGAGCGCCTTGAGCAGGCCACTCCAGATGTCGTCCCAGTCGATCCACTCCTGGGTGCGCTTCATGTACTCGGGCTCACTCATGTTGAGCACGTACATCGCGATGTACCAGGACCCGACCATGCCCACGAAGTCGTAGATTGCGGTGAGCAGCGGCGTGACGATGACCGAGGCGAGCAGGCGCGGCTTGACGAGGTAGTTGATCGGGTCGACCGCCATCGCGTCGAGGGCATCGATCTGCTCGGACACCCGCATCGAGCCGATCTCGGCGGCCATCGCGCTGCCCGCGCGTCCGGCGACGAGCAGACCGGTGAGCGTCGGGGCGAGCTCGCGGGTGAGCGCCACGCCGACGGTGCCGCCGACCATCGCCTGCGCCCCGAACATGGCGAACGCGCGGTGCGACTGCAGGGTGAACACCGCCCCGGTGAAGAAGCTCGTAAGGAGGATGATCGGCAGGCTCTGCACCCCGATGAACTCCATCTGCTTCACCGTCTCGCGAAAACGAAGGGGGCGAATGAAGATGTTCGCGGTCCCGAACGCGAAGATGCGCGACACGCGACCGACCTCTTCGATCGGCTCGAGAACGCGGCGTCCCAGCGCTTCGATTGCGCCCCGGATCACGGTGCTTCCAGCAGTTGGCGATGGCAGCCTGAGATGGCGTTCCTCTTGCGAACGCCGTGGGTGTATCACGGATGCTTGTAGACCGGCCGTTGGGGCGGTAGGAAGGAGGCCATGCGCTCCCTCCTCCTCACGCTGCTGTGCGCGCCCGCATTCGCGGGTGAGCCTCTTCTCGTCCCCGACTTCACGCCGCACACGCCGAGCGAGGTCGCGCTCTCGGCCATGCTCGAAGGTCTCGTGGCCGACGAGCTGGCCAAGGACGGGCACGTGCTCATCCACACGGATGCGGCAAAGCCGGTCGTCGGCGACATCATCGATCGCTGCGGCGAGCGGCAGGGCTGCCCCTACGTGCCCCTGCAGAAGCTGCCGACGCGCTTTGCCGTCGTCGTCACCGTGTCGCGCTTCGAGGACCAGGGCCTGGTCGGTACGGTCGAGTTCTACGAGCAGGCCGATCCCACGCCGATCGCCATTCGCGAGATCCCGATCGAGCCGGGCAACGAGGGCGACTTCGCACAGGAGATCCGCCATCAGGTGCAGGATCTGCTCGGGCTGCTCGGCCCGGCCTCCCGCGACGACCTGGTCGAGGCGGTGAAGCTCGTCGAGGGCGCAGGCGGCACGGTCCAGGTCGAGGTGCCCGTGCCCGTGCCCGTGCCCGTGCCGGTCCCCGTCCCGCAGCCCGTACCCGCGCCCGCTCCCGAGCCGGTCACCCCCGCCCCCCCCGTTCCGGAGCCCATTCCGCTCACCGGCACGCCTCTCGAGCGCAAGCTCGCCGGCTCCAAGGTCGCGGTCCGCCACGTGCGCGGCAACGAGGGCCACTTCGTGCGCTACGACGGCACCCCCGAGGACTGGGTGTACAAGATGACCCCGCACGCGGGGCGCTTCTTCTTCGAGGTGCGCGGCGGTGTCGGCATGGGCGACGTGAGCCGCCACGCGGACTCGCGCTTGATCTCCGGCGACCCGGTCACCGAGTGGTTCCAGGAGGGCCCCGCCACCGGCCTCGGCGCGCGCGGCGGTGGCGCGGTGGGCTACTCCCCGGTGACCTGGTGCGACCTCGGCGTGCTCGTCGAGATCCAGACCGGCACCAAGACCCTGACCACCGCCTACGACGATGGCGAGGCGGGCACCGCCAGCGGCCCGGCGATCCAGGCCGTGGTCCAGCCGCGCTTCCGCTTCTACCTGGCACCGCTCGGCCCCGTGAAGCCCGCCGTCATCGTGGCGGCGGAGATCCGGGGCTTCGACGCCTACCACATCGATCCGAACCCGGATCAGTTCCCCGAGCCTCCGGGTGGCGTGGTTCCCGGCGCGGTCGGCGGGCTCGCCCTGGTCATCGATCCGGCGCCCATCGTCGGCGTCGTGCTCGAAGGCGCGTACACCCAGCACTTTGGCCTGCGTGCTCAGGCCGCCCAGGACGGGCGAGCGCCGGACAATGCACCGGCCGCCCCCTCGGGCGACATGCGCACGCTCGCGATTACCGGCGGACTGCAGTTCCGGATCTGATCGCGGCATTGACGCGACGCCGGAAGCGGATATGAGGCCGGGCGCGCCGAGGTAGCTCAGTCGGTAGAGCAGCTGATTCGTAATCAGCAGGTCGTGGGTTCAAGTCCCATCCTCGGCTCCACATCAAGCCCCGAGAGTTCCGCTCTCGGGGCTTTTTGCGTCTGCGGATCACTCTGCGGAGAGCCGGCTCTCTACGGGCTCGTCCCCGAGCAGGGCCGCGGTGACCCAGTCCGCGACGAGCTGACCGCCGATCTCCGTCTGGTCGAAGCTGCCGAGCACCCGGTCGAGCGTGTCCGAGCTCGCGTCGATCGGCAGGCCTGCCGCCTCGCCAGAGAACTCCACGGTCGAGTCCACCGCGACGGAGGTGTGCTTGTTGCCGTTGAACACGTACGAGCCGTAGCGCTGGGGCCAGCTCTCCTCGACCGCCGCGGTGTGCCCGAGCACGGCCCCCTCGTAGTCCTCGAAGTCGAGGTCGAGGAACAGGGTCCCGATGATGAAGTCGCCTCGACTGGTGAGCTGGAAGATGCGCAGGTTGCGGTCGCGCCGGAGCAGCCACGCGACATACGCCGTGAGGTGGCCGTCGGCGGTGCAGTCCTCGCACGACTCCGGGATCAACCGCTGGATGTTCCACTGGTCGAGGAGATCCTCGATGAACTCGGGCTCGTCGGGTCGGGCCAGCCCGAGCCCCGCGTCCGCGACGATGTCGATCGGCACGTCCGGATACAGCTCGCGGACGAGGACGACGGCGATGAGGCTGCCGTAGGCGCCGCCTGAAATGCCCGAGATCACGATGCGCTCGGGGTCCGGCCAGCGATCGTGGATGACGTCGAGCGCCGCCGAGGTGTTGACCAGGCCCCGGTGGATGCGGTCGACCTCGCCATCTCCGTCGTCGTCGTGGTCGGCGTGCCCCGCGAACAGCGAGCCGTCGCAGTACGGGATCCACCCGACGTCCCAGTCGCGCAGCGGGTTGAGGGTGAGGTTCGGGTTGAGGATGCCGCCGCCAGGCACCCCACCGTCTCCGGGCGTGTCGAAGGCCGTGCATGCGTCGTCCCAGCACGCTCCCCCACCCTGCATCGCAATGTGCAGCGGCCCCTGTGCCGGTCCTTCACGCAGGGCCATGCGGTACGGGGCGCCGTGCAGGCACATCGGGCCATCGGCCGGGTCGAAGGTCACGTCGGTGACGCCATCCGCCTCGACCTCGCTGTCGGGAGTGATCGTGCCGAGGTGCTCGGTCGCACCGTTGTCGACCAGCTCGGCGAAGGGCGCGCTGCACGCGAGCAGCAGGATCAGGGGTGCGTAGCGCATGGCGACTCCAGCAGGAGGCGCATCCTACGCGTCGCTCGAGCCGCCTGCGCATCACCCTGGTGACGTGTGGCCTGGACCCGGACCATACGCGCCCCGGAGGCTGGCCCACCAGGGCGCGGACGCCGGAGTCAGCCGATCAGTTGCAGCTGGCCTCGTCGCCGCCATCCGGGCAGTCGGCGATGCCGTCGCACTGCCAGGAGGTGACGATGCTGGTCACGCCGTCCGAGCACGTGAACATCTCGCAGGTGCTCTCGTCGGAGGCATCCGGGCAGTCGTCGTAGCCGTCGCACTCCCACGCCTGCGGGACCGTGCTCTGGTCGGCGCACACGAAGTCCGTGCAGTCAACCTCGTCGGAGGAGTCCGTGCAGTCGGCCTCGTCGTCGCAGACCCACTCCGCGCGGATGGTGGAGCCATCGCCGCAGGTGAACAGGTCGGGGCACGTGGCCTCGTCGGAGCTGTCCGCACAGTCGGCCTCGGTGTCACACACCCAGGCGCTCGGGATGGGCGTGCCGTCGCCACAGGAGAAGCACAGCTCGTCGGAGGTGTCGGGACAGTCGGCCGTTCCGTCGCAGAACTGCGTGAGGAGGACCGTGTCGACGCCGTTGTGGCACTCGAACTGCGCGGGAGCGCCCGTGTCGTTGGTGTCCCCGCTGTCCGTGGTCTCACCGGTGTCAGTGGTCGCGCCGGTATCGGTCTCGTCGCTGTCGCCGGCACAGGCGGAGAGCGTCAGAGCGAGCGCAAAGACGAAGAAGGTACGCATACAGGACTCCCGTCATGAAAGCCCACCCTCCTACCCCCGAACCATCGCGTCGTCACGTTCCGCACAGGACGTTGGCCGCTCTCGACGCCCGCATCTGCCACACTGCGGCCAAGGAGCACACTTGGAGCGTTGGCAATACACGCGCGGGCTACACGAGCTCGGCAATGGGTTGTTCGCATGGCTTCAGCCGGACGGCTCGTGGGGCTGGTCCAACGCTGGACTGGTCGCCCACGGCGGGCAGAGTCTGCTCGTCGACACCCTGTTCGACCTCGCCCTGACCCGGGACATGCTCGACGCGATGCGCGCCGCGAGTCCCGTCCCCATCGACACCGTCGTGAACACCCACGGCAACGGCGACCACTGGTACGGCAATACCCTCGTCGCCGAGGCAGAGATCATCGCGACGTCCAAGGCGCTCGCCGAGATGCGGGACCTGCCTCCCGGCAAGCTCGCGACGCTGATGAAGGTCGCCTCGGTCCTCGACCGCCTCGGTCCCCTCGGACGCGGACTCGGCAAGGTCGGTGGCGCCGTCGGCCTGACGAAGCTCCGCGACCTCGCCGAGGCCGCGCCGTTCGTGCACGAGATCTTCTCGCCGTTCGCCTTCGGCGGCATCGACGCGACCTTCCCAAACCGCACCTTCGACGGCACGCTGAGCCTCGACGTCGGCGGCAAGCAGGTCGAGCTCATCGAGGTGGGCCCCGCCCACACCGCCGGCGATGCCATCGTGTGGGTGCCCGAGGACCGCGTGGTCTTCGCTGGGGACGTGCTGTTCTCCGGCGGCCATCCCGTGCTCTGGGAAGGCCCCGCCGCCGGATGGATGGCGGCCTGCGACCGGATCCTCGCGCTCGACCCGGTGGTCGTCGTGCCCGGGCACGGACCGATCGGTGGTGTCGAGCCGGTGAAGCGCCTGCGCGCCTACCTCGAGACGCTCGACACCGAGGTCACGGAGCGCTTTCGCGCGGGCATGGCGGTGGGAGACATCCTCGCCGAAGTGCAGCTCGCCGGCTTCGCAGAGTGGTCCGAGGCGGAGCGTCTGCACGTGAACATCGAGACCATCGTGCGGCACCTCGACCCGAAGGCCGTACCGCCGGCCAATCCGTTCGCCGACTTTGCCGGCATGGCGCGGCGAGCGCACTGACCCGCACTCCGGGCCGGCCCCCACCCGCGGCATCCGGGCGGAGGGCAGAGCGCTCTGCTACTTCTTGCGCTGCTTGTGACGCCAGCGGGCGTTCTTGTTCGAGCAGGCGCGGGAGCAGTACTTCGAGTTGCTGCGCGCCTCGTTCACGCACGGGCCCCAGCCACAGAGGTGATGGCCCTTGTTCGGCGGCGTTCCCGGGGGGTACGGCAGACCTTCCTCGTCCAGACCAGGGTCCTCGTCACCGCCCACGGCCACCACCGTAAAGGCAGAGCGGCTCGGAGTGCTGTGGCTGTGGTCCCCATGGTCGTGGTCGTGGTCGTGGTCCTCGTCGTCCTCGTCGGTCGCGACGCGCTCACGCCAGCGGCGGTCCGCGTCCTCCTTGGCGGCACGAGCCTCTTCTTCCTCGATGGCCCGCCTCTCGCGGAGGTAGTTCTGCCGGAACTCCATCGCCTTACGCATCTTCTCGTCGCGCTCGCGCTCGGCGGCGACGCGCTCTTCACGCTCGCGCTCGGCAGCCATCCGCTCCTCGGCCTGGGCCTCGTAGGCGGAGCGCTGACGCTCGAATTCCTCGGTCAGCTGGTCGCCGAACATCTGCTTGCCGCAGCGGCAGCTGAAGATGAGCTCGCTCGAGGGACCGGTCCGGATGTACGAGCGCCCGTCTCGCTCCACGCTGTAGTTCAGCGAGCCACACTTCGGGCAGACCATCTTGAAGGCCATCGAAATTCGTCTCCTGGCTGGTTCCAGGGGGATCGACGCTGCGCCGTACAGCAAGCTGCGTCGCATGCAAAGTCCCCGACCTGCGCCTGATATGCCATCCGTACCCCTCGACGCAAGTCCGCGCGGACACGGCCAGCCGACCAACACGGGAAAAGCCAGGCGCTAGCACGTGGATGCCCGCCGAAGATGCCCGCACTCCGCAGGGGCGCTACCATGCCGGCCGTGTCACGCACCCTGCTCCTGCTCGTCGCGGTCGTCGCTGCCGCTCTCGCCTTCGTGTTCTACGGCGGTGTGCGCTTCGACTCGGACTTCCTCGCGATGTACGCGGCGGTGCACGGACTCGTGAACGGCATCTCGCCCTATGACGAGGTCGGGCAGGCCGCGCTGCTCAATGCCGAGTACCCGGGACTCGCCGAGCCCATCGTCATCCTGCCCTTCGGCTATCCACCCTGGTACGTGCTCCTCGCCTCCCCCCTCGGCTGGCTGTCTCCTGGGGAGGCGGGCCGCGGGTTCATGCTCCTCAACATCGGGTGGCTGCTCCTCGGGACCTGGGCCCTGTCGGCACGACTCGACAAGCCATCCCCGTACCTCGCCGGCCTCGCGAGCCTCTACCTGCCGGTCATCGGCCTCGTCACCATCGGGCAGTACACGCTCCCGGTGTACGCGGGCGGCGCGCTCGGGCTGCTCGCCCTCTCCCGTCGTCAGCCGTGGATGCTGGCACTCGCGTTCCTGCTGCTGTCGTTCAAGTGGCACGTGGGGCTGATTCCCGCCGTCGGACTGCTGGCGCTGGTCCTCCGCGACCGCGACCTCGCTCGCCGTGGCGCAGGCCCGACCGTGGCCGTGTTCGCCGCCGCCAGCGCGCTCGGACTGCTGCTCGACCCCGCGTGGCCGAGCACCTACACCCGCAGCGTGCTCGCCCTGTCCACCGCGGACGTGAACCTCGTGTGCGACACGTGCAGCAGCCTGTCGTGGACCGTGTCGCAGCATAGCGGCGTACCGGCGTCCCTTCCCGGAGCCGCGCTGCTCGCCGTCGGAGGCGTCGCCCTGCTCCTCCGCGGCATGCACCGCGACGCGGTCGGAGCATTCGCCGCCGTGGTGGCGCTCACCTTGATGGCGCTGCCGTACGTGCGTAACTACGACTTCGCCGTGCTCGCGCTGCCCCTGTTCGTCGCCGCCGAGCGCAGTGACACGCCCGCCGAGCGGCTGCTGGTCGGCGCGGTGTGGCTCGGGGCGACGCTGTCCCTCGCCGACCGAGGCCTGGCCGACGAAGTGCTGGGCACCAGCGCGCTGTTGGTCTTCGGTCTGCTACTCGCCGAGGGCCCGCGCCCGACGGCGGCCGACCCATCCCCGTAGCGCCTCGGCATCGAGGCTGTTGAGGACGTGCTCGGGCCCAAGCCCCGCACGTCGCGCGAGCGCGAGTCCGTGGTGGAGGTTCGCGAGTGCCCGGGTGCTATGGGCGTCCGCGGCGACCGACACCATCACCCCGGCCTCCTTCGCGAGCGCCAGGCCCTCGAGACCGACGTCGAGCCGGTGCGGGCTGCAGTTGAGCTCGACCGCACACCCGCTCTCGGCGCAGGCCTCGACGAGCGCGGCCACGTCCAGACCATTGCTCGGGCGGCCGAGCAGCAGGCGCCCCGTGGGATGACCGATGACATCGACGAGCGGATGGCGGGCCGCGGCGAGCACGCGAGCGGTCATCACCTCGGGGGGCTGGCCGTAGCGGCGATGGACGGAGGCCACCACGTAGTCGAGGCGCTCGAGCAGTGCGTCCTCGTAGTCGAGGGAGCCGTCCTCGAGGATGTCGCTCTCCACGCCGATCAGCGCGGTCGCTCCAGGCCTCGTGCCCTCGCGGACGGCTGCGACCTGCGCGGCGAGCGCGTCCTCGGTGAGGCCACCCGCGTAGTTCGCGGACACGCTGTGCTCGCTGATGCCGAGCCACGACAGTCCGAGCTCGCCCGCGGCCTGGCACATCTGCTCGAGCGTGTGCGCACCGTCCGAAGCGACGGTGTGGTTGTGCAGGGCCCCGGCGAGGTGCTCCCAGCGCAGCAGTTCCGGCGCCGGCTTGCCGCGCTCCACGAGAGGCACGCCATCGAGGCGCCGCTCGCGCGGCGTGGCCACGAGCCCCAGCGCGGCGTACACCTCCTCCTCGGTCTCCGCGTCCACGAGCTCCCCGCGCTCGCGCAGGGCCGCGAGGTGCCCGGGCTCCGAGGTCTCCTCGACGAGGGCGCGTCCGCGTCCGACAGGCGCCACCCGCACACGCACTGCGACGCCCTCGACCTCGAACCGGGCCTCTCCGTCGACCACCGCGAAGCCCTCGGGTGCGGTAGCCGCGACGAGCACGACCTCGTGCACGAGCTCGGCCCCCATGGCCAGCTCCCCTGCGACCTCGGCGTCGACGCACTTCTCGCCGATGGCGATGGCCAGGGCCTGCGCGAGGTCCCGACGAACCAGGCCCTCGTAGCTCGCGAGTCGCGCAATCTCGGCGAGCACCTTCTCCTGCGTCTTCGCCCCGAAGCCCGCGAGCTCGACGAGTCGGTTCTCGGTGCACGCGTACTCGAGCTCGCCAAGGGTCGTGACTCCGAGCTCCTGCCACAGCGCGCGCACCTTCTTCGGACCGAGGCCCTTGATCTGGCTGATCGCGTACAAGCCCTCGGGAAGCTCGCCCTCCAGCTCGGTCAACGACGTGGGGATCTGCCCGGCGAGCACCTCGCCGATGACCGCGAGGGTGCCCTTGCCGACACCCTTGATCTCGGCGAGCTCACCCGAGTGGTACAGCTCCGAGAACTCTCCTTCCACGCCGCGGAGCGCCCACACCGCGCGCGACCAGGCACGTGCCTGCGGGCGGCCGAGCAGCTCGCAGGCAAAGGCGTAGCGGTTGAGCACGCGCATGACTTCGCGCTTGTCCATCGGTGTCCTCTCAGTGTGCTTCGGCCCAGGAGGCGCCGGCCCCGACGTCGACGACCAGCGGGACGTGGAGGTCGACCACCGACTCCATGTGCCGGCGGACGAGCTCGATGACCGCGTCCACCTCGTCCGGCGGCGCCTCGAACAGGAGCTCGTCGTGGATCTGCAGCAGCATGCGGGCCTGCAAGCCCTTGTCCGCCAGCTCCCGGGCGATGGCGAGCATGGCGAGCTTGCAGATGTCTGCGGCAGAGCCCTGAATCGGCGTGTTGGCCGCGATGCGCTCGCCGTAGGCCTGCTGGGAGAAGCCGGAGACCGAGAGCTCCGGGATGAGACGCCGCCGCCCGACCAGGGTGGTCACGAAGCCCGACTCGTGGGCGCTGGCGATGATGCCGTCCCGCCAGGTCTTCACGCCCGCATAGCGCTCGAAGTAGCGCTCGATCAGGTCCTTGGCCTCGCTCCGCGACAGGCCCAGCTGCTGTCCGAGCGCGGTCGCGCCCTGCCCGTAGATGGTCGCGAAGTTCACGGTCTTGCCGACATTCCGCTGCTCGCGGGTGACCTCTTCGACCGGCACGTCGTAGATGCGGCTCGCCGTGCGGCTGTGGACGTCCACGCCCTCGCGGAAGGCCGCGCAGAGCTCCGGGTCCTCGGTGACGTGCGCGAGGATGCGCAGCTCGATCTGGCTCCAGTCGGCGCTGATCAGCCGCCAACCGTCGCGCGGCACGAAGGCTTCGCGGATGCGCTTGCCGTCGCCGGTGCGAATCGGCGTGCGCTGCAGATCGGGGTCGGTCGTGATCAACCGTCCGCTCGCGCCCGTGGTCTGCATGAACGTGCAGTGGATGCGTCCGTCGTCGGGCCGCACGGCCTTCTTGAGCACGTCGGTGTAGGTGTTGATGAGCTTCGCCAGCCCGCGCCAGTCGAGGATGCGCTCGGCGATAGCGTGCTTGGGTGCGAGGCGCTCGAGCACGTCCTGGGCCGTCGAGTAGCCGGTCTTGGTCTTCTTGATCACCGGCAGGCCGAGGTCTTCGAAGAGCACGTCGGCGAGCTGCTTGGTGCTGCCGATGTTGAACGTCTTGCCGGCGAGTTCGTAGATCTCGGCCTCGACCTCTTCCTTGCGGGCAGCGAACTCCTCCTCGAGCCTGGCGAGGTGCGGGACGTCGACGCGAATGCCGATGACCTGCATCTCGGCGAGTACGCGCGCCATCGGGAGGGACAGGTCGCGGAGGATGTCGGCCTGGCCCTCTGCGGCGAGGCGCTCGCGAATCGGGCCCCAGCAGGCGGCGATGGCGGTGGCCA
This sequence comes from Deltaproteobacteria bacterium, assembly GCA_006226595.1. Lineage (GTDB taxonomy): Bacteria > Myxococcota_A > UBA796 > UBA796 > M1803. The sequence continues at coordinate 48,042 of SBGP01000084.1, forward strand.
AGGTGCAGGCGTAGCCAGCGGCTTCTTCCTCGGTGACCTCGGACCAGCGCTTCCGCGACTGCCCGGCGCCCAGGACCACCTTGTCCGCGGGCAGCACCTGGGAGTGGAAGGCGCGCGCAACCTGGTCCAGGCGGTGCGGGATCAAGCCGGTGGGATCGAGGAGGAAGCTGCCGAGCGCGGTGTCGCCCACCACCCCCTCCACAGTCATGCCTCGCCGCGTGCACGCTGTGTACAGCTCGCGCACGTCGTGGGCGACCTTGGGCCGCGAGGCATCGGCCAGGAACGCGCGAAGCACCGTCCAGTGGCCCTCCTTGCCGCGCACGTCGAGGTAGCGAGCCGATCCATCGGCGCGAGCGATGCCGAGCCCAGCGAGGTCGCCATTGGCGGCGTTCGGGTCCTCGACCAGGGCGATGAGCGCGTAGGGGCCGTCGTCTTCGGCAAGGAAGGCCGCAAAGCTCTCGGCGCTCTCGGCGACCTGCCAGTCATTGTCCGCGAGGTCCGCCTCGAGGTCGGCAGGCTCCTCGGCACCGAGGAGCGAGTGGAACTCGAGCTCCTTGAACAGTGCGTTCACCCGCGCTTCGTCGGTCTCGGGCAGCACGAGGTCGTCGAGCCCGCGCTCGAGGGGCACGGCGCAGTCGATGGTCGCGAGCTCGCGCGACAAGCGGGCCTGGTCCGCGGAAGCCTCGAGGTTCTCCTTGCGCTTGCCCTTCATCTCCCTGGTCGCGGCGAGGATGCCCTCGAGATCGCCGTACTGGTCGAGCAGCTGGGCGGCCGTCTTCGCGCCGATGCCGGGCACCCCGGGGATGTTGTCGATCTTGTCGCCGACGAGCGCGAGGTAGTCGATGAACCTCTCGGGAGGCACGCCCCACTTCTTGCGGACCACCTCCTCGTCGAAGGTGATGTCGCGCATCGTGTCGACCATGCGCACGCCCTCGCCGATGAGTTGGGCGAAGTCCTTGTCGCCGGCGATGATGTGGACCTCGTGGCCTGCGGCCCGCGCTTGCGTCGTCAGCGTGCCGATGACGTCGTCCGCCTCGTACCCGGGAACGGAGAGCAGCGGGAAGTCATGGGCCTCGACCACCTTGTGGATCCATGGGATCTGCTGCTTGAGCTGCGGATCCATGCGCGGGCGCTGGGCCTTGTACGCCGGAAACTTCTCGTCGCGGAAGGTCTTTCCTGGCGCGTCGAAGATGACTGCCCCGAACTTCGGCCGCTTTCCCGCGAGGATCTTGCGGAACATGATCGCGAAGCCGTAGGTCGCGTTCGTCGGCACACCCGCGCTCGTCCGAAAGTTCTGCGGAATCGCGAAGAAGGCCCGGTAGATCAGCGAGCTTCCATCGACGAGCACCACGCGGTCGGCCATGCATCCTCCACGTGGGCAGCCTAGCCCACGCGGCGAGCCGGGCCCGTCCCCTACTGCGGCCCGCCGTCGACGATGTAGATGTCGTCGATGTAGACGGTATCGTCATTCGAGTCGACGCTTCCGTCCTTGGTGTACCGGAAGGTCAACGTGTGGCTGCCCGGGCTCAGGGTGTACGACGCCTGGGTCCAGCTACCGGCTCCAGACACCGTGATCACCTCGCTCCCATCCAGGAAGAAGCGGAAGTAGTCGAAGCTCGACTCGCTCGACACGCGGTACCAGAAGGTCAGCGACGAGCTCGCGCCGGCGTTGACGTTCAGCGTGGCGCTCGTGCTGCCGTTGGCGGTGATGGTCGCCGCCTTCATGCCGTACGAGCCCGCGTGCGCACCAGAGGTCGTCCGGCTCCAGGTGCCCCCGACATAGGAGAACTGGGTTGGCACGATCGCCTCGAAGTCCGCGGTCCAGTCCGAACACGCCGCGTTCTGGCTCACGTTCAGCGTCTCGGTCGACGAGCCGAGACCGAGCTGATCGAACAGCCGCAGGCTCACGTTGAACGTGCTCGCGCCGCACCCACCGAAGTCGCGGGTCAACGAGCTCGACCCGCCCGGCGTCCAGCTGTCCAGCTGGCCCGGGATGGTGTAGTCGGTGTTCATGCCGTCGTGGGTGAGCCGCAGGTAGTCGAAGTCGTTGTTCGGGTCGGTGCCGGTGAACGTGAACGTGATGCGCCCGTCGCCGAGGTCGGTGTAGCCGACGTTCGACAGGGCCGGCGGCGTCGGCGGCGACGTGTCGGTATCCGTGTCCGCGTCGCTGTCCGCGTCCGTATCGCTGTCCGCGTCGGTGTCGCTGTCCGCGTCGGTATCGGTGTCGCTGTCCGTGTCGGTGTCCGTATCGGTGTCGGCCTCGATGGCACCCGTGTCGGACAGCACCCACGCGGTATCGCCCCACTCGTAGTCGGGGTTCAGCGGGTTGAGTCGCCCGCATCCCCCGAGCGCGAGGAGCGGGAGAAGCAGCCGAACGTGCATGCACCTACCTCCCAGGCGCACGCAGCGTACACGAGCCAGCGCCGTTCGTCATCGCCGCCACACGTTCGTGGCAATCTTCGGACCTCGGAGCGCGCCCGGTTGGGGACCTGGCGGACAGCAGCACCCCTCACGGGCTAGTCTTGAGAGCGGAGGATTCTCGATGCGTCGCCTTCCCCTCTTCCTGCTGTTGCTGCCGGCCTGTTCCGACTTCGGGAGCACCGCGCTCGTCGTGCGCGTGCCCGACGTCCGCGCCGATCTCGTCGATCGCGAGACCTTCAGGTCGAAGGTGCTCGACGTGGATGGCGACGGCCTGGTCGATCTGGTCACCTTCGCCTACGACGACGACGCGATCGGCGTCAGTCGCGGCCTGGCCGACGGCGGCTTCGACAGTGAGGAGCGCTGGCCGCTGCCGGCGAACGTGCGCTTCCTTCGCGACCGCTTCGCGTGGCGCGGATTCCGAGACCACAACGGGGACGGCATCGCCGACATCCTCGCCGCGGAGCCGTCGGGCAGCGAGCTCGTGTTCACCTTCTACCGCGGGCGCGACGGGTCCTTCGCAGCGGGTGAGCGCTGGGGTGTGCTCCCCGCGGATGGCGAGCCCACCGACATCGATGGCGACGGCCTCACCGACTGGGTGCGCCGCGGCGACTCCGCCAACGCGAACTACCCGGCCTTCGGCGACGCGAATGGTTGGTACTGGCGGGTGTGGCTCGGCGGCCCGACGAACTTCGCGACCTCGGCCATCGACTGGCCGGTTCCAGACAAGTTCACGCTCACGGTCGGCGACTGGGATGGCGACGGCCGACACGACGCCATCGCGTGGGATGGCGAGTCGGACACGCCGTATGCGCCGGTGACGAACGCCGACGGTGCTTCGGTCATCGCGCTCTACCCGGGCTCGACGACGGGCTTCGCGACGGATGCCGTCGAGTGGACCGCGCCGGCCTCGTTCTCCGCACAGGTCGGCACCGAATACCGGACCCTCGACCTGAACTGCGACGACCGGGTGGACCTGCTCGAGCGCGTCGATCGCGAGGGCGCGTGGCTCACGGCGATGGAGCTGTGGACCAACACCGGCAGCGGCTTCTCCGCGGCGACCAACCTCAACCTCACCGTGCCCGAGGACCTCGAGGGAAGCGTTCGCCCGGTCTTCGTCGACCTCACCGGCGATGGCTGTCGCGATCTCGTGTACACGACGGTCGACGGCGCCGAGACCCTGGGCGGCGAGTCCGACCCGCAGTGGTGGGTCTACCCTGGCTGACGAGCACGACACCCCCTGCCCGCACTGCGGCGAGCACGGCCACGAGCTGCTGAAGTGGTCGCTGTGGGGCGGATGGTTCACGCGCTTCACCGGCTGGCGCTACTGCCCGTGGTGCGACAAGACCCACCATCCCGAGCCGGGGTCTCCGGCGGCGATGAGCTGGCTGGTGCTGCCGGTCCTCGGCCTTCCCTTCGTCGTGTTCGGGCTCGGCACGTTCTTCTGCTGCTTCCTGGGCGCCCTGGCCTGAGCGCCACTCAGCGGACCGCGACCCGATACGGCGCAGAGCGCGACCCGACCGTGTACGAGCCGGCGACGTAGTAGTACTCGATGCCGCTGGTGTAGCTGGGGTCGACCGGCAGCAGGAAGCGGTACTCGCCGAGCGCCTTGCTCATGACCTGCTGGGCCCACGCGCCGCCCACCGGACGGTAGTGCAGTATGACGTTGGTCTGGCCCGCCTCGGGGCAGAGGGTGGCGCGGAACAGTGCGGTCATGCCGACGGCGGCCGAGGTCGGGGGAATCGACTTCAGGCACTGCACGACCTGGACGGGCTCCGGAGCGGGCGCCGGTGTGGGCGCAGGCGCGGGTGTGGGCACCGCGACGCGAACCACGACCGGCTGCGGCGCGGGCGCTGCCGGCGCGGGCACCGCGACGACCACGGGCTGGGG
>SBGP01000114.1 GCA_006226595.1 Deltaproteobacteria bacterium
CCGTGGTCAACGTGGCCGATGGTGCCGATGTTGACGTGCGGCTTAGTGCGCTCGAACTTTTCCTTCGCCATGACGAAGCTCCCGGAAACTCGGAGTAATGAAGAAAAGAAATGGAGCCCATGACCAGAGTTGAACTGGTGACCTCTCCCTTACCAAGGGAGTGCTCTACCACTGAGCTACATGGGCGGAATGGAGCGGGAGACGAGGTTCGAACTCGCGACCCTCAGCTTGGAAGGCTGATGCTCTACCAACTGAGCTACTCCCGCGAGTGCAGGGGGTACCTGCAGGAAATGGTGGGAAGAGCTGGATTCGAACCAACGTAGGCGTAGCCGGCAGGTTTACAGCCTGCTCCCTTTAACCACTCGGGCATCTTCCCAGGATTCAGCCAAACGACGCGTGCGTCGCTTGATGAAAGTCAGTGCTCTTAGAGAACGGTGCGCCGGGAGCTGGCGATGGGACTCGAACCCGCAACCTGCTGATTACAAATCAGCTGCTCTACCGATTGAGCTACGCCAGCGGAAACCCGCCGCCTTCGCCTGTCCAGCGCTCGGCGCTTCTAATCTTGGCGCCATGGGGGTGTCAAGGCGTAAGGTCGATTCTCTCATTTTCGAGGTCGAACCAAGCTTCCGGGATCGATGCAGGGAAATCGACCCCCACACCGGACACGCGATCCACAAGGTTTCCCGCGGAATACCACTCGATCTCGACCGGCATCCACCGGCCGTCCGCGGTGCGCATCGAGCCCCGAAATAGTGTGACTTCGCCTCCGAGATCGGACGGTTCCTCGATGCAGAGCAGCCTGGCACGGGCGTTCACGCAGCCGGGATCCGGCGTGACTCGCCCGCCGAATCCAACGGCGAGGGCATCGGCCAAAACGGCGTTTGGGCCGAGTTGCTCGACCCATTCGCGGACCTGCTCCGGACTCGCCGACTGGGGTCCGTCAGCCGTCCACAGCCGGGCGCGATCGCCATCGAGGAGGATTCGACTGCTCACGAGACCCTCGCCTTCCGTGGTGATCGCCACCGCGCGGCGATCGCCGTCCGCCCACCAATCGTGCACGGCCTGGCCGCCGTCCACGAGCTCGCGGGTGAACCAGAAATGGACGACCGGCGACCTCTCCAGCTGCTCCGCGAGTCCCGTGTCCGCAGCCGTGGCCCGCGCGGTGAGGATCGCCGAAGGCTCGTCTCCGAGGATCAGGACCCCCATGCCCAGGCTGGCGGTCACCTGGTCGGCGAGATCCCTGGCCCCCGTGGGCTCGAGCGGCTGAACATCCAGTCGCACCCGAAGGTCGCGGCCACTGCGAACCACGGAGGCGCCGTAGCCGAGATCCGCGAGCCGGCGCACCGTGCGGGCGCCCTGCCTCGTCCCTTCCACGGGGATCTCGAGTACAGGGGCAGCAAAGGCCAGTCCGAGGAGGAGTGAGAGCATGGCTCCTGCTATCCGCACGGTCCGCTGGTCCGCCAGGATAGGGTCGGACGATGTACACGACCGAGCTCGCCCACGTCATCGAAGAACTGGATGCCCTGAGTGGAGCCCACCGGGGTCAGGTATGGCAACCCCACCGCGATCACCTGGTGGTGGAGCTCGGCCCGCATCGCCTGGCGATCGTGACCGGGAGCGGCCGGGCCCGTCTGCACCTCACTCGACGTCGACCACGCCAGCCGAAAATGCCGTTTTCCTTCCAGGGAGCCTGCCGCGCACACCTCGGCGGGGTGCTCACGGGTGCCCGGATGCTGGCCCCGAACCGCGCCGTCGAGCTCGAGTTCGGGCGAACGACGCTCCACGTGCGGCTGTTCGGCCGTGGTCTGTGCGTACTGCTTCGAGACGGCGTCCCACTGGCCGCGATGCACGGGCCCCCACCGGATGCCCTCCCCCCACTGGGCGCGCCCCCTGGCACCGGCCGCCCCCCGCGCTTCGAGCCGCGCGAGGGCGAGAGCTGGAACGACGCCGCGGACCGGTTCTTCGGGGATCGCGAGCGCGCGCGTCGACGGCAGGAGCTGCTCGGTCAAGTCCGCCGCAGGCTGGTCCGTGAGGTCCAGCGCTGCGAGCGCCTGATCGCGGCCCTCGAGGGCGATCTGGAAGCCTCCGAGCGGGCTCCGCTGCTCCGCGCACAGGCCGATGTGCTGGCCGCGAACCTCCATCGGGTCCACCGAGGAGCGGAGCGAATCACCCTCCCCTCCTTCGAGGATCCCGACGTGGAGTTCGAGATCGCACTCGACCCACGCCTGGGACCGCCAGAGAACCTGAACCGGCTGTACCAGAAGGCCCGACGGCTCGACCGGGCTGGGGATCGCGTGCTCGAGCGGCTCGATCACCAGGAGACGCGTCTCGGTGAGCTCCGTGCGATCGCGGAGCGGCTGGAGGCGCTTCCGTTCGACGAGCTCGAAGCGCTCGACCGCACCCTCCCACGACAACAGTCGACGCGCGAGCACGGCCCACGCCAGGGCTGGGACACCTGGCTCGGCCCCGATGGCATGCGGCTTCGCGTCGGCAAGAACGAGAAGGCCAACCGAGCCCTGTGCTTCTCGGTGTCCAAGGGTCGGGACTGGTGGCTCCACCTCCGGGACGCGCCCGGGGCGCACGTCGTGCTCTCCCTGGGCTCGCAGCAGAGTCCACCACTTCCCGCCCTGCTCGCCGGCGCAGAGCTCGTGCTCACGGCGGCGCGTGTGCCTGTCGGCTCGTCCGCCGACGTCCAGTACACGCAGATCAAGCACCTCCGGCCCATTCCCGGCGAGGAGAGCGCGCGCGTGCGCATCGCCCAGGAGAAGGTGCTGCGCGTGCAGCGCGATCCTGCCCAGCTCGACGCCTGGGTGCGCCTGGACCCCTAGATCACGAGGGGAACCGGCGTCGCGCATAGCGCCCACACGATCGCGCAGGCGATCGCCAGGCGCTGCTCCACTGGCCCCGGAGGAGGATGCGCCCGCCGCACCTTCAGCGGCTCGCGCATGCCGAGCACGACCACGACGCCCCACACGAGCCACGGCCACCACGCGACTCCGAGCGCGCACAAGCCGAGGGCGACGAGGCCCGTCGCCACCGACTCCCGGCCAGGAAACAGCGCGGAGAACACGTGACCGCCGTCCAGCTGGCCGACCGGAAGCAGGTTGAGGGCGGTCACCAGGCACCCGACCCAGGCCGCAAAGCCGATGGGATCGCCGACGGAGACCCCGGGGCTCGTCCCCGTGAACAGACCCGCAAGGTGAAAGAGGGCGGGTGTCGACAGCTCACCGCCCACCTCCCCTGGCCCCTTCGCCAGCGATGCGAGTGCGATCACCGCGAATCCCGCGAGCGGCCCGCCCGCTCCCATGGCGAGCAGTGCGCGGCGGTCGGGCGGCAGCTCACGGACCTGGATGAGCGCGCCGAGTGTGCCGACCCACAGCGGCAGCGGCAGAAACAGCGGCGGCCCGAGCCGAAAGCCATACGCCCGCGCCAGGATCACGTGTCCTGCCTCGTGGGCACCGAGGATCGCCGCGAGCACCAGCGTGAACAGTGCCGCATCCACCAGCTCCGCGCCGTCGGCCTCCCACTGCCACCAGCGGACGACGAACACCATGGCCGCCGTGATCGCCATCGACCACAGCGCTAGCTGGCGCATACCCGCATCCGGATCGCGACGAGGTACGAGACTCACCCTTGCCTCCCGGCCCAGGGGCCGTACCTTGGGCGGAGCTGGAGGACCTCGGTGAGCATGCCCGATCCATACCGCGCGCTGGGCGTGAGCCGAAGCGCGTCGCAGGACGAGATCAAGAAGGCCTACAAGAAGCTCGCCCGGAAGTACCACCCGGACCTGAACAACGATCCTGCGGCCGAGGAGCGGTTCAAGGAAGTGAACGCGGCCTACGAGGTACTCGGCGATCCCGACAAGCGCGCCCAGTGGGATCGCTTCGGTGAGGCGAGCACGCGACCCGGCTTCGATCCGAGTGCGTTTCAGGGGGGCTTCGGTGGCTTTGGCGGCGGCCAGGGCTTCGGAGACATGGGAGACATCCTCGAGTCCCTGTTCGGCGGCGGCCTCGGGGCCGGCGGCGGACGCCGCAAGGGCGCCGACCTCCAGGCACGCTTGCAGGTGGACCCGATGCTCGCGATCCGCGGTGGCGAGAGCAGCCTGCGCATCGGCCGGCCCGACGGCAGCACCGACACGCTCAAGGTCCGCATCCCCGCGGGGGTCAAGGATGGCGGAAAGCTGCGACTCAAGGGTCAGGGCCACCCGCCTCCGGGTGGCGGACCGTGCGGCGATCTCATCGTCGTCCTCGAGATCCCCGAGCATCCGTTCCTCAAGCGCGTCGACGATCACCTCGAGATGGAGGTGCCGATCACGGTCGCCGAAGCCGTGCGCGGCGGGTCTGTGACCGTGCCCACGCCGACTGGAGACGTGAAGGTCGCGATCCCCGCCGGGCTGACCAGCTCGAAGCGACTGCGCCTGCGCGGCCGCGGCATCCAGACGCGGGAACCCAGCGATCTGTACCTGCAGCTGCGCATCGTCCTGCCGCCCGCGGACGCGCCCGGCGTCGCCGAGGCCGCGGAGGCCCTCGAGGCGGCCTACGACGGGGATGTGCGTGCGGGCCTCACGCTGTAGCCAGCGCGACTAGGGCAGGACGAGCTTCATCACCGTCTTGCCGCAGCCCACGGTGTCGCCGGCAGCGAGCTTGGCCACACTGACCCGTCGACCATTGTGGTAGGTGCCGTTGGTCGAGCCGAGGTCGCGCAGGAAGATCATCTGCCGGCCGAACACCTCGATCACCGCGTGGTGTCGGGACACCTCGACGTCGGTGAGCGGCACCTCGCCGGTGCGACGGCCAATGGTGTTGTTGCCGCGGCTGAAGCCGAAGCGGGTGCCCTGGTCGCTACCCGCCACCACCTCGATCTCGGCGTGGAAACCTGGCGGCAGCCGAAGATCCTGGCCGATGAGGTCCGCGCTGCGTCCCCCACCCTGGAGCTCGACGAGCTCCTCGTCGAGGAGCCAGGCGATGTCGAGCTCGGAGAGGTGCCCAGCCTGCTCCTTCTCTTCCTTGCTGGCCGGCGGCTCGCCCACGTACAGGATCATGCGCGTGGAGCCGATGGTCACCTCGGCGCCGGGCCGAAGCGTGACCTCGCGCACCAGCCGTCCGTCGACCATCGTGCCGTTGGTGCTGCCGAGATCCTGGAGCACGAACTGACCACCGACCCCGCGAATGCGGCAGTGTCGGCCGCTGACCAGCGCGTCGTCGAGGATCAGATCGCCGCGCTTGCGGCCGATCACCACCTGACCGCCCGGTACGAGCGGCACGTTGAGGCCCTGGCGAGCCCCACTGACGATCTGGAGGAAGGCGTCGGCCACGGAGTCCTACGCGGTCGCGGCTTCGGACGACTTCGCCCGATCCCCGATCCAGAAGCGGTGGAAGCGACCGGGAAGCTGGCGGCCGATGACGTTCTCCATGAACACGCCGACCTCGGCGGCCTTCTCGAGGGAGACGCCGGTATCGAGGCCCATCTGGCCGAACATGTAGAGGAGATCCTCGGTCGACGCGTTGCCGGCGGCACCCGGAGCGTAGGGGCAACCGCCGGTGCCACCGATGGACCCGTCGAAGCTGCGAATGCCGCACTGCCAGGCCGCGTAGGCGTTGACGAGTGCGGTGCCGCGGGTGTCGTGGAAGTGCACCGCGATGCGCTCGAGGTCGACCCCGCTCGCGACGAGGGACTCGATGATGCGCTTGACCAGGCCGGGGTCAGCCATGCCGGTGGTATCGCCGAGGGCGATCTCGTCCGCACCCGCCTCGATCAGCGCGTGGGCGAGGCTCACGGTCCGCTCGACCGGCACCTCGCCCTCGTAGGGGCAGCCGAACACGGTGGAGATGTAGCTGCGGACCTTGAGCTTCTCGGCCTTGGCCGTGTCGATGACGCGCTCGAGACCGGCGAGCGACTCGCGAACCGTGCGGTTCACGTTCTTCTTGTTGTGGGTCTCGCTCGCAGACAAGAAGGTCGCGATGTGGCGAACGCCCGCATCGAGCGCGCGGTCGAGCCCGACGCGGTTGGGCACGAGCGCCCAGAAGCGTACATCGTCGGCCTCGGGAAGCTGACGAAGCACCTCGGAGGCGTCGGCGAGCTGGGGGATCCACCGAGGACGCACGAAGCTGGTGACCTCGATGTCCTTGAAGCCCGCCTCGACGAGCTGACGAGCAATGGACACCTTGTCCTCGGTGGACACGTGCGTCGGCTCGTTCTGAAGGCCATCCCGAAGGCACACCTCGTAGATGCGCACGGCCTGAGCTGGCGTTCCGGTTTCCATCCGCTCTCCTTCCCCACCAACCTAACACGCCACGAGCGCGCGCAAGGCAGCCCGTCGCATAGCGGGTCGTCGGCGCGGAGCCCAGCATATTCCAGCAGAAAGCCCGAATCGGCGGCCCCGTCGTTCGCTGGGCCGTCGGCGCCGGGCTCTCGTCGTCCGTGGACGAAGGATGCGACGCGCGAGGGCCTGGCCCTCGGGTCGAGCCGAACTCACGCGCTCGCGAGCGCCTCGCCGAACACCTTGGCGTACAGCTCGCGGTAGGTGTCGCCGAGATCGCCGAGGTCACGGCGGAACACGTCCTTGTCGAAGCGCTTCCGGGTGCCCTTCTCCCAGAGGCGCGAGCCATCCGGCGTGATCTCGTCGGCGAGCAGCACGCGGCCGTCGGCGGTGCGGCCGAACTCGAGCTTGAAGTCGACGAGGTCGACGCCGAGGTCGGACCAGAAGCCGCGCAGCACGTCGTTCACGGCAAGGGCCTGCTCGGTCATGAACGCGAGCTCCCAGCGCTTCGCCCAACCGAAGAGCACCGCCACATCCGCACCAAGGAGCGGATCGTTGAGCGCGTCGCTCTTGTAGAAGTACTCGACGAGCGGCCAGGGCAGCGCCTCGCCCTCTTCGCGACCGTAGCGCTTCGCGAGCGAACCGGCGCAGTAGTTCCGGACCACCACCTCGACGGGGATGATCTCGACCTTCTCGCACAGCCACTCGGTGTCGCTGATCACCTCGACCAGGTGATGACGGACGCCCGCTTCGGCGACCTTGCCGAACAGATGAGCCGAGATCGCCTGGTTCACGCGGGCCTTGTCGCCGATCAACGCGTGCTTGACGCCGTTGAAGGCCGTCGCGTCGTCCTTGAACTCGACCACGACGTGGTCGGGGCTCGTGGTGGTGTGCACTCGCTTCGACTTGCCGTCGTACAGCTGCTCTTGCTTGGTCCAGGCCACGGGTCACCTCGCGCAGGGAGCCCGACTAACCCGCGCCTCGGAGGCCGGTTCCGGCGTCACGGAACGGGCACACGCTGGCGACGGATCCGACGCGTCTGTGGAAAACCCTAAGGAAAACTCTCAGAAAGCGGTTGACACGTCAAGCGCCTCCCAGTCAAAGCAGGGCTTGTTCCAGGGTCGATGCCCTCTCGACACCGGCGGATGCTCTGGGGACAAGAAGAATCGAACGGTCGTTCGACAATCCGAACGGTCGTGCTATTCTTGATACATGACCCGTGGCTCCGATACCCGCGACACCATCCTGGCCAGCGCGCTCGCCAACGCGAGCGAGGTTGGCCTCGAAGGACTCTCGATCGGCAACCTCGCCCGCCAGACGGGCATGTCGAAGAGTGGTCTGTTCGCGCACTTCGGCTCGAAGGAAGAGCTGCAGATCCAGGTCCTGCAGCGTGCCGCGGACCTGTTCACGGACTCCGTCGTTCGCCCGAGCATCAAGGCGCCGCGTGGCGAGCCGCGCGTCCGTCAGCTTCTCGAGCGCTACCTGGAGTGGACGAACAACAAGCGCATCCCCGGAGGATGCGTGTTCATGTCGGCGAGCTTCGAGCTCGACGACCGCCCGGGACCGGTGCGCGACGCACTGGTCGGCCACGTCGAGTCCCTGCGCAGCGTGTTCCGCACCGCGGCCCAGATCGCCATCGACGAGGGCCACTTCCGAGCTGACCTCGATCCGCGCCAGTTCGCGTTCGAGGTCCATGGCGTCGTGCTCGCGTACCACGTGCAGCTGCGCCTCTTCGACGACGTCGACGCGCGCGACCGATTCTGGTCCGCCCTCGATCGGATCGTCGCCTCGGCCAAGGCCGACTGAGCTTCGCGACCCCACCCTCTCACTGGAGGACATCATGGCCACCGAAACCCGCACGAACGTTCGCACAAAGAAGCGAACGACCGTTCGTTCAGCGATGTTCAAGCGCAGTGCGCGCTGGCTCGGCGAGCACTTCCCCGAGGCCACCGCCTCCCTCGCGCTCGCCGCATGGTTCCGTCCGCGTCGCTTCGACCCGCCTCGCCGCGAGCACTACTGGAAGATGGGCGCACTCGAGTTCCACATCGGTCGCGGCACCCACGGCGTGCGCGCCTGGTCCTGGGGCCAGGGTCCGACCGTGCTCCTCGTTCACGGCTGGGAGGGACGCGGCATGCAGCTCGGCGGCTTCGTCCAGCCGCTGGTCGACGCGGGCTTCCGCGTCGTGACCTGGGATGCCCCGGCGCACGGCAACTCGCCGGGTAGCCGCGCCAGCCTGTTCAGCTTCGCCGACACCGTGCTCGCCGCCGCCCGCCAGCTGGGCCCGATCCACGGCATCGTGGGCCACTCCATGGGCGGTGCCGCCTCGATCCTCGCGCTGCAGGCGGGTGTGCCGGTGTCACGGGTGGCCCTCATCGCCCCCGGCGACCCGGCCCGCGCCGGCGAGCGCGTCGCGAGTGCCTTCGGCCTCACCGACGAGGTGACCGAGGCCATGGCCCGGAGCCTGCGCGAGCGCTTCGGTCAGTCCCTCGCCGAGGTGTCGACCGCGCGCCTGATCGGCAGGATCGACGCTCCCGTCCTCATCGTGCACGACCGCGGCGATCGCTACGCCGACTTCTCGGATGCCGAGGCCATGGCCGAAGCGGCGCCGAACGCGCAGCTGGTGGAGGTCGCGTCGCTCGGCCACCACCGTATCCTCCGCGATGCTGACGTCATCGAGGCCGTCGCCACCCACATCGCCGGAAAGCCCGTCGACGTGCTGCCCCGAGGCGTGTGCATGACCCAGGACGACCTGCTTCGCGACCTGCACCACGGCCGCGACTGATGCACCGAGAGGACGTCGCCCGGCGGCGTCCTCTCGCGGCTACGGCGGGTTCACGTCGATCGTCGGCGCGCCGTCGATCAGCGACGTCTCGAGGAAGTGGCGGTACATACGCGCCGCACGCGGGTCGTCGAACACCACGTAGTGGTCGTCGTTCCACTGGGTGAACGCCGCGGTCACCGCCCCGCCCTCGTAGGTCTCGACATTGTCGGCGAGCGGGCCGACCACCTCGGGGAGCGAGCGCAGCGCGAAGCTGTCCGGGCTCGTCAGACGAGGCGCGAGGATCGGCATGCGGGCGGCGGACGCCAGGGCCTCGGCGGTGAGGTAGCTGGTCTGCTCGTCCTCCAGGCCGCTCGTGACGAGCACCGGCTTCGGGGCCTGGTCTCCGAAGTAGCCGTCCTCGGCGTACCACAGCGGTCCGTAGTTCAGCGGATCCGTGGACTCGACGAGCCACTGGAGCACGCCCACCACCGGGTGCAGGTCGGTCACCTCTTCCCCGTCCTCGAACTGCAGCGCGTTGCCGAGCAGCTCGGCGAAGTCCTGGGGATCCTTGCGAACGACGACGGTGATCGCGAGCCCACCCCCGACGCCCGAGAGCATGGAGGCATCCACCGTGTCGCCGAAGAACGGCGTCGCGAGCGCGCCCGTGAGCCCACCCTGCGAGTGGCCCATGAACCCGACCCGCGTGGTGTCGAGGCGAATCACGTCGCCTTCCTCGGTCTCGAACTCGAGGCCCGGCTGCGAAGCGAAGGCGTGTGCCAGGTAGATCGCGTCGAGCGCGCCCTGCCGGAAGTTGGTCCGCGCCGAGTCCGGGTTGAGCACGTTGAACGAGTGCAGCTCCTCGTCGGTACCGGAGGTCGCCCGGACACCGTGGAGCGGGTGCTCGATGCTGAAGGTCACGATGCCTGCGGTGCCCAACTGGGAGGCGACCTCCATCGCGTCGCTGCTGTTGCACGGCGTCGTGTAGTTGCCGCCGGTGCCGTGCTGGTAGATGACCACCGGCCAGCCCTCGGCCGGCATCGTGCTCAAGTCCGCGGGGGTGCAGATCCGAAAGCGCATGTCGTCCCACGCGGCAATCTGCGGGGAGCCGTCGTCGTTGAACCGGAACTCGCCACCCTCGAAGGCATAGGGCCGATCGCCGTGCTGGAACAGCGGCCCCGGGTAGGCCCCGTCGTAGCGACGCTGGAACAGGTTCTCACCGCGCGAGTTCACGTAGCGGTTGAACTGCGCCGGCTCGATGTTCTCGTGAATGAACCGCGCCATGCGGCGCATCTCGGCGGTCGGATCACCCGTGGTGAACACCGTGGCGACCGCGACCTCCTTGCGCTTGATGCCCTCGTGGCGCAGGACCTCGTCCAGGCCTTCGAATCGCGGCAGGTCGAGATCGTCGGCCATGTCCGGGTGGGCGGCGGTCACCGCGGTCGTGACCACGAGGCCGTAGCGGGTGTTGGGACGAAGCGGGAAGCCCCAGACAGGGGCCACCGCGAGCAGGTTGCCGGGCTGGTAGGTGCGATCGTTGTCCTCGAAGGACCAGCGCACCGGCACCCGGTCCCCGAAGAACGGCGACGTGGGGTCCGCATCGACCAGGAACAAGCCAGCCCCCTCTTCGAGGGACTGCGCCGGCGTGGGCAGGCGCGTGAGGTCGATCTCGTCCTCGAATCGCAGGTACAGCGGCGAGTTGGTGCCGTAGCCGCGCAGCTCGGTCGCCGCCTCGAGGTAGCGCTCGAGCAGCGAGAGCTCCTCGGGGTTCGGGAAGCCGGACACGTCGAGCGTACCGTCCTCGCTGCGGCGCGCATCCGTGGGCCAGGGCGCATCGAACAGCGCCTCGCTTTCGGGCTCGTAGATCGGCAGCGGCCCGTCTCCGGGAGGAGTGCAGGCAGCGAGGGCGAGAAGCGGCAGGAGCGTGCGCATGTCGTTGAGGCTACCCCGCCCCGTCGTCGGCGGCATACCCTCCTCTTCCCGAGACCGCGGCATCGAGTCCGCAGAGCACGAGCACGAGGGCAAAGCCGGTGCTCACGACGCCGACCAGCGCCGCGGCAACGAACAGCGTCGAGCCTGTGTGCGGAAGCTCGACCACGCCGCCGAGCCCCACCCCGCCATACGCGAGGCCAGCCACCGAGCCGACCAGCACCGCGGTGCGCAGAGCCAGCTGCTTGCTCTCCCCGCGCGAGAGCACAGGGCCGAGCCAGCCAAACCCGTACACCGCGACGAGCACGCTCAGCGCCGCGCCAATGAGCGTCGGCCCGACGAGCGGCTGCGGGACGAGCGCCGCCGCCACGACCGCTGCGGTCAGGCCGACCACCCGCACGACTCAGTACACCGGGAGCGACGTGTCGATCTCGGTCGCCCAAGCCTTGATCCCACCCTCGAGGTTGAACACCTCGAAGCCGCGCTGCGCGAGGATCTCGGCGGCGGTACCGCTGCGACCGCCGGTCTTGCAGTACACGAGGATGGGCCGGTCCGTCGGCAGCTCACCCGCGATGGCGAGCACGTCCTCGTGCGGCTGCAGGCGATCTGCGAACGACAGGGTGACGATCTGGGCCTCGTGGGGCTTGCGAACGTCGAGCACGTAGGGCTTCCAGCCGGCGTCGAGCTTTTCCTTGGCCTCGTTCACCGACAGGCACTGGTAGCCCTCGGCACCGGTGGGCTCGGCGATCTCGTGGTCGTTCATCGGCACGCCGCAGAACTGCTCGTAGTCGATGAGCTCGGTGATCGGCTTCGCCTCGGGATCCCGGCGCAGCTTGAGCTCGCGGAAGCGCATGTTCAGGGCGTCGTACAGCAGCAGACGCCCAGAGAGCGTGTTGCCCTTGCCGAGGAGGATCTTCACGGTCTCCGTGGCCTGGATGGTGCCGATCAGACCGGGCAGGATGCCGAGCACGCCACCCTCGGCGCAGCTGGGCACGAGCCCCGGCGGGGGCGGCTCCGGGTACAGATCGCGGTAGTTCGGCCCGTCCCCATAGTTGAACACGCTCGCCTGCCCCTCGAACTTGAAGATCGAGCCGTACACGTTGGGCTTGCCGAGCAGCACGCAGGCATCGTTCACGAGGTAGCGGGTCGGAAAGTTGTCCGTGCCGTCGACGACCACGTCGTAGGGCTCGAGGATGCGAATCGCGTTCTCGCTGGACAGCGGCTCCTCGTAGATGTCGACCTGGACGTTCGGGTTGATGTCGTGGATCCGCTGCTTCGCCGAGATCACCTTGGGCACGCCGACCTGCGAGGTGCCGTGGATGATCTGCCGCTGCAGGTTGCTCGGGTCGACGACGTCGAAGTCGACGATGCCGATGCGGCCCACGCCGGCGGCCGCCAGGTACATGAGCAGCGGCGAGCCGAGACCACCGGTGCCCACGCAGAGCACGCTGGCGGCCTTGAGCTTCTTCTGGCCCTCGAGCCCGACCTCTTCGAGGATCAGGTGCCGCGAGTAGCGCGCGACCTCTTCGTTCGAGAGGTCCGGCAGGTTGCCGCCCGCGATCGACGGCACGATCGTGAGCTCGGCACCGTCGTCGATCGCGGTCGCCTCTCCGTCGAGGAAGCGAATGTCCTCGTCGCCGAGGTACACGTTCACGAAGCTGCGCAGCTTGCCGTTGTTGTCGCGCAGGTGCCGGGCGAGGTCCGGGTGCGCGGTGGTCAGTGCCGCGAGGGACTCGGCCACGGTGGCGCCCGCCACCTCCACCGAGGCCTGGCCGCCGGTGTAGGGACGAAGGGGAGTGGGGATGTGGATGATGGCCATGATCAAGCCTCTTCGAGTGCGGGCGCCTGCCCGGAGATGGTCACCTGCTCTTCGTCCATGGCGGAGCGGTCCTCGCGGAGGCGCCAGCTGCGCGTGTCCGCAACGACCCCGCCCAGGACGGAGACGATGACGTAGGAGAGGTTCGGCAGCGCGTGGTCGCGGTCGTAGTCGCTGTAGCGAGCCGGGTGGTCTGGATGGGAGTGGTAGTAGCCGAGGATGGTGTGTCCATCGGCCTCGAGCGCCCGCTCGGCCTTCATCAGCGTCAGGCCGGAGACCTTGTACCGATTGTGGGCCGAGTCCGCGCGCTCGTTCACGAGTGCCGAGACGGCGGTGACGCGGTGGGTGTCGGGGTCGCCGGCGAGGATGCCGACCACCTCGTGGGGAAAGCCCTCGGACGCGTGCGCGTGCACGATGTCGAGCGCCTCCTGGTCGATGTTCAGCAAGGTTCCTCCCAGATGTGGGGCTCGGACAGGTACCGGACACCCGAGTCCGGCGCGATGGCGACGAACACGCCGCCTCCCGCTCGCTTGGCGACCTCGACCGCTGCCCACACGGCCGCGCCAGCGGACGGTCCGACGAGCAGGCCCTCCTGACGCGCCAGGCGACGAACCCACGCATAGGCCTCCTCGGTCGGAGCTCCCAGGTCGATGTCGGCGAGGTTCGGGTCGTAGATGGGCGGCACCAGTGCCGTCCCCATGTGCTTCAGGCCTTCGATGCCGTGGAAGGGCGAGTCGGGCTGCACGCTGACCAGGGTGATGTCGGGCTTGCGCTCCTTGAGGAAGCGACCGGTGCCCATCAGGGTGCCGGAGGTGCCGAGCGACGCCACGAGGTGCGTGATCCGGCCGCCGGTCTGGGCCCACAGCTCGGGACCGGTCGTGCGGTAGTGAGCGCCCCAGTTCGCGTCGTTGCTGTACTGATCGAGGTACACCCAGTCGGGATGCTTCTCGGCGAGCGCCCTCGCCTTTCGAATCGCGCCGTCGGACCCCTCGAGCGGCGAGGTGAACACGACCTCGGCGCCGTAGGCCGCGAGCAGCTGACGCCGCTCGGTGTTGGCGTTCTTCGGCAGGCACAGCACCAACCGGTACCCACGTGCCGCCGCGGCCATCGCGAGTGCGATGCCAGTGTTTCCGCTTGAGGCGTCGAGCAGGGTGTCACCCGGGCGAAGCCGGCCCTCTCGCTCCGCCGTGAGCACCATTTCCCGGGCCGCGCGGTCCTTGACCGAGCCTCCCGGATTGAACCACTCCGCCTTCAGCCAGACCTCGACCCCCGCGGGCACGTGCCCACGCAAGCTGATGTCGAGCGGAATGAGCGGGGTGTCGCCGACCTCGGCTAGAACGCCCGACGCTCCCACGTCGGACGACACGATTGCGGGATCCGCAGACATGGTCCCCTCCGAATCATGTGTCCTCCTGTCTCGTTCGCCGGCGTCGATGGACCACCCATCGCATCGCCTACGACTAGACGCTAAGAAGTCTGGAGTCCCCCTGCAACGCAAGACGTTTCACGAGCTGAGTCGAGATTCATGAACATCCTCCTCGGTGTCAGCGGCGGAATCGCCGCCTACAAAGCCTGCGAACTCGTGTCTCGCATGGTGAAACAAGGACATCGAATCAGGGTGATTATGACACCCTCAGCAACACACTTTGTCGGAGCGGTGACGTTCGAGGCGCTCTCCGGCGAGCCCGTGATGCTCGACACCTTCGCGACCGGCGCCGCCCCCGAGGGCGTGGGCGCGGTGGAGCACATCAACCTCGCGAAGTGGGCCGACGTCGCGGTCCTCGCGCCCGCGACCGCCTCGACGCTGGGCAAGATCGCGAACGGCATCGCCGACAACGCGCTGACCACGGTGTTCATGGCCCTGCCGCGGGGGACCCCAGCGATCCTCGCCCCGGCGATGAACACCGAGATGTGGGAGCACCCGGCGGTGAAGCGCAACATGGACTTCCTCGCCGGTTGCGGTCGCTACGCGATCGTCGAGCCCGTGGAGAAGCGACTCGCCTGTGGCGATGTCGGGGTCGGTGGCCTCGCCGATGTCGAGGACATCCTCGCGGCGGTCCTCGCAGCCGGCGCGTAGCTACACGGAACGGGCGAGCCGAACACCGACGTAGCTGTAGCGGGTGCGCGGGTTGGCAGAGTCCCGTCGGGCCGAGCGCCCGTGGACCAGCGCACCGTTCCAGGAGCCGCCACGGAACACGCGGAGGTTCGACGCCTCGCTGGTATTCACCGCTCCCCTGCCCTCCACGATCGTCGGCCCGCTCTGGGCGTAGCCGTCGAGGCACCAGCACTTGCAGTTTCCGCCGAGCCCGCGAACCCCGTAGGGGCTGCAGTCGATCGGGTGCGAGTCGACCACCCGCGGCAGCACCTGGGGCGCATGCTCGCGACAGGAGGCCCAGCAGCCGTCGCCGAAGTCGCCCCATGGGAACAGGCGCCCATCCACGCCACGGGCCGCCTTCTCCCACTCGAGCTCGGAGGGCAGCCGCCACGGCAGTTCATCGCGCTCCGCCCGCCACGCGGCGTACGCGGAGGCGCCGTACCAGTCGACCTGGATGATCGGCCACTGCGGGTCCCACATGTCGCCGTCCGCGTCCTCCACCAGGTGGAAGTGCCCACGCTCGTCGCGCCCGAGGAGCAGTGCGCCCTGCGACTCCTCGTGCTTGCCGGCCCGCTCGCGCGGCGCATGGGCGAGCGCTTCCTCCTCGCGCCCCTGGTCGACCAGATCGTCGAGGAAGGCGATGTACTGCGCGCAGGTCACGGCGAAGCGGTCGATCACGAAGCCGTCGAGCCACACCTCCGCGCGTGGCCCTGCGTTCGACGCGAGCTCGTCGCCCCCGCACACGAACGGACCCGCAGGCACGTAGCACTCCCCCGGTCCGACGCTGCCGGCGGGCAGCAGACGCACCGCCTCCGACGCAGAGGCGCCGGGTGGGCGCGCGTCCCAGTGGTCCATGCGACCGATGTGCACCGGATAGCGGGCGGTCTCGAAGCCCGGGGCCCCGAGCTCGACCAGGTAGCTCCCCATGGGCAGCCGCAGCTCCGCGTGCGGGGTGAGCCCCAGCGAGCGCACGGGCTCCAGCACCAGGCGGCGGTGATGAACCACGTAGCGGAACAGCTCCGCGTGGGCGGGCGGATCGCTGTGCAGCGTCAGCCGCCCCTCGCCGCTGAGGTAATCCGTGTGGGTGCCGACGTCGTGGGCTTCGAGGAGGCGTGCGTAGCGGGCGGCGGCCGCCTCGTCCCTCGCGGCCTCGGCGGCTTCGTGCAGCTCGCGGTAGTGCTCGGCGAGCAGCTCGTGGGCCTCGACGACCTCTTCTTTCGCAAGGGCCGCCTGCAGGCGTCGGGTGAGCTCGACCTCCGCGACCTCCGCGTCGCGCTGTAGGCCCCGCGCCGCATCCTCGAGCGCCCAGCCCGGTGCCTTGTCCGACTCGCTCGCGTAGGGCGGCAGTCCCTCGAGGAGATCGGCGGCCTGGCGCTGCAGGGCCGCGGAGCGCGCGCGCAGCTCGCGGATCCGGGGCCGGATCGCGCGAGCCTCCTCGACCTGGTCGAGGGCCTCCTGCTTGCGACGGGAACCGTCGAGCCACGCTTCCACTGCGCGCACGAGCTCGCCGGCATTCGCGTAGCGACGTCCGATCTCGGTGTGCAGCGCGCGGTCGGCGATCCGGCGCAGCTCGGCGGGGATCGCGACGCCCGAGGGCGCGACCTCGGGGAGGGACGCGAGCGGCACCTCGGCGCGAATCGCGTCGAGCACCTCGCGCACGCCTCCGCGCCGGGGAGAGCGCCCCACGAGGATCTCGTACAGGATGCCGCCGAGGGCATAGACGTCGGAGTGCGGCCCGATGCGATCGATCTGCCCGCGCGCCTGCTCGGGCGGCATGTACGCCGGCGTCCCGGTGACCGTGCCCGCCTGGGTCGTCTGCGCGCTGGTTGCCCGGACGGTGGTCACCGTGTCCTCGGCGCCATCGACGACCTTGGCGACTCCCCAGTCCACGACGAGCACCTCGCCGTAGGCACCGAGCATGATGTTGTCCGGCTTGAGGTCGCGGTGGATCACGCCGCGATCGTGGGCGTAGGCCATCGCGTCACAGACCTGCCGAAACGCCGCGACCAGCCGGCGCAGGGTCCACTCCGTCGCGTGGGACCCGTGGAGCTCGCGGATCACCTCGGTGAGGGTGCGCCCCTCGATCTCCTTCATCGTGAAGTAGGCGTTGCCATCGCGCAGGGCGCCAATCTCGTGGACCGGCACGATGCCCGGATGCGCCAGCTGGGCGGAGGTCTGGGCTTCGGCACGGAACAGGGCGAGGGCACGCGGAAGCTCCGCCAGCTCGGGCCGAAGGATCTTCATCGCGATCACCCGGTTCAGCTGTGGATCGCGAACACGGCGCACGGTGGCCATGCCGCCCTTGCCGAGCAGCCCGAGGTCCTCGTAGGGACCGACGTCCGCGATCGCCGCGCGCCCAGGCCGGTCCTGGACATCGTCGAAGCTCGCCGGCGTCAGGGTTGCTCCCGCGGCATCCTCGTCGCCGCTCACGCGTCCTCCCTGGTTTCTCGCGGAACGACGTGCCGCGACCGCGTCATTGTGCCATGATCGAGAGTGCCGTCCGGGGGGGCGGCACGACAGGAGGGGTATGCAGGGGGTTCTCGCCATCTGGCTGGGCCTGTGCGGCGTCGCGCGCGCAGAGGGCCCGCTCGACGGACTGGTCGTCTACCTGTCCGCTGGCCACGGCTACGTCGCGCACGACCGCGGCGAAGGCTGGCAGCGCCCCGTTTCCCACGGCCTGCTCGAAGACACCTGGACCGCCCGCTTCGTCACCCGCGAGCTCGTGCCCGCCCTCGAGCGCTCCGGCGCTACCGTGCTCACCGCCCGAGAGCGCGATCCCCACCGCGAGCGCGTCGTCGTCGACGACCTCGACCCCGGCTTCACCGGCGTCGGAGAGGCGCGAGACGGCCACACCCTGGTCGAGCCGGGCGCAGCCTGGA
This sequence comes from Deltaproteobacteria bacterium, assembly GCA_006226595.1. Lineage (GTDB taxonomy): Bacteria > Myxococcota_A > UBA796 > UBA796 > M1803. The sequence goes on from SBGP01000114.1 coordinate 17,737, forward strand.
CGCTGGGCGCCCCGCACTCCGGGACCTGGCAGCTCTACGCCCGCTGGAAGGCGGACGAGACCCACGCCTCGCAGGCGACCTACACGGTCCACACGCCGAGCGGGACCACGACCCACACCGTCGACCAACGCCACCACGGCGACGAGTGGTGGCCGCTGAGCCGCCTCGACCTCGATGCCGGCGACTGGGTCAAGGTCACGCTCGACGGCGAGGGCCCGCTCAGTGCCGACGCCATCCGCCTCGGCGGCGGGAGCTACACGGTGACCACCAAGGAGGGCGAACTTCGCCAGGTCCGAGCCTGGGAAGCCGCCTCCATCCACCACTTCGCCGCCGAGGGTGTGCCCGAGGACGTGTGGTCGGTGCCGGGTGGCGGCGTCGCCGGTGACGCCTCGGCCCGGGCGCGCTGGGCCGAGTGGAGCCACCCCGAAGACGAAGAGGCCGTGTACCTCTCGATTCACACGGACGCCGGTGGCGGCACGGGCACGACGGCCTTCGTCCGGCGGCGCTGCTCGACCTGCGACGAGCGCTCCGTTCGCTCGACCGCACTCGCCGATGCCCTGCGAACCGAGCTCGTCGACGCCGTCCGCCGCGATCACGCGCCAGAGTGGCAAGATCGCGGCACCCGCGGCGCACACTTCGCCGAGGTGAGCGACGAGCTCAACCCTTCGCTCCCCGCGGTGCTGCTCGAACTGGGCTTTCACGACCATCCCGAGGACGCCGCGCAACTTGCTGATCCGGCATTTCAAGCCACGGTCGCCGACGCTCTCGTCCGCGGACTCGTGACATGGCGTTCACCCGCTGCCGAAGCGCCTCCTGGGCCCGTCGCCGAGGTCCGGTGGCGTGACGAAAGCTTGACCTGGCAACCCTCGGCCGCCAAGACCGCCGGCGAAGCGGATCAATGGCGGGTTCGCGCCCGTTTCGGCGCCGCCAGGTGGACCGACCTCGGCACCACCGACCAGGCAAGCTTCCAGGTGCCCGAAGATGCCGTAGAGATCGAGATCTCCGCCATCGGGCCGGGAGGCGAGGGACGCCCCATCCGTCTGGAACGTGCAGAACCTGCCGTTGCGGAGGGCGGAAGCTGAGGGCACAGTTGCCCACCTCAGGCGGGCTGAGTCGCAGATTCGCCTGAATCACGCTATGTTCGACGTTCTCGGGAGATCCCCATGCGCGTTCACGCCCTTCCGCTCCTCGCCGCTCTCGGTGCCATCACGGTGCTCTCCGCTTGCGGAAGTGGTTCGTTCGACGTCACCGACGACACCACCGTCGAGACCGACACCGACACCGACGCCGATGCGGACGCCGACACGGACGCCGACACCGACAGTGATACCGACGCAGACGTCGAGCCGGGCACGGTGATCACCGCCGCCGACTGCACCGAGACGTGCAGCGACTGGTGCGAGGTCCACCCGGTCACCGGCTCGACCTGCCTCACCGAGTGCCACCCCGACCGCCAGACCAACGTCGGCCTGTGCTGCCCCGTCGGTACCAAGGCTGTCGGCGACACCTGCCCCCTGCCGGATCTCTCGGTCGACGGCGCGGACCTGCGCAACAGCCTGTCGATCAGCACCATGCGCGAGAGCGACCGCGAGTACCGCTGCGCGCTCGAAGAGGGCTGCCTCAACGGCACTGGCGACCGCCGCCTGATCCGCTTCGACACCACCACGCCGAACACCGGTGTGGGCGACATGCACGTCGGCGACCCGAACCAGGCCACCGACCTGTTCGACACCCAGACCTGCCACGGCCACGACCACTTCGACAGCTACGCCTGGTACGAGATCAGCGGCAACAACCTGAACGGCGTGACCACCGGCCGCAAGCAGGCCTTCTGCCTGATGGACTTCACCAACTGGGGCTCGAACTCCCCCGGCCGCTACGACTGCGGCAACCAGGGCATCCAGGCCGGCTGGGCCGACACCTACTACTCGGGCCTGCCCTGCCAGTACATCGACATCACCGATGTGCCGTCCGGCGAGTACACCCTCAGCGTGCACGTGAACTACGAGAGCGTGATCGCGGAGAGCGACTACTCGAACAACATCACCGAGGTCACGGTCAACATTCCGTAGGCCGCACCGCGATGACCCCGAGGGCTCGGCAAGAATGCCGGGCCCTTCGTGTTTTTCGGGCCGCGATCGCTCAACCGCGCGCCTTTGGCATTCCCGGTCGCGAAAGCTCCGGAGGCGGGCTATTGGGCCAGTCGCTCCGGAGTCCGTCACATGGGTAAGCACGAGAAGTTCCAGCCTATCGAGTCCTTCGAGACCCACCCCGACCGGTACAAGCACTGGAAGCTGTCGATCGACGGCGCCATCGCGACCCTGGCTCTCTGCATCGAAGAGACCAACGGCATGCGCGACGACTACCTGCTCAAGCTGAACAGCTACGACGTGGGCGTCGACATCGAGCTGCGCGACGCGGTCGAGCGCCTGCGCTTCGAGCACCCGCAGGTCACCGCGGTGGTCGTGACCTCGGACCTGCCGCGCATCTTCTGCGCCGGCGCGAACATCAAGATGCTCGCGACCTCGACCCACGGCTTCAAGGTGAACTTCTGCAAGTACACCAACGAGACCCGTGGCGGCCTCGAAGAGGCGTCCCGCGAGTGCGGCATCACCTTCATCGCCGCGTGCAACGGCACCGCGTCCGGCGGCGGCTACGAGCTCGCCGAGGCCTGTGACGAGATCTATCTGATCGACGACGGCTCCTCCGCGGTCAGCCTGCCCGAGGTTCCCCTCCTCGGCGTGCTTCCGGGCACCGGCGGCCTGACCCGCCTCGTCGACAAGCGCAAGGTTCGCCGCGACATCGCCGACGTCTTCTGCACCAAGGCCGAGGGCTTCCGCGCCCGCGACGCGGTGAAGTACCACATCGTCGACGGCAGCTTCCCCCGCTCCAAGTGGGACGACGGCATCGCCAAGAAGGCCGAGGAGGCCGCGGCCCGTCACGGTGCTCGCGCCGAGAGCGGCGTGGTGCTCACCCCGCTCACCGTCGAGGTCGGCGAGAACACCCGCAGCTACCAGAGCGTGGACCTCTCCTTCGACCCCGAGACCCGCGTCGCCACGATCACGGTGAAGGCCCCCACCGAGCCCGCGCCCGCCGACGCCGCCGCGCTCATGGCCGAGGGTGCCAACAGCTGGTCCTTCCGCGTGTGGCGCGAGCTGCACGACGCGCTGCTCCACCTGCGCTTCAACCACCCGACCGTCGGCCTGATCCTGTTCAAGACCGAGGGCGACGCCGACGCCGTGCTCGCGCACGACGCCGTGGTGCTCGGCAACCAGGACGACTGGTACGCCTCCGAGGTGCGCCGCTTCCAGGCCCGCGTGCTTCGCGCCGTCGACAACACCTCCCGCAGCATGTTCGCGCTCATCGAGGAGGGCAGCTGCTTCGTGGGCTCGCTGTTCGAGCTGACCCTCGCCTGTGACCGCAGCTACATGCTCGAGGACGAGGACGGCGAGGTCGCCATCCGCGTGACCGAAGCCAGCGCCGGCGCGTACCCCATGGCCACGGGCATGACCCGCCTCACCTGCCGCTTCCAGCTCGAGCCCGAGCTGGTGACCCAGGCCCTCGAGCACGGCGCCGCCATCGACGCGCCCGAGGCCTTCGACATGGGTCTCGTGACCCTCGCCCCCGACGACATCGACTGGGAGGACGAGGTCCGCATCGCGATCGAGGAGCGGGCCAGCCTGTCCCCTGACGCGCTCACCGGCATGGAGCAGAACCTGCGCTTCGTCGGCCCCGAGAACGCGGACTGCAAGGTCTACGGCCGGCTCTCGGCCTGGCAGAACTGGATCTTCCAGCGCCCCAACGCCGTCGGCGACGAGGGCGCACTGACCCTGTTCGGTCACCCCGAGCGCCCGAGCTTCGACTGGCGCCGCACCTGATCGACGTCCCCGCTCGCACGAAGACCCACCAGTCTCCTGGTGGGTCTTTTCGTCTGGCGGCCGCGGTCCGATCCCCCAACGAAAGAGAGACCCACCAGCCACAGTGAGTCTCTCCGGTCTGAGGATTCCGCCTGGCCTGAGCCAGGCGAAGGCACCCCTCCGACACACCCGCCGTGCGCGTGTGCCACACCCGACGCCGCCTCCCCCGAGGCGACGCCTGGCCTTCGTTCGCTAGATCAGCGACCGGAACTCGAACACGTCGTTCTCGGCGCCGCGCCAGCGGGACTCGACGTGCTTGCCCTTGATCTTGCGCCCCGTCAGCGCCTCCAGCGCGCCCTGCACCGCGCCCAGGGTGAAGGTGCACGTCCGCGTCGAGCCCATGGGCTCACCCGCCATGCACACGGTGTCGGACACGATCACGCGGATGAAGTCGCCGTCCTCCTCGATCCCATCCACGTTGCACAGGCGCGTGCCTTCCTTGCCCAGCGCCGCGTGCATGCGGGAGGCCGCGAACTGCAGGTCGTCCCCACGGCCGGTCAGGCCCAGGCTCGCGACGAGGTTGCGACCGCGCTTGCGGCCCGCCGAGACGAGCGCGACCTTGGCAGCGCGCTCTCCGAGAGCCTCTTCGACACCGACGACCACGGCCTTGAAGCACACGATACTGCTGAACTCCCCGAGCTGGGGGCGAAGTTCCGAGTTCTTGTCGATGGCAGGTACTGCGCTCATGACGAGCTCCAGATGGTGTTGAGAGTGCCGGGTGGCTCCGCACAGTCGAGGCACGCAGAATCGCGCGTCCCACCAGATGGTTCGGTTCCCCGTCCTCTTTCCGGAAGACCCCTCTCGCCGGATAGTCAACACATTAGACGCGACACAATTTTCTGGAAATCGGGTTCGCGAGGATTGATGCACTCGTAGTTGTCCCCAGCGAGCCCTCGGGGAAAACCTGATCCAGGGCCGACGGGCTCACCGGGCTCCCTCCCGATCGCGGCGGGTGTTGAATTCGCGTCCGCGAGTCCGCGACGTGAGGTTCCACCGGTCCCTGGCTGCCCCCTGTGAGCCTCGCGCGAACCGCAGCCGGCCGTTGCACGGACAGTCGATGAGGACGGCATGCGATGCGCGCTCAGACGAGCTACAACGCCTTTCTCGGCCGCCCCACCGGTCTCCACCCGCGGAGGACACATGCCCGGCATCGACTACTCGGAACTCATCCCGAACAACGTCAACCTCTCCTCCGATCGGCGGCTGCAGCGCGCCCTCGAGAAGTGGCAGCCGGCGTACCTCGACTGGTGGAACGACATGGGCCCCGAGGGCTGGCAGGCCAAGGACGTGTACCTGCGTACCGCCGTGTCCACCGAGCCCGGTGGCTGGGCCGTGTTCGACTACGTGAAGATGCCCGACTACCGCTGGGGCATCTTCCTCGCCGACGCCGAGAAGGATCGCACCATCGGCTTCGGCGACCACATGGGTGAGCCCGTGTGGCAGGAGGTTCCGGGCGAGTACCGCAACATCCTCCGCCGGATCATCGTCACCCAGGCCGACACCGAGCCCGCCTCCGTCGAGCAGCAGCGCTACCTCGGCGCCACGGCGCCTTCGCTCTACGATCTGCGCAACCTGTTCCAGGTCAACGTCGAGGAGGGTCGCCACCTGTGGGCCATGGTGTACCTGCTCCACGGCTACTTCGGCCGCGATGGCCGCGAAGAGGCCGAAGAGCTGCTCGCCCGTCGCGCCGGCGACGAGGACAAGCCGCGCATCCTCGACGCGTTCAACCAGGACTGCCCGGACTGGCTGACCTTCTTCTGCTTCACGACCTTCACGGACCGTGACGGCAAGTACCAGCTCGCGTCGCTGGCAGAGTCGGGCTTCGACCCGCTCTCCCGCACCTGCCGGTTCATGCTCACCGAGGAAGCCCACCACCTGTTCGTGGGCCAGACCGGCGTCGAGCGCATCCTGCTCCGCACGATCGAGCTGATGAAGCAGGACCCGAACGAGGACGTCACGAACCTCGGCGGCATCCCGTTCGACACCATCCAGCGCTACGTGAACTACTGGTTCTCCTACAGCCTCGACCTGTTCGGCTCCGAGGTCTCGTCCAACGCGGCGGACTTCTTCGGTGCCGGCATCAAGGGCCGCTACAAGGAGGACAAGTACGAGGAGCACACCGCCCTCGACCAGATCAAGATCATCCAGATGCTGCAGGACGGGAAGCTCACCGCCGAGGAGATCCCGCTTCGCAACGCGATGAACGAGGTCCTCCGCGACGAGTACGTCGTCGACTGCGAGAAGGTCGTCGAGAAGTGGAACAAGGCGCTGGCCAAGGCCGGTACCGAGCTCCGCATCGAGCTGCCCTCCAGCCGCTTTCACCGTCGCCAGGGCATCTACGCCGGCTCGCACTTCGACCCGAAGGGCAACCTCATCACCGAGGAGCAGTTCGAGGCCAAGCGCACCGAGTGGCTGCCGACCCGCGAGGAGCGCGAGTACGTCGCGAGCCTGATGAAGCCGGTGTACGAGCCCGGAAAGATGGCCAACTGGATCGCCGCGCCCCGCAAGGGCATCAACGGCCAGGCCACCGAGTACGAGTACGTCCGCGTCTGATGCGCGTGCTCTCCCACCTGGGAGGCCTCGCGCTGGCCGTCGCCCTGTCCAGCCCTGCGCACGCTGCCCCGCAGAAGCGCGGCTGGGAGGGCACGCCCTACTTCGCGCCGATCCTCTCCGGCGGCGGCGTGCTCGTGAACGGGCAGACCGTCGTCCAGACCCAGATCGGCGGTGAGGTGGGCTACCGCTACCGCTACCGCAAGCCCCGACCGCACGTGGTGGGGCGAACCCGCGCGCGCGCCGTGGGCATCTATGCGACGACCGGCTCGCTCGGAGCCGATGTGCGCCTCGGATCGTTCATGGGCCCCGACTGGAAGGTCGTGCAGCTACTCCACGGGCCCGACTTCTGGTTCGATGTGTATGGGAGCCCTCGTGCACCCGACTACCACTTGCCCCCGACCGTCGGGGTGGACCTCCTGAACCAGGTCACCGTGCGCATCATTCAGGGACAACTCAACTGGGTCACCGCCGTCTCGCCGGGCTGGGTGAGCAATCGCCAGCGGCGTGCGCCACAGCTGGGGCCCTTCCACACGATGACCGCGCGAACGGCGATGGTGCTGCGCACCGACTTCGGCACCCTGCAGCTCGGCGTCCAGCGCCAGTGGACCAGCGCCGGCCCGGTGAACGGGCTGATCCTCTCGGGGTCGCTGTGATCGCACTGCTCGCCTCGCTGGCCCTCGGCGGCACCCTGACCACGGTCGAGCCGGAGCCCGCGCGCACGCTGATCACGAATGTCGCCGTGCTCGGGACGGATGGCAGCCTCGAAGGCATCCACGACGTGGTGCTCGCCGACGGCAAGATCGAGGCGCTATTACCCGTTGGCGACGGCTGGGACGTACCGGTCGAGCGCACGGTCGACGGCAGCGGTGCCACCCTGCTCCCCGGACTCATCGACGCCCACGTGCACCTGAGCAGCGCGTATGTGGTGCCCGGAAAGCTCCGCTTGCCGAGTCCACGCGAGAACCTCGACCAGATGCTGTTCTGGGGCGTGACCACCGTGCTCGACCTCGACAGCGACCGCGACGCGCTCGATGGCTATCGCGAGCGCATCGAGAGCGGCCGGTGGTCGGGCCCGGCGATGCTCGGCTCTGGCCGCCCGTTCACCGCGGTCGGCGGGCACCCCATCTCCACCAAGCGCGCCGTGTTCGGCGGGCCCATCGTGCGCATGGCGACGGCGAAGCACGCGCATCAGGTCGCGACGTCCGACGACGTGGACGACGGCCTCGCCCGTGAGGGTGCGAGCGGCTTCACCAAGGTGATGCTCGACGAGCTGCCCGACGGCACGCCCGTCATCCGCGACGAGGCACTGGCGAGGCTCCGCGTCGGCGCCACCGCGCTTGGCGACACGCTGATCGCGCACGCAGGCACGCCCGCGGACCTGCAGCGCGCGTTGGACCTGCCCGTCGATGCGCTCGCTCATCTGCCCTACGCCGGCGAGGTCTCGCCCTCACAGCTCGATGGGCTGGTCGAGCGCCACATCCCCGCGATGCCCACGCTCGGCGTGTGGCTGGCAGCGGGTCTCACCCACGAGGGCCGACCGCTCGACGGCGCACTCGAGGCCGCGGCGATGACGGCGAAGCAGCGCAAGGACCTCGGCCGTGCGGCGATGGGGAAGGGCGCGCTCGACCATCCGGGTCTGGCTCCGTGGGCCGACGCGCTCGTCGCTGGCGACGCCCAGCGCGCCGAGAACGCGCGCAAGCTGTACGACGGCGGCGCCACACTCCTCGTCGGCTCGGACTCCCCGGGCATGGGCTGGCTCGGCGGAGCTGCACTGCACCGCGAGATCGCGCTGTGGGTCGAGGCCGGCATCCCCCGCGAAGCCGTGCTCTCGGCCGTGACGTGGGAGAACAGCCGCTTCCTCGACGAGGACGCGCGCTACGGCGCGGTCAAGCCCGGGTGGGAAGCCGATCTGTTGCTCGTCGAGGGCGACCCGACCCAGGATCTCGGCGCACTCCAGGCGATTCGCGAGCTGTGGGTCGACGGGCGACGCGTCACCCGCACCCCCGCCGAATAAGAAAGATCGCGGGCATCGCTAACACTTCGGCCTGCTCGCTCGTCTGAAGCATGGACACGGTGGCCTCCCGCCTCGCGTGGCCGTCGACGACACGTTCTCGAGGCGCATGACCCAAGCCCTGCGACTGGTGCCCACTCCGCCGAGCGACGCCGAGCTCGCCACCGCCGCGGCGGCGGGCGACCGGGCTGCGTTCGCCGAGCTGCACCGCCGCCACGCGCGGGTGGTCCACGGCATCCTCGTCGCGCGCCTTCCCTGGCCGCTGGCCGAGGAGGCGGTCCAAGACGTGTTCCTCATCGCCTGGCAGAAGCTCCACAGTCTTCGAGACCCGGCGCGCGTCGCCCCGTGGCTGTGCCAGCTCGCGCGAAACCTCGCCGTCGACCAGCTACGCAAGCGCCGCGAGACCGCTCCCCTGCCCGAGTCGCTACCCGAGCCGCACCGTCCCACCGCCGAGGCGCAGCTCGTGCTCCGCCACCTGGCCGCACTGCCCGAGACCTACGCCGAGACCCTGGCGTTGCGGCTGATCGAGGGGCTCACCGGCCCCGAGATCGCCGAGCGCACGGGCATGACGCACGGGAGCGTGCGCGTGAACCTCACCCGGGGCATGAAGCTGCTCCGCGAACGCCTGAACCTGGAGGACCAATGAGCGACGACTGGCTCTGGGACGGCTCCGGGAAGCCGGACCCCGAGGACGAGCGCATCGCCGGCGCCCTGAAGGGCCTGGCATACGAGGGCGAGCTACCAGCCCTGCCCGAGCAGGCAGCCCCGCGCTCGTGGTGGGTGCCCGCCGGCTTTGCGGCCGTCGTGCTGCTCGCCGCGGCGATGTTGCTCGCCCTGCGCCCGCCGCCGGTCGTCGAGGAGGCCGACCCGATCGTCGCCTCGGCGACGGCGTGGGGCGTAGAGGCGGTGTCGGGGGCCCCCGCTTGTGACACCGTGCCCATGGTGCAGGACCGCGTGCTCGACCAGGGCAGCTGGCTGTCCACCGACCGGGACGACGCGGCGCGGGTGACCGTCGCCGATCTCGGCTTCCTCGAGCTGTCGCCGGACTCGGCGCTGCGCCTGGTGTCGTCGACCCCCGAGGAGCACCGACTGGAGCTCGCCAAGGGCCGCATCGACGTCCAGGTGAAGGCGCCCCCGCGGGTGCTGGTCATCGACACCCCGGGCGGCGAGCTCGTGGACCTCGGCTGCGCCTACACCATGCAGGTCGCGGAGAACGGCTACGGCGAGCTCGCCGTCACCGACGGCTGGGTCGCCATCGAGCATTCCGCGCACACCGTGCTCGTCCCCGAGGGTGCGCGCGCCCGTACCCGCGGACCGCTGGGTCCGGGGCTGCCGGTGTTCGACGACGCGCACCCCGAGCTTCGCGAGCGGGCGATGGCGGCCGCCGACGAAGCCGCCTCGGACGAAGCGCTCGTGTGGCTCACCGTGCACAGCCGAGCCCGCGACACGCTGACCCTGGTGCACCTGCTCGAGCGGGTCGGCGTGCCGCAGCGCCAGCAGCTGTACCGGCGCATCGTCGATCTGGTCGGCCCGGTGAGCGTGAGCGAAGACGAGATCGTGGCGCTCGACCGCCCGGCGCTCGGCAAGCTGCTCGACGAGGCCAGCCGGACCTGGTGACCTACTTCTTCGCGAACATCGCGTGGATGCTCGCGCGTAGCTCCTCGCCGGTCCACACGGGCACGACCTCTTCGTCGAACTGCCGCTCCTCCTCGGGGGTGGGCTCGATCTTCGGGCGCAGCGCCGCCTTGGTCGCCGCGTAGATCGACGGACGGTGGCGAGCGAGCGTCTTGAGGCGCTGGTGGGCGACCCCGAGCACGTCCTCGGCGACTTCTTCGGCGAGGCCGACGCGAACCGCATCCTCCGGACCGAACAGGTGCGCGCCCAGCACGACCTCGGGCATGTGCAGCGCGCCGATGCGTGCCTGGACCAGCCGGAGGATGAACGGCGGGAAGCGCACACCGATGGCGACCTCGTTGAGGCCGATGCGGGCCTTCGGGTTGTTCGTCACCACCCGGTGGTCGCAAGCGAGCGCGACCAGGGCTCCTCCGGCGATGGCGTGGCCGTTCATCGCGGCGACGGTCGGCCCGGGGTAGCGCCAGATAAGGTCGAGCAGCTCGGAGAGCTTGGTGAGGAACACGCGCATACCCGCTTCGTCGCAGGCGGCGATCTCCTTGAGGTTGAGCCCGGCGGAGAACGCGTCCCCCGACCCACGAATGAGCAGCGGAGCGCCCTTCGCGGCCTTCAGCGCGTCGATGGTCTGGTCCATGAGCGCAGAGCCCAGGGCATTCTTGGCGGGACCTTCGAGGACGATTTCCACGACTTCGGACATGCGGCGCTCCTTGCAGGCCGACCTGCATATCCCACGTGGACAACCTAGGGGGCGTGCAGGCGCAGCCTGCCGACGACCTCGTCGCCGTCCTCCCGGTAGACCGCGTACTCGCGCGGACCTTCGGCGAGCTGCTCGGCCACCGCGCGAGAACCGGTGTCACGTCCGCTCGGCGGGATCGCGATCTCGACGTGCTCGTCCTCGATGCGGAACATCCACCGGGTCCCGCCCATGCGCGGCACGGAGCGCGCACCGAAGCTCTCCACCGGTTCCTGGCCGTCGAGCTCGACCAGCAGCTGGCCGTAGCCGTCCATCCACAGCTTCGCGTCCCGCGTTCGCCCGTCTCGCTCGAGCTCCCCTTCCGCCCACAGAACCGGCGCCGTACTCGCCGCGAAGTGCGCGAGGTCCGCGGCATCGCGCAGTGGTGGGTTCGTATCGCTCACCGCGAGCTGCCAGCATTCCTCGCCGAGCGTCAGATCACCACGGAGCGCGAGCGTGGTCGCCCCCAGCGGCACGCTCACCTCGGGCCCGCGAAAGTCCCACACGCGCAGCGCGCCCTGCGGGCCGTCGATGGACGCGGAGAACGCCTGGCCCTGGACGGCGCTCGTGCGCACGCAGTCGGGGCCGAAGCCGAGAGTCGCCTCCTCCCCCGTGCGGACCACGCCGGGCGAGATCACCGCGCCGTTGGTCCACTCGCGCCCGTTCAGCACCCAGCCGCCGTCGACCGGCTTGCCGAGCGCCCGTGGGCACATGAGCGCGTCGCACACGACCAGGTAGTCGCCGTCGTCGGCCAGGGCCTCGGCGGGCATGCGAGCGAGATCGCCGCGCACCACGTCGACGGCCACCCAGCGACCGTCCGCGGCGCTCGCACGCGCGATCAGCGTCGCGTGGTCGGCGAGCGCACCATTCGTGCTCCCCCAGAGCTCGGCATGGGCGAGGAGCGCGACGAACAGCAGGACCATGGACCCTCCACGGCGACAACGCGCGGCGGGTCCGATGCTTACGGTAGGTTCGCCAGCCAGTCGCGGACGATCGCGATGCCCTCGTCCTCCCGGTACATGCACTGGTGCGGGTCGTAGCTGTCGCTCGTCGGTGTGCACTCGACGACCACGGCATCGGGCAGTGCATTCGCAAGCGCGTGGCTCGTGTGGTTCGGGACCTGGTAGTCGCCGATGCCGGTGAGCAAGGTCACCGGAACCTCTTCCGAGCGTGCGAGCGCCATCGGATCCGAGGGGTCCATGCCCCACTGGAAGAGCATGATCGCCGGGTGCTTTCGGTCGATGCGCAGGCGGGCCTCGTCCTCTTCGATGCCGATGGACGCGGCGACGATCTCGCCGACCTCGGGGTCGTCCTCGGCGTCGAAGCCGAGCAGCGGCAGGAGAAGCGAGGCGAGCCCGTTCGGGTTTGCGAGCAGCCCGGTGTGGAGGATGTAGTCGGAGAACACGCCACCGGAGCCACTGCCGAGCACGGCCACATACTCGTCCGGCGCGGCGGAGGCGGCGTTGTGGGTGGTCACCGAGCCGAGGCTATGGCCCCCCTTCACGAACACGAGCTCCGAAGCCCACGGCAGATCCGGGAACAGCTCGGGCAGGTGCTCGGCGAAGCGTCGCACCACGTGGCTCTCCACACCCGTCTGCCGCTGGTTGTCGCGAAACGCGGGCACGTTGACGATGTTGTAGAACCCGAGGCTCCCGTCGGTGAAGCCCTCGTCGATCAGCGGATAGCGGGTGCCGTACAACGGCGCGTCGTGCGAGATCACCGCGAAGCCGGCGGCGGCGTACTCGGCCGCGAGCTCGCGTCCGCGGTCGTTGCCGTTCACGCGCTGCACCGCGTTGTACGCGTGACCCGCGGTGCCGTGGTCCCACACCATCACCCCGCGGATCGGCGCCGGATCGCCGTTGTCGTCGAGCGGCACCTGCAACACGACGCGGGTGCTGTCCGCGACCGGTTCACTCGCGAGCTGGCCGGCCTCGAAGTCGATCCACCCGGTGAACACGTCGGTGTCGGAGAGGTGGCCCACGCCCGGCGACATGAACGGTCGGTCCTCGAGATCCTGGAAGTACGGCACCTGCAGGTAGGACTGGTACACCGCCATGCGCCAGGTGGAGAAGTCGTGGCTGTGCTCGCCCGCCGGGCCCTCGAGCGCGTAGCAGAAGGCCTGCTCGCTGCCGCCGCTCTCGAAGTTCGCGGTGACGATGGTCGTGTCCTTGCCCGACTGGGTGGTGCCCTGGTTGATGTCGAGCGACGTGACGCGCTCCCACACCATGCCGCTGTAGTCCGGGTCCGCCCCGACCCAGGCGTCCGCCGCATCGAACAGCTGCTGGAGCATGTCGGTGGCATCGGACACGTGCCACGTCGTCGCCACCGCCGCCTTGCTCCGCACCCCCGCGAGATCGAGCGCGTCCTCGACGCCCTCGGGGAGCTCCGTGGGCTTCACCCCCGCGGACTTCATCACCACCGCGGCAAGGTGAGCACCGGAGCGCGGCGGATGGCCGATCACGGCGACGCCGGCGAGCAGGTTCTCGGCGAAGAACGGATCGTCGAGCGGGTCGGTGACGAAGCGCAGCTCCAGCGGGTACAGCTCGCCCGTGTCCATGTCGACGAGCAGGACCGGGTCCTCGGGGAGGCCCTCGGTGGTCTCGGGCACGTCCTCGAGCGCCTCGGCGAAGCGGAAGTAGAAGGAGCCGTTGTTCGCGAAGCCCTGCGAGCTCATGTCGTTGCGGATCTTCCACCCGCGCACGACCTCGACGAGCAGCCCCTCGCCGGTCGGCTCCGGAAACCCGGTGAGGTCGACCGTGCCGTCGGCGCGGACGAGCTCGTCACTCGGGAACGGGTGGTCGAAATAGTGCTCGGGACGGCTCGCATCGACGACGGGCTGGACGCCCGAGGCGCAGGCGACGAGGAGAAGCACGGGAAGCAGACGCATGGGAACTCCGGCGAGCGCACAGTGTATGCGACCTCAGCGCGGCCGGGCGAGCCTGCGTGCATCGCGTGGCTGCACGAGCCCCGCCGATACCGAGGAGCCGCTACGAAGAAGCGTTGCCCCGGATGGATGCATGGCCTGGTACGACTGGTTCGCGAGCTTCTACGACGCGTCGCTGGAGGCCCTGTACGCCGAGCAGCGTCAGCTCGCGGCGGCCGCCCTCGACCTCCGCGGGGGCGAGCGCATCCTCGACCTGCCCTGCGGCACCGGCCAGTCCTTCGACGCCATCGCCTCGCGCATGCACGGGGGCGTGCTCCTCGGCGGTGACATCAGCCCCGGCATGCTCGCGCGCGCCGAGGCGCGCGGCGGACCGCTCGACGCCGAGATCCGGACCACGCAGGTCGACGTGCTCACCGTGGATGCGAGCACACTGACCGACGCCCTCGGCGCGCCCACCGTCGACCGCCTGCACGTGTTCCTCGGGATGTCCGCCTTCCCGGAGTGGCGCGACAGCTTCGGTCGCCTCTGGGATCGCCTCGAGCCCGGCGGACGCTGCGTCCTCGTCGATGTTCACGCGGATCCGCTGGGCTTGCAGGGCCGCATGGTCAACCTGGTCGCGCGCGCCGACATCCGCCGACGCTTCTGGGAGCCCCTCGAAGCCGTCGCCGAGGAGTTCGAGCGACGAGAGCTGCCCTCGGACCCGCGCCATGGCGGCACGATGTTCCTGGCGACCGGCCTCAAGCCCCGCTGAGCGCCAGCTCGATCTGGATGCTGTCCTCACGGGTGATGCACGTCGCGTCGTTCGCCTCGTCAAAGGCCGTGCCCAGCCCCTCGGCGACGATCGTGCCCGCGGAGAGGGCGTTGTACGGGTCGGCGCGCTCGTCGACGCACCCGGTGGACGGCGGGACGAATGGTCCCATGAGCGCCCGCACCTCGAGCGGAGACTGCACGCAGCTGTCGGTGTCGTCCTCGAGCGTGATCACGAGGTCGGTGTCCGACGGCACGCACACCGACCAGGTCACACCGTCGTGCATGTCCGTGCCGAAGCCGACCTGCTGCGGATAGTCCTCGACCGGAATCGCCGCCATGACCTCGGCTGGAATGACGAGCTCCACGGTGAGTGCGGTGTTCTGCACGCAGCCGACCATCACGGCCAGCGCCCCCACGACGACCCAGATGCGCATGTTGCCTCCCGGGCGGAGCGTACCACCGTCCCCGGTCCCGTTTGAGGCGAGCCGACCGCGAACGCCGACAACGACGCCACGCACCTCCCACTTCGCGGGGCCCGGCCCGCACGACCTCGTGGCTCCGAGGTAGTCTGCACCCCTGGGAGCCAGCTTGGAGCAGCGGAGAGCCTACCTGCGGGCGGTCGAGAAGGAGCGCGAACGCGCCGGCCGCCAGATCCTGTGGTTGCGCATCCTCGGTCTGTCCCTGTGGAATCTGGTCAACGCCTGGTACCTGTACGCGACACCCGCCGAGTCCACTTGGACCGCAGCGCCTCTGCTCGCGGTGTACCTGGCGGTGGGCGTCGGCATGTGGGGCGCCTCGCGCATTCCCGAAGTGCGCCGACGGCTGTGGCTGGCGATGCCACTGCTCGACATGCCCGCCCTGTTCGGGATCATGTGGCTCATCATGCCGATGTCACCGGCGCCGCAGAGCCTCGCCGGCACGGCCCTGGGCATGTTCTTCATGCTCGGCGCCGTGGTCCAGCTCGCCCTCGATACCCGCCTGCTCGCGATGACTGGCGCCGTCAGCGCCGTCCTCCTGCCGATGCTCTGGTGGCGAGCCGGCCTGCCGAGCGCGGCACCCGGTGCCTTTGCCCTCGTCGTCGCCTACTTCATCGGCCTGCACTACCTTCCCCGGCGACTCGAGGTCCTGCTGGGAAGCATCGTGCGTGAGCGTACCCAGCGCGAGCGCATGGGGCGCTACTTCTCGCCAGCGGTCGCCGAGGTCATCGCCAAGCAGTCCGCCGAGGAACGCAAGGCCGCGTACCGCGAGATCACCGTGCTCTTCGCCGATCTCCGCGGGTTCACGGCCATGAGCGAGCGGATGACGCCGGGCGAGGTCGCGGCGCTGCTCAACGAGGTGCACTCGGCGATGGTCGACGTGCTCTTCGCGAACGGAGCCACTCTCGACAAGTTCATGGGCGACGGCATCATGGCGTACTTCTCGGCGCCGATCGCCCAGGAGGACCACGCCGAGCGCGCTGTGCGCTGCGCGCTGCAGATGCAGAAAGCGCTCGCGGAGCTCAACGCCTCACGCACCGAGCGCATGCTACCCACCCTCGACATGGGCATCGGCCTGCACACCGGGCCCGCGATCGTCGGCGACCTCGGCCCCGCCCAGCGTCGCGAGTACACGGCCATCGGCGACACGGTGAACGTCGCGAGCCGCATGGAGAGCATGACCAAGACGGTCGGCGTGTCCATCCTCGTCACCGGCGAGGTCGTCGAGCTGGCGGGGCACCGCTTCGCATTCGAGGCGAAGGGCGCGTTCGAGGTGAAGGGCAAGACCTCGCGGATCGAGACATTCACCCCCACGGGCGAGTCGGCGTGAGCGACGACCCCTGGTACCACGGCACCCGCGCCAACCTCGGCGGGGGCGACCTCATCGAAGTGGGACACCGCTCGAGCTCCTGCAGCCGCCACGTCGTGCGCTTCGTGGATCTCGCCCGATGAGCTTGGTCGGGCTGCTGTTCTTGCACGCCGCCGTCGCTGGCGAGGCCGACCCGGAGCCGACCTGGTTCTTCGGGGCGCAGCTCGCGATCACCGCCGAGCCCTTCGAGGACGGCGGCACCGCGGTGTCGCTCAACGTGCTCCCGCTGGTGGTGGAGTGGGCGGCGACCCGGCACGTCGGGCTTCGCGCGACCACCGTTCTCAACCTGCAGTTCGCCGGAGCCAGTACGGGCCTGGCCCACCGCGGCCTGGCGATGACCCTGCCGGTGTACCTACCGGGTGCGAAGGACACCGCGCCCTACCAGGGCTTCTATGTGGGCCCGCACGCCGGCTTCACCACCAACCCTCTCGTGGGCGGCAAGGACCTGACCGCGGCCGGCGAGGTCGGCGTGCGGTGGGAGGTGATGCCTCGGTGGTCGCTGAACCTCGCGCTGCAGGCAGGCGGCACCTGGCTCGATCGCCCGGAGAACGACCGCTGGGTCACTCACTTCGGCTTCTTTCCGAGCTTCGGCGCGTGGACGTTCTGAGCGCGGCCTCGATCCATGCTCTCGGAGGAGGACCTCCTCCCGGGTAGAGCCTTCACCCGGCGCCCGGAGCAGGCTCCACCTCGGGCTCGATGTCGCGTCCATCGACGAGCACCGTGGGTGAGCCCGCGAAGCGCACGCGGGCCTCGGGGTGAGCGTCCACGTCCACGACGACGAGCTTTGCGCTCACCGACATCTGCGCCGCGACCTCCTCGTTCAGCGCGCGGGTCGCGACCGTGGTCCGGCAACCCGGCGTGTGCAGGAGCTCGATTACCGGCATCGGCTCGGCATCCTCTCTCGGCTGCGCCGGGCTCCGTGGGTTCTTCTCTTCGTCCACCATGCGAAGCCGTATCCGAGCCGCTCGCTCCTCGCGAATCGCGTCCACGGGAGAGGCGCCGGGAAGGCCGCGGCGCCGCGACACTCGTGAGCACCCGCCCAGCGCGAGCTCAGCGAGCCCTCGTCGCCAGGTTCCAGGTGGCGGGATCCTGCATGTGCTCGGTGATGTAGTCGATGAAGACCCGAACCTTAGGGGGCAGGTTGGTTCCGGAGGCGTAGTAGATGGAGAGAGGCGGCGGCGCGATGACCCACTC
This sequence comes from Deltaproteobacteria bacterium, assembly GCA_006226595.1. GTDB lineage: Bacteria > Myxococcota_A > UBA796 > UBA796 > M1803. The sequence goes on from SBGP01000114.1 coordinate 35,256, forward strand.
CTCGAGGATGGGCGTCAGCTCGCCGGCGCGAATCCAGGCCTGCGCGACGAGCCCCACCATCGCGACGCCGAGTCCCTGGGCCGCCAGGTCGCACAGCAGCTCCTGGCTCGACACGATGAACTTCGCCGGCGGGTCGACAAAGGCGACGTCCCCCGTCTCATCGACGTACGGCCACCGCATCAGCTCACCCGAGGCGTGGGAGCGGAAGCGGACGCAGGGAAGGTCCAGGAGTTGACGCGGGTGGTCTGGGCGCCCGTGGACCTGCAGGAACGCCTCCGACGCGACGAACGAGACCGAGCCGTTGCACAGCTTCTTCATGACGAAGTCCGTACTGGGGGCGACCCGCCCGCCAATGCCGAGGTCGATCTGCTCCTTCACCAGATCGCGCACCTGGTCGTCGAAGAGCAGGTCGAGCTCCACGTCCGGGTAGCGGGCATGGAAGCCCTCGAGCAACGGGACGATGAACTGTCGACCAAACGCGTAGGACGCCGCGACCCGGACCTTGCCGCGCGGGTGGTCGGGTACGCTGCGCACCGCGAGCAGGGCCTCGTCGAGCGAGGCGACGTGTGCAGCGGTGTGTCGGTAGAGCCGCTCCCCGTCATCGGTGAGCGTCAGCTTGTGCGTCGACCGGTAGAACAACTGCGTCCCGAGCCCGCTCTCGAGGGCTCGTACGGCCTTGCTGACCGCGGCCGAGGTCACGCCGAGTCGACGTGCGGTCTCCGAGAAGTTCAGGTCGTCGGCAGCTCGTATGAACACGGGCAGGTAGCGCTTCAGGTCGTTCGCCATGGTCGGATTCTCACCTACTCATCCGAGGGCCGCTATCAACCAAAAGTTGAAGTCATTACGAATTTACTGCGACTACAGGTATCAGGCTGGCGTGGGTAGCTTCCTGTCAGCGAGGGGGTCGAAGGGACCCGCCGCAGACAGGGAGGCGAAGATGAGCCAGGAACGAGGACAGGAAAAGCCGCTCGGCCAGGTGGGGCCATGGGACGCGGTCGCCGGCGGGTACCGCGACGTGACGGCGAAGCACTTTCGCCAGTACGCCGAAGAGGCCCTCGGGATGGCGGGCGTCGATCCGGACACCGACGTGCTGGACGTCGCCACAGGCCCGGGCACGCTCGCCCTGCTGGCGGCTCCCCGGGTGCATTCGGTTCACGCCGTGGACTTCTCGCCGAACATGATCGCGCTGCTCCAGGACACCATCCGGCAAGAGGGGCTCGAGAACGTCGAGGCCCGCGTCGAGGACGGCCAGGCACTCTCCTTCGAGGACGAGCGTTTCGATGCTGCCTTCTCGATGTTCGGGCTGATGTTCTTCCCCGACCGCATGAAGGGGCACGCGGAGATGCTCCGGACGCTGCGACCCGGTGGGGCGGCCGTGATCTCGAGCTGGGCCCCGATCGCGAACTCCTCGCTGATGCGAGTGTTGTTCGAGGCCCTGCAGGCCATCGACCCGAACATCCGCCCCACGCAAGCGGACGTGGAGTCCATCGAGGCTCTCGACGCCCTCGAGCGGGAGATGCTGAGAGCGGGCTACGTGGATGTGGAGGTCCGGCGAGTCGATGGCGAGATGCGCTACCCCACCGCCGAGGGATTCTGGCGTGATCTCGTCAAGGGCAGCGCGCCGCTGGTGATGATGAAGCAGAACGTCGCCCCGGACCGGTGGGAGGCGATGTCCGCGACAGCCGTGCGCGAGATCGAGCGCCGGTACGGGTCGGAGGACCTCTCGTTCAACGCCCTCGCGAACCTGGGCATCGGGCGGAAGCGAGGGTGATTGGCGGCGGGTCATGAGAATCGAACTCACCGAACAGAGCCTCTCGACCCGTCCCGACCGGTTTTGAAGACCGGGGCCAGCACCAGCTTGGCAAGACCCGCCGCGCACACGGTATCGCGGGGGGCGAAGCGTGTCCTGTCACCGAGCCGGCAGTACCGCCATCGTCGCGTGCACACGGGCGTCGTGCGCTGGCACCAGCGTCAGCTCCGGATGGCGGGCCTGGAGGCGGTGCAGGAAAGCCAGCTGCTCCCGCACACCCGCGGGGTCGGCGTCGACCAGGCGACGCGACAGCCAGGGCTTCTCGCTGGGCCAGTCCACGCCCTCCCGAACCCATGCGGTGTCGCCGATGAACAGCGCTGGCGCCCCCACCTCCGGCCGCACGAGCACTCCCACCGATCCTGGCGTGTGCCCGGGCATCGGCACGACCACCACCGCACCGTCCCCGAACACATCCCAGCTGCGTGAGAACGGCCCGTGCGCAGGCCCGTCGAGCCGCAGCTCACGCACCGCGACTGGGCTCTCCGCGTCGATCGCGCGGAAGACCTCACCACTCTCGTGGGTGCGGACGTGCGCCAGTTCCTCCGACGGCATCCAGGTCGTCACGCCCGCGAGGTCCGCGAGCCCGCTCACGTGGTCCCAGTGGCCGTGGGTGAGCAGCACCCCCCACAGGTCCTCGGTGCCCAGCCCCCGTGCGGCCAGCGCCGCCCCGGTTCCCTCGACGAGGTCGAGCTTGGCCACAGCTCGCATCAGCGCCGGCTGCACTGCCATGTGCTCGTGTCCCTCGGTGGCGATGCCCGCGTCGATGAGCACGGTTCCCTGGGGATGCTCGACGACAAAGGCGGTCAGCGCGCTGGTGACGGGAGCGGTGGGGGGTGCTCCTCGCACGCTCAGGGCGAGCAGCGTCTCGATCTTCGCCGTCGGCAGCCGCCACAGGCGCACCCCAGCGACCCGCGCGGGTTCGGGAAGCGCCATGAGCTCGCCATCCGGGACGGTGAGCGGCCGCGGCACGAAGGTCCAGGCCAGGGCGAGGAGCGGCGCCAGGCACAGCCCGAGCAGCGAGAACAGCCAACGACGTCGTGCATGCATGGGGCTCACTGTACGCGCGACGCCGACGGCGACCAGTGGCCCGAGCGCATTCACGTCGATACCCGCGGACCATGTCTGCACAGAGCAAGCACCTGTCCTGGCTGCTGCGGCACGGCGCCCGTGAAGCGGGCCTGGCCATGGACGAGGCCGGCTGGGCCCGCGTCGATGACGTCCTGGCCCTCACCGGGCTCGACGCACAGACCCTCGCCGAGGTCGTCGCGACCAATACCAAGCGCCGCCTGATGGTGCGTGACGGGTACATCCGCGCTTGTCAGGGTCACTCGCTCGACGGCATGCCGGTGACCCGTGAAGCGCTCGAGGCCTCGTGGTCGCGCTTCGAAGGGCCGCGTGCCTGGCATGCGACGCGGCCCACGCTCGTGGCACGCATCCGCGAAGAGGGCCTGTTGCCGATGGGGCGTACCCACGTGCACCTGGCCCCCTCACCCACCAGTCAGGTCGGCAAGCGCAGTGCGCCCGCCCTGCTCGAGATCGACCTGGACCGGGTCCGCGAGGCGAACCTCGGGGTGTTCGCGGCCGACAACGGCGTCGTGCTCGTGCGGCGCGTGCCCCCAGAGGCCGTGATCAGTGCTGACCGGTGATCGGTCCGTCCTTGAACAGCGTCTCGCGCAGCTCCTTGTCGAACACCGGATCCCGACGGCGAATCCACTCGAGGACCATCACCGCGTGCTCCTTCTCCTCGTCGCGGTTGTGCTCGAGAATCGCCTTGAGGCTCTCGTCCTTGGTGGCGTCGATACGCTGCTGGTACCAATCGACCGCCTCGAGCTCCTCCATGAGCGACGTGATGGCGCGGTGCATGTCGCGGGTCGCGTCCGAGAGCTCGCCAACCGGCTCATGGTATCCCTCGTTGGCCATGCTTCCTCCTGGTAGGCAGGAAACCTAGTCGATTGCCGGTCGCGGTGCGGCGCTCACGGCCAGCTCTCGGGAGGCGGCGGCGCCGTTCGCCAGTCGAGCTCGGGATCCACGGTCGCCCATCCGACCCACAAGGCCCCCGAGAGGTACGCCGCAATCGGGTCTTCGTCGCCATTGGGCTCGCGGAGGTAGGTGTTGATCTCCTTGCCGTCCGCATCGCGCCGTTGCATCGGATGCGCCACGTTGATGCGGCCGAGCTGGCGGCCACGGCGGGTTCCCGCGTGGGCGTACACCGCCGTGCCATCAGGCTCGACGTCGACGATGATGCCGATATGCGTCAGCGTGTCGTCCCAGCGCCCGTTGCCGTTGCGGTCGTGGGTGTCGTCGAAGAACACGAGGTCGCCGACCCGGGGCGTCGTGCTCCAGTGGATGGTGCCGTGCACCGCGGCGAGGTCGTAGATGCTCGATACGACCCCGTCCATCTCGACGCCGACCTCGGTGAACACCGCGGAGACGAACCCCGAGCAGTCATCTCGGAACCGGAGGTCGGGGTGGGTCAACTGGTAGCGGGCTTCGGTCGCCACACGCCGCGCGAAGGCCGGGTCGACCTCGTCGCAGGCACCCTCGACGCACTCGCGCGAGGCCCACGCCTCGGTCACGGTGGCCAGAGCCGCGGCGACCGCACGCTTCTGCGCGTCGCGCTCGGGCATGGCGCCGACCTCGGGCGCGGGTCGAGGCCACATCCACGCGCCGCCGAGCCCGAAGAGCACGAGCCCGCCGAGGAGAAGCTGGCCGACGGTCACCTTCAGATCAGCACCCGACCTTCCACGCACCATTCTCGCGGACCAGCTCGAGCTCGCCGGAGCGCGTGACCTCGCCGACATCCACGCCGTCGATCTTCACGTCGACCTCGGTGCCGAGCACATTCACCTTCTCGTCGACCTTCTTGCCCTCGGCCTTGCCCTCGTACTCGTAGGCGACGAGCGCGCGATCCGCATCCGAGGAGACCACGGCGATATCGAGACGCGTGAAGCTCACCGGCGCCCAGAACACCTTTCCCGGCGCACCCTTGGCCACCGGCTTGCCCTGGCACGCCGAGGCAACGTGGCTGCGCACGACGTCGTCCTGCCCGGCGCTGATCGCTTCGAAGTACGACCGAAGCACCGAATCCGGGCCGGGCGATCCCAGCGACGTGCAGCCTGCGAGCGCTGCAAACAGGCATCCCGCTCCGCGCATGGCACCTCCTGACTGTCCCATACCACCGCATCGGCCCCCACGCGCGGGCCCGCATGCGCTACCCTTGCCCCGTCGCAATCCAGAGGTGACGATGCGCACGGCCCTGCTGACCGCTCTGCTCCTGACCGCCCCCCTGGCCATGGCCGAGGACCCGCCGCCTGCCGAGGGTGGCGAGGCCGCCGCCGAGGGCGAGGGCACCGAGGGTGAAGAGGGCAAGAAGGCGCTTCCCGAGGTCGACATGCAGGAGGCCATCGCGGAGTGCGCGAGCAAGAGCCTCATGGAAGACTGCGAAGTCGGCGAGCTCATCGGCCTGTGCCAGCTCGAGCCGTGCGAGGCCGGCTGGAAGGACGGCGCGCGCGCCTGCAAGCAGTGCGTGCCCTACGACTTCAAGCCCGAAGCGCCGCCGCCGGCGGAGCCTGAGCCCATGCTCGCCGAAGGCGAGGAAGGGCCGGACGCCAAGGAAGGCAAGGCCGGCAAGAAGGGCCGTCGCCGCGTGAAGAAGCGGGACTGTGGCTGCAACAGCAGCAGCGTGCCCGTCGGCGCCTTCGGCCTGAGCCTGCTCCTCCCGCTGGTCATTCGCCGCCGGCAGTGAGTTCGACGCGCCAGGCGCCTCGCGTCTCGCGCGTCATCGCGAACCGCTGACCCGTGAACGCCGCGATGACGTCGGCGTTGGTGCGGGTGTGCAGCGACGGCTCGACCGTACGGAAGCACCCCTCGCCCGCGAAGGCGATGGGCAGCAGCAGCTGATCCGCCAGGTGCTCGCACACGGGTACGTCCCGACCGAGCCAGTCGGTGTACGCGTCGATGGCCTCGGCGGCGACCTCCTCCGCGCGCACACCCTTGCGGCCGAAGCCCGTGAACACCGCATCTCCCGTGGGGAAGCGGGCGTGTAGCCAGCACGCGTTGCCCGGCCCGCGCGGATTCGCGACCTGGTGGGGCTTGCCGCGCCCGGTGCCCAGCGCACGGTCGAGCGCGACGAGCTCGCGTCCGCCGACCTTGAGGGGAAGCCCAGAGACGACCGCATGCGCCGACAGCGACACCTCGCCGCGCTCCAGCCAGTGCAGCGGCTGCCAGTCCGCCGGCTCGACCAGCGCGCGCACGCGCCCGCCGCCAGCCGGGTAGAAGCCGTGGGCCTCGAGCGCGAGGTCCACCGGGGCGCCCATGCGCGCCATCACCGGCGCAAAGCAGGCGGCCAGGAATGGAAACGGAGGCGACCAGTCGTTGTGCGTGCCGCCCTCGACCGCGACCTCGGACACGTCCTGGGCGTGCCACAGGATCGGAAGCACCGTCTGGAGCACCAGGTTCGCCGAGCCCGCGCTGCCCACCGCGAAGGCAAAGCTGCCAGCGCGGATCGGCCCCGGCTCGAACACGAGCGAGGTCGAGCCAAGCTGCGCGCCCTCGATGCGGGCACCGCAGATCTCCGCGGCCGCACGGACGCAAGCGAGGTGCTGACGCAGCAGCCCCGGCTTCGAGCGCCCGGCCCGGATGGCATCGATGCGAAACGCCCGACCCGTGATGGCCGAGAGGCTGAGGGAGGAGCGGAGGACCTGGCCCCCGCCCTCCCCCATGGACCCGTCAACATGCAACAACATCAAGCCACCTCCGGGTGCCGCAGGTCGCGGTCGCCAGCGTAGGGTCCGAATCGGCGCCCCCACGACCCCGTCGTGGAACACTCCCGATTCGGACCCGAAGCAGCTGCGACTGCAAGGTGATCGACATGGGTCAACACTCGTCGCGGGCCCACAGGGTCTCGCCCTCGGGTCCGCCCACACGCAGGACGCGGTGGAAAGGAATGAACACGCCCTCGACCTCCCCGTCCGCAGGGACGAGGTTTACGCCGTTGGCGGTGATGGATGCGATGGCGAAGCCCGGAATCACGCGGATGTCGCCCGGCGCGCCGCGGTGGCGCACGGTGAGCTCCAGACCGGCGAGGTCCTGGCTGTGCCATCGATGTTCGTTCAGAAGTTCGCGCAACATGGTTGCCCTCTCTGGGCGGCCCCCGGCGGTCTCCCGCCGAGGACTCAACCCTTCACGCAGACCACCTGACGAAGGGTGTGGACGATGTCGACCAGGTCTTCCTGGGCGGCCATCACGGCGTCGATGTCCTTGTACGCGGCCGGGATCTCGTCGATCACGCCCTTGTCCTTGCGACACTCGACTCCCTCGGTCTGGCGGATGTGGTCGTTCACGGAGAAGCGCTTCTTCGCCGCGGTACGGGACATCTTTCGGCCCGCACCGTGGCTGCAGGAGTGGAAGCTCTCGGCGTTGCCCTTTCCGCGGACGATGAACGACCTCGCGCCCATCGAGCCGGGAATGATGCCGAGCTCGCCCTCTCGCGCGCTCACCGCGCCCTTTCGGGTGACGAACACGTCCTCGCCGTAGTGGTGCTCGCGGTTCACGTAGTTGTGGTGGCAGTTGACGGCTTCCTCGTCGCTCGAGAACTCGCCGAGCACCTCGTGCATCGCCTTGAGGACCTGACGCATCATCAGCGCCCGGTTCGTGCTGGCGAAGTCCTGGGCCCAGCCGACCGCCTCGACGTAGTCGTCGAAGTGCTCGGTGCCCTCGGACAGATATGCGAGGTTCCAGTCCGGCAGGTTCTTGAGGTGCACGCCCATGTCCTTCTTCGCGAGCTCGATGAAGTAGGAACCAATGCGGTTTCCGACTCCACGGGAGCCCGAGTGGAGCATGACCCAGACCCGGTCCTCTTCGTCGAGACAGATCTCGATGAAGTGGTTGCCGGTGCCGAGGGTACCGAGGTGCACGACGTGGTTGGCCTGAGCGACCTTCGGGTGCTTGTCGCTGATCACGTCGAAGCGAGGCTTCAGCGTGTCGCGCCACACGCGACCCGTGTCCCGCGGGACATTGCCCCACGAGCCCTTGTCGCGCCCATGCCGCCCGCTGGTCCGACCGTGCGGAACCGCCGCCTCGATGGCGAAGCGCAGCTCGCGGAGGGAGTCAGGGAGGTCGCTGGCCGTGAGGCTGGTGCGCCGCGCGATCATGCCGCAGCCGATGTCGACGCCCACCGCCGCCGGGATGACCGCGCCGAGCGTCGGGATGACGCTGCCGACGGTCGCGCCCTTGCCGAGGTGCACGTCCGGCATCGCGGCGACCCACCCATGCACGATGGGCAGGGACGCGATGTTCTCGAGCTGCTGGCGAGCTTCGGGCTCGACGGGCACGCCGTCCACCCAGGCCTTGATGGTGCCGCCACTGTTGGTGTCGATGTGCTGGTGGCCCATGGGGTCTCCGATACGGTGCGCCGCGAAGAGAATGCCTCGCGGTCGCCGAGAACCAAAGCAGGACCCGTGCCAGAACAGGCCTCGACCTGCGATCACGCCGTGTTCATCGGCCACATCGAAACCCCCGCCCCTCAGGACTCACTTCTCGCTCTCGCCCATTCACGATAATCTTCGCTTGGAGATTATCGAAATGGATAAACCCGTCACCGTCCTCGGCATGCTCGGAGTCCAGCTCGATCGTGGTGCGGGGTCACGCCGTTGGGAGAAGTGGCGTCCGTCGATCACGCCCTTCGTGCAGGAGGACCTCGAGGTCGAGCGTTTCCTGCTCCTCTACGACCCGCGCTTCGAGACGCTGTACAACCAGATCCGCCGGGACATCCGCAGTGTGTCCCCGCGGACCGCCGTCGAGCCGGTGCACGTGCCGCTCGACGACCCGTGGGACTTCGAAGAGGTGTACGGCGCCCTCCACGACGTGACGCGACGCCTGGACCTGCCCGAGGACGAGGAGCTGCTGGTCCACATCACCACCGGCACGCACGTCGCGCAGATCTGCCTGTTCTTGCTCGTCGAGGCGGGCTTCCTGCCGGGCAAGCTGCTGCAGACGCGTCCGCGGCGCGGCCGCGAGACCCACGGCGGTATCGACGTCATCGACCTCGACCTCGGCCGCTACGACCGCATCGCCACGCGCTTCGAGCAGGAGCGCCAGGAGGCGACGGGCCTGCTCAAGCAGGGCATCGACACCCGGAACCCCGCGTTCAACGCGCTGATCGACCGCATCGAGCGCGTGGCCGGCGCGACCACCGCGCCGATGCTGCTCACCGGCCCCACCGGCGCCGGAAAGACGCGGCTGGCCAAGCGCATCGCCGACCTCAAGCGACAGCGACGCCAGGTCGAGGGCGCGCTGGTCGAGGTGAACTGCGCGACCATCCGCGGCGACGGGGCGATGAGCACGCTGTTCGGCCACGTTCGCGGCGCGTTCACCGGGGCGAGCCACGACCGGTCCGGCCTGCTTCGCGAAGCGGACGGCGGCGTGCTGTTCCTCGACGAGATCGGCGAGCTCGGTCTCGACGAGCAGGCCATGCTCCTGCGCGCCATCGAGGACAAGACCTTCCTGCCGGTGGGCAGCGACAAGGAGGTATCGAGCAACTTCCAGCTCATCGCGGGTACCAACCGGGACCTGCGCACCGCGGTGGGCGAGGGCCGCTTTCGCGAGGACCTGCTGGCCCGCATCGACCTGTGGACCTTCTCACTCCCAGGCCTCGCCGAGCGCCGCGAGGACCTCGAGCCCAACCTCGACTTCGAGCTCGAGCAGCAGTCGCGCGCGCACAATCGCCGCATTCGCCTCAATCGCGAGGCACGCGAGCGCTTCCTGCGCTTCGCGACCAGCGCCGAGGCCACCTGGAACGCCAACTTCCGCGACCTGAACGCCGCGGTGGTGCGCATGGCCACGCTCTCGGACTCTGGTCGCATCGACGTCGACGTGGTGGACGAGGAGATCGGCCGTCTGCGCGAAGCGTGGCGAACCACCCGCAGGGACCTCGTCGACGAGGTGCTCGGCGACCTCGCCTCGGAGCTCGACCGCTTCGATCGGGTGCAGCTCGACGAGGTGATCGCCGTGTGCCGCCGAGCAAGTACCCTCTCGGAGGCCGGGCGTGAGCTGTTCGCAGTCAGCCGCGCCCGCAAGAAGAGCAGCAACGATGCCGATCGGCTGCGCAAGTACCTGGCGAAGTGGGGCCTGACCTTCGAGGAGGTCCGGTAGCCGCGGCTACTCGCCGACCTGGAGCGCTCGCGGGTTTGCGTCGAACAGGCGGACCTCTACCGTACCCGTGAACCCCGCCCGGTCGAGCGCGGCGGTCGCGAGCTCGCGGATGCGGCCCTCGTCCGCGCCGGTCTTCGCCTCGACCTGGACGCACAGTCCCTCCCCTTGCCAGCACGCTCCGATGCCCGTGGAGAACACCTCGGCTCCGGCCGCGGTCAGCGACTCGCCGAGCGGTCCGATGCGACGGGTCGCCTCCTCCGCGTTGTCAGGGGACAGCGTCTTCGCCGCGGGGGCAGGCGCCGCAGCCTCCACCGGCTCGGGGGACCCGGATCCGCAGGCAGCGAGGATCAGCATGAGAGCGAGGCTTCGGGCAAGGGTCATCGTTCCTCCGGTGCGCACGTCGATGGGACCACACGCAGAGGCTCCGGTTCACCCATCAGGCCTCGGCACCGCCCTCGGCGCAGGCCATGAGCGCTTCGAGCGGCACGACGCGTAGGGCCGCCGCATGCGTGCGCTCGAGATCCACCGGGCAGGCCTCGCCCCGCTGATAGGCGGCGTACCAGCTGCCGGCGCACACGCACCAGCGGTCGCCCTCCTTCAGACCGGGAAAGCCGTACTGCGGCGCCGGCGTGATCAGGTCGTTGCCCTGCTCGGCGAGGGTGCGCAGGAAGGCGTCGGTGACCCGGGCGCACACGGTGTGCGAGCCGCGATCGTTCGCGTCGGTGTTGCAGCATCCGTCGCGAAACCAGCCGGTGAGCGGGTCGTGCGAACAGGGCTTGAGCGGGGTGCCGAGGACGTTCAGGGAAGCGTGCATGGCCACGCCCTAACCAGCTGCGACACCGGCGGGTGGCGTCTCGAGGCGTCATCCGGCGATGCCCGCGAAAATTCCGGTTCCGAGGTGTAAGCCGTTTGCGGGTGTCTTCGTTGAAGACACACGATGGGCGGAACCTCAGGGCAGCATGAGGTGTCCGTGCTCCCAGGAGGTCCGATGATCGCCCGCTCCCTCGCTCTGTTCGCCTGCACGGGAATCCTCGTCGCCAGCGCCGGAAAGCCCGATCCCTGGGGCAAGCACGCGGACGGCATGGCTGACGTGAACGGACGCTTCGCCATCGACGCGCCGCTCACCGTCGGCGAGCTGGCCGTGTACCCGGTGGTCGACCGGGCCGCCGCGGACCTCGCACTGACCTACGCGAGCGTCGGCGAGGCCATGGCGGCCGGCGCACTCAAGGTCGACGAGCTGCAGGACGGCGCCAGCGTGAACACACTGCAGGTCGACAACTTCGGAGACGAGCCGATCCTGCTCCTCGCCGGCGACGTGTTCTTCGGCGGAAACCAGGACCGCATCATCACCCGTGACGTGGTGGTGCCAGCCCACACCGAAGACGTGCCGATCGCCGTGCACTGCGTCGAACAGGGCCGCTGGCAAGCGAACGGCGCCTTCGCCTACGGCGGTCGCGCCGAGGTCGCGCTGTCCCGCGCGGTGCAGACGGCCGCATCCCAGGACGTGACGTGGAGCACGGTCTCCAAGCTGAACTCGCAGAAGGCGGTGTGGGCGACCAGCGCCGGACGCGACGCACGCCAGTTCGCGCCGAGCACGGACACCTACCAGGCTTCGATGCGGGCCATGCCCGAGGCCCACGCGACGGCCTTGTCGCTGATGCAGGAGCTCGCCCGTCGCGAGCGCGTGGTCGGCATCGTCGTCGCCTACGGCGATCGCGTGGTCGCGAGCGAGCTCTACAGCCATCCGGCTCAGTTCGCCCGCCACCGCGACGCATCGCTGGCGGCGATCGCGCTCGAGGCCACCAGCCGGCCCTTGTCCGGAGAAGCCCCCTCCCCGACCATCGCCGCAGCCTTCCTGAAGGACGCGGTGGACTCGCTCGATGCTGGCCCCCGCGCCAACGGCGAGCACACGGTGAGCGTGGCCACGCGCGGCGTGAGCGGAGAGTTCGTGCGCCTCGCCTCGTACGCGCGCTAGCGCAGGCCCCGCGGCGCTCAGCTCGTTAGCCAGGGACGATGCGCGACCTCCGTCCCTTCGAGCAGCTGCCCTTCGACGAGCTTCCCGCCGAGCCGCGCGTGCCGCATGGGTGGGATGCCGTCGACCACCGCGAGGTGATCCTCGATGCGGCGCCGTTTGGCCGCCATCGCGTGCACTTCGTCGAGCTCGGCGAGGGCGAGCCCCTGCTGCTCGTGCACGGCCTGATGTGGCGAGCTTTCTCGTGGCGCTACGTGGTGGAGCCGCTGTCGAAGCGATTTCGGGTCATCGCGCCCGACCTGCCCGGCGCCGGACGGTCGGACGCACCCGACGTGCCGTACACCCCCGAGAACCTCGTTGCGTGGCTGCAGGCGTTCTCCGAGGCTCTCGGTATCCGCGGCTGCCGCTGCATCGGCAACTCGATGGGCGGCTACCTCACGATGCAGGCCGCGCTCGCGGACCCCGGCTTGTACGGACGGCTCGTCAACCTGCACGGTCCTGGCATCGCCGAGGCCAAGCACTACGCCCTGCACGGTGCGATGCGGCTCCCCGGGGCGATGCGACTGCTCGACCGCCTGGTCGCCCGCGACCCGATGCGCTGGTCGCACAGGAACGTGCACTACCACGACGAGAGCCTGAAGAGCCTCGCCGAGGTCGCGATGGTCGCCGAGCCGCTGAAGACCCGCGACGGTCGGCGCGCCTTCGGACGCTACCTGCGCGACACGATGAGCGTGGGTGGCATGCGTCGGTTCCAGGCCACGCTCGAGGCCCGCCAACAGCGGGGCGAACCCTTTCCCGTGCCGCTTCAGCTCGTGTACGTGCCCGAGGACCCGATGGTCGCCCCGTGGGTCGGTGACGCCCTGGCCCATCGCATCGACAACGCCCAGCTCGTGCACCTGCCCACCGGCTCGCACTTCGCACACGTCGATGCCGTCGAGCACTTCCTCTCCGCCACCGAGGAGTTCCTCGCATGAACCGCCGTGATCAGCTCCGGTCGCTGCTCGACGTCCACGACCCCGCCTCCCCGCTCGAGGCCGAGCACCTCGCCGAGATGCGCGCCCTGTGCGACGTCGACGGCGACCCCTTCGCGCGCGACCACTGGCATCCCGGGCACTTCACCGCCTCGGCCTTCCTGCTGTCGCCAGATCGGTCCCAGGTCCTGCTCATCTTCCACGGCAAGCTCCACCGCTGGCTGCAGCCCGGAGGCCACGTCGATCCCGAGGACGTCAGCATCCTCGCGGCGGCAGCCCGCGAAGTCGCCGAGGAGACCGGCATCACCGACGCCGAGGCCTTCCGCGGCGGGCTGTTCGACGTCGACGTGCACGTCATCCCCGCGCGTAAAGGTGACCCGGAGCACCGCCACTTCGACGCCCGGTTCCTGTTCCAGGCCAACAGCCTCGACTTCGCCGCCGGCAGCGACGCCAAGGATGCGCGCTGGGTGCCGCTCGATCAGGTGCGCGAAGCCGAGAGCGACGCCAGCGTGATGCGCGCCATCGCGAAGATCAAGGCGATGGTGGGATAGGCTGGGAGCATGCTCCCGCTCCTCGCATCCCTCGCCCTCGCCGGCGTGCCCGAACCCGGTCCACGCGGCACCTTCGCCCGCCCGACCCTCGCCGGAACCGTGGCGACGCTGGACTCCGCGGACGGCTTCTTCCGTATCCACTACGCCGTGGACGGCGCGGACGCGGTGTCGCTGCGCGACGAAGACACGAGCGGGGTCCCCGACTACGTCGAGCGCGTGCTCGCGGCGATGGAGCTCGGGCGCGAGACGTACGCCGAGCAGGGCTGGCGCCCTGTGGTCCGCGACCTCGGCGAGGGCGGGTCGACGGCACTCGACGTCTACCTCACCGGTGTCGACATCAACGGCTACGCCTATGCCCTGGAGGGGCAAGCCGCCGAGGGTGGCTACGCCTGCTTCATCGAGATCGACCCGCAGCTCGCGACCGCGGGCCTGATCCTCGAGTCCGTGGCCGTCCACGAGCTCCACCACTGCGTCGAGTACCGCTACGGCGCCACCGCGAGCTGGCTGCACGAGGGCAGCGCCACGGCCGAGCAGTACAGCCTGGTCAGCGACCTCGGCCTGCAGCTCGCCGTGAACGTGCTGTGGGACGTGCGCCTGTCCCAGCCCGAGCTGCCGGTGGCCGACCGCACCGGACGCTACGAATACGCGGCGTTCTCGTTCTTCAAGTACTGGAGCGACCAGGTGGCCGACCGCCAGGCCGTGTGGGAGGCGGTCGCCGCCAACCCCGACGGGACCTGGCTCGAGCAGCTCGACGCCGCGAGCACGCAGGCCGGACTCGAGGGCTTCGACGAGGCCTTCCTCGCGTACCAGGCGGCCATGGCGTTTGCGTGCGGTCTCGACGACGGCGAGCACTGGGTGGACGATGGCTTGCGGTGCACGAGCCTGGCCACGCCCCCCATCGACGCGCTGGAGCCTGGGGCTCAGGGCCTGGTCTCGACCCACGGCGACGCGCCGTACACCACCACCGTGCACGAGCTTCCCGCGGACGGCCAGACCGAGACCCTCGAGGTGACCTGCAGCGCCTCCGTCGGAGAGATCGCCGTGGCACTGGCCGCCATCGATGTCGAAGGCATCGCGACCGACGAGGTCCGCGCGCTCGGTGACCGGGCAACGCTCGCCCGCCCCGTCGACCCGGACGGCGCATTCCGCATCGTGATCACGAGCCTGAGGGACGAGCCGGCGCAGGCGACCTGCGTGCTCGCACGCATCGAGCCCAGCCAGGTGGACGTGCCCGAGGACGAGTCCGACGGCCCCAAGGGCTGCGGCTGCGCCCACACAGGACGCACCGCGTGGCTCACCCTGCTGGTGCCGCTCGCGTGGCGTCGCCGGCGGTCCTAGCCCCCGACGAGGCGTTCGCCTACTGGCAGCCCGGCGTCGGCGCGTTCGTCGTGTCGAACACGATCCCGGCCGGACACACGATGATGGTGTTCGTGTTGGCCGTTCCCTCGGTGATCCGCGCCGAGCCATCGTGGTGGATCGTGCTGCCCGCCGTGGTCAGGAACACATCCGAGTTTCCGGACACGTAGATGGTGTGGCCGCCACCCGACGTCACGGTGAGGTCCGCGCGGTTCTCGAGGAAGATGGTGTTGTTGCTCGCGGCGACCGACAAGGTCGTACGCGCGCAGGCCCAGAGCACCGCGTCATCCGTGAGATTGGACTGCTGTCCCCCGTCCTTGACGATCGCCTCGGCGGGAATCGAGAACGGGCACGGCTGCGGCTGGGTGTCCGTGTCCGTGTCCGCATCGGTGTCCGCGTCCGCGTCCGCGTCCGTATCGACATCGGTGTCCGCATCCGTGTCGACGTCCGTGTCCGTGTCCGTGTCCGTCTCGATGAGACCGGTCTCGTCGGTGTTGGAGTTTCCGTCGTTCTTGCAGCCGATGAGGGCCAGAACCGCGAGGGCGGCGAAGAGTCGCATGTCACATCCGGGGTCGATGGCGTGTACGCCTACCATAGCTGTTGGGGTGGGGTTCGGGTCAACGAATCATGCGCCGCAGCCGAGAGTGGGGAAGACATCGCCCGCCTCGACGGTCAGCCCGTCGATCACCTCGGTGGATCGATGGTTCGTCCAGTGGCGCTGGCACGAGTTGAAGGACGAGTTCACGAGGCCGTACCGGCCCTGACCATCCTTGTGGCAGAACAGCACGGAGCCGTCGTTCGGATCCTGGAACTGGTCGAGGAATCCGGCGGTGTAGGCCGCATACGCACACAGCGCGTTCTCGTCGCTGGTGTCCACCGGAACGTCGGTGTCCGCGTCCGCATCAGCATCGCTGTCAGCGTCCGCGTCGGCGTCGGTGTCGACGTCACTGTCTGCATCGCTGTCCGCGTCGCTGTCGACGTCCGAGTCGCCTTCGGTCTCCTCGGGACGCCACATCGTGCCCGCCGCGGTGTCCGGGTACGGATCGGTGTTCCCGTCGACCTCGGTCGGGTCCTCGTTGCCAGCGCCGGCGTTCGGATCCTCGCCCTCGCCGAGATCGTTGTCGATGACGCAGGCGGTGGCGCCGAGAAGCAGCAAACAAGCAAGCAAGCGGGACATGGTGACTCCTGGCGCGAGCCGTGCCCGGTACGCGCTGCCTTCCAGTGTACATCATCACCGGCCCGGCGACCCGGATCACCACGTCGCTCCGCCAAACCGAAGGATCCACGAGAAAGGCGCGCGATTTCGCAATCGCACGCCTCGTCGCCTCGTGACCGAAGCCGCGGACTAGCAGCCGCTCGTCGGCACGTTCGTCAGGGTCACGGCCGGACACACCTCGACCGTGTTCGTAGCGCCCGAGAAGTCGTTGATCGTGGCCGAAGACGTCACGTGGAGCGTATTGCCGCCGCTCTGGAGGAACACGCTGGGGGCGCCGGACGCCCACACCTCGGCCTGACCCGCATTGGTCACCGTGACGTCCGCCCTAGCGGTGTAGATCGTGATGCCCGGCACGGTCACCGTCACCGACGCCCGGTCACAGGCCCAGTACTCGGTGACCAGCGGCTCGGAGGTGTCGAGCGGTGCGGCGATGGCGTGTGCGCCGCGTCCGAGCACCGCAATACCCGTCGGCACCTCGGCGCTGCAGTTCAGCCCGGTGTCGGTATCGGTATCCGCATCGGTATCGGTGTCCGTATCCGTGTCGGTATCGGTATCCGTGTCGGTATCCGTGTCGGTGTCGGTGTCGGTGTCGGTGTCGGTGTCGGCGTCAGCATCCGTGTCCGCATCGGCGTCGGTGTCGGCGTCGGCATCGGTGTCCGCATCCGCGTCCGTGTCGGCATCCGCGTCCGTGTCGGCATCCGCGTCCGTATCGGTGTCCGTGTCCGTCTCGACGGGGTCGTCATCGCCCTTGTCGGTGCACGCAGGCCCCGCGGCCAGCGCGAGCCCGCTCACCAGGGCGGCCTGCCAGAGTACGCGCATCATGCACCACATCCGAGCGTCGGGAACACGTCGCCGACCTGCACCGTCTGGCCGTTGATGACCTCGGTGGAGCGGTGGTTCGTCCAGTGGCGCTGGCACGAGTTGTACGACGA
>SBGP01000103.1 GCA_006226595.1 Deltaproteobacteria bacterium
CCGCGCGCGCGCGGTGGGACCTCAACGAGCTGATCATGAGCTCCGAGTCCATCCGCGTGATCAACGAGTCCCAGGACATCGTGAAGCTGCGCGACAAGGTGCTCTCCGAGGTCACGCAGCTGTACTTCGAGCGTCGCCGCGTGCAGGTCGACACGCTGCTCTCGCCGCCGGACGACGTGGCGGGTCAGGTGAAGGCCCAGATCCGTCTCATGGAGCTCACCGCGAGTCTCGATGCGTACACCGGTGGCCGCTTCTCCGAGTCGCTCGCGCGGTGATGGCCACAGTCTGGTGACGCCTGGCCGCGTGCCGGGGAGGTCGGGTTAGGTCGCCCGCCACCGCGGAGGCCCCGTGCGCCATCAGACCGTCTGGATCCTCGACTTCGGCTCCCAGTACACCCAGCTCATCGCGCGTCGCATTCGCGAGCTGGACGTGTACTGCGAGATCCGTCCGTGCACCGACTCGGCGCCCGAGTCGTTCCCCGACGAGCTTGTCGGCGTCATCCTCTCGGGTGGCCCCGCCTCCGTGCTCGGCGAGGACGCACCGGCCTTCGACGCCGGATGGCTCGAGAGCGGCCGGCCGCTCCTCGGCATCTGCTACGGCATGCAGCTGCTCACCCACCTTGGTGGCGGCACCGTCGGACGCGGCACCTCCCGTGAGTACGGCCCGGCGGACGTGGAGCTCTGCGACAACGCCGGCCCGCTGTTCGCGGACTTCGACCCCGCGGGGGGGAACCCGGTGTGGATGTCCCACGGCGACCACGTCGACCACCCGCCGGAGGGCTTCCGGGTCACGGCGCGCAGCCGGGGCATCGTCGCCGGCATCGCCAGTGAGGACGACCGGGTCTTCGGCCTGCAGTTCCACCCCGAGGTCGTGCACAGCAAGAACGGAGCGGCCCTCATTCGTCGCTTCGTCGTCGACGTGTGCGGCGCCACGGGCGACTGGACACCGGGTCTGTTCATCGAAGAGCAGGTCGAGCGCATCCGCGAGCAGGTCGGCGACAAGAACGTGATCTGCGGCCTGTCCGGCGGGGTCGACTCGAGCGTGGTCGCGGCCTTGCTGCACGAAGCCATCGGCGACCAGCTGTACTGCATCTTCGTGGACAACGGGCTGTGCCGCGAGGGCGAGACCGAGTCCATTCGCGAGGAGTTCAAGGAGTACAACCTCACCATCGTCGATGCGCAGGACCGCTTCCTGGACCGGCTGGCGGGCGTGACCGACCCCGAGACCAAGCGCAAGATCATCGGTGAAGTGTTCATTCGCGTGTTCGAGGACGAGGCCAACCGCATCGAGAACGCGCCGTTCCTCGCCCAGGGCACGCTGTACCCCGACGTCATCGAGTCCGTGTCCGTGCGCGGTCCCTCCGCCACGATCAAGAGCCATCACAACGTCGGTGGACTGCCCGAGGACATGAAGTTCGAGCTCGTCGAGCCGCTGCGCGAGCTGTTCAAGGACGAGGTGCGGGCCGTCGGTGAGGCCCTGGGACTCTCCGAGGGCCGCGTGTGGCGCCAGCCCTTCCCGGGACCGGGCCTCGCGGTGCGTTGCCTCGGCGAGGTCACTCGCGAGCGCCTGGCGACGCTCTCCCGCGCCGATGCCATCGTTCGCGAAGAGATCGACAAGGCTGGGCTGACCCGCGCGATCTGGCAGTCGTTCGCGGTGCTCCTCCCGGTGCGCTCGGTGGGTGTCATGGGCGACGAGCGAACCTACGAAGAGGCCGCGGTGGTGCGCGCCGTGCACAGCTCCGACGGCATGACCGCGGACGTGGTGCACCTTCCCTACGAGCTGCTCGGCAAGATGTCCTCGCGCATCATCAACGAGGTGAAGGGCATCAACCGGGTGGCCTACGACATCAGCTCGAAGCCGCCCGGCACCATCGAGTGGGAATGAGGCGCCAGCGCTAGCTGCGCCAGGTGTCGCCCTCGCTGGCGTGACGTACCGGTACCCCGCACTTCGCGATGGTCTGCACCGCCTCGCGCGCGTCGACGTGCGGATAGAGGTGCGTGAGCCACACCTCGCTGGGCATGGCCGCCTGTACGAGCTCGGCGATGGCCGAGGGATGCATGTGCCCTGGGACGGGCGAGCGGTCGCTGCCCGCGCACTCCACGACCAGCAGATCCGCGCCGCGGGCGAGTTCGACGAGCTCGTCGCTCGGGGCCGTGTCGCCGGAGAATACGAGCATGTGGCCGTCGGCTTCGAAGCCCAGATGCAGCGCGCCGGCCGAGTGGTTCGCGGGCCGGGTATGCAGGGTCAAGGCGCCGAGGTCCTGGCTCGACGGCCCGTCGAGGGGGTGCTCGTGGACCGAGACGGGAGCCTGGATCCACTTGCCGTACACGCCGCGGAGCTGCTCGAGGAACTCGGCGAAGCCCTGTCCTGCGTGAATCGGGTAGGAGGCCGTGCGACCGGCGACTCGAAACGCGAAGAGCAGGGGAACGAGGTCACCGGTGTGGTCGGGGTGCCGATGGGTGTACACGCCGCCGGTCAGCGCCAGGGGGGACAGACCGAAGCGCGCACAGCGCTGCATGGTTCCCGAGCCACCATCGACGAGCCAGGCGTGGCCGTCCTCCTCGACGAGGAACCCCGCTGGACCCCGGTGTTTATCCGGGTAGGCGGTGCCTGATCCGAGGATGGTGAGCTTAATCGAGCTCTTCCGGATCGATGCCGAGCCACTCGCAGGCTTCGCGCTCGAGGGCCGCTGCGACCCACTCCACCAGCTCGTCGTAGCTGATGGCCTTGTTCAGGTTGCGCAGGAAGAAGCGCATCGAGGTCGGGCGCTCGGTGCTCTCGGGGTCCCGCGGGGCGTCGCCTTCGAACAGTCCGGTCGTCCGCGGTGAGAGTGGCGGGTCTTCACCGCGCAGCTCGTCCAGCGTCGGCGCGGGCTCGAGGTGCATGGGCACGTCCGCCCAGAACCGCCGCAGGCGCGCGGGCAGCAGGACCATGGCGTCGGCGAGCGACTCCTGCCACTGCTCGGCGGTCCAATGGCTGGGCAGCGGAAACGACTCGGGATCGAGGCGGTTCGCGAGCATCAGCGCCGACAGCGACTCGGTCTTGCGACCCTGAGCCTCGAACACGAGCGACAGCTGGTACTGGGCGAGCGCGTGGTCGGGCTGCCGGCGGGCCACCTCGCGGATGATCTCCTCGGCGCCGGTCAGGTCGCAGATCTCGTACTGGGCGAGCCCGAGGCGGAGCAGCGACTCGAGGTCCTCGGGCGCGAGCTGCACGTGACGGCCGAAGGCCATGACCGCGCCCTCGGGATCCCCGCCGTCGAGCAGGGCCTCACCGAGCAGGTAGAGGGCATCCGGATAGTCCGGCTCCTCGTCGAGCAGCTCTTCGGCCTCGAGGATGGCCTCCTCGAACTGACCTTCCTCCAGAGACGCACGAAGGCGCTTGAGCCGAAGGCCCAAGCGCGTATCGGGGTCCAGCTGCCAGGAGCCGGGGACCGCGTCGTCCATCAGAGGACGAACATGTACACGGCGACGGCGATCACGATGAGGACGAGCACGCCAATGCCGATGACCGCGAGGCCCGCGCCAGCAGCGGCGGCCGCGGCGGCACCCGAGCCACCCTCGTCATCGTCGAAGTCGACCTGCGGGCGAGACGGGAGGGCATCGAGGCCCTGACCCACCGCGCCACCGGCCGTGACGCCGGCGAGGCCACCGCGGAGCGCGATCGCGAAGTGTGCGAACTCGGCGATGTCCTTGCACAGGTCGATGTCGGTGATCATCCACTGCTCGAACTGCTCTTCTTCCTGCCGGCTGTTCATCCGGCCGCTCTCGTAGAGCGGAAGGGGAGCACGATCGAGGATCGGGCTGTCGGGGGCGACGTCGAAGGGCACGCGGGCGTTGTTGCGCAGCCACTTCTTCACGGCGTAGCGCGCCTTGAGGGTCGCGATCGGCAGGCCGCCGAGCGGCTCGGCCAGTCCCTCGACCTCGTCGCCGGAGGTGGTGCCGCCGTACACGAGCTCGAGCAGGCGAACCTCGTTGGCGAGCTCGCCCTTGGCGGAGACGAGCAGGCTCTTCGGCGACTGCCCGCCGGTGTACGCGTTCGGCCAGTCGCCGTCGTTCACGCGGCTCTTGCCGGACTTGGCGAGCTCGTCCTTGATGATGTCGTGAGCCCAGCCGATGAGAGCGCGGGACTCCGTGACGTTGACGATGCCCTCGCCGAAGCGCGCGCATGCGGACTGGCAGGGGGCGCCGCCATCGGACTCGCCGAGGCGCGAGGTGGAGATGGCGTAGTACCAATCCGCGAAGCGCTGAGCCATCACCGTGCCCGCCTCGGCATCGCCGCTGCGCCAGGTGCGGAAGAGCTCCTTGGTGGTCCGCGTATCGCTCATGTGCATGTTCTCCGTGTGGGCGCGATGGTACGCCGCGTCTGATGGCCGTGCAAGCGGTCAGCTGTCGCTGCTGGGCTGGGTTCGTCCGATGCGCACGCTGGTCAGCACTCGGCCCTCCAGCCATGCATAGCGGGCATCGACCTCGAAGCCCGTTTCTCCGTTGGCGAGATGAAGCTCGACGCGCGCGCCGCCCTCGAGATCGGGCTCGACGAAGGCTTCGTGAAATCCCACATAGCGGCGCACATAGGGGTCGAGGGCCTTGTAGATCGACTCCTTGATCGAGAAGCGGAGGAGCAGTGCGAGCCACCGGTTCTCTTCAGGCATGGCCTCGATCGTCGCGAGCTCCTCGGGGCGCAGGATCTTCGGGGCGATGCCCATGCGAGCCGGCTCGTACTCCTCGATGTCGACGCCGAGGGTGCGGCCGTTGGAGCGGGCCACCATTCCGACGGCGATGCTGTGCTTGTGCGACACGGAGCCGACGATGCGCGGCGGCATCACGGGGGCACCTCGGTCGTCGGGCATGGCCGCGGGCAGCCGCATGCCGAGCTGAGCGGCCGCATGGCGCAATGCCAGGCGCCCACCCACGAACTGCACCTGGCGGAAGCCGCGGAGATCGGCGGCGTGCGCCGCTTCTTCCTCGGCGAGCTGATCGAGGATGCTCGTGGGCACCGGCTTCGGCTCGGGCGGCAGGGCCACGGCGGTGAGCACGCCGTGGGGCGTCGCGTGGTGGTAAAGCGGCTGGTAGAGGGCTTTGTGGTTCATGCGCCGAGGATCTCACGGTAGGCACGCAGCTCGTCGAGCTGAGCCTCGGGAAGCGGAACGAGATCGCCCATGCCCTCGGCGATGCCGAGGATTCGAGCCGTATGTTCGAGGGTCTCCAGGCGAATCAGGGCCTGATCCAGATCGGCGCCCACGGCGACCGCGCCGTGGCGCTCGAGGAGCACTGCGCTGGCGCTGGCGATCGCGTCGCCCACCGCGGCAGCCAGGTCGATGGAGCCGGTGCGCGCGTAGGGCACGACGGGCACGTCGCCGAGGATCAGCAGCGCTTCGGGCAACACGTCCACGGCGAGATCGCGCCCCACGAGCGTGCGGGCCACGGCATGCGGCGGATGCGCGTGAACCACGGCCCCGACGTCCGGGCGTGCCCGGTAGCAGGCGAGGTGCAGCGCGAGCTCACTCGTCGGGCGCGGGCCACTCGAATCCACGGGGTGACCCTCCGCGTCGACCTCGACCACGTCGGACTCGACGAGCAGGCCCTTCGCGCAACTGGTGCGCGTCACGAGGTACCCTCGGGGCGTACGCGTCGACAGGTTTCCATCCATGCCGGCAAGCATGCCGCGATGGTGGAGCAGACGCGCGATCTGGACGATTCTGGAGCGCATGGTTGTCGTGGGTATCCTTGACCTGGCGGCCAGGCATCCCTATGTGTGGGCCCCCGTAGATACTCAGGGAGCGGTATGGGCAAGCGGCTGGTCATTGCGGAGAAGCCGAGCGTGGCGCGCGACATCGTCGCGGCACTCGGTGGGTTCGACGAGAAGGGCGAGTACTTCGAGAGCGACGACTTCATCGTCACCTGGGCTCTCGGACACCTGCTCGAGCTCGCCGAGCCGAAGGCCTACAACACCGCCTGGCGGAGCTGGTCGATCAAGAACCTTCCGATGATTCCGGATGAGTTCCAGCTCGAGCCGAAGACGGGTCAGAAGACGCGTCTCGACATGATCAAGAAGCTCGGGCGTCGCAAGGACGTCGACGGCAGCATCAACGCCTGTGATGCCGGCCGCGAGGGCGAGATGATCTTCCGTCGCATCGCAGAGTACGCGAACCTCGACAAGAAGCCGTCTCAGCGCCTGTGGCTCCAGAGCATGACGCAGAACGCCATCCTCCAGGGCTTCGAACACCTGCGTCCCGGCGCCGACCTCGACAGCCTCGGCGATGCCGCGTGGCTGCGCGCGGTGGGTGACTGGCTCATCGGCATGAACGCCACCCGTGCGCTCACTCAGCGCCTGAAGAGCCGCGGCGAGAAGACCTCGTGGTCCGCCGGCCGCGTCCAGACGCCGACGCTCGCGCTGCTCGTCAATCGCGAGCACGAGATCCTCGCGCACGTCCCGCGGCCGTTCGTCGAGATCACCGCGAACTTCAAGCACGAGGATCAGGAGTGGCTCGGCCGCTTCTTCGACGAGTCGCTGAAGAACCCCGAGGACCGCGACGCGCGCTCCACCCGCCTGTTCGACCTCGAGCGTGCGGGCCGCATCGCCACCGAGCTCGAGAAGGTCGTCGCCGACGGCAAGCCCCCGGGCGAGGCGCGCGAGACCCGCAAGAAGCGAAACGAGAAGCCGCCGCTTCCGTTCGACCTCACCACGCTGCAGCGCGAGGCCAACCGCCGGTTCTCGTTCTCGGCGAAGCGCACCCTCGATGCCGCCCAGCGCCTGTACGAGGGGCACAAGGTCCTGACCTACCCCCGTACCGACTCGCGTCACCTGCCCGACGACTACGGCCCGACCATCGACGAGATCCTCGGCAACCTCGCCGGACTCGTCGACTACCAGTCGATCTGCGGGACCATCGACAACGATGGCGCGCAGAACCTCGACAAGGTGCTCGACTCCACCAAGGTCTCGGACCACTTCGCGATCGTGCCCACCGGAACCCTGCCCGAGCAGGAGCTTTCCGGCGATGACGCCCGCATCTACGATCTCGTCGTGCGGCAGTTCCTCGCCTCGCTCATGTCCCCGGCCGTGTGGGCGGTGGTCGAGCGCTTCGTCGACGTCGTGCTGCCGTCCGAGACGGTGACCTTCCGGACCACCGCGAAGAGCCTCGAGGTCCCGGGCTTCTTCGAGGCCCTCGGGCGCGAGTCCCAGGACTCCGACCTGCCGGCGCTCGTGCCGGGCTCCGACAACGCCGAGGGCGTGAGGTCGGACGTGCTCTCGTACGAGCGGCACGACAAGGACACCAACCCGCCCCCGCGACTCACCGAAGCCCAGCTGCTGCGGATGATGGAGACGGCCGGTGAGGCGCTCGATGACGACGAGCTCTCCGAGGCGATGAAGGGCCGCGGGCTCGGTACGCCGGCTACGCGAGCCGACACCATCGAAGGCCTGGTGCGCAAGGGCTACGCCCGCCGCGTCGAAGGCAAGGTCGGCCCGACCTCCAAGGCCATGCGCCTGTTCGATGTCATCCGTCGCCTGGATGTGCCGACGATCGCGAGCCCCGCGCTCACCGGCGAGTGGGAGCACGCGCTGCAGCAGGTCCAGGATGGTGAGCTCACCCGCAAGGAGCTGCTCGACCGTCTCGTGGCCTACACCCGCGAGATCACCGACGCGTTCACGGGCTTCGACCACGCGACGCTGTTCGGGGACCTGCCGTCGGTCGGCACCTGCCCGCAGTGCGGGGGCCAGGTCGGCGAGTCCGCCTGGGGCTACTCCTGCGAGAACAACGTGCAGGGCGATGACACCTGCTCGATGATCATCTGGAAGGACCGCGCCGGCCGCTACATCGACCGGGCCACCGCCGGCACCCTGCTCCGGGACGGCAAGGCCGGCCCACTCACTGGCTTCGTCGACCGCTACGGCCGCTCCCTCGAGGGCATGCTGTACCTCGAGAAGGACGAGGAGAAGGGCCGTTGGGGCCTGCGCACGGAGTTCGGTGACCCGCCGGAGCAGGAGGCCGAGGAGGTCGTCGGGCCGCTGTATGCCTGCCCGATGCACGAGGACTGCCAGATCATCGAGACGAACCTGCGCTACGTCTGCAAGAAGCTGCTCGATGGCGAGATCAAGAAGGGCCCGCTGGTCCCGAAGGTCGTCTGCCACCGCGAGATGCAGCCCGACGAGCTCGAGCCGTTCTTCGGCGAGGCTGGCAAGACCGAGATCTTCCCGGACTTCATCTCGAAGCGTGGTCGCGCGTTCAAGGGCGCGCTGGTTCGTCGGGAGACCGGTCGGTACGGCTTCGAGTTCCCGCCGCGTGAGCCGCGAGCCAAGGCCACGGCCGGCGCGCGTACGACGGCGATGAAGAAGAAGGCCGAGGGCACGGCGACGACCGCCAAGAAGAAGGCGACGACGACGCGCAAGAAGAAGACCACGACGACGACGCGCAAGAAGAAGGCGCCCGCCGCCGAGGCGCCCGCGACCGAGACGTGATGCTGCCCGACGGCGCGGGATCGGCTACTTAGGGCCGATGCCTCGCATTCGGTTCACACACGACGTCCAAGGGATCCCCGGCACCTCGCTGTTCGAGGTGCTCGGACGGTCGGGGCGTGCCGTGCCTGGGCCGCGCGTGGCCATCGTCGGCGGTATCCACGGCGACGAACCGGTGGGACTGCGGGTGCTCGACCGCCTCGCCGAGATCGCCGAGCGCGAGCTCGTCGCGGGCAGCCTGCTGCTCGTGCGGGGCAACCTCGATGCCGCGGCGCTGGGCATTCGCCACACCAGGGGCGGCGTCGACCTCAACCGGCTGTTCGACGCCGAGACCCTCGACCGTCTCGCCCGCTCCGCCCCCGAGACCCTGAACTCCGAGGAGCGGCGCGCCCGCGCCATCGGACCGCTGCTCGCCAGCGTCGATGCCATCCTGGATCTGCACTCGACCTCGCGCCCGGCCCCACCGTTCCTGCTCTTCCGAGACGACCAGCGCCATCAGCGCCTCGCCCTGCGACTCGGGGTCGAGCACCTCGTCACCGGCATGCACGAGTCGACCATCGTCTCCGGTGGCCTCGCGTGCAACGCGGGGCTTCGGCCCGGCGAGCGAACCGCGCGCCTCGGCTTCACCTTCGAGGCGGGGCAGCACACGGCGCCCGGCAACGTCGAGCGCGCGTGGGACGTGGTCGTGCGCCTTCTCCACGCGCTGGGCGTTTGGGCGACGGTCCCGGCTCCCGCGGACGTCGAGCCGCGCGTGTACGAGGTCATCGAGCGCTTTGCGCAGTCGCCGTCGGGCAGCGAGCCGTGGCACTTCGTCGGACACCAGGGCGGCGAGGAAGGCTCCGAACGGCAGGGGCCGCCGCGTCAGCTGCGTAGCTTCGAGAACGTCGAGGCGGGTGAGCTCGTGCTTCGACGCGGCAGCCAGGTCGTGCGCGCCTCGGCGCCGTTCACGATGCTCATGCCGGCGCCGACCGCCGACCCTGGGGCGGACCTGTACTTCGTGCTCCAGCCCCGCCACGGCGGACTGATGCGTGAAGGGGAGGGCCCGCGGACCGACCTCGAGGCCCAGCGCGAGGCCGAGGCCATCGAGCGCATGCTCGATCTGCTCGACGCCGACTCCTTCGACCAGGGGGCGACGCGCATGAGCTTCGATCCCCATGTCGTGCTCGGGCTGTGTGCCGAGGAGATCGACCGCATCGGCCGACTGCCCGAGGGACATCCGCATCGGCGCATCGCCGTCGTCGGGCGAGGGGACTGGAGCAGCGAGGACCGCGACCGTCGCGTGAGTCAGCGCTATCGCCGCGCCATGCGCCGAGCGATCCGCACGGGCGTCGCCATCGACCGCTACCAGCTGCTTCGCGGCGCGTCCCTCGGCTGGCTCGACGCCCTCACCGGGCCGGGTATGAGCCGTCTGCTCGTCGAGCGCAACCTGCGTCCCGGCGTGCCCGACATCCGCATGTACATCGCCGATCGGCAGCCACACACCGTGAGCCTGCTGGTGATGGGGGATGTCGACCTCGCGCTCCGCACCGGGGACTTCCGGTCGGCGCGCGTCGCGGTGGTCGTCGAGGCCGCCACTGCGGAGCCCGATGGCGGGGACGTGCGCGTGCGCGTCGTGCGTGCAGGACTGCTCTCCGCGCGTCGCGAGGTGATGGTCGCCACCCACCGGTTCTTGTCGGTGTTGCGCCGGCAGCACCGGGCGCTGCTGCAGAGTGGGCCGCTGGGCCAGCTCAAGGAGCGGCTGCCCCAGGCGCTCGGCAGCGACGGTGCGCTGATTCCTCGCCCTGACGCCCTCGACGAGCTTCGTCTCGCACTTCGCGGCCTCCAGATCCGTCGCTGGTGCGAGCAGCTCGACCCCGTGCTCGAGCCCGGCCAGGAGCTTCACGGCCCCGAGGCGCGCGGCGCCTGGCTCGCGAAGACGATCGTGGCCTCCGGCGTGCGCG
Source organism: Deltaproteobacteria bacterium (assembly GCA_006226595.1). Classification (GTDB taxonomy): domain Bacteria; phylum Myxococcota_A; class UBA796; order UBA796; genus M1803. The sequence goes on from SBGP01000103.1 coordinate 10,398, forward strand.
ATGTCGACGCCCTCAAGGGCCTGCTCCGCGAAGACGGCGATCGGGCCGTGGTCGACGGTGCCGCCCTGTCTCGCTGGGCTGCCGACCCCGCGTCGATGGTCGTGGCGAGCCCCTCGGCTCGCCCTGCGCCGCTTCAGCCTCTCGGGGCCCGCGAGGTCGATGCGGACACGCTGGAGCGCTGGATTGGCTGGAAGCGCTACCTGCGCACCGGTCAGCTGCTCCCGGGGACCCGCGGCCTGGATCTCGATCTCGCGCTGACGACGCACGAGATCCACCGCCGCATCGCCGCCATCTACGCACGGGCTCGGATTCTCGGCGAGCAGTCGCCCGGCGACGTGCGTGTGGTCGTGTGCGGCGACGGCGCCATGCCGCGTCGCGAGCGCCTCGACGCGGGAGGCGGCGTCCTCGCGGCTCACCTGGCGCTGCTCTCGGACCCGAACGTCGACTACCTCCGCGTCCAGCACGCGTCTGGAACGCACGCCGCATGGCTCAAGGACTTCCTGGCGCACCTCGTCGACCGCCCCGATGGCGCAGCACCGGCCGCGGTCCAGTGGGAGCCGGATCACGGCGCTTCGGTCAACGTGATCCTGCTCGCGACGCGGGACCGCGACGCGTCGACCAGTCCCTTCTCGCTGGACGGCTGGCGCATGCGGGCCTGTGGCGTCGCGCTGCAGGCGTTCGCGGAACAACAACGCGAGTACGAGCTCGCGCTGTTCACGGGCCTAGACGGACTCGAGAACAGCGAGCTGCTCGCGTTCGGTCGTGCGCACGCCGAAGGCCTGCTGCTCCAGGGTGGCGATCGTCTGGGCGGCGCCGAGCCGGTTCGCGCGTCAACGGCACGTCACTTTGCAGAGGTCCAACTCGCTCGTTGGATTCGCCGGCTGAGGCGCGCGTCGGAAGAGCCTGGTTGGCCCGCGCCCGACCATCCGGCGGCCATCCGACGGGCGATTGCGCACCTGGGACTCGAAGATGACGTGCTCGGCGTAGCACTGGTTCGGGCCGCGCGATCCGAGGCCTCACCCGAGGATGCGGCACGCGCGACCTGGGATGCCATCGATCCCTGGCCGGGTCCACGATGGGCGGAGCTGCTCGGAAGCGATTACACGGCTCCGACTTCCAGTAGAATCGACCGCGCCGAGCGGAGGAACCTGTGAACTTCACCGTGACCGCCAATGACGGAATGACCGTCAAGGTCGACGCGCCCAACTGGATGATGGCGCTCGGCAAGGCGATGGCCTTCTTCGAATACGACCCCAAGGCGATGGGGCGGTGGGTTTGTGTGCCGAGTGCCTCCGGTGACATCCACGTCGATGACCCTGTCAAGCACCAGTCCTGGACGGTCAAGCCCGAGCAGGAAATCAAGATCGTCGTCCGCCAGTCGAACATGGTGATCGAAGAGGAGCCCGAGGAGGAGCGCGTCGACGACAACGACGACTCCGAGGTCGACTTCTCCGCGGACGTGTCGGCGATCGCGATGCCCACTTCGGCCCTGGCCGACGTCAAGGAGTGGGAGCCCGAGAAGGTGTTCAGCGAGGAGAGCCTCGCCGAGCGCCTGTTCGATCTCTCCTTCGACATGATGGGCGTCGGCCCCGAAGAGGCCTGCGCTCTCGCGGTGGACCTCGTCAACGAGTTCATCACCACCGAGACCACCGTGGCCTACCGCGCGTCGCTCAACGACGAGGCTATGCACGTCGGTGCGGTCACCGGCTCGCTCGAGGGCGTGCTCGAGGGCAAGGTCGTGCCCTTCGGCGAAGGGCTCGCCGGAACCTGCTTCGACATGGGCACACCCATCGAGGTCAGGAACTCCGAAGAGGACCCGGCCACGCTGTTCGGCATCGACGAGGACGTCGACATCGAGCCGCGCCGCGTGATCTGCGTGCCCGTCCAGAACGAGAAGGGCATCTTCGGCGTCATCCAGATCATCAACCCGGATGAGGAGAAGGGCTTCGACCCCGAGGTGCTCACGAGCGTCGCCCTCACCCTCGCTGGCGCACTCGCGGGGCTGTGATGCGCTTCGAAGTCCGCAGCGTCGACGACGAGCGTAAGGTCCGCCTCGATGCTGTGGACTGGATGATGGCCATGTCCAAGGCCATCGAACAGTGGCGCGTCACCGTGCACGGCTGGACCTGCAGCACCCGCAAGAACGGGGACGTGTGGGTTCAGGACCCGACCACGGGCCTGACCTGGGTGGTCTCGCCGTTGTCGACCGAGGCACCGCGCCGCCCGCTTCGCCGCAAGGACTCCGCCGGTCCACCGCCGCCGCCGCCGCCGGGTGTCGGTCGCAGCCTCGGCGCTCCGCCGCCACCGAACGTGAAGTCGGTGAAGCCGAAGACGGCTGCTCCCGCGGCTCCGGCACCGGACGACGCGATGGACGCGCCGCCGGCTCCCGGGCGTGTCGCGCGCAAGCCCAAGGCTCCGCCGCAGGTCGTCGAGGTCGATCGCGCCGCCCCGCCGCCGCGACTTCGCATGCCCACCGAGGGACCGCAGGATCCGAGCTACGGCCCGGGTGGCGAGTGGGCGCCGGACGAGGACGAGTTCGATCCCGAGGCCTCGATCGACGCGCCGGACGAGGTCGCGCCGACCATCGCCAAGGAGATGCCCGAAGAGATGCGCATCGCCACGCCGGGGCCCGAGAACCTGGCCGAGCGCCTCTTCGACATGGCCGACGAGATCGCGGCGTGCCCCTCGGCCTACGAGGCGTCCGAGCTCGTGCTCGAGCTGTGCATGCGAGAGATCGGCTGCGAGGCCGGCAGCGTGCTCCGCGGCAGCCTCAACGACCAGGCGCTGACCTTCGTCGCCTGTGCGGGACCGGCTGGTGACGCCCTCGTCGGACGCAAGCTCCGCTTCGGGCGCGGCCTCGTGGGCTTTGCCTTCGACAAGGGCTTCACGATCATCGTGAACGACGTGGACAACGATGAGCGTCACCTGTCCGCGGTCGACGACGAGACCGGTTTCCACACGATGAACGTTCTGTGCACGCCGATCCGCAGCGAGTCCGAGCACTTCGGTGTGGTGCAGCTCCTCAACGCCGAGGGCGGATTCCACGGCTGGCACGCCGAGGTCGCCGAGTCGCTCACCAAGTCGCTGGCGGCAGCGCTGTCGGCAGGCCTGCACTGAGCTTGCTCGCGCGTCTGTCCGAGGACGAGCGCGGGCTTCTCCTCCACCGCTGGCAGACGCTCGAGGCGCTGCGTGCGCGCGCGCCATGGGCGGGGGCTTGTCTGTCCGAGGGCCCCGTGGGGCGGGCGCTGGCGTCGGCAGAGGCCTCGTCCGGAGCGGCAGGGCGCTGGGACCAGGTGGGTTCGGTCGCTCGGCGGACCGCGCTGGGGCAGGTGTTCACTCCGCCGGAGCTCGCGGCGGCGCTCGCCGAGCTGATTCCAGGCACGCCGGAGAGCGTGCTCGATCCGGCCTGCGGCGACGGCTCGCTGCTCGTCGCGATGGCCGATCTGCTTCACGCCCGCGGGGTGGCGGCCTCCGAGGTGCTCGGCCGGTTGGTCGGGTGGGATCGGGACCCGTGCGCGGCGTGGCTCGCGCGCGCTCGGCTGGTGGAGTGGGCGGATGCCCACGGGGTGACCACGGCGCCGGTCATCGAGGTGCGCGATGCGCTCGCGGTGAGCGAAGAGCGCTTCGCCGCGGTGATTGCGAACCCGCCGTACCTCGAGGCCAAGCGGATGCGCGGAGCGGAGCCGGGCCTGCGGGAGCGGCTCAGGCGGCGCTTCCCAGGGCTGTCCGGAGCGTGGGACCTGTACTGCGCGTTTCTGCATCGTGCCGAGGAACTCGTGGCACCGGGAGGGCACGCGGCCTTCCTCGTGCCGAGCAAGGTCCTCCAGGCGCGCTACGCCGCGTCGCTGCGACGGGCCTGGCTCGCCGAGGGGCCGCTGCGGCTGACCCGGGTCGTCGACTGCGCGACGCTCAAGCCGCCACCGTTTCCGGGCACCAGCGTCTACCCCGCGCTGCTCGGCTTCGTCGCCGGTCTCGCGGAGGAGGTGGTGGCGAGGCGAGCTGTGGACCCCGCGGAGCTCCGCCGATCCACCGAGCACCGCGTGCCTCACGAGGTGCTGCGCCGGGCAGGGGACGAGGTTCCCGTGTTCGTGCCCTTCGCGTCGTGGCCCCTGCTCGAGCCCCTGCTCGCCCTTCCCCGGCTCGGAGAGGTGGCGCGGGTGGCGTCGACGTGCTCGTTCCACGTTCGCGGGTTGCGCGAGCAGTACGTCGGGCGTGAACGTCCTGCGAGCCAGGGCTGGCGCTACCTCGGTGGCCAGAGCCGAGCGCGCCGGAACGAGGTGGGCTGTTACGCCATCGACTGGCGGGGCTACTGGATTCGCTTCGACAACGACGAGCTGCGCGCCGAGCACGGCAACCCGCTGCCGTCGCTCGCGACCTTCACGCGTCCGAAGCTCGTGTTCTGCCAGCACGCTCGACGCTTGGAAGCCGCCCTCGACGAGCAGGGGCAGTACGTGACGAAGGACGTGTTCCCCGTCGCCTGGCCCACGGACGACCGCTGGTCGCTGGCCGCTCTGTGCGCGCTGTTCAACAGCACCGTGGTCACGGCCCTCTACAACACGCTGTACCAGGGGGTGCGCGTCCAGGGCGAGACGTACCACTACCTCCCGGCGTTCCTGCGCGAGGTCCCGGTTCCACCGCGGGAGCACCCCGCGCTCGCCGACCTCGATGCCCTCGCGACGGCGATCAGTGGTCCCGAGGACCCTCGCTGGCACCAGGCGGACCTGGCGATCACCCGTGCATACGGGCTAGACGGCGGGGCGCTGGCGGTGTTGCGCGATCTGCACCTCCGCCGCGTCGGAGCCCCCTGTCCTCGAGAGCGCCATGGCTGAAGAGACCCTCGATCGCATCGCCGGCAACTGGCACATCTACCAGCTCAAGCACGGCCACCGCTTCTCGACCGATGACCAGGTGTGTGCCTGGCACGCCGCGCGGGAGTTTCCGCAGGCCCGGCGCCTGCTCGACCTCGGCTGTGGTCTGGGCTCCGTGGGCCTGTCGCTGCTTCATCGCCTGGGTCCCGACGCGACGCTGGTCGGCATCGAGGCCCAGGATGTGTCCTTCGAGCTCGCGACGCGCACCGTGGCTCACAACGGGCTCGAGGACCGCGTGCGAATCCTCCACGGGGACATCCGCGATGCATCGCTGCTCGACGAGCGCTTCGAGCTGATCACCGGCTCGCCGCCTTACATCCCGCTCGGCAAAGGCGTCGTCAGCCCCCATCCCCAGCGTGCGGCGTGTCGCATGGAGCTCCGCGGCTCGATCTTCGACTACGCGGAGTCCGCTCGCCGGTGGCTCGCCCCGGGAGGCGGGTTCTGCGTCGTGATGGCGGCGGGAGATCCGCGGACCGAAGAGGGGCCCATCGCCGCCGGCTTCGAGATCCTGTCTCGCGTCGACTACGCGTTTCGCGAGGGCCGTCCGCCGACCATCGCGACGCTGTTCTGCCGCCCGAAGGAGGAGGGGCCGTTTCCGCCTCGTCGGGACGAGACCGTGATCGTGCGCGCCGCGGATGGGGAGTTCTCGGAAGAGTACGCGGAGATCCGCGCGGGAACCGACCCCTGACGCGCGCGGCCGCGCTCGGCTGAACCGCTGGAGCCTCGCCGTGGATGCGCGGACGCCGTGCGAGCGTCGGGCATCTCGCGCTAGCATGGGACCCCTTTGGAGGTGCTGTGCGCATCCGTCAGTCCGTCGCGGCGACACATCCCGGGCGGCGCCGCGAAGTCAACGAAGACCGCGTGCTCCGCCTTCCTCGAGAGCGCGTGTTCGCCGTGGCCGATGGCATGGGCGGGGCCGGCGTCGGCGACGTTGCGGCGTCGCTGGCCACGGATGCGATCAAGGACGGGCTCGAGCGGCTTGGCGAAGTGCTCCAGGGCGTCGAGGAGGATCACTCGGCAGAGGCGCGGGTGGCGCTCACGGACGTGCTCACGACCATCTTCTCGGATGCGAACGGGCGAGTGCGCGACGAGGCTCTGCGCGCCGGTCGCAGCCAGATGGGCAGCGCGCTGGTGATGCTCACCTTCGCTCGCAACTTCGCGTACATCGCACACGTGGGGCACAGCCGCGCGTATCTGTACCGCGGTGGGCGCCTGACCCGGCTCACCGAGGACCACAGCGTGGCCGAGCTCCGGTACCGCCGCGGGCGCATGACGCGCGAGGAGTACGAGGAGAGCCCGGACCGACACGTGCTGTACCAGACGCTGGGGAGCGGCGCGGATGTCGACGTGGACGTCGCCGAGGTGCGCCTGCTCGACGGGGACGTCCTGTTGCTGTGTTCGGACGGCCTCACGCGCGTGCTCGGCGACGAGAAGCTGCAGGACGCCGTGGTCGCGGACAAGCTGCCGCGGACGTTGCGCAACCTGGTGGGTGCCGCCAACGAGGCGGGCGGACCCGACAATGTGAGTGCCGTGGTCCTCTCGGTGGAGGTCGATGCGGGCGAGGATGCGTCGGTCGAGGAGCTCTCCACGGGACTCGGGGACTCGCACCTCTTCCGGGACCTCAACGGCCCGGAACGCCTGATGATCGCGCCGTACCTCGAAGAGCTCTCGGTGAAGAAGGGCGAGGTCCTGCTCGCGGACGGCGCCTTTGCGGACCGCGCGTTCATCGTGCTCGACGGGCAGCTCTCGTGGACCCGGGGGCAACGCGTGCTCGCGACCTTCGGACATGGCGAAGCGGCAGGTGTGCTCCACCTCGCGCGCGAGATCCAGCACCAGGGCGAGCTCACGGCGACCAAGGACACGCGCCTGGTGGTACTGAACCGCGTGCGCTTCCAGGAGCTGCTGCGTCAGAAGCCGGACATCGGCGCCCGGGTGGCCATCGCACTGCTCGACGACGTGGGGCTGCGCATGCGGGACATGGCGGATCGGCTGCAGGCGATCGAGCGCGTGGCTCGCGGCGAATAGGCTGCTAGGGCGCGAAGTCGACGGGCATGTCGAGCAGGTGCTCGATGGCCTGGCGTCCATCCTCGCCGTAATCGAGCGTGCGGCCGTTGGCGTACATGCCGAGGTACTCGCGCACCTTCTCGGGCGTCTGGAGCTTCGAGCCGCGCTCGAGTAGCCAGGCTACGGCCTCGTCCTGATGCTCCAGCGCATGGCGAATCGACTGGCGGTACAGCTCCGAGATCGCCGCGATGTGCTCCTCGCCCAGGGAGCGACGGATGCAGTTGCCACCGAGGGGCAGGGGAAGACCACCGGTGTGGGCATCCCACCACTCGCCGAGCTCGGCCACGCGCACGAAGCCCTCGTCCTCGTAGGTGAGGCGACCCTCGTGGATGATCAGCCCAGCATCGACCTCGCCGCTGCGCAGGGCGTCGAAGATCAGCGAGTAGGGCGTGATCGGCGTGACCACCGGCTGGACGTCGACCATGCGCTGGAGCACGGCCCATGCGGTGGTCGTGGTGCCGGGGATGGCGACCTTGCGGCCCTCGAGATCGGCGAGGCTCATCGGCTCGCGGGCGACGAGAACCGGACCGTAGCCTTCGCCCATCGAGCCGCCGTGCGGAAGCATCTGGTAGGTGTCCGCGATCTTCGGATAGTGCGCGATCGAGATCGCGAGCACGTCGGGGGCGGCGCTGTCACCCAGCCGGTTGAGGGCGTCGGTCGGGGAGGCCTCGATCGCGAAGGTGTAAGGCCCGGTATCGATGAGGCCCTCGAGGAGGGCGCGCACCATGAACAGGTCGTCGGCGTCGGGGCTGCAGGCGAGGGAGATGTCCACGGTGACCTCGGGAAGGTGTGGACCTAACCCGAAGTCAGTCGCCAGCCCCGCCGCTGTCCAGGCGCGGCCACTCGATCCCGTGCTCGGGTACATAGCCGAGCTCCTCGCGAGCGCGGGTCCCGTCAAGCACGCCGTTGAAGTGGAAGCGCCAGGCGTTCAGGTCGTAGCGGAACCGGGTCCGCCGGAGCCAGCGGCGCGCGCTGTACAGCGGTCCGAGCATGGGCCCAGGCACGCCGACGCTGTCGCGGCCCCACTTCCGCGTGAGCCAGATCAGCGGCATCGTGTCCTTGCCCGGGATGTTGAACACGCCGGTGGCATCGGACTCAGCGGCAAGTACGAACGCGTTCGCGGCATCTTCCACGGTGAGCAGGTTGAGGATGGGGTCGAAGCCCATCGGGCGAAAGCACAGCTGCGACGACAGGTAGTCGTGGAGCTGGCTGCCCATCTTCGGCGCAAAGATCTCCGAGCAGCGAAGCACGGCGATATCGAGGTCGCCCATGCCCATGCGCGTGCACGCGGTGAGGTCGGCCTCCACGCGTTCGCGGATCCACGCGGGTGCCTTCGGTGAGAGCTCCAGGGGGTTGTCCTCGCGCAGCACGTCGGGTCGGTCGAGGCGGGCGGCGTACACCTCGACCGTGGAGCGATGCACGAAGCGGCGGATCGTCGGATGGCGCTCGCTCATGCGCAGCAGCAGGCGGGTCGCGTCCACGTGCAGCTTGTGGGCGCGTGGGTGGCCGGGGGTGCGATGGAACGCGAGGTGGACGATGGTGTCCACGCCGAGGTCGACGGCGGGGCCGAACATCAGTCGCTTCAGCGAGCGCGCGCGCGACAGGTCCACGCTCTCGTAGACGACATCGCCCGGGAAGTCGCCGTCCGGATCGATCCCGACCGCGAGCACGCGGCGTCCACGATCGCGCAGGCCCTCGACGACGGCGCGTCCGAGGGGCTGGGTGGCGCCAGTGACGAGGACCGCACTCACGAGAACACGCCCTGTCGCTCGGAGAGGCCGTGCTCGATCAGGCGCTCGACCGCGTTGCGCACCATCTCAGCGCCCTCCGCCACCGCTGCGGCGTCGTGAACCTGTGACGCGTCGAACATGCTCGGGATGTCGATCGGCTCGCCGTAGTAGAGGTGGTACTTCACGGGAAGCGGCATGGGGGTCGCGGGGATGGGCAGGTACGGGATCCCGAGGGATTCGAGGCCATCGATGCGCGCGATCTGCGGCCACTGCTCTTCGGCGCCGATCACGGCGATGGGCACCACCGGCACCTGATGCTCGATCGCGAGCTCCACGTGGCCCTGGCGCCAGGTCTGGAGCTGGTAGCGTTGAGAGAAGGGCTTGCCGATGCCGACCGTACCTTCGGGAAACGCGAGCACCAACTCCCCCGCGTCGAGCAGGGCGTGGAAGTTGCCGCGCGTCCCCGAGAAGCCACCGGCACGGGTGAACAGCAGGTTGATCCACGGCAGCCCGGGCACGAAGTAGTCCATGGCGATGCGCACAGGCCGCTGGCGATTCCGCATCAGATCGTGCGCGAGCATCATCGCGTCGAGGGGCAGGGTGCCGCTGTGGTTCGCGGCGAGCACCGCGGCGCCGTCGGAGGGAACGTGCTCGATGCCGTGCGACTCGACCCGGAAGTAGTGCTCGTACAGCCACCAGGAAACGGCCAGACCGCGGGTGATGCCGGCGCGGTCGAGCCCGAACAGGTCGATGCCGTGACCCTCGTCCTTGAGCTTCACGCGCTCGGCGACGGGGTGCAGGCGCTTGGGCAACAGCAGCCGGGAGAGGTGGCCGTTGCCGGTGAGTCGAGGGAGTCGGGGGCCGCGTGTCATGGCGAAGGCCAAAGCAAAGCGCGTGCCAGCCGCGGAGTCCGAGGGACGGGCACTTGCCCGATTCCCCCTGTGCGAGACGGCACATGCCGGTGGGGTACTCGACCCAGGATCAGCCCCGGGTCAGCTCCTTGTTGGTGCTGCGCAGGCGCTGCGAGAGCGTGGCGACGAGCTTCCACAGCAGCAGGTTGCCCAGGGTCGGCTCCATCACGCAGAACTCGCGGAAGGCCTCGCGCTCGATGCACAGCAGGTGGCCGAAGCCCTTGGCGACGATGTCCGCGGAGCGCGGCTGACGGTCGACCAGCGACAGGTCACCGAAGTGCTCGCCCTCGGACAGGGTCGTGATCTCCTGGCCGTCGGCGACGACGCTGACCTCGCCCTGGACCACGACGTAGAGGGTGTCGCCGATCTCACCCTGCTTCACGATCCGCTGGCCCGGCGTGACGAAGAGCTCGCTGACGATGCGTCCGACGCGCAGGCGGGCGTGGAACGGCAGCTCCTCGAAGAGGAACAGGTTCTCCATCGCCTTGGCGCGGGCGGCCACGGTCTCGGCCTCGAGCACCGCCTCCGGCTCGATGCCGATGACGGTGATGTTGTCCTTGCCGCCGCCGCGAAGCGCGGCCTCGATGAGCTCGTCCACGCCGGCGGTGAGGTTCGCCTCCTGCATGTTCTGCAGGATCTCGTCCGGTGCGACAGGGTCGGACAGGCCGTCCGAGCACAGCAGGAGGCGGTCGCCGTCGAGGAGCTCGACGTGCAGCGTGTCGGTCCGCACGTTCGGGTAGAGGCCGATCGCGCGGGTGATGACGTTGCGGTACCGGCTGGTCGCGGCCTCTTCGGGGGACATGGCGCCGGTGCGGATCAGCTCGTTGACCATCGAGTGGTCCTCGGTGAGCTGACGCAGCATGCCCTCACGGACGAGGTAGGCGCGGCTGTCGCCGACGTGGGCCAGGAAGGCCGCACCACCGCCGATGGCGGCCACCACCAGCGTGGTGGTCATGCCCTGGCGACCGGTGGCGCTAGCCGCCTCGTACACCCGCTTGGACGCGGCGTTCGCAGCCTGGTCGAGCAGCTGGAGCACCGCGTTGCGGGTCTCGCGGTTCTGATCCGCGGCGAACGCGTCGACCGCCGACTGGATCTGCGGCGCGTAGGCCTGGAAGGTGTTCACCGTGATCGCGCTCGCGAGCTCGCCGGCCTTGCGCCCACCGACGCCATCGGCGACGACGAAGACGCCGAACTCGTCGGTCGCGAGCAGCGAGTCTTCGTTGTGCTTGCGCTTGAGCCCTACATCGGTGCGGGCATGAAACTTCAGCATCGGATCCGTTCCCCGTTTCGGGCCGCATCCTACCGCGAGCGGCGGGAGGCGACCAACGCCTGTTTCTCGGCCTCAGTCGAGGTCCAGAGGCAGCTCTTGTGACTTGACCACTTCGTCGGTGGCGACGCCGCGTACCGTGCGGACCACGCGGACGGTGAGGGTGGCTGGGCCGGCCGGCGCATCGACCGGCACGGCAATGGACATCGGCACGCTCCGCTCCTCGCCGGCGGCGAGCCGCGTGTCCGCCGTGGTCGGGTAGGGCGGCGCTCCCGCGAGCGTGCGCGCGAGGTCGTAGAGGACCGGCTCGGAGAGCCAGGGCTCCTCGTCGGTGTCGATGCGAATGCTCGCCTCGACGCGCAGCCCGGAGAAGGGCGAGCCCGAGGGGATGTGGTGCCCAGCCCCGCTGTTCTGCAGCCGCAGGTTGCCGGTGAGCGGGTCGCCGCCGCGAATCACCCGGTCGGTGGCGAGCTCGGTGAGAAGCGTCAGCCCGCGACCGGCACGTGCCGCGGGGCCGTGGTCGCTGCCGAGCTGCACGCCGCTCGCACCGGGCCCGTCGTGGCAGGCCTGGCAGGTGACTCCGGCCTGGCCCTGAGGCGAGCGCTGCCACTCGCCGAAGGTGTCGTACAGAGGCTTGTCCCCGCCGGCGAAGGACAGCTGGTGGCAGTCTGCGCAGAAGGCGGACTCACCGAGCTGGGGCGACCACTTCACCGGGTGGGGCGCTTTGACTCCGGGACGGCCGACGATCACGGCGCCGTCGCGGACGTGGCAGCTGGCGCAGGTCACGCCCTCGGTGGTCAGCGTGGCGCTCCAGTTCGGGTTCGGCTGCCCGTCCAGGCTCGCGTACTGCTCCTGAAGCGGGAGGTGGCACGAGCTGCAGCGCTCGTCCGCGGCCTCGGTCGCGACGGTTCGCCATGGCTCGGCGCTCGCGGATCCCGCGTGGGCCCCGCCATGCCAGCTGTCGTGCGCCTGGATGTGGCAGGACCCGCAGCTCTGCGCGGAGAGCGATCCGAGACCCTCCGGCGTCGCGCCGGCGAGCAGCGGCAGGTCGTCCGCCCACACGTCGACGATGTCCGGAGGGATGCGCACGCGTGGCGGCGTGGGCTGGGCCTCGGTCGGGGTGGCCTCGGCGGCGGGCTTCTTCTTGGTGAAGGGGCCGATGCCGAGCAGGCACACGCCGAGCGCGGCGAGGAGCAGGGGACGGGGATTCATGAGGGCCTTGGAGGGAGGGCGCGGCTAGAAGTCGACGACCGAGGCGTCGTCCTGCCGCATCTTGCGGGGCGGGACCACCAGCGCATCCGCCGGACCGTAGAGATCGACGTACGTGGCGTAGTTCGAGGTGACGCGGCGCACGTAGCGGCGCGTCTCGCGGAAGGGGATGTGCTCGACGAAGGCGTCGATCGGCATGTCCGCGCCAGTGCCCCGCATCCACGAGGACACGTTGTGCGGTCCGCCGTTGTAGGACGCGACGGCGAGCGGGAACACGCCGTCGAAGCGGTCCTGGAGCAGTCCCAGGTAGGTGATGCCGTACTCGACCGCGAGCACCGGATCCTCGAGGTCACCCGCGGTGAAGTGCTCGTCGTGGGCAATGTCCGCGAGCAGGTGTCCGGTGCGGGGCATGATCTGCATGGCGCCGCGGGCGCCGACACGGCTGACCGCGATCGAGTTGTACGTACTCTCGGCGCGCATCAGCGCCATCACCATCAGCGGGTCGACGTCGTGCTCTCGGCCGTGCGTCCACACGTGCTCCGCATGGGCGAGCGGCCAGCCGAGGGCCATGGCTCGCCGGGCATCGACCGGGTCCGCGACGTGCTCGTCCAGCCCGTGGAGGTAGCGCGCCGTGTGGTGGTGATCGCGCGTGTACAGGAACAGCTGACGCCACTCGTCGTCCTGCAGGAACAGGGCGCGGGCCGCCTCGTTCTGGGGATGCGAGCGCTTGCTGCGCGCGTCCTTGTAGCCCTCGAAGAAGCCGGAGAACAGGGGGCCGGACTCGTCGTAGAGCCCGACCCGTGCCAGCTCCAGAGCGGTGGTGATGTCGGGGAAGGCTTCGCCGTGCTTGTCCGCCAGCCGCTCGAGCTCACGGCCCGCCTCGTATCGCGAGAAGAACAGGCTCTCGGCGTACGACTCGGGCGGCTCGGTGGGATCCCGGAGCAGCAGGGTGGCGACCGGCTCCGGCTGCGCTTGCGAAGCCGAGGGCCAGCTGACGGAGGCGAAGGCCTCGGCGCCGCGAACCACGGGCGACCAGGCGGGAGCGCCAGCGGCGAAGCCCAGGGACAGCGGACTCGCGTGGGCGGGCGCAATCGGTGCCGGCACATGGGTCTCGGGGCCCCACCAGCGGCCCTCGAGCCGCTCCCACAGCGGCGTGTCGATGTCGTCGTTCGCCGCGGTGAGCACGCCGTACCAGCTGAACCGATCGGATGCCATCAGCGCCTGCCGCGCGGCCTTGGCCTCGTCGGGACGCTCGAGTGCATCGAGCGCGGCCGCGCGCCAGTAGTGGGCGGCACTTCGGCGATACGCGTCCTTCTCGACGACCTCGGCGAGCAGCGGCTCGGCGGCGGCGGCGTCGCCGCCCATGAGGGCCGCGAAGCCCTCGAGGAAGCGACCGCGACGACCGCGCCAGCCACCGCGCTTCTTGAGCTTCTCGAACGCGGCGCGCGCGCCGGCATAGTCGCCACCGAGCATGAGCGTGCGACCGACGGCTTCTTCGTTGCGGGAGAAGCCGCGGACGCGCGGGTACTTCTCCATGCCGACCTTCGCGTAGGCGGCCGCTTCGTCCCAGCGCCCGGCGCGCCCAAGAAGGTGCATGAGCTCGGCGGTGCGCTCACCCGAGGGCGTCTCGGCGTACTCCTTCTCGAGCTTCTCGATCAGGGGGTCGAAGTGCCGCGTGCGCTTGGCGAACACCTCGAGTGCCGCATCGACCCACGGCTGCTGATCCGGGTTGTCGGCGGCCTCCTCGGCGAGCGACGCGTACACGGCCCAGGCATCCTCGATGCGTCCAGCGTCGCGAAGGGACATCGCGCGCTGGCGACGAGACTCGATGCTGTTCGGGACCTCGGCATTCTCGGCGCCGCGCTCGGCGAGCTGAACGAGGCGCTCCTCGGCCACTCGCCCGGTGAGGGCGGCAGTGTGATCCACGGCGAGCTTGCGGAAGCGGTACACGGCCTCTTCGTCGCGACCAGCCTCGAACGCCGCTTCGGCGCGCATGAGCAGGATGCTCTCCGTGATCGGCGCGTCCTCGTGCTCGGCGTCGTAGGCCTCGGCGATCTCTTCGGCGGTCTTGCCGCGCCCAGCCAGTACCGCGGCTTTCGCCTGCAGGCGGGTACACGCGTCGACGTAGTGCCCGTCGGGGTAGGCCTCGACGTACCGCTCGCACTCACGCTTCGCGACCCAGGGCTTGCCGCGGGCCAGGTCCTGTTCGGCCTCGTAGAAGGTCGCCATCTCGGCGAGCGGGCTCGTCACCACGCGCACTTTCGTGAACGCTTCGGAAGCCTGGTTGTGGTTGCCCCGCTCTCGCTCGAGCAGGCCGATCACCAGCCAGGCAGCGTTGCGATCACGTCCCCACTTCTTGTCGGCGACGATGCGCTCGGCGATCGCGAGGGCGCGCTCGTCGTCCCCCGCGGCGAGGTAGCCGCGCAGCTCGTCGATGCTCGGCGTCTCGCTCGACAGCGGCAGGACGGGGGCCCGGCGGAAGAAGCTGCCGTGGTGCTCGGTGCGCAGGTCGGCGACGACCTCGGAGAACTCGGGGTCCGAGGCGTCGTCCTCGACCTCGGGCGGTCCATCCGGGATCGCCGAGCCGGCGAGCATCGCGAGAGCGAGCACCGGCGCAACGCGGCGGGCGAGGCGCGCAACAGACGTGCGTCCCGACGACGTGTGGTTCGAGCAGCGTTGTGACGGCCAGTGGCGCATGTCGTTGCCTGGCCCCTTTCCCCATGGGGAGTCTAGTGGACGGCTGACCCACATGCCAGCGCGCTCGCCGGCTTTGTCGGCGGCGCGATCCACAAGACCCTGGAGGGGCTCGAGGGGTTCCCCGTCGACGCCACTCAGCCGCCGAAGCGCCAGCCCACGCCCAGCCAGGCGGTTCCGAGGGCTTCGCCCTGCCAGGAGCTGCCATCCGCGCGGGTTCGCTTGGGCGGAAGGCCCGCAAGGGCGCTGCCACGGATCTCGAGCTGGTCGGTGACCGGCAGGGTCAGACGGCCGCCGAGCGCCATGTGGTGCGGAAGCACGTAGCCGACCGCGATCTGCGCCTGTCGCAGGCCCACGGCGGCCATGGGCGTGGGGCGCACGCGCCAGGGGGTGCTCTCGACCAGGGTGGTGTGGTCGGCGCCCACGGGCATGGCCAGGTCCATCGCGGCGGCGAGCCGGAGGACGCCGATGTCGTACGTGATGTCGGCACCGAGGCCGATGGCCGCGGCGTTCACGGTTCCGGCCGTCGGGGCGCGGTTGATCGGGTCCACCAGGTAGAAGTCCTGGCTGCCAAACCAGCCTCCGCCGACGGCGAGTCCCACGCCCAGTCCACCGTCGCGATCCGAGGCTTCCTTCTCGGGCTTCGGGGCCTCGGGGATGGCTTCCTCGGTGACCGAACCGTCTGGACCGACGCGGAAGGCCTTGTCGGTGCTCGGGTCGACGATCAGCAAGCCACCGCGTGCAGCCATGGACTCCGCGGCAAAGCGCGGAGGTGCCGAGGGCAGGGCGCCGAGCCAACCGTCGAGGGCCGCGGGGTCCACGGCGACGACGAGGTTCTCGCGCGCGGCGGGTGCGAGCTCCAGGGTCCAGCGCTGGACGATGCGCCCGTCGATCTCGGCGTGCACGAGGTGACGCCCAGGAGGCAGCTTCACTGTGCCGGTGGCCGTGATCTCGGTGGGCCGACCGTCGACGACGAGGGTCACACCCTCGGGCACGGTGGGGGCGAGCAGCGCCGGAAGGGCGTCGCCGAGCTGGCCGCGCAGGGCCTCGTAGCGAACCCGAGAGGGCGCGTCCGCGATCTCGTAGGGCGACACCGCGCGCTCGGGCTCGAGGGCGATCGCGGCCACCCAGGGGGACGGCAGGAGCTTGGAGTCGAGGGCGACGCGGAAGTCGGCCGCCCGCTCGTCCGCCCCGAGGTCGTCTCCGAAGAAGCGGTCCACCGCGAAGCCCTGGTAGGCGAGCGCGGCGTGCAGGCGCTTGCGGTCTTCCTCGTCGCGCAGAGCACGCACCGCGGCGATCGGGACCGCCAGGGACTGCATGATCACGAGCTCGCCGTCGAGGCGCGTCTCGTATTCGCGCGCGTCGGTGAGACCTGCCTCGAGACCGGCGAGCGCCGCCTCGTCCGCGGGGCCCCAGGCGGCGTCCGTGGGGAGCAGGTCGGCGCGGGTGACCTCGGCGCCCCCCTCGACGCCGAGCACTTGCTCGCGCAGCGCGTCGCTGGGTGGCGAGAGCCACAGCACATCGTCGGCGAGCGCCGGCGCTGCGACGAGGAACAGGGCGAGCGGCATCAGTCGCATCGAAGGGCTCCGTCGGTGGGCGTGCACTTCACCTCACGCACCTCGTTCACGGTGGTCCGGCCAGTGAGCTGCTGGCCGAGGTAGGTCGCGGTGATCGCGCACGAACCGCCGCTGAACTTGCGCAGGCGCACCGCCTGGCTTCCAGTACCGGCCACGTCGCCACAGGTGACCTGCACGCTGGTCGCGTCGGTGACGACGAACATCGCCCGGTCGACGACGGCGCCACGCGTCTCGACGGGTCGAGGGCGCACAGGTCGTGGCTTCGGGGGCTCGGGAGCGGCGATAGGCTTGGGCTCGGGCTCGGGCTCTGGTTCCGGCTCGACGACCGCCACGGGTTCGGGCTCGGCGACGACCGGCTCCGGGGTGGCGACGGGCGGGGGCTCGACCATCGGCGCGGCGATGGCTGCGGGCGCCGGCGGCGGGGCGCTCTGGCTCTGGAGCACGGCCAGACCGATGGCGGCGATTCCCGCGACGGCGGCCAGGCCGGCGCCGATGCCGACGACCAGCGCAGCGATGCCTGCCTTTCGCGTGGGGAGTTCCGTCGCTCCGTCACCCTCGTTCAGCCAGCTGTCGCCGTCGGCGGGCAGGAGCGTACTGCTCGCGGTGGCGGGCAGGCTGCCCTCCGAGAGCACGCCGGTGACGACCTCGGTCTCGACACCCAGCACGTCCCCGACAGTGGGGACGTAGCGGCGCGAGAAGGCTGCGAGGGTCTCGCCCTCTTCGCGGCGAGCGAGCTCCGCGAGACGCGTGGACCACTCTCGCGGCTCCGGGCGGACGTCCACGTCTTCGGCGAGCCCGAGCATGAGCTCGGGGATGAGCACGTGGTCGTCGCCGAGGCGCGCCACGAGCCTGGCCTGCAGCTCGTCGAGAAAGACGGCGTGGCGCTCGGAGAGTACGGGCGTCCGGCCGATGGGCTCCCCGAGGACCAGCTCGGCGAGGGTGGCGGCGACCGCGTACATGTCGCCCTTCTGGCCGGAGTCCTCGCCGAGGATCCGCTCCGGCGCCATGTAGCGCTCCGTGCCCATGCGGTGGAGGCCGGTCTGGGCCTCGCGAGTCTCAAGGTTCACGCTCGCCACACCGAAGTCGAGTACCTTGACCTCGCCGTCGTGGGTGAGGCGCACGTTGCTCGGCTTGATGTCCCGGTGAATCACGCCCAGGGTGCCGCCGGCCCCGTCGTCAGCATGAAATGCGGCATCGAGAGCGCTGCAGATGGCGGCGGCCACCTCGATCGCCGCCGGAGTGGGGAAGGTCTCGTCCTCCGCGGCCAGTGCGTCGATGACGCGCTCGAGGTCCGCCCCGGGCACGAAGTCCATGATCAGGGCCCAGCGCTCGTCGAGCTGGACGAGATCGAGGACCGTCACGATGTGCCGGTGAGAGAGCCGTCCAAGGATGCGCGCCTCGTCCCGGAAGCGCTTTCCGGCGTCGGCCATGCCCTCGAGTCGCGCGTGGAGGAGCTTGATGGCGACCCGCTTGCGGAAGCCCGCGCCGCTGTCCTGCTCCGCGAGGAACACCTCGCCATACGCACCGGCTCCGATGCGCTCCTGAAGGTGGAAGCGGCGTCCCTGGTTCACGCGTCCGCCTACTCGTCGACGATGTCGTACGCGACGATGGACTCCCAGTGCTCCAGGTCGACGCCGTCGTTGTCGGGGTCGTTGTAGTCACTGTGGTCGTTGTTCTGGAGACTCACCCGGATGTGGACCTCGCTGACCCCGTCGAGGCTCGGCGTGGAGCCCGGCAGGTGCGTGATCGTCTCGGACAGCGAGGCCGGGGAGGCCACCTGATCGTTCTCGATCCACACGTGGTAGTGGCCCTGACCCTCGAGCGGCGGATCGCCGGTGGCTTCCTTGTCGAAGTTGAAGTTGTCGATGTCGACGACCACCAGGAACTCGACCGTGCCGTCCGCCTGACGGATCAACGGCTCGTCGGGAGGCGGGTAGAGCAGCTCGATGGTCGGCTCGAGCTCGAACGAGACTTCGTCGGGTGCTGGGCAGCCCACGAGCAGGACGAGGAGGGGCAAGGTGAGGGATCGCATGAGTTCTCCGCGACGGGGATTGTGGCATACCCCCTCGCGCCCTGCCGGTCACGAGGGTAGGGGACGAAGCCGGAGGAGGAAACATGGCGCTTCGCAGGCTCTTGCGACGGCTGATCACGGGACGCGAGCAAGGGCTTCGCCGTCGACTGCTGCGCCGCTTGTTTCGGGGCCTGAGCACGCCGACGCCGCCTCCTGCCGCCGAGGAGCCCGCCAAGGCGCCGGCCAACGGCACCCGCCTTGCCTCCCTCGACGAGCTGGGCGAGGGCGAGGTGCTCGAGGTGATGCTCGACGGCGAGCCCGTGGCGCTGTGCCGCACCCCGGACGGCGTGTTCGCGGTGGACGGGACCTGTCCCCACGCCGGGGGGCCGCTCGGCGACGGTGATCTCGACGGCACGACGCTGACGTGCCCGTACCATGGCTGGGCTTTCGACGTGCGCACCGGCGAGTGCCTCATGGACGACGCGCTCACCGTGCCTCGGATCCCGGTGGAAGTGGTTGACGGTGACGTGGTCGCTCTCGACCGCGAATCGTAGGGCCGGCCCGCTCCGTTTCGGATCGCACTCCGAACATCGCGGCGTCCCATGGCCACCGCGAGGGGGGGCGGAAGGTCCATTGTCGGCGGTCCCCCTGGTAGAATGGGGGCACTGCGTAGCGCGATGGAGCACCCTTGTCCGAACTGGCAGAGCGCCTGAAGAGGCTCCACAAGGCGGTGGCCGGAGATGCCCGTCTTGTCGAGGACCTTCAGGCCCTGGAGCGCCTCGTCGAGGGGCGGGCGTTCGTGCACCTCGGTGTCGATGGGGTGATCGAGCGCTGCAGCGGTGAGGCGCGAAGTCGCTGGGGCATGGAGCCCGGCATGCGGCTCACCGACGCGTTCCTCCCGGGTCAGCGACTCGAGCGGCTGATGGCTCCTCCGTGGGCGGGGCTCGGCGAACGGTCGTTCCGAGCGCGCGCGGGTGGCTTTGCGCGCATGCGGGTGATCGGGCGGGACCTGCCCGTGTGTCTCGAGGTGGTCGATGTCACCGCGCTCAGCGCGATTCATGCCGAAGCGTCGGATCTCGAGCGCGGCGAAGCACTCGCGGGTTTTGCGGCAGCGATGGCCGCCGAGCTCGCGAACCCGGCGAGCGTCGTCGAGGGCCGCCTCGATCTCGCACTCGCACTCCTCGAGGACCACCCGGTTCGAGGACAGCTCGAGGTGGCGATCGAGCAGGCTCGCGGCATGTCGTCGAGCGTGCGCGCGCTGCGACTGGTCGGCCACAAGGCCCTGACGACCGCGGCTCGCAGCCCCCTGGCCGAGGTCGTGTCCTCCGCGTGGGCCACCGCGGCGCCGCGACTCGCCGGCGCCGAGCTGAGTACCGCCCTCGAGCCGGGCTTGGTGGTTGGCGCGGAGTCTGGCCCGCTCTCTCGGGCCTTGTCGCAGCTGTTCGTCGCCATCGTCGATGAGCCCAAGCGACCGGTGAGCGTTCGCGCGAAGCAGGACAAGGACGCGGTCCTGCTCACGATCGAGCGACCCGGAGTGCTCAATGGCCCTGATCCGCTCGAGAGCCGGGGCTTTGCGCAGTCGGTCGTCCGCGGCCTGGTCGGCGGGCTCGGCGGCGAGCTGCGCTCGTCGATGGTCGGCGAGCGGCTCCGCATCGAGATCCGCTTGCCGATGCCGTCCCACAGCCGAGTGCGCGCCCGTCGCGGGACCGATGCCGTGCTCGTCGTCGGCCGGCCCGAGCTCACCGATCTACTCGCGCCGATCCTCGAGCCAGAGGGCTTCCTGCTCGAGTGGTCCGCGACTGGCGAGGACGCCATGGAGCGGCTGGGCACCGAGGAGTACGCGGGCGTCGTCGCCGAGCTGCTGCTCGACGGGTGCTCGGGGCTCGCGCTGGCTCTGGAGCAGGCGCGGCGCAACGGACCGCCGTGCGCCGTGATCGCGGGACGGAGCCTCGGACCGTTGCCCGATGGGGTGACGGTGCTCACGCCGCCGCTCGCGCGCCACTCGTTGCTGCCGGCGCTGGGCCGCAGGGTCCGCGCCTAGCAGGATGCTGAAAACGCTCCCTTCGCGTTCTGGACCCGTTTCACGCCTTCGCCCGTCGTCTCGTCGGTCACGTGCTTCAGCACGCCCTACGGTGACCTTGGCCACGGGCCAAGGTCCTTTCGCCGACCCTTCGGGCCCCCTCCTCGACTTTCGAAGAATCGCTTCACGACCGACCGAATGCGCAAAACGGCCCTCAGACCGCTCGGTCCGACTTTTCAGCAGCCTGCTAGGGAACACCTGAGCACGAAAAGCCCGCCGAAGCGGGCTCTCGTGGTGGCCTTCGGCGCCGGAGCGCCGAGGGTCGAACTTAGAAGCGGCTCAGGTCGAGGCCGGCCTCGGCGGCGAAGACCTCGAGGCCCTTCTTGTCGATGGTGCGCAGGGCACGGGTCGACACGCGAAGGGTCACGAAGCGCTCACCGGCGGCCCACCACACGCGCTTGGCCTGCAGGTTGGGGAGCTGGCGCTTCTTCGTCTTGATGTTCGAGTGGGAGACCTTGTTCGCCACGTTCGGGCGCTTGCCGGTCATGATGCACTTGCGAGCCATGGGGTGCTCCGAGACGGCGGCCAGCCGCCGAGAAGGGAAGTCAGCCAAGGGGCCACGGGGTGGGCGCTCGGCTGACGAGCAAAGATGACGGCCGCGTTTAACGGCCCGCTCGCAGAACTGCAAGCGTCGGGGGCATTCCGGCGCGTCCTAGAGGTGGAAGTCGATCTCCACCGAACCGGTGTCCGGGCGGTCGTCACGGGGACGCTCGCGCTCGGGCGGCGGCGGCATCGGGCGCTCGGGTCGGAGCGGCACGCGCTCCTCACGGCGAGCGCGCTCACGGTCGCGGCGAATGCGGTCGATGATGAAGGCGTCGAGCATCGGGCCTCCCTGAACTAAGGATAGACACCGCTTTGACGCGCGACAAGCAGCATCTCTTTCACTCGTCTGGAGGGTCGGTGTCTCCTTGCGTTTCGCGAATAGGAGAATTTGCGGAAATCAGGCTCAGCGCGCGCATGTTCAGGGCGTCGTACAGTTCGCGTTGCACGACGAGTCCCGCATCGTTGAGCGCGCGGCGATGATTCTCGATGACTGCGTGATCCCCTCGGGCGACGGGTCCGGTGAGAGCGCGGGAGGGATCGGGTACGGCGTTCGCCAGCGACCGAAGGGCGAGGGGAGCGAGGACCCCCGCCGCCTCCTCGCGCGGCACGCCGGCGGCGACGAGCACCTCGCAGGCCTCGGCGAGGAGCACGGTCGCGAAGTTGCCCGCCATCACCGCGGCTGCGTGGTAGAGCCGACGGTCGCCGGGCACCACCAGCGGGCGCATGCCGAGGCGCTCGGCGAGCTCGCGGCCAATGGTCAGCGCCTCGGGGTCGCCGGCGAGCGCGGCGGTCACCCCCGTCAGGTCCGGCAGGCCGACTTCCGGTCCGGGAAACGTCATCAAGGGATGGAAGCTGCCCGCGGGGTGGTGGGGATGCAGCACCGCGACCTCGGTGGCACCAGAGCAGTGCAACACCGGCGTGCCCTCGGGCAGGTCGCGAATCGTGCGGATGGCCGCATCGGGAACCGTGAGCAGCACGGCGTCGGTGTCGGCGTCGATCGGCGCGCCACGCCCGAGAAGACGGACCTCGACACCGACTCGGGGAAGGAGCTGCGCGAGGGAGCGGCCGAGGCGACCGGGGCCGACGAGGGTGATGTGCATGTCGGCCGGGTATCACAGCGTCGGCGGCGTGCTAGCGTCCCGGCGGGAGGCGCTGTGTCGCTAGTGCTCATCGACTGCCACGAGGGTGTGGCCACGCTCACGTTGAACCGTCCGGAGCGGCGTAATGCGCTGTCCGGAGCCCTGGTCGAGTCCATTCACGAGGCCCTCGACGAGGTCGAGAAGGATCCCGAGGTCCGCGCCGTCGTCCTCACCGGCGCCGGTCGTGCCTTCTGTGCCGGCGGCGACCTCGCGGGAGGCATGGGCGGGGACTCGTTCCTGGACGGCCACCTCGGGCGTGGGCGCTACGCCGAGCTCCTGTCGCGCATGCCGCGCCTGCGCGTGCCGCTCGTGGCTGGTGTGAACGGCGATGCGCTCGGCGGTGGCCTCGGCCTCGTCGTCGGCTGTGACCTCGCCGTGGCCGATCCTGCCGCGCGCCTCGGAACCCCCGAGATCAAGGTGGGGTTGTTTCCGTGGATTATCCTCGCGGCGCTGCAGCGGCACGTGCCGCGCAAGGCGCTGGTCGAGATGGCCCTGCTCGGTGAGCGGTTCCCTGCCGACCAGGGCGTCGCGCTCGGACTGCTCAACCGACTGACCGCGCCCGGTGAAGCGCTCGCCGAAGCTCAGGAGCTCGCTGGGCGCCTCGCCTCGCGCAGCCCGGCGATCGTCGCGCTCGGCAAGTCCGCCTTCGCGCGGGTGTCGGACATGGCCTACGACGACGCGCTCGCGTACCTCCACAGCCAGCTGTCCCTGAACCTCCTCACCGAGGACGCCGCCGAGGGCATCGGGGCCTTCCTCCAGAAGCGGGAGCCCCAGTGGAAAGGCCGCTGATCCAGCGCGTGCTCATCGCGAACCGCGGTGAGGTCGCCCGTCGCCTCATCCGGCACTTCAAGGCCCAGGGCATCGAGACCATCTCCGTGTTCTCCGAGCCCGACGTCGATCAGCCGTGGGTGGAGGAGGCCGACTACGCCGTGTACCTGAACGGTCGCACGGTCGCCGAGACCTACCTCGACGCCCAGAAGATCGTGTCCGCGGCGATGGATGCTGCGGCGGACGCCATTCACCCCGGGTACTGCTTCCTCGCGGATCGGGTCGACTTCTACGCACTGTGCGAGAGCGCGAACCTGTTCGCCTATGGCGCCGGACGCCCGCTGCTCGAGGTCGTCGGTGACCGCATCGCGGTGCGCGAGCTCGGGCGCAGCCTCGAGCTCGACGTCGTGCCGGGCAGCGACGTGCTCACCCAGGACATGGACATCGTCGCCGAGGCGGTCCAGGTCGGCTTTCCGCTGTACATCAAGGCCCAGCACAGCAGCCGCTGCCGGCGTGTGGCCCAGCTGTCCGAGCTCGGCCAGGCCCTGGGCGAGTTCCAGCAGGCGACGCGCGATGCCGTGTTCCTCGAGCGCGCCATCGATCGCATGCGCTACATCAGCGTCGTGGTCGTCGGTGACGACGAGGTGGGCAGCGTGCCCCTCGGAATCGTCGACTCGTCGATCCGCACGCAGCAGCAGACCTGGATCGAAGAGATGGGCCCCGAGGTCGTCCCCGGCGAGTTCGGGCTCGCGATCCAGGGCGCATCGGTGGCCCTGGCCGATCAGCTGGACTGGCGTGGTGTGGGTCGCGTGCGCTGGGCACTGTCGGGCGGGAGCGTTTTCCTCATCGGCTTCACCCCGCGTCTGCCCACCGGGTACTCGCTGACCGAGGCCGTCCACGGGCTCGACCTGCTCGAAGTCCAGGAAAAGACGCTGGTCGGGGGGCACCTCGGTTGGGGGCACCTCGACACCCAGCCGAACCGTGCCGGGCTCCAGCTTCGGCTGATCCACATCCCCGAGTCCGACGGTCAGCGCGCCGAGGGCGTGCTCGAGACCTTCGACCTCCCGGAAGGAGAGGGTGTGATCGTCGAGACCGCCCTCGAGGCGGGGCTCACCCTGGGGCCGGACACCGAGCCGCTGCTCGCCAAGATCACCGTGCTCGCACCCACGCGGCAGGCGGCCATCGTCAAGGCGCGCGCGGCGATTGGGGCGGTGGCGATCGAGGGGGTTCGACACAACGCGGATGCGCTCCGTGCGGTGCTCGAGGACCCGCGCTACTGGTCCGGAGACCTGCACCTCGACACGCTCAGCGCGAAGCTGCGCGAGCTGGCGGGGGATGCCGGCTAGGGCGTGCACGGTTAGCCGTGCCGGAAGCTGCGCCCTCGAATGTCGGGCGCCAGGAGGCTTCCGTTGTCCTACCGTCCCCAGCGGGTCGGCGAGATGATCTTCCGCGAGCTCGCGCTGCGCCTGCGCACCGAGGTCAAGGACGAGCGCGTCGGCGACATCTCCATCACGCGCGTCGAGGTCAACCGCGACCTGTCCCGTGCCGTCGTGTTCTTCCTCCCGCTCGGTGGCGGCGAGGTGAGCGCCGAGCTGGCCGAGGGCCTGGTCGAGGCGGCTCGTCAGCTGCGCGGACCGATCGGACGCTCCCTCCGTCTCCGGCATGCGCCCGAGCTCGTGTTCAAGGAAGACACCGAGCACGACAAGGCGCTTCGCGTCGCTCGCCTGCTCGACCAGATCGCGCATGACCGCGAGGAGGAGAGCGGGGAGGAGTCGTGACCGCCGCTTTCCTCGTGATCGACAAGCCCGCTGGCATCACCTCGCACGATGTCGTGGCCGCGGTGCGCGCGGTGACGGGCATCAAGAAGGTCGGTCACACTGGCACGCTCGACCCCTTCGCCACGGGTGTCCTCCCGCTCGCGCTGGGGCCGGCCACGCGTCTCATCGAGTTCCTCGACGAGGGACTCAAGGTCTACGACGCCACGGTCCAGCTCGGCTCTGCGACCGATACCGGTGACTTCACCGGCGAGGTCGTGGCCGAGGTCCCGGTGCCCGATCTCGACGACGACCGCATCGACGAGGTCCTCGAGCAATTCCTCGGGGAGCAGGGCCAGCGGCCGCCGATGTACTCGGCGATCAAGGTGAAGGGCAAGCCCCTCTACAAGTACGCGCGCAAAGGCGAGATCATCGAGGTCGCCGAGCGGCGCATCACCGTGTACGACCTCGCGGTCGTCGAGCGCGCCGAGGGCATGCTCCGGCTGAACATTCGCTGCAGCCGCGGCACGTACGCGCGTGTGCTCGCCGACGACATCGCCACGGCGCTCGGAACCCGCGGACACCTCACCGCACTGGAACGTCCCCGTTCCGGTCCGTTCTTCCTCGAGGATGCGCTGTCGATGCCCGCGCTCGCCGAGCTGGTGGCTCCCGGCAGCGGACGCCCGTGGGAAGACGTGCTCCTCACGCGCCGCAAGGGCGGGGAGCGGGTGGCCTGGCGCCCCCGCGACGAGGTCCGTGCGGGCCTTGCCCCGTGGCTCAAGTCGCCGCTCGAGGCGCTGTCGCACCTGCCGATGGTCGACGTGACCGAGTCCGTGGCCAAGCGCATCCGCTCGGGTGGTGCACCGCCACCGCCGCCTCGCGCGGTCGAGGGTGGGGGGCGCTTCGTCGCGGCGCTCGGTGACGAGCTGGTCGCCGTGTTCGAGCGCAGCGAGCGCGGCGTGCGCAGCCTGAAGGTGATTCCGCCGGCAGAGTAGGGGCCCGACCTTGACGGCGTGCCTGCCCCGAGGCATATGGCGACCCGTCCGGACACGTCGTCCGGCAAACTCACATGCCGGAAGCGACGGCACCTCGGGTTGACGCCAGCCCGACCACCTGTTGCTCCCGGGTCGAGGAGAATCTCATGGCGCTCTCGCCCACGGACAAGGCCGCGATCATCGAAGAGTACAAGACCCACGAGGGAGACACTGGCTCCCCCGAGGTCCAGATCGCGATTCTTACGGCCCGCATCCGTTACCTCACGGACCACTTCAAGTCCCACCACCTGGACCACGCCTCCCGGCGCGGTCTGCTCAAGCTGGTCGGTCAGCGTCGCAAGCTTCAGAAGTACCTGAAGAACGCCGACGCCGAGCGGTACGAGTCGCTGCGTCAGCGCCTCGGCCTGCGTCGCTAAGGTTCGTGAGAGCGGCTCCCTCGGGGGCCGCTCTTTCGCTTTCGGCCTTCGGTTTCGAGGCGTCCTTCGTGGAACAGTTTCGAACCGGACGCAGGGCGGCTGATGCCGCCGACCGGAAGCAGGGCTATATGCCCACAGTCCCCGAGCGGGACACGCTCTTTTCATGTCACACCGCACCGAGACGTGCTCCGCAGCTCTTCACGGGCTGAGCGCGGTCTGACCCCGGTTTCCGGGGGATGCCCACTGCTCATTCCGGGTAGGTCTGTGGGTCACGGAGCAGGTTCTCCGCAGCGGACACAGCCGCTCGCCGCCACCGAGCGCGGCGGGGCGGTCGTCTGCGCGTGGACCAACGTGTCGTCGCGGTGATTTCCATCACCCGTCCCGCCTCGTCTTCCGAGGTCGGGAGGAGTCCATCGAGACTCCACGAGGAACACACGTGCACAACGTGAACTACGTCGAGAAGTCCGTCGAGATCGGCGGCAAGACCATTACCTTCTCCACCGGCAAGTACGCCAAGCAGGCGTCCGGCGCCGTCGTCGCCAGCAGCGGCGACACCAGCGTGCTCGTCACCGCCGTCGTCCAGGCCGGCGACCGCCCGTTCGACTTCCTGCCGCTCACCGTGGACTACGAGGAGCGCAACGGCGCGTACGGCACCATCCCCGGTGGCTACCTCAAGCGCGAAGGCCGCTCCGAGCGCGGCACCCTCATCGCCCGCGTCATCGACCGCCCCATCCGTCCGATGTTCCCGAAGCACTTCCGCCAGGAGCTTCAGGCCATCGCGACCGTGATGTCCTTCGATGCGAACGACGAGGCCGACGTGCTCGCCCTCTGCGGTGCCAGCGCCGCGTTCCACATCTCCGAGGCCCCGATGAAGGCCCCCGTCGCCGGCGTCCGCGTGTGCCAGATCGACGGCGAGATCGTGCTCAACCCCGACCTTGAGGCCCGTGACCGCTCCACGATCGAGCTGATCGTCGCCGGTACCGCCGAGGCCATCACCATGGTCGAGGGCGGCGCTTCCGAGGCCTCCGAGGAGGAGATGCTCGACGCGCTCGACATCGCCCACGCCGCGATCAAGCAGATCATCGCGTGCATCGAAGAGCTCCGCGCCGAGGTCGGCAAGGAGAAGGTCGAGGTTCCGCCCCCCCACGAGGTGGACGAGGCCGTGACCGCGCACATGGCGCAGGGTCTCGACGACCTGATCGAGGCGCTCGCCGTCCGTGAGAAGCACGCCCGCGGCGATGCCCTCAAGGCCGCCCGCAACAAGTGGATTGCCTCCCTGGTCGACGGCGTCGAGGACGCGGCCGACGCCAAGTCCAAGACCGACGACGCGAAGGTCGCTTGGGACCGCATGCTGCGGAACCACATGCGCACCACGGTCATCAAGACCAACACCCGCCTCGACGGCCGCAAGCCCGCCGACATCCGCGGCATCTGGTGCGAGGTGGGCGTTGCCTCCCGCGCCCATGGCTCCGCGGTGTTCACCCGCGGCGAGACCCAGGTCCTCGCGACCATCGCCCTCGGCACCGAGCGCGACGCCCAGCGCATGGAGCTCCCCACCGGCAACTACGAGCGCCGCTGGATGCTCTCCTACAAGTTCCCCCCGTTCTGCACCGGTGAGGCCCGTCCGCTCCGTGGCCCCAAGCGCCGCGAGATCGGCCACGGTGCCCTCGCGCACCGCGCCCTCGAGCGCGTGCTCCCCGACGAGGAGAGCTGGCCGTACGTGATGCGCAGCACCGCGGACGTGCTCGAGTCCAACGGCTCGTCCTCGATGGCGACCGTGTGCTCCAGCACCCTCGCGCTGATGGACGCCGGTGTGCCCCTCAAGGCGCCGGTGGCCGGTATCGCCATGGGCCTCATCAAGGAAGGCGACGACTTCGCGGTCCTCTCCGACATCCTCGGTGACGAGGATCACCTCGGCGACATGGACTTCAAGGTGACTGGCAGCGCCAAGGGCATCACCGCCTTCCAGATGGACTGCAAGATCGCCGGCGTCTCCCGCGAGATCATGGCGACCGCCATGGAGCAGGCCCGCGCGGGCCGTATCCACATCCTCGACGAGATGCTGAAGACCCTGGCCGAGCCCCGCAAGGAGCTCGCGGCGCACGCGCCCCGCATCACCACGATCCACATCAACACCGAGAAGATCCGCGACCTCATCGGCCCCGGCGGCAAGGTCATCCGCGGCAT
Source organism: Deltaproteobacteria bacterium (assembly GCA_006226595.1). Taxonomy (GTDB): domain Bacteria; phylum Myxococcota_A; class UBA796; order UBA796; genus M1803. Next base: position 38,611 of record SBGP01000103.1, read on the forward strand.
CCAGGACGAGTGCGGCGTTCGCGTGACCGTCGACGACTCCGGCAAGGTCGATGTGGCGTCCACCGATGCGGCCGCGACCGAGCGCGCCCTGAACATGATTCGCGAGATCACCCAGGAGGCCGAGATCGGCGCTCTGTACCTGGGCATCGTCAAGCGCATCGTGGACTTCGGCGCCTTCGTCGAGATCTTCCCCGGCACCGATGGCCTCGTGCACATCAGCCACCTCGCCCACGAGCGCGTGGACAAGGTGACCGACGTCCTCCACGAGGGCGACGAGGTGCTGGTGCGCGTGATCGACATCGATCGCTCCGGCAAGATCCGCCTCTCCCGCAAGGAGGCGCTCGACGGCGCCAACTGATCCTGGCACCTCGAGCGTGTGAGCCCGGTCACGTCATCGACGTGGTCGGGCTTTCCGCGTCTTGGGCCCGAGCTTCGCGGCCTCCGGGGTAAGGTGACCGACCCTGATTCGGAGGCTCCGTGAAGCTCGCACCCCCGTCCATCGAACTGTCCGACAACGCCGTGAAGGCCCTGGCCATCGCCATGCGGGATGTGGCGCGTGCGGATGGCGAGCATCCTCGCGAGATGCAGCTCATCCAGGAGTTTGCGCGGGGACTCGAGCTCGGCGAGGACCCCGCCGACCTGTCGACCATCGCGGGCCCCACCGAGGCCGAGCTGTTCCTCAAGTCCCTGGTGCTCGTCGCGCTGGCCGACGGTGTGGTGACCGAGGGCGAGGGGCAGGTCATTCGCGACTACGCCGACCGCCTCGGCTTCGGTGAGCCCGAGGTCGCGCGGTGCACGACCGACGTCGCCGCCGGCATGCTGTCCGAGCTGCAGGGCGTGACCCACTTCAGGGAGCAGGTGATCGAGATCGGCGAGCGCATGGGCCTCGATCGGTTCACCATCCTCCACGCCCTCGAGGGCGAGGCCTGATCTCGGTGACAGCTGGCTGACAACCGTCAGTCGGGCTTGGCAGTGACCTCGAAGTCCCGTACGCTGCGCCGTCCGGAGGTTCGATGCGTCCAGCTCTCGTCCTGTTTCTCGGGTCTGTCGCCTGCACGGGAGCCGAGCCCGAAGACAGCGCGGTGGACACGACGCCGCCGACCCGCTGCGAGCAGCTGGGACGCGCGGAACGGGCCTTCGTCGCGGGAAGTGGTGCGCTCAACGAGCCGGCCGGCGAGGTGCGCTTGCCGCTGCGCTCCGGCGAGACGTGGACCATGGCGTCGAACTGGAGTGGCTGCGACTCGTGGGTGATCATCCCGTCGCGTCCGCGCCAGAACGGGTCCTTTCCCAACGAGGACGTGTGGAAAGCGGACCACCTGGAGCTGATCCAGAACAGTCCCGACAACGTGCACTACTTCTTCGTGCCCGCGAACGGGGAGGACATCGAGAGCCGCCTCAACGACGCGGAGTTCGCGTTCAACGCAGCGCTCGTGCAGCTGCCCCAGGACGAGTTCGACGACTGGCGCGAGCGCGTGCACTTCGTCACGGAGACCCCGGCGAGCCTCGGCGGATGGCTCGGCGATGCGCTCGTCAACCCGGGCTGGGGCATCGTCATCGGTCCCGACCAGGTCGTGCGCTATCTCGGGAGCTTTGCCGATCCGTCGCGGTACAGCAGCTCGGTGGGCTGGTTCGAGCCCAACCTCGCCAAGGCGGCGAACGAGGCGCACTACGGAAACTTCCGGGTCGAGCGCGACGCGCGGCTCGCCGCCGAGGAGGCCGAGATCGTCCCGGTGTTCGAGGGCGCCGCGGTCCAGGGCAGTGGCTACGCCGAGGTCACGCTGCCGGCGAACATCGCTGACTACGACACGCTCGAGTTCGACCTGACGATGAACTGCCAGGGCGAGGGCGAGTTCGGAACCTGTCCGGCGTGGGACTACCTCGTGTACCTGCATCAGTGCGACGACGAGGTCGACGCCGCGGACGCGTATGCGACGACCTCCTGCCAGCCCTACGTGCCCGAGGTGATGGGCCTGTGCCACGCGGATGGCACGGCTACCGAGACCGAGTGTCGCGACGTGGGTGCCTGCGAGGACGAATCCGGCGCGGTGTGGACGTGCGAGGGCCACGAGCCCGCCATCGCCGCGGACACGCTCTCCGGATCCTGTGCCAGCCCGCTGGGTGAGGGGACGCAGGGCACCTACACGTGCAACGCGGACGGCACCGGGTACGACGCGCTCGTGTGTCCCTGCAACACCGAGATCGGCCGGTGGATCACGACCTACCACCGCGAGGGTCGCTACGTGCACGAAGCGACGCCCTTCCTGGCGCTGATGCAGGATGGAGGCACGCGACGCTACCGCTTCGCGACGTCGCAGCCCTACGACCTCGACCTCGACTTCCGGTTCTCGAATCGCGGCATCGGTGTGCGTCCGACCTCGATGAGTCGTCTGCACCGCGGCGCGTATTACTCGCCGACGGTGAACGAGTCCTACCAGCCCATCGACGTCGATGTGCCGTCGAGTGCGGCGAGGGTCGAGCTCGCAACAGTGGTCTCGGGACACGGAGGCGGTCAGCTCAACTGCGGAGAGTTCTGCCGCACGACGAACCACTTCACCGTGGGCGGCGAGGAGGTCGTGATCGAGGACCCGTGGGTCGACGTCGCCAACGGCTGCGAGCAGCAGGTGAGCGAAGGCACGGTCCCCAACCAGTACGGCACGTGGTGGTACGGCCGCAACGGGTGGTGCCCTGGCAAGGAGGTCCCCGTCCAGCGCTTCGACATCACCGCTTCGGTCTCGCCCGGGAGTGCCGCCACCTTTGAGCACGCGACGTTCGGTCCCGGGGGCATGAACCTCAACGGCGGCTCGGGGGAGCGCATCGAGGTGGAGAGCTGGATGGTCGTCTACGAGTAGGGGTCGCGCCGGCCGGAGTCACCCGATACACGGGTCGGCCGGAGGTCGTCGTGTCCCAGCCCCGTATCCAGGTCGTCCTGCTTCCCCATGGCGAGGGCATCGAGCTGCCCCAGTACCAGACCGCGCTCTCCGCGGGCTGCGACGTACGCGCCGCGGTCACCGAGCCCTACGTGCTCGGCCCCGGTGAGCGCTACCCGGTACCCGCGGGCTTTCGCATCGCCATTCCGGCGGGCTTCGAGGTGCAGATCCGGCCGCGCTCGGGCCTGGCCCTGCGCCACGGCGTGACCGTGCCCAACGCACCGGGCACCATCGACGCCGACTATCGCGGCGAGCTCAAGATCCTGCTCGCGAACTACGGCAGCGAGCCCTTCGTGATCGAGCGGGGTGCACGCATCGCGCAGATGGTCATCGCGCCGGTGGTCCAGGCGACGTTCGCGGTGGTCGCGGAGCTCGACGACACGGAGCGTGGCCACGGGGGCTTCGGCTCGACGGGCGTCGCCTAGCCTACTCGCAGGAAGGGCAGGACTCGAGGTCCTGGACCAGCTGCCCATCCACGCACTCGATGCGGTCGGCCTCGCACGCGAAGTACGCGCCGCAGTCGAGGTCGTCGAGGTTCTCGTACGCGAAGCAGCTCGCGTTGAGTCCGAGCGGGTCGAGCCCGCAGGCCTCCCGCTCTTCGTTGATGCGCTCGGTCGCCCGCTCGCACAGGGCCTGGTTGTCGGCGCAGCCCACGAGGAGCAGCGCGAGCGCAAACGGTCGCATGACTACTTCCGGTTGTTCTTGCGCGCCTTGCGCTTGGCCTTCTGCTTGCGACGACGGTCGGCCTTCTCTTCCGGCGAGAGCGTCGGGCGCTCGGGGGCACCGCCACCCATGCCGCCGAAGCCACCCATGCCGCCGAAGCCGCCACCCATGCCGCCAAAGCCGCCGCCTCCCTGCATCTGCTGCATCTGGCGCTGCATCTGCTGGAGCTGGGCCTGGGCTGCCGCCGGGTTCTTCATCATGCCGCCGAGCCCCTTCATCATCTCCTGGGCCTGGAGGAAGCGCTCGTGAAGCGCCGCGACCTCGTCGACGGAACGACCACAGCCGAGCGCAATGCGCTCGAAGCGGCTCTGGTTGAGCACGCTCGGGTACTTGCGCTCCTGCTTGGTCATCGACTGGATGATCGCGAGGGTGCGGTCCATCTCGCGGTCGTCGAGGGCCTCGTCGGGGATCTGCGAGAGCATGTCGCCCATGAACGGCAGGCGAGCCATGATCTCCTTGAGCGGGCCCATCTTGCGCACGGTGCGCAGCTGACGGACGAAGTCGTCGTAGGAGAACTGGCCCTCGAGCAGCTTGGCGGCGTCCGCCTCGGCCTGGTCCTTGTCGACGTGACGCTCGAAGTCCTGCATGAGGCCGACGACGTCGCCGAACCCGAGGATGCGCTGGGCCAGACCCTCGGGACGGAACTCCTCGAGCTTGTCGAGCTCCTCGCCCTGGCCGAGGAACTTGATCGGCTTGCCGGTGACGGCCTTGATCGACAGGGCCGCACCGCCGCGGGCGTCGCCGTCGAGCTTGGTGAGGATGAACCCGGTGAAGTCCATGCGCCGGTCGAACTCGGCGGCGGTCGTCACCGAGTCCTGGCCGATCATCGCGTCGACGACGAAGAACACGTTGTCGGGCTTGACCTCGGACTTGATGGCGACGATCTCGTCCATCAGCGCGTCGTCGATGGCAAGGCGTCCGGCGGTGTCGATGATCACGACGTCACGGCCGACGTTGCGCGCCTGCTGCACCGCGAGCTTGGACAGCTGGACGGGGTCCATGCCGTTGATCGAGAATACGGGCACGCCGAGCTTGCGGCCGAGCACCATGAGCTGGTCGATGGCCGCGGGACGGTAGATGTCGGCGGCGACGAGCAGCGGCTTCTTGCCTTGCGAGAGGAGCTTCTTCGCGAGCTTGCCGGTGGTGGTGGTCTTTCCGGAGCCCTGGAGGCCGATCATCATGATCACGGCGGGCTTGCCGGAGAGCTCGATGCTGGTGTCCACCGGCCCCATGAGCTCGACGAGCTCGTCGTAGCAGGCCTTGATGAACCAGTCCTGCGGGCTGACCTGGTGGTCCCGCCCGTCCGGCCCACGGATCGGCACGATCTCGCCGAGCGAGCGTTCCTTCACCTGGTTGATGAAGGACTTGACCACGCCGAACTCGACGTCGGCCTGGATCAGCGAGGTGCGGACCTCGCGGAGTGCTTCGGCGATGTTGTCCTCGGTGAGCTGCGCCTTGCCCTGGAGCTTGAGGCGAGCGTTGCGAAATCCCGAGGTGAGCACGTCCAGCATGAAAGAGCCTCCGAGCCCGCGTGTGTAACACCTTCGGCGCGCACCCGGAGCGCCCGGCGGCGTGTGTCACGCGGCGGTGTATGTCTACGCGCGGCAGGTCCCCCTGGAAAGGGGTCGAGCTCGCCGCGGCGTCGCTAGAACCGGAGGATCCGCGCCTGGCCGGGCGGCAGGTCCACGGTCACCCAGCCCTCGCCGACGTGCACGCGGTTCTCGGCCACCCAGCGGAGTACCTGCGGGTAGAGCTGGTGCTCGGCCGCGAGGATGCGCGTCGACAGCGTCTCCTCGGTGTCGTCGGGCCGCACGGGGACGACGGCCTGGGCGAGGATCGGGCCGGTATCCGTGCCCGCGTCGACGAGGTGCACCGTGCACCCGGACTCGCTCGCGCCGGCGTCGAGCGCCTGCTGCTGAGCATTCAGGCCGGGAAACGCGGGCAGCAGGCTCGGGTGGATGTTGAGCACCCGCCCGCCGAAGGCATCGAGGAAGGTCGGCGTGAGCACCCGCATGAACCCTGCGAGCAGGATCCAGTCGGGACGGTAGGCCTGGAGCAGCCGAACCAGGTCGGCGTCGTAGTCGCGGCGCCGCGCGTAGCCCTTGTGGGAGAGCACGGCGGTGGGAATGCCGTGCTCGGTGGCGACATCGAGGGCGCGAGCCTTGGGCTTGTTCGACGCGACCACGCAGATCCGGCCGGGGAAGTCCTCGGAAGACACGGTGGCGAGCAGGGCCTCGAGGTTCGAGCCGCGCCCGCTCGCGAGGACCGCGAAGCGCCTCACCGGGCGTCGCCCTCGACCATCTCGACGCCGTCGCCGTCGACGATCTCGCCGATGATCACGCCGCCGAGCGCCTCAGCGGCCGCCTGGGCGCGGTCCGCGGCAAACACGAGCACCATGCCCACGCCGCAGTTGAAGGTGCGCAGCATCTCGTTCTCGGAGAGGTCGCCCTCGTCGCGGAGCAGCGTGAAGATGGGTAGCTCGGGCCAGGAACCGCGCACGATGCGCGCGCCGAGCCCCTCGGGAAGCACGCGGGGCACGTTGCCGGGCAGGCCGCCGCCCGTGATGTGTGCCGCCGCCTTGAGCTCGTGCTCGGCAATCGCGGTGAGCACGTCCTTCACGTAGATGCGGGTCGGCGTCAGCAGCACGTCGCCGAGGGGGCCGCCGAGGCCGCCCGGGTCCTCGTCGAGGGCGAACTTGCCGCTGTCGACGAGCAGCTTTCGGGCCAGCGAGTAGCCGTTGCTGTGGATACCGGTCGAGGGCAGGGCGACGAGCACATCGCCGGCGGCCACCGCGCTCCCGTCGAGCAGCTTGGACCGCTCGACCGCGCCGACGGCGAAGCCCGCGAGGTCGTAGTGACCGGGGGCGTACATGCCGGGCATCTCGGCCGTCTCGCCACCGAGCAGCGCGCAGCCCGCCTGGCGGCAGCCCTCGGCGATGCCCGCAACCACCTGCTCGGCGTCGTCGTTGTCGAGCTTTCCGGTGGCGAAGTAGTCGAGGAAGAACAGGGGCTCGGCGCCGGTGATCACGATGTCGTTCACGCACATCGCGACGAGGTCGATGCCGATGGTCCCGTGCTTGCCGAGCTTCTGGGCCACGAGCAGCTTGGTACCCACGCCGTCGGTGCCGGAGACGAGGATCGGGTCCTCGAAGCGACCCATGAGCGAGAACAGGCCGCCGAAGCCGCCGAGTCCGCCGATCACGCCCGGGCGCTGGGTGGAGCGCGCGTGCGGCTTGATGCGCTCGACGAGCGCCTCGCCCGCGTCGATGTCGACGCCTGCGTCGCGGTAGGCATCCCGGCTCATCGGACCTCCTGACAGGCGCGCTGGCTAACCGGTCCTCGCACACGCAGGAGCCGATGTGACCCAACCGTTTCCGGTGGTGGGGCCGAAAGGAGGGAGGCCCACCCCGGAGTGTCCGGAGTGGGCCTGATGTGGGGGCGATACGCGGCGCAGCGAGAGGAGGGAGCCCTGCGGAATACAGGTTGGAAGGAGACCACACGCCACGCACCACCCCCGGCAGGTGGGGGGAGTTACGGCATCGTCACCTCGCTGTCCGCGTCGACGACGACGTCGGCGAGCACGGGGAGGACCAGCTGATCCCCCGGTCGCAGGTGCTCGAGGTCGACCTCGGGGTTGTAGGACTCGATGAGCCACACCGGCACGCCGCCGGACTGGCGTGCGATGCCCCAGGCGCTGTCGCCGGTGCGGACCTTGTAGACCTCTTCTTCGATTGCGCCGCCGCGCGAGGCCAGGTACTGCTCGACCCGGCGCTGCTGGTGCTCGGCGCGCAGCGACTCGAAGGTGGCGAGTGCATCGCCCTCGAGCGGGAGCTTCACCTCGGTGCCGACCGGGTAGTTGCCGTCGAGAGGCAGCTCCGAGAACTCGGCGATGTCCTCGACGGGCAGCTCGGACCAGCGGGCGAAGTGCGCCAGCGACTCACCGCGGCGCAGCGAGAAGCTCGCCAGGAGCGGGGTCGCTGCGTCAACCTCGGTGACCTCCGGCTCGGAGGAGACCGTGGCCACGCCCTCGGCGAGCATGCTGTCGCCGTAGTCGGCCTCGATGACGTCGTCGGCGCTGGTGAGCAGCTCCGCGAACTCCGAGGTGGGCTGCTCGGCATGGACCTGCGACGCGACGGCTTCGCGCTGGGGCTCGGAAGAGCCGCACGCCACGACGAGGAGCATCAGCGGCCCGAGGGCGGCCTGGCCGAAGTGACGCACCCACCGACGGGAGCGCTTGGGGGCGGCGTGGAGAGGAAGGATGGGGTGCATGTTGCCTCCGGACCCGGGGGATGAGCGGGCTGCCTGATGCAGCTCGGCGGGGTCGCAGAAGAACAAAGCAGCATGCGTGCCACACCCCTGGCATGGCGGGGCAGTATGGCTACGATGCCGTCCGGGTGCGGAGGATCGGGGCGCGTGCCGCGATGGAACGGCCACGGTTGCCGGGGCAGTGTCACACCCTGGTGGACGCCGAATCTCTGGATGTGTGCGCTGGAGCTATCAATCCGAGATTGCGCGTCCTGGGCTCCAGGCGCACCTGCCCCGGCATCGGACGCGCTTCAGTAGCCCACTAGAAGTAGGCGGAGACGTCGAAGACCCAGGTCGCCTCGCGCACGCCCGCGGGGCGATCCGCGGGGGAGAGGCCAGCCCATGTGCCGAGCGGCAGTACGAGGCCGGTCCGCGCGCGCACACCGTCGGTGACGTCGAAGCGAGCGAGCCCGGCGAGGTCGAGCGGGGAGGTATCCCACACCCGGAAGCTCATCTCGCTGATCAGGCCGGCGCGATCGGACAGCGCCTTGTCCACGGCACCGGTGGCCTCGAACTGCAGGCGGGTCGCGGGGAAGGGGTCGATGGCCCGCGCACTCGCGAGGCCCAGTGCGCTGCGGAACAGCAGCGTCGAGGCCTCGGTCTCGAGGCGGTAGTGGAACACGCCGCGAGCGCCGGCCCCCGGCCACAGCTCGTCGGCGCTGTTGGCCCAGCTCCACGCACCTTCACCCGCGTTCGCGTGGACCTCGAGGCCCACGGTCACCATCTCGGACACGCCGTAGTAGCCGCCGACCTGGAGGTTTCCGAGCGAAGCGTCGCGACCGGCCGGCGTCCGGTAGGCGCCGTAGGGAATGCCGACCGCGATGTGCAGGTCGTCGCGGGCCCAGCGAACCACGGCGGTGGTCACCGTCGTGCCACCGTCGGTGCCCATCACCACCTGCTGCTCGATGCCGACGCCCGTACCGGCGTCGATGGGCGCGATCTGGTGTCCGGAGGTCACCTGGCCGGCGACGGCGAGACCCATGAGGCTGGCGAGGATCATGGGGTGCCCCACTCGGTAGGCGTGAGCTCGGAGCGCCGACGGGCGGCGAGCAGATGGACCAGCGGCATGTCGGAGAGCTCGAGGCGCCAGGGCCCCTGTCCGAGCACGTCACCGCTGCCCTCGATGCGCACGCGGATGGCGTCGCCGGCGGCGAGTCCGCTCGGGTTGTCGAAGCAGCGCACGCCGGCACCACCGTCGGTCTCGGGGATCGCGAAGTCCTGCCACTCGGCCGGCTCGTCGCTGGTGTCGATGGCGAACTCGGCGTCCTCGTCCCACACGGTGAGCGAGACCGAGCCTTCGACCGGGCGGGACAGCAGCATGCACACCTGACCCTCGACCTCGCCGAGGGTGGCGTCGAGTGCGTGGATGTTGCTGCTCACCTCGAACACGGCGGTGCCGGCGACAGGCAGGTGGACCTCGGGTCCATGCGGCAGGTCGTAGGGGTCGTAGATCGTCCAGGCGCAGCGACGGTCCGACTCCCACGGGGCATCGGGCGTGAACCGCAGCTCGTCCGCGGTGCGCGTCACCGTGCCGGGAACGCGTCCGCCATCGAGCAGGTCCATGACCTCGATCAGCGCGGGAAAGTCGTAGTCGTCCGGCAGGTGGACGTCGCGCAGCGACACCACCAGATCCTGGGCCGGGTCGAAGCCGGTCTGCCCATCAAAGGGTGCAATCCACGCGGCCTGGTCGGCCTCGGTGGCCTGGCAGCCCGCCAGGAGCAGTAGCAGTGCGGATGCGCGCACGGAGATCTCCTCTGGGCCGCACGGTAGCACGGAGGGAGAGGCCTCCGCGTGTCAGGGCTTCTTCTTCGCCGGGCCGGGCTTCTTCTTCACTGGCGGTGCGTCCTTGAACGCCAGCGAGCCGCCGAGTCGCAGCATGGCGCCCGTGCCGTCGACCTCCTGGATCCGGACCTCTGCGAGGCGTGCGCCGGTGCGGCTCTTGTGGATGCCAGGGAGGCTGGTCTCGAGGGAGTCCTCGATGGCCTTGAGGATCACACCGTGCCCGAGGGCGGCGAGAGGATCGACGAGCACCGCGCCAGGGGACTTCCCGCGCTCCTCGACCTCGGTGGGCGTGAGCTGGATGCGCGCGCCGTCGATCGTGACGTCGCCCTCGGTGTGGTAGTCGCGCCACCAGCCCTTGCCCTTGATGCGCCACAGGCGCATGTCGAGGTCGAACCGGTTCTCGGTGAGCGAGATCCCGGTGGGCTCGATGACGACGTCGTGGCTCACCGGACCGGCCTCGAACGAGGTGCGCTTCGCGATGGCGAGCAGGCTCTCGCGCGCGATCTCGAGCCGCCAGCCCTCGGTGGGCATCGCCGACATGGGCTTTGCGGCGACCGTCGAGTTGGCGAGGGTGAGCATCTCGACCCGCAGGCCCGACTCTCGCGGATCGACGCGCAGTGCGCGGAGAGGCAGTTCCTCCTTGGCGAACGAGGCGAGCACGATGGGCTCGCTGCGCTGCTCGAGCGCTTCACCCACCCACTCGCGCAGCGACTGCTCGGCGACGGCCTTCACCTGGCTACCGGCCCGTCCGATGTCGACCTCGGCCTTGCGCACGTCTTCGGGAACGGCGCGGACCTCCCAGCCCTCGTCACTGCGCACGGCGTCGAGCTGCGTGTCGAGGCCGATCCGTGCGGTGAGGGGGAAGGTGCCGCGGGCAGGTCCGAGGGTCCAGCCGACGTCGCCCGAGAGCTCGGCATCGACGGCGAGGCAGCTCTTGCACGCCTTGGACGGCGACAGGGCCAGGCTGTCGATCACGAGGTTGGGCGTCACCGTGCCCTTCACGCCGAGCGGACCCTTGATCGGCAGGTCCTGGTGCAGGGCGCCACCTTCGCGGAGCGCCTCGGCGAGGATCGCGTCGAGCTGAGCCTCCGAGAGCGAGAGGACGGCATCCGGCTTCCAGTCCGCGGGCGCGGGACCGGGGTCGGCCATCGCCGCGGCGCGGGCGTCCTCGTACTGCTCGAGTACGGGGTTCGGGCAGCCGCCGAGGGGAAGGGTGAGGGCGAGCAGGGCGAGGTGCGGGCGCAGGGGGCCTCCTGGTGTTCGCTCGGACGCGCGAGGGCCCGTCGACCTTCGATGGACTGACGACCGGCCTTCGCTGACGTTAGCCTTGGGGAGGAGGTGACGCATGGAGACCGCCGACCCGCGCGCGGCCCTGGCCGATGGGGACGTGACCACACGCAGTGCTGCGGCCCGCGATCTCGCCCTCACGGGCACGCTCGAGGACCTGCAGGTGCTCGTCGATCGCGCGCGCAGCGACAAGAGCTCGGCGGTCCGCCTGTACGCGGCGGCGGCGGCGGCCGACATCGTCTCCCGATACCGGCGCGGCGGCCTTCCCGCCGAGATCCGCGAGTCCATCGAGGAGTGGGTGGGGCGTGCCGATCCGGCGACCAACCCGAGCCTGCTCATGCTGCTCGCGCCGTTCCCGGAGCGCGGCGTGGTCCAGCGCCTGCTGCGCATGATGCGCGACCCGCGAAACGAGGTGCGGGCGGGGGCCGCGGTAGCGCTCCGTCGCCTCGCGCTCGCCGCCGAGGCCCTCGAGCTTCCCGTGCTCGAAGCGCTGGCCGCGGACACTTTGAAGCGCAAGCTCACGCCCGACGCCGTGTTCGAGCTCGTGCGGCTCGCGGGTGAGGTCGGGTGGACGCACATCGACGACCTCATGCGCAAGGCGGCGACTCAGTCCGAGCAGCTTCGCGAGGCCGTGGACGAGGCCTTCGCGCGCAACCGCAAGCGCGAGGACCTCGCGAGCCTCGACGGCTACTGGGTCGATCACGGACTCGACGTGCAGGAGGCCGGGAGCCCGGAGCCGCGCGGCTTCCTGGCGGTCACCGCCGGCGAGGCCACCACCGATGCCGGTCCGCAGACCCTGTCCCTCGAGGACGGTCGCCTGTCGCTGGGGGGCGCACCGGCGCGTCTGTTGTTCGCGGCGCCTCCGGGGCTGTTCCACGAGCGCGTGGCGGTGATCCAGACCGCGGAGCGCACGTACTGGCGACAGCAGGGGGCGGCCCTCGTCGATCTGCTCGACTCGGGTGCTGAGCTGCCCGCGGCGGCCTTCGCGTCGATGGCCGGAGACCTCGAGGAGCTCGAGGGAGCGGCCGGTCAGCGCGCGCGGCTGATCGCGAGCTGGGGTTCGGGCGATCTCGAGGCGGCCAAGGAGGCGATCGACGGGCTCACCGACAAGAAGAAGCCCCGCACCGACCTCTGGTACTGGAAGGGCCGCATCTATGCGGATCTCGGCGATGCGAAGACCGCGAAGGCCAGCCTCGACCAGTTCCTCGACAAGGCGAAGAAGAACCACCCACTGCGTGCGGCCGGCGACAAGGCGCGGGCGGCTCTCGGCTAGCGCGGTCGCTGCCCCCCTCGGAGCGGTGTCGTTTCCCGGTTGGGAGCGACGCCGCAATCGGATACATCGCGCTTCCTTTGCAAAGGGGAGAACGATGTCCGCCGAAGAGCTTCCGTCCGCCTACGATCCCGCCGCTGCCGCTGAGAAGTGGTCCGTTGCCTGGGCCAAGGCGGGTGTCTTCGTAGCCGACCCCGAGGCTGAGGGTGAGCCCTACAGCATCGTGATTCCGCCGCCGAACGTCACGGGCTCCCTGCACATGGGCCACGCGCTCAACAACACGCTGCAGGACGTGCTGATCCGCTACAAGCGCATGGACGGCTTCAACGCGCTGTGGGTGCCGGGTGTGGACCACGCCGGCATCGCCACGCAGTGGGTGGTGCGTCGCCAGATCGAGGCGGAGGGTCTCGACTTCCGCGAGTACGGCCGGGAGAAGTTCCTCGAGCGCACCTGGAATTGGAAGGGCGAGAGCCAGGCCAACATCACCAACCAGCTGAAGCGTCTCGGCGTGAGCTGCGACTGGTCTCGCGAGCGCTTCACCCTCGACGACGGGCTCGCCCGCGCCGTGAAGGAGCACTTCTGCAAGCTGTACGAGGACGGGCTGATCTACCGCGGCGAGCGGCTGATCAACTGGGACTGCGCCGACCAGACCGCGCTCTCCGACCTCGAGGTCGAGCACGACGAGAACGTGAAGGGCGAGCTGTGGAGCTTCGCGTACGAGCTGTCCGAGGGCGAGGGCGAGATCGTCGTCGCAACGACCCGTCCCGAGACGATGCTCGGCGACACCGCAGTGGCCGTGCACCCTGATGACGAGCGCTACAAGCACCTCATCGGCAAGACGGTGAAGCATCCCTTCGTCGATCGGGAGATCCCCATCGTCGCCGACGCCATCCTCGTCGACCCCGAGTTCGGCACCGGCTGCGTGAAGATCACGCCGGCCCACGACTTCAACGACTTCGAGGTCGGCAAGCGCCACGACCTGCCGATGATCAACATCCTCAACCGGGATGGCACGATCAACGGCCAGGGCGGCCAGTTCGAGGGCATGGACGTGCCGACCGCGCGCAAGGCGGTGAAGGCGGCCATCGAGGAGCTCGGGCTGTTCCGCGGCAGCAAGGAGCACCTGATGAACATCGGCCGCAGCCAGCGGTCGAAGGCCATCGTCGAGCCGATGCTGTCCACGCAGTGGTTCGTGAGCATGAAGCCGCTGGCCACCCCCGCGCTCGCGGCGGTCGAGCTCGGCGCCACCGAGTTCGTGCCCAAGCAGTGGGAGAACACCTACTACGCGTGGCTGCGCGACATCCGCGACTGGTGCATCAGCCGCCAGCTTTGGTGGGGCCACCGCATCCCCGCGTACTACTGCGACGACTGCGGCAAGGTCATGGTGCTCCGCGACGAGCCCGAGGCGTGCACGGGCTGCGGCTCGACGAACTGGCACCAGGACGAGGACGTGCTCGACACCTGGTTCAGCTCGGCGCTGTGGCCGTTCTCGACCATGGGTTGGCCCGACAAGACCGCTGACCTCGCGAAGTACTACCCGACCAGCGTGCTCGTCACCGGCTTCGACATCATCTTCTTCTGGGTCGCGCGCATGATGTTCGCGGGCCTGTACTTCACCGGTCAGGTGCCGTTCAAGGACGTGTACATCCACGCCCTCGTCCGCGACCAGAACGGCGAGAAGATGAGCAAGACGAAGGGCAACGTCGTCGACCCGCTCACGGTCATCGACTCTGCCGGCGCCGATGCCTTCCGGTTCACGCTCATCGCGTTCGCGGCCCAGGGCCGTGACGTGCTCTGGGACCCGAAGCGGGTCGAGGGCTACCAGCGCTTCACCACGAAGATCTGGCAGGCACTCCGCTACTGCTTCCTCGACGGGGAGGCCTACGACCCGAACGCGCCGATGGAGTTCGGCCCGTACGAGCACTGGATCCGCGCGCGCACCGGCGCCGCCGTCGCTCGGGTGCGCACGGCGCTCGACGGCTACAAGTTCAACGAGGCCGCCGCCGAGATCTACCAGTTCGTGTGGGGCGAGTACTGCGACTGGTACCTCGAGCTGTCGAAGACCACGCGGTACAGCGACACGCTCTCCGAGGCTCGCAAGAACGGCACCCGCCACGTGCTCTTCGAGACCATGGGCGTGATCGTGCGCCTGCTGCATCCGATGATGCCGTTCCTCACCGAGGAGATCTGGAGCAAGCTGCCGGGCACTCCGGATGGCTTCGTGACCACGGCGCCGTACCCGAAGGAGGCCGACTTCCCGCGGGACCAGGCGGTGCTCGACGAGATTGCGCTGCTTCAGCAGACGATCACCGAGATCCGTCGCATTCGCGGCGAGATGGAGCTCTCGCCGCGCGTCGGCCTGCGCCTGCTCGTCGGTGACGACGCGCTGCTCGCCAAGCTCCAGGCGCACACCCAGGCCCTCGATGACCTCGCGGGCGTGCAGGTCGAGGCGCTCACCGAGCGTCCGGCCGGCGTGGCGACCGCGGTCGTGCGCGGCGTCGAGTGCGTGATTCCGCTCGAGGGCGTGGTCGACTTCGCCGAGGAGCTCAAGCGCCTCGACAAGGTGCTCGCCAAGTCCGAGAAGGACGTGAGCCAGCTCGAGCGTCGCCTGTCGAACCCGAAGTTCGTCGAGAAGGCGCCCGAAGACGTCGTCGCCGAGGTGAAGGAGAAGCTCGAGCTCGCGAAGAGCCGCCACGAGACGCTGGTTGCGAGCCGCGCGCGCATCGCCGAGGCCATCCAGTGAACGTCGCCGCTCTCGCATCGCTCGCCCTCGACGAGGACTGGGGTCACCGCGACCTGACCACCGAGGCGTGCATCGGCGCCGAGGTGGTGGGCACCGGCTTCATCCGGGCCCGCAAGGACCTCGTCGTCAGCGGCCATAGCTTCGCGCGCGCCATCTTCGCCGAGGTCGGGCGTCGGCTCGGCTCCGAGATCGCGTACACCGAGATCGTTCCGGAGGGCACTTCGGTCGCCAAGGGCGCGGACGTCGCCCGCATCGAGGGGAGTGCCCGCGGCATCCTCATCGGTGAGCGGCCCGCGCTCAACGGGCTGATGAAGCTCTCGGGCATCGCCACCCACGTGGGGGCCTACACCCGGCACCTCGGGGACTCGAAGCTGCGCGTCGTCGACACCCGCAAGACCACGCCGCTGTGGCGGGCCCTCGAGAAGGCGGCCGTGCGCCATGGCGGTGGGCACAACCACCGCTTCGCGCTGTACGACGGGGCGATGGTCAAGGACAACCACATCGTCGCCGCGGGGGGCATCGCCGAGGCGGTGTCCGCGGTCAAGGCCGGGACGCATCACCTGGTGAAGGTCGAGGTCGAGGTCGACCGCGTCGACCAGATCCCGGCCGCCATCGCGGCCGGCGCCGACGTGCTGCTCCTCGACAACATGGACGACGACACGCTCGAGCAGGCCATCGCCGTCGCGCGAGGCATCGACCCGCGCGTCGTGCTCGAGGCGAGCGGCAACGTCACCCCCGAGCGCATCGCCGGCATCGTCGCGCGCGGGCTCGATCTGGACGTGATCAGCTCAGGCGGGCTCATCCACCAGGCCACGTGGATCGACCTCGGCCTCGACATGGTCGACGCCTGATCCCCGCGGACCTCCGCACTCTCCCGGATCGCGCCGCGGCGCGCGGTCTGGGGCCGGTGTCCGTGCTCCGCTCGACGGGCTCGACCAACGCGGACCTCAAGCTGCTCGCAAGGGCCGGCGCGGTGCATGGCACGACCCTGATCGCGGACGCCCAGGAGGCGGGTCGCGGTCGCCTGGGGCGCGTGTGGAGCTCTCCGCCCGGGGACAACCTGTACCTCTCGGTGCTGCTGCGTCCGACGCTGCGCCTCGAGCGGGTGCCGCTGCTGTGCCTCGGAGCGGCGGCGGTGATCGCCGAGGTCGCCGGCACCCCGCTGCACATCAAGTGGCCCAACGATCTGCTCGCGCCGGACGGGCGCAAGGTCGCGGGGCTGCTCGCCGAGGCCGACCACAAGGGTGGGCGCCTGTCGTGGGTGGTCCTCGGCATCGGCATCAACGTGCGCTCGGCGCCAACCGAGCTGCCCGCGGCCCATCTGGCTGAGCTTGGCGGTGAGACGGACCGCGAGCGCCTCGCCCTCGCTCTGCTCCGCGGCATTGCCGACCTCGGCGACCAGGTGGCGACCGACCCCGAGGCGATGCTGTCCCGGTGGCGAGTCCACGCGGCGATGCTCGGTCGGCGAGTGCGGGTTGGCGGCAAGGAAGGGCGCGCGGTCGACATCGATGCCGATGGCGCCTTGCTCCTCGACACGGCGAGTGGCCGCGAGCGCGTGCTCGCCGGCGACGTCGAGATGATCGGGCGCGCCTGAGCAAGCAGCGCCGGGCACGAGGCCCGGCGCTGTCCCGGTTCTGGAGCGGCGTCTAGCGCCGACGGCGCCGGAGCGCGAGGCCGAGCAGGGGAGCGAGCCACAGCGAGCTGGTGCCGTTCGCCGAGGCGCAGCCACAGCCACCGCCGTCGTCGGCGGTGTCGTCGCCGGTGGTGCCCGTGTCGGTCACTTCTTCGCCGGTGTCCCCGCTGTCGCAGGTGGTGACCTGCGGGTCGAGGTCGTCGCAGTCCGCGTCGAAGGCCACGCCGTCGCCGTCCTGGTCGTCGTCGTTGCCGTCACAGTTCTGGTCGACGCCGTCGTACCAGATCTCGTCCGCGTTCGGGTTGATCGCCGCACTCGCGTCGTTGCAGTCGTCCGCGTTCTGGACCCACACGCCCTGTGCCGGGCAGCCGGTGGTCGTGCTGTTCGGGTCGCCGAAGCCATCCCCGTCGGTGTCCTCGTACAGGGTGCTTCCACCGAGGCCCTCGTCGACGCTGTCGTCGCAGTCGTCGTCCGCGCGGTTGCAGGCTTCGGGCGCGTTCGGGTAGGCGATGCTCGCCGCATCGTCGCAGTCGCCGCCGGTGCGCACCGTGCCGGAGGGCTGGGCGCACTCGTCGCGGGCGGTGGCGTCGTCGCCGTAGCCGTCGTTGTCGTCGTCGTCGTACCAGGTGATCAGCGTGCCGTCCTCATCCACGCTGCCGTCGCAGTCGTGGTCGGTGGCATCGCCGCAGGTCTCGTCAGCGCCGGGGTTGATGGTGGCGTCGCTCTCGTCGCAGTCGCCGCCGAACAGCACCTTGCCGGTCGGCGCGGAGCAGTCGAGGGTGACCGTGTTGTCGTCGCCGTAGCCGTCGCCGTCGGTGTCGACGTACGAGGGGATGACGTCGACCGGGTCCTCGTCGAGGGTGCCGTCGCAGTCGTCGTCGATCTCGTTGCAGTACTCGTCGGCCCCCGGGTAGATGCCGCCCGCGCGGTCGTTGCAGTCGCCCCCCTGCGGCGTGAAGTCGTTGGCCGACCAGTCACAGCGGTCGAAGAACTCCTCGTCGTTGCCGAATCCGTCGCGGTCGCGGTCGCGGTACACGCGGGTGGTGCCGGTCGTCGACAGGTCCTGGTTGTCGGCGGCGCCGTCGCAGTCCTCGTCGACGTTGTCCGGGTCGCAGATTTCCTGCGCATCCGGGTTCACGTTGGGGTTCGTGTCGTCGCAGTCGCCGAAGGCGCGGGCGTATCCCTCGGGCTCGGCGCAGGCCTGGGTGGTGCTGCCCTGCACGCCGAAGCCGTCGCCGTCGGTGTCCTCGTAGAAGGTGCGGGTGTTGGTACCGGCCTCGTCGGTGGCGCCGTCGCAGTCGTTGTCGAGGGAGTCGCAGTTCTCGGTGTTGTTCGGCGCCATCAGCGCGGTGTCGTCGTTGCAGTCGTCGCTGTTGGCGACGTAGCCGCTCGGCTGGGCACACCCGGTGGTCGTGCTGTCCGGGTCGCCGTAGCCGTCGCCATCGCTATCCGCGTACCAGGTCGACTGGTCGCCCGCGTTCTCGTCGGTCTGCCCGTCGCAGTCGTCGTCGACGTTGTTGCACAGCTCGGGAGCCCCCGGGTACCGCGTGTTGTTGCCGTCGGCGCAGTCGCCGTCGAGGGCGACCTCGTCGGTGGCGGGGTCACAGCGAAGCAAGGCAGAGCCCGCGCCGTAGCCGTCACCATCGCCATCGGCGTAGACCGTCACCTTGCCGTCCGCGCCCTCGGGGTCGAGGTCGTCGGCGTAGGTGTCGCAGTCCTCGTCGACGTTCGCGCCGTCACAGACCTCGGCGGCACCGGGGTGGATGGCGGCGTCGTTGGGGGCGCAGTCGCCGTTCGCGGACGTGTAGCCGCTGGGGGCCGCACAGCCGAACTGGGTGTCGCCGTCGATACCGTACCCGTCGCCGTCGGTGTCTCGGTAGAACGTGCGCTGGGCGGAGCCGGCCTCGTCCGTGGTGCCGTCGCAGTCGTTGTCGAGGTCGTCGCACTCCTCGGTGCCTCCGACGAAGGCGAGGTTGGACGAGTCGTCGCAGTCGCGGCTGTCGGCGACGTACCCGGAGGGCTGCACACAGGCCTCGAAGGTGTTGTTCGCGTCGCCCTGGCCGTCGTTGTCGTTGTCCGCGTACCAGGTCTGCGTACCGGAGGCGCCTTCGTCGGTGCGCGCGTCACAGTCGTTGTTCACCGCATCGCAGAGCTCGGGGGCGCCGGGGTAGGTCGTGTTGTCGTCGTCGTCGCAGTCCTGCAGCTGGGTGACCCACTCGCTGGTCGGGTCGCAGAAGCTGCCGGTGGTCGCGCCGTCCGAGTACCCGTCGCCATCCGCGTCGAGGTAGTACAGCGTCTGCCCGCTGACGCTGTTGTCGGCGTCGTCTGCATTGCCGTCGCAGTCCTCGTCGACGTCGTTGGGGTCGCAGACCTCCTGAGCGCCGGGCCGGATGGCCGCGTCGTTGTCGTTGCAGTCGTTGCCGCCGTACGCGTCGCTGTCGGCGCCGTCGCCGTCCGCGTCGTAGTCCGAGTCGCCGGCACAGTCCGAGTCGATGCCGTCGTACGGGGTGTCCGTGGCGCCCGGGTAGATGGCCGAGTTCGTGTCGTCGCAGTCGACGGGCACCGCGTACCCATCGCCGTCGTTGTCCGTCTCGCAGATGACGTCGACGTCGATGGCGTCGGTCCACACGCGGCCGATGCTGTCCTCGAAGGTGATGCCGAGGGTCGCGGTGAAGTTCGAGGTGCACTCAGCGACGGTGAGCACGAGCGCACTGTTGGTGGACCCGCTGCCGCCGGCGACGACGTTGCCGATGTTCACGGTGCCGGTGACGATGCTGAGGTCCGGATCGGACTCGTCCACCGTCGCGGTCACGGAGCTCGCGTTGACGTTGCCGATGTTGTCGACGTCGAGGTCGAGCTCGAAGGTCTCGCCCCGCTCGATGATGCCGTCACCATCGCCATCGCTGGCACCGGTCGCGTCGTCGTCGAGGGTGTAGCCGGTCATCGTGATGCGCGGGGCTTCGGCCCCGTAGATGGCGACGAGTCCGTCGACGTCATCCTGTGCGAGGCCGCGCTGGTAGGTGCCGACGGTCGAGCTCGCGTACATGATCGCGCGGCTGTCGTTGCTGTGGTTCAGGCCCAGGCAGTGCCCGAGCTCGTGCACCGCGACGTCCCGGAAGTCGGACTCGTTCCCGGAGATCGAGTTCACGTCCATGTTCCAGTAGATCGTGCCCGAGCCGTTTCGACCGTAGAACCGGATGTCGCAGTCCGACGTCCGCCCGTTGTAGCCCCAGTACTGGGCCACCGCGAGGGTGTAGCGGTCGTTGGTCGAGGTGTACCACTGGCCGATGTAGCGGCCGTCGTCGTTCCACGAACTCGCGCTCGTCGACCCGCCGTCCTGAAGGTACACGTCGGCGCCGCCCTGGATGTTCCAGGTGTCCAGCGCGTCCTGCCACGCAGCGTAGGCCTCGGCGGTGGTGCCCTCGTTGAAGTTGGCCGGGTTGAACTCGAACGGCGTCTCGACGGGGTTCTGCTCGTACGCGAAGTTCATGCTCGTGAGCGTGTACGCGACCACCGACGGGGCGGCGAACAGCGCGAGGACGACGGAGAAGCGCAGGCTACGGGACATGACAGTCTCCCAGGCCGCGGAGGACCTCGGCGAGGGAGGCGCCCTTGTCGCCGGGACGGGCGGCGATGCGAATCGCGCCCTGTTCGCCACCGAGGATCTCGAGGCCGCGCTCGGCATGTGGAGCCAGGAACAGCATGTAGCGAGCATCGAGCTCGAAGTGCGGGGTGTGCTCGACCCAGTGGGTGAGCCCGTCCTTCTCGCCGCCGGGAAGCGTGAGCTCGACCGTCTCCGGGCCGGTGCCGCGGATGTTCTTGGTCGACGCGAACCACACGTGGGTCTCGAGTCCGCCGTCGGGGGCGGTGCTCCACACGGTCTCGGTCGACGTCACCTCGGCGACGACGACGCGGGTGCTGGAAAAGCACAGCTCGGGGAGGGGAACCTGCGTCTGCATCGCAGTCGCGGGCGCGACGGCGAGGAGCAGGAGGAGGGCGGTTCGCATGGCGACTCTCTCGGAAGGGTTCGCGCGTTTTTTCCCAAAAAGATCCAGGTGTCAACGCGTTGACCGAGCGTTTGCGGCTCGCTGGAAATGCTGGCGAGATCAAGGCCTTGGGCGAGGCCTGTCGCCTGTGCCAGAAGGGCATGCCGTTGCCCTGTAGAGTGGGGAGCCATGACGACCCTGACTCTCGCGCTCGCTCTCCTGGTTCCACCTGCTCACGCGGACGACCCCGAGTTCCTGCTCGATGCGTACGGCGCTCGCGTGGACCTGCCATCCGGATGGGAGGGCACCCCCGGCAGCTGGACGAACGAGAGCTTCGACGCCTCGGCCGCGAATGGCGCACTGCTGTTCTTCGCATGGGGCTCGGACTTTCAGTCGCCGATGCGCAAAGACGAGCTCAAGGCGTGGGGAGACCGGCTGGTCGACAAGGCCCTGGCCCGCAAGATGACCAAGGCCGAGGTGGTCTCCTCGGAGATCCGCAAGGTCGGCAAGCGCGAGGTCGCGGTGTTCGAGCTCGCGGTCGAGGCATCCGCTGGAAAGGGCGTGATGTTCGGCACGGCTGAGGCCGTCGACGGGCACGTGTTCCACATGATGGTGATGACCGGCAAGCGCAAGCGCTCGGCAGGCGCCAAGGCCATCGACGCGTTCATCGAGCAGCTCGACATCCAAGCTCCCCCCGCCGAGCTCGGCTGGGGAGGCGAGGTGTCGGCCGGGGGCCACAGCGCCAAGCTTCCCGCGGACTGGCGTCCCGTCCTCGAGACCGAGGTCGACGACTTCAAGCGGCACATCAAGGACCTCGGCGTCGCGGATACCAAGGAGTGCTGGACCGCCATTCGCCCGCACGGTCCCGGCGACCCGGATGTGATGCTCGCGTGCAGCGCGCCGCTGTATCTCGGCGTCGTCGACGAGTACTCCTTCGCTGGGGTCGACGAGCAGGTGCGGACCACGCTGTTCGGGGCGGGTGCGAGCCAGATCGCGCCCGCTGCGCCGCGTGACGTCGGGGACCGGGTGGGCCTGCGCTACCTCGCGGACCTCGGCACGCGAAAGATGGCGCTCGGCGTCGTGCCCTCGGAGAACGGCGTGATGCGCATCTGGACGGTGACCCACGGAGAGGGGGCCGGTGAGGCGCTGGACGGGGTGCTCACGACGAGCAGCCTCGCGGGACCGCATCCGGTCGAGCTCGGGGAGACGGTGTCCTACTACCTGACCTACCGCCCGTTCTCGCCGATGGTGCTCGGGCCGGCGGCGCTGCTCCTGCTCATCCTCGGCGGAGGCGCGGCGGGTGCGGCCATGGCCATGCGCAAGAAGCCGGCCTTCGACCTGGACGACGACGAGCTCTAGCAACGCCTCGCGTTGCTCGGTCGCGTGTTCTCGTCCGATCGATCCACGAAAAAGCCCCGCCACCAAGCGGTGACGGGGCTCTCCTCTCAAAGGACGCCGGCTACTTGTTCATGCCGGGCATCTCCTTCGGAGCGTCCTTGGTCCCCTTGGCGTCGGTCTCGACGAGCGGGTCCTGCTCGAGGATGCTGAACTCGACGCGACGGTTCTCGGCGCGACCGGTGCTCTTCTTGTTGTCCGCGATGGGCTTGGTCTCGCCGTAGCCCTTGGCCTCGAGACGGCCCGCGTCCACGCCCTTGCCGACCAGGTAGTCGACGACGGCCTGAGCGCGCTCCTGGGAGAGCTTCAGGTTCGCCTCGTCATCGCCGCGGTCGTCGGTGTGACCGGCGATCTCGACCTTCTTGATCTGGGCGTTGTCGTTGAAGATGCCGGCGATCTCGTCGAGGAGGTCGTTGCTCTTCGACTGGATGGTGGCCTTGCCGCTGTCGAAGAACACCTTCTCGGTGATCTTGATCGCGTCCTTGGTGATGAACACGCGGGCCGGGCAGCCATCGGACAGGGCCGGAACGATGCCCTCGGGGGCCTTCTCGTCCGGGCACTTGTCGCGGGAGTCGGGCACGCGGTCCTCGTCGGCGTCCGGGCAGCCCTCGGCACCCATCGAGCCGGGCTCGTTCGGGCACTTGTCGAGGTTGT
Organism: Deltaproteobacteria bacterium; assembly: GCA_006226595.1. GTDB lineage: Bacteria > Myxococcota_A > UBA796 > UBA796 > M1803. The sequence continues at coordinate 61,315 of SBGP01000103.1, forward strand.
CGCCGACGAAGTCCTCGTCGGTATCCGGGCAGCCCTGCCACATCTCGTCACCCGGCTTGTCCGGGCAGACGTCGACAGTGTCGGGGAGGCCGTCTTCGTCGGTGTCGGGGCAGCCCTTGAACTGCTCGAGACCGGCGACGTTCGGGCACTCGTCGTCTTCGTCGAAGACCAGGTCACCGTCGTTGTCGGGCTCGGGGCAGCCGTCCTCGTCTTCCCACTCGTCGAGGTCCTCGGGCAGCTCGGGGCAGGTGTCGTTCGCGTCCTGCACGCCGTCGCCGTCGTTGTCGAGCTCGGGGCAGCCGTCGGTGTCCTCGAAGCCGTCGAGGTCCTCGGGCGCGTCGGGGCACTTGTCGACCTCGTCCTCGACGCCGTCCTTGTCGGAGTCCTTCTTGCCGAAGCCCTCGCCGAGCCAGTAGGTCGCGCCCGCGGTGAGCTCCCAGCCGACGAAGTTGTCGCCGTAGGTGCCCATCGGGTCGTCACCGACGGTGAGGAGCAGGCGGTAGTCCGTGCGGATGGCGAGGTTCGACGTGGCCAGGATCTGGAGACCCGGGCCAGCGTTGATCTGCAGGTCGAGGTCGCTCTTCGGCAGGTCCTGGAACTGGTAGCGAATCACGTCGCCGTAGTTCTTCATCTGAAGGCCGAGGCCCATCGAGATGAGAGGCTGGAAGCGCGACTCCATGCCGAGGATGCCGACGAAGTTCACGCGCGGGTTCAGGTCGAAGTAGCTGGTGTCGCCAAACTGAGTGCTGCCCGCGTGCACCGCGAGCTCGCCCTCGATGACGGCGCCAGGCTTCACCATGTAGCCAAAGCGGGGCACGACGGCGATGCCGTGACCCACCACGTCGAGCTGGTCCGCGAAGAACGCACCGGCGCCGAGGCTGAAGCTCATATCCCCACGATCCGCGGCAGAAGCGGTGAGGGGGCTGATGAGGAGCAGAGCCAGGACGGTCCGCATGAATGACCTCCAAAGGTGACGGTCGGGGCAGCTAACCGGTTTCGTGCGCGCGAGGGAGAGAAGTCCCTCTTCCGCCGAATTCCCCGCCGAAAGAAGGCCCTATTGTGCGGCTGCGACGCGTCTTGTCAACGGGTCGCGGGAATGTGCGGTTTAAGTCAGGGCATGCGATCGGCTTCCGAACCGCCCGGGAGCGCGTCCAGGACGGCACCTGGGCTCGATGCGAGCATGCTGCGACAGGTGGCGACGCGGTCCGCGGGAGCGCGCGCGCTCCACTCGCTGAGCACACGGACCAGGCCCGCCTCGTTTCCGCCAGCCCAGGCGCGGAGCAGTCCAGCGTGCAGGCCGACCGTCGCGTCGAGCAGCCGCGTCAGCCGCGCCTCGTCCCACGGCAGGGCATGGCGCCAGCGGTACCAGAAGGCCCATGTCGCCTCGGGGTGGGCGATCAGGACCTCATCGAGTGCGGCAGGGAGATCCGCGGGCGCCTCGGTCCCGAAAGCGGTGCGCAGGCGACCCAGCGAGCTGGCGGCGGCGAGCCCTGGACCCTGTGGGTTCGAGAGGTAGGGCCGACCAAGGGCCCAGGCGTGCTCCGGAGTGAGCATGCCGCGGCGGGTGACGTGATGCAGGGCGGCGAGGGCCGTGCGCAGGTCCCGCGGGTGAGGGGAGTCGGCGCGCAGCACCCGCTCGAGGATCTCCGAAGCGGCCGGGAACAGTGCCTCGTCCCCGAGGTCGGCGATGAGGTGGTGCGTCGCGACCCGGACCCGGATGTCCTCGTCCTCGGCCCAGGCGCGGAGCCGCGCCTCGGTGACGCCGTGCGCAAGGCCCTCGTTCCACGAGGCCGCGCTCACGACCCGGGCGCACGCCTCGACCTGATCCCGGCGAACCAGCGGATCTTCGGAGGTGGCGCTCGGGTCGCACGCGAGGGCGAGAGACAGGAGGAGGAACATGCACACAGCCTCGCACGTGCGGTGCCGACTGACATCCTGTCACGACCTCGCCGGCCCCGGTTCCGGAGATGACAACCTGTCGGAGTTTTGGCGCGGACGTGGCCATTTTGGGGGCTCCAGCGCTGGCATGATCCTTGCTTGCATGCGGGCGAGGAGGTCCACTCGTGAAGCGGACAGTGCCAATGCTCTTCGGAGGACTCGGGCTCCTGGCGGCCGTGTGTGCTGGCGGATTGAACGCCGGCATCGCGATCTTCGCCGCGCTGCCCGACGGTGCCGAGGTGAGCGAGGCGGGGCCCTCGACCGTGGCGTCTGCGGACACGCCGCGGCCGACACCGGCGCCTCGTGCCCTCACCAAGCGCCAGTACATCGAGGGCATCCTCGACCGGAACATCTTCGACCACGAAGCCATCGGCAAGACGGGATCCGGCGGTGGCGCGGACGCCATCACCGACCTCGCCGTGACCCTGCTCGGAACGCTGGTGTCGAGCAACGTGGACTTCTCGGTGGCGACCATCGTCGGCTCGGACAAGGACGCGTTCCCTGGCACCTTCGGGATCGGTGACAAGCTCCAGGACGCGACGATCATCGCCATCGAGCAGGGCAAGGTGAAGATTCGTCGCGGGACCGGCGCCGAGGAGTACCTGGTGGTGTCCGACGAGGGGCCCAAGCCGACGCGGACCAGCGGTGGCGGCGGTGAAGCCGGCAACGAAGACGACCAGATCTCGAAGGACGGCGAGAACCAGTTCACCGTCGACAAGGACCTGGTCGACCGGTACCTCTCCGACCTCGATGCCCTCGGTCGCATGGGCCGCGCGATTCCGCATCGTGGGCCCGACGGCCAGATCGACGGCTACCGCCTGTCTGGCATCCGGAGGAACTCGCTCGGCGAGAAGCTCGGCATTCGCAACGGCGACATCGTGCACGCCGTGAACGGCCAGGGGCTGACCTCCATGCAGGGCGCGATGAGCGCCTACTCCTCCCTTCAGAGCGAGTCGAACTTCAGCTTCGAAGTCACTCGTCGGGGTCAGAAGATGACCCTGCAGTACGAAGTCCGATGACCCTTTCCACGGATACCCTCCTCATGACGCTCCCCACCGGCCTCCGGCGCTCGGCGCTCCTCCTCGGGCTCGCACTCGCCACCCCGGCGATGGCCCAGGACCCGCGTACCCCCGAGGGGACCTCTGCTCCCGAGCAGCGCGGCCCTGACGTGCGTACGGCAGATACCGCCGCCAGCTTCAAGCTCGACGGCGAGTTCACCATCGAGGCGCTCATCAAGCTGATGGCCGACTCGTACCGCATGAACTTCATCCTCGAGGACCCCAAGCTCCTCCAGGAGAAGGTCCGCATCATCTCGCACGAGTCCGTGGGCCGTGACGAGGCCTACCAGGCCATCGTCGCCGCGCTCGAGGCCAAGGGCTTCACGGTGGTCAAGACCGGCAGCACGAACCGGATCATCAAGACCTCCGAGGCGTCGCAGAACCCGATTCGCACCGGCAACGGCGACCGGGTGGCCTACACCGCCGCCTACGTGACCCAGATCATGGCGCTCAAGAACGTGAGCGTGTCGGACGTGAACTCGGTCGTGTCCAGCCTCGCGTCGGGCGACGCCAAGGTCATCGCGTACGCTCCGTCGAACACGCTGATCATCACGGACAGCGCGCACAACATCCGCCGGATCAAGTCGATCCTCGACGAGCTCGACGTCGCCGCGCCGAAGTCCGAGATGCAGATCATCGCGATCAAGCACGCGGACGCCGACGAGGTGAAGGGCATCATCGAGCAGCTGTACAGCGTCGGCGAGGCCCCGGCGGCGAACAACAACAACCAGCCGCAGCAGACGGCCGCCCAGCGCCGTCGTGCCGCGCGTCGCCGCCGGAACAACCCGCAGCCCGAGGCGCAGACCACGACCTCGGTCACCGCTGGCAAGGAGAGCAACTACATCTCCAAAATCCTCTCGGATACGCGGACGAACAGCCTGATCGTCCTCGCCAACGAAGAGGGTATGGCCGCGGTCATCGACGTGGTCGCGAAGCTCGACGTCGACGTCGAGGGCCGCCAGCAGATCCACGTCGTGTACCTGCAGCACGCCAAGGCCGAGGACGTGGCCCAGGTGCTGTCCAACCTGTCGGAGAGCGGTAGCGGCCAGCAGCGCAACACCCGCGCCCAGACGCCGGCTCAGCGCGCGGCCGCTCAGCGTGCCGGCAACGCTCAGCCCGCCGAGGACGCGGGCTCGACCTCGGTCACGGCTGCCTTCGACTCCGGCATGCGCATCACCCACGACGAGAACACCAACTCGCTCGTGATCATCGCCGGCGAAGAAGAGTTCCGCATCGTCCGTCGAGTCATCGACCAGCTCGACGTGCGCCGTCGCCAGGTGTTCGTCGACGCCGTCATCCTCGAGATCGCGAGCAACGACGAGCTCGAGGTCGGTCTCGGCGTGCACGCGCCCGTTCAGGCCGGCCCGGACGCGGTGGGCATCGTCGCCTCGCAGACCCCGCTCCAGTCCGTGTTCGGTCTCTCCCAGGACCTGCTCTCGGGTCTCGCCCTCGGCGTGTTCGGCGAGGGCATCGAGGTCCCCGTGCCCGCGGGCCTGTCGCCCGACGGCAGCGGTACCCTCGAGATTCCCGCCTTCGGCATCGTGCTCAACGCGCTCAAGTCGAACTCGGCGATCAACATCGTCTCGAACCCGACGCTGGTCACCCTCGACAACGAGGAGGCTCGTATCGAGGTCGGTCGCAAGATTCCGTTCCCGACCACCTCCGGCCTCAACAACCTCGGCCAGCCCGTCGTGAGCTACCAGCGCGAGGACGTGGCCCTGAAGCTCGAAGTGCTGCCGCGCATCAACTCCGCGGACGAAGTGACCCTTGAAATCACCGTCGAGGTCAGCGAGATCGAGGAAGACAACCGCGGTCTGGACATCAACACCGCGGGCTTCATCACCTCGAAGCGCGAGGTCGAGACGGTCACGCTCGTCGGCGACAACGAGACGGTCGTGCTTGGCGGTCTCGTCGGCCTCACCGACACCACGGTCGAGACCAAGGTGCCGGTGCTCGGCGACCTGCCGCTCATCGGCGCGCTGTTCCGCGGTTCCCGCAACGAGAGCCGCAAGTCCGACCTGATGATCTTCCTCACCCCGCACATCATCGACGGTCCCGAGGACATGCTCCGCGTGCGCGAGGTCAAGGAAGCCCAGCGTCAGGAGTTCATCCGCCGGTTCTACGGCAAGTCGCGTGAGCAGCAGATGGACGCCCTGCGCGACTTGCTCGGCTACTCGATGAACTACCTCGACGAGCCCAGCATGTACCCGCCCAAGCCGCCGCGGGAGAAGGTGACGACCATCGGCGGTGACGAGGACGGTCCGGTGGACGAGACGCTCGAGGCGCCGGTCGAGGACGGCCCGGTCGACGAGACCGAGCTTCCCGCCGACGACGAGCTGCTGCCCGAGGACGACGGCCTCGAAGGGGGCGAGTGATGGGCGTTCGTCGCGTACCGATCGAAGAGACCCTCTCCGAGCTCGGGGTTCAGCCCGAGGCGCTGGAGTCCGCGCGCACCCTCGCCAAGCGACAGGGCATCCCTGTGCGCGACGCGGCGGTGCGGGTCGAGGGCGTCGATCACGCGGCGGTCGCCAAGGCCCTGTCCAACCTCTCGGGGCTGCCCGTGCTCGAGAGCATCGACGACAAGGCCATTCCCGACGCGTACATCCTCGCGATGCCCGTGGGCGTCGCCCGGGCGCATGGCCTGCTTCCGCTCTACGAGACGCGGGGCCAGGTCGTGGTCGGTGTGTCGAACCTCGGTGCGCTCGACCGCCTCGCGGACTTGCGTATCCTCTACGGCAAGCCGCTCCGGCCGGTCATCGTCCGCGGTGATCACCTCGATGCCGCGATGCAGAAGGCCTACGAGCGCGTCAGTCGCGATGCCACCAGCGTGCTCGGCGACGTGGACGACGAGCTCGACGAGTACGAGGCCGACCTCAACCTCGACGATGCGGACATCGCCGACGACCCGACCCAGGCGCCCATCATCCGCTTCGTGAACGCGGTGCTCATGCAGGCGGTCAAGGATGGCGCGTCCGACATCCACATCGAGCCCTTCGAGAAGGACCTCATCGTGCGCTTCCGCGTCGATGGCGTGCTCTCCGCCGCGGTTCGGCCGCCGCCGGGGCTCAAGAACAGCATCGTCGCCCGCATCAAGATCATGGCGGGCCTGAACATCGCCGAGAAGCGCCTTCCCCAGGACGGTCGCATCCGTCGTCGCATGGGCGGCCGCGAGATCGACCTTCGCGTGTCCACGCTGCCCGTCCGTCACGGCGAGCGCGTCGTCATGCGTATCCTCGAGAAGGGCGAGGTCTTCTCGCTCGACTCCGCGGGCATGGAGCCGGGCGTGCTGCACACCTGGCGCAAGCTCATCCGCCGCCCGCACGGCATCCTCCTCGTCTCGGGTCCGACCGGTTCCGGTAAGACGACCACGCTGTACTCGGCCCTCGCCGAGATCAACAGCCCGGACCTGAACATCCTCACGATCGAGGACCCGATCGAGTACGAGCTCAAGGGCATCGGGCAGACGCAGGTCCACGAGAAGATCAACCTGACCTTCGCTTCGGCCCTGCGCGCGCACCTTCGCCAGGACCCCGACGTGATCATGGTCGGTGAGATCCGTGACCGCGAGACCGCCGAGAACGCGGTCCGCGCCTCGCTCACCGGTCACCTCGTGTTCTCGACCATCCACACCAACGACGCCGCGGGTGCCTTCGGCCGCCTCATCGACATGGGTGTCGAGCCGTACCTCGTCGCTGGCTCGCTGCTCGGGGTGCTCGCCCAGCGCCTGGTCCGTCGCCTGTGCTCCGAGTGCAAGGAGCCCTACGTGCCGACCGACGTCGAGCTCGAGGACCTGGGGCTGACCCGCCGCGAGCTCACCGGGCCCGTGCATCGCGCCGTCGGCTGCGAGGTGTGCAACCAGGTCGGCTACAAGGGGCGTGCGGGCATCTACGAGTTCCTGCGCGCGTCCGAGGACATCAAGACCCTCGTCCAGGGCCACGCCGACGCCGGCAAGATCAAGCGCGCCGCCGTCGCCGAGGGTATGGCCACGCTTCGCGACGACGGCGTCCGCAAGGTGCTCGAAGGCATCACGACCTTCGAAGAGGTCCTTCGCGTCACCTCCATCGAACAGGTGGACGACGAGTAATGCCTGTCTTCGAGTACAAGGGGCTGGATGCGGCCGGAAAGGCCGTCGCGGGCATCGTCGACGCCGACAATGCCAAGGGCGCTCGCGGCCGCCTGCGCAAGCAGGGCGTGTTCCCGACCGAGGTGCACCTCCAGCAGGAGGGTGCGACTCGCGGCACCGGCCTCAACCGCGAGATCGACTTCTCCAAGTACCTCGAGCGCGTGTCCACCCGGGACGTCGCCATCGCCACGCGCCAGATGGCCGTGCTCGTCGGCGCTTCCGTGCCGATGGCCGAGGCGCTGTCCGCCCTCATCGAGCAGGCCGAGAAGAACAAGCTCAAGGTCGCCCTCAGCGAGATCAAGGAGAAGGTGAGCGAGGGCTCGACCCTCGCCGACGCGATGAAGGACCACCCCGGCATCTTCGACGACCTCTACGTCCAGATGATCCGGGCTGGCGAGAAGGCCGGTGCGCTCGACAAGGTGCTTCAGCGCCTGTCCGTGTTCGCGGAAGGCAGCGTCGAGCTCCAGGGAAAGGTGTTCTCGGCCATGGCCTACCCGGTGCTGATGATCTTCGTCGGCCTCGGCATGCTCTTCGGCATCTTCTGGTCCGTCGTGCCGCAGATGCGCGCCGTGTTCGAGTCCTTCGGCGGCGAAGACCAGCTGCCGTTCATCACCAAGGCCGTGTTCTTCTTCGGCGACGTGCTCACGAGCTGGTGGGCGGTGGTGCCGCTCGTGCTCGGCGTCGGTCTGGTGGTCGGCTTCTTCGCCTGGAAGCGCGGTGAGAAGGGCGCGATGCAGTGGGACCTGATCAAGCTCAAGGCCCCCATCTTCGGCGCGCTCAACCGCCGCATCGCGGTGAGCCGGTTCTGCCGCACCCTGTCGACCCTGCTCGTCTCCGGCGTGCCGATCGTCTCGGCCCTGCAGATCACCAAGGACGTCGTCGGCAACCTCGTGCTCGCCGATGCCATCGACCAGGCCGCCGTCAACATCCAGAAGGGCCAGTCCATCGCGGGCCCGCTCAAGGCGTCGGGCCACTTCCCGCCGCTGGTCACCCACATGATTGCCATCGGCGAACGCACCAACGAGATGGAGGCCATGTTGACGAATGTCGCAGATGCCTACGATTCCGAGGTCGAAGCGGCCATTTCGGCTATGACCGCCATGTTGGGTCCCGCGATGATCATGTTCCTCGGCGCCATCATCGGCACCGTCGCCATCGGCCTGCTGCTGCCCATGGCCAACATCTCTTCGATGATGAGCAACTTCTGATTCGTCTCACACCCGTCTTCTTGCCACGGAGGTCCTCATGACCCGCGAAAACCCCACCATCCAGCGTGACGCCCGCATCCGCGCGATGCGTCGTCTCGTCTCCTCCCGCCGCGGCGTGACCCTCATCGAGGTCATGATCGTCATTGCCATCCTCGTCACCCTGATGGGTGCCCTCGGCTTCGCGCTGTCCCGCGCGGCCGCCGGCGCCAAGGTGTCGCAGACCGAGCTGACCCTGCGCCAGATCGAGTCCGAGGTCATGCTGTACAGCGTGCGCAAGAAGGGCGTGCCCGAGGGCAGCGACGGCCTCGCGTCGATCTACGGCAAGGACGAGGTCCCGAAGGACGGCTGGGGCAACGACTTCATCTACGTGACCCCCGGTCCGGACGGCAAGGACTACGACGTCATCTCCTACGGTGCGGACGGCACCGAGGGTGGCGCGGGCAACGACGCCGACCTCAAGCTCTCCGAGCTGAACTGAGGCTGACGACGTGACCTCGCTCCGCCACCCACGCCAGCATCGACGCGGCATCACCCTCATCGAGGTGATGGTGACCGTGGCGCTGCTCGTGGTCGTGGCGGGCATCCTCCTGTTCTCGATGGACCGCCTGTTCGGGCTCCAGCAGTCGCGAGCCGCGCGCCAGATCGGCGTGACCTACGAGCTGCTGCACGACCAGGCCATCCTCCACAACGCCACCTTCCGCATCGCGTTCCACCTCGACGAGTCCCGGTACTCGATCGAAGTGGGCGAGGGGAAGACGCTGATCTTCAGCGATCCCGAGGCGCGGGAGCGGTACGAGGACGAGCTCGACGCCAAGCTCCGCATGTTCACCGACGAGGAGAAGGAAGAGCACGAGGCGGGACAGGGCAAGTTCGCCAAGCTCTCGTCGGTGTTCGACTCCGAGGTGAAGCTGCCCGGCGACACCGTCATCGCGCGGGTCTACACCCCGCAGTACGGCGAGTGGATCGAGCCCGAGGAGGACGAGGACGAGCCTACGGTCGCGTACTCCTACATCTTCCCGAACGGCTTCGCGGAGCCGGTGGTCATCCACCTCGCGCGGGCCGGCCAGGAAGACGACGAGGAGGAGGGCTACACCATCTGGGTCGAGAGTCTCTCGGGCCGCGTGCACACCGAGCCCGGGCTGCGCCACTGGCGTGAACTCCAGGCCGATGTGCCCGATGACGGACCGGAGCTGCCATGAGTCGCTTCTTCCGGACGCGTCGCGGCGAGGGCGGCTTCACGCTGCTCGAGGTGATGATCGCGCTGTCGATCATGGTGGCGTGCTTCGCCATCCTCCTCAAGAGCCAGGGCAACGCGGTCGTGATGACCCGCGAGTCCCGCTACATCATCACCGCGACCCAGCTCGCGCAGGAGAAGATGGCCGAGGTCCGCTTCCAGGTCGAGAAGACGGGTGTCTACGACCGGTTGATGACCGAGAACGGCGACTTCGACGACTTCGGCGACGAGGCGTTCAACCTCGAGTTCGGCGACGAGTTCGAGGACTTCCACTACGAGTGGTGGGTGAGCGAGATGGACCTGGCCATCGCCGGGGACATCTTGTCGATGGCCGGAGAAGCGGCGGGGGACGAGAGCCAGGACGGCGCCGGTGTGGGCGCGGCGGGAGCGGGCACCGACGCCGTGATGGGAATGCTCTCCGGCGACCTGCTCACCCAGCAGATCGGTCGCTACTTCCGCGAGGTCCGCGTCCGCGTGTGGTGGGGCGACAGCAGCAAGGAAGCCGAAGAGCTCGGCAACGAGGTCGTGCTCATCGGGCACATCTCGGATCCGCGCGGTGGCTTCTCGAACATCAACCCCAACCTCGACGCGTCGGAGGCGAACTGATGCTCGCCCGCCGCCACCGCCGAGGCGTGACGATGATCGAGGCCCTCGTGGCCATCAGCATCATCGTGATCATGAGCGGCATCGCCGTGTCGCTGATGGCGAATGCCGTCGAGACGCGAAAGGTGCTTGCCGAGCGCGACGAGACGACCCGCGCTGCCCGCGTGGTGATGACCACGCTGCGTCGTCAGCTGCAGCTCGCGTACCTGCGCGAGGACACCGCGGCCGCGGCGACGTTCCAGACCGTGTTCGTCGGCGCGGACGACTCGCCAGACCAGCTGTGGTTCACGAGCCTGTCGCACCAGCGGCTGTACCGGAACAGCCGTGAGTGTGACCAGACCGAGCTCACCATCTGGGCCGAGCGGGACCCGGACGGCCCCGGCTACATCCTGTACCAGCGCGAGGCGCCGCGGATCGACCACGAGCCCGACGAGGACGGACGCGTCCTGCCGCTCGCCTACAACGTGCGCACCTTCGAGCTCCGCTACCTCGACCCGACCACGAACGAGTGGCGGGACGAGTGGGACACCCGGGGCACGGACACACCGAATCGCCTGCCGCGCGCCGTCCAGATCGGCCTGACCCTGCTCGGTCGCGACGTCGAGGACCCGGACCGTACCGTGGAGATGCCGTTCTTCACGACCGTCCGCCTCGAGTACGCCGACCCGCTGAAGCAGGAGATCTGATGGGCCTGCTTCGCCGGATCTGGCACGAGCTCACCCGTCCGCGGGGTGTCAGCGCGCATCGCTTCCATCGTGGTGGGCGCGGTTCCCGCTCGGGCGTGGCCCTGCTCCTCGTGCTCACCAACCTGCTGCTGATGAGCGTGCTCGTCTCCGAGATGACGTACACGGCGAGCGTGCGGGTGAAGCTCGCCGTCCACGAGCGCGACGAGGCCAAGGCCGAGCAGCTCGCGTACACCGGCGCGCAGCTGTACGAGATCCTGCTCGCGTTCATGGACCAGGCCGGTCGCGCGCTCGGTCAGTACGCCGACATGCTCGGTGTCGACCCGAACAACCTGTGGCAGGCGCTGCCCTCGGTGAACACGGGGCTCATGCGCATGGTGTTCGTCAGCGGCGGCTCCGTGGACGACGAGGACATGGCTCGCGTCGCGACCGAGGGCCTCTCCGACGAGGAGGTCGCCGAGAGCCGCGAGGGCGGAAGCGAGCGCGAGCGCAACTTCCTCGACTTCGAGGGCGACTTCCTCGCCGAGCTGATCGACGAAGACAGCAAGGTCGACGTGTCCGCGATGGCCGCGAGCAATCCTCAGAATCTTTCTGAGCTCATGGCAAATCCCCAGGCGCAGCAGCTCTTTGGGCTGATGGCTGGCGAGGAGAACGACCGCTTCTTCATCGACAAGGGCATCGAGCGCTGGGAGCTCATCGGCAATCTCGTCGACTGGGTCGACGCCGACGACAACCGCGTGTGGCAGGGCGGCTCCGAGCAGAACGTGTACGCCAACCTCGCGTCGCCCTACCGTCCGAAGAACGCGACCTTCGACTCGTTCGAGGAAATCCGCCTCGTCGACGGCTGGCACGACGACGACGTGTGGGAACGCTTCGGGCAGCACCTCACCATCTACGGTGGTGGGCGCATCAACGTGAACTCGGCCCAGCCCGAGGTCATCCGCGGCCTGCTCACCGCGTACTGCATGCCCAATGGCATCGCGAACCAGGGGCTGCTCGACCAGGTCATGACCGGGCTCGAGGAGTACCGGCTGCTCATCGGGCCGTTCCGGTCGCCGGCGGACTTCATCTCCGCCGCCGAGCAGTACGGCGCCACGTGCAGCAACCCGGGGCAGAGCCAGCAGTCCACCGGACACATCCGGCAGGCGATCAAGGTCAAGTCCTCCACCTTCCGCGTCACCTCCACCGGCATCGTCGGCGATGCCAAGGTGACCATCACCACGATCATCGACACCGGGCGCCGCGGGCGCGCGAACAACGGCACCAATCGCCAGTCGAACATCGTCCACTTCAAGATCGAGTAGTCCCCCATGGCACGCATCATCGCGCTCGACCTCGGCGCGCACAGCATCAAGGCCACGGTCTTCGAGCTCTCCGGAAGGCGACTCGAGCTCCAGGACCGGGTGAGTGCGCCGGTGCCCCAGGATGGCAGTGAGATCCCCGGGCGCGAGGCCCGACTCGCCGCTCTCGACGCACTGCTCGAGGAGAACGCCCGCTGGAAGGCGCCTGGCAACGACATCGGCGTCGTCTTCCCCAGCGAGGACGCGGTCCTGCACCGCATGACCGTGCCGTTCACCGACCAGGCCCAGATCGAGCAGACCCTGCCGTTCGCGGTCGAGGAAGAGGTGCCGTTCGACGTCGACGACATGGTCCTCGGCTGGCGTGCCATCAGCAAGGACTCGGGCACGACGTGCCTCGTGGCTCTCGCGCGCGAAGACCGCGTTGCCGGCCTGCTCGCCGACATGGCGGCCCGCCAGGTGGATCCGCGACTGCTGCAGGTCGATGGCGATCTGCTCGGCTACTTCGGCGGCGAGGCGCCCATCGCCATCGTCGATGTCGGCCACGCTCGCACGCTGATCACGGTGGCTCGCGGAGGCCAGACGCTCGCCGCGCGCAGCGTGGACGTCGGTGGCTGGCACTTCACCCAGGCCATCGCCGAGGCGCTGGAGTGTTCGTGGGCGGAGGCCGAGCGGCTCAAGCACGACGCGGCGACGGACGGCGCCAGTGGCTCGCACCTGCCGCCCGAGGCGGCCCGCGCGGTCGATGCCCAGATGGGCCTGCTGCTGGCCGGTATCCGCTCCGCGCTGATCACCGTCGAGGATGCCCTCGGCGTCGAGCTCTCCGCGGTCCAGGTCGCGGGAGGCGGCGCACGCCTCGCGCCCTTCACCGACTACCTTCGCCAGGACCTCGGCCTCGAGGTCGTGCCCCTGCACGAGCCCTCTGGAGAGCCCGTTCCCGGCCCGTACGCGGCGACGCATGCCCTCGGGATGCAGCTCGGCGGCCGTGGCAAGGGTGCCATCGACCTCCGCGTCGAGAGCTTCGCGTACCGCGGCGGCACTGACATCCTGAAGACCGTGGGCCTCGGTTCCGGCGTGGTGACTGCGGTGTTCATGCTCGCGGCCGCAGCGGTGTTCGTGCTGCAGTACTCGCAGATCTACAGCGAGCAGAGCGAGATGGACGCGCTCATCCGCGACTACACCGTGCGCACCTTCGACGGGGTCACGGCCTCGCAGATCACCGACTCGACCCGCGCGGTGGCGCTAGCGGCGGCGGTCACCGAGGATGCGGCGCAGCGCGCCCGCGTGCTCGGCAGCGTGGACGGCAAGCCGCCGACCATCGATCTGCTTCACGGCATCACCAACGCGTTCCCGAAGCCCGACGAGGTGACCGTGGACGTGTCCGAGCTGTACATCACGCCGTCGACGGTGACGCTCGACGCCGAGGTCGACGGCTACACCGAGGCCGCGGCGGTCGAGGCGGCGCTCAAGTCGGACAAGCGCTTCGCCGAGGCGAGCAAGGGCGAAGACAAGCGAAAGCGGGAGAAGGTGCTGTTCACCATCACCATCCCGCTCTCCGACGACGGCGAGGAGGGCTGACATGGCCGAGAACACGGGAATCCTGGCTTCGCTCGAGACGCTCGATCGGCGTCAGCGCATGCTGCTCTCCGGGCTCATCGTCTTCGTCGCCCTCGTGGTGAACGGCGGCGTCGCGCTCGTGGTCAAAGGCGTGCTCGACGATGCGGCCAGCCGGGTGACCCTGCAGAAGGAGAAGTTCGACACCCTTCAGGATCTCGGGCAGGAGTACGCCACGGCGATGGCACAGATCGAGGCCGCCGAGAAGCGGGGCTCGCAGTTCGCCGGACAGGCGCTGCCCGCCTACCTCGAGCGCGTTGCGAAGAAGATCGGCGTCGACGAGCAGCTCTCCGTCACCCGCACGGGCTCCGAGGAGAGTGGGGGCGTCACCCAGACCCGGTACAAGGTCGAGCTCAAGCAGATCGCCCTCGATCTCGGGCTGAACCTCATCCACGAGATGGAGACTAGCGGTTACCCGCTGGACATCGAGACGTCGCGCATCCGCACCAACAAGCGCCGCGACGAGACCTGGTACACCTTCACGTTCGAGGTCGTCACCTTCACCCTGGAGGGCGCGTGATCAAGCGCGTCGGTATCGGCTTCGCGGCCGCCCTGTGGTTCGTCTTCGCCTTCTGGGCGGTGTACCGCCTCACGTTCCCGAGCGCGGCGGTGGCCGAGCGGCTCGCGTGGGAGGCCCAGGAGCGAGGTGGGGTGTCGCTGACCATGGCGAGCTCGCACCCCTGGTGGGCGGGACTCGGCGGCACCGAGGTCAAGCTCGGCAGCATCGACCGCCGGACCAAGGCCGTGACCCCGATGCTCGAGGCCGATGGTGTGCGCGCTCGCATCGGTCTGTTCGGCCTGCTCACCGGCAGCGCCCGCATCACGGGTGACCTGACCATGGGTGACGGTGGCATCGACTTCTACGTGGATGCCGCGCAGGGCGACAAGGACGTCGAGATCCGCAGCGCCGAGATCGAGGCTATCGGCTTCCCGATCAGCGCGTTCCCTCCAGTCCAGGGCATGTCGCTCGTCGGGAAAGGCGGCTTCGACCTCTCGGTCGAGCTCGAGGCGCCCGAGGGCATGAACAAGGCCGACGGCCACGTGAAGCTCGGTGGCCAGAACGTGATCATCGAGGACGTGGCAGGAACGGGCGGCATGCTCGCGACCTTCGGCGTGATGCCCATGGTCCTCGACGAGGTCGACATCGACCTGCAGTTCGTCTCGGGCAAGGGGCGCATGGAGGCGGGCCGCATCGCGTCGACCCTCGCGGATGTGGACATCGCCGGCACCGTGACCCTCGCCAAGCGGCTCGACCGCGCGAAGTGCGACCTCACCGTCGAGATCCGTCCGAAGGAGGACATGCCCGCCCAGGTCCTGTCGCTGATGAAGGCCGCCAAGCAGCCCGGCGAGTCCTACAAGTACAAGATGAGCGGCGTGTGCTCGCGCGCCTCGTTCACGCCCGTGCGTGTGGGTGGTGGCGCTGCAGCGGCGCGTGCCCGTCCGACGCGCCGTCGTCCCAACAACAACGGCGCTGCGAACAACCCGGTGGCGGGTGGCAAGCCCACGCGTCCGACCGCGGACCTCGGCGAGCCCGTGCGTGCCTCGCGTCCGCCGGCGATTGCCGGCGGTGTGGCCGTCCCGCCGCCCTCCGACGCGGAGCCCGAGGAAATCGAGGACGAAGAGATCCTCGAGGACGAGGAGCTTCTCGAGGAAGAGCTCGAGGTCGGCGACGACGAGGCCCCTGCGGACTACTGATTCGCGTGTCGTGCGGCTTCGCCCCGAGACGGTAGTCGACGGGCGAGTGCCGCGGCAGTAGGCTGGGCGCGATGAACCAGAGCCTGGAATCGCTGCTCGACGAAGCGCTCGGCGGTCGCACGACCCAGCTGTGGGAGGCGTTCGTCGCCGAGCGAAAGCTCACCGACGTCGATGCCTTCGTCGTGTGGCTCCGCGATCAGCGGCAGGTCGATGCGGACACGGCGCGCAAGCTGCTGCTGGTCACCCGGCTCGAGGTGTTCAGCGACTCCCAGACGGAGGCCACGTTCAGTGACGCGGGGCCGTTCGACAGTGGCTTCGCGATCACCAATCCCATCCTCGCACCCGAGGGCAGCGGTCACACCCGGCTCGCCAACCTCGGGTCCGGCGCCATGGGTGAGGTGTACCTGGTTCGCGACGAGAGCCTGCGACGCAAGGTGGCCCTCAAGCGCATCACCCGGCGGGCGGCGGGCAACCGAATCCTCGCGTCGCGCTTCCTCACCGAAGCCCAGATCACGGCTCAGCTCGAGCACCCGAACATCATTCCGGTGCATGCGTTCGAGCGCGATGAACAGGGGCATCCCGCGTATACGATGAAGCTGATCCAGGGCCAGACCCTGAAGCAGTTTCTGAGGGTCTGTCGCGAGTACTACGAGCGCGGCGAAGAGCCCGAAGAAGACTACGCGTTGCCCGCGCGGCTAGAGGCCTTCCTCAAGGTCTGCGATGCCATGGCCTATGCCCACGACCGCGGCGTGCTCCATCGCGACCTCAAGCCCGACAACATCATGCTCGGTCCCTTCGGCGAGGTCGTCGTCATGGACTGGGGCATCGCGCGCATCATGGGCTCGCCGGAGCAGAAGATCGAGACGCTGACCGGTCTCGAGACGCTGTCGGACAAGACCCACCTCACGCGGCTTGGTCAGGCGCTCGGCACGCCGGCGTACATGTCGCCGGAGCAGGCGCTCGGCGAGAACAACCGCCTCGACGGACGCAGCGATCTCGTGGCCCTGGGCCTCATCCTCTACGAGCTGCTCACGCTCGAGCGCGCGTACCAGGCGCAGACGCCGGTGACGCTGCTCACGCAGGCTCAGGAAGCGGACGTGCCGCCGGTCCACGCGAAACTCGCGGGTCTGCGGGTGCCTCGCGAGCTCGCGGCCATCGTGCGCAAGGCGACCGCCCGTCGTCCGAACGATCGCTACGAGTCGGTGGACGCGTTCGCCGACGACATCCGCCGTTACCTGCGCGGTGACGAGGTGATCGCGTCGCCGGACTCCGGGATTCAGAAGTTCGCGCGCTTCGTGGGGCGTCACCGCCAGCTCACCTTGTTCGCCCTGGTCGGCATGGCTCTGTTCTCGGGCCTCGTGGCCCTGGGAGGTGCGGTGCGGGTACAGGCGGAGCAGGCGGCCGCGCAGCGGCGCGAGGCCCAGCTTCTCGACCTGCTCGGCACCGTCGGGGGCCACGCCCACCGGGTCGACGCACAGCTCACGCGCTACACGGCGCTGCTCGAGGGGCTCGGCGCCTCGGCGCGGGCATCCCTGACCATGCCGGTGAGCGAGCCGGTGCCGGTGTTTCGAAATGCGGACTTCGCGGTCGCGGAGACGGCGCCGGCCGACGCCTTCGAGTCGGACCGATACTGGCAGCGGGTCAGCTTCGGCCATCCCGTGCTCAAGCTCGCGCCCGAGGTCGACGCCGAGGGCGTCCAGACCCGGATGCAGCAGCTCGCGAGGGTCCAGCCGGCGTTTCGCGAGCTGTTCCTCCGTTCCCACGACGAGGCCTCCGCGCGGCAGAGCCCGACCGAGAGCGAGGCACTGCTCCGGTCGCAGCGGGTGCCGGTCGTGTGGTCCTACGTGGCAGTCGAGGACGGCATCCACACGTCCTACCCCGGCCACGGCGGCTACCCTGAGGCCTACGACCCGCGCGCGCGCCCCTGGTATCGCGCAGCGGTCGAGCTCGACGGACCCCACTGGGGGGCCCCCTACGTGGATATCAACGGTCTGGGGCTCATCCTGCCGTGCAACCTCGCGCTACGCGACCACGATGGCAAGCTTCTCGGCGTCGCTGGACTCGAGCTCACGTTCGGACGGGTGATCCGCGACCTCGTGCGCCCTGACGAGGTGGTCGGCGCGGTCGAGGCGTACCTCGTCGATCGGGAGGGCAAGATCATCGTCTCGTCCGAAGACGAGGGCGATGACGCCGAGCGGGGCACCGACCTGAGTGAAGCGGCCGAGCTCACGCCGTTCCCCGTGGCCAACGTCGTCGCGCTCTCGGCGGAACAGTCGTCGGGCACGTGGGTCGAGGGCGACGAGCTGTACGCGTGGACCCGGCTGGTCACGATCGACTGGACCTATGTCGTCCGCGGCCCGGCCCAGCCGATGATCGAGGGCCGGCGCGGCGCTCAAGGGGAGTAGAGCGTGTCCGCGGTGCGCTGCTGCTGCCCGCTGATGAAGGCCTCGTCCCACGCGGTGTCGGCGGTGCCGACCCGCACCCGCGACAGCTGGAACTCGAGGGTGCACGACTCGGGCGACTCGGTGTTGTTCGGCTCGAGCACCGAGGTGTCGAAGGTCACGCTGCCGCTGTCGGCGTCGAGCTCCTCGCGGTAGGTCGCGATGCACGGACCCTCGACGCGCAGCGCCATCTCATCGCTGGTGCCCGACGGCGACCACGTGATCGTCACGGTCTCGGCGGCACCGACCGTCTCGGGGAGGGCGTCGAGATCGAAGGCCTCGGGGAGCGAAGCCGTGGAGGAGGGGGCGCCGGCATCGACCTCCCGGTCGAGGTCGAAGGTGTACTCCTGGTTCGGCTCGTCGCCGTCGAAGACCGTGCGGTAGCGGTGCAGAGCGACGAGGTCCTCGGCGTTGAGCTCGACCTCCTCGGGGCCATCCGCTCCCTCGCGGCTCACGGTGAATCGGTCGGCTCCCGTGAGCTCGACGAAGGTCGTGCCGTTGAGGCCACCGGTCCTGAGGATGGACTCGGCGGTGGTCTGGCCGTCGCCCGTCGCGAACACGAGCATCTCGGCGCTGATCTCGTCGGTCTGGAGGTCCTGGCTGGCGATCTCCTCGCAGCCGGTCAGGGCAGCGATGGCGAGAGCGGCGAGGAAGAGGGGGCGGTGCATGAGGACTCCAGGGAGGCGGTCGGAACTTCGGGCCGCGGGTGCGCGGTGTAGCCGTTAAACGATGGGCCGCGCGAGGGCATTCACTCCCTCTGACACCGAGGACGCGTGAAACCGACACCCGAGGCCGTGTTCGCACGGTTGCAGCACGAACCGGGAGCCGTGTGGCTCGACGGGCCGGATGGCTGGTCGATCCTCGCGTGGGCGCCCGCGGAGGTGGTGCAGGCGCCGAGCGCTGCGGGCTGGGTCGCGAGCGGCCGCGGGTTGCTCCGCCAGGGAGCGCGCGATGGGGACGCGCCGTTCGCGGGCGGGATCATCGGCTTCGTCGGCTACGGGGCCGGGGCCGAGGTCGAGGCGGTACCCGCGGGAGGCGAGACCGCGGAGCCTCGTTGGTACTGGGCCCGCTACGAAGGCGCGCTGTGCCACCACGCACCCACCGATACGTGGCGGGTGACCGGGCGTCCGGACCAGCGCAACCGAGGTCTGCAGGCGCTCGACAAGGCCGTCGCGCTCCCGCCCCCGCCGCCACCGCCCGTTCCCGAGGCCGTGCGCACGGTGGACCAGGCGACCTACGAGGCGGCCATTCGCCGGATCCAGGCCTACATCGCCGAGGGTGACTGCTACCAGGTCAACCTGTCCCGGCCCGTGCACGTGGATACCCGGCAGGACGCGTTCGAGGCGTATCGGCGCCTGCGGGCGGTGTCGCCGGCGGGGCAGGGGGCCTTTCTCCGGCTTCGCGAGGACCTCGCCATTCTCTCGAACAGTCCCGAGCTGCTGCTCGCTGCCGATGGTCGGGCATTGCTGTCGCGGCCGATCAAGGGCACCCGACCGCGGAGCGTCGATCCGGACGAGGACGCACGGCTCGCCGAGGAGCTGCGCGCGTCGGAGAAGGAGCGTGCCGAGCTCGCGATGATCGTCGATCTCGTGCGCAACGACCTCGGGCGCGTCGCCGAGCCGGGCACGGTACGGACTGCCGGCCGGCAGCTGACGGCCCACGCCAACGTGCACCACGCGAGCTGGGACGTGAGCGCTCGCCTCGCCGAGGGACGCGATGCCCTCGACGCGCTCGCCGCCGTGTTCCCGCCAGGCTCGGTGATCGGAGCCCCCAAGGTGCGCGCGGCCCAGCGCATCGCCGAGCTCGAGGGCGAGCCACGTGGGGTGTACTGCGGCGCGGTGACCATGGTGAGTGACGCTGGCACGCTCCGGGCCTCGGTGGCGATCCGTACGGCCGTGTGGACCCCGACCTCGGTGCGCTACCACGTGGGAGGCGGCATCGTGGCGGACTCCGATCCGCGCGCCGAGTGGGAGGAAACCCTGCACAAGGGCACCGCCCTCGGCCAGGCGCTGGCTGGGCACGTCACGCCCGAACTCAGGCCAGCAGCGCCCGCGTCGCGCTGATCGGGTCTTCGGCCTTCGCGATCGCGCCAATCACGGCCCAAGCGTGCGCACCTGCGGCGCGGACTGCAGGCAGCCGGGGCGCGGTGATGCCGCCGATCGCGACGAGGGGCATCGCGCCGTCGACCTGAGCAGCGGCCTGCGCGAGCAGCGCGATGCCGCGGACCTGCTTGGGGCGCGACAGGTGCGGCGTGTCGAACACCGGCCCGAACGCGAGGTAGTCCGCGTGGGCCAGCGCTTCGCGGACATGGGCCGGGTCGTGGGTCGAGCGACCGAGGATGCGGTCGGGGCCGAGCAGTCGGCGCGCCTCGTCGAGGTCGCCGTCGGTCTGTCCGATGTGCACGCCGTCCGCGTCGACGTCGGCGGCGAGGCCAGGGGAGTCGTTGAGGATGAACGTCGCGCCCACGCTGCGGCAGAGCGGCAGCAGCTCACGGGCTGCGCGGGCTATCTCTTGGTCGCCCCAGCCCTTGGCGCGGAGCTGGATCAGGCGACAGCCACCATCGAGGAGCTGACGGCCCAGGCGCACCGGGTCCCCGTCGACTGCGGCCTCGGCATCGGCCAGACCGTACAGGCCGTGGATGCGCGACCAGATCTCGGTGCGGGCACTCATCCGGCATCCTCGAAGGGATCGAGCCGCTCGAGCTTGGCACGGAGCGTGTTCCGCGCCAGGCCCAGGAGCTCGGCGGCCGCCTTCTGGTTGCCGCCGGTCCGCGACAGCGCGAGCCGGAACAGCGCGCGCTCGGTGGCATCGATCACCATGCGGTGCAGCGTCGAGCCATCGCCGGACTCGAACTGCAGCACGACCGGGCGGAGTCGGTCTTCGACCACGCGCTCGAACGCGCGCTGATCCTCGGACTGCCGACCCTCCGGCGTCAGCCGCTCCAGCACCTTGCGGGGCAGCGACGGCGGGGAGAGCGAGGTGCCGCGCGCCGAGGTGGCGGCCTGGACGACGAAGCTCTCGAGCTCGCGCAGGTTTCCGGGCCAGGAGTGGGCCTCGAGCAGCTCCCACAGCGCGTTGCTCACGCGACGGGAGGGCAAGCCGAGCCGCTTTCGATAGCGCCGCAGGTACAGGCGGGTGAGCGGGCGGATGTCCTTCGGGCGCTCGCGCAGGGGGCGCAGCTGCATGTGGGTCCACGCCATGCCCTCGCGATCGGGCTCGTGACCGCGGCGACTCGAGCCGATCACGCGCCAGCCCCGCGCCAACGCAAGCTGCAGGATGGCGATGATGTCGGTGTGGCGGTGCAGGGACTCGAGGTAGAGCGTGCCGGGCTCGCCATCCGAGAACTCGAGCCGCTCGCCGGGCCGGACCACGAGAAACGGCCGCTCCGGCGTGGACAGGCGGTGCACCAGGCGCGCGACCTGCTCCTTGCCCGTGCCCGCGTCGCCTTGGATACGCAGCGGGAGCGGCGTCTGACCGAGCTGCCGGAGGAGGGTGAGCGCGTCCTCGCCGAGGCCCATGAGGGTCGCGAACTCGCGATCCTCCGCGGAGAGCGCGGGGCTCGCGTGACGGCGAGCCAGGCGGGTGAGAGCATCCCCGAGCTCGGCCATGCGCAGCGGGCGGCACTTGCGCCCGAGGGCGCGCACCGCGGGTTCGTGGGGCAGCGCCTTGGCGACGTCGGCGAACAGGGCGCCGTTGACCTCGGGCAGGCTGCCGTCGACGAGGAGCAGGCGAGTGTCGCGCATCGCGAGCAGGGCGAGCGCGTCCGCAGCCGTCACGCAGGTTCGCACGGAGAAACCTGCAGCGGTCAGCTGGTCGGCGGCGGCCCGGTAGAGCCGCTCGTCTTCGGTAGCGAGCACGATGTTGGACACCTGCGTCGACTATCGCGAGCTTGCGCCGTCGGCGATTCGCAGTACAATCGGCGCGGGGGGAGTGGAGACCCAAGATGCTTTCGCACTGGGGCCTCGCACTCGCGTGGCTCATCGCCATTCCGGCCTACGCGGCCGAAGACAACCTGACGAACCCAGTCGCTGAGGCGGCCGCTGCAGGTCTGCCTGCAGATGCTGACGAGGGGCCCGCTCCCGACGAGGAGGCGGTCGAAGCCCCCGAGGACGACGGCGTCTGGCAGTGGATCGACCGCATGGGCGGTGAGGTCCCATCCTCCGAGGATCTCGACGCCATCCGCGAGCTCGCGGCCGAGATCGCGGCAGAGGACAAGTTCGAGGAGGGCACGACCGCGAGCGCGGTGCCGTCCGCCCTCTACAAGAACCCGAAGCAGGCTGCGTCCACGGACCCGCTGAAGCTCGATCTCGTCGATCCGAACGACTTCGACATTCCGATCGAGACCAACGCCGCCGTGCAGAAGTGGATTCGCTACTTCACGGGCTCCGGCCGCAAGCACTTCGAGCGGTACCTGGGGCGCGCGCAGATCTACGAGCCGATGATCGTCGCCGAGCTCGAGGCCCACGGCCTGCCCAAGGATCTGCGCTACGTCGCCATGATCGAGAGCGGCTACAACGCGCACGCCTACAGCCATGCCGGCGCGGCGGGCCTGTGGCAGTTCATCCCGTCGACCGGGCGCCTGTACGACCTTCGCGTCGACTGGTGGGTCGATGACCGCCGCGATCCCGCCAAGGCGACCGACGCGGCCGTCGAGTACCTCACCGACCTCCACAAGATGTTCGGGGGCAACTGGGAACTCGCCTGGGCCGCGTACAACGGCGGACCGGGACGCGTGCGCAGCGCGATGAAGAAGAGCGGCGCCAAGGACTTCTGGGGCCTGGTCAAGGCGGACGTGCTCCACTCCGAGACCGAGAACTACGTGCCGAAGATCATGGCGGCGGCCATCATCTCCAAGCACCCCGAGCGCTACGGCTTCGAGCCGGCCAGCGGCACGCGCCTCGCGTACCAGGTCGCTCAGGTCGACGGCTCGGTGTCGCTCGCGGCACTCGCCGGCGCGGCCGAGACCGACGAGGAGACCCTGCGTCGCCTCAACCCGGGTCTGCGTCGGTTCGCCACGCCGCCCGAGGGCTACGGCCTGCGGGTGCCGGTCGGCAAGAAGGACGCGTTCCTCGCCAAGCTTTCCGAGATCCCGCGCGACGAGCGCGTCGAGGTCGTGCGTCACACCGTGGTCCGCGGGGAGACCCTCTCGAAGATCGCCGCACGCTACGAGGTGCCGGTCGACGTGATCTCCAAGGCCAACCGCCTGAAGAACGTCGACCACATCTACGTTGGCCTGAGCCTGGTCATTCCCGTGAGCGGCGGCAGCGCCGGTGCGGCGGTGGCCCAGGCCGCGGCGAGCGAGAGCGCTGAGGAGGCCGAGCGGCCGGTGGCGACCTACACCGTGAAGTCGGGCGACACGCTGTCCGGCGTGGCGGCGCGCTACGGCGTCAAGGTCGCGGATGTGCAGCGCTGGAACGAGATGACGAACACCACGATCTTCGTCGGCCAGAAGCTCACCCTCCGCCCGAAGGAGACGCCGCGCACCGAGGTCGTGCACACCGTCGCGTCTGGCGAGAACCTGTCGCGCATCGCCGAGAAGTACGGCGTGAGCGTGCGGGAGCTCCAGGAGCTCAACGGCATCGACAACCCGAGTCACATCCGGGTCGGTCAGAAGCTCAAGGTGCAGGCTGCCGAGAACGCGTGGTCGACCTACACCGTGAAGGCGGGCGACAGCCTCGGCGCGATTGCCGGGCGCTACTCCTGCTCGGTGTCGGATCTCGTGGCGTGGAACACGCTGAGCTCCACGGTCATCCACCCCGGCCAGGTGCTGAAGGTTCGCTGACGAACGCGGGACGCGGACGGTGGTACAACGGTCGCCTGTCTAGCCAAGGAAGCGAACGTGCTGTCCATCGAACAGGCCCAGGCCCACATCCTCTCCGACGTCCCGCGCACCGGCGCCGAGCAGGTGCCGCTCGCCAGCGCGTACGGGAGGGTGCTCGCCGAGACCATCCGCTCCCCGCGTCACGTGCCGCCCTGGGACAACAGCGCGATGGACGGCTACGCCGTCCGGGCAGCCGACATCCCGAGTGACGGCAGCGACGTGCGCCTCGAGCTGCTCGAGATCGTCGGCGCCGGGCGCATGCCGGAGCACGTCGTGCGCAGCGGGACCGCCTCTGCGGTGATGACGGGGGCACCGATTCCCGAGGGTGCCGATGCCATCGTGATGGTCGAGCACTCCGACGGCGCGCGCGAGGGGCACGTCACCCTGCGCGGTCCAGTGCGCGAGGGTCAGCACATTCGCCGTGCGGGCGAGGACATTGCCGAGGGCTCGGTGGTCCTCGGGCCCGGCGCTCGCCTGACCCCGGGGCGGGTCGGACTCGTGGCCTCGCTGGGCGTACCGAGCCTGCTCGTGTCTCGCCGACCGGTGGTCGCCATCCTCTCGACCGGCGACGAGGTGGTGCCTCCAGGGCGGCCGCTCAAGCCCGGTCAGATCTACTCGTCGAACAACGCGACGCTCGCCGGCCTGGTCCACGAGGCAGGCGGTGTGCCCCTCGATCTCGGGAACGCCGTCGACGACCTCGACGCGCTGCGCACTCGTCTCGGGTACGCGGTGCACGAGGGGCACCTCGTGGTCACCACTGGCGGCGTGTCCGTCGGCACCTACGACCTCGTGAAGCAGGTGTTCGAGGAGCTAGCTGGTGACTCGCTGGACTTCTGGAAGGTCCGCATGAAGCCGGGCAAGCCCCTGGCGTTCGGCCGGGTCGCGCGCGGCGGACGCACGATTCCACTGTTCGGGCTGCCCGGAAACCCGGTGTCGTGCATGGTCAACTTCCTCCAGTTCGTTCGGCCGTGGATCCGCACGTCGATGGGTGATCCGCGCCCGTTCCTGCCGGTGATCGACGCGGTGGCGGGCGAGGACATCCCCGAGAAGCCAGGTCGTGCCAAGCTGCTTCGGGTCGTGCTCGACTCGGCCGATGGCCAGGTAGTGGCGCGGCTGACCGGCACCCAGTCGAGCGGCGCGCTGTCGTCGATGGCGGCCGCGCAGGGCTTGCTGCTGCTCGCACCCGAGGCCGGCGGCGTGAAGGCCGGTGAGGCGGTGCGCGTGCAGGTCGTGGATGCCCAGTTCCTGGCCGGCGACACACCGAGCTACGGGTGGTAACGGGCGCGGTGCTCGCGGGCGGACGCTCGCAGCGCATGGGTGTGGACAAGGCGCGCCTTCCGCTCGGCGCGCGACCGATGGCGGAGGCGGTGGCCGCGGTGCTCGCCGCGGGCGGCTGCGGTTCGGTGTTCCTGGTGCGTCGCGGGCCTCCCGATGGTCTGCCGTGGTCCGCCGAGGTCGTCCGCGAGGACGAGGCCTTGCCCCGGCACGTGCTCTCGGGCTTCGTCACCGCCCTGGACCACGTGCAGGGGCCCGTGCTCGTCGCGGCGTGCGACCTGTTCGAGCTGGACCCTGTACAGGTCGAGCGTGTGCTTGCCCGTCCGGGTGCGGTGGCCCTCGCCGAAGGGGCGCCGGGCATCCTCGCCCACCTCGTCCCTTCGGACCGGGCGGGGCTGCTCGCCGCCGTGCGGGCCGGTGGCTCGTTTCGACGGTGGGTGGAAGGGCGGCCGACCGTCGAGGTCGGCATGCTGCGCAACGCGAATCGATGGGAGGACCTCGGTCGACAGCATCCTGTCGAGGCCCTGGTCACGCGTTTCGGGCTTCGGGGATCCGCCGCGGAGCGGGTCGAGCGAGGTGAGCGGGCGCGACTTGCCGCAACGGGCTGCCTGCTCCCGTGAGCGCACCTTGCCTTTGTGGCCAGCGTTGGGGATCCTACGCGGCCTGGAGGGCAGGATGGGCGTGGCAGATCACCGCGAAGCGGCCAAGGCACCCGTGGCCGTGCGGGTACTCGTCGTCAGCAGCACCCGCACCGAGAAGACCGACGCCAGCGGTGCGTGGATCGCGAACGCGCTCGCCGAGCACGGGCACGAGGTGCTCTCTGTCGAGATTGTCGACGACGACGTCGAGCGGATCGAAGCCGAGGTTCGCGGCTACGCCACCGATGGCCGCACCCGCGCCGCCATCGTCACCGGCGGCACGGGCATGTCCCTGCGCGACGTGACCCCCGAGGCGCTCTACCCGCTGTTCAACCGCGACATCCCGGGCTTCGGCGAGCTGTTCCGCATGCTGTCGTTCCAGGAGATCGGCGCGGCCTCGATGCTCTCCCGGGCGTTCGCCGGCGTCAGTGGCGGGCTGGTGGTCTTCGCGCTGCCAGGCAGCCTCAATGCCTGCAAGCTGGCGATCGACAAGCTCATCCTCCCGGAGCTCTCGCACCTCTGCCACCAGGTGGTGAAGGAGGGGACCGAGCCGGTGCCGCCGCCGCTCGACGAGGGCTTCGACGACCTCGGTGCGGTGGGCATGGACAACCTGGACCCCGATCTGGGGGACGACTTCGACGACAACTACCCCATCCACGACGAGGACACCTTCGAGGGCACCGCCGACGAGGACGACCGCGAGGACTTCGTCGTCGACGAGGGAGCGGTCCGCGGCATCGGTCTCGAGGCCTCCCAGCCGAACCAGTCCGTGCGCCCGGCGTCGGAGCAGGGGCCCTGGCAGCGCTGGATTGCCAACCAGGGCGGTCTCGTCACTCGGCACAAGCGCTACGAGCTTCCCGAGGTGCTGGACAACATCCCGCCGTTCGTCCAGGTCCTGCACACCGCCGGCCAGCAGGCCGTGCTCCAGTTGCCCAATGGTCGCAAGTACTCGCTGTGGGGCTTCCCGGACCTCGACCGCCCGAGCTCCAAGGTGCTCGCGGTGGGCTGGGGCGCGCCATACGGTGAGGTCGTCGCGCTGCACCGCTACCCGACGATGACCGCGACCTCGATGGAGGGCTCCACGGGCCAGGCGCCGTCGCGTTCGTCCGACGTCGGCTCGATCTGCGAGGCCGTCACCGGAAGCAAGCCCCGCGACTGTGATGGCACCCTGTTCGCGGTCGCCGGCGACGCCGTGTGGTTCGAGCAGGGCGGCTCGGTCAAGCGCTGGGATGGCCGAAAGTTGTCCGATGAGGGGTTCCCCAAGCAGGTGCTGGCTCGTCTGGCCCTGAACTGGTCGAACCGGTAGACCTGGAGTCTTCGTGAGCAAGCGCGTCCCCGTCCGCATCCTCGCTGCTGGTGCAGCCCTGTCCGTCAGCCTCACCGCGTGTGGGCCGAAGAATGGCGGCATGACCGAGAACCCGCCCCCGCCCGAGCCGGAGGTCGAGGCACAGCCCGAGGAAGTCGAGCCCGTGACCTCCAACCCGCCCCCGGTGGAGGTCGAGGCCGGCGCCCTGCCCACGTGGGACGAGGTCGCTTCCGGCCATCCCGAGGGCGCGACCAACCCGCCGTCTCCGTTCCTGCGCGTGACCCCCGAGGGGGAGTGCTACAAGTTCTGGCGCGGCATGATGGCCCCCCCGCGTCCTGGCGAGATCATTGGCGACCGCGTCCAGGCCTGCGAAGAGGGCGCGGACTGTGGCACGCAGATCCAGTGCCCGGAGCCGCGGGCGAGTGAGCTGCTCGAGGCGTTCAACAGCGGGGAACAGCCCGCCGGCAAGCCGATTCCCGCGAAGCCCGAAGGCTTGTGAGCCTGCTTCGCGTCCATCGCGAGTGGGGCAACCGCGTGGCGGCGGAGTACCGCTCGGCCGCGATCACGGCGCGGGTGCTGCACGGCTGCATCGCCGTCGGCATGGCCCGAGAGCTGGTCGAGGTCGCCAGGCGCATCGTCGGTGACGAGCTCGACCACGCCGAGCTGTGCGCCCAATGCCTCGCCGATCTCGGCGGGGGCGACGCGCCGCCTCCGCTGGAGTTCGCGCAGCTCGCAGGCACCCGCTCCGAGGACGGCTTCGTCGCCGATCTCGTCGACGAGGTGCTCCGCAGCTTCTGTCTCGGCGAGACCTTCGCCGTGCCGCTGTTCGCCGAGATGCGCAAGGGCACCACCCATCCGGCGGCCGAGCCCGTGCTCACCCGGGTGCTGCGCGACGAGGCGATTCACCGTCAGTTCGGCTGGGACGCGCTCGATGCGCTGCTCGAGCTCGATGACGAGGGCGTTCGTTCGCGAGCCGCCCGAGGGCTGCCGGCGATGATCGAGGGCTACTACCGGGCCTACGGCGCACACGCGGACGGCCCGTCGATTTCCGCGGAAGAGCGGAGCATGGGGCTCATGGACGGCGCGACCTACGCCGCGGTGTACGAGGAGACGCTCACCAGGACGATTCGACCGTGGTTTGCGCGCCGCGGCATCGAGGTGCCCGCATGAGCGAGCTCGAGCGGCTGCGCGGTGAGCTCGATCAGCTCGATCGGGAGCTGATTGCGCTCGCGAAGCGCCGCATGGACACTGTCCGCGCCATCGGCGAGCACAAGAAGGGCACCGACGCACCGCTGTTCCACCGGGACCGGGAGCGCGCGGTCTTCGAGCGCGCCCGCCGCAACGCCCGCGAGGCCGGCCTGCCCGAGGAACTCGGCGAGAAGCTGCTGCACGCCCTGGTCGAGGCCTCGCACGACGCCCAGGAAGGCATTGCGGGGGATCTGGCTCCCGAGGGCGAGCGACGGCGCTTCCTGCTGGTCGGCGGCGGCGGCGAGATGGGGCGCCTGCTCGGCCGGCTCCTCGGCGCACGCGGGCACGCCGTGGACACCTACGAGCTCGGGGATTCGCGCACGCCGGCCGAGGCCATGGCCCCCGCCGAGGTCGTGGTCCTCGCGGTGAGCATGCACGCGGCGGTCGCCGTGGCGCGCGAGTGGGCCGAAGCCGCGCCGGAGCACGTCCTGCTCTGCGACATCAACTCGCTCAAGCAGCAGATCTGCGAGGTCCTCGCCGCCCATGCTCGCTGCGAGGTCGTCGGGCTGCACCCGATGTTCGGCCCGACGGTGGGAAGCCTGCGGCGGCAGAAGGTGGTGGTGTGCCCGGTTCGTCCGGGACCACGGGTCGACGGCCTGCTCACCGAGCTCGGTCGCATGGGAGCGGAGCTCGTGCACGCGAGCCCCGAGGAGCACGACCGCATGATGGCCATCGTGCAGGTGCTCGTGCACTACCGGACCCTCGCGATGGGCGAGGCGCTGCGCCTTGCCGGTGTGCCCATCGCGGACACCCTGGCGTTTACCTCGCCGATCTACCGGCTCGAGCTCGCGGTGGTCGGGCGCCTGTTCGCACAGGATGCGGACCTGTACGCGACCATCGAGATGAGCAATCCCCAGGGCGACACCGTGCGTCGCCTGTTCCGCGATGCCGCCGCCTCGGTCGAGGCCGCCGTCGCGAGCGGGGACCGGGACGCCTTCCGCGCGCTGTTCACCCGCGTGTCCGAGTACATGGGCGACTTCGGCGACGAGGCGCTGCGCCTCTCCGACCACCTCATCGACACGCTCGTCGCTCGGCCCTAGGCCGCGTCGGACAGGGCGCCGCAAAGCGGTTATCCCGCCGGGTCCGCTGGAGTCTCGATGCCCTGGATCCTACTTCTCCTCTCCGCTGGTGCCTTCGGCGTGCTCGGCTGGCGCGCCTGGGACGGACACCTCGGCCTGGCCGCACTCGGCGCGCTGCTCGTGTCCGGCGGGCTGTACTTCGCGGGTCGCCGTGGCATCGAGCCGCAGGTGCGCAAGCGCATCGACATGCTCGCGAAGGTCCTATTCACCGTGGTCGGCATGATGGCGTTGCTGCGGCATCCCATCGCCATCGAGGCCGCCGACGGTACGAAGACGGATCTGCCGCTGTACGAGGCCATCAGCGCCTACATCACCGAGGTCGATCCGCGGACCTTCGTGATGTTCGCCCTCGTGGCGATGGCCGTGAAGTTCATCGGCGTGATCAGCTCGGCCTACGCCTGGCACCTGCTGCTGGTCGGACAGGGCATCCGCTATCCGTTCTGGTCCAAGATCTTCACCGCGTTCCTCATCGGTCGGTTCATCGGCACGTTCATGCCGTCGACCATCGGCCTCGACGGCTACACGCTGTACGAGGCGGGCCGGTACTCGAATGAGTGGACGCGCGCGATCACCGCGAAGACACTCGAGAAGTTCATCGGCATCACCGGTCTGTTCCTGGGCATGGTGCTCACGATGCCGTTTGGCTACAGCGTCATCGTCGAGGTGACCACCAAGCTCGAGGTGCCGGATGCGGCGCCCATGCTGGCTGGCGCCATCCTCGCGGTGGCGGGCGGCGTGAGTGCGGTCGTCGTCGTCGGTCTGGTGTGGCCCGTAGTCATCCAGAGCCTGATGGGCGTTGCCAAGCGCATCCTCGGCGTGCTCATGGTGGGGCCGCTAGCGAAGATCAGCGACAAGGTGCTCGGCCTCGCCGACAACTTCACGAACGCCGTCGGCGCCTACCACGGCAAGGTCGGCCTGCTCATGGCCGCGCTGCTCTCGAAGTTCGTGACCCACTTCACGACCTTCGTCGTCTACTACTTCACGGGGCTCGCCATCGGTGTGGTGGGCATGCACTTCTGGCCAGTCGTGTTCGGCAGCAGCATCCAGGTGCTCGCCACGCTGCTCTCGCCCACCATCGCGGGAGAGGGCGCGCGCGAGGCCTTCCAGGCGCTGCTGCTCTCGAACCAGTACGGCGGCGTGGCCCAGGCCGTGCTCGCGGGCGCGCTCGGCTTCATCGCCGCTGAGGCCGCGACCCTGTGGGGCGGCGTGTTCCTGTGGACGCGGACGCCCGGCTGGCGACCTGCCTTCGCGACCGTCGACGACGTCCAGGTCGACTACAGCTGGATCGGAGAGGACGACGCGGGCTTCGATGCCGAGGCCATCCAGCAGCGCACCCGTGAGGCGCGCCAGTCCTCCTAGGCCGCTCCGCGCTCCGTCGCGTCGCTCGCGACCCGCCCTCCGCGCGTTCGCATACGAATTCGTATGCGTTCTCGGGAGTGGGCGCTATGATTCACATACCGATTCGTATGTGAGGCCTCATGACCCCCCGCGCGCTGCTTCATGGACTGTCTCTGGCTCTGCCGCTGTTCACGCTGCTCTACGTGGGCACGGGGCCGCACCGCGGTCCGGCGATTCCGCTGCTCGCGAGCGGGGTGATCCTGCTCTCGGTCGCCTTGGACCGGGTGGCGTCCCCCGAGCGGCGCCCACCGCACAGCGACGCGCCGACCTGGGTGTTCGACGGCGCCCTGTACGTGCACGTCGTGGTGCAGCTGTGCAATGTGATCACCCTCGCGCGCTTCGCGGCCGCGGGGCCCTCGGCGGGCGATCTCGTCGTCGGCATCGTGCTCGTCGGCGCCTCGTCCGGCTACTCGGCGATCGTGGTCGCGCACGAGCTCATCCATCGACGCAGCAAGCGCATGCAGCTGCTGGGGCGGCTGCTGCTCACCACCGTGCTCTACGAGCATTTCTACACGGAGCACATCCGCGGACACCACGTGCGCATCGGGACCGACGAGGACCCGGCGACCGCGCGCTACGGCGAGCGGCTGTGGCCGTTCGTGCTCCGCACCGTCCCCGCCCAGTTCCGCAGCGCATGGCGCCTCGAGGCGAAGCGAGTGGGGGACGCGGAGATGGGGCTGTTCGACCGTCGCATCCTCCGCTCGCGCGTGCTTCGCGGCTTCGTGACGCAGTGGACGGTGGTGGGGCTGCTCGCCGCGGGACTCGGGCTCGTGCCGGCGCTCGCGTACGTTCTGCAGGCGGCCATCGCTGTGCTCCTGCTCGAGGCCGTGAACTACGTGGAGCACTGGGGCCTGCGGCGACAGGCCAAGCGCGTAAGCACGGTGGATTCCTGGGACTCGGAGAGCTGGTTCACGTACTACACGCTGGTTGGCCTCTCGCGGCACGCGGATCACCACGCGAATGCTTCGCGCCCGTACCAGCTGCTGCGCCACTTCGAGGAGAGTCCGAAGATGCCCTACGGCTACTGGGGCATGGTGGTGCAGGCGCTCGTCTGGGACCGGCCGCTCATCGCGCGACTCGACGCCGAGCTTCGCGCGCGTGGTCTCGGCCCCTACCAGGGCGACCCCGGGCCCGCCGGGGTGTAGGCTGCGCGCGGAGGTTCTCGATGCGCGCTGTCCTGCTCACTCTGTTGCTCGTTGCCTGTGGCCCGAAGGCGCCGGCTCCCGTGGCCGCGGCCGAAGAGGTTGCACCGGTGGAGGCCGCCGGAGAGTCCGAGAAGGTCGAGCCTGCCGCGATGGCCGAGACGGCGCCCACCCCGTTCACCGCCGACCAGATCCGGGAAGGTTGCCCGCCGGGGCGTCGCATCCTCATGCGCCTGTCCAAGGAAGGCTCCGTGATGTGGCAGGAGACGCTGTTCGTGGGCGGTGACGAGATCACGGCCGAGATGCGGGGGCACCTGTGGCCCGAGGGCACCGAGCCCAGCGAGACCATCGCGTCCACCGAGAGCTGGGAGGTGCTTCGCGATCACGCCGCGTTCCCAAAGGACCGCACGACCATCACCGCGGACGTGGCGGTGCGCGTGCCCGCCGGAGACTTCACGACCACTCGCTACGACGTCGTCGACGACGAGGGGCTGATCCAGCACTTCTTCTTCGCGACCGAGCTGCCGGGGCCGCCGGTGAAGGCGGTGTTCAACGATGCGGCGGGCGAGACGGTGATGGAGATGGTCGAGAACGGCATCGTCGAACTTTCCGAGGAATAGGGGAACCTCGTCGCGGCTGGTGCGTGTAGGAGGGCATGAACGTCTCTCACCACGCGCCGCGCACATGAGGAGCAAGCCCGTGAGTCGCGGCAATCCGCGCATCGACGCTGCCTTGCTCGCCGATCCCGCGGAGCGGCGTGCGCTCGTGCTGCGTGAGGGGCCTCGGGTCCTCGCGCTGTGCCAGCGGCTCGCGGCGGACCCCGAGGATGCGTTCCAGGAGGTCTGGGCACGGGTGTTTGCCCACATCGACCGCTTCGACCCGGACGGACCGGCGAGCATCGGGACCTGGATCCGCACCATCGCACACCGCATGCTGGTCGACCGGCATCGGCGCGGCGCGGTTCGCGGCGCGGTCCTGCCGTTCACCGAGCAGCCCGGTGATCTCGCGCCGGTCGACGAGGTGCTCGCCCGTCGTCAGCGCAAGCAGGCGCTCGATCGCGCACTCGCCC
Organism: Deltaproteobacteria bacterium; assembly: GCA_006226595.1. GTDB lineage: Bacteria > Myxococcota_A > UBA796 > UBA796 > M1803. The sequence goes on from SBGP01000103.1 coordinate 94,186, forward strand.
AGCTTCCCGAGGACCAGCGCCGGGTGGTGGTCTCGCATCATCTCGGCGGCCTGTCGCTGCAGGACATCGCCGAGGCCGAGGCGGTGCCGCTGGGAACCGTGAAGTCGCGACTGCACCGCGGTCGTGCGCGGCTCGCCGAGCTGCTGGAGGACACATGAACATCGAGGAGCAGCTCTCGCGCCTGCTCTCTGGTGACCTCGACGAGGCCGAGGCCACCGCGCTTCGCGCCCGCATCGCCACCGAGCCCCAGGTCGCCGAGGCGTGGCGACGCATGCGCGATCTGGGCGCGGAGCTCGACGCCCTGCCGCTGCCTCGGCTTCCCGCTGCGCTGGTCGACACGGTCGTGGCCAGTCCAGGACGCCGGCGGTCTCCGATGTGGGGGGCGGTCGCCATCGCGGCCGCCGCGCTCCTCGTCCTGCCGTGGCTGCGCACGCCCACCCCGACGCGCATCACCCTGTCGCCCGGATCGCACCTGATCGACGGCAACGCGCTCGTCAGCGTGGGCGACGACACCGTGACCATCGATGGGCGCGCTCGACTCGAGCTCGCCGAGGAGGAACCCATGAAGTTGGCCGTTGCCGGCGCTGCTGCCGGCGCGCTGCTCACCGTGGCCGTGTACGAGGGTAGTGCGCGCATCGCCGGGCCTTCCGGCGAGGTCCAGCTCGCGGCTGGCGAGGACTGGCAGGCGCCGCCACCCACCGCGGTGAAGCGCGTCGTGCACGGGGGAGCGCCCTCGGGACCCGTCGTCTCCGTGGCCACGCTGGACGAGTGCAAGCAGTCGGTGGACGAGCTCTCGGCGGGCCTCGAGCAGGCGCAGATGGAGGCGGCCTTCCTTCGCGGACAGCTCGCCACCCACGAAGGAGACCCGGTACCGTGGCCCGCCGACGTGCCCGAGGCCTTGCTCCCCGACAACCTCGAGGCCGCGTTCGTCGATGCCTTCGAGGGAATCGGCGCCATCGTGTCCATGGACTGCGAGGAGTACCCGTGCATCGTCGTCGTCGACGAGGGTGCCGAGCCGGTGCCGGATGCCTGGAAGCAGGCTCTCGAGAAGATCGAGGGCCAGGTCGGCGACGTGAACGCGATGGTCGGGCGCGCCGAGACCGACGGCGACGACGGCGCACACACCCTCGGCGCCTATGCGATCTCCGCCGCCACGGGAGAGCCGCCGGGGCCGCGCACGCGCTTCCGCCTGGATCAGGCGATGCAGGACTTCGGGCACGAATAGCGGATCTGTGCCGCCGGATGCGGTATGACACGCGTCCGCACAGGAGCGAACCATGGCAAACCCCATCGCCGTCTTCGACACCAGCAAGGGCACCTTCAAGGCCGAGATCTTCCTCGCCGAGATGCCCATCACCGCCCAGAACTTCATCGATCTGGTCAACGACGGCTTCTACAACGGCATCCACTTCCACCGCGTGATTCCGGGCTTCATGTGCCAGTTCGGCTGTGACTACGCCCGTCAGTACGGTCATCCGCGGAGCGGTACCGGCTCCAGCCCGCGCGGCAACGTGCAGGACGAGCACCTCGAGAACGCCAAGTTCAGCAACGAGCCGGGCACGCTGTCGATGGCGAACACCGGTCGCCCGAACTCCGGCGGCGCGCAGTTCTTCATCAACACCGCGCACAACTCCTTCCTCGACTGGTGGGACCGCTCCACGCCGTCCAAGCACCCGGTCTTCGGACGCGTCACCGAGGGCATGGACGTGATCAAGGCGATCGAGGGCGTCGGCTCCCGTGGTGGTCAGACCAGCGAAGCCGTGAAGATGAACTCGGTCACCATCGTTCAGGGCTGATCGACGTTCGCCGAGGCCCTGGGGACCGCGCGTCTCCGGGGCCTTCGTGCGTCAGCCGTCGAGGACGTGCCGGTCGAGGACGAAGGTGGTCAGCGTCCCCGTGAGCACGAGGCGGTCGCCGACCCGGGCCTCGACCTCGACCACGCGCTTTTTTCCCTTCGTCTCGCGCACGCTTGCCGTGGCGAGGACGACCTCGCCGACCCGGACCGGCGCGACGAAGCGCGTCTCCGCGCTGCCGAGCACCACGTGGGGGTCGTTCACGGCGAGCATCGCCGCGTAGTCCGCGAGTCCGAAGACGAAGCCACCGTGCACGAGTCCGCGGGAGTCGGCGGCCATCTCGGGGAGGGTGGTGAAGCGGGCGCTCGCGAATCCGGGGCGGAGCTCGACGGGCTCGCCGCAGAGGCGCGGGTCGATGCCAAGGTGCGTGTTCGGCGTCACTTCGGCGCCTCCTTCTTCTTCGGGCTCAGGTAGCCCATGGCTTCGAGCAGCTCGGCGGCTTCGGCGTCGCGGTCGGTGCCTGCACGCTGGCCGAGGGCAGCGTTGGCCTCCACGGCTTCGGCCAGGAGCTCACTGGGTTCGATGGCGGTGCCGTGCAGCTCCTCCGGATCGGCCACCACATCGAAGCCGAGGGTGTCGCCGTCCCGCCAGTGCTCCTTCTCCGTGTCGTGCCACACCGCCGCGGAGGTCGTGTCGTACAGACCCTGGTAGCGAGCGGCCCGGGTGAGGTTCGGCTGGCCGGTGGCACGGATCGGCCGAGGGTGCCGCTTGCCGTCGAGCACGAGGTCGTAGGCCTCGAGTGCGGACATCGGCTCGTCCAGCGTGAGGTCGGGTCGCTCGGTGTCGAGCACGAGCAGCGGAACGCGCGCCGTCTGTTCCCACAGGTACACGCTGTGATCGATCAGGTCGTGCTCTCCGAGCATCTCGCCGTGGTCCGAGGTCACCACCAGCCGGTAGCCCGCGGCGAGCCAGCCGCGCGCCTCGAGCTCGGCGAGGATGCGGGCGAGGCTCTGGTCGGCCTGCCACACGCCGTGGTCGTACACGTCGACCAGGTGCGCGAGGAACGCGCGTTTCTCGGCTTCGTCCATCTTTCCGAGCTGAAAGCGCGCCCACTGTCCATCGGGCTCGTCCTCGAAGCCGAGGCTGGGGCGTGCCGGCACCCACTCCGGTGCTCCGAGACCGACGGCGTCGAAGGGCTCGTGCGCGTCGGCCAGATTGACGAACAGGAACAGCGGCGTGCCGTCCGTGGGTGCGGCATCGAGGCTGTCGCGGAGCGCGGGCATCACGGCGCGCCCGTGCCAGTCGCCGAACTGCGGCGCGAAGCGCGCGTCGTCGAAGCCGCGATCGAGGCCCGTGTACCGAGAGACCACCGGGTTCGCCGAGACGGCATGGGTGCTGTAGCCACGGGCGGCGAGCTGTTCGGACAGGGTGGGGGGCTCTTCGGAGAGGCCGCGCACGGTGAGGTTGCCCTTGGAGATCTCCACCCCTCCGGGAGAGAACTCTGCGCCGTGCTCGGTGACTTCGAGGCCCGTGAAGTAGCTGGCATGGCTCGGCAGGGTCCAGCTTCCGGGCGCGTAGGCGCGGCAGGACAGGGCGGCGCCAGATGCGGCGAGCGAGGTCAGGTAGGGGCTCGTGTCGCGCTCGTAGCCGCACGCCGAGAGATGGTCGGCGCGCACCGTGTCGAGGACCACGAAGAGGATGGTGGGTGCGCTCGGCGTCGCGGTGGTGTGCCAGCTCGCGCGTACCGGTGCCGTGGCCTCGCGCCAGGCGAAGCGCAGCTTGCTGTTCGGAAACGAGGCCTCGATGGCTCCCACGAGCAGGAGCAGGGCGCTGAGTCCGGCGATGCGCAGGCGGGACGAGGACATGTGGGCTCGTACCCGGTGCGTGGGCCCCGGGCCATCCGTCGGGCTCACGAGGTGGCCTCCGCCGACGCCCAGTACTCGATGTACCCGAGGCGCTCGGGGAGCCTGAGCACGCGCGTGGTCCAGAACCGCTCGAGAGCGCCGCGGGGCGCGAGGTCCATCACGCCGAGCACGTGCAGGCGGCCGTCGGGGAGGGGTCGCGTGGTGAAGCGCACGCGAAACGGCCCGGGGCTGCGAGCGAATCCGCGGATCCACAGGCCGACCACCGTCATCGACAGGCCGCCATCGTCGAGGATCTCGGTGCACATGCGGGCCCCGACGCCGAGCTCTTGAAACACTTCGACGAGGGTCGCTTCGCCATCGGCCTGGCGAACGACGAAGTCGCTGTCGAACACGCGGATCTCGTCCGCACACCAGAACTCGCGCACGAAGTGCAGCGAGCCATCGTCCCGGCGGAAGAGGCGAAAGCGTGCGTCGACGTCCTCGAGGTGGCTCTCGTACATGCCCTGCCCGAGCAGGATGGTGGCGACGCGGGCCACCGCGGGAAAGCCCAGGTAGGGCTCGAGGTGGACGCGCGCAGTCATGCGAAAGTCGCTCATCCGGTCGAACAGCCGGTACACCTGCGGGTGCAGCTGATCGACCTCGTCTCCGAGCACCGCGCGCAGGTTGGGAACCAGGGACCACGCCTCCCCGATGCGCTCAGCGCCGCGCGCCCTCCGGCGCACGCCGATACGCCACGTGCGGCCCAGGACACCGAGCCGGGCGGTGTTGTGGACCAGCTGTGCGACCAGGGCTCGGTCGCTCGGCAGCCCATCCGGGGCGCGCGGGCCGCCGAACAGCGTGGCGGCCGCGGCTCGTCCCACGTAGGTGCGCACGATCATCATGCCCGTGCGGATCTGTCGGCGAAGGACCTCCCACAGCGTGCTCGCGAGAGCGGTCTCGAGGGCGAGCTCGCCAGAGAGGGCCTGCCGGTCGGCGACACGCGTGCCGAGGGTGACGGCCATGTGCTCTTCGAGCAGTGCCCAGCCGGGGTCGTCGGCGTGTGCGGCCCGCTCTTCGGCGAACAGGGCGAGCAGGCCCTGGGCACGGACCTTCTCCATGTCTTCGAGGTGGGCCTGGAGCCAGCACTCTTCGCGATAGTCCTGAGGTCGTGCCTCGTCGTGACTGCGGACGTAGCGCTCCCAAGCCTCGGAGCGCGGCACCTGTTGGCTGCTCACCGGCATCAGCGTGTCCCCGATGCGGTGGTAGGCCTCGGACATGGCCGCCGAGCGGGTGAGCGCGATGCTCGCCGCGGCGAGCTGGTGCAAGGTGCCGAGGCGTGCGGGATACCGCGCGTAGAACCGGGACAGGCGTCGTGCCCGCTCACGGGCGTGACGCGAGCGCTCGACGAACGCCGCGACGTCGCGGGCGCCATAGCGCTCGGCCTCGCGCAGCTCGCTCGGGTGGGGAGGGGTGTTCACGTCCCGAGCCTACCTGGGAGCCCGAAACGACAAAACCCCTCCGAGCAAGCTCGGAGGGGCTGTCGATGGTGGGCGATACTGGACTTGAACCAGTGACTTCCACCGTGTGAAGGTGGCACTCTCCCACTGAGTTAATCGCCCGGAGAGGTTTGAACGCCCCGCGTCTTATGCGGGCCTGTGAGAAGCGTCAAGGCGAGTTGTGGTGATTGCCGATCCGCACCTTGGCGGCGCTCGCTGCGTGCTAACGTTCTCGACTCATGGTTCCGAGCGACTTTCGGCTTCCCAACGTGGCCAACGGCCTGATCACCCGCCTCGAGGGCACACGGCGGAGCTATGCCGACGATCCGGAGTCCGCGAAGGCGGAGTTCCAGCGGATCTCTGAGGAGCACGTCGCTGCCGCCGCCGACGAACTCGCATCGCTCGACCTCGACGAGCACGACGGGCACCGGCGCTTCCTCGAGCAGGAGATCCGCCAGACCTTCCTGCCGCGCTACACGCGCCTGGCCGAGCGCATGAACGCACTCGAGTCGACCAACTTCGGCCTCGGCGCCCTCGGAGAGCCGGCTGGCCGGGTCGCGCTCGTCGCCGTCGCCCTCGTCGGTCTGATGTTCTTCCTCCGCCTGATCTACCTTCCGTGGGCCTGGCCCATGTTCCTCGTCGATGTGTCGGTGCCGTTCTGGCCCGACATCCTTCGCGTGCTCTATCGGCGCCGCTATGCGGCCCAGCTGCAGGAGCTGCTCGACGACCTCGGCGCGATTCAGGAACAGGCCACTACGTACGCACCGAGCTCGGTCGAGACCGAGCCCCCCAGACCTCGACCCCAGCGGGAGGCCCAGTGACCACCGTCAAGCTCGCTCCACCCCTCAAGCGAGGCCCGCTCCGTGGGCCGGTGGCGGGGGCCGTCGCAGGCGCCGTGCTCATCGGTGCCGCGGCCCTGTGGTTCTCGTTCACGCAGTACGTCGAGCCCGATCAGTTCGCGGTGAAGCAGGTGTACTTCGGCCCCCAACAGGGTGTCGGAGAGAGCGTGTACGGACCCGGCCTGCACTTCGTGCTCCCCGGCTACGAGCGCCTGCACGTGTTCCCGCGGGACATGCAGATCCTCGATCTGAACGACGGCCACGGCAGTAGCGTGATCCCCGATGGGGACGGCCTGACCGCCGCGCCCATCCGCATCCAGACCTCCGAGGGCTACCAGGTCACCGTGGACATCACCATGCTCTACCGCGTGGTCGACCCGTACACGGTGCTCACCAAGGTCGGCACCGGGCGGCTGTACGAGTCCAAGGTCGTGCTGCGGCGCTCGGACAAGATCCTGCGCCAGACCCTCGGTCAGCTCAACGCCGAGGACTTCTACAGCGACACCGTGCGCATGCAAGCGGCCGAAGAGGCGCGCAAGCTGCTGCAGGAAGACCTCGACGACTGGGGCATCCAGGTCTGGGCCGTGCTCGTGCGCGACTACACCTACGACGATCGCTACCAGGAAGCGATCGAGCAGCGGAAGATCCAGGACCAGACGGTCTTCAAGAACCAGGCCGAGGCCGTCGCCGCAGAACGGGAGGCCGAGCGACAGCGCGTGCTTGCCGAGGGCAAGGCCACCGTCGACGTCGAGGGGGAGCGCGGACGCGCCGAGGTCCGCAAGATCGCGGCAGATGCCGACCTGTACTACCGCCAGCGCATCGCCGAGGGGGACCTCCTCGTCGCGCTCGCCGAGGCCGAGGGCACCAAGCTCGAGAACGCTGCACTGCGGGTTCCGGGCGCCACCAACATCGTCGGCATCGAGATGGCCAAGGCCCTCGATGGCACCGAGGTGATCATCGTGTCGACCACCGGACAGGGCGCGATGAATCCGCTCGACCTCGATGCGCTGCTGGAGGGCTGGTAATGCGTCACCTCAAGCCCTTGTTTGTCGCCGCACTCGCGGTCGCCCTCACCGGATGCACCGCGTCCACGGAGTCGACCGAGGTCGGCGTGCTCACCGCCAAGGCCCACCCGCTCTACGGGCGCGGTGTTCAGGATCAGGTGCAGCCACAGGGCGGTACCTACTTCATGATCCGCCCGCTGTGGGACTGGCACGTCTACGACATCGGCCTGCAGAACCTCGAGATGCTCCGCGAGACCGGCGAAGGAAGCCGCTCTGGAGATGACTCGCTGCGGTTCAAGACCATCGATGGCAACGACATCTCCGTCAACGTGACCATCGCGTGGACCATCGCTTCCGATGAGGCGCCGTACCAGCTGCGCTTCGTCGGCAGCAGCACCAACGAGGTCGAGGAGAAGCTCGTCCGGCCAGTGTCCCGCACGCTGGTCCGCGATGTGCTCAACCAGCTCACCTCGGAGGAGTACTACCAGGCGGATCGCCGCTTCGAGATGGCCGAAGAGGCAAAGCGACGGCTGAACGCCGTGCTCAACCCCGAAGGCGTCCTCATCGAGAACGTCCTCCTCGGCGAGCACAAGTTCAACGCCACCTACGAACAGACCATCCGCGACAAGAAGGTCGCCGAGCAGGAGGCGGCCCGGCTGACCTCCGAGACTCGCGCGGCCAAGGAAGAGATGACCCGCGACCTCGAGCGCGCCAAGGGCACCGTCGGCCAGCAGATCGAGCAGGCTCGCGGCGAGTCCGAGAAGCGACGTCTCGAGGCGGACGCGCTGTACTTCGAGCGCCAGCGTCAGGCCGAGGCCATCCTCGCAGAGAAGCGAGCGCTCGCCGAGGGCCTCACCGAGCGCGCGCGGGCGATGAGCGGTGCCGGCGGTGAGGCGATGGTCAAGCTCAAGGTCGCGGAAGCGCTCAAGGGCAAGAAGATCATCTTCATTCCCGCGGGCTCGGGCATGGATCTGCGCAACACCGACGTGAACGAGCTCCTCGAGGTCTACGGGGCGAAGAGCCTCTCGAAGTGAGTCGGGGGCCGGCCTCGGTCGGCTTCGCCGCCGCCATTCTCGGGCTCGGGCTTGTGTGGTGGGCGGTGGAGGATCGGGTGTCGGCGCCGGAGCTCGGCTCGCCGAACCTCGCGGCAGGGGCTGAGGTCATCCTGCCGATCGGCCGGGTCGTGGCCGTGGACGGTGAGCTCGCACAGCTTCGCAAGGAACCCGAGGTCTACACGGTTCGCGGGGAGGCGGCCTTCGCGGTCGGCGAGGAGTGGACGGTGGGTGGCACGTGGACCGGCGACTCGGTGGAGCTCGCGTGGGCGGTGCCACATCCGGATCGAGGCGGGAAGAAGTGGCTCGGTGGCCTCGGGCTCGTGCTGGTGCTTGGCGCGCTCGCCCGGGGGGTTCGCGGTCGCCCCGGACGGATGACGCTGCGTGGCTGATCTCGTCACCCATGCGTGTGTGGGCGCGCTGCTCGGTCTGCGCTGGGGCAGGGGGGCGCTCGCGCTCTCAGTGGCTGGGAGCGCGCTTCCAGACGTGGTGTCCCGTGTGCCGGGTCTCGCGCTCGAGGCGCTGGGCGTCACGCTCGAGCCGGTGCACGCGGTGCTCGTCATCGGACACGCGCCGCTCGGTAGCGCCCTGTGGGTGGGGCTGCTCGCCCAGCTGTTCGCGGACCGGCGCACGGCTGCGGGCTGGCTTGGTCTCGGAGTGCTCTCGCACTACGTCCTCGACCTTCTCCAGGACCACCATGGCGTGGGCTACCGCCTGCTCGTGCCGCTCAGCGGCGCGCGGTGGGAGCTCGGATGGATCGGCTCCGAGGCCACGGTCGACTGGGCCGTCCCGCTGCTGGTGTTCACCGCACTGGCGGTCGCGTGGTTCGGGGAGCGAAGCGACGAAGATCGTCGAAGAACGACTGACGAAGGCTCCGTCGATCTTCGACGCCGCTAGGCCGCCGCAGCCGTCGATCCGCTGAACATGAGGGTGGGCGTGCGTGCCGCTGCTGGCACGGTCCTCGCTTTGAGGGGAGGCGAACCCCAACAAGGAGGACCTCATGCGAGGCATCAACCAGATCACCCTCATTGGCCGTCTCGGCCGCGACCCCGAGCTCCGTGTGGGCGCCGCTTCCGGCCGGAAGGTGGCGACCCTCTCGATTGCGACCAACCGAAGCTACAAGCGCGACGACCAGTGGGTCGAGAACACCGACTGGCACAAGGTGAAGTGCTTCGACCGTCTCGCCGAGCAGGTGCTGTCCCTGCACAAGGGCGATGCGGTCGGCGTGCAGGGCACGCTCGTGTACGACAAGTGGACCGACGCCAGCGGGAACAGCCGGATGCACGCGGTGATTCGCGCCAACCAGGTCGAGTTCATCCGCGCGCCCCAGGCTCAGTCGCAGGGTCGGCTGCCCGTGTCGCCCGCGGGGTCGAACCCCGAGGCCATCGAACACGTGTGAGTCGGCGTGCGGCGGGCGAGCGGCGGGATAGGCCTCCTTCGTTGGAGGTTCGTTCATGCGCACTCGTTCGCTCGCCGCTCTCGCGGTCGGGGCCGTGCTCGCCACGGCCTGCGCCAAGGTCCCGTACACCGGCCGTCGGCAGTTCAACCTGGTGCCCGACGCGATCATGAACGGGCTCGGCAAGCAGTCGTACGCGAGCATGCTCGGCGGCGCCCAGGTGAAGAAGAGCGGGCGCGAGTCCGAGGTGCTCACCCAGGTGGGGCGCCGGATCTCCCGGGTTGCGAACAAGCCTGACTACGACTGGCAGTTCTCGATGATCGACGACGCGACGATCAACGCGTGGTGCCTGCCGGGTGGCTACATCGGCTTCTACACGGGCATCCTCCCGGTGCTTCAGAACGAGGCCGGCATGGCCTTCGTCATGGGACACGAAGTGGGCCACGCCACCGCGCGCCACGGCGCAGAGCGCCTGTCCCAGAACCTCGCGCTGATGGGCGGACTCGCCGGGCTCGAGCTCTACCTCGCCGGCAAGGAGAAGATGACCCCCGAGCAGCGCGGCATCGTGCTCGGCGCCCTCGGCATCGGTGCGCAGGTCGGCGTGATGCTCCCGTTCTCGCGAGCGCACGAGAGCGAGGCCGACGTCATCGGGGTGATGTACATGGCGAATGCGGGCTATCCGCCCGCCGAGTCCCTCGACGTCTGGGACCGCATGGCGGCGCAGACCGGTGGCCAGCCACCGGCGTTCCTGTCGACGCACCCGTCCCACGAGAAGCGCAAGCAGGTCATCCGCGAGTGGCTGCCCCAGGCCCGCAAGCGCTACGAGCGCAACAAGCTGCCGGGGGACACGCGCGCCACTCTGTGGGGTCGCTGAGCCCGGTCTCGGTCGACGACGCCGAAATCTCGGGTCGACCACCGTCCCGGGGACGGCTCGCGATCGGCTCGCCCGGGTCTCCGTCACGCGGCCTTGGCTTGACACGCCCGTGCGGGACAGCGATCTTCGGCGACCGGCTCGTGCCTCGGGCCACCGTCACCAGGGGAGCGTTTTGCGGCGCTACATCGCAGTCGAAGGCCTGATCGGAGCCGGCAAGACCACGCTGTGCCGCCTGCTCCAAGAGCACCTCGGTGCGCGGCTGATTCTCGAGCCGGCCGACCACAATCCGTTCCTGGAGCCGTACTACGCCGATCCGGAGCGGTACGCGTTCCCGGTGCAGATGTTCTACCTGGTGACCCGTTGGCACCAGCAGGACTCGATTCGCCAGGAAGAGCTGTTCAGCGACGTGGTGGTCGCCGACTACATCTTCCAGAAGGACCGGATGTTTGCCGAGAAGACCCTCGACGACCGCGAGCTCGAGCTCTACGACCGCTTCGCGGGCGTACTCGGCACGCTCGCGCCCAAGCCGGACCTGCTCATCTACCTGGAGGCTCCCACCGAGGTGCTGATGAAGCGCATCGCGCGTCGCGGCATGCCGGGAGAGCACCAGATCACACCTGAGTACCTTGACGACCTCCGGGCGCGTTACGAGGTTCTCCTCGCAGAGTGGAGCGATTGCCCGCTACTGCGCATCAACAACCAGGATCTGGACTACGCAGACGATCCCGCTGGCAAGCGAGCGATTCTCGAAAGGGTCGAGCGCGCACTTGCCGGTGACATGCCCCCGGGACCCACTGGATCCGATTCGGACCGACAGGGTCAGCTGTTCGGCGCCGGAGGCTGAGAGGACAATCACATGGCCAACAAGAGCGTGCTGGACCTTCGCAAGCTGAAGGCTGGCAACGACAAGATCGTGATGGTCACCGCGTACGACTACACCATGGCCCGGCTCGTCGACATGGCCGGCGTGGACATGGTGCTGGTCGGCGACAGCCTCGGAATGGTGGTGCAGGGGCGGCAGGACACGCTGCCGGTCACCCTCGACGAGGTCATCTACCACACGAAGTGCGTGGCTCGCGGTCTCGAGCAGGCGCACCTCGTGTTCGACATGCCGTTCGGCACCTACCAGGTCTCCGCCGAGCAGGCGCTCGAGAATGCGATCCGCGCGATCAAGGAGTCCGGGGCCCAGTCGGTCAAGCTCGAGGGCGGTGAGCGCGTTGCCGACGCCATCCGCCTCATGGTCGCCGCCGGCATCCCCGTGGTCGGGCACGTGGGGCTGACCCCGCAGTCCGTGCACGCGATGGGCGGGTTCAAGGTCCAGGGCCGCACCGATGAAGCTGCTGAGCGCGTGATCCGCGATGCGCTCGCCGTCCAGGACGCCGGTGCCTTCTGCCTCGTGCTCGAAGGACTGCCGACCGACGTCGCCGCGGAGATCACCGCACGGCTCGAGATCCCGACGATCGGCATTGGCGCGGGCCCGCACTGCGACGGCCAGGTGCTCGTGTGCACCGACTTGCTCGGCATGAACCTCGGCTTCAAGCCCAAGTTCGTGAAGCACTACGCGCGGCTGCAGGAGACCATCCTCGACGCGGTCGGCACGTATGCCTCCGAGGTCCGCACCGGTGCCTTCCCGGACGGCGACCACTCGTTCACGCGCAAGTCGCCCCGCAAGCTGGCGAAGCTCTACTGATGCAGACGCTGACCAGCTTCGAGTCCATGCAGGCGTGGGCCAACGCGACCCATCGCGAGGGCCTTCGCATCGGCTTCGTGCCGACCATGGGCTTCCTGCACGCCGGGCACGTCTCGCTCATGGAGCGGCTGCGGCCCGAGGTCGACCGGCTGGTGGTCTCCATCTACGTGAATCCGCTGCAGTTCGGGCCCGACGAGGATCTCGAACGTTACCCGCGCGACCCTGAGGGAGACGCGGCGAAGTGCGACGGGGCCGGTGTGGACGTCCTGTTCATGCCGCCCGATCTGTACCCGGATGGCTTCGTCACCAGCGTGGCGGTCGATCGGCTCACCGACGGCATGTGCGGGGCGACGCGCCCTGGGCACTTCGACGGGGTGACCACCGTGGTCGCGCGCCTGTTCAACCTGGTGAGGGCCGATGTCGCGTGCTTCGGCGAGAAGGACTTCCAGCAGCTCGCGGTGATCCGCCGCATGGTCCGCGATCTGGCGATGCCGGTCGAGATCGTGGGCGGTCCGCTCGTCCGCGACCCGGACGGCCTGGCGATGTCGAGCCGCAACAAGTACCTCACCGAGACCGACCGTGAGCGCGGCCTCAGCTTGCATCGGGCGCTGTTCGCCATGCGGGATGCCGCCACAGCGGGTGAGAAGCGCGCTGAGGCCCTGCTCGCCATCGGGCGCGACACGCTCACCGTGGACAAGCTCCACTACCTCGAGCTCGTCGACGCCGAGAGCCTGCAGCGCATCGAGCGGGTCGAGCGTCCCGCACGTGCTCTGGTAGCGGCCTTCCTCGGCAAGACTCGGCTCATCGACAACGTGGGGATTGTGTGACCTTCGACGAGATCGCGCTGCCCCTCGTTGTGGGCGCGATGGCGGCCAACCAGCTCGTCATGCGCATCCACGGGCTCCGCGGTGCGCCGTGGGCCTTCTGGCCGATGCAGCTGTTGAACCTCGGGGTCGGCAGTGCGCTGATGCTGCTCGGCCTGCCGGGCTTCGAGAAGTGGCCGGTGATCCCGTGGATCCTGGCGCTGTTCTTCTTCTTTCGCGTGGTGCTCAACAACAACGAGCGCCAGGCCTGGCTGCTCGAGCAGCAGGAAGCGTCGAACTCGAAGGAGCGCGACGCCGTGAAGGAAGCCTTCCTCGATGCCCTGCGCAAGGGTGAAGAGAAGGCCGACGAGTCCTAGACGCAAACGGCCCGGAGCGCGTGCCCCGAGCCGTTCGTCGCCATCTCGTCGGGATCAGCTGGCCTGGGCCTGCTCGATCACCCCGAGGATCTCGGCATCCGAGAGCAGCTCGCTCTTGGTCTTCGCGTAGTCGAAGATCGCGTGGGCGATTGCGTCGTCCTCGTCGGCGATCTTGCGCTTGCGCAGCCAGTACTTGATGTTCGACAGGCCCGACTGATGGCCGATCTCGATCTCCTGGTACTTGCCGACCCACGAGGCCGGCACGCCGGAGTACACGGCGTCCGCGAGCCAGGCGTCGCCGTTGTTCTCGGCCTTGATCACCGCCGCTGCGTGCACGCCGGTGCCGGTGCGGAACGCGTCGCGCCCGAACACGGGGTAGTTCACCGGGATGTCCCAGTGGCAGGCCTCGGCGACGGCCTCGACCAGCTTGGTCAGGTCGACGAGCTCGCGCTCCTCGGCGCCGAGGAGCTTCAGGTTGACGAGCAGCAGGTCGAGCGGCGTGTTGCCGACGCGCTCGCCGATGCCGAGCACGCAGCCGTGCACCCGATCGACGCCCGCCTCGATGGCGTACAGCGCGTTGGTCAGGCCGTGGCCGCGGTCGTTGTGGCCGTGCCAGTCGAGCTTCACCTTGTCACGCACGCCCATGCCGATCAGCAGGTCGTGGGTCCAGTGGACGAGGTTGAACACGCCGTTGGTGGTGCTGTGGCCCACGGTGTCGCAGAGCACCAGGCGGCTCGCGCCCTCCTCGATGGCGGCCTCGAACACGCGCTTGAGCGTCTGCGGACGGCTGCGAACGGTGTCCTCGGTGACGAAGGACACGGGCAGGCCGGCTTCGACGCCCATCTTCACCGCGGTGCGGGTGAGCTTCTCGAGCCGGTCCTCATCCCACTTCTCTGCGTACATGCGGATCGGCGAGCTTCCGAGGAAGGTCATGATCTCGATCGGCACGCCGGTCTTCTCGGAGATGCCGATGATCGGGGCGATGTCGTTGGGATGCGTGCGGGCGGCGCAGCCGGGGCGGATGCTCAGGCCCTCGTCGCGAATCACCTCGACCAGGCGCGTAGAGTCCTCGACGGCGCGGGGGCCGGCACCGGGAAGGCCGACGTTCGTGGTGTCGACGCCGACCTTGTCGAGCAGGCGCAGGATCTCGACCTTCTTGTCGATGTCGGGATCGTAGGCGGAGGGGCACTGGATGCCGTCGCGCAGGGTCTCGTCGTGGACCTCGGCGCGCCGCATCGGCGGAGAGATGGCGTGACCGCGGGTGTTCCAGTCGTAGATCACGTCATTCGGCTGCATCGCGACTCCAGGCGGCGCACTCGGGCGCATGGCGCCAGAGCGGGAAGCTGAGAAAAGGATGCTGACGTAACCCGCGCTGGCGGGGATCGCCGTGTCAGTCCGCGGGCACCAGGGTGTGCACGAGGTGCTCGATGTACGAGCGCCGCTCGGCGCCGTCGGGAATCGCGCCCTGGGCCGAGGCGTGCACGGTGAATGTTCCCACGTACAGGGAGTAGCAGAGCAGCGCCCGCTGGTGCGCCGCTTCCTCGGGCAGTCCGAGCTCGCGGAACTGCGCGGCGATGAACGCGATGCGTCGCTGGGTCACGCGCTCGAGCGCTGGCTTGACCAGCGGGTGCTCGGCATCGGCGGCGAGGTGCACGAGGAGCGCGCCGGCGCCACGAACCGAGAAGGCCGTCTCGAACAGCGACTGCACGCGGGCGAGGGGGTCGTCGATCGCCGAGGCCTGCTCGAGCACCAGCGCCGTACCGCGCTCCTCCCAGAGCTCCAGGGCGGCCTGGACCAGGTCCTCGCGGGCCTCGAAGTGCCAGTAGAAGCTGCCCTTGGTCACACCGAGCTGACGCGCGATGGGCTCGACGCGCACCGCCTCCACGCCGCCCTCGGTCAGGGCACGCAGAGCGGCACCGGCCCACTTCTCTTTGCTCGCCTTTGGGGTTCGTCCTCGGGGCACGCTTCCTCCGCGCCGACCAATAACATGCGGTGGCGTATGGAGTCGCCAGTTCAGGCGAGAAGGCCCTTGAGCGAGAACTCGAGGATACCGAGGGCGAGGCGGTGCGTGTCGACCTTGTCGTCGCCGCCGAGGTACTCCTCGACGACGGCACGAAACGCGCCGAGCACGCATACCGCCGCGAGCTGCGGGTCGCACTCGCGGATCAGGCCGAGCATCTGGCCTCGCCGCAGGCTCATTGCGATGAACGCGCGAAGGTTGCCGTAGAACTCGGACAGCTTGGCATCGACTTCCTCGTCGAGGCCCACCGCCACGCGGAGCACGATGCGCACGAACTGTCGCTGCTGGTCCACCGCGTCGAGGATACCGGTCACGGTGGTCACCAGCTGCTGGCGTACCGGCGCGGCGCCCTCGGACACGTCCACGCCGACGATGCTGTCGCGGAGGTTCTCGATCAGCTGGTCGAGCAGCTCGTGGAAGATGGCCTGCTTGCTGTCGAAGTACTGGTAGAAGGTGCCGCGGGCGACGCCAGCCGCTTTGACCACGTCGGTGATCGACGCGTCGTGGAAGCCCTTCTCGCTGAACACGTCGAGGGCGACGTCGAGGATCTGTTGGCGGCGGGCTTCCCGTGCTTCGCGGGCGCGTTCCGCGCGTGCGGACTCAGGCACGTCGACCTCCTTCGATGCCTTGCCAGTAGGCGTCCACCTTGTCGGCCACGACCCGCTGGACCTGCTCGGTGAGCGCAGGAACGTCCTCGGGCGTCAGGTCGGCGGTCTCGATGGGCTTCTCGCAGTTCACGGTCACCACACCGCCGGGGAGGAGCAGCTTGCTGCCCTTGCGCTGCTTCTCGTACATGCCGGTCACCGCCACCGGAATGATCGGGAGCTGAAGGGCTTGAGCGATGTAGAAGATGCCCTTGCGGAAGGTGCCGACCCGGCCGGTCGTCGTGCGCGTCCCCTCGGGGAACGCGAGGATGCTGTGGCCCTTGTCGAGCTCGGCACGAAAGCCGTCGAGGATCTCCTCGGTCTGCCCCTGGGAGCCCTTGCGTACGGGAATCGTGCCGCGGGACTTCATGAACCAGCCGTAGACCGGGATCTTGAAGTGGTCCTCGAGCTCCACGCCCTGCTTGAAGTGCGGGGTCGCCGCGTACAGCACGACATGGTCGAACACGTTCACGTGGTTCTGGGCGAACAGATACGGGCGGTTCGGGTCGATGTCCGGGTGAACCACCGTCTCGTAGCGCGCGCCGGTGAGCGCGATCTGACCGCGGGTGTACAGCCGCGAGAAGCGGTCGATGCGGTCGGGCCCCAACACCGCGTGTCCGAGCATCATCGTGCTCATCATCGGTGTCATCCACGCCAGGCCGACGCCCCACATGCCGACGGACACGGCCTTGTCGACGAGGGTGGGCTCGGGCAGCTCGACGGACTCGCGCTCGTTCATGCCAACAGCTCCAGTGCGCCGGGCTCCACGACCAGGCGCTCGAGCGCCAGGGTCAGCACCTCGCCGTCGATCATGCACGCGGCCGGCTCGGCGAGGTCGAAGCGGACCTCGCGGGCGCGGTGGTGCTCGATCTCGGGCATGTGCACGTGGGTGCCCTGGAAGATCTTTGGGAAGGCGGCGAGGAATCGACGTCGACCCAGCGGGCCGATGTGAATCACGTCGAGCTCGCCGTCGGTCGGGTCGGCGCCGGGCGCCATCTGCATCGTGCCGCCGGTGTACTGCGAGTTCGAGAACGACAGCAGTGTGCAGTCACGCTCGTCGAGCTCTCCGTCGTCGAGGCGGTACGGGAAGCGGGGCCACTGCAGGCGCACCAGGCATTGCAGCGTCGCGAGCACGTAGCCGAGCGCGCCGAAGGCCTTGTAGCGCTCGTTGGTCACGTGGCCGGCGTCGGCGGTGAATCCGAGCGAGAGCAGGTTCACGTAGTGCAGCGCGCCCTCGGCATGCTCGATGCGCACGAGATCGATGCTGCGGGTCTTGCCGCGCGCCAGGGCGGCGTAGGCATCGTCGGTACACGTGATCGCGAAGTCGCGGAGGAAGGAGTTGCCGGTGCCGAGCGGCAGGATGCCGAGCTTGGGCCGGTCCTCGCGGGTAGCGAGCCCGTTGATGACCTCGAAGGTGGTGCCATCCCCGCCGGCGGCGATGACGAGCTCCGTCGTCGCCTCTCGTGCGAGTCGGGTCGCATCGCCGGGGCCGGCGGTCTGGACCAGGGTCACGTCGAAGCCGAGGGCCTGCAGCCGAGCGACGGCGCTCTTGGCCTGCTTTCCGGCACGCCCGCCGCCGGCAGCGGGATTGAGCACGAGAGTCGCGTTCATGAGGCACTCCCGAGGAGCGTGCGCAGGTCCTCGCGCGCCGCGCCGTCCCGGATCGCGTCGGCGAGCTTGGGCCGCTTGACCTTCATCGAGGCGGTGCGCGGAAACTCCGCCTCCCACACGAGGACCGCGTCGATGCGCTTGTGCTCGGGCAGCTTGTGGTTCGCGCGGGCCAGGGGCGCGTGGAAGTCGTCCTCGCCGGGGCGGACGACCGCGACGAGCTGCTCGCCGACCATCGTGCGTGCCGGCCACAGGTAGTTCGCGGCGAACACGACCAGCTCTTCGCAGGGCACATCCACAAACGCGCTCTCGATGTCCTCGGGGTACACGTTCTTGCCGCCCGCGGTGACGATCATGTTCTTGCGCCGGCCGACCAGGTGCAGGTGCCCGCTTGCGTCGAGGCGGCCGAGGTCTCCGGTACGAAGCCACTCGCCGTCGAACGCGGCCTCGGTCTGCTCGGGGTCGTCGAGGTAGCCGTTCATCACGGTGGGACCAGAGACGTACACCTCACCGATGCCGTCCGGTCCGGGCTCGTGGATGCGCACCTCCGTGCACGCGACGACCTTGCCCACGCTGTCGGCGCGGAACGGCGCGAGGTCATGGACGGCGACGACGGTGCACGCCTCGGTGAGGCCGTAGCCGATGACCACGGGGATGCCGTGGCGGTAGAAGAACTCGGCGCGCTCCCGCTCGACGAAGGCACCGCCGCAGAACAGGAACTTCAGGCGTCCGCCGAAGCCGTCGTGGATGGGGGCGAGCAGGCGTCGCGACAGCTCGGTGCGGGGGCGGACCTCGGTGAGTGCGGCGTTCACGCTTGCGAGGCCGTCGACGGCGCGGCGCTTCCACGTGGGCAGCTCGTCGAGCTTCTCGCGAAGGCGTCGCTCGAAGGCCTCGAGGATCATCGGCACGATGGCCATGTGGGTGACCCGCTCGCGCTTCATGCTCCACACGAGGAACTCGGGACGCAGCGCGCGCTGATGCACGACGCGGGCGCCGCACACCCAGGGACCGAGGAAGCCGCAGGTGAAGTCGATGGCGTGGTTCGTCGGCAGGATCGAGAAGTACGCGTCGTCGGGGGCCATCGGGTACAGGTCGAGGAGCACGCCGAGCTGCGCGAGGTACGCACCGTGCGAGAGCATGCATCCCTTCGGATCGCCCCCCGTGCCGCTCGAGTACACGATGGTCGCGACGTCTTCGGCGGTGCGTGGGTGCGGAGCGTCGGTGTTCGGCGCGTGCTCGAGGGCCTCGACGAAGCGCGCGTGTCCCTCGGGAAGCGCCGTGCGCTTCGGGGCCTCCGAGACCAGGGCGGCCGGTGGAGCCGTGAGGTGCCGATAGAAGGCGTACTCGGCGATGACCAGCTTGGCGCCGCTGTGGGCGAGCAGGGCATCGTGCTCGGGGCCGGTGAGCTTGTAGTCCAGAGGAACGAGCACCGCGCCGCGCGCGAACACGGCGGTCGCCGCGAGCAGCCACCGCGGCTGGTTGCTCATCACGATGGCGACGCGGTCGTCGGGGCCGATGCCCTGGGCCTCGAGCCAGCCGGTGAGGTGCTGCACCGCGCGGCGAACCTCGAGGAAGCTCCAGCGCGACGCCTCGCGTTTGCGTGACAGCTCGACCAGCGCGGTCCGCGACTTGTGCATCACCAGGGCGTCGTGGAGCATCTCGCCGAGGCAGGCATAGGTGCGCGGATCCAGCGGCGCGAAGCCGCGGGGCCGGGGAACGCTCGCGCGGACCTGCTGGTTCACAGGCGGTCCTCGAGCACGGCGGCGAGCCCGGCGAAGGTCGTCACGTCGGCGAGCTCGTAGTCCGGCACCTCGACGTCGAAGGCCTCCTCGAGATCGGTGAGCAGATCGAGTGCCTGCAGGCTGTCGATGCCGAGCGCTTCGAAGAAGTCGACGTCCGCGTCGAGGTCGGCGGCCTTGTCACCGAAGCGCTTGCTGGCGAGCTCGCGCAGGCGGGCCAGGATGTCGGAGGTCGTGGTCATGCAGGGGCTCCGCGGGGTGCGGGATTCACGGCAGGTAGGGACGCACGTCGGTGCGGGCGACGAAATCGGTGAGGGCCGCTTCGACGCGGTCCTCGGTCACCATGCGCAGGAACTGACGCTTCTCGGCATCGAGGCGCTGGCGCGGCACGTGCTTGAGGAAGGCCTTTGCCTGGGCGACGACCTCGGCATCGAAGCGGGCGGCCTGGGCGGCGACGCGACGCGCGCTGTCGAGGCCCTTGTCCCGCGACACGACCTGGGCGACGAGGCCGAGCTCGGCGGCGCGACGCGCACCGAGCGAGCGCCCGGTGAGCAACAGGTCGCGCGTCATCGCGTTCCCGAGCTCGCGCTCGAGCCGGGGGATGCCACCAAAGCCGGGAATGATGCCCAGCCGCAGCTCGGGGAAGCAGAAGCGCGCGCTCTTCTCGGCGACGATGAGGTCCGCGGTCAGCGCGAGCTCGAAGCCCCCTCCGAACACCGGGCCGTGGACGACGGCGATGGTGAGCAGGGGTGCGCGGTCCAGGGCGTCGAACACCGCGTGGATGCGGTCGATGAACTGGCTGATCTCGCGACGCACGAGGTGCTTGCCCACGCGGCGGGCGGCGCGGGTCGCGAGTCCGCGAACCGGGGAGGGGAGTCGCTCGGCGACCGCGGAGACTTGGGCCTTGCGACGGTCGGTGCGCTCGGTGATGCCGGCCTGCAGCTCGCGGAGGTCCGCGCCGGCGCAGAAGCCGCTCGCCAGGGTCGAGTGGAGGATGAGCGCCCGTGCGCCGCCGGCCCCATCTTCGAGGTAGCGGACCAGGCCCTCGAGCTCGCGGAGCATGACGGTCCCGATCTCGTTGGTCGGCCCACGGTGCAGGGCGACCTCGAGGGCATCCCCGCGATGGGTCCAGGAAAGGGCTTCGCCAGCGAGCTCCAAGCTGCCTCCGGTGCCCGTGACTAACGCAGCTAGACTGACATGTCAGTCTAGTCTTTTCGCCCGCTGGCCTGTGCGCCTGTGCGCGCCGGCACGCGGCTGCGGTTCATCGCTTGCGGATCGAGCGGGTAAGCCGAAACGCGGCGCGCCATCCCGGTTGGTCGACGTAGCTCGCGAGCTGGCCCGCGCCGAGCTCTGCGCCCACCCACGTGGCGTCGGCGAGCGCGTAGTCGTAGGCGACCTGACCGGCCATCGCGGCGCCGGTGCCCGGCAGGGTGAGCACGGCCTGCACGCGGTGATCCGCCATGGCCGTCCCAACTCCGATGTACCCGGCGGCGGGCACGCGGGTGAGCGGCAGGCCTCCGATGCCGACGAGGGCGTAGACCACGTCGTACTTGCCGACCCAGAGCTGCCCGAGACCGGTCCGATGACTGCCGTCGGTCATCGGATTCAGGCTGGGGCCGCGGGCGTAGCCGAGCACGCCGAGTCCGAGGCTCACGCCGACATAGGGCGTGTCGATGCCCACCCGAGCCATGAAGCGCGTGTTGCGCTGGCCCAGCGAACCGAGGTGGTCGACGACCAGACCCCCGACGACCTGGACCGGACAGCGCTCGCCCAGGCACGGTGCAGCCTGGACTTCCAGGCCCACGGCACCTCCGGGAGCGACCATGGGACCCTCCACGCCGGCGACGAGCTTGGCCTCGTGTCCCGCGAGCGGGGTGAGGGCGAGTGCGGATGCGACGAACAGAGCGAGCATGGAGCCTCCTGCACCGGAGACTCCAAGTTTCGTGCCAGCGTCACCAGCCTCGCACAGGCGCCCACTGGCCGACGACCTCGTCGCCGCGCACGCCGTAGATGACCGGGTGCAGCGCGGCCACCAGGCAGCTGTGGTTGGGCAGCACGCGCACCTTCTCGAGGCCGGGCACGTAGCCCTTCGCGAGCCCGTGCTCCTGCGACAGGCCGTGCAGCGCGATTGGCAGCTCCTCGCCGTCGAGATCGAAGACGCGGCCGTAGCCCTCGCCGTGCCCCGGGTCCTTGGACAGGGCCAGCGCGCCGCAGTCGAGCACCATGCGGCCCATGTGCTGGCCGATGACCGAGGCGACCACGGACAGCGCGATGTCCTCGACCGCACACACGCCCAACCCCAGCTGGTGGAGGTCGAAGAACACGTAGTTGCCAGGCCGGATCTCGGTGACGCCGGTGAGGTCGTCGATCACGGAGCAGGTCGGCGTGCTCCCGACACTGACGTGGCGGAACCCCAGCCCGGCGTGGTCGGCGCGCGCCGCGAAGTCGACGACCGCATCGCGCTCCTGGCGTGCGATGGCGAGCAGGCCTTCGGGGTCGTCCTTGCAGCCGTAGCTGTGGCCGGCATGGGTGAGCACGCCTCGCACGTCGAGGTGGTCGGCTTCCATCAGGGTCCGCAGCAGGTCCATGGACGCGGGGTCGGTCGGGTCGACGCCGGCGCGGTGATAGCCGCAGTCGATCTTGAGCCACACCCGCATCGGTCGGCGCGCCTCGACGAGCCGGGCTGCGGTCGCTGGAGTGTCGACGAGCACGCCGAGGTCGATGCGCTCGGCGAGCTCCGCGGCCTCCGCGAGCCGGGACGGCGGCAGGGGAAGGGCCCAGGTGATGTCGGTGAAGCCGTGCTTCGCGAAGTGGTGGGCCTCGGCGAGCGTGGACACCGTGATGCCCTTGAATGGACCTGGGGTCTGCAGTCGGGCGACGTGGGGGATCTTGTGGGTCTTCACGTGCGGGCGGAGCCTGACGCCGAGCGCATCGGCCTTCGCGGCCATGGCCTCGGCGTTCCGCTCGACCACATCGAGGTCCATGACCGCACAGGGCGTGGGCAGGTCGTGGATGCGCATCAGTCCTCCGTGCCCAGGCGCTGCATCCAGCCGTCGGGCGTGTCCACGGTACCCGCTCGCACGACCAGGGATGCATCCCAGATCGCGCTGAGGTCCTCGGTGATGTCGGCGGGCAGCACGACCAGATCGGCGCGCATGCCGGGCGCGATGCGCCCGACCTCCGCCTCGATGCCGAGCATGCGGGCGGGCGTCCACGTGGCGGCGGTGAGCGCTTCGGTCGGGCTCATGCCGGCACCGCCGAGCAGCTCGAGCTCGCGCAGCGTCGTCGGGCCGTGGAACTCGGTGAGGAACACGGGCCAGTTGCCCGAGTCGCTGCCGAGCACGATCGGCACGCCGGCGGCGTGCTGCTTCGCGACGCTGTTCTGCATGCGCCGGACGCGCCCGCGTGTGAGCCCGGGCTTGTCGAGCAGGCCGCGCACGGTCTTCGCGAAGAAGCCATGGCGGTCGGGCAGCATGCTCGCCACCACGACGTCCTTCGACTCGGCCTGGTACCCGGGGTCGTTGGCAGTGACGAGCTCCTTGTCGGGGACGGCGCGCTGGAACGCCGCGCGCTGCAGCCGCTCGGGTTCGTGCTCGATGAGCAGCGCGTCGAACACGGACAGGGTGCTCACCACCCACACCTGCTGATCCGCGAGTGCTCGGATCAGGCGCCGCTTCGGGTTCTGCGTCGGGTGGACGAAGCCGGTGACCCCGAGGTCGAGGCCACGCCAGTATTCGTCCGCGCTCATCGCATGCGCGTATACGCCCTGGTCGCGTTTGGCGGCCTCGGCGAACACGGCGTCGGCGACCTCGTCGGTGTACAGCGGCCACACCTTGACGAGCATGCCCTCCTCGATGGTCGCCTTCACCCCGAAGGTGTCGAGCCCGTCGAAGGCCGCGAACTGCTCGGCTACGTCCTCGGCGTCGTGCGCGGGGGGAAAGCGGTCGGGGAGGACCACGCTGACGTAGCCACCCGGCGGCGAGACGAGCGGCCCGAGCAGGTGCACGTCGGGCGCCGGTCCCTCGGCCTCCAGCCGCCGCAGTCGGTGAGCGTCTTCGACGGGAATGCCTGTGTCGAGCACGGTGGTCACGCCACACGCCACGTAGGCCGCGAGGTGGTGCCGCATCGCCTCGTCCGGGTCTTCGGAGCGGAAGTACTCGCCCGGCGACAGCCCGAGGTGCACGTGCAGGTCCATGAGCCCGGGGATCACGGTCGCCCCAGCGAGGTTGCGCACCTTGTGGGGCGGGATGTCCGCGGGCAGCGCGCCCACGTGGGTGATGGTGTCCCCGTCGATGACGAGGGCCTCGACCTCGCGCTTGCCGTCGACGGCGTCCCACACGGTCACGTGGGTGAACGCCGTGCGCGAGTCGACCGGAATCGCGAGCGGCGCCTCATCCTGGGCGAAGGCAAGGGACAGGAGCAGCAGCACGAGGCCTCCAGTCGGGGGCTATACCGCGCTCCCGGCGGCCCGCGGACGGGGTGTCGCCTCGTGTTGCAGCGTCAGGCGGCGTGGTCGGCGCGAACCCTCGCGACGCCGGCGGCCAGCTCGGGATGAAGCGGCGGCAGGTGGTCCCAGGGGTCGCCATCCGAGCCGAGACCTTTTCGGAACGGGAAGGTCGGGTGGTAGGCGCGCACCTGGTCGACGAGCAGCTGGCCCATCTTGCCCATGCGCTCGAGGTTGCGGACCACGCTGTCGAGGATGCCGTCTCGCACGGCCTCTTCGTGTGCATCCACCCAGTTCAGCACGTCGTACAGCGCTTGATCGAGGTCCGGGTCGTCCACCCGCAGGGCGAGCTCGGGGTGTCCGCGGTCGGCCATGAGGTTCGGGATGCGCTCGTCCATGGTGATGCCGATGGACGGGACCAGCGCGGGCATCGAGGTCACCGCGGCGTGGTAGCGGCTGGTGACCACGCGATCGGCGCGGCGGAGGAGGCCGACGAGGGTGGTGTGCACGTGCTCGTCGCTGCACCACACCGGCACGCCGCCGAGGATCTCGGACAGCGGCTCGGCGGCGACCCGGTCGAGCGCCTCCATGCCGACGATGGCGACGAACGCGTCCTGCTCCTGGGCGTAGCGGCGCACCGCGGCGCCGAAGCGCTCGAGGTACGCGGCCTGCTTGGCCTCGACCTCGTCACCGCCCTTGTGGAAGTACACCGACGCGTAGTGCGTGTCCGCGTGGCTGCCGGTCAGCCAGTGGCTCACGCCCTTGGCCACGTCTGGCTTCACCGGCCACCAGAAGGCGTGGATCGGGCAGCAGATCACGAGCTTACGACCGTCGTAGCCCGCTTCTTCGAGCAGGCGGTCTGCCTCGGGAGACGGGCCCGGGTCGTAGGTCCAGGCGGTGTCGGTGCCGATGACGGCGGGCACGCCGAGCTCGCCGAGCACCTTCTTGCTGTTGTCGTTGCGCACGAGCATCAGCGACTCGCGGGCGTAGCGCCGCACGAGGTCCTGCAGCGCCGGGTCCATCTGACCGGCCTCGCCGCCGTACGCGACCGAGAGCTTGCCCTCGGCGTTCGCGAGCCCGAGCGCGCCGGTCATCATCGTCGACAGCGCATTCGCGAACTTCGACTTGAACATCGAGCCTTCGCACGCGAGCACGCCATGGTGCTCGTGCACGGTCTCGACGAGGAACTTCGGGAAGATCTTCGGGAGCACGAGCTGGCGGACGGTACGGAAGTACCCGCGGGTCCGCTCGGGATCGATGGTGAGGATGGACAGCTCGAGCCAGTCGTCTCCGAAGAGGAAGCGCAGCTGCTTGATCATCTCCTCGACGCGCACGTCGGCCCCGGTGTTGCGGGTGCCCGAGTAGCCAGCGAGCAGCAGCTTGAGCGGCTCACCCTCGCGCCAGACCGCACCTCGATCGAGGGCGGAGCGCGTGGCGGCGAACTCGATGCCTGCGGCCATGGAGCCGATCAGCGCACGGTCGGCATCGACGGCGGCGCTCAGGCCGTCGCTGACCTTGTCGCGGAGGCGCTCTCCGAGCTCGCGCCAGTTCACGCGGCCTCCGAGAAGCCCGCCGGAAGCGGCACGTAGGGGTACTTGAACCCCCGCTCCTTGACCCAGGCGATGTGCGCGCCGCCGTAGTCGACGAAGTGCGCGGGCTGGGCGGCACTCGCGGCGACGGCGCGCTGGTTGTCGTGGGTCACGTTGCTCACGATGTACGGCCAGAACACCTTGAGCAGCACACTGGCGCCCTGGAGCGGGTTGCCTCGCGGAAGGCGGCTTCCCGCGCGGGAGGCGGCGAAGAAGCCCTGCTGCAGGTGGGGGGCGAAGCGCAGCTTGCGGAAGCCGTGCTCCGCGAGGGCCTCGCCGATCTCGCGCGTCGTGGGCGACGCCTTGCCGGCCGAGAGGAAGTAGATCACGTGCTTCGGGGACGGATCGAGGTGGATGGCGGCCATGGCCTTGCCCACCCAGTCGGCGTTGACGACGTCGAACTGGATGTCGGGAGACATCGGCACGACCGGCAGGTTCGCCAACCACACGAAGGCCGAGGGCATCTCGAAGCTGGTCGTCCGCGGGTGGCGGGAGTCGCCGACGACGGTCGCCGGCCGGAAGATGACGCGCGACACGTCGGCGGGAAGCAGGCGCTGAACCATCTCCTCGCAGACGCGCTTGGTCTCGGAGTAGGGGTCGAGGGCGTTCACGCCGAAGTCCAGGCTGTCGTCCTCTTGCAGGTGCTCGTCCTTGCGGTCACCGACCACGGCGGCGGTGGACACAAAGGTGTAGCGCCTCAGTCGGCCGCGCTCGTGCAGGGCCCTGGCGAGCTCGAGGGTCGAGATGGTGCCGCGCACGTTGCTGTTCACGCACACGCGGCTCGACATGCGGTTGAGCGAGGCGGCCCCGTGAAAGATGCGGGTGCACTCGGACAGCACGCGCTCGCGGTCGGCGGGAGCGAGCCCCAGCTCGGGCGCGTGGAGGTCGCCGCCAACGAGCACCACGCGGTCGAGTACCGCGCGGAAGCGCTCGGCATCGATGTGCAGCTGCAGGCAGTTCCACAGCTTCTCGACCCGGTGGGCATGGTCGCGTCCGCGCACGAGCAGGAACACGGTCTCGTCGGAGCGGTCGAGGTGCTCGAGCAGCGTGTAGCCGCCGAGGTAGCCGGTGCCGCCGGTCATGAACGTCGCCATCAGGCCGTCCTCGACAGGGTGTGGGTAGGCGCGCCGAGGACCACGGCAGGGGTGTGCGGCGGGTCATCGGGCACGGTACCGCCGCTGATCAGCGGGAAGCACCACTTCTTGAGCCCGGGGTACTCGACGTCGATCCAGTACGCGCGCCAGTCGAGGTCGGCGATGTCGAAGGCGAAGGCTGCGTGCTCCTCTTCGGGCAGCGCCTCGGTGAGGAGCAGGGCGTGGTCGCTCAAGAACACCCAGTCGTGGTCGTGCGTGAACGGCTGGAACAGCTCGAGCAGCGCGTCGATACGGCGCAGCTGTCGCGACGTGTCGGCGAGACGCGTGCTCATGCGCGAACGCAGGTCGTCGAGCAGGGGGCCGAGCATCTCGCGGGCCGGCTCGCTCCACTCGTCCTCGGGACGGGCGCTCCGGATGCGCTTCTTGAGCCAGTCCGCGGCGTTGCGGGCGCGACCCACCGTGAACAGGGCCTTGTCGTCGACGGGCGCGGGCACGGGGTCGAGGTGGCGCAGCCACGCGTCCTTGCCGCCCTTGCGGGTGTCCTTGCGCACCGCGAGGCCATTGAGCTCGATGCACCGGCCAAAGCTCATCGGGTTGATGCCGCTCGATCCGAGCTGGTACAGCTTCTCGGCTCGGCCCTGAATCAGCGCGGCGCCGACCAGGGACAGGCCCCGTCCGATGAGGTCGACGGGCACGACGTCGAAGTGGTGGTGCTCGACGGAGGGCAGGCTGCGGAAGGGGCTCGCGATCAGCCAGGACACGGGGCCAGCGGTGTTGATGCCCTCGTTCCAGCCGGGGAAGGGGAAGCGCCACGCGCACTCGACGACCGAGGGGCGCACGATGGCGAACTCGAGGTCGGCCCGGTGCTGGAGCAGGCGCTCGGCGAGGCTCTTCGTGTAGGTGTAGATGTTGGGAAAGCCCAGGGCCTCGGCGCGTTCCTTTCCGATGTCGATGCGCGCCCGGGCGCGCTTGGCGGCGTTGCCTTCGCTGCATGCCGCGCGCAGGGCCTCGACCTCGGCCTTGGGGTCGAGGGGCGAGCCGTTGGGGGCCATCGCGCCGGGCAGGATCTCGGGGATGGTGCCGTCCACGCGACCGGCGACGAAGCAGGTCGACACGTGCACGAGGCGCGGGCTGTCGAAGCTCGCGACCACGGAGGCGAGCTCGAGCGTGGCGTCCACGTTCGCGCGCAGGGCGGCCATGGGGTCGGGCATGAAGTCGGTGAGCCCGGCGCTGTGCACGGTCAGGTCGACGCTGTGCCGCAGGAAGTCGAGCTCCTCGGGATCGATGCCGCACCCGGGCTCGGAGAGCTCGGCGCGCACGACCGCGATGCGCTCGGCGGCGAACCGACCCCAGTCCTTGCCGTGCCGCTCGCGGAGGGGCCGGAACGCGGGGCTGCTGCCGAGGATGTCGGCGATGCGCTCCGCGGCGGAGATCTTGCCCTTGTCCCGGACGAGCAGGGTCACGCGACCGATGCGCGGCACGTGCCACAGGACCTGGGCCAGCCAGACCTTGGCAAGGAAGCCGGTCGCGCCGGTGAGCAGCACGTGCTTGCCAGAGAGGGTGTCGACGACGCTCATCGCGCCTCCACGATGGGCCAGTCGAGCTCGCGGGCGACGCGGCGCAGGCCCCGGTCAGGGTGCGCGGCGCAAGGAAGTCCGACCTGAGCGAGCAGCAGCTTGTCAGCCTCGGCGGAACCGTAGGCGGCGCTGGTGTCGAGGTCCACGTCGTGCTCGCGGGCCCACTGCTTGAGCATGCCGCCGACGTTCTCGCCGACCACAGGGTCCAGCAGCCGCCCGGTCGCGCGTCCGTCGCGGTACTCGAGGCGGTTGCACAGCAGCTCGGCGCCGAGCTGATCGGCGAGGGGCTGCATGACTTCGGCGAGGTTGTCCGAGATGAGCACGACGCGGTCGTGACGCTTGCGGGCCTGCGCGACGAGCTCGACTCCGGCCTCGCGGAGCTTGCCGTCGAAGTGCGCCTCGAACAGCTCTTCACCGAGCACGGTGATGCGGTCCTCGGTCTGGCCGCGGAGTGCAGCCCAGCCGAGCTTCATCGCGTCGGTTCGGCCACCCGAGATCGCAAAGGGCAGGGCGAGGGCGGCGGCGCCGAGTCGCGTGAAGCGCTCGCGCACGAGCTGGGCGTTCGCCGCGAGCCAGGCGGCGGAGGCGAGGGTGGGGCGGCCGGTGAGCACCCCCTCCACGCGCACGAAGGCTGCAGACTCCATGAGTCCTCCCGGCCCGTGGTGTATCGCGACTAGACTGACATGTCAGTCTATTTCCATGCGGTTGCGTGGCGCGGCTTTCCGGGCGGGTTCAGGGCGGTTGCGCGACCCGCGCTCCGGGCGTGAGCGGCGGCTAGGCGTCGCGGAAGGCGATGAACTTCGCGCCGGCGAAGTTCACGGCGGTGCCGGCGACGATGCCGAGGAAGGTGGCCACGAGGTAGTGCGTCTCGAAGAAGCCCACGTTCTCGTACATCCAGATGGATAGGCCCGCTCGGACTGCGCCGCCGGCGACACACGCGGCGAGGAAGGTCGCGTAGCGCGCGCCCATGCCCATCTTGCGAGGAGCGTCGCTCGCGAAGGTCACCGCGTCGTTGAGGAAGAAGTTGAACGTCGCGGCGGCGAGGAACGCGGGCAGCTGTGCCCAGCCGAAGTACACGCCGCCGAGCTCGACGAGCAGCGTGAGCACGGTGAAGTCGACGAGCATGCCCGCGCCGCCGACCGCGCAGAACTCGGCGAGCTGCGTGAACAGCGGCCACTTCCAGCGGTAGAGGCGCTCGAGGTGCGTGATGTACCGCAGTTGTTCCTTGAGCGTCAGCTTCGACTCGCCGTGCAGGCGGTCGGTGAACGTGATCGGGATCTCGCGGGGATCCGTCACACCCATCTTCACGATCACCTCGAGAGCGATCTTGTAGCCGATGGGGTTGAGCTCCTCGAAGGGCACGTTGGAGCGACGCACGCAGAAGAAGCCGCTCATCGGGTCCGCGACGCGAGTCAGCGGCCGTGCGAGCAGGGTGGCGCCGACGGAGTTCACCAGGCGGAGGCCGCCCCAGTCCACCATCTCGCCACCGGGCACGTAGCGGGAGCCGAGGGCGAAGGGCGCGCCGTTCTCGACGGCATCGACGAGCTCCGGCACCTTCTCGGGCGGGTGGGAGAGGTCGGCGTCGATGCACACGCAGATGTCGTAGCGCGCTTCCTGCATGCCGCGGATCACCGCGGTGGACAGGCCGCGCTCCTCGGTGCGGCAGATGCTGCGGATCGGTCGGGAGCCGTCCTCGCCGAGCTCGGCCGCATAGGCGGCGGTGCCGTCCGGGGAGTTGTCGTCGACGACCAGCATGTCGAGCGGGCGGTTCGCCGACGCGAACGCCTTCTCGAGGCGTTCGAGGAGCACGGGAATGTTGTCGCGCTCGTTGTAGGTCGGAACGACCACCGTGACGCCCGCGCGCTCCTCCGCCATGTCCACTCCCCGGTCCAGCGGGGGCCGATAACCGGTTGTGTGGCAGATGTAAGGAGCGGACGTCGATTCCCGTTGCCCATCCGGAACCGGGTGGGCCCGAGGGCGTCGCATCGGTCGTCAGGGAGGATTGCGTGGAACGTTGGCCGATCACCGCCGTCGCCGTGAGCTGTGTGCTCTTCGCCTCGGCTCTCGAGATCCACCTGCATCACCCCTCCGGATCCGGAGCGGGCGGGCCGAACCTCGCGGTCGACGTCAGCCCGGCGGAGCGCGACGCCCTCGATCGCCCCGACGACGCCGACGCGTGGGTGGCGCTGGCCGAGGTGTACGCCGAAGCCGGCCGCATCGAAGATGCGACCCGCGCGTTCGGGCAGGCTCGCCGGGTCGACCCGGACCACCCGAGTGTGGTCGATGCCCCCGAGTGGTTCGGGGGGGCGGGCATCCTCGAGGTCGAGCGGGAGGTCCTGCTCGATCCGACGAACGACGAGGCGTGGGGACGTGCCGCGGACGCGATCGCGGCGGCCGGCGACCGCACCCGTGCGGTCAGCTACTACCTTCGCGCGCTGGAGCTCGACCCCTCGGACGGCGAGTGGCCGGGCAAGTTGATGGCGCAGGGCCCCGACCCGCGAATCGATACCTTCCTCGCGCGCTGGGCGGCCACCGCCGGCGACCGGGACGACGAGGCCCTCGGAGACATCGCCGACGGCATGAAGAGCGCGGGACGTTGGCGCGATGCGTGCGCGTTCTACGGCAAGGCGCTCGCGGCGGACCCCTCGGACAACGAGTGGGTGCAGGCCATCGACGAGTGCGCTCGCCGCTACCCGGCGGACTTCCAGCCCGCGGCCGAGTACGCCCTGAGCGCACTCCGCGAGCGAGCGGCGACCAGCTCCGACGACGAGCTCGTCGGAGACTACGCGGACGCCCTGCGCGACGCCGGTCGTCGCAGCGAAGCCTGCGCCCAGTACGCGCGAGCGGCGAGCCTCGATCCAGCGGACAACGAATGGATTCGTGCCTTGCTCGCGTGTCCAGGTCACGCCCTCGATCTCGATGCGATCCGGCGAGAAGCGGGCGGCGACGACGAGCAGCTCGGTGACCTCGCCGACAGCCTGTGGGCCATGGAGCGGCACGTCGAGGCCTGCGAGATCTACCGGGAGGCGTCGCGCCTCGACCCGTCCGACGACGAGTGGCGCGAGGCGGTCAGGCGTTGCCCTTGACCCGGCACACCATCATGCCGTCGCGCACGGTGAGCAGCACGTGCTCGACCCGGTCGTCGGCGGTGACGTGGTCGTTGAAGGCCACGATGGCGCGGTCGGACTCGCTCTGTGGCGCGAGGACGCGGCCGCTCCACAGCGTGTTGTCGGCGACAATCAGGCCGCCGGGGCGCATGCGGGGCACGAGCAGGTCCCAGTACGCGATGTAGCCGCCCTTGTCGGCGTCGATGAACGCAAGGTCCAGGGGTCCGTCGATGAGCGGGATGCTCTCGGTCGCGGGTCCGATCACGCGACGAATGCGCTGACCCCACGGCACCGCATCGAAGTGTTCCTGGGCGATGCGTCCAGTCTCCTCGTTCACGTCGAGGGTCCACAGGATGCCGTCCTCCGTCATGCCTTCGGCGATGGACAGCGCGGAGAAGCCGGTGAACGTGCCCACCTCGACGGCCCGACGCGCACCGGTCAGCTGGGCGAGCATCTTCAGGAAGCGACCCTCGAGCTTGCCCACCTGCATCTGCGGCGACGAGGCCTCGGCGTAGGTCACCGCGCGGAGCTTGTCGTACACCGGGTGCAGATCGGTGGTGTGCGCGCGGCAGTAGTCCTCGAGGGCGTCGTCGACGATGTCCATGGCGGCTCCAGCTGGAGCCCCTGGATATCACCGTGGGGCGCCGTCCGAGCCGGGGCCGTGCACCCGTCGCACGGACGGCACACTCGAGGTCGAGGCGTTGGGCAGGTCGCGGACCAGGCGGAAGCCGAGGTCCTGCTGACGGCCATGCGGCTCGACACGGGCCCTGGCGGCGCAGCGCGCGAGGTTCGGGCCCTCGAGGTAGGACGAGCCGCGCACGACATGGGGCGTCTGCAGCGTCGCATCCCCGGGGAGCATGAATTCGTCACGCACCGCGGGGCCGGCGGGGTTCCACTGACTGCAGGTCCACTCGCGGACCGCGCCCGCCAGTCCGATCACGCCGTAGGGGCTCTCGTCGCGCTGGATGTCGTGGACGAGAGGGGGCGAGGTTCTCGAGCGCGTGTGGGTCACGCATCGGCTGCCGTCGAAGCGGTTGCCCCATGGAAACAGCCGTCCATCGACCCCGCGCGCGGCCTTCTCCCACTGGACCTCGGTCGGAAGCCGCCAGCGGTGCCCGGTCCTCACGCTGAACCACAGCGCGAACTTCTCGATGGACTCGCGATCGATGCCGATCACGGGCTGCTCTGCGTCGACGGTCATGCCCTCGGCGCGGGTCGGGAGGTCGAGGGCGTTCGCGAAGCCCTTGACGTACAGCGGGGTGTACCGGGAGCCCGTCGGCAGCTTGGGCTGGACGAGCTCGACCTCGTCGAGGCGCCGCTGGCGGACGAGGTCGTTGAGGAACTCCAGGTACAGCGCGTGGGTGACCGGAAGTCGCTGCATGACGAAGTCTTCGACCCATACCCACTGTGCGGGGCCGGAGCCGGGCGCATCGCGGTCGCCGCCCACGCGCGTCCACCCGGCGGGCACGAACACCTCGTCGGGGCCGACCAGGCCCTCGGGAGGCAGGGCGAGCGCCTCGGGCTGGTTGGCGTCTGGTGGCGTGGGGTCCCAGCGCTCACCGCGGGCGATGAAGAACGGGTACTGGACCGTGGAGAAGCCTCTTCGGCCGACCTCGGCCATCCACGAGCCCGGCGGCAGGCGCACCTCGTCCAGCGGCGTGCGCAGCGGCAGTCCCCAGCGCTTGGCCTCGAAGCCCGTGCCGCGAGGCTGGAGCTGAAACAGGGTCACCGACGCCCCCGAGGGCTCGCTGAATAGCGACGTGACGCCCTCGCCACGCAGGTACTCGGTGTGGCGGCCGTCGTCGTAGCGCTCGAGAGCCTCGAGGTGTTCGGCGATCGCGGCGGTATCGCCGCGCTGCTCGGCGGTCTTCGCGCGTCGGAAGGCGAGGTCGGCGAGTAGCCGGCGACCGCGCGCATCCTCGGGGTCGAGGGCGAGGAGGGCTGCGCCGATGCCGCCGAGCTCGCTCCAGATGTGCTCGGTGGCCTCGCGAATGCGCCGGTCCGCCTCGTCGTTCCCGGCGTGCAGCGCGAGTCGTGACTGCTGGCGCAGCTCCTTGAGCTGGGCGGCACGCTCGCGGGCGCACGCGAGCACGCGCTCCGCCGCACTGACGTCCGCGGTCACCGAGGCGGGCTCGAGGAGCACGGCCAGTGCGTGGGCATCGGAAGGCCGCTGGCCCGCATCGGAGGACAGGGCCGCGGCGACGGGCGTGCCTGCCAGCTTGAGCCAGGAGCCGAGCGAGTACACGTCCGCGCGCTGGTCGTAGGGCGCGCCCTGGGCCATCTCCGGCGCGACGAAGGGCCAGTCTTCGTCGTCGAAGGGGTACAGGGGCGGCAGGGCGTCGAAGCGCGTGAGCCCCACGCGGCCGTTCGCCTGCAGCACCACGTCGATGGGGAGCACCGCGCCGAGGCGCGCGCCGTGAGAATGCAGGGCCGCGACCAGATGGATCAGCTCGCGTACGAGGTCGGGCGCTCGAACCGGGTCGTCGGTGAGGACGGCGGAGAGGGGCGTTCCAACGGCTGGCTTCATCGCTCGCGCAACTCCGGGCACATTCACGAACGCGACTTCGTCGCGGCATCGCGCAGAGCCTACCGCGAGTGCCTCGCCCCGGTGGTACGCTGCCGGCGTGCAAGGGGTTCTGCTGCTGTCGATGCTCTCGGCGGCCTTCGGGGCGGATCGGGCCAGTGTGGTTGCCGAGCTGCTCGAGGCCGGTCAGGGCGATCGTGCGCGCCAACGCTGCGAGCGGTGGCAGGCGGACGAGCCCGGCGCCGACGTGGCGTTGCGCGACCAGTGCGCCCGGGCGTTCTGGCCCGTGGCCGAGCGCGCCGACACGCCCGAGGCCTGGCGCGACTTCCGAAAGCGGTGGGGCGGCACGGCCGGCGAGACCGAGGCCTTCGAGCGCGAGGCCCATGCGGTGCTCCTCAAGCTCGGGCGCGATGCCTCGGAGCAGGAGCTGCTGCGCGTGGCGGAGGAGTATGCCGCGACCGAGACCGGCGAGAAGGCCGAGGATCTCGCGGCATACGCGGCGCTGCGCAGCATGGACGATGCCGAGGACATGCGCCGGGTGGCCAAGCGATACCGCAGCAACCCGAGGGTTCGCGAGCTGTTCGAGGGCGAGCTCGAGCACCTGCTCAAGGTCGACATCTCCTCCGATACCGTGGAGGTCGCGTGGGTCGACGGCGTCGAGGACCCCCAGGGCCGGCAGCCCAAGGCCGAATGGGTCGCCGTCGGTGGCGAGGGTGAGGTCCAGTCCTGGGCCGAGCTCGGCGCCCAGGTCCTGAGCGCGGCCGGGCTCGATCCTGCGCGCTTCTCGCGCAGCGAGGGCCCGCCGTTCCCGCTGTGTCCCGTGTGGGCCTCGGATGTGCGCCCCGCGGTGCGGGTCACCGTGGGTGAGGCTGCTTCGGCGATCGATGCGCCGCTCGATCCTGTGTGCGCGGACGGCGCGCCCGCGTTCCTGCTCGTCGACGATGGCCTCGTGACCGCCGTGTCGCTGGCTCCCGGCCACGAGGTCGAGCTCGCGACCCACAGCGGCTCGATGGCCTGGGGAGGTCGCGGCGAGCGGGGCGGTGCCGGGCTGTGGATTCCCGGCAAGCCCTCCCAGCCGGTCATCGTCGGCAACGGACAGGTGCTCGGCCAGAAGGTCGGCAAGGTCTTCCTGGCCCATCCCATCGCGGGCGGTCTGCCCTGGCTCACCGAGGTGACGCCGCCGCCGGACGCCGTGGCGCTCGCTCCGTCACTCGGATCCTCCGAGCTTCCGGATGGCTGGACGGTCTCCGAGGGGGAGGGGGGAAGCTTCGTCGAGGGCGGCGAGGACCCCTGGGATTTGCCGCCCGGTGAACCGCTCGTGCTCGAGCCGCTCGTGCAGTGGGCTACCCAGCTGTCTTCGGGCAACCCGAGGGTGGGCGTGACGGGGGCGACGGCGCTCCCCGCCGAGCGCAAGCGGGTTCCCAGGTCGCATCCTGCAGGCACGCTGCCGCTGGCGCTCGAGAAGATCCCCGCCGTTGATGCGGTCGAGCTGCTCGTGCCCCTCGCCGAGGCGGGCCTCAAGCTGGGGGTCGAGGAAGCGTGGCAACTCGACCTCGACCGCGATCCTCGCCTCGAGGTCCTGGTCCGCGCCGTTGCCGACGGCAAGCCGACGACCATCCTCGTCGACACCTACCCGTCGGGGCACCGGCGCTACTTTGCGATGGACCACGGCCGGCTGCCCGACACCGACCCGTTCGCGTACGACTTCGGGGGGCGCGCCGTCCTCGCGATTCCCATGGAAGATCGCCTCGTGCTCGTGCACGTCGACGACCGAGGCTTCGCGCGCACCGCGGTGTCCTGGACCGGGGCCTGGTGAGCCCCTCGTTTCGGGATAGTGGGCTGGTTCAAGGAGTTTTCCATGAGCGCTAGGCGCGCCACATCTCGCGAAGCGCAGCGCGAGGCGACTCGCGAGCGGCTCTTCGAGTCCGCGCTCGACGTGTTTCGACGCGACGGCGTAGAGGCAGCACGGATCGAAGACATCAGCTCAATGGCCGGGGTCAGTCGCGGAACCTTCTACTTCCACTTCCCGACCAAGGACGACGTGCTGCTCGAGCTGCTTCGCCGTACCGAGGAGGACCTGGTCACCGAACTCGACGGGCTCGACGAGTCCTCGTCCTTCGAGGACGTGCTCATGACGGTCGCCAAGCACATGAACACGCACTGGGCCGAAGAGCCGGCGTTGCTCACGGGCATCGGTGTGGTGTCCATGCGGGCCGCGGCCGGCGGACGTTTCGACGAGGCCCGCGACGCGCACCCGGCTCGGGGCGCCCTCATCCCGCACGTGCGGCGGGCCATGGACCGCGGCGAGATCGTGAACCTGCTCCCGGCCGACCTGACGGTCGACTTCTTCCTGATGAACCTGTTCGGCATGGCTCTGGCCTGGGTCGGCTCCGAGGGTGCGGATCTCGACACGCTCCTCGGGGCCTTCGTCCAGTTCTTCCTGCGCGCCGTTCGGGTGTGAGAGGTCCCCCATGAAGCGCATCGGCCCGTACGTCGAAGAGGAGGAGATCGCCCGCGGTGGAATGGGCGTCATCGTCTCGGGCTTCGACCCTCGCCTTCGCCGCCGATCCGCGGTGAAGCTCCTCGCCGAGGGCAAGGAGGAGAACGCCGAGCGCGTGCGTCGCTTCGTGGCCGAGGCGCAGATCACGGGGCAGCTCGAACACCCGAACATCGTACCTGTGCATCAGCTCGGTGCCCACGACGGCCGGCCGTACCTCGCGATGCGGCAGGTCCATGGCGTC
The DNA here is from genome assembly GCA_006226595.1 of Deltaproteobacteria bacterium. Lineage (GTDB taxonomy): Bacteria > Myxococcota_A > UBA796 > UBA796 > M1803. The sequence continues at coordinate 130,441 of SBGP01000103.1, forward strand.
ACGCTCGGGGACATCATCCACGAGAACCGTCGCCGGCTGCTCGAGCCCAGCGTCGTCGAGGACACGCTGCGCACCATGCTCCGCGTGTGTGACGCCGTCGCCTATGCACACAGCAAGGGCGTCATCCACCTCGACGTGAAGCCGGCGAACATCATGGTCGGCCGCTTCGGTCAGGTCTACCTGATGGACTGGGGCCTCGCGCGCCTCGTCGGCGACACCTCGGACATCGAGCTCTCCGTCGATCCGCTGCGTGGGCTGCGCAAGAACCAGATGCTCGGCACGCCCGCGTACATGGCGCCCGAGATGGCGAAGAGCGAGCACGACCGCTGCGGTCCGCAGACCGACGTGTTCCTCATCGCCGCGACGATCTGGCACTGCCTCGTCGGAAAGCCGCCGTACCTCGAGCCGACCCTGCGCGACACCGTGTACAAGGCGGCGATGTCCGATCGGCCGTCCCTCGAGGAAGCAGCTGGTGACGTGCCGATTGCCAAGCAGCTCGTCGACATCCTCGAGCGGGCGATGGCCCCGAAGATCGAGGACCGCTACGCGAGCGTCGAAGAGATGCAGCGCGACCTCGAGCGCTTCCTGCGTGGTGGCTGGTTCCTGCCGGTCCGCGAGGTCAGCGCCGGCGCGGTGATCTACAACCAGAACGACCCGGGTGACGCGGCGTACATCATCCAGCGTGGGCGTGTCGAGGTGTTCATCGAGACCCGGACCGGTCGGCGCGCCGTCCGCGTCATGGGGCCCGGTGAGGTCTTCGGCGAGATCGCGGTGCTCACGGGCGGCGCTCGGACCGCGGGCGTGCGCGCGATCGACGATGTGCGCCTGCTCGTCGTCGACGCCCAGGTGCTCGAGAAGGGTCTGGGCCTGAACTCGTGGCTCGGGGCCTTCGTGACCACGCTCGCCGAGCGCTTCCGCGAGGCCGACGCGCGGCTTCGCCGCTATGAGCGGCGCGGCCTCGCGACCATCAGTCCGGAGTAGTCCATGCGAACCGTGCTCCTCCTCGCGCTTCTCGGCTGCAACGGCCCGACGGAGGAGACCGCGGTCGACTCCGGCACGGACAGCAGCGACAGCGGCGACACCGACACCGGGGGCAGCGATACCGGCGACACCGCGCCTGCGACCACCGCGACGTGGACGGATGGCGTGTACACCGCGACGGTGACTGTCGACGACCCCGACGCGGAGCTGCGCACCTACACGCTGACGTCTGATCACCCGCGGCGAGACAACCTGCCGAGCTCCGGGCTGGTGACCATCGTCGAGCAGGCGGGCCAGATGCGCCTCCGCTCCGCGAGCCTGGTGCTCGACGCGCTGTTCGCACTCGCCATCCAGGAGGTCCGCGACAACAGCGTGAGCCAGATCCAGGACTTCGCGTTCGCGCAGCCCGAGCCCTGCAATTGCTTCGAGACGGGCGAGAAGTGGACCTGGGTGTGGACGCGTGACACCGGCTACGCCGTCGAGCACGCACTCGCGATGGTCGACCCGGAGCGCTCGCGAAACTCGCTGCAGTTCAAGCTCTCGGACCACAAGGCGGTCGTCGGTGGCGGCACGCCGACCATCGTCCAGGACACGGGAAGCGGCGGCAGCTGGCCGGTGAGCACCGACCGGGCCGTGTGGTCCCTCGGAGCGTGGGAGACGCTCAAGTTCCTCGATGGGGCGGACCGCACGGCATTCCGCGACCAGGCGTACACCGCGATGGTCAACACCCTCGAGGAAGACCGCATCTACGTATTCGACGACCAGGACGGACTGTACCGGGGTGAGCAGTCCTTCCTCGACTGGCGTGAGCAGAGCTACCCGAGCTGGACGGCGTCCGACACCGTGCACATCGCGATGTCGAAGAGCCTCTCCACGAACATGGCGCACCTGCGCATGATGCAGATCACGGCGGCACTCGCGACCGAGAAGGGCGAGACCGCGGCGGCGGACCGCTACGGCCAGTGGGCGACCGAGCTGGCCGCGGCGATCGACCGCGAGCTGTGGGTAGACGGCGATGGCCTGTACAGCGCGATGAAGACGACGGGCCTCGATCCGGCACCGATCCGCAAGTGGGACCTGCTCGGCGAGTCGATGGCCGCACTGTGGCTCGCGGATGCGTCGAGGGCGAGCACCATGGTCGCGGCCTACCCGCACGCACCGGGCGGACCGCCCGTACTGTTCCCCCAGCAGCCGTTCACGCCCATCTACCACAACCGCGGGGTGTGGCCTTTCGTCACGGCCTACGACCTGCGGGCGGCTCGTCGCGCCGAGAACGCTGCGGTGTTCACGGCGGATGCGATGAGCCTGGTCCGCGGCTCGGCGCTGAACCTGTCGAACATGGAGAACTTCGAGTTCCTCACCGGCGACAACTGGGTCTCGGACGGGAAGTACAGCGGCCCCGTGGTCAACTCGCGCCGCCAGCTGTGGTCTGTCGCGGGCTTCGTAGCGCTCGTCACTCGCGGTCTGTACGGGATCGAGGCGAGCCAGACGGGGCTCTCTGTCGCCCCGTTCGTGCCGGCCGAGCTGTACCGCGATCTGGTCGGTGGCGGCGAGCTGACGCTGCACGACGTGCCGTGGCGCGGCGCGACCCTGGACATCACCCTGGTCCCGCCGAGCGACACGAGCGGGGCAGGGGCCTTCGCGGTGACCAGCGCGACCCTCGATGGGAGCGCGGTGAGCGGTGAGCTGCAGCCCGCGGCGGGGGCGCACGACCTTCGCATCCAGCTCGGAGCCGCCTCCACCGTCGCGGGCTCGATGCGCGCGGTCACCGGCACCGACTTCCGCGAGGTCTACGCACCGGTCGAGCCCTCGATCACCTCGCTGTCCGAGTCCGGAGGCCGCCTCGTGCTCGCCTTCGATGGTCAGGGCGAACAGCAGATCACCTTCAACGTGTTCCGAGACGGCGTCGAGGTCGCCAGCGGGCTGACCCAGACCTCGTGGACGGACCCGGCTTCCGACCCGGGCGTGTCGCACTGCTACGCCGTGGAGAGCGAGTTCGCGTCGGGCAACGTGTCGCATCACAGCCCGCCGATGTGCTGGTGGGGTGCGAGCTACGAGCGCATCACCACCCTCGACCACGGCGCGTTCACCGTGAACGGGGGGAACCTCGTCACCGCCTACGGACGCACCTTCTACGAGAACTGGGGGGCGCGCGACCACACGCTGTCGGTGAGCTTCACGCCGCCGAACCCGGGAGACTACCTGGTCCAGGTGACCTACGGCAATGGCGCGGGACCGGTGAACACCGGCGTGACCGTCGGCCACAAGCGGCTTCGCGTGTACGAAGGCGCGAGCGAGGTCGACGGTGGCTTCCTGGTGATGCCGCACCTCGGCGACTGGAATGGCTGGGAGGACAGCAACTTCGTGCCGGTCCGCTTCGACTCGACGAACGCGCACACGCTCGTGCTCGAGGTCGCCCCGAACATGTCGTGGCTGCAGCATCATCAGCCGTACAACTACACGGGAGGCGGCAACGACACCTTCGACTTCGTGAACGTCGCGGAGGTCAAGCTGCTGAGGCTCACGCAGTAGGTGCAGCGGCCCGCCCCAGCGACCCCGATGCAGCGCTTCGCCGAGTCGGGATCGCACCCGCCGATGGGATACGCCTGGGTGCCGAGCCACGAGCGCCGAACCCGGAGCCAACAGGCGGCCTGGCCAGAGGCCAGCAGATCTCGCGCGTTCTCTCCTTGGACCCGCGGCCACGGATCCAGCACCGCGAGCGCGCGTTCATCGGGCTCTCCGCGGCCCGTCCAGGACCAGAGCACGCCGTCCTCGTAGATCTGCCGCGCGTCGAGTCGCCCGACATCACTCGGCAGCAGCGGGGCTGCACGGCGCGGGAAGGGGCCCCAGTTCACGGTGGGACCGGCCGTTCCCAGGCGAGCCGAGGGCAGACGCCGCACGACCACCTCCATGACGCATCGTCGAACCATGACCGCATGGGGCGAAAGGCCCTACAACGACGCACGCACCTCGGGCAGGCGCATCTTCCACAGGAAGCTGTCGAAGTAGAAGTGCGCCATCGACTGCCACACGGTCCAGTAGAAGATCCAGCTGCGGACAGGCGTGCCGGCGACGGTGAGCCGCGCATCGTACAGGCGACCCTGGCCGTACTCGAGGAAGCCGTACGCACCGCCGATGAGGAGCGTGAAGCCCACGTAGTAGACGACGGGCCACGCGAGCAGCGTGCCGAGCAGCGGACGGTGGGCGAGCGGCTCGCGGTAGCGGCGACGCTGAAAGGCCCACACGAACACGGTGTACTCGACGGCGTGCGAGAAGCCGTACGCAACGTAGGCCTCGAACGGGTCGAAGAAGAAGAACGTGAGCGCGAGGAGGACCGTGCCCAGGCCCATGAGGTTGCGCGCCGGGTTCGACAGGCCTGCGGCCTGGTACTCGTGCCAGAAGTAGCTCGCGACGCTGGCGATACCGATGGCGACCGCGACGGGCAGGCCGACGACGGCGATGGCGTCGAGGCGGTCGAGGATGGGCAGCAGCCAGTGCGACACGGTCGGCGCGTGCTCGGCAAGCAGGGGCCGCGCCGCCGTCGGCAGGTACATCAGGTACGCGGGTAGCCAGCCGAACACGAGGAAGCGGTCGACCCAGCCCGGGACCCACTTCTCGCGCGGAAGTCCGGACTTCGCGGCGTACATGCGGAGGATGCCGTACTTCTGCATGTACACGTGCCAGATGTTCCACGCGCCGGCGAAGGCGGCGATGCCGCCGGTGACGAGGACCATGCGCAAGCGCTCGGAGGGGCCGACCGCTGCCGCGGTGCCGGCGGCGGACCACGCGGCGCCGAGCAGGAGCAGCGCAGAGAGTGCGGGCGTGCCCGTGCGAGCGAACGCCGACTCGGTGGACCCCGCCTCCCGCGCCTGCCACAGCGTGAGCCCGAGCAGGCCGACCCCGAACGCCAGCGCGTGGCTGGTGTGGTCGATGCCCGCCGGCCAGGCCCACAGGGCGGCCAGGGCCGTGAGGGGAGCGGCGACGAGCGCGCCGAGCAGGGGAGCAGAGGGCTTGGCGAGCTGATCGAAGCGTCGCCACTGCAGCAGAAGCAGCACCGCCATCGTGCCGACCAGGGCGTCGGTGAGGTCGAAGAAGCCGGCCGGAATCTTCCAGCTGCGGTACAGGCCGCAGAACAGGAAGCCGGCCAGGAGCAGCGAGGGCACCACCAGGAAGCGCCCGACCTGCGTACCGAACACCTGACGGTCGAAGTACACGTAGGGCATCGTCAGGTGGCGGTGGCTGGTCGAGAAGCTGTTCCCGAGGATCCAGTACCAGAGGTAGTCCTCGGGGTGCTTGGGGCCGAAGAACCAGAACGGGATCAGCAGCCACAGCCAGGAGAACGAGTACGCGAGGACATCGATGCCCGGCGCGATGTGCCAGTGGTCGACCCGCTGCTCCGGGGGAGCTGGGCGAAAGCTCTGCAGGGCGCGAGCGATCACCGCAGCCGCCAGGTGAGCACGCGTCCGTCGATGTCGGCGGTGACCTCGAGCCCGCGGGCGTCAGCGGGGTCGGGGACCACCGACAGCCTCACGTGCAGCGCCGTGCCCGAGGGCAGCGACGGAAGCGAAAAGTACACCTGCTTCCAGTGGGTCGGTGCGGCGGCGGGGCCGGTGTCGAGCACCACGTCGGGAGCGAGGTGAAGCACGAACCAGCCGGCGAGTCCGCGGACCTGGGCTGGGTCGACGTCGAAGCTCAGCTCACCGCTCGCCGCGCTCACCGTGGGGAAGGGCACGGTGGCGAGCTCGGCGGAACTACCGAGCCACTCGGGCTGAAGCGCCAGCGTGTGGCCGAGGTCTCGCCCGAGCGACAGGAGGGGCCCGAAGTCGATGCCGTGACCCTCGAAGTCGCCGTACGCGGCGGTCTCGGCGTCATCGGTGAGCACGGGGGCGAAGTGCAGGCTCACGGCATGAGGAATCACGGCGCGGGGCGAGGTTCGGGCCACCAGCGGGGCGAGGTCCTCGGCGGCGCGCTCGGCGAAGGCCAGTGCGCCAAAGGTCTCGGTGACGATGACATCGGCATCGCCGGGATCCACGCTCGCGAAGTTGCCGCGGATCACCTGGCCGTTCACGCCGTTCGCCGAGAAGATGGCCTCGGCGAGCGCGGCGAGATCGCTCGCCTCGATGCCGATCACCTCGGTGGCACCAGCCTGAGCGGCCATCAGTGCGAGGACGCCGGTACCGGTTCCGGCATCGACGACGCGATCTCCCGCGCGAACCGTGGCCTCGAGTGCCCGGCGATAGCTGGTCATGCGGCTCTCGTCCCCGATCATGCGACGGTGTACGTCGAGCCGCGCGAAGCCCTCGAACATCGCCGGGGTCTCGGCGACCTCGTCCTCGGGGACGAGCAGTCCCACCTGCACCAGCTGGTTCGCCATGACCTGGGCCTGGGGGCCCATGGCCTGGCCGATCGCCTGGAGTGAGCGCGGCTGCTGGAAGAAGTGGAGGATGCCGATGGCGGGCACCGGAAGGCGCGCACCAATCGCCCGGGGCAGGCACCGCGCGAGCAGGCGGCCGTCGGGCTCGAATCCGAGAGTGAGGCTGGGAACGCAGACGAAGTTCATGTCGAAGGTGGCTATCCGGCCACACGCCGGGCGTCAGCCGCGCACGCTCTCGGCTCGGCTCTGGAATCGGCCGCTGCGCGGGTTACGAGCGCTGTCTGCTCGGAGAGCTCGTGTCCCTGACCTTCTACAAGATCCTCCACGTAGCCGCTGTGGCCTGGCTGTTCGCTGCCATGGGCGGCTCGCTGCTCGCCGGTTCCGACAACGAGCGCGCGCGCAAGCTCGGCGGCATGAGCCACGGCATCGCGCTGATCGTCGCGCTCGTCGCGGGCTTCGGCGCACTCGCGAAGCTCGGCATCGACGGCATGCCCGGCTGGGTCATCGCCAAGGTCGTGCTGTGGGTGGTGTTCGGCGCGGTGGCGATGGTGCCTCGGCGCGCGCCGCAGCTCGCCGTGCCGGTGTTCTTCGCCCTGCCCGTGCTCGCGGGTGTCGCGACGTGGCTCGCGGTCGCCAAGCCCTTCTAGGGGACTTCTCCGCGGTGCGGCGGCGGGACCGCCAACCCGCGGACTTCGCGCTGGGAGGTCGCTCCCGCCGGTGGCACAATGCCCGGCAGGAGTGACGCTCATGATGCGAACCAGCCTGCTCGCACTCGCCCTCGCGCTCATCGCCTGCAACGGCAATGGCGGAGGCGACGAGGACACCGACGCCACCACCGACAGCTCCGGCGGCGACACGGGCAACAACAACACGTCCACCGCCCAGTGTGACGACGACCCGGCCACGCCTGCGCCGGGGTCGGGGCCAGCGACCTGTCTCACCGCCGAGCTCTCGTGCGGCGACAGCGTCACGCACACGACCACCGGCGGCAACGAGGACCTCGCCGACGGCTACCAGAGCGGCGCGTGGGCCTGTATCGGCAGTGACCCGCTGACCGCCGACTACTCGGGGCCGGAGCGTCGGTACCGCTTCGTCGCGCCCGATGGCGTGGAGCCCACCGTCACCCTCGACAGTCGCTGTGATCTGACGATGAAGATCGTGCGCGGCGAGAGCGCATGCCCCACCGACGACACGCAGGTGAGCTGCTGGGACGCCGAGGGCGACTACACGGATCGGGTCCAGACCCACACGTTCTTCCCCGGGCTGACCTACGAGATCATCGTCGAGAGCGTCGACGGCAGCGAGGGCGCGTACACGCTGTCCATCGACTGCCCGTAGTCCTGCGCGAAAACAACGAGGCCCCGCTCGAACGAGCAGGGCCTCTTTGCGTGCGCGCCGCCGAAGCAGCGCATGCGATCAGATGCGGCGCAGCTTGAACTGGACGTCGCCGCTCCAGTGCTTGGCGAACGCCTTCGGGCACAGGCCGAGGTAGCGGTCGTAGTCCTCGAACACGCGGTCGCCCCACTTCTCGCGGATGATGTCCTCATGGGCGAGGAAGCGGTCGTACCACTCCTGCGTGGTGCGCATGTAGTCCTTGCGCATCATGTGCATCTCCTCGATCTCCCACTTGGGCGAGACCGCCTGCACGATCTCCTCGATGCGGGGGTTGAGGCCGCCGGGGAAGATGACATCCGCGGTGAACGCCAGATCCTCGAGGTCCTTGCGGGAGCGCGGGATCTTGTTGCGGAGGATGGCCTGGAAGCCGAAGCAGGATCCGGGCTCGACCCAGCTCGCCAGCTTGTTGAAGTAGCTGCGGTAGATCTCGACCGCCTTGCCCTCGCGCTGCTGGGCAGGGGAGCACAGGTGGTCGATCATCTCGATGGAGACGAGGCCGTCGTACTTGAACGCGGGCTCGTACAGCGCGTAGTCCTGCAGCCACACCTTGGCGTTGGGGATCTCGCGGGCGTCACACCATGCCTTCTGCTCGGTCGACAGCGTGATGCCGTGGACCTCCTTGATGCCCTGACGCGCGATCACGTCCATCGCCGAGCCCCAGCCACAGCCGATGTCGAGTGCGGTCTTGGTGTGGTCGAGCTCCGCGAAGCGGTACAGGCGCTGGACCTTGCGCTCCTGGGCCGCCTCGAGCGTGTCGTAGGGGTTGCTCCAGTCCCAGACGGCGCTGGTGTAGTGCATGTTCTCGTCGAGCCAGAGCGCGAAGAACTCGTTCGAAACGCTGTAGCTCTCGTCGATCTGGGCCTGGGTGGAGGTCATGGGGGCTCCGGAGCGAGGCATCGGCTTGGATGCCGAGGGTGTGGGAAGGCCGGCGCGGTGGCACCGACCCGGCTGGAATCGGCGGATAACCCGGAGATCCGCCCGTGCCGAGTCCTGAGATTTTCGACCGGTTGGTCGCTTTTTTCGCGACCGCCGCCCGTCGCGTCACGGCGCGCGTCAGGGGCACGAAAAAAGGCCCCCGAAGGAGCCTGGATTGTGTGCGCGAGAGGCGCGTTTCTCGGGCGGCGCCTAGCGGAGCAGCTGCTCGAACAACGCGTAGGTTTCGATCTCGTCGCCGTCGATGCGGCCATCCGCCTGGACCATCTCGAGGACGATCTTCAGGAACAGCTGGCGATGCTCGCGGGGGACCTCGGTCGGATCGATCTCTTCGGGCCGAGGCGGCACCGCGAGCCACTCGAGGGCCTTGGTGCGGTCCTCTTCGGTGAGCTCGAGTCGCTGCATCAGATCAGCGACGAAGGTGCGCTCGGGATCGGCGATCTCGAGGTCGGCCCACGCGAAAGAACACACGAAGCGCAGCAGGTGCAGCCGGTCTTCGTGCGGCAGGTCGGTCAGGTTCGGAGTCTCTTCGGCCATCGCTCCTCCAGAGGGAGGCTGGCCCTCGGCAACGCCGGGGGCCGGGTGGTCGCGAAGCATACCCGAAGGCGAGACCTCAGTGGTGGTGACCACCGGGGCCATGCACGTGACCATGCGCGATCTCGACGTCCGTCGCGTCACGGACCTCGGTCACCTCGACGTCGAAGTGGAGCGTCTGGCCCGCGAGGGGGTGGTTGATGTCGACGTGGACCCAGGCGCCCTCGACCTTGGTGATCCACAGCACGACCGCGTTGCCCTGGCCGTCCTCGGCGCGCACGGGCATGCCCTCGCGGAGGTCCATGTCCTTGGGGAACTCGGAGCGGCGCACCGCCTGCGGTCCATCACCCTGGAGCTCGCCGTAGCCCTTCTCCGGCGCGACATCGACCTGACGCTGGTCACCGGTGGACGCGCCCTCGAGGCCCTCCTCCAGGCCCGGGACGATGTTGCCGTAGCCGTGCAGGTAGGCGAGGGGATGGCCGCCCGCGGAGCTGTCGAGCACCTCGCCGTCGTCGTTGGTGAGCGTGTAGTGGATGTGGACGACCTTGCCGGCCGCGATGGTCTGGGACACGGGTGCCTCCTGGCATGTCCCGCGGGCGTATCGCGGAGACCGGTACCTCGCGAGCAACAAGCCGAAACAGCGGTGGGGGCCGTTCGCGAGGCGGCGCGAGGGGCTGCAGGCGCAGCGCAATGGCGGGACAAACGGCGCTTCGGCACGGTCCTGGCTCGACGGTGAGGCGCCTCGGTACACTGTGCGCATGAGTGACCCGTCTCGGCTGCGCATCCCCCTCGCCACGTTCAAGCGCGTGTTCGACACCGACCCCGCACGGGAGGTGGTGACGCTGCCCGAGCTGATCGCCACGCTGACCCGCTTCGAGCTCAAGCCCGAGGTTCAGCGGCGCATCGAGCGCGAGCTGGAGCGCGCCGAGGTCGCCTGGCGCCAGGTTCGTGCTGGCGAGCACGCGAGCGGTCGCTACGCCCGACGTCTCGGCGAAGCGCGGGAGGCGGCGCTGATCGCGGGCGGTGACCCGGTCGAGGCGGTCGACGTCGCGTGGCACGAGCTGAAGAAGGACACGACCAAGCGCGTGAAGCAGGACATCCGCCTGTGGTCGCCGGCGCTGTTCAAGGCCGGCGGGCGCCGGCAGCAGGAAGACGTCACCCACGTCTCGTGCCTGGTCATGGACCACGACGATGGCACGCCCATCGACGTCGTTCGCGAGGTCTGGGCGCCGTGGTTCCACATCGTGCACACGACCTGGTCCCATCGCCCCGAGTTCCCGCGGTTTCGAGTGATCGTTCCGCTTGCCCAGGCCGTCGAGGCCGAGCGTTGGGAGGCGGTGTACGCGTGGGCCATCGACCGATCCGAGGGGGTGGTCGATCCGACGGGCAAGGGCCGGGCGTCGACCTTCGCGATGCCGGTGGTGCCCAGCGCCACACACCCGCGGGAGGCCTATTCCCATGCCGGGGCCCTGCTCGATCCGGTCGCCGAGGGCGTTCTCGACGCGAACCAGCCGCCAGACGATGCGACCCTCGCTGCCATCGTCCGCCCGTCGCCGAGCTTCACCGGAGATCCCGAGCGCCAGTACATCGACGCGGGCGTGGGGAGCGTGGGCGACGACGACCCTTTCGACGACCAGGCGCTGTGGGACGCCGTTGCCGGAGGGACCGCGGAGGTGACGTCGGCCTCACCGCCGGCCAACCCACCGACTCGCTCGGCCTCTGGCGCAGCTCCGCTGATCGACCGTCTCGAGGCGTGGATGGAGCAGGTCGCGCCGGCGGCACTCGCCGTGGATGCACTGGAGCGTCTCGAGGGTTTGCGGGACCGAGGGACCCTCACTGACGAGGAGTTCGAGGACGCAAAAGCGGCGATTCTCGCGGATCTCCGTGTGCACACCCCACCCTGGGTGGGATAGGAACCGGCAACGCCCTCTCCTCTGGCGGTTTTCGATATGCGCAATCTCTGTCTCTTCGCTCTTCTCCTCGCTGCGCCGGCCCTCGCGGGCGACGCCCTCGCCGAGGAGTCCCCGGCGGCCGAAGAAGCCCCGCCGATCACCGAGAAGGTGGCCACCTACCGCCAGCTCGCCTGGGAGCTGCACGCGCTCGCCAAGCGCGACGCATGGACCGGCGTGGAGCGGATCTACGTCCAGATGGTCGACCTCGATCTGCCCATGGAAGCCGAGGAACACATCCTCGGCGCCACCGCGGCGCAGGGCATCGGCGATGTCGCGGCGACCCTGGCGCGACTGCGCGCGGCGCATGCCCTCAAGGAGGACCGCGCCGTCATCGAGTGGATGTACCGGCTCGATACCGGCTTCGGCGAGGTGTCGATCGTCGACGAGCGCCGCAAGAAGCCAAAGCTCGAGGCGGCCAAGCCCTTCTTCATGCCGGACGCCAACAAGGCGGTTCAGTTCGCGGCGGGCAAGAGCGCCGAGGGCCGCTTCGACGGGCTGCTGCCGGTCGGCGAGTACAAGTACGGCAAGGAGACCTTCACCGTCGAGCCCGGCGAGCGGGTCGAGCTCGCCTACGAGAAGTGAGGGGCCTCGCTCTCACGCGTGGCTGAGGGGCCGTGGTCCCAGGAGCCCACCGGGCATGATCAGCCCGCGTCGAAGCCCACGCGACGCAGTCCCTTCTTGGTCCGCGACCAGTCCTTCTCGACCTTCACGAACAGCTCGAGGTACACGCGGCAGCCAAGCAGCTCCTGAAGCTCCTTGCGGGCCATGGTGCCGATGCGGCGCAGCATCTCGCCCTTCTTGCCGATCACGATGCCCTTCTGGCTCGGGCGCTCGACGAAGATCTTCGCGTAGATCTTGGTGAGGTTCTCGGTCTCCCGGGCCGACTCGTCGAACTGCTCGATCTCGACGAAGCTCGCGTACGGGATCTCCTGCTCCGTGAGGTGGAACAGCTTCTCGCGGATGACCTCGGCAACCAGAAAGCGCTCGGAGACCTGCGCCCACTCGTCCTCGGGGAACATGGGCGGGTGCTCGGGAAGGCGGCTTGCGATCTCGTCGAGCACGACGTCGACGCCGTCGCCGGTCAGGGCGGAGATCGGGATGGCCGCGAGCAGGTCGACCGCCTCGCTGATGGCGGCGATGACCGGCAGCACGAGTGGCTTGGGCACCACGTCCATCTTGTTCGCGACGAACACGACCTTGCGTCCGGCGAGCTGCTCGGCGATGTGCGCGGCCGCCGGGTCGAGCACGTCCTTGCCCTGCTCCACACGCCGGGCGAGGAGCGTCATGTCCTCGACCCAGAGCACCACGTCGACCTCATCGAGTGCCGACATCGCGGCATCGACCATGGCCTTGTTGAGCTCGGTGAAGGCGTCGTGGATGCCAGGGGTGTCGACGAGGATGACCTGCATGCGCTCGTCGGTGTGGATGCCGGCGATGCGGTTGCGCGTCGTCTGCGGCTTGGCACTCGTGATCGCCAGCTTGCTGCCGAGCACCGCGTTGAGCAGCGTCGACTTGCCAGCGTTGGGGCGCCCGATCAGGGCGACGTACCCGCACTTGAAGGGGGCGGTTTCCTCGTTCACACCTGCTCCAGGGCTTCGACACGGAACGAGCCGCGCGAAAGTGTGGGGTCACGTACGATCTGTAGCTCGGCGAGCCCATGAACGGCACGCAGCTCTCGGATGTGGGCATTGAGCGGCCCACGCGCACGGGTCTCGTCTTCGGGTGCGCAGCGAATCGCCACGCGTGCCGGCAGCGCCTGGCTGGCCAGTAGCTCGTGTAGCGTCGTCAGTGTGCGTGCGGCTTCGACGAGCTGACGCAGCGAGGGGTGTCGTGGGCCGGCAACGGCCTTGCCGAGCCCGTCGGGCTCGGGCTGTTGACCGATGCGCAGGACGACGACGCCGGCTTCTTCGAGGATGTCCGCCATCTCGCGGCAGACCGCCACGGCCTCCTCGACGGACAGCGGGCGGTACAGCTGACGCATGTGCAGCTCGCGCAGCCCACTTCCTTCGAACACGAGGATGGGGTGCAGGCGCGCCGTATCCACGAGGCGGGCGGCACGGTGGGCGTCCTCCACGCAGGTCTCGGGGCTCGACCCGAGCAGACCTGGCGCCAGCGCGATGCCGACCTCGAAGCCCAGCTCGGCGAGGCCCTCGCAGATCTCCTCGACCAGCGCGCCGCGGTAGTTGCGGCCCGCGCGGCGGAGGATGCGGTCGTCGAAGGACAGCGCGTCGAGCTCGACGCGGGTCACGCCGGCGCGACGCAGGCGCTGCGCCTCCTCGCGGTCGAGGAGGTCGGGGCGCACGCGCACGTGCGCCGGGAGCCCGGAGGCTGCGAGCTCGTCGTCCGTGGGCGGGCGACCGCCGTAGAAGCCGGCGACCATGGGTCGACCCTGGGCCTTGTCCTCGCGAAAGCGCTCGACGAGCGCGGCGATGTACGCACCCGATGGCGCCGGAGGCGGCGGCGCACACACGGCGCAGCGTGGCGGCTCGGGACAGCAGCCGAGCGGGAAGGGGACGACGACGGGGCGGCTCACGCGTCCTCTTCGAGGAGGAGGGCGAGCGCATCCTCTGCCGCCTGGACCTGGGCGCGCTGCTTGGTCGAGCCACGGCCGGTGGCGAGCACGCGGTCCTCGAGGCGAACCTCGACGAAGAACTCGAGATCGTGGTCGGCGCCCTCGGCCGCGACGTCCACGTACTCAGGGGTCACGCCGGCAAAGCGCTCCTGGGTGAGTTCCTGGAGCGCGCTCTTCGGGTGCTCGATGGCGAGCCGTCCGCGACGGGCGTAGCGCTCGGCGAGCTGCTCGATGGCCGCGTTCATCCACTGGGCCGCGAGGGCGCGGACCGCCTCGAAGCCGCGGTCCTGCTGCACCGCGCCGGCGATGGCCTCGACGGCGTCCTCGAGGATGCGATCGCGCGAGCGGCGCCACTGCTTGCGCTCGCCCTTGCCGAGGAGGATGCAGGTCTCGAGGTCGAGGCTCTCCGCGATGCGCACCAGCGAGCTCGAGTTCACGAGCCGGTTGCGGATCTTCGACATGTCGCCTTCGCTGATGCCGGGGAAACGCTCGAAGATCAGTAGGCTGGTCGCCGCGTTGAGCACGGAGTCGCCGACCCACTCGAACCGCTCCATGTGCGACTCGGTGTCGTTCTCGACCGCGTAGGACTTGTGGGTGATCGCGCCGAGCAACAGCTCGGGATCCACGAACTGCTCGCCGAGGCGCTCCTCGAGCACGCGGACGGGGTCGTGCTTCACACCGCCTCCCGCGCGACCGGGATGCTGCGCCGGATCCAGGCGCCGCCGAGCACGCGGTCGCCCTCGTAGAACACGGCGGCCTGTCCGGGTGCGACGGCGCGGGCGCTGTCGAGGAAGTCGACGGTCAGAGGCTCTCCGGGCTCGGAGGCGCGGACGCGGCAGGGCACGAGGCCTCCGCGATGCCGCAGGCGCACGTGCACGGTCTGGTCGGGCGTCGGGCGGTCGAACCAGTTGCCCGCGTCCGCGACGAGGCCCGCGTGTTCGAGCTCCTCGCCGAAGCCGATCACGACACGCCGGGTCTCCGGCTCGATGCGGGTGACGTAGGCCGGGCGGCCGAGGGCGACGCCGAGTCCACGGCGCTGGCCGATGGTGTAGCGGAAGTAGCCATCGTGGTGGCCGAGCACGCGCCCGAGCGCATCGACGATTTCTCCGCTGCCATCGGCCTCGGGACGGTGCTCCTTCACGAAGCGCGCGTGGTCGTCGTCGGGGATGAAGCAGATCTCCTGCGACTCGGGCTTGCTCGCGGTGACCAGCCCGAGGGCTTCGGCCTTCACGCGAACCTCGGCCTTGGTCATGCCACCGAGCGGAAACAGCGTGCGCTCGAGCGCGCTCTGCCGCATCGGGAACAGGAAGTAGGACTGGTCCTTGTCCGGGTCGACGGCCATGCGCAGGCAGGCGCCAGCGTCGGTGTGCCCGATTTGCGCGTAGTGACCCGTCGCGAGGTGGGTCGCCCCGAGGGCCAGCGCGCGGCCCATGAGGACGCGGAACTTGAGCACGCCGTTGCACTGGATGCAGGGATTCGGCGTGGCGCCCGCGAGGTAGGTGTCGGCGAGGTCGTCCATGACCGCCTTGCGGAACGCCTCCTGGAGGTCGAGCACGTAGAAGGGGATGTCGAGCTCGGCGGCGACGCGGCGGGCGTCGAGCGCGTCATCGAGGCCACAGCAGTGCCCGGGCGCCGCCGACGCGGGACCCGCGTCGTGGAGCTTCATGTGGACGCCGATCACCTCGTGACCCTGCTCCTTGAGCAGCGCCGCGGCGACCGAGCTGTCCACTCCTCCGGACATGGCGATGACGACGGTGGCCAGATTTCCTCCTGTTCGCCGGCCCCTTTATCCCGACCTGGCCCGCGCGTGCGAGCCCGGGGCCGGTGTGCGGTCAGGGGGCGGCGGGCAGCCACAGGGTGAAGCGGCTGCCTTTGCCGGGCTCGCTGTCGAGCTCGACCTTGCCGCGGTGGGCCTGTACGACCGCGCGCACGATGGACAAGCCCAGGCCCGAGCCCTCCACGGGTCGGTTGAGCAGCGTGTCCGCCTGGTAGAACTTCTCGAAGATGCGCCGGCGGTCGCGAGGCGCGATGCCCGGGCCGTTGTCCTGCACCGACAGGCCCACGCGCCCGCGCTGTTCGGTGGCGGCGACCCGGATGCGCCGCGGCTCCGGCGTGTACTTGACCGCGTTGCTGATCAAGTTGAGCAGAGCCTCGACGATGGCGTCGCGATCGACGAGCATCGGCGGCAGGTCCTCGGGCAGGTCCACGTCGATCTGGTCGGTGGCATCGGCCTCGTGGAGGCGCTGGCTGCGGAATGCCGCGAGCGCCTCGGAGACGATGTCCTCGGCGTCGACCGACTCGACTTCGTACACGCGTCGGCCGGCCTCCATGCGTGCCCACGACAGGACGCGCTCGATCTGGCGCGACAGGCGGTCGGTCTCGGACGCGAGCAGGTCCAGGCACTCCTCGACTCGCTCCGGATCTCCCTGGAGTCGGCCGGAACGGAGGGTCTCGACGAACATCGAGATCGACGTCAGCGGGGTCTTGAGCTCGTGGGACACGTTGCTCACGAAGTCGGTCTGCAGGCGAGACAAGCGGATCTCGCGAACGACCGCGCGCATGGTGATGAACGTACCCGCCAGCACCGTGAACACGAGCGCGACGAGACCCATGCCGGCGAGGCTCGAGGTCTTCGAGAAGGCCGAGTCCTGGGGGTCGTCGGGACCAATGGACAGGTGGTACGCATCGAGGGGCGCCTCGAGCGGGAGCACCGGGCGATAGCTGTGCCAGCGGTCGAAGGTCTCCATCGGCGACAGCGCGTCCGAGACCTCGATGACGACCGGGGCCGAGCGTGGCCAGCGCGCGGCGGTCTCGGTCTCGATGAGTTGGGCGATGGGCGCCACGTCGGGTGTCCACGCCACAAAGCGCTCGCCGACCCGGGAAACCTCCCACGGGGCACCCTTCCGGCTGCGGGTCCAGATCGGGATCTCGTTCGACGGCATTGCGTCGAGCTCCATGGGCGCCGGCGACTCCATGGACCACACGTGCACGGCGGTCGCGCCAGGCACGCTGAGGGCGCACGGGAGCGCGCACGCGCGGGCCGCGAGGTGCACCTCGTCCGAGGTGCGGTCGAGCGAACTCTGGACCCGCGCGAGTGCCCACTCGACGCGCTCCATGCGCTCGATGCGCACGCGCTCGCCCATGGCGTGGCGTTCGTTTCGAATCGCCACCACGCCGTACAGCGCGAGCAAGGCGGTGGGAACGACGACCGTGCCGACGACCAACCACAGCAGGCGCTGGAAGGCGTATGCGTCTCCGATGCCGCGAATCGCCAGGCTTCCTCCCGTGGACACGCCGATGCGAGCGAGCTAATCAGCGCCTTCTAACGCTCGGAAGGCGCGCCGGCCCACTCCCTCACGCGAGGCTGGCCCCTGAAGGCAAGGGGAGGACCCCGATGAACGTGGCCACTGCGCTGCACTCCGACATTCTGTCCCGCGTGGAGAAGCCCTCGCGCTACCTCGGCACCGAGGTGAACGCTGCGAAGCGCGACTGGTCGTCGCTCGAGGTCCGCCTCGCCGTGGCCTTCCCGGATCTGTACGACCTGGGCCTGGGCAACCTCGGCATCCACATCCTGTATGCGTGCATCAACAAGCTCGACTGGGCGGGTTGCGAGCGCGTGTACGCGCCGGCGCCGGACATGGAGAAGGAGCTGCGCGCGCGGGGCCTCCCGCTGTTCCTGCTCGAGAGCAAGGACTCGGTCGCCGCGCTCGATGGACTCGGGTTCACGCTGCAGAGCGAGCTCACGTACACGAACATCCTCAACATGCTCGACCTCGCGGGCATCCCCCTGCGCACGAGCGACCGCGACGACAGCCACCCGATCACGTTCGCGGGCGGTCCCGCGGTGTTCAATCCGGAGCCGATCGCGCCGTTCATCGACTTCTTCGTGATCGGCGACGGCGAGGACATCATTGTCGAGATCGCCGAGGTGTTCCGGGCGACCAAGGGTCAGGGGCGCGATGCCGTGCTCGCGGCGATGGCCGAGCTCGAGGGCGTGTACGTGCCCGCGCTGTATCCGATGATCGAGCATCCAGACGGTCGCATCCTCCCCGATCCGAGCGCCCCGAAGATCCGCAAGCGCGTGGTCAAGGACCTCAACGGGGCGACCTTCCCGACCGACTACATCGTGCCCTACACCCAGCAGGTGCACGACCGCGTCAGCCTCGAGGTCCTCCGCGGTTGTACGCAGGGCTGCCGCTTCTGCCAGGCGGGCATGGTCACGCGGCCCGTGCGCGAGCGAAAGCTCGACGAGATCGACACGCTGCTCAAGAAGTCGCTCGAGACCACCGGCTACGAAGAAGTCAGCCTGGTGAGCCTGTCGACCTGCGACTACAGCCGCGTGAAGCAGCTCGTCGCCAACACGGTCGAGGTCGCGCGTCCCAAGAAGGTCAGCGTGAGCCTGCCGTCGCTGCGTCTCGACAGCTACTCGGTCGAGCTCTCCGACATGGTCGCCGAGACCCGCAAGACCGGCGTCACCTTCGCCCCCGAGGCCGCAAGCCCGCGCCTGCGGGCGGTGATCAACAAGTGGATTCCCGACGACGACCTGCTCAACATGGCCGATCAGGTGTACAGCCGCGGCTGGGGCCACGTGAAGCTCTACTTCATGATCGGTCTGCCGACCGAGCGCGACGACGACATCGAGGCGGTGGCCGACCTCGCCATCCGCACGCTCAACGTCGGTAAGAAGCACAACAAGGGCGCCCGGGTGAACATGGGCGTGTCGACCTTCGTGCCCAAGCCGTTCACGCCGTTCCAGTGGGCGCGGCAGATCGACATGGCCGAGACCGTGCGCCGGCAGGACATCGTGAGCGCACGCCTCGGTCGCAACGGAGCGATCAAGTTCGGTCGGCACGAGCCCGAGGAGACCTTCCTCGAGGGCCTGGTGACCCGCGCGGACCGCCGTGGTGGAGACCTCATCGAGGCCGCCTGGCGTCAGGGCGCGCGCTTCGACGCGTGGCGCGAGCACCTCGACTTCGCGGCCTGGGAGCGCGCGATCGAGGAGATCGGCTACGACGTAGAGGACGCACTGCGCGAGCGCAGCGTCTACGAGCGCCTGCCGTGGGACCACATCGACGTGCTGATCGACAAGGAGTGGTTCGTCGCCGACTGGCAGCGTGCCATGGAGCTCAAGTGGGCCCAGGACTGCCGTCACCGTCGCTGTCACGCGTGCGGCGTCATCGACAAGGAGCGCGAGCTGTGCGCGTCGATGATGAAGAACAGCCACCGTGGCGCCAAGGAAGAGAAGGACTGGGTCCGCCCCGAGCTGCCGTCCGCGGAGCCCGGCGAGGCCGTTCAGCGCTTGTGGGTGCGCATCGCGCGGACCGGCCCGGCGCGCTTCCTGTCGCATCTCGAGGCGATGAACGCCTGGATTCGTGCTCTTCGTCGCGCCGATGCTCCGCTCGCCTACAGCCAGGGCTTCCACCCGCACCCGAAGGTCGCGTTCTCGGCGGCGACACCCTCGGGTGAGGAGACGGCCGGCGACTACATGGACCTCGTGTTCTTCGAGCGCGTGGAGCCCGCGGCCTTCCTCGAGCGCCTGCAGGCCACGCTTCCCGAGGGCTTTGGCGCTCTCGCGATCCAGGAGGTTCCGCGCAAGGCTCCGTCGCTGATGGGGCTGAACATCGGCGGCGACTACACGCTGTTCTTCGAAGACCTCGACCGCAACACGCTGCGCGAGCGGATCGACGCGGTGCTCGCGCAGGAGGAGATCCTCGTCGAGCGTCGCAGCAAGTCGCGCAAGAGTGGCAAGAAGAAGGGCCGCTACCGCCAGCGCGTACCCACCCAGATCCAGGTCGACATCCGGCCGATGCTGCTCGCGATGGATCTGCGTCCTGGCGAGCTCGCCGCCGTCGACCTGCGGATGATGAGCCACGAGGACAAGCCGCCCAAGGCTCGCGAGATCGTCGCGCTGCTCGCCGACGATCCAGCTCGCGTGCGGGTGCTTCGTCGCGACACCCTCGACGGCGAGGGCAAGAGCCTGGCCGCCGGCTGGGGCGAGGCCGCGGTCCTCGAGGCCCGCGCGTGATCGCGCTGCTCCTCGGGCTTGCCCTTGCGGGCGAGCCGGAGTGGGGACCCTGGGACGACCACTGGGCTCCCGTCGGCGAGGTCGAGGCGCACACCACCCGTCCGGCGCGCCGCGGCGGCACCTTCGAGACGCTGTATCGCTGGTACCGCGGCCTGCCCGACAAGGGCGTCGCCGGCTGTCCGTACTACCCGACCTGCTCGGGCTACTTCATCCTCAACGTCCGTGCGCACGGTCCCGTGCTCGCCGGCCTCTACACGTGGGACCGCTTCATGCGCGAGTACCCGTTCATGGAGACCGCGGACCACTACCCCCTGGTGACGCCCCATGGCACGCCTCGCCTCTACGATCCCATTCCTGTGCGTCTGTCTCGCGACGAGCGCCGTCGCCGGCGAGAGCGAGAGCGAGAGCGAGCCGACCACCGCTGAGGTCGCGGCGAGCCTGGATGCCCGCACGGCCGGGGTGTTCGCGGACGAACTGCTGCTTCACGGCGACCCGTTCAACGCGCTGACCTTCTACCGCCTCTCGCGCACGCTCGGCGCCGAGGACGCAGGCGACATCGGCTTCCGCATGGCGCTGTGCTACGAGCTCGGTGACCGGTTTGCCGCGGCCGAGCAGGCCTACCTCGATCTCGCGGGTCAGCACGCCGACTGGTCCGCGCGGGCCACGTTCCGGGCGGCGATGAGTGCACAGGCCGACGGACGACCCCGCGAAGCCGCGATGCACCTTCAGGACGTGCTGCTCGAAGGGCAGGGGACCGAGCTCGCCCCGCGCGCGGCCTACATGCAGGGCGTCGTCGCACTGAGTGGGGGCGAGCTGGCCTCGGCCGACGCCGCCTTCAGCAGCTTCGAGGCGAGCTACCCGAGCCACTCGCTGGTCCCGCGTGCGGCGGCGGCCCGTGCGGTGCTCGCCGAGCGCATTCCCCGTCGCTCGCCCGCTCTCGCGGGGGCGATGTCCCTGGTGCTGCCCGGCTCCGGTCAGCTGTACGCCGGCCATCCCGGGGACGCGGCCATGGCCTTCCTCGCCAGCGGCGTGCTCGGACTGTGGTCGTACACGCTGGTTCGCTCGGGCTTCGAGGACGACAAGGGCTGGCGGGTCGGAACCGGTGCCGCGCTCGGTACCGTCGCTGCGTTCACGTGGACCAGCAACGTGTTCGGCGCGGTGCGGGGGGCCCGGCGCTCGAACAGCTACCTGCGCAAGAAGCGGGCGGACGAGGCGCTGCGTGAGACCGCGGACTCGGCGCTGCCGATCACCGCGGAGGACGTGCTCCGCGACGAGGCGTTGTTCGGCCGCTGAGCGCGAGAGGCGCCCGCTCGCGAAGAACGGACGCCTCTCGGAGCCCCGCCGGAGCGGGGTCGGTCGCGAATCGACTAGTTCGGGGAAGCCCAGAAGTCGAAGCGCAGGCCATCGTCGGTCTTGCCGGCGGCGGCGTCGATGATCGACGCGAAGTGCACGCAGGGGCAGATGTTGCCGAGGATGCACTCGACCAGCGGGAAGCCGCCGGAGAAGCCGGCGTTGTACCACTCACCGACGCCGGGCCACGCAGCGGAGAGGATGATGGCGGCGACGTCGTCGCCCTCGGCCTGGGCATCGTTGGCGGGCACGAAGGTGGCGCCGGCGATGAAGCCGACGAGCGCGAGGGCCGCGAAGGTCTTCTTGAGCTGGGTCATGGATACTCCTCAATGGGAATGGAAGGGTCCAACGTCGTGGTGAACAGGTTGTCGGGACTATCGGTCAGGGCGCTGACCTTGGTCAAGCGCACCGAGATCTTTGCGAGGCCGCCTTTGTCGGGACTTTCCATGGTCACGACGTGCGGAACGGACACGTGCTCGTCGACGGTGCGGTGGTCGGAGAGCTCGGCGTCGAGCACCGTCTGGTTCCCCTGGACGATGCGAATGGCGTGCACGCCGAGGTGTTCCTCGTCGATCACGTAGTGGAGTGTGCTGCCGTCCTTGCCGGTGCCATCGAGCTGCACGACGGGGCGGTCGCCGCGGGTCGCGTGCGCGAGTGTCCAGGTCACGCCCTCGGCCTGACCGAGCCGCAGGCCGGGCACGCCGACCTTCTGCAGGACCTTGCCGAGCATGGTCGTCTTCTCGGCGGTGTCGAGCTGATGCAGGTCCCAGCGGACCGCCTTGCCCATCGCCGGGATGTAGTCGACGAGCCAGCGGCCATCACACGTGATCTGGCGCGCGGTGTCCCCGAAATAGTCGATGCGGAAGCGATCGCCGCCGAAGAGCACGAAGCGCCACCGCTCTTCGACGGTCACATCGCCGCGGATGGTCGTGCGCTGCGCCGAGTAGCGAAGACCGGCCAGGCTCGCGGCACGCGCGTCGACCTCGGCGATCCACCGCTCGGCATCCCAGCTCGACCGGTCCTCGGTCGCCGCCATCTCGGGGGGCGGCTCGGGGGTCTCGGCCAGGGCCGGAACCGCGCACAGGCACACGGCCAGCGCGATGCCAGCGAAGTGACGGGTCACGTATCCTCCATCCGTTGGGGCTAGCCCCTCGGTCAGGGGCGGGCAAGGACCTCGCACCGGCCGGCGGAGGCGGATACGAGCGAACCCCCGGCGGGCACATCGATTCCAGCCTGCGAAGGAGAACCCGGATGTTCCAGCTCGACGACGACCAGCAGGCCCTCGCGGACGCGGTGGCGGGCTTCTGCCAGGAGACCCTCGCCCCCACGGTGAAGGAGGACGACGAGGCCGAGCGCTTCCGTCGCGAGCTGTTCACCGCGATGGGCGAGCAGGGCTTCCTCGGCGTGCCCACCTCCGAGGAGTACGGCGGGCTCGGGCTCGGCTACACCGAGTACTGCGTGGTCCTCGAGGAGATCGCCAAGGTGAGCTCCTCCTACGCGGTCACCGTGGCCGTAAACGGCCTGCCGCAGATCATCCTCTCCATGTACGGCACCGAAGCCCAGAAGGCCGAGTGGCTCCCGAAGCTCGCGAGTGGCGAGGCGCTCGGCGGGTTCGCGCTGTCCGAGCCCGAGAGCGGCTCTGACGCGGGCTCGCTGAAGACGACGGCCGAGAAGCGGGGCGACACCTACGTGCTCAACGGCACGAAGTTCTGGATCACCCACGGCGGCGTGGCGGACGTGTACATCATCATGGCGCGTACCGGCGGCCCGGGGCCCAAGGGCGTCTCCGCGTTCATCCTCCCCGGCGATGCGCCCGGCCTCTCCTTCGGCAAGAAGGAAGAGAAGATGGGCATGCGCGCCTCGCCGACGGTCGAGCTCGTGCTCGAGGACGTGGTGCTTCCCGCGGAGAACCTCATCCGTGAGGAGGGCTTCGGCTTCACCGTCGCCATGGCGGCGCTGGACTCCGGGCGCATCACCATCGGCGCGACCGCGGTCGGCCTCGCGCAGGCGGCGCTCGACTACGCCGGCGCGTACGCGCTCGAGCGCAAGCAGTTCAACAAGCCGATCATCGACTTCCAGGGCGTGGGCTTCATGCTCGCCGACATGGCGATGAAGACCGAGACCGCGCGACTGCTGGTGCACAAGGCGGCGTGGCTGCGCGACCAGGGCCAGCCGTACAGCGACATCGCCGCCATGGCGAAGTGCACGGCGACCGACGCGGCGATGGCGGTCACCACCGACGCCGTCCAGGTGCTCGGCGGCTACGGCTACACCCGTGAACACCCGGTGGAGCGCTACATGCGCGATGCCAAGGTGATGCAGATCGTCGAGGGCACGAACCAGATCCAGCGGCTGGTCATCGCCCGTCATCTCAAGCGGAAGTACAGCGCGGGCGCCTGACGTTGCCGACGCCGGCCCGCTGCGCCTATACTCGCACCCCAACACCTTCTGGCGAGCCCGGGGGCACATGAAGGCCTGCACGCTCTGCGGAGCCGAGTACAGCGAACGCATCAGCTTCTGCTTCAACGACGGCGAGGTCCTCGTGGAGGCTGCCGGCGGTGCGGTCGGAGTCGCCGAGGATCCGTTCGACGTTCCCATGCCGGGGAACGTGCCGTCCGCGATGCCGCCGACGCACGTCGCGCGCACGCCGGTGCCGGGCGAGCGCCGTCAGCGCTCGATCGTCCAGGCGCAAGACGGGCAGCTGATGCCGCCGCCGGCGCAGCCCGAGCCCGACGACTTCACGCCGCGTCCGCTGCAGCCACTCGACGTCGATCCCAACGAGGACGACGGGCCGGCGACGCCCATGTACACGCCCCCCGCGGGCATGTTCCTCGACGACGACGACGCGCCGCCGCCATCGCAGCCGCCGCCGCCGCGCGCTGCGCCCGCGGCCG
>SBGP01000011.1 GCA_006226595.1 Deltaproteobacteria bacterium
CACGCGTGGCCCCACCGGCTATCAACAACCGGCTAACCTCATTAATGGTACTGCCCGTGGTCACCACATCATCCACCACGGCGGTGATGGAGGTGACGGCGGCTGGGGCGGCACCGGCGGTGTTGGCGGCGACGGCGGCTACGGTGCCTTCGGCGGCCTTCAGGGCGACGGCACGGCCTTCCTGGAGTGGGCGGGCCGCGTCGGCGGCAACGGCGGTGACGGCGGCGACGGTGGCCATGGCGGCGGCGGCGGCGGCGGCTGCGGCGGCGCTTCCTACGGCCTGTACGTCGCTTCGGGTTCGGGCCCGGCGGCCTACCTGTCGGACAACCTCGTCGGCGCGGGACGCGGCGGTGTGGGTGGGCAGGGCGGCTTTGGCCCGGGCGGCACGTACGGCACCGGCGGTGCTGCGGGTGCGAGCGGCGGGTCGAACTTCTGATTGCCGCGTGCGATGCGGGAACCGGTTAATCGGGCCCGATGCGTACGACCCGCGGCAAGCCGACCCACGATCGAATCCTCCTCGGTGACTCCGACCTCGCCGAGGCCTTGGCCCAGGCGCTCGGCGTCGAGGAGCAGGTGGAGCGCTACGCCCACCACTTCCACACCTACCCCGCCGGGCTTCACCCCGATGCGGCTCGGGACCTGCTCTCGCTGTTTGAGGGCCCTCGCGTGCTCGACCCGTTCTGCGGCGGCGGCACCGTGCTCGTCGAAACTCGAGCGGCAGGACGCGTGGCCATCGGCCGAGACCTGTCGTCGACCGCGCTTCGGGTGGCTCGCGCACGCACGGCATCGCCGGACGAGGCTTTCCTCACGCGGCTGCGCTCGCGCGCCCGCAAGCTCACCGCCGTCGCCCAGGAAGCCCGGGACATGCCGCCCGAGCAGATCTACCAGGGTGTGCACGAGTGGTACGCCCCGCACGCCCTGTACGAGCTCGAGAGCATTCGCCGGGGCATCGAAGAGTCGGACGAGGACCTGCAACCGCTCTTGTGGGCGCTGTTCAGCAGCATCCTCATCAAGACGAGCTGGCGAAAGTCCGACACGTCGGCCCAGCGCGTGAAGCACAAGCGTCCAGCCGGCACCACGGCGATCCTGTTCCACAAGAAGACCCGAGAGCTCGCCCGCAAGCTCGCCGAGTTCGCGGAGGCGGTCCCCGAGGGCACGCCTGAGGCCGATCTCGCGCAGGGCGACGCGCGCGAGCTGCGCATCGACGGGCGGGTGAACCTGGCGCTTACGTCGCCCCCGTACCCGGGCACCTACGACTACCTGCCGCTGCAGCACTTGCGGCGGATCTGGTTCCAGGAAGACCGCCACGAGGATCCGCAGGAGATCGGGTCGCGTCGCTCCTGGCGTGGCGGCACGAAGACCGCGCGCCGAGACTGGGCGGCGGCGACCGCGGCGTGGACCACGTCGGTCGCGAACGCGCTGCTCCCCGGTGGCCACCTGGTCATCGTCATCGGCGACGGACTCACGCCCGCGGGTCCGATCGATGCCTCGGAGATCACCGAGAAGGCTGCGCAAGTGGCCGGGCTCGAGAGCGTGGCGCGTGCCAGTCTCGAGCGTCCGGACCACGCACGTCGCTCCACTCGCTGGGAGCACGTGTTCGCCTACCGCAAGCCCGAGTAGGTCGAGCCCGTCCGGCGAGCCGGACGTGACTCGCCGGGGCCACTAGTCGCAGGGCAGCCCGGTATCGGTCTCATCGGTGCTGAGCACCTCGAGCGCCTCGACCAGCCAGTAGGCCTCGCCGTCGGCGAAGGTCACGGTGGCGTCGACGAAGCCCGTCTCGGCGCCGGCCCCGATCGAGAGCACGGCCTCGTTCGCCCGGGCCTGCAGCGCGTGCACGGCGACTTCGCCGTGGAACTCCACGCTCGCGACCTCGCTCAGGTCCACGCCCTCGGCGCCGCGCAGGCTGATGATGCCCATGCCGCCCGCGTCGATGGACGGGGGGTCGAGGTACAGCCCGAGGGGGTTGACGTCGACAGCAGTGTCGGTCGGCGCGGGTTCCTCGTCGACCAGGGGATCCCAGTCGCCGTCGTCCCAGTCGTCGTTCCAACCGTCGGCGTTGTAGATGATGCAGCCCTGCGCGAGAGGCAGGGCAACCATGGCCAGCATTGCGATGCGCGTCATGAGCGCCTCCTTGTCCGACTGTTCGGACACCGGCGCTGCCGAGAAGCGCTACCGCTCGGGCAGATTCTTCGGCGATTCCGCGGGCGTGCTCGGATCGGAGAGCACGGGCGGAAGCTCGGGCTCGTCGGACCCCGGCGTCTCCTCGATCTCCACGGGCTCGGCCTGCTCGGGCTCGGCCTCCACGCTCGTCGGAAGCACCGGGCTCTCGCTCGGCGCCGACTCTTCGAGCAGCGGAAGCTCCGACCGTCGCGGCGCCACGCCACCGATGTGGAAGCCCATGCCGCCACTCCACCGGAGATGCCAGCTCGCGAAGTCGGTGCTCTCCATGCGGGCCTCGCCGCGAATGAAGTAGCGGGGGCTCAGGTACCAACGCAGCGCACCGCCCGCGGCCACGTACGGACGGAAGGTGTTCTCCGGCACGTCGCTCGGCACCCGATCCGGCGAGCTCGTCATCGTCGACACCGTCGAGTACATGCCTGCGGCAATCACGAGCTCCGGGCGTGTGCGCGCGAGCTCGGGCCCGAAGGTCAGGCGTCCGCCGTACGAGATGTCGACCGAGTCCTGCCCGGGCAGCGCGCCCGCGCGGTCGAGGCCGATCGCGACGCCGGGGTAGGGCACCACGTCGATCGACAGACCGACCGACTCCGCGTCGAGGAACGAGCGCCCCCACGCGGTCTCGACCGAGATCATCACGCCGGTGCGCGGCCGGAAGTGGGTGCGCTGGTGGACGCCCCACGACGCGTCCGCGATCGACCAGAAGTAGGCCGACGCTCCCAGCCAGGTGAACAGGTTCGGTCCCGGCCACAGGCGGTTCGCGAGCCCGCCGCGATGCTGCTCGGTCAGGCTCCAGCCGATCCCGTTGAGCACCGCAGTCGAGGTCAGGAACAGCAGTCCGTCGCCAAAGCGCTTGTCGTAGGCCTGGCCAGCACCGGGGAGCAGCGCCGAGGCGATGCCCGCCACCGCCGGCGAGTGCCAGGGATCGATCTTCGGCAGCCCCATGTCGTTGAACTGGGGCTTCTTGAGCATCCAGTAGTCTTCGGTCTCCGTGACCGCGCCCCCCGTGCCCTTGACCTGGGCGACCTCCTGGGTGGCGTCTCCCCACCGGTCCACGGTGACGGCGCCTCCGTCGGACACCGAGAGGCGAACCTCCTGCAGGCGGCCATCGAGACGACGGCGCAGCAGGTAGCGGCCAGGAGCGACGGCGATGTCGACCACCCGGCCCTCGACCTTGGCGACCTCCGCCACCGGGCGCTCTCCGGGCAGCGCGAGCACGGTGACCGTACCCGCCGAACTCTCCGGCAGGCGCAGGCGGGCCGTGGCCTTGCGGACATCGGTGAGCCACAGGTCGCCGTTGCCCTCCATCTCGATCTCGTAGGCGGGGTGCTGCGCGCCTGCGGCGGTCCCGGCGGTTCGCGCGACCGTCCGGTCGTAGGCGTAGCTGTAGGCCTCGTTCAGGCTGACCCACCCGTCGCCCGTGTCGGCGGCACCGCGCAGTGCGGAGAGCAGGTAGTAGGTGAAGAAGCTGCCGCCGAGCAGGGCGGATTCCTGGGCATCCTCGTTCGCGGAGGAGGCCGCGATCCATGCCTCGCCACGGGCCACCGTCCCGCGCTCGGTGAGGAAGGGCGCCTCGACGCTCGCGCCCTTGATGGTGGTCACCGCGCCGGAGCGACACGCATCGAGCACACCGAGGTGCACCTCGGCGTCGACCTCGCGAATGCGTCCCTTGAGTTGCTCGTAGGGGTAGATCTCCTCGCCGAGCTGCAGGCCGCGCGCGTCGGCATGGCCCGAGTAGTAGAACAGGAACAGGTCCTGCGCATCCGCCGCCGCGACCTCCGCGAACACCGCGTCGAGCTCGGCCGACGACGGGGAGGGGAGGTAGGTCACGTCGTAGCGCTCGAAGCCGCCGAGCTCGGTCAGCACGTCGGCCATGCGCTCGGCATCGGACTCGGCGAAGCGCAGCTGCTCCAGCGAGCTTCCACCGTCATTGGCACCGACGATCACCGCCCGCCGACGCACCTCGGCGGTGGCCGTCTCGACGGTGGGATCCACGGCCGAAGCCCCGGACTCGGCGTCGTCCTCCACCGAGGCGGACCAGGCCGTGACCGGGAGCAGCAGGGCCGCCGCGAGCAGCGGCCTCATGGCTCTTTGTCCAGCAGCAGCCGGCGAACCTGCACGCCCTTCGGCGGGGAGCCCGTCACCGCCTGCTTCACCGCGCGGTCCGAGAGCTCGTCGCCCGAGAAGATCAGCGCGACCTGGATGTCGCCGGGCGTGTCGTCGAGACGCAGCGAGAACGGTGCGGTCTGCCATCGCTCGGCCTCTCCTTCGGCGGTCCAGCGGCCATAGATCTCGACGGCACCAGTGCCGTCCACACCTGCCAGCGTGACCTGAGGAAGAGGTGGACGCTTGAAGCGCAGCTGAATTCGATCGCCCTGGTGCACGACCTCACCCGGGGCGAGCGCGTGGCCGTCGCCGCCGTCGTCGAGCCAGGCCTCGGCGACAGCGGTTCCCTTGGTGCGAGTGTCGGGCTCGACCGGTCCCCCGAGCTGCAGCGCGAGCACGGCCACCGCGGCGAGCGCCACCGCCGGTAGCCAGCGACGCACGCCGAACTGCGGGCGAATCACCTCGCCCTTGGCCTCGCGGATCGCTTCGGGTACGGGCCGAAGCTCGAACGCGGCGCGGTGGTTCTCCTGCGCGGTGAGCCGGCCACGACAGCGGTCGCAGGTCTCGAGGTGGGCCTTCGCCTCGGCCTCTTCGGCGGGCTCGAGCTCGCCATAGCGGAGGGCGTGGAGCTTCAGCGTGGAAAGGTGACTCATCACTCCTCCTCGAGCCAGGCCGGCGGGTTCTCGGCGAGGCGCTTGCGAAACACGCCGATGCGCTTGCGGACCGCGGCGGCACTGACGCCGAGCAGCTCCCCGATCTCCTGGTAGGTCATGCCGTCGACGAAGTGGAAGACGAGCGCGTCCTGCGTGCCCTCGTCCGCCTCGGCGAGCACCCGCTGCACGAGGTCCCGGACCGCGTGGGGCTCGAGCATGCTGTCGAGCACGGGAGTCACCGGGAGCTCGTCGACCAGCTCCTCCGGGTGCCGACGTCGGTAGCGAAGGCGGTTGAGACAGGCGCTCGTCGCGATCTTGAACAGGTAGGTGCTCGGCTTCGCATCCCCGCGAAAGCTGCCGCGGTACCGATGCAGGCGCAGGAACACCTCCTGGCACACTTCCTGGGCGTCGGCCTCGTTGCGCAGCAGCGTGCGACACCGGCCGAGGACCAGGTCACCGTAGCGGCGGTACAGGGCCTCGACGTCCAGGGTCGTCCTCCGGGTGTCCACGACGGGTCGCGCGTCGACGCGCGCACCCTGGATTTGCGTAATGGCTACGGTCGCACTCACGGCGCCTCCCGATGCGTTGGACACCAGAGGCGCGAAAAAGCGCTACCGCGATAACACGACTCGCGATCGCCTATACGCCGGGAGCTTGCCGATGTTGCATCGGTCGGCCACGGGCCGCAGCCCTAGAACTGGTAGCCGATGCGCCCCTGGATGCCGGGCTGGCCCTGCCACAGGGTGCCGCTGACCGCGAAGCCATAGCCTTCGATGTCGAGCTTGTAGGTGAGGACCGGCGCGAGGTTCGCAATGCCGATGCGCAGGTAGTGGCCCTCGTACACGCCGGTGAGACCAGCCTCGAACGACTTGTAGAGATCGGCCTCGAACCACGGATCCCGAAACACGATCGGGACCACCGGCACCGACGCGTCGAGGCGAAGGTTCTCGATGCCGCCCTCGGCCGCGACGCCGAGGATGCCAGCCCCGGTCCAGTTGCCGGTGACGTCACCCGCGAAGCCCGCGAACACGTACCCACCGAGGTTGAACACGTTGTCCTCGAGCTGCACCGGGCTGCAGCGACCGTAGGCGGTGCCGAGCCACGTCCAGTCGTCGATTGCTCCCTGGGGCGCGCCCATCGCCATCATGCCCGCGGCGCACACGTCGCTCGTGCCGGCGTCCACACCAAAGGCGGGACCCGCGGGACCGAGCCCGAAGCCGTCGGCATCGAGGGTCGGCATGTAGTAGCCGCCGACCCAGCCCTCACCGCGACCGCTCGGTCGGTACACCGCGCTGGGCAGGACGAAGGAAGCGGGGGCCGCGGCCTCCGCGGGAGCGGCGAACAGGAGCGAGAGAATGAGCATGCAGCGCCTCTATGCCGTCGAGACGGCATCGGGGAGGATCAGTCGTCGGACTCGGTAACCGACTGCCACTCCGGGTACTCGTCGTACTTGAGCGCCCGACCCCGGACGCGGTCGGCGGGGTACTTGGCCGCGGCGACCGCGAGCTTCGCGTCGAGTGCGGCAGCGAGGTCGATGTCGGCCCGCTCACAGAAGTTGAGCAGACACATGAGCACGTCGGCGGCCTCACCGGCGACGGCAGCGCGACGCTTGTCGCTCAGCGGCTGCGGACCTTCGTCTTCGCACCACAGATACAGCTCGAGCAGTTCGCCGGCCTCGACGGACAGGGCCATGGCCAGGTTTCGGGGCGAGTGGAACCTGGCCCAGTCCCGTTCCTCGGAGAAGGCCTTCACGCGCGCCTGAAGCGCGGTGAGGGTCGGCTCGCTCATCCGGCCTCCAGGGTGATCAGCCGCATCGGATGCGCACGAGTGAAGCCCGAGCGCTCGTACAGCGCGACCGCGGGCGTATTCGCCTCGTTGACGTGCAGGGTCACGCAGGCGTGCTGCACGAGCAGGCGACGGCAGAGTTCTCGCATGGCAGCGGTCGCGTAGCCCTTGCCGCGATGGTGCAGCGGCACGTAGGTCCCGCCGACCTGACAGCCGACCTCGGTGGTGGTGCCGACGTTGATCTGGAACAGGATCTCACCGTTGCGCTCGAGGACCCAGGTCCGGCCGCTGCGGATCCGGTCGACGACGACCGCTTCGTGGGTCGGGCCTTCCTCGAGGGCCGGGTTTCGCCCCAGATCCTCCTCCTCCATGAGCCCGGCGTAGTGGGCAATCTGCCGCCACTCGTGCTCGAGGGCGCGGCGAAAGCCCGGGAGTCGCTCGCCTGCGGGCGGTGTGTCGCACATGTACAGGCGCTGGTCGAAGAAGCAGCGGGTCTTGATGCCCGGAGCCCACTCGCCCCACAGCGCGTCGGTCGCGGCACGCGGACCCACCGTCATCACCGGAAAGTGGCGACGGCGGCGCAGGTGTGCGCCGATCAGCCCGGCGGCGTCCACGCGCGGCGCGTAGGGCACGGCCAGCCGTCCTGGCACGAGCAAGGTCACCCCGTGCAGCGTGTCGCCATCGGTGGCCCCCAGCCACAGCGCACGCTGGAGGGGGTGCACGTCGAGAAAGCCGAGCAGGAACAGGTTGATCACGGGATCGTGGCGCAGCAGCTCTTCCGTCGCTGCTTCCCAGCTCGAGTCGAGTCGCACGACCTCCACGCACCAGCCTCCGCCCCAGACAACGCACCCGTCTCCGGGCCCCCGAGCGTAACAGGTTATGCGGTCCGGCCCGGAGGTCTGGCATGCAAATCCAGAGCGAGTCCCGTATCGCGCATCCCATCGACAAGGTCTTCCCGTTGTACCGCGACCGTCTTCCCGAGGTCGTTCCGTACATTCCCGATGTCTCCGAGATCAACGTGCTCGCCCGTGAAGAGGGCGATGGCGTGGTCAAGCTGCACAACGAGTGGGTCAGCGATCGCGAGATCCCCTCGGTGGTGAGCAAGTTCATCAAGCCCGAGCACCTGCGGTGGGATGACTTCGCCACCTGGCGCGAGGCGGACACCACCTGTTCCTGGGAGCTCAAGACGCGCGCGTTCACCGAGGCGGTGACCTGCACCGGTCAGACGCAGCTCATCGCGGATGGCGACCAGACGCTGGTGCGCCTCACCGGCGACTTCCAGCTCGACGTGTCGAAGGTGAAGGGCGTGCCGAGCTTCCTCGCCAAGCGCATCGCTCCGCAGCTCGAGAAGTTCATCGTGTCGCTGGTCACCCCGAACCTGGAGCGCGTGAACGGCTCGCTCCAGCAATTCCTCGACGAGCAGGGCTGATGGCGCTCTCCGGCCCCAAGGCGCAGAGCGTCACCGTCGAGTCCACGCCCGACGGCTGGGACATCGAGCCCGGCTACCACGGCGAGATGAGCCTCGATGCGGGCACGCGCCTGATCGTCTCCGCGCCTTCGGCTCAGCTCGCCGAGGTGCACCAGGACCTCGTGCGCGCGCTCGCCGAGCCGCTGTCGTTCCTGTACCGCCAGAAGATCGACCGCCGCGCGGTGGCGGATGGCGAGACCCCGAACACGACGCTGAAGCCCCGCGACTTCATCGCGCTGGACCTGTCACACGGCGAGGTCCTCGCGGCCCTCGAGCTCGCGTCGGACCTCGTCTACCACGACGCTCGGGGCGAGTTCTGGATCCGTGGCGGGGCAGGGGAGCAGCTCGTGATGGACTCGGACGGCATCCTCTACGCCTACCCGGACGATCCGAGCTTCCGCGACGTGGCCGAGAAGCACGGCCTGTTCGAGGCGGACATCACAACCCTCGCGAACCGCGACTACGTGAAGCACTTCTTCCACGCCGAGGCGGACGTGGCGGAAGACGCCCTGCTCAAGACGCTGCGCCTCGTCGAGGTCCCGGCCCAGTAGGGCCCGCGCAGCGCCGTCGGCCGTGCGCGGGCGGCGCCTACTTCGCGACCTGGGGCTGGAACGAGTCGGCCTTGAAGGTCTCGGGCACGAACGGCGCGTGACGCGGGCCGAGGCGGTCCGGCAGACCATCGAAGAAGGACTCCACCACGTCGATGGCCTCGCCGATCTCCTGGCTGTGGAAGATGCCCTGGCGCAGCTCGGAGCCGTAGGGCACGCCCTTGGTGAAGTAGCCGCTGATCTTCTTGAAGCGCCCGAGGGTGCCCTTCTCGCTGTGGAACCGGTCGCGGATGTCCTCGAGGTAGCCGAGGAGCACGCGCTTGCGCTCGAGGAAGTCGATCTCGGGGATCGGCTCGCCCTTCATGGCGGCCTCGATCTCGCGGAACACCCACGGGTTGCGGATCGCGCCGCGCCCGATCATCAGGCCGGCCGCACCGGTCTGGGCCATCGTGTCGAGCGCGCTCGCCGCATCGACGATGTCGCCGTTCGCGACCACCGGGATGCTGAGCTTGTCGACCACGGCACGCAGCGTGTCGAGCTCGCGCACGCCGCCGTACTTGTCCGTGCGCGTGCGCCAGTGGACGGCGACCATCTCGGCGCCTTCTTCCTGGCACATGTACGCGATCTCGGGCGCGTTCTTGTGGTCGTGGTCCCAGCCCGAGCGCATCTTCACCGTGAACGGGATGTCGACGGCCGCACGCATGGCGCGCACGATGTCGCGGGCGAGCTCGGGCTCCTTCATCAGGGCCGAGCCACCGGAGTGGGCGCAGACCTTCTTGGACGGGCAGCCCATGTTCAGGTCCACGATGTCGGCACCGAGGTCCTGGACGATCTTGGCGCCCTCGGCCATCGAGGCGGGGGTGCGGCCGTAGATCTGGATGGAGAGAGGCGACTCGTCCGGGTCGAACTCGGCCATCTCGAGCACCTTCTTCACGTTCCGCTTCAGCCCCTCGGCGGCGATGAACTCGGTCACCGTGAGGCCACAGCCGCCGATGCGGCGCACGAGACGACGGAAGATGACGTCGGTGACGCCCTCCATCGGGGCGAGCACGAGGTTGGGCTCGATGGCGATGTCGCGGATGACGAGAGACACGGGCGCTCCGGGTGCAAGACGCAGTGCGGACGCCTCTTATCCGGCCAGGAACACCCACGCGAGCAGGAAGGCCAGGCCACCGCCCAGCACCGCGCCTGCGGCGAGGCCGATCACCCCCACGACAATGGGCGCGCGGCTCTGCGCCTGACGAGGGGCGAGCATCTCGACTTCCACGGTCTGCGTATCCAGCGGCAGCTCGCCGGTGGGCTCGGGCTGGGACAGTTCGCCCAGCTGCAACGGCGTGGCCGGCGTGATGAACAGGTCGCCGACCGCCTCCTGACCGGTCGTGTCCTCGAGCTCCTCGACCAGGCGTCGCAGGGTGATGTTCGTCGACTCGTCGAGCGCATCGTCGTGGCCGTCGTGGGAGAGCAGCGCCTCCTCGATGCCCTCTTGATGGAAGCCCTCCTCGGTCTCTTCCCAGCCCCCGTGCTGGCGCGGCGCCTGCTCGGCCTCCTGGAGAGGGATCTGCGCGAGGGCCTCGGTCGAGTCGATGAGCTGAGGCACCAGGCCACGCAGATCGTCATTGGGCTGGGTCGGAACCGGCTCGACCCAGGGGACGAGCTGCTCGTGCGCGAAGTGCTCGAGCGACGGCCCCACCGCGCGGTCGCCGAGGATGCGGAACGTCTGGGCGACCTCCGCCGCCGAGGGCCGAGCGCCGGGATCGAACGCGACCATGCGCAGAAGCATCGAGCGCAGGGTCTGGTCATCGGCGGTCGTGCGCATGTCGAGGCGGCCGATCGTAGCCACGACCTCGGCGAGATGGCGGTCGTGCGCCGGGTTGCGCGCGCGGAGGCGACGCAGCCAGCGGCCGCGGAAGAGCTCGACCGCGAGGATGCCGAGGGCGTAGATGTCCCCGTTCGAGCTGCTTCGCTTGCCGTCCCGCCGCTCCGGGGAGAGGTACTTCACGAGCCCGCGCTTGAGGGCGCCCGCGCGCGCGCTGCGCCCCGCGAGCGAGCTATACCCGATGCCGAAGTCGACGAGCGCGACCTCGCCATCTCGGCCGATCAGCACGTTCGTGGGCTTCACGTCGCGATGCACGAAGCCCAGCCCGTCGTGCGAAGGCCAGGGGGCGCGGTTCATCGCGGCGTCGAGGGCCTTGGCGACGTCGCGCACGATCTCACAGATCACGCGCCCCGGGAGCACCGTGCCCGTCTCGCGCAGGATCTCCACCCAGTCGAGAAGATCGACGCCGTCGACCCACGGGCTGACGAGCGCAGGGTAGTCGCCGACGCGCACCAGATCCGTGGGGCTGACGATGTGCGGATGGCGGAGCAGCGACAGGGCGCGTCCCCGGTCGCGCACGGTCAACAGACGCTCCATCGAGCGCCGGTCCCGTGGCCGCACGACCTTCACCGCAGCGAGCGATGCTCCTCGGTCGCGCTTGCACATCGCCACGAACACCGCCGATGACGGGCCGGTCGCAACCTCTCTCAGGAGGGCGATCTGCGATGGTGCCTGGGGCACGGCGAGCACGGTTTGGGCTCCGAAATGCGGTGGAGGAGGGCGTCCGCGCTGTAAAGGTATCACGGCAGGAAGCGCGACTACGCGGGTTGAATTGGCTATCCGACCGTGGCAAGGTTCGTGTGTTCAGCCCCCAGAGGGGGCCAGAGGTGCCTACATGACTCACATGCGACTCGTCCCGATCGCCCTCGGGCTCGCCCTTCTCACGGCGTGTCTCGGCGGTGGCGACAGTCCCGAAGTGACCCAGCCGGCGGACGCCCTGCTCTCCGGCAACGATCTCCCCGCGGCGCACGCGCAGTACGAGGCCATCGCCACCGCGAACCCGACTTCGGTGTACGCGGCAACGGGCCTCGCGCACTCGCTGATGCTCAAGGGCGACTACGACGCGGCCCAGAAGGCCCTCGCCGGCGTGCAGGAAGCTGCCGACAAGGCGGGTTCGGGCAAGGAGCTCCGCCTCCGCCGCGCGCTGATCGCTCTGGCCGCCAACGATCTCGACTCCGTGAAGCAGTACGGTGCCGAGTCCGAGCTGCCCGAAGGCCTGGTGCTCGCCGCCGAGGTCCAGCTCGTCGACGCCGCTCAGGAAGAGGCCATCGGCCTGCTCAACCAGGCGGTCGCCGGCAGCGGCCCCGCCTCGAAGACGGCCAAGCGCTACCTCGACGACCTGCAGAGCGGCGACCAGTACCGCGCGGGCCTCGCCGAAGCGACGGCCCTGTGGGCGCTCGGTCTCCGCGAGGACGCCTGTGAGCAGGCCGAGGAGATCGTCAAGGAGCTCGAGAGCGAGGATCGCGACGAACTGCTGATCCTGTGGGCCGGTCGCGCGGTCACCTCGGGCAAGGGCGGCATCGCCCGCAGCCTGCTCGACGCGGTCGAGGATGCCGGCCCGCACGTGTGGCGTGTCCAGGCGACCTCGGCGATGATCGACGTCGCCGACGGCGAGTTCGACAACGCGAAGACGACCTTCGAGGCGCTCACGAAGCTGGCCGAAGAGGGCCAGATCCCCATGTCGGGCGTACTCGATGCGAAGGCTACGGCGGCGGCGCTCTGCCCCGACCGCGACGTCGCCCGCGAGATCCTGGGCGAGACCGGGGAATCCGCGAGTGCAGCTGCGGGTCTGCTGAAGGCCGGCGCGGTCAAGGCGGCGCGCGATGCGGCCCCCGCCGGCGGCCTGCTCTCGACGTACCTGGAGAACCGATGATTCGTCGCGCCCTTCCGCTGCTCGCTCTCGCCCTCGCTCCGCTGACCCTGGGCACCGTCGGCCTCGCGCCCAGCACCGCGGTGGCCGAGGAGCCGGGCATCCCTGTCGAGATCACGGTCATCGACGAACAGGGCCAGCCCGTCCCGACCGCGTCCGTGCGGCACCCCGAGGAGAAGCTTCCTCGCGCGGTGAACACGGTCGACGGCAAGGTGACCCTCCAGGTCCTCTACCTTCCCGACGGCAGCGAGCTCGTCATGGAGAAGGGGGCCGTTCTCGAGCTCGAGGTCTCGGCCCCTGGCTACGAGAACTACCCCGTAAAGTACGTCGTCCGGAAGCGCCGCAACGCGTTCAACGTCATCCTCAAGAAGCTGAATCTCGAGGACGACTCCGAAGAGATGGACGATCCGATCATCCAGTTCCACCGCGATCGTCCTCGCGACTGATCAGGAGACCCGGTTTCATGACCCGCTTCTGCGTCTCGCTCGCCCTCCTGCTCGCGTCGAGTTCTGCCCTGGCCAACACCTGGGCAGACTACGAAGAGCTCTTTCCGGTCTTCCCGTGCCACGACGGCTGGGTCGGCTGTGTGATCCAGGGGGAGCACGTCACTTCCGAGCCGCTGCGCGGCGCCAACGGCATGCCTGTGCCGGCGAACCAGCGCATCGACTTCATGAGCCTCCAGCCGACGGTGTCGTTCAACCCGTTCGGCAAGCTCTCTGACTACTCCGGTGTCGCTGCCCCCAGTGCAGCGCCCGAGCCGCCCCCGCCGCCCCCGCCGCCGGTCGAGCTTCCGCCCGAGCCGGTGCCCGTCGATCCGGGGCCGGTCGCGGTGAACACCACCAGCCCGAAGCCGTCGCTGCCGACGCCGCCGACGCCGACTCCCGTGGCTCCGACGCCCGTGGCGCCGACGCCGGTTGCACCGACGCCGACCCCGGTTGCGCCGACGCCTTCTCCGGGCGGTGGCGGCTCCATGGTCCGTCCGACCGGCGGCGGTGGCTCCATGGTCCGTCCGACGGGTGGCGGTGGCTCCATGGTTCGGCCGACCGAGCCGACGCCTCCGACGCCGACGCCGGTCGCTCCGACGCCGACGCCGGTCGCTCCGACGCCGACCCCGGTCGCGCCCACGCCGACACCCCCGACGCCGCAGCCCGGTGGCGGTGGAAGCATCCGTCCGACCGAGCCCACGGTGGCCGCGGTGGTCGAGCCTTCGGGCCCGGCGACCTGCGACGACCTCAAGGCGCTCGAGCCGGCGGCCATGCTCGGCCGTCTGTCCAAGGAGCAGGTCGCCTGCCTCGAGTCGTCGCTGCAGGCGTCGACGCTGCAGACCGACAAGAAGAAGATCTCCCTGCTGATGATGCAGGACGCCTGGTCCAAGAGCGACAAGAAGGGCTGGGAGAAGCTGGTCAAGCGGCACCTCGCCGAGATCGACCAGTCCGACCCGGACCTCTGCTACAAGTACGCGCAGGTGCTTTACAAGATGGGCTCGAGCCGTGCGAGCGGCGTCATTCGCTGGGCCGACGTCGCCCTCGAGAACAAGACCCGCTGGTCGGGCGAGACCTACACCTCGCGCGTGTACAACCTGTACAAGCTCCGCGCCGGCGCCCAGAACAAGATCTGGATGGCCGCCGAGGACGAGCACGCCAAGTCGCCGAGCGCCGACTCCGACGAGAAGCGCGCGTCCGCCCGGGCCAAGACCAAGGTCATGGCGCGTGAGTGGTACGACTACGCCAAGGGTGCGGGCAAGGACACGACCAAGGCGCTTCAGCTATGCGTGTCCGCTGCCGGAACCCAGGAATACTGCGAGGGCGGCTGATGCGGTTCACCCGCAGTGCGTGCCTGGTGCTCGCGCTCTCCGCTGGCTGTAGCGGAAGCTCGGGCACCGAGGCGACGGTCACGGCCGAAGCGGACAAGCCCAATGCGGGTCTGCTCGCGGACTCGTGGATGCTCAAGACCGCCACCGAAGAGGGACTGGCCCCGTTCCAGACCCCCGGGTGGATGGCCTTGATCACGAACCGCGATGTGCCGAAGGCCGCCAAGGCCCTCGGCGCGAACGGTGGGATGCCGGGCGCGCGTGCGCACGCAGATGCCGCGGCGATGTTCCGTCAGGCGGCCATGTGCAGTGCCGAGGCGCTGCGCGAGACCTACGGCGAGACGCCGCAGGAAGGGGACCCGGCTGGGACCGCCCACCTGCTCACGGTCGCCAACCTGATCCTCGGCGACGCCGAGGGGGCCAAGGCCGCCGCCGAGAAGATGGCGTCCGTGGAAGGGGACCCGTCCGCTT
This sequence comes from Deltaproteobacteria bacterium, assembly GCA_006226595.1. Lineage (GTDB taxonomy): Bacteria > Myxococcota_A > UBA796 > UBA796 > M1803. The sequence continues at coordinate 14,763 of SBGP01000011.1, forward strand.
CCTGGCACGCCGCGTGGGCCGCGGGCACCTGGCCGCCCGACTTCGCCGCGATCCCGGTGTCCCTGGGTGAGCCGAAGGCCGGTGACTGGCCGCATCTGGGCAACCTGCCGCACTACGAGCTGCCCGAGCAGACCGAGCAGAAGCGTATGGTCGCGATGGGCGATCCGGGCGCGCTGGTGGCTGCCGCCATGTGGCACGACCAGGTCGCTTCCACGCTGGCAGGGGATCAGGCCGCGATCGTCGAGGTCTACGACGCGCGGTACCTCCTGCCCATCGAGACGGATCCCGCCGCGGCGGGCCCGATGCCCCTCGACCTGATCTTCGGATCCGAGCTGATGCACCCCGAGGACGGAAACTTCCTCCTCGCCGTGCGCAAGGACGGCCTCTCCGCCGTCGACTCCTGGAAGGGCAAGAGCCTTCTCGCGGACATCACCTCACGGACGATCGTCGACGGAAAGATCGACCCCGAGCGCGCACGCGACGTGGGTCAGGGACTTCGTCGCGTTGTCTTGGATGAGATGGAGGCCGCCGGGGGTTCCCCAATGGACTATCACCGAACGTTCGCGGACATCGCTCGGGTGTCCGCGCTCCGCGGCCTCGCGGAGGTCGCGCGCGCAAGCGGCGACGAGTACACGGAGGGAATCCTGCGCATCTCGGCACTCGATCACAGCGCCAGTGCAGCCACCGCGGATCCCGCCTGGCTCCTGTCGATGTGTGCCTACGATGCGGGCAACCGATTCCCGACCCGTGCCTACGAGCTTCTTCACAATCTGATCACGCGTGTCCCCGAATTGGAGACTGCGCGGTATGGTCTCGACGTCCTTTCCCTTCGGGTCAGCCGCGAAAGCGGTGGTGGCCAGATTCCGGGCATGTAGCAGAGGTGCCATCGATGCGTCGGCCTCATCTCCCACTCACGATCGTCGCGGGTCTCGCGAGCACGGTGCTCCTCACCGGCGCGGGCCCCGTCTCCTACTTCGAGGAGGCGCTCCCGACGACGCTGAACCCACTGTTCGCGCAGTCCATGGTGGACTTCCGGTCTCAGGAGCTCGTCTTCGACCGGTTGTACTACCACTCTGCCGTCAACAACGAGCTCGTGAGCCGACTCGTTGAGCGGTACGAGAAGGTGGACGGCGGCAAGGGCGTAAAGCTCTACCTGAAGCAGGGCATCAAGTGGCACGACGGGCAGAACTTCTCTGCCGACGATGTGTGCTTCACGATCAACGCCATGCTCGATCCTCGGACGAGTTCGCCGATCGCGAAGAACTTCATCGAGAGCCTCGAGGCCTGTGATTCACAGGACAAGGGCAAGACCGCGCTGATCACGTATCGCAAGGTCTACCACAACCCCCTCGAGCGCCTCGGCTTCGCCATCCTGCCCGAGCACAAGTTCGAGTCGACCGCGATCAAGCCGGACTCCGAGTTCAGCAACCGTCCGATCGGCACGGGCCCGATGACCGCCTCGCGCGGCACTCGCGGTGTGACCTTCAACGCCTACGCCAACGAGCACCACGGCGCGAAGATCAAGGACCTGAAGCTCCAGGAGGGCAGTGACCCGTTCGTCCAGGTGCGAACGGTCATCAACGCCGGCGTGCACGGCGTCATCTCCGTCGCCCCGAACTTCCGCCCGGAGATCGCGGCCCAGGACGATGTCGCACTGAAGTCCTACGACCTCCGGTCGTGGTGGTTCATCGCGATCAACACGGCCAAGCCGTACCTCGCGCCCCAGAAGATCCGTCAGGCGCTCGATGTCACCATCGACCGTACCGAGCTTCGGGAGCTGTCGATCGGTGTCGACCCGAACGACCCGCACCCGCCGTGTGAGTTCATCTCCGGCCCGTTCGTCCAGTCCTCGCCGTACTACAACCGCTCCATCAAGGTGAAGGAGCGCAGTGACATGGCGAAGGTCAAGGAGCTGATGCTCGCCGGTGGTGCCGCCGAGTCCGGTGGCCGCTGGACCTTCAACGGCGAACCGATCAAGCTCAAGGTCGGCATGAACGCGCCGCTCGACATGGAAGCGCGCGACCTGCTCAACCAGATCGGCAACCAGCTCGAGGCTGGCGGCTTCGGCCGCGAGGTCTACCGCATCCCGTCCGACGACTGGAACCGCAAGGTCGTCACTGCGCAGATGCAGGACTTCGACATGCTGATCGGCAAGTGGTCCTTCGGAACCGTCGAAGAGGTCAACCCGCTGTTCCACACCCGCGCTCGCGGCCAGGGCAGCCTGAACATCTTCAACTACTCCGATGCCAAGGTCGACGAGATGCTCGGCCAGTACGACATCGCGAAGACGGACACCGAGGCGCAGGACGCGTACCACGCGCTGCACGAGTACCTGTCGCAGGATCTGCCGTACCTGTTCCTGTGGAAGCTCGACACCAAGAGTGCTTGGCGCAACGAGATTCGCAGCAACATCATCGCGCCCTATTTCTACTTCACCGAGTTCGACCAGTGGAAGGCGAACTAGGGGAGTGCGCTTCCGCTGCGGCGGTGGATTGAGGCCCGGTTCGGGAGGTTGCTCGCAAACAACGCGAGCCTTCCAGCCGGGCCTCTGGCGTTGTGGGCCCACAGAGTTGGTGGGTGCCCTTTGCCTCCATCCCCACTGTCGTATGATGCCAAGCCTGTAAGGGAGGAAACAGGGTGCCTTGGTGGACACGACCACTCGTCCGTCTCGCGGCGGCCCTGGCACTACCTCTGCTCATCCCGGCGTTGATTACGCTGATCTTGTGGGCGTTGCCTGGTAGTCCGGCCGAAATCATCTGCCCGCCCGAGCGCTGCGGCGCCGAGGCGACGGCGGAGCTCGAGCGCCACTTCCACCTCGATGCTGGACCGCTCGGGTTCTACACCCACTGGCTCGGCAACGCGGTGCAGTTCGACTTCGGCACGAGCTGGCGCGTGATGGCCGGTGTCCGCATCTCCGAGATGCTCGCCGGTGCGCTGCCCGCGACCACGAAGCTCATCCTCATCGCGATGACTCTCGTCCTCGGCGCGAGTGCGCTGGCCACGGCCCAGATCATCCCCAAGCGCCTCGACCCGGTGTGGCAGGCGATCGGGCTTCTGCCGACCGTCATCCTCGCGCTCCTCTGTGCGGCGTACGTGACGATCACCTACGGCGCAGTCAGCTACGACGGCTGGCCCGGAACGTTGCGACTGCTCATGGGCGGCCTGGTGCTCGGTGTGGCTGACGGCACGCTCGGCCAGGCGATCCAGGGCACGCGCAGCATCTTCGAGGAAGAGGTGAAGCAGCGCTACGTCGGCATCGCCGTACTCCGCGGCGAATCGGTCCTCTCGAACACGCTGCCCAACGTCATGCCGGCGCTGGCCGGACAGCTGCGCGGTCGCGTGCTCGCGATGCTCTCGGGGTCGGTCGTGGTCGAGGTCGTCCTCGGGGTCGAGGGCCTCGGGCAGCTGGTGTGGGACGGTACGCTGAAGCAGGACTTCGGCCTGGTGCTCGCGGCTGCCTGGGCCTACGCCCTGCTCTCGTCCGCGCTCCTTGCCATGCAGGCGCTCGTCGAGATCGGCACGGCCTGGTACGTCCGCCGCAGCCCCGTCGTCCCGGAGGTCGCGTGAAGCGTGCAGTCTGGGCGGGCCTCGCAGGCCTGATGCTGTTCACCCTCCTGCTCCTCGCGGCTACCGCGCCGGACCGGCTTCCTGGCATGGATGCCGGCGCTCGCGCTCTGGGCCCGGGGGACTTCCCGCCGTTCGGCACCGATCGCGACGGGCGGTCGTTGCTGGTCTATGCGCAGCAGGGAGCGGCGATCGTCGCGCTCCCCACGCTGCTGTCCGGCGTGATCGTCGCGTTCCTCGCCACGATCGCGGGGCTCGCGCGCTGTGCGGCAATTGGCTGGCTCGACTCCGGCCTTCAGGCCTTCCAGGAGCTCGTCGGCGCCCTGCCGCGACTCGTGGTGGTGCTCGTCGTCGCCATGCTGCTTCCCTACGACTGGCGCACGCTCATGCCGATCGCGTTCACGTGGGCCATTCTCGCGGCGCCCGCGGCGATGGACGAGGCCGCGGCGACTGCGGGTCGACTGGGCGGTGCACGCTTCGTCGAGGCGCTGCGCGCTCACGGCTTCACCGCCGGACGGATCTACCTGTACCACGTGACCCTGCTCAACCTGCGGCCCGTCATTGCGCGTCAGGCCGCCGAGGTGATGATGCAGGTGATCTTCCTCGAGATCGCGCTGTCCTACCTGGCCGATGCCAGCGGTGGCGACGCGGCCTCGTTCACGCACTCCGCCGACACCAAGAGCTGGGCCTCGCTGCTGTACGAGGGCTACACCTGGCTCGCGGCGGGGCTGCCGCTCGCGCACGCCATGGCCCTGGGCCTCGGTCTCGTCGGCTGCACCGTGCTCGGCACGCAGGCCTTCCGTCTGGCTGCGAGGGCCCGATGAGCGTCGTTCTCGTGGTCAACGATCTCACCATCCGCACCCCCGAGCGCCGCCTCGTCGAGGGGGTCAGCTTCGAGGTCCACCAGGGTCGCGTCACCGCGATCGTCGGCCACTCGGGAAGCGGCAAGTCGCTGTCCGCCCGCGCGTCCATGGGTGTGCTCGACGTGGACCCCGGCCTCGAACGCGGAAGCCTTCTCTACCCGGCGCTGTCCGGTGAGAAGGACTGGTTCGAGGGTGTGCGAGGGCAGGGGATGGGCGCCCAGCGTCGCCTCGCCCGCGACACCGCCCGCTACCGCGGCTCGTACGTCACCTACAGCCCGCAGTCCGCGTCCTCGGCGCTCAACCCGGGCCGCAGCATCGGGCAGCAGCTCGCGATCGCGATTGGTCGGCGCGAGACCCCTCCGGCGGACCTCGGCGGTGCCATCCGGGACGTGCTCAAGGAGGTCGGACTGCCCCCGCGCGCCGCCTACGCCGTTCCCTCGGAGCTCTCCGGTGGCATGGCCCAGCGCGCCGCAGTGGCGATTGCCATCGCCCCGCAGCCGAAGGTCCTCATCGCCGACGAGCCAGAGACCGGGCTCGACCCCGTCCTTCGGCGCGTCGTGACCGAGCTCATGCTCGAAGTGGCCGCGAATCACGGTGTGGCGCTGATGCTCATCACGCACAACATGGACACCGTGCGTCGCATCGCCGATGATGTCGTGAGAATTGGCCCGCACGCGAGTGGAACCGAAGATGTCTGACGCGCCCATCGTCGACTTCAAAGCCGTCAGCAAGACCTTCGTCTTGCCTGGCGCCTGGCCTTGGAGTCCGAAGCGCGAAGTGCACGCGGTCCGCGACGTGAGCTTCCAGGTCGCTCCAGGCGAGGTCCTCGCGCTCGTCGGCCAGAGCGGCAGCGGCAAGACGACCGTGTCGCGCTGCGTGCTCGGCCTCGAGAGCATCACCAGCGGCGAGATCGTCCTCGAGGGCCAGCGCTGGGACACGCTCAGTGAGCGCGAGCGCCGCACCAAGCGCGTGAAGTACCAGTACGTGCCCCAGGATGCGCTTTCCGCCCTCGATCCGCAGCAGACGTCTCTGGAGCACGTGGTCGAGTCGCTGACGGTGCTCGGCGGGGTGTCGCGCGAAGAGGCGCACAAGCGCGGCGCCGAGATGCTCGAGAGCCTCGGGCTCGGTCACCGACTCAATGCGCTCCCGCGCGAGATGTCGGGTGGCGAGCAGCGACGGGTCACGCTCGCGCGCGTGTTCGTCCTCCAGCCGTCGCTCGTGGTCGCCGACGAGCCGACTTCGGGCCTCGATCCGGACCGTCAGGAGTCCGTGCTCGAGGATCTGATCCAGAACCTGCCCAAGGGTGCCGGGTGCATCCTGGTCACCCACGACATGGCTCAGGCCCGCGCCTGGTGCCATCGCGCGTTGGTCATGCTTGAGGGTAGGGTCGTCGAGGAGCTACGCTTCCCCGACGGACAGCCGACCCATCCTTACTCGCGCATGCTGTTCGATCCGTGGGGCGAGCACGACCTCGCCCAGTCCACGGCCATCTAGGAGCCCCCATGTCCACTCTCAACGCTGCACGCCTCGCGCTTCGCCTCACTGGGGCCGCGCTCGTGGTCGCTCTCGCGGCCCCAACGGCTGCGCTCGCGCAGTCTGCGGATCAGGCCGAGGCCTATCGTCTCGAGCAGGAGATCAAGCGCCTCGCCGATCGAAATGCCTGGGCGGGCGTCGAGCGCGCCTACGAGGACCTGGTCAAGCTCGACGCGCAGGTCAGCGTCGAGATCCACAACATCGGTGCACAGTCCGCGCGCTTCCTGGGCAAGACCTACGAGGTGTACTCCCGCCTCGAGCGCGCCCTCGCGATCGAGCAGGACGAGCAGAACGCCTCCGACCTCGCGGGTATCGACGCCCAGTACGGCCGCGTGCGCATCAAGGGCGATCCCCGCCGGCGCCCCGAGCTCATCCGCGCCCAGATGCCGTTCCTGCCGGACCAGCGAAAGAGCGTCGAGTGGGCTCAGCGCGTCGTCGCCGAGACCGGCTCCTTCGAGGGCATGCTCCCCAGCGGTGACTACGAGATCGCGGGCAAGGCGTTCACCGTCGCCCCCGGTGCCGAGTGGCAAGACGTGAACGTCAGCCGCAAGGAAGCCACGGCTGCGGGCGCGCGAGGCGAGGGGATCATCTACAAGGGTCCCGTCGCCGTGCTCGGCTACAGCTTCGCCGCCAGCGGCGAGCCGTCCGAGGCCAAGCCGGCCGCGGATGTCGCGTCGCCGACGTCCATCTCCGGCTCCGGCCTTCACCTCGAGGGTGGCTACGAGATCGGTCTCACGCGCCAGTTCGGCGTCGCGCCGGTCGTGGGCTACCGCGGGATGTACTCCGGCGGACACACCTTCCATCACTTCACCGCGTGGGCCGCGTTCGCGTTCCGTCCGGGTGATCTCCGACTTGCGGCTGGTCCCGCGTACGGCGTGATCCAGGGCAGCGGCACCGGCGTTGCCGAGTGGTTCGACGCGAACCACGATCGCGTCGCCAACCCCTCTGACTCCATCGGCTACCAGGGCGTCGCCGCCGGTCCGGGTCTAAAGTTCAGCGCCGGATACGGTTTGTTGGACTTTGATCCGCTCCAGGGTGTTGTGGAGTTGGGTGGCATCGTCCAGACGGACGGCGCGCGCACCTACATGGGATTCGGTCTCCACATCGGGATCGTCCCGAAGATTCCACGCTTCGAGGGCTGATGCTCCTCTTCACTTCCTCGCTGACTTCAATGGAGACGCCGATGCTGTCGTCTGGGATCAAGGCCGGACTCGTTCTGGCCGCGGCTGCGACCCTCACGCTCGCCGCACTTCCCGCCTCCGCTGGGGAGGTCACCCACTCTTCCACGGGCCACGTCGAGAATCCGGTGTGGAACGCGGCAGGAGATCACCTGTCGTTCGAGGTCAACCCGCTCGGCGGGAACATCGACCTGTTCGTGTCCGAGGTAGCAGGGGGATCCGCCAAGGCGGGCCGCCAGATCACGCTGCCCGGCGGTGGCTCGGGCTTTGGCGGTGCCAAGCGCGTCGCGGTGAACTCGAGCTGGCACCCGAGTGGCTTCGTCGTCTTCGAGGCGACCAACTCCTCCGGCGTGTACCGGCTGTACTTCGCGCAGCCGCCCGCGGTCACGGCCGCCGAGCTGCTTCCGCAGACGGACGAGCCCGGCTCGCTCCAGTACCCGAGTGTCGCGGGCAACGGCAGTGCGGTGGTGTTCACCACCAGCAACTCGGGCGCCGGTGACATCCGCATCTGGGAGCCCAACACGGGCAACCGCCGCAGCTTGACGTCCACTGCTGGCACCGAGGTGTTCCCGGCCTTCTCGCCCGATGCGGCGCAGGTCGTGTTCACTCGCAAGAACAACGGCGGTGAGGACGTGTTCCTCGTCGACGTGGCCACGGGCCAGGAGAGCGCCGTCGCGGGCGGTAGCGGCGACCAGACCCGCCCGACCTTCGCGATGGGCGGCAACCGCGTCGTCTACTTCAGCAAAGCGAGCGGCAGCGAGTCCTGGGACCTCGTCTCGGTGAACTCCAACGGCAGCGACCGCAAGACGCTGGCTTCCAACGTGAAGCTGCCACAGCGCGCCCGCCCGGCGGTGTCGCCGGACGGTCAGTGGGTCGCGTACGCCGAGGAAGGCGGCACGCAGGTGGTGCTCATCAAGGCGGACGGCTCGAGCAAGGTGCCGATCCAGACCGACCACAGCTCGGTCGGTGAGCCGGCGCTCGCCAGCAACAACGGCAAGCTCCTGCTCGCGTACACCGGACTGATCAACTCGGACTCCGACTGGCGTCGCCTGTACGTGGTCGACATCACCGGCAAGATCTGACGCTCGGTCCTGCACCAAGCAGAACGGCCACCCCTCGGGGTGGCCGTCGTCGTTTCAGCACCGCGTGGTGCGTCAGAACACGTTGCACTGCGGGTCAGAGACGTAGGCCGCGCGTCCGTCGATGAGCACGCCGTTTCCGAGGAAGTCGCCATCGGTGAACTCGAAGCGCGCGGTACCGTTCGGTGAGGCCTGCACGTAGTAGGTCACGTTGCCGTCGTTCCCCTCGATGTCTTCGAGGTTCTGCGGGCAGTTCGAGGTCTCGCCGTCGAAGGTGAGGTCGAGCACGATCTCGTGGCTGCAGCCCACACAGTCGACCGGGCCGCTGACCGTGCCGAAGGCGTTCCAGCGCAGGTAGCACGGGCCCTGGCCCATGTTGCTCCAGCTCTGGTTCGGGTACAGGATCCAGTCCTCGTACCCGGTGAGCAGCCCGTCCGAGAAGGTGAACTCGCCGACGAAGTAGCCGGTGGCCCCCGTGTAGGGCGTGCCGTCGAAGTCGTCGCACTCGGCGTTTGCCCCGAGCCCGTCGTACGGGTCGAAGCTCTGCGCGCTCCCCGTGTCGCCGCTGCTGCCGGTGTCCGAGCCCTCGTCACTGCCCTCATCGACCGGCGTGAGCCCACCGAGGGTACAGCCCGCGAGGAGCACGGGAATCAGAAGAACGCGCATCGCTGCTCCGACTGGTACGCACCGCGAGTGGACGTGAGCACGCCGTCGCCGAGAAAGGTGCCGCTCGAGAACTCGTAGCGAGCGTAGCCGTCGTTTCCGGCCTGCACGTAGTAGACAGCGCCACCCTCGTTGTCCGGGCCCTCGAGCGCCTGCAGATCGGGCTGGCAGTCCGACTCGTCCTCGTTCCAGGTGAACGACAGGGACAGCTGGTGGGTGCAGCCCACGCAATCGGTCGGCTCGCTCACCGTGCCGAAGACATCCCAGCGGATGGCGCAGTCCCAGCCCGGGCGGGCGATGGTCGGATCCTCCCAGGCGTCGTTGGCGAACAGCACCCACTCTTCGTAGCCGGTGACCACGTCCGCATCGATGGCGTACTCGCCCATGAAGTACGTGGTCGCCCCAGGCACGGGCGTGCCCTCGAAGTCCTCGCAGTTCGGGTTCTCTTCCATGCCCTCGTAGGGGTCGAAGTCCGGGCCGTCGGTTCCGGTGTCGTCACCGGTGCCGTTGTCGCCAGCACAGCCGATGAGGAGCAAGGTCAGTGCGAGTGCGCGCATGTGTCTACCTCCGAGGCCCCAGGGTACCGCGGACCGGAAGCGTCGTCAGCGCTCAGGTGCAAACGCGGTCACCCCGCGGGTCGACACCAGCTGGTCGAGCGCCAGGGCAGCTCCGGCTTCGCCGCTTCGCAGCGCCCCCTGCCAGGCCCAGGCTTCCCACTCGGGCCCCAGGCCGGAAGCAGCCGCGAGCTCCGCAGCCGGCGTAAACGGCGCCTCGCCGAGCAGGGCGACGCGGAGCGCGTCGTGAAGGGCGCGCCGAGGCGCATCCGCCGTCGCGAGCGCCGTCGGCCAGGCGGCGAGGTAGTCCGGGTCCGGCGTCTCACCGAGCAGCAGCGCCGCCGCCACCGCGTTCTCCAGGAACCACGGGTCCGCGAGCCGGCGAAGGCCCGTGTCCTCCGCGGCGTCCTCGAGGCTCTCCAGCGCCGAGAAGGTGGCATCCACGTCGCCGACCCAGGTCGCTCCGCGCAGGACCGCCCGAGCGAGGTCGAGTTGCATCCACGCGAGGCTCTCGGCGGCGTCTTTCGCGCGAGCATGCCGGCTCTGGGACTGGCGGACGTCCCGCGGCCGCAGACGCTCCGCCTCGGTGAGCAGTGCGCGAAGCTCCAGCAGCTCACCCCGGCACGCGAGGCTCCATGCGAGCTGGACCTCGACCCACAGTGCACGCACCGGGTCGTCTCGGCGACGCCACGCCTCCGCCGCCCGTCGGAGCAGCGCATCGGGCACCGGTGATGCGTAGCCCAGCGCGTCCCGGACCTGGCGAGCGAGGGTCTCGGTCGCCGAGAGGGCCGCCTCGCTCCCCGCGAACGGATCCGGCTGCGCGAGCAGCGGGGTCAGCGCATCGAGCACGCCGTGCGCATCGCCGAAGTCGTGCTCCGCCTTCGCGCGCCGCCAGCACACGGTCACCAGCCGCTCGCCCCCCGCAGCCGCCCGTTGGGCGTCGGCCAGCGCGCGCCGGCAGCCTTCGCCATCGCCATCTGCGCGTGCCTGGCGCGCCTGCTCGAGCAGTGGATCGATCATCGCTGACACCGGGGATGCAGGGTGGTGAGGCTCGTCTCGAGGCCATCGAGCTCGAACCGCGTCTCGACGGGCTCGGCTCCGAACGGCTGAAACGCGAACAGCAGCACGTCGTGCGTGCGCAGGAGCTTCAGCTGCTTGCGAGCGTTGCGGTAGTGGAGAGTCTCGACCTGGACGTCCTTGCGCATGAACTGGTTGGCGGCGGGCTCGGAGTCGAGCTGCTGCCGGGTCAGTGCGAGGAAGTCGTCGTAGTAGTCGGTCTGGACCTCGGGGCGAAGGCCCGGCGTGCGCACGTACACCGCGAGCCGCTTACGGTCGCACTCGACGACGAGCTGCGGAAGCGAGACCACCCCCTTGGTGCCGACGACCTCCTGCTCCGCGTCGAGCGCAATGCGCTGAAGCGTGTCGCTCGGCGAGCTCTCCGCCTGCCAACCGGCGTGGGCGGGGACCGCGAGTGCGAGCAGCAGGCCCAGCACGTCAGGCCCGCAGGCGCACGCCAGCGTCACCCAGACGCCGGACCACGACATCGACGAGGTGCTCGCAGGTCGCGTTGACCTCGTCCGCCGTGCGGCCCGACTCACCCGGCGCGAAGCGCAGCTCGAAGGTGAGCGTGCTCACGGCGACGCCATCCTCTTCGTGGTCGAACCGATCGACGACGGTGGCTCCCTCGAACCAGCCGGGCGCGTGATCGGCCACCACCGCCAGGACCTGTGACGCGTACACGCCGCGCGGCAGGGTGAACGCCAGGTTTCGCACGATGTCGTGGTGCACCGACGGCTCCTCGTACGCGACCGCCTTCGGCGTGGCCTGCAGCGCCATCTCGTCGAGCTCGAGGTACACCGGCCGGACCTTGCCGAGCTTGAACGCCTGGCGCACCGTCGGGTGCACCTCGCCGATCGCGCCCACGCGCTGTTCTCCGAGCCACACGTCCGCGCGACGGCCCGGATGGAGCAGCCCCTCGAAGGTGCCGTCCAGCTCGCTCGTGCGAAGGGTCAGCGGCACGGAGAGCGCGGTCGCGATCTCGCGGATGAGTCCCGCGAAGAAGTGCGCATCGGCCACCCGCTGACGGCCCGTCCAGTCCGGATCGGCCTCGTGGCCAGCCGCCACGGCCCACAGCACGTGCCGCTCGGTGCACAGTCCGTTCGCCGCCTCGGCGTCCGGGTGGAAGGTCCGCGTCCACTCGTAGGCTCGGATCTCGTCCTGGCGCCGCCGCAGGTTCGCAGCCACCGCTTCGACCGCCTGGGCCAGTGCGTTGTTCTTGAGGAGCGAGTACGCGCGCTCGAGGGCGTTCTCGGTCTCGACGTACGCGAACAGCGGATGCCCCTCGGTGATGCCGAGCTTGTCCCGCAGATCGCGGCCGTGGAAGCCGTTGGTGATCACCTCGTAGAAGCCGTTGCCGAGCAGGACCTCCTCGGCGGCCTCGCGCACCCGCTCCCGATGGCTGGGGATGGCGCCGCGGTCCACGTTCGGAAGCCGGGTCGGGGTGTCGTTGTAGCCGATGGACTTCGCGAGCTCCTCGACGAGGTCCGCGTTCTTGTCCACGTCCCACAGGCGCGACGGCGGCACGCGCACGAGCACCGTGTGGCGATCGCGCTCCACGCCGTCGACAGGCCACTCTTCCGGCCAGTCCGGCCAGCAGCCGCTGACCTCGAAGCCGTAGCGCGAGAGGCGGTCGCGCACTTCCTCCTCGGTGAGGGGGTACTCGAGGAAGCCCGCGGCATCGACCACATCGAGGCCCACCACGCGAACGGGGTCGGTCCAGCCGCCGTGATCACCGGTGAGTCCCTCGCGATGCCAGCCTGCGCGCTCCATGAGATGCACCACGCGCCCGGCGCCCTCGAGCACCCGGGCGAAGTCCGAGCCACGCTCGAAGCGAGCGCTGGAGTCGGTGTGAATGCCCAGCTGCCGGCTGGCCTTGCGGACCGCCACCGGGTCGAAGCCCGCGGACTCGAGCAGCACGCGCGTCGTGCTCTCGGTCGTCTTCGACTCCTCACAGCCGATCACGCCCGCGATTGCGAGGATCTTGCTGTTGTCGGCGATGACCATGATGCCCGCGGGGATCTCGATCGGCTCCTCCGTGAACAGGGGCCATGCCTTCTCGCCCGCGCGGGACAAGCGCACCGTGATCGCACCATCGAGGGTGTCAGCGTCGAAGGCGTGCGTGGGCTGGCCCAGCTCCAGGTTCGCGAGGTTGGTCGAGTCGACCACCGGGTGCACCGACGCGAGGCCCGCCGCGAGCAGGGGACGCAGCTCCTCGCGGGAGAGGTCGCGCTGCTCGCCGCGCACCAGCAAGGTGGCCGTGTAGCGCGGACACAGCTCGGTCTCGATGTTCACGGGCCACGGCGTGGCGCCCGTCTCGAGCCGCGCGACGGGGGGCCGGGTCACGCCATCGCCGGTGCGACCCGAGACCTCGCGGGCGACGCCCTCGTAGCAGTAGTGATCCCCACGGTTCGCGAGCAGCTCGACGGTGAGCGTCTCGCCGGTGGGACCAGCCTCGATGCGCTTCACCTCGACCCCGACGTCGTCGAGCAGGTGGCGGATCTCGCTGGTGGAGGATGGCAGCTGGATGTAGCGTCGAAGGACGTCGATCTCGAGCTTCACGGGAGGGCTCCGGCGTGGGAGACGCCCGCGCGTGTGGCGGGCGAGGGGACCCGGGTATGGGTCGGGGAACGTCGAGTGGTTCAGGCTCCGCGGTGCAGGCGACGCACCACGCGGAGATCCGGCTCGTAGAGAGTGTTGACCTTGGTCACGCCGGCCCACTGGGCCGCCATGCGCGTGGTGCCGAGGCCGAAGGCGATGCCGCTGACCTCGCTAGGGTCGAAGCCGAACTCCTCGAAGACCTTCGGGTGGACCATGCCCGCGCCGAGGATGGTCACCCAACCCGCGCCGTGGCATGCCTCACAGCCCGCGCCATCGCAGTGCACGCACGCGAGATCCACACCGATCGAGGGCTCGGTGTACGGGTAGAACTTGGGCTTGAAGCGCACCCGGCGCTCGGCGCCGTACAGCTCCTGCGCGATGAACGCGAGCACGCCCTTGAGGTGGGCGAAGGTCAGCCCACGATCGATCCACAGCCCTTCGAGCTGGTGGAACATCGCGAGGTGCGTCGCGTCGACGGCCTCGTTGCGGTACACGCGACCGGCGCTGGCGATGCGGATCGGCAGCTCGGTTTCGCGCTCGAGCACGCGGGCCTGCACGGTGGTCGTGTGGCTGCGCAGGAGCAGGCTGTTCGGCAGCCAGAAGGTGTCCTGCATGTCCCGAGCCGGGTGGTGCTCGGGGATGTTGAGCGCGTCGAAGTTGTAGTAGGGGTGCTCGACCTCGGGGCCATCGACCAGCGTGAACCCGAGGCGACGCAGCACCTCGAGGCACTGGCGCTCGACCAGCGTCACCGGATGGCGCGCACCGCGGTGAGCCGCCGTACCGGGCAAGCTGAGATCCTGCCACTCGGCGGCGATCTGGTCCTCGACCTCACGGGCGCGCGCCGCGTCGAGGGAGGCGACGATCTCCTCCTCCATCAGACGCTGGGTCGCGTTGATCGAGGCAGCCACTGCCGGGCGCTCGGCGGGATCGACGTGGCGAAGCCCCTTGAGGGCCGCCTTGATCTCGCTCTTCTTGCCGGTGTGGATGCGGCGGACCTCTTCGAGCTCGGCCGGGGTCCGCGCCTGGGACAGGGCCTCACGGAAAGAGGCCAGGATGGCGTCGACGTCGGGTGTGGACATGACTCTCCTCGGACCGGACCGGTAACGCGACGGCTCGTGACATCGCCAGACGAACCCGCACTGAAGAAGCGTGTCTTTCGAGCGTAAGTAGTGAACGAGAGCGCCGTTTCCCACACCGACAGACAAAGGAGGTTCCCATGACGCTCGCACAACCCACCATGGCCAAGGTGGCCGGCTCCGTCATCCTGTGGGGCCTCATCGTCTTCGCGGTGCTCGTCACCGAGTCGGCCGTCGCCGGCTGAGAGACGCTTCCGGGCCCCACCCATCCCCATCCCCAGCCGCAGGGGCCCAGCCCCCGCCTCATTCCCGAGGCGGGGGCATTCTCGTTGGAGGCCGGGCCCTGTCGCGGTTACCTGCGGCCGTGAAGGAGCCACGCTTGGCTGACTGGCCTGCCCACACCTCGATGCGCCCCGCAGGCGCCGTGCTTCTCGTCGCCGCCCTGCTCGGACTGCGCTGCGCCGGCAGCGAGGCGCCGCCACCGCCCGTCGAGCCCGGTCAGACCATCCTCCTCGCGCGTCAGCCCGAAGCCTTGTTCGATCTGCAGCTCGCGGGCCACAACCGCCCCGAGGGCCTGCTTCGCGCGCCGAACCGCTTCACCGTGGACACGGAGCTGATCGAGGCATCTCGCGACGACAAGGCGGTGACCTGGGTGACCCCCATGCCCGTCGGCGGCGTGTGGCTCTCGGAGCACCGCGGAAAGCGGCCGAACGGCATGCAGCTGTTCTACTTCGGCGAGGAGCTCGTCTACGCGAAGCACAACCTCGGCGCCAAGAGCTGGTGGACCGACGGCGACAAGCTCTTCGTACGGCTCGGCCTCGACGTGGCGCCCGATCCGAAGCAGCTGCAGGTGACCTTCGCTCGCGCGGCGGCCCACAGCCGCATGCTCAACGACGCCACCGACCCGCGCAACGGCAAGGAGTTTGCGCTGCGCATGCAGCCGATGGGGGACGACCATCGGCATGGCCTGCTGCTTCCCGCGCCGTCCCGCGCGACGTTCCGCGTGGATCTGCCCGCCGGTTCCGCCGTACGCAGTCGGGTGCACATCCTCCCGCCCGGCGTTCGCCAGGGCTTTGCCTCGGACGGCGCGACCCTCACGGTCGAGGTCAGCGTCGGCAAGGACGTGCGCACCACCGAGCTCCCGCTGACCCCGGACGAGCCCGCCGAGCTGGACCTCGATCTCGGCGAACTGTCGGGTACCGCCACCGTACGCTTCCTCACCGCCCCCGGTGAGACCGCGGTCTACGACTACGTGTTCCTCGAGGAACCCGCGATCGAGCCCGCGCACCGAGCCCGCGGTCGCAAGGTCGTCATGGTGTTCCTCGACACCGTTCGGGCCGACCACACGTCGATCGGCGGAAGCCGTCGCGACACGACGCCAGCCCTGCGGCGCTTCTCCGAGAAGGCCGCGGTGTTCACGGACGCTCGCACCGTCGCCGCGTGGACGCTCCCGTCTGCCCGCAGCGCGTTCACCGGTCGTCAGCCCGAGCACTGGGGCTCGGCCCCCACGCTCATGGAACTGCTGGCCGCCGACGGCTTTCGCTCCGCCTTCATCGCGACGAACGGCTTCACCGCCGCCGAGTACGAGATGGACCGCGGCTTCTCCGAGCACATCCTGCGCTTTCTCGAGCCCGCGGACGAGCTCACGGATCGCGCCATCGGCCTGCTCGAAGAGCACGCAGACGAGGACTACATGCTCGTCGTCCAGTACATGGACGCGCACCTTCCGTACCGCGAGCCCGACAGCCACCTGACCCTGTGGGCCGCTGCAGAGCCGCCGCCGCAGCTCGGCCGCAACCCGCGCCACATCACGCTCAACACGCTGCGCGCGATGCCCGACGACCCCAAGGTGTACGACGAGGCCCGCGACTACCTGCTCGAGCGCTACGACCAGAACCTGCGTTTCATCGACGACCAGCTCGAGCGGCTGTTCGCGGTGCTCCACGAGGACGACGTCGTCGTCGTGTTCGCCGATCACGGCGAGGAGTTCCTCGAGCACGGCTACTGGGAGCACGGCCACTCCTTGTTCGAGGAGATCGTGCACGTGCCGATGGTGGTCTCCGGACCAGGGATCGCCGCGGGCCGCGTCGATTCCCCGACCTCGCTGGTCGACCTCGCCCCGACCGTACTCGACTCCCTGGGCATCGACGTCGCCGTGCCCTTTGATGGCCAGTCGCTGGTCGCCGCGACCCACAAGCAGCCCGAGGCTCTCGAGGAGCTCGCCGAGCGACCGATCGCGATGGGACGCACGCTGTACTTCGGCGACGAGTGGGGCGTGGTCTACGGCGGCAAGAAGTGGCTGACTTCCGAGGGCACCGAGAGTCTGTACGACCTCGCGGCCGACCCGACGGAGCAGAGCGACCTCGCCAAGGATCATGATCTCGGCGCCTGGCCCGAGCTGCTCGCGGCAGGGCTCGGCGGAGAGGTCGGCGAGGCCTGGCTGCTCATCGGCCCAGGCGACGACAAGATGATCGTGCCCGGCGAGGTAGGCGTGCGGGTCACCCACCCGAAGGGCCTGACGGCTGCGTGGCGGCCGGCACACATCTTCCCGGTGACCGATGCGAGCGTGAAGGACGGCGTGTTCGCCCTGGACGTTCTCGCGGGCCGGATGACCGCGCGCGAGGTCTACCTTCTCGGCCAGGAGGGCGCCTCACCCGAGGGACTGGAGCTCTCGGTGACGGCGCGTGGTGAGACGTGGAAGGGGACGGTGGCCGAGAACGCCGGCAATGTGCTCGTCGAGGTCGGCCCCCCCGACCTGCGCTACCGGCTCGTCCGTGCGCGGGCTCCGCTGTTCCGCAACGGCACCCTGGACGCGTACTCGCCGCTGATGAGCGACGCCCTCAAGGAGCTCGGCTACCTCAAGGAGTAGGCAGGTCGCGGGCGCAGCGTCCGCCCATGCCGCCGTACCAGAAGTCCTCGGGGTGATACGTCCGCGACCGGGTGCGGAAGGGCTCACCGCTGCCGATCGCCCCGCCACGCATCACGCGGTACTCCTGGTTTCCCCCCTGGAACGGCTCGGCCGAGCTGGTGTGATCGGAGTAGCCGACGTTGAGGTTGTACCAGTCGGCGTTCCACTCGAACACGTTGCCGGCCATGTCGCAGATGCCCTGCTCGGTGTTGCCGTCCGGCTTGCTGCATGGCGGGTTCGCGGTACCCACGCCGCAGCCGATCTGCCCGTTCTCGTCCATGACCACGTGCGTGCAGCTGGGCTCCGGGGAGTTGCCCCAGGTGTACTCGTAGTCCTTGCCCGCGGAGCGCGCGGTGTACTCCCACTCCGCCTCGGAGGGCAGGCGGCCGCCAGCCCAGCGGCAGAAGTCGCGGGCCTGGTACCAGTTGACGCACGTCGCTGCGAAGTCGTGGAACTGGCTGTCCTTCCAGTAGCAGTGCCCACCCTCGGGGAGCGGGGTGCACGCGCCAGCCTCCCAGCACGCGTAGTACTCGCCGGCCGTGATCTCGGTGCGCGCCATCTGGAAGGCGGGGACGTCGACCGTGTGGGCCGGCCACTCGCGGGACTCGCCCTCGGGCGACTCGCTTCCCATGAGGAAGCTGCCACCGGGGATGTCGACCCAGTCGAGGGTGATGGTCGGCACGTCGCCCGTCTCGCCCGACTCGGCGGTCTCACCGGTCTCGGCCGTCTCTCCGGTCTCACCGCTGTCGGTGAGCTCGTCGGTCGTGTCGGTGTCGGGGCCCGTGCAGGCGAGTACGGGTAGGAAGATCAGCCAGCGCATGTCCTCTCCGATTCCCGAATGTATGCAATCGCGGGCGCGTCCGCCTCAGGCAGGCGCAGGCGCGTCGCTCGCGGTCGCCTTGTCGTCCTGGCTCAGCTCGTAGGCCATGAGCCCGCCGACGAGCACGAAGTAGGCCACGAACATCCACGACAGGGTGCCGGTGATCGTGTAGCGCTCGACCCGCGGATCGGTCTGGAGAATCAGCGTGTGGCTGACGATCTCCATGCCGAACAGCCACAGCAGGCCGACCACGTTGCTCGGTCGCTTCAGGTCCTCGGCGTGGAACATCACGAGGACGAGCCGAAGGATGTAGTAGTAGTACGACGGGTTCGTGAGCACGAACAGCGGGAGCACCGCGAGCGGTGGCAGCTGGTGGAGCGGCCGCTTCGAGCGGATGCCGTAGGCGCACACGAGCAGGATCGCGCCCACGCCGAGGATGCGCAGGTCTCCCTCGATGAGGTCGACGAGCACGCCCTTGCCGGCAATGCCGTTCTTGCCCCGGGTCTCCGGGTTGTACGGCTTCTCTCCAAGATGGACCGCTTCTGGATCCCCGTGGATCACGCACTCCGAGCCGATCATGCGCTCGAGCGTGCCGCAGGGGGTGTCGCGCATCTCGGCCCGCGTCTGCTCGCCGTGGAAGAACAGCGCATCGCCGAGACCGACCTTCTGCGAGCTGAACTGGGACGAGTGCTTCACCGCGTTCTTCGCGCCGGTGGCGAAGCCGTCCACGCCCGTGTAGCCGAGCGCGAGCGTGCCGAGGACCGCGGTGGTCGCGATGCCGCCGATGAGGAAGCGACGCGTGCCCGCGCTGATCTCGCGGGTCTGGTACCAATCCCAGCCCATCTTCGCGACGACGGGCACCCCGAAGATGAACGGGAAGATGCGCGACAGGGCGGACCAGGCGAGCAGACCGCCGGCGAGGCCCTGACGACCGGCCTTGAGGGCGACCATGCCTCCGGCGAGGGCCACCACCCAGTCGAAGCGAAGCAGCGACTGCGTGAGCACCGGCCAGCGACTCGAGAAGGTCGCGACGTACCAGATCGCCGCGATCAAGGCGACGTCCGGGCCGTAGATCCACCCGATGAACCCGAAGAGCACGAGGACCAGGACGAGGTCGACGCTCGTGATCCACTTCAGGTTCTCGACCGGCACCAGGTTCGACAGGGTGCCGCCGAACAAGGTCCACGTCGGAGGCGGGTTGTAGCCGTGGTCGACGAAGAAGTTCTTCTTGAGGCCGCCGGTGCCGTACTTCTCGATGCGGTGCTTCAGGAACCAGTCGACGTCGTGCTTGAACGACTCCCAGCGCTCCGGAGTGAACCCGTCCTTGGCCGTCGACACGGACAAGGCGGCACTCGCGCGCTCTTCCTTGTAGGTCTCGAGGCTGCGGATGACCTTGACCTCGTTGACCACCCGCTGTGGGCCCTCGCGATCGGCGAGCAGCATCGCCTCGTACAGCTTTGTGTACCCGAGCTCGTCGAAGTACTTCGAGTTCACGTAGTAGTAGATGATGTCCGTGTAGTCGTCGAAGCCCTCGGCCCACTCGCGATCGAACTGGTAGTAGTTGAACGAGCCGTAGATGATGCCGAGCAGCGCGACCAGGCGAGCAAGCCGGGTGAGCTGCTTGCGGAGCTCCTCGGCCAGGCGATGCCGGAACGCGAAGAACAGCGTCAGCGCCACGCCCAGGTAGGCGAGCTGAAGGCGTCCCTCGTGCGAGCCGGTGCGGCTGACGCGCTCGAACGAGGTCGCGATGAGCCACGCCCAGCCGATCATGAGGACCACCTCGACCCAGTGGTCGCGACCAAAGCGGTCGATCCGCTGCCACAGGGTGGGATTGGGCTCCGGCGTCTCGCTCATCGTTCCTCCGACGGCGGAGGATAACCCCGTGGGGCTGGCCGCGAAGTTCGCGGCGTGTAGGCTTTGGCAGATGAAGGAGACAGGGCCCTGAGCGCTCACAACTGTCCGCAATGCGGCGCCAGCGTCGACGTGGATGCATCGCAGCTCGCGGCGACCTGCGCCTTCTGCGATTCGCCGCTCGAGCTCGCCGCCGCCGAGGCCGAGGAACCGGTCGACGCCGTCGCGCCGTTCCAGCTCACCGAGGCGCAAGCCCTGCAGCGGCTGCGGGACCACCTCGGCAGCCAGTGGCTGGCTCCCGGCTATGTGCGAAAGCTCGGTCGGCCGGGTGAACTCAAGCCCGTGCTCGTGCCGTTCTACGTGTACGACGCGACGGCGCGCACCGACTTCAGCTGCCAGGTCGGCTGCTACTGGTACCGCACCGAGACCTACACCACCTTCGAGAACGGCAAGGCCGTGACCCGCACCCGCCAGGTACGGGAGACCGAGTACACGCCGCTCTCGGGCACCCATGGGCGCACGTGGACGAACCACCTGGTCAGCGCGTCCAAGGGCCTGCCCGAGACCGAAGCCAACCAGCTCGAGCCCTTCGATGTCGGGGCGGCGTTGCCCTACGATGCCACGCTCGTCGCCGGGCTGATCGCGGAGCGACCCACCGTCGACCACGGCGAGGCCGAGCACACGGCACGACAGGAGCTCGCACAGCGCGAGCAGCAGGCGATTGCGGGCGGGCACCTTCCTGGCGATACGTACCGAAACCTGCAGTCGTCCACGCGTTCGCAGATCGACGCCGTGCGCCTCGTCATGCTCCCCGTGTGGATCGCCGCGTTCAAGCTGCCTGGGAAAGGGGAAGCGCTGCGCATGCTCGTGAACGGGCAGACCGGCGAGGTGGTGGGCGCGGTGCCGACGAGCTGGGCCAAGGTGGGCGTACTCATCGCCGTCGGCTTGTTCGCGCTGCTCGGCTTCTTTCTCTGCTTCTCCGGCTGCGGCGGTCTCGTCGCCCTGGTGGAGGGCTGATGCGCGCGATTCGCTGCGATGGTTGTGGTGGCGCGGTCGCGGCACGTCCAGGCGAGCGCCTGCCCGCGTGCCTGTTCTGCGGTGAGACCGCGCTCACCGAGGTCGAGGCCGCCGAGCACATCGAGCAACCTCAACTGTTCGCGCCGTTCCTCGTCGACGAGGACGCCGCGCAGGCCGCGTTCGCGAAGTTCGCGCGCAGCAGCTGGTGGTACCCGAGCGACCTGGCCTCGTCCCGGCTGGATCTCAAGCGTCTCCTGCTGCCCGCGTGGGCGTTCTCGGGAAGGATCGAGCTGCATTGGACCGGCCTGGTCTCGGCGAGCAACCGCGCCGGCAAGCGCCCCGTCGCCGGACACGACACCGTGGACGTGGACCAGGTCCTCGTGCCGGCGAGCCGCTCGCTGCGCATCGCGGAGCTCCACCAGCTCGGTGCCTTCGACGAGACCGCACTGGTCGACTTCGAGCCCGAGCAGTCGCCGGCCCCCTTCGAGCTCTCCGAGCTCTCGCGAAGTGCCGCCACCGAGCGTGGCCTGGGGGCGATGGAAGACAGCCAGCGCCAGATCGTCCAGCAGCGCAACCAGCTGCTCTCCATCCGGCTGAGCACCATCCTCCACCAGATCACCGGCAAGCCCGTGCTCGTGCCGATCTGGATCGGTGCCTACCGCTACAACGACGTCGTGTACCGCATTCTCGTCCACGGGCAGACCGGGCGCCTCGTCGGCCGAGCCCCGAAGAGCCTGTGGAAGATCCTGTTCGTGATCACGGTCGTCATCGGCGTGGCCGCCGCCATCGCGATGTGCCTGCTCGGCGGGGGCGGCCTCGCGGCGTTGCTCAACGCCTAGCCGAGCCGCGCCACGTAGCCGGCCGCGTTCACCGCGATGAGCTGCGCGGTGTGCAGCAGCCACAGTGGCAGGAAGCTGCGCGCACGCCACGCGAACATGCCCGCGAGCACGCCTCCGGGCAGGCTGACGAGGCACTCGGTGATCGGCTTGTCCAGGTGCCCGAGGAAGAACACGATGGCCTGGGCCTCGATGGCGCCGCGCACGTCCCCGCGCAGCGCGAACAGCCACAGGAGTAGCCCCCTGAACATCAGCTCCCATCCGTAGATGTCGAGCGTGAGCCCCACCACGTGCGAGAGGAAGCCGGCGAGGTCGCCGCGAGCCGAGCGGAACGGAGGGTAGAAGGCCAGCATGTCCGGAGCCGCGGCGACCAGCGCCGCACCCCCCACGCCGAGCAGCAGGAGCCCGAGGCCCGTGCGCGGTAGCCACCACCGCCAGTCTCCCAGTCCCAGGCCAAAGCGATCCAGCGCCATGCCGCCCAGGACCAGGCTCCCGTACGCGAAGCCGTACCCGGCGACCACCGCGACGGTGGCGGCGTGACCGAGGGCGTCGAGTCCTGCCTGACCCTCGACCACGGCCACGGCCCACGGCAGCGCACCGAGCACGGCGCTGACCGCGGCCAGACCGAGCGCCGGCCACGCCCGCTCCCGCCATGCCCACCACAGGGCCAGACAGGCGAGGGGAACCGCGCCGTACATGCCGGAGCGCCAGGCGCCACGCACGATCAGGTCGCCGCCCACCCGCACCTTCATGCCTGAGAGCAGGGCCAGGCAAGTCACGGTGCCGAGCGTGTGCAGGAGCAGGCGGTCACGCAGCGGGGACTCGACCTCGGGCAGGTCGCCGAAGGCCCAGTGCCACGCCGCAGCGAGGCGACTCATCGCGCCTGCGCGACGAGTTCCTCGAGCCCCCGGCGCATCTCGACCCGCGCCATGTGCCGACGCCAGTCCGGATCACCGTGCAGGCTGCGCTGCGGGCGAACCTGCTTGTAGCAGCGCTCGGCGAGGTGCTCGATCATCGCGTCGTCGAGCGCGTGGCCCACCGCCTCGTCCATGCCCTTGAGCACCTTGGGCTGCGGCATCAGGGCGCTCGCCACCGCAAACAGCTCGGTGACCACGCCGTCGACGATGGCACCCGACAGCCCGAGACCGAGCTGGGGAAAGTCGATCGCCGCCCGGGTGCGCACCTTGCGGTAGGTGCTCACGTGGCCCTCGGGACGCGGCGGCACGAGGATCGCGGTGATCAGCGCCTTCTCATCGAGCCCGACGGCCTTGCGGCCCTCCTGCTGGTACAGCTCGCGCATGCTCACCTCGGACACGCCGCCGGCATCGAGCACTTCGACGCGGGCGTCGAGGGCGATGAGCACGGGCACGGTGTCCGCGGAGTGGGCGGCGACGCACTTCTTCTTGCTGCCGATGACGTGGCACAGCGTGCCCTCGGCCTTCAGGCAGTAGCCGAGCGCGGTCCGCCACTGCTCGCTCTGGTTGTAGAACAGGCAGCGGGTGTCGAGCATGACGTTGCCACCGAGGGTGCCCATCTTGCGATGCTGCGGTCCGGCGACGAGCCCGGCGGCCTTCGACAGCCCGGCGGGCAGGCTCTCGTCGGCGGCAAGGGTGTCGAGGGTGGTCCCCGCACCGATGCGCAGGCTCCCGTCCTCGCCATGGGTCACGCCAGTGAAGCCATCGATGTGCGACAGGCTCACCAGGTGCTTGGGCGTGAACAGGCCGTGCTTCATGTTCGGGAGCAGGTCGGTACCGCCAGCGACGAACAGGCTCTCGGGGAGCTCGGCGCGCAGGCGGGCGGCCTCGGCCACGGTGGTCGGGAGGTGGACCTCGAAGGGCTGCATACGAAGCATCGGTCTTCCTCCTACTTGGCCGCTTCGGCGGCGTCCGCGGCGCGCTTGGCCTGGATGGCCGCGAGCACGCGCTCCGGGGTGAACGGCATCTCGCGCATGCGCACGCCGACCGCGTCGTAGATGGCGTTGGCGATCGCGGGAATCGCCGGATGCAGCGGCCCCTCGCCAGCTTCCTTGGCGCCGTACGGCCCCTCGGGGTCGACGGTCTCGACGATGTCCGCCTTCATCAGCGGCGTGTCCAGCGTCGTGAGGATGCGGTAGTCGAGGAGGTTCGGGCCCATGTGCAGGCCGTCGTCCCGGTAGGTCATCTCCTCGGTCAGGGCCTCGGAGGCGCCCATGTACACGCTGCCTTCAATCTGGCCCTCGACGAGCACCTTGTTCAGCGCACGGCCGCAGTCGTGGGCGGCCCAGATGTTGTGGACGGTGACCTGGCCGGTCTCTTCGTCGACGGTGACCTCGGCCACGTGGGCGGTCGCGCTGTACGCCGGGGACGCGCCGATGGTGCCTCCGCGGTAGTCGCCGCCGCGGTCCTTGGTCCAGTAGCCGCCGTGCTCGGCGAGTACACCGCCCGCAGCCTCGGCGAGCCACAGGACCTCGCGCACGGGCATGACCTGCTCGGGGTTCTCACGGTCGTAGAACTCGCCGGGGCGCACACCGATACGCGCGGCAGGTAGCTCCCACTGCGAAGCGAGGGCGTCGACCATGCGCTTGCGGAGCTTGCCCGCCGCCTCCTTGGCCGCGGTGCCCGCCATCAGCGTGATGCGCGAGCTGTACGCACCGAGGTCCACCGGGGTGAGGTCCGAGTCCGCGCTGACGACGACGATGTCGTCCATCGGCACGCCGGTCTCCTCGGCGGTGATGATGGCGAGCATCGAGTCCGAGCCCTGCCCGATGTCGTTGGTGCCTGCGAACACGGTGATCACGCCGCTGCGGTCGCCGCGAAGGAGCACGCCGCTCTGCGGCATCTCGTTCGGGTAGATTGGGTAGTTCGTGCCCGAGATGTACATGCTCGTGGCCACGCCGACGCCGCGCCCATGCGGCAGCTTGCCGCGCTTGTCCTTCCATCCGGAGGCTTCTTCGACCGCGTCGAGGCACTGCTTCGCGCCGCAGGTGTGCGCGACCATGCCGTTGACCGTGGCCTCGCCATCCTTCATCGCGTTGATGCGGCGCATCTCGAGCGGGTCGATGGCGAGCTGCTCTGCGAGCTCGTCGATCGCCGTCTCGAGCGGGAAGCGCGGCTGCACGGAGCCATGGCCTCGCTTGGGTCCACACGCCGGCTTGTTCGTGTAGGCGCGGCGGCTGCGGTAGCGGTAGGTCCCGAAGCGGATCGGACCCGCGAGCAGCTGGCCCGCGTAGTAGGTCGTGACCAGCCCGAAGGAGTGGTAGGCGCCGCCGTCGAGCACGATGTCGTTGTCGACCGCGGTGATGTTGCCGTCGGCGTCCGCGGCGATGGTGAAGTCGAACTCCATCGGGTGACGGCCGCGGTGCGCGTAGAACACCTCTTCGCGGGTGTAGAGGATCTTGACGGGGCGCCCAGCCTTCTTCGAGAGGACCGCGACGCAGAACTCGAGGTCGAAGGGCTCGGACTTGCCGCCGAACGCTCCGCCGAGTGCCGGCTGAATCACCCGGATCTTGGTCTCGGGCATGTCGAGCACCTTGGCGAGCTCGCGGTGCAGGTAGTGGCTGACCTGCGTCGCCGACCAGACGGTGAGCTTGCCCTCTTCGTCCCACTTCGCAATCGCGCAGTGCGGCTCGATCGGCGCGTGCGTGGAGCCGGAGTAGCGCCAGGTATCGCGCACGACAGCAGCGGCGCTGTCGAGGGCGGCGTCCACCTCGCCGAAGGCCAGCTCGACGCGCTTGCAGAGGTTGTTCTTGCGGGGGCGGCCCCTCCAGTCGGTGTCGTGGACCAGCGGCGCGCCCTCGTCGAGGGCCTTGCGCGGGTCGAGCACCGGCTCGAGCACCTCGTACTCGACCTCGATCGCAGCGATCGCCAGGTTCGCCGTCTCTTCGTCGACGGCGGCCACCGCGGCCACGCCGTCCCCGACGTAGCGCGTCTTGCCGACACACAGGGCGTGCTCGTCGGGCGTCCACGGAATGACGCCGAAGCTCGTCGGCAGATCCTCGCCGACCATCACCGCCTTCACGCCGGGCATCGCCTCGGCCTTGGAGGTGTCGATGCGGACGATCCGGGCGTGCGCGTGGGGCGAGCGCAGGATCTTGCCGTGGAGCATGCCGGGCAGCGCGATGTCGTCGGTGTACTGCGTCGCGCCAGTGGCCTTGCCGATGGCGTCGGTCTTGCGGGCGCGCGAGCCGATGACGGTGAATCCCTCGGTCGGGGTACCGGTCACGCGAGCCACGGGCTCGGCGAGCTCGTTCTCGGCGCGAAGGTCCTTGGCGGCAAGCTGCACGGCCTCGTAGATCTTCGTGTACCCGGTGCAGCGGCACAGGTTGCCGGAGAGCGCATCGCGGATCTCGTCGAGCGAGGGATCGGTGTTCTTCTCGAGCAGCGCCGCCGCGCTCATGATCATGCCCGGCTGGCAGAAGCCGCACTGCAGCGCACCGGTCACGTCGAACGCCCGCTGGATCGCCGCGGGTCGGTTGCCCTGCGTCAGGCCCTCGACCGTGGTGATCTCGCGACCCGTGGCCTGCATCGCCAGCGTGCAGCACGCGAGCACGGGCTCACCGTCGAGCCACACGGTGCACGCGCCGCAGTCACCCTTGTCGCAGCCCTGCTTGGAGCCGGTGAGCTCGGCCCGGTAGCGGAGCACCTCGAGGAGGGTCCAGTGGTGGGGCACGACCAGCTCGTGGTCCTCCCCGTTGATCCGAAGGGTGCGTAGCTCCTTCATGGGCGGCTCCGTGCGATGGGGGCCGCTTGTAACACACCGGAGCAGGGGGCCGCGCAGTGTTCACACCGCCGGCCCGGCCGCTCACGCCCCGATGCCGAGCAGGGTGAGGAGCAGCGCCGGCCCCCAGCCCGTGCCGCGCTGGTTGACGAAGCTCGGGCCCGCCATGTCGATGTGCAGCCACTCCCCGTCGTAGTCGCCGAGGTGCTCGCCGATGAACTGGCCAGCGCAGCTCGACTGGGCGTTCGCGCGATCCTTCACGGAGTTCCTGAGGTCCGCGACCTTGCTCTGGAACTCCTTGCGGAACAGCTCCGGCGCGTACGGCAGCGGGTGCACGAGGTGACCGCTGGCCTTGCCGGCAGCGACGGCGCGCTGCTCGATGGCCTCGGTGTTCGCGTAGATGCCGGCATGGAGGCGGCCGGTTGCGACGAGCTGGGCGCCGGTCAGGGTCGCGAGATCCATGAGCACGTCCGGCTCGCGGTTGGCGATCACCCACGCCACACCGTCGGAGAGCACGAGCCGGCCCTCGGCATCGGTGTTGTTGATCTCGACCTTCTTGCCCGAGAGCATCGACAGGATGTCGTCGTTGCGGATCGCCTTGGGGCCGATGGCGTTCTCCGCGACGCAGAGCACCGCGGTGAGCTTCTGGGTCGCGCCGAGCTCGACCGCGGCGAGGAAGCTCGCGAGCACGGCCGCCGCCCCGCCCATGTCGGACTTCATGCCCGGCATGCCGGTCTTCGGCTTCAGCGACAGGCCGCCGGTGTCGTACACGATGCCCTTGCCGACCCACGCAACCTTCTCGGTCGCGCCCTCGGGGGCGTAGTCGAGCACGATCAGCGCGGGAGGCTGCTCAGCCGCGCGTCCGACGCCGTACAGACCGCCGAGGCCCGCCGCCTTCAGCGCCTCACCCCGGATCACGGTGATGTCGACGTCCGGGTGCGCATCCGCGAAGGTCTTTGCGGCGTGCACGAAGTGATCGACGTTCATCTCCTCCGGCGGCGTGTCGACCATGCGCGCCGCGCGCCGCACGGCCTCGGCCACGGTATCGAGACGCTTCACGTCCGCGACCGGTCCATCCGGGGCGAGGAGCACGGCTCCGGCCCGCCACTCGTTGGACGGCGAAGCGGTGTTGAACAGGGGGAGCGCACGCGCGATGGCCGCAGCGGTCGCCACGCCGTGAGCGCCATCCTCCAGGGCCGCGAGCACGCCCATCGAGCCCTTGCGCATCGCAGCACTCACCAGGCCGGGAATCGCCCAGGCGCGGGAAGGCGCGTTGTGGCGCGAGCAGGCCTCGGGGAGCACGCCGACGACGATCTTCGCGGGACGGCCCGTGGTCCACGTGGAGGTGCTGCGGCCGCTGTCGCCACCCTGGGTGTTCTTGACCATCGTCTTGTACACGTCCCGGTCGATCGACGCGGGCAGGGCCGCGATCACGTCGTCGCGCAGCAGCTGATCGCTACGACCAAAGACGAGCAGCGTGTCCACGTCGGCAAGGACATCGGTGGAAGTCGAGAACTCGAGGACGGCGGGCATGGGCACTCCGGGAAAGACAGCAGTAGTAACTCCCCGGAGGATCGCGGTGGCCGACCAGCCCATCTCCATACACATCGTGGCAAGCGACGGACACGGCGAGCGCCTGGATGCGTGGTGTGCCGGACGTCTGCCGGGGCTGCTCACGCGCAACGCGGTGAAGAAGGCGCTCAAGCGCGGGGAGATCACCGTGGATGGCGTGGTCGAGCCGTCGCATCGCTTCCTGCAGGAAGGCCAGACGGTCCGCCAGCTGGAGCCGTCTACGCCAGCACCGAAGGTGTTTCCCTTCGACGTGCCCGTCGTGTTCGAGGACGATTACGTCGCTGTGCTGCACAAGCCCGCAGGGCTGCGGGTCAACGGTCCCGCCTGGCGAACCCTCGAGAACACGCTGCCCCACAACCTCGCGCCGTCTGCACTCCCACAGGCCTTACGGGTTCCGCGGGTCGCGCACCGCCTCGACCTGCCCACCCAGGGGCTGGTCGCGTGTGCGAAGACCCCCGAGGCGCTCGTCGGTCTCGGGTGGGCGTTTCAGCGCCGAGAGGTCCGCAAGACCTACGTCGCCCTGGCGCTCGGCAAGCTCGAGGGGCAGGGGAGCGAGCAGCCCATCGACGGGCGCACGGCGTCGACCACCTGGGAGGTGCTGTCGCACAGCCGCTGCCTGAAGTGCCCCGAAGGCTGGCTCACCACCGTGCGCCTGCACCCGCACACCGGGCGACGCCACCAGCTCCGCCGGCACCTGGCCCAGGCGGGACACCCCATCCTCGGCGATACGGCGTACACCCCCGACGACGTGCCCGTCCTGCAGGGGAAGGGGCTGCACCTGGCAGCGGTCCGCCTCGAGCTCGCGCATCCCGTGACCGGCGAGGCCCTGGACATCCGGATCGACGAGCCCCCGAAGTTCGCCTCGTTCCGCGCCCGAGAGACGCGCCGCTGGCACAAGCATCACCCGGAGACCCCGTGATCTGGCTGTTCCTCCTCGCGTGCTCGACCAGCGAGCCCGTGCGCACGCACTCCGCGACGCACACGCCCACGGTGAGCGCCGTGGACCCCGTCCTCGGACGCCTGCGGGCCAAGCCGCTCGCCTACACCCGTCATGCACGCTGTCGCATGGACTGCCGCCACATCCGCGAGGACGAGGTCGACGAGATCCTGCGAGTCGGCAAGGTCGCGCCCGACCGCACCCGTCACGACGGGGAGTGCACGTCCTACGCCGTGGAGGGGGTGACCAGCGACGAGCAGGAGGTCCGCATCGTGTACGCCGACTGCGCCAGCGAGACCCGCGTGGTCACGGCCATCGACCTCGGTGAGGACTGGCCGTGCACCTGCGACTGATCAGTCCTCGCGGAACGCGGGCTTCTTCCAGGGGTCGAAGCTGAACCCGTAGAGCAGGAAGGCCTCGCCGGCGGGCGCTCCCTTGTACAGGGCCCACGCGCGGAGCTCGATCTGGTGGCGAAGGCCCTGCCGGTCCGTGTGCAGGCCGATCACGGTGCGGGCGCCGCCGCCGAGCTCCCAGATCCCAGCCACGCCCATCGGACCGATGGAGAAGCGCTCGCCGCCGACCGTCGCACCCACCGACACGGTGCCGAAGTGCGACAGCCGATCCGTGCCCGTCGCACCGCCCTGGTACAGCAGGTAGCGAAGGAAGGGCGCGCTCTCCATGCCGATGAACAGGCTCAGCGGACGCTTGGGCCCGAAGTCGCTGTCACAGGTGAGGGCCACCGCTGGCGAGCCACCCACGGCGACGGTGTTGTTCGCGCCCACGTGTGTCCACGAGTACACCGTGCTCGACAGGGACACCGCGGCGCCCGCACCGACCGAGAAGCGGCCACACACGGGCATCGCCGCACGGGTCGGACGCTTCGGCTCGGCGCGGGCCTGAACTCGCGTCAGCTCGGGGTACTCCGTCTCGTCCTCGGGCTCGGGCGGGTCGAGCTCGTTGCGAATGGCCTTGCGGCCTCGCACGGGCTGACTCCACACGTAGAGAATCATCACCTCGCCGGTGGCCGGTCCGAACACGGTGAGGCGGGCTTCGATGCCCTTGCTCGAGCCACCCGCGGTCCACGGTGTGAGCGCCGCGCGAAGTCCCGCGCCGTAGTTGAGGAGACCGCCGGTGATGAACGGTCCGGCGCGCAGCGTCGGGCTGCCGAAGGTCGCGCCGAAGGTCGCGTTGGCGAGGTGAATGCCGCCACCTTCGCCGTCCGGGAGGATCCAGAAGAACAAGGCCGCCGAGTCCAGCCCGGCGAAGAAGCGAGCGTGCGGCCCACCGAACTCGTAGCCGAGGGCCAGGGCGGGGAAGAAGGGGATCTGGACCTCGGTGGGTCCCAGCGTCGCGCCCATCGCCCAGCCCGAGCCGACGACCACGTGCTGCTGCCGCCGCGAGCGCTCCAGGGGCGTGACCTGCTCGCGTCCGAGGAAGGAGGGGACCTCGACCCCCATGACCATGCGACGGCGCTGGACCCGTGGCGTGCGCAGCCGTGGACCCGGAGCGGGCCCGTCCTGGGTGGTCTGCGGCGTCGTGTCCTGTGCCGGTGGAAGCGTGGTGACCGCGTCCGTGCACGAGCCCGTGAGTCCGCGGATCGCCCGGCCGTCCGAGACGATCACGTCCGCGCAGTAGTCGCCGTTGAGCTCGGCCAGGGCGACGTGCCGCACGCCTGCGGGGGTCGCGTGCGCCTCGACCTCGTCTCCGGTGAGCCAGGTGGACACGCCATCACCCACGACCAGCAGCTGGTCCACGCTGGGCAGCAGCCACTTCACGTCGGGGACGGGGGTCTGGCGGTTGGTGTGGTCCGCGACGGTGTAGGTGTCCGGCAGTGACCAGGTCCAGGAGCGCCGTGCCCACGCGAGGTCGCCAATCGGTCCGCCCGTCGCGAACGTGGACATGCCGATGGGACCATGCTCGTACACGGTGTCACCGCCAACGACCGCGTAGCCGACGAGGTCGTTGTGGGCGGCGAGCAGCGGCGTGCCCTCGAGCGCTGGAATGCTCTGTTCCGGCGACCGCACCAGGCCCTGCGCGGAGGGGTCGAAGGCGCTGATCCATCCGGGACCCGCGGCGACGACGTACGACAAGCCATTGGCGCGCACGACGACGACCTCGGTGCACTCGCGCAGATCGTAGGTGGTCGCTTCCCCACCATACCGCCCGGCCCACGGCACGCTCCACAGACCCGAGGCGCCGCATCCGACCAGGTCGTCGCGCGCATCGCCGTCGACGTCGAGCAGCACCGCGGCCCGACCTCCGCGGTCGAGCGATCGCACGACCTCACCGTGGGCGACGTCGACGATCCACGAGGTGTCGTCGCCCATCGCGACGACGACGTCGCGAGGGCCCATGGGCGCCGCGACCAGGCCCTGCACGTCGCCGGGCATCTCGATGGGCTCGGACTCGGTGAACTCCCAGGCGAGGGAGGGCGCGGAGGCGAGGAGCAGTGCGAACGGAAGGCTGCGCATACCGTGAACCTGACATCTCAGCGGGCCGGATGCACGCCGAGGTGACTTTGACGCGTCAGGCACGAGCCTATTCGCCCCCGGGAGGGGCTTCGTCCTCGGGGGTCTCGTCCTCGGGCTCCGGAAGATCTCCGCCCAGCTTCATCGCCTCCATCACCATCGGACGAAGCTCGTCGTACCGGGAATCGTCGATCTCGACGAAGCTGGTGATGCGCTCGAGCGTGCCCAGCCGTCCCTCGCCGACCACCTTCTCGGGGGAGAACTCGAGCAATGCCTTCTGCATGGCCGCGACGAGCTCCGGGTCGGCGTGCAGCGCGACGATGGCGTCGTGTGGGGCGCGCCCGGTGATCATCAAGGTGCGGGTCTTCGACACCGCGATGCCGACGCCCTCCGCGGTCCGCAGCGAGCCGGCATACGTGGCACCGAGGTCACACTCCCCGTTGGCGACGCCCTCGACCACCTTGTGGTGGTTGCCGATCTCGAACGGGATGAAGTCCTTGTCGGGGTCGAGCCCGATCTGGCGCATCTGGTACGTGGGCATCACGTAGCCCGAGGTACTGGACGGATCGGGGTAGCAGAAGCGCCCGCCCTTGAGGTCCTCGAGCTTGGTCGCGTTGGAGTCGTCCGGTACGAGGAGCAGCCCGTCGCTACCGCTACTCTCGTCGAACACCTTCATCGCGAGCAGCTCGAGATCCGAGTGCTTGTACTTGGTCTTGATGTACAGCGCGGGCGGGAGCGACGCGAACTGCGCCTTGCCGGCAGAGAGGTGCATCGCAGCCTGGTCATAGCTCTCGGCGAAGGGCAGCTCGACCGGCCGCTGAAGCTCCTGTTCGAGGTAGCGGCGGAAGGGCTCGAGCTCGCTCGCGTCCTGCCCGACAACCTCGGGGAACACCATGACCACTGGCTCGCCCTCGGGCGACACGTAGGTATCGACGACGGGCGCGTTCACGTAGGCGTAGATCCCGAGCCCTCCGAGGAGCACGGCGATCAGCGTCGCCAGGGTCGCGGCCACCGCGGCGAAGCCCATCATGCCGACCGCAGACGTCGTCGCGACGCTCCCGCCACGAGTCAGGCTCGTCGACGTCGCCTGGGTCGCGCTGCGCTCGAGGGCCTCCTCGACCGCGCTCTTGCGGGCGCGGTGCCGGTCGCCGAGCACGTTGGCGATGTACTGCGCCGTCTGGTCCTGATCGATGTGCACACCGGCGGACCGCGCGGCGTCGAGCAGGGCTCGCTGCATCTCGGCCGACGTCTGGTAGCGGTCCTCGCGCTTGGTGGCGAGCGAGCGCGCGACCACGTCCGCGATGGCTTGCGGCACCTCGGGGCGCATCTCGGTGACGTCGCGGATCTGGCCGGTGACGATGGCCTGGAGCACGCCGAGCTCGGTGCGGGCGACGAACAGCTTCTCGCCGGCAAGCAGCTCCCAGAGCACCGTGCCGAGCGTGAAGATGTCGCTGCGCCGGTCGAGCTCCTCCTGATGGCACTGCTCGGGGCTCATGTACGAGAGCTTGCCCTTGAGCACGCCGGTTCGTGTGCGCTCCCCGAGCTCGCTGGCCTTGACGATGCCGAAGTCGAGCAGCTTCACGTGGCCGCCCGCCGTGACCATCATGTTGTGCGGCGTCAGGTCGCGGTGGACGAGTCCCAGGGACTTTCCGGCCGTGTCCCGCGCCTCGTGAACCGCGTGCGCCCCGGCGCATGCCTGGGAGACGAGGTTGACGACCACGCCGATGGGCAGGGGATGCCCCGCGTCCGCCCCGGTCTTCACCAGCTCGCGCAGCGACGAACCGTCCACGTACTCCATGGCGATGAACGGCAGTCCGTCAGCCTCGTCGAGCTC
This sequence comes from Deltaproteobacteria bacterium, assembly GCA_006226595.1. Classification (GTDB taxonomy): domain Bacteria; phylum Myxococcota_A; class UBA796; order UBA796; genus M1803. The sequence continues at coordinate 47,868 of SBGP01000011.1, forward strand.
GTAGATCTGCACCACGTTCGGGTGGTTCACCCGAGCCTGGACCCGCGCCTCCTGGAGGAACATCTGGATGAAGTCGGGGCGCTCTGCGAGGTGCGGGAGGATGCGCTTGATGACGACCAGCCGCTCGAAGCCGTGCGAGCCGCGATCCGTCGCGAGATGGATCTCGGCCATACCACCGACCGCCAGCCTCTCGACGAGCTGGTACTTGCCCACGTTGGCAACGGGAGCTGGCGTGGGCAGTGAGATGCGCGAAACCTCCGACACGGATTCTACCCAAGGGTGACGCGTTCGATAAGGAGGCGGCATGCGACCCGCGACACACCTTCGTCAAGACCTGCTCGCCTGGTACGACCGCCATGCACGCGATCTGCCGTGGAGGCGCCACCCCTCGCCGTACCACGTGCTGCTCTCGGAGCTGATGTGCCAGCAGACCCGCGTGGACACCGTGCTCCCTTACTTCGCGAAGTTCACGGAGCGCTGGCCGCGACTCGAGGACCTCGCCGCCGCCACCGAACAGGACGTGGTCGATGCCTGGGCGGGTCTCGGGTACTACCGCCGTGCGCGCTTCCTGCACCGTGCGGCGAAGGCGGCGGTCGCGCGGGGCGGACTGCCCGCCAATGTTCCAGCGTTGCGCGAGCTGCCCGGGATCGGGCCGTACACCGCCGGCGCCATCGGCTCCATTGCGTTCGGCATCCCCACGCCGCTGGTCGACGGCAACGTCGAGCGCGTGCTTTCCCGCCTCGACGACCGCGACGCGGATCCGCGCTCGGGACCTGGAAAGAAGGCGCTGTGGACTCGCGCTGAGCAGCTCGTGAGCCCGGAGCGCCCCGGCGACAGCAACCAGGCGCTGATGGAGCTCGGTGCGCTGGTGTGCACGCCGAAGCGTCCGAGCTGCGAGCGGTGCCCGTGGACGGCGGACTGCGCGGGCAAGCACCGCGCCGAATCCCTTCCCAGGAAAGCCCCCAAGAAGCCACCGACGCGCATTCGCGAGGTCGCGGCCCTGGTGCGGGACGGGGATCGCTTCCTCCTCGCCCGACGCAAGCCGGGCGGGTTGCTCGGCGGGCTGTGGGAGCCGCCCCGCGCGAGCCCCGAGGAGGGCGAGAGCCTCGAGCTCGCCGCGGTTCGCGCGATTCGCGAGGGCGTGGGCCTGGACGCACGTGTGGTCGGAGCGCTCGGCGCCATCACTCACGTGTTCTCGCATCGCCACCTGACGCTCGAGCTGTTCGAAGTGCTCGCCGAGCCTGGGGAGCCGGTCGCCGGGACCTACGCGGAGGCGCGCTACGCCGAGCCAGCGGAGGTCGCGCTGTCCCGACTGGGCGAGAAGGCGGTGAGTGCTGCGAAGCAGGCCCAGCCGAGCGTGCTGCTCGCCGCCGACCCGTCGCGCGCGGAGTACACTCCGGACGTGGAGACGCGTTGACCACGGCTGCCGTCATCATCATCGGGGACGAGATCCTCACCGGAAAGTTCGCCGACGAGAACGGCATCTTCGCCATCCGCCGGCTTCGAGAGCTCGGCGTGGACCTCGAGCGCATGGTGTTCATCCGCGACCACGTGCCGACCATCGCGCGCGAGGTCCGCGAGTGCGCGGCAGCCTACGACTGGGTGTTCACCAGTGGTGGCGTCGGGCCGACCCACGACGACATGACGCTCGAGGCCGTCGCCGAGGGCCTGGGCGTGGGCCTCGAGGAGCGCCCGGAGCTCGTCGCGCTCCTCGATCGATTCGGCATCGAGCGCACCGAGGCCGCCATGCGCATGACCCGTGTCCCGGTGGGCACCGAGCTGGTGGGCGATCGGCCGGACGAGCTGCCCGTACTCGTTGCGGGCAACGTCGTGGTCCTGCCCGGCATTCCGCGCCTGTTCCACACCAAGTTCGAGCACCTCGCACCGCGACTGAGTGGCCTGACCATGGCCACGGCCCGGCTGTACACGGACGAGCACGAGACCGACATCGCCGAGCGGTTGTCCGCAGTGGATGCGGCATTCGCCGACGTCCGCATCGGTAGCTACCCGCGCTTTGGCGAGGGAGCGCATCGGGTCATGGTGACGCTGGAGTCGCGGGACGTCGACGCACTCCGCACCGCTGCGCAGCGCCTCGGCGGCGAACTCTCGCTCACCGCACCCATCGACTACGGCGGCAGGGCCCTGTAAAACCCTGTCCCTGGCCATTGCCCACGCCCTGATGTGGGGACACGGTGAAAGGGAACCGAACCTCGCCGCGTTGTTCCTACGAGGACGATGACCCAAGCCACTCCCGCCAGTGCCCAACACCGCCGCCACGCCCTGCGCATCACCGCGTCCTTCCACGGTGAGCAGGTCGAGGAAGTCGTGGTGCCTCGCGGCGGAGAGGCCCTGCAGATCGGCAACAGCGCGCTTCTCGCCGTACCGGTGCCCGAGGGCCTGCCGTACATCGCGCGGGTGAACTTCGTCACGCCGTTCAAGGCGGTCATCACCGATGCCGAGGGCGCATCGGCGACGCTCGACCCCGACAACGAGTACGCGTACACCTACGGGCCCATCGCGCTGCGGCTGCAGCTCGTGCCCCAGTTCGCGCATCGTCGCTTCGGCGCGGTACCCGTGCTCGGTAGCCTCGCGTGGCTGTCGGTGGTGCTGATGACGACCATCGGGGTGATGCAGGCCCAGATCCTCTGGGAAAAGCAGTGCGAGTGGTTCGGCATCTGCGCGCAGGAGCAATCCAGCGGCATGTCCGCCGTCGAGACCGCGGAGTACCTGACCCGGCTCCTCGACAACGACCTCGCCGGCTCCGATGACGGGGCGATCGAGAAGCACGAGCCCGAGCTCGACACCGAGAAGGTGAGCGACATCTACATGCCGGCCGGCGACAAGGGCCCGACCGACGAGCTGGGTGGCGCGGAAGAGGTCGGTCCCGAGCCCGAGCGCAACCCCGAGGTCGAAGAGGCCGTCGACCCGCTCCCGGAGAAGGAAGCCGAGACCCAGGCCGACGAGGAACTCGCGATCGAGGACGGCACGCCGATCACCCAGCCCGCGGACCCCGAGGAGGCGGTGGAGGAGGGGGTCGCCGACGCCGACGGCATCGAGGACGTGCTCGAGGAGCCCCAGGACCCGACCATCGAGGACAAGGAGGGCTTCGGTCTTCCCGACTGGTACGACGCGCGTGACGCCGCCGCCGACAACATCGAGATCAAGCTGATGAAGCAGATCTCCGAAGAGCGGCTGCGCATCGATCCCAACGACCTCGAGGCGCTGTCGGTGCTGTCCTACTACCAGTACCTGGCGATGGAGTACGAGGCCGCCGAGGAGACCTACGACAAGTGGATCGCCCTCGCTCCGGAGTCGAGCGCCGGGTACAACAACAAGGCGCTCATCTACAAGCGGCTGGGTGACTACAAGCGTGAGGAAGGCCTGTACCGCGTGGCTCTCGCGCTGCGACCGAACGATGCCACCGCGCTGAACAACCTCGCCGTGAACCTCGCGCACCAGGGCCGCTACGACGAGGCGCTGACCCTCATGCGCCAGCTCGAGACCCTGCAGCCTGGCGATCCCTACGCCGATCTGCACCGGGCGAAGATCTACGCCGAGATGGGCGAAGACGAGATGGCCTTCGAGTACCTGCGCAAGGCCCTCGAGGGCATGAAGGCGCTCGATACGCTGCACCACATCGAGTTCCGCCAGGACATCCGCGTCGACCCGAGCTTCGCGAAGCTCCGCAAGACGCGCCGCTTCCACGAGATCCTGCTCGAGTACTACGGGGAGGACACGCCGCTGCCGGGCGACTTCGACCTGGAGGACCCCGACCTGTGATGGGAAGCTATGACTCCCTTCTGGAGAGAGCATGAGCCGCACCGCGCTGTACGCGGGTTCCTTCGACCCCATCACCCTCGGGCACCTCGACATCATCCGACGCGCGACGGCGCTGTTCGATCGCGTGGTCGTCGCCCTCGGGCACAACCCGGCCAAGCGCTACTTCTTCGAGATGGCCGAGCGTGAGCGCCTGGTGAAGCAGGCCTGCGCGGACCTCGCCAACGTCGAGGTCGTGCCGTTCTCGGGCTTGCTCGTCCACGCGTGCCAGCAGCACGGGGCCGACGTCATCCTGCGGGGTCTGCGCTCGAGCGCA
>SBGP01000115.1 GCA_006226595.1 Deltaproteobacteria bacterium
CCTGCCCGGGCAGGTCGGCTCGTCGCATCAGGCCGATGGGGGCGTCCTCGCGTCGTGCCCCGGCCAGGGCCGCCCTCGCGGCCACGACGCCCGGATGCATCGTACCGAGCGCATCGAGCAGGGCTTCGAGTGCGGGCAGCTGGACGTCGACGCGGTCGGCCATCGCCTTGGTGCGGGCGTAGGCGCTGTCGAGCTTCAGCTGCTCGATCTCCTCGGGATCGGGCGGGCAGGGCACCGCGCTACAGCTCCACGCACTGGGCACCGCTGCCGTACAGGCCCTCGCACTCGGTGTTGCCCACGCAGCCCGTGTACACGCACGCTCCGGACTCGCAGGCGTAGTTGTCCGCGTCGTACGCGGTGCTCCCGAGGTCGCAATCGGCAGGGGTCGTGCAGCCCTTGACGCACGTGGGCACGCTGCCTCCGCCGCACACGTAGTCGTTGCCATAGGTGGTCTGGCACTCGGTGGTGCTCGTGCAGCCGGTCCATCGGCACACGCCGCCCGTGCAGGTGTAGTTGTCGGCGTCGAAGGCCGCTCCGCCGCCGATGTCGCAGTCCGCCGCCACGCTGCACGACAGCTGGCACAGGTCGTAGCTCAGTCCCGGAACCGAGGCGCACACGTAGTCGCTCGACAGGTCCTGGCACTCGGCGTTGCTGTTGCAGCCGGTGTAGATGCACGCGCCGGCGTCGCACTGGTAGTTGTCGGCGTCGTAGGCGAGCACGCCACCATCGCAGTCACTGGGCGCGGTGCAGCCCTCGACGCAGCTTGGCGGGGTGTCGGTGACGACGCCGCTGTCCGTGGTGCCGCTATCCGTGGTGCCGCTGTCGGTGCTCGGGTTGTCGTCCCCGGCCGTGCCACAGCCGGCGATCAGGGTGAGCAGGAGCAGAGCACGCATGGGAGAGCCTCACGGGTCGATGCAGGCCGCGTCGGCGCCGTACAGCTCGGCGCACTCGGTGTCGGTGTTGCAGCCAGTGTACTCGCAAGCCCCCTGGGTGCATGCGTAGTTGTCCGCGTCCCACGCCTGCCAGCCGAGGCTGCATTCGTCCGGGGTGCTGCAGCCGAGCACGCAGGCGGGAATCGACGTGTTCGGGCTGCACACGTAGTCACTGCCGTAGTCGGCCTTGCACTCGGTGTCGGAGTTGCAGCCCTGCCACCGGCACACGCTGTCCACGCACTGGTAGTGGTCGGCGTCGAACACCGAGTATGTGCCCGCGTCGCAGTCAGCGGGGGTCGAGCAGCCGACCTGGCACACGCGGTAGCTCAGTCCGGGCACCGCCGCGCACACGTAGTCGCTGCCCAGGTAGGTGCACTCCGAGGTCTGGTTGCAGCCTGTGTACACACAGGCGCCATCGGCGCACGCGTAGTTGTCGGCATCGTAGGCGGTGTAGCCCTGGTCGCAGTCCGCGGGTGTGAGGCAGCCGTACACGCAGGTCGGCGGGGTGAGAGCCGGATCCGTATCCGTGTCGGCATCCGCGTCGGTGTCGGCATCCGCGTCGGTGTCGGCATCCGCGTCGGTGTCGGCATCCGCATCCGTGTCGGCATCCGCATCCGCGTCGGTGTCGGCATCCGCATCCGTGTCCGCATCCGCGTCGGTGTCGGCATCCGCGTCGGTGTCGGCATCCGCATCCGTGTCGGCATCCGCATCCGTGTCGGCATCCGCATCCGCATCCGCATCCGTGTCGGCATCCGCGTCGGTGTCCGCATCCGCGTCGGTGTCGGCATCCGCGTCGGTGTCGGCATCCGTATCGGTCTCGATCGGCGTGTCGTCGGTCGTCGGCGTCGGGTTGGGGTCGCAGCCTGCGAGAAGCAGGGCGAGGAGCATCCCTCTCATGGCTCGGTCCTCACCCGGAAGGGTACCCGCCCCAGCTCCTGTCCGTACGGGGAGAGCACCCGAACGCGCCACTCACCCGCTTGCAGATGACGCTTGCGAGACCAGGTCCGCCAGCCACCCTCGCGTCCGCCACGCACCTCGAGGTCGATGAGGTCCGTCTGGGACCAGCCCTCGCTCGGGTCGTGAAACTCCCACGCGTGCACCAGCCGGAGCGCCATGCCCTTCGGGGCGTGCACGGCCGTGTACACGACGACCTCGTCTCCTTCGGCCCAGTCGACGGTCGGCCGGCCGAGGAGCACGCGGACCACCGAGTCCGTCCATCGCGGCTCCACGAGCTCAGGGCCGTCCTCCCTCTTCTCGATGCCCTCGGCCACCGCGGCGCGCTTCATGGCGAGGGGAAGGGGAGGAACCAGCCCCAGCCACGTGCTCGCGAGCAGCAGGACCACTCCGCCAAGAGCCGAGCCCGTCGGCAGCCACAGCCCCGGGAGGCGCTCGGTCGTCGCCGGCGGCGGCTCGCGACCCGGCACGTACACCCACGACAGGCCGATGCACGCGCCGACGAGGAGCATGGTCCCGAACAGCGCGGGCAGGGGACCCCACAGGGTGCCGGTGAGCAGCGGGATGAGGATCGCGAGCACCTGGTACGAGAAGAAGCCGACCAGGGCGAAGCGCGACAGGGTGCCGCGTGTGGCCTCCAGCCGCGCCTCGTTGGCGACGGCCAGCGCCGCGAGCACCGAGAGGAACAGCGCGGTGGGACCCGGGTGAAGGGCCCGCAGCACACTGATCGCCAGCGCCGAGAGCAGCGCGCCGAGCAGGAACTGCACGGCCATGGGAAGCAGCCACTCCGCCCGTACGAGCAGGTCCGGCAGCCACCGCTGGCGCTCGCGTCGCTGTGCGATGGCGACGAGCACGATCAGCCCGATGAGGTACGCAACCAGCAGAGCCTGGTCGATGATGTCCTCGAGCTGCAGCGTCGCGTAGTCGAGGAGCACGCCGCCCAGGAAGAACGTCGGCCCACGCCAGCGCTCACTGCGGTCCCACAGCTCCCGCGCGCGCTCGATCGGGCTCAAGGCGCCTGGTTCCTCATGTGCGCGGCGATGCGCAGGAACGTGCTCGACAGGGACTGGCGCAGGGCCGTGTCTTCGACGCACTCGGCGAGTGCGTGCTCCATGCACAGCAGCCACTGCATGGCTTCCTGGTCGCCGATGGGGAAGGGCAGGTGGCGAGCGCGAAGTCGCGGGTGACCGCGCTTCTCGACGTACAGCGGGGGACCGCCCGACCAGCCCGAGAGGAACTCGTACAGCTTGTCGCGAGACTCGCCGAGGTCCTCGGGGTGCATGGCCCGGATCGGACGCGCCTCCTCGAGGCTGTCCATGTAGTCGTAGAAGCGGTCCACCAGCTTGCGGATGCCGCTGGCGCCGCCCAGGCGCTCGTAGAGGTTGGGCTCGATCATCGCCTAGCGACTAACGTGCTCGTCGAGGCGCCGAGAGGTAGCGAACCCGCCGAGGTGCGGATTACCCCGCGGACCACAGGGAGTGCCGATGACCGAGCTGACCCCACTTCGCGAGCAGATCGAAGCACTGGACCGAGAGCTGATCGACGTGCTGCGCCGTCGCATGGAGGTGGTGCTGCCCATCGCCGAGGCCAAGCTCGACAAGGCCTCGCCGTTTCGCGATCAGCCGCGTGAGGACGTGGTCTTCGAGCGCGTTCGCGCCATGGCGGTCGACGCGGGACTCGACCCTCATCGCATCGAGGCGCTGTACCGGGTGATCCTCGAGTGGTCCGTCGCCCGCCAGCAGGACTACGTGCGCAGCCGTCCCAGCGCACCACTGCGGGTGGCCTACCAGGGCGTGGAGGGGGCCTACACCCACCTCGCCGCCCAGCAGCGCTACGCGGGCCGTTCCGCCGGCGCGCTGCTCACCGGTCACCGCACCTTCGCCGAGGCCGTGGCCGCCGTGAAGTCCCGCGAGGCGGACGTCGCGTTGCTCCCCATCGAGAACACCACCGCCGGCAGCATCACCCAGACCTACGACCTGCTCGCGAACGGGGGCGTCACCATCACCGCCGAGGTCGTGAGCCACATCGAGCACTGCCTGCTCGTGCTGCCGGGCACCGATCTCGCCGCCATCCGCGAGGTGCACAGCCATCCGCAGGCCCTGCGCCAATGCGCTGCGTTCTTCGAGCAGCACGGGTGGATGCTGCCCATCGAGGCCTTCGACACCGCGGGCTCCGCGCGCATGGTCCGCGCCGAGGGCAAGCCCGAGCTCGCCGCGATCGCCAGCGCGGCAGCCGCCGAGCGCTATGGTCTCGCGATTGCCGCCCGCGGCATCCAGACCCAGGCGGGCAACTACACGCGCTTCGTCGAGGTCGCCCTCGAGGCCGCCACCGTGCAGGAAGACGTGGCCTGTCGCACCTCGCTGCTCCTCGAGCTCGTCCACGAGCCGGGCGCGCTCGGCCGGGTGCTCGCTGCGTTCGCGAAGCACCGTGTCGACCTGTCCAAGCTCGAGTCCCGGCCCATCGTCGGGGAGCCCTGGCGCTACCGCTTCTACCTGGACATCGAGGGCCACGCGGCGAGCAGCCCGGTCGCGGCGGCGCTCGACGAGGCGCGCGCGGAGTGCACCGAGCTCCGCGTGCTGGGCAGCTACCCGTGCGCCGGACGCCCGAAGCCCACCTAGCAGGCTGCTGAAAAAGCCGGACCGAGTGGTCTGAGGGCCGTTTTGCGTATTCGGCCGGTCGTGCTGCGATTCCCCGAGGGCCGGCCCACAGCACTTCGGGCGGTGGGTACAAGGCCGTCGAAGTTTGTCGGAGGGGATGACGCGGCCGCGGGTCGTGCCTAAGGTCCTCAGCATGCAACTCGTCGTTCACAAGTCGATCATGCTCGCCAAGACCCTCGTCGTCACCGCGGTCCTGTGGTTCGCCGACGTCGTCACCTGGGCCGCCGAGTGGGCGGGCTGGCTCGCGAACCTGCTCGGGTGAGCCGTCTGCGGCCGTGCGGCCCGTGCGCGGTCCCCACCTCGCCGTCGACGAGGTCGACTCGCCCCAGGGCTCGCCCTGCCCCCACCTCGCGTGCGCCAGGGCGGCCTGAACCTGTAGCGCGTCGCGTTCGAGTGCTTCGTCGCCGAGGGGGCGGGCGGCGAACCTGGCCTACGCCACGGTGAGGACTTCCCACTCCAGCGGGCCGGTCGGGCGCTCGACGCTCGCACCGTCGCCTTCCTCGAGGCCGGCCAGGGCCTTGCCCAGCGGCGAGTTGCCGCTGATCACGTCCACCCGCGTGCCGTCGACGTCGATGCGGCTGCCGCCCTCGGGCGCAACCAGGACCCAGCGCATCTCGCCTTCCTCGGACTCGAGGTGGACCAGCGCGCCCTGCTCGACGACGGAGGAGGCCGTGGCCGTCTGCTGGCGGACCCAGCCGAGCAGCTGATCCAGGGACTCGAGACGCTCACCCTGGCCGGCGGCGAGGTAGCTCGCCTCGAGGGCGCGGGTGTCGTACTCGTTTTCGGGGCGCGACTCGCCGTGGGTCGCCTCGTCGCGCGCGGCTTCGAGAATGCGGACGAGCGCGTCGCGCTCGGCGGTCAGGGAGGTCAGGAGTGCGTGCAGCACCGCGGCCTTGTCCATGCTTCCTCCGGGAAATCCCGCTGAGACCATGCCTCTGGCGCGTCTGGGGTGCGCCGGTGGCGAGGCGATCGGCGCCAGGAGGGCAGATCGCGAGCCCGCCGGCTTATCCGATGCGGTGACGCCTGTCACGAACGACAGAGGCGCGCAGCCGGGCCTGCCGACGTGCGCGCCTCGCGGTGGAGCGGCTCGGGCCGCTCGTGGATCAGGCCCAGATGACCTTGCTGCCCGCTTCGTACCAGCCCTCGACCTGGTCCTTGGTCGCATCCTCGATGGCATTGCGGCGGATCTTCATCGTGGGGGTGAGCATGCCGTTCGCGATGCTCCACTCGTCGTTGGCGACGGCGAGGAACTGCAGGCGCTCGTGGTGCTCGACCTGGCTGTTCACCTCCTTGAGGAGGTTGCCGAGCGCCTCTTCGACCTCGGCCTTCACGGACGGGTCGCTCATCTTCGGACGCAGGTCCTCGGCGAGCACGAGCTGCGCGAAGGGCTGGGGCATGCCGGTGCCGCCGACGCAGGACAGCTCGACGTGCGGGTCGTTGTTGATGATGTTCTCGATCGGCGCGGGAGCCACGTACTTGCCCTTGGAGGTCTTGAAGATCTCCTTCACGCGACCGGTGATCTTGAGCAGGCCGCTCGGCTCCTTGCGCTCGCCGCGGTCACCCGTGCGGAAGTAGCCATCCTCGGTGAAGCTCTCGGCGGTGAGCTCGGGCAGCTTGTAGTAGCCCATCATCTTGCCGGGGCTGTCGATGAGGATCTCGCCTTCGTCCGAGATCTTGACCTTGACCTCGGCATAGGGGACGCCGACGTATCCGGGCTCGTTGTGCTCGTCCGTCGACAGGTGGCTGTACGCGAAGTCCTCGCTCATCGCGTAGCCCTCGAGCAGCTTGAGGCCGAGGCTGCGGTACCAGGCGATGAGCTCGGCCGGAATCGGCGCGGAGCCGGAGCCGGCGAGGCGTACGGCGTCGAGGCCGAGGTTGGTGAGGATCTTCTTCTTCACGATGCCCGAGAGGATCGGGATCTTCATGTACAGATCGAGCTTCTTCTTCGGCATCTTCTGGAACACGCCGAGCTGGAACTTCAGCCACAGACGCGGCACGGAGATGAACACCGTGGGATGCGCCCGCTTGAGGTCAGCGACAAAGGTGTCGAGGGACTCGGCGAAGAAGATGTGCGCGCCGGAGATGAGGCTCGTGCACTCGAGGTACGCGCGCTCGAACACGTGGGCGAGCGGCAGGTAGGACAGCGCCCGGTCCTCGTCGGTGAACCCGAGCTCGCGCACCATGCCCTCGGCAGCGGCGGCCATGCGGCCGTGGGCGTGCATCACGCCCTTCGGCTTGCCGGTGGAGCCGGAGGTGTAGATCAGGATGCCGAGCGACTCCGGGTCGGGGACCGGGTTGTCGGCGATCGGCTCGGTGCGCGCCATGATGTCGTCCCAGGTCTCGTAGCCGTGACCCTCGGGGGCGAGCGGGAACGCGATGTGCGGGATGTCCTCGGACACGCCGGGCTTGATGTGGTGCCACTCGTCGAGCTTGCCGACGAACACCAGGCAGGACTCGGAGTGGTCCATGACGTACTGCGCGGTGTCCGCGTTGATCGTCGGGTAGAGCGCCACGGTCACGTGGCCCGCCATCCAGATCGCGAGCTCGGCGATGACGAAGTGGGCGCAGTTCTTGGAGATGATCGCGATCCGCGATCCGGGCTCGAAGTTCTGGGCGCGGAGGTGGGCCGCCATGCGGCGCGCCTGGTCGACGACCTCCTTCCACGTGTAGTCGATCACCGCCCCGCCCTGGGTGGGCTGGGTCAGGTAGATCTTGTCCGCACGCTTCTGCTCGTGCTCGTAGACGTACTCGAGGAGCTGCTTGCCCATGGGTGCCTCCAAATGGTGAGCCGCTGTCGGGCCACCCCTGGGGGAGGGCGATGCCCGAAGCGCTATTCCTGAATCCGCAGAGCGGGCATTCTACCGGAGTGGCCCCGGGATGCGAGCCGAAACGGTGCAGTGCCTCATGAACGCCGACGTCGCGTGAGTCCGAGCAGCACGAGCCAGGCGCCCGCGAACACGCTGCCCGTGGGGCTCGTGGTCTGGCAGCCGCAGTCCTCGAAGGGGTTGCGGGTCGTGTTGGTCGGTGGCCCCTCGGGCTGGCAGCTCTCGTCGATGCCGCCGTCGCAGTCGTTGTCCGTCGCGTCGCAGGCCGTGTCCTCGGCGGCCCACGCGGCGTTGTAGTCGCCGTAGTCCGGGTCGACCCAGCCGTTCGCTCCGTCGCAGACCTGCACCGCACCCGCGCACACGCCGAACTGGAGGGTGGCCGCCGGCGGATCGTCGTCGAGCCCCTCGTCGACGTTGCCGTCGCAGTCGTTGTCGAGGCCGTCGCAGGTCACCTCGGTGGGCTCGTAGGCGACCTGGGAGGCCCAGTCGTTCGGGTCGACCCACCCGGCCTCGCCGGCGCATTCCTGGCGGAGGTCGGCGCACACGCCCAGCCCCTGGGAGGCCGGGCCGCCGAGCAAGCCCACGTCGGTCTGTCCGTCACAGTCGTTGTCGAGACCGTCGCAGCGGGTCTCCGTCGCCTCGTAGTCGGCGATCTGCGTGTAGTCGGGCTCGACCCAGCTGCCGTTGTCGCAGACCTGGGCGCTGCCGGCGCACACGCCGTCGGTGAGGCTCGCCGTGGCGCCGCCAGCGACGTCCTCGTCGGTGGTGTTGTCGCAGTCCTGGTCGACGCCGTCGCAGTCCTCGGTCGCGCCCGGGTACACGGTGTCGTCGGTGTCGTCGCAGTCCTCGCAGCCGGCGAAGCCATCGGCGTCACCGTCGTCTTCCGAGGCGGGCACGCTGCCATCGCAGTCGTTGTCGATGCCGTCACAGACCTCGGGGTTGCCGGGGAAGCGGTCGGGGTCGAGGTCGTCGCAGTCGGCGGTGCCGTTCGAGCCGTCGCAGTCGAGGTCGGAGAGACCACAGCCCGTGGAGGCCTGGAGTGCGTCGAGATCGACCAGGGCACCGGCGTGATCCGAGTGCCGGATGCGCACGGTCCAGATCGGTGCGCCGATGGTCTCGCCGCCGACCCACTGCCAGTCGCAGTTGTCGCCGCTGCCATCTGCGTCGACGAAGGGCTCGGTGACGGTGCCGAGAACGTTGTCGTCCCGGTCCAGGAAGGTGAGGGTGACGTCGCCGTCGTTGGCGTGGGTGCCGAAGCGCCCCCCGAAGCGCGCCAGTGGCACGTCGAAACGGATCTCGACCCAGGAGTCGTTGCTCGCCGCCTGGTAGTTGCCGACGTACGCGTCCTGCAGGCAGGTGAGGAACCAGTCGCGACGGATGTGCATGCCGCCCACCGCGGCGTTGGGAGCGCACACGGTGGCGTGGCCGTCGAAGGTGGGGCTGATGCAGTCCACCGCGGCGGTGGTCGCGCCCTGGGTCTCGAAGCCCTCGCGGAACTCCCCGGAGAACGCCTCGATGGACACGATGTCCTGCGCGTACGCGGTGGGGGCGACGAGGAGCAGGGCGAGCGCGCGAAGCATGGGGCCTCCGAGGGCGCCAGCGTACCGCCTCGATCGACGATTGTCAGTCGCATCGTCGCCATCGACGGCGCGACCTCGGTTCATCGCGGGCGGCCATACAACGCTGCAAAGCAAAAACGCAGGACCGAACGACCAGAGCCCGGCATAGGATGCCCGGATGCGACGCCTGCTCCTCCTCGCCCTGCTCGTCGGTTGCCCCGACCCCGAGCCTGCCGCCACCCTCGACCTGACCGAGCGCCTGCCCGCGGGACAAGCGCGCGCCGGTCAGATCCGCGACGCCGCCGCACTCTTCGGAGGCCCCGCCGCCGAGGGGCGGGTCGGCGACTACAAGCTGTACAACGATCGCGTGCAGTTCGTGCTCCAGGGCCTGCGCGACAGCGGGAGCATGGTCCGCTACGGCGGCATGATCATCGACGCCGACCTCGTGCGTGACGAGGGTGCTGTCGGTCGCGACATCCTCGAGGATGCGGGTACCGCGCTCGGCGTGACCCGGCTGTTCGAGCCCCTCCGCATCGACGTGCTCGCCGACGGCAGCGACGGGGGCGCCGCCGAGATCCAGGTGCTCGCGGCCGAGGCGCCGCTCGAGTTCCTCACCGGCACGTTCGAGGCCCCGGACTTTGTCGACGACGAGGGCGTGCTCGCCTACACGACCTATCGCCTCGAGCCCGACAGCTACCTGCTCGACATCGAGACGCGGTTCGTCGCCAGCGACGGCCAGGCGGTGGTCCTTCCCGGCGACCTCATGCTCGCGGCCCAGGAACTGTCGGCGATCTGGGATGCGGGCACCGGGCTCGATCGCGCCGACGGCCCCCGCGACTTCACGGCCTTTGTCGGCCATCGCGGTGACGTGAGCGTGGCCCTGCTCACTGCCGAGCAGCCCCTGGACCCGCCGCCGGGCGTGGGCCTGCTCGACGGCTTGCTCGTCGTCGCTGGCAACTTCGCAGCCGAGGTCGTGCTCGAGGACCACGAAGAGATCACCCACCGCCGCTTCCTCGGCGTCGGGCCCGACCTCGCCACCCTCGCCGGCGAGCGGCTCGAGCGCCTCGACCTGCCGCGGCAGGAGGTGAGTGGTCAGGTCACCGCACCCGATGGCCCGGTGGCCGGTGCCCGCGTGAACCTGCTTGTGGACGGCGCACCCTATGCCCTGGCGATGAGCGACGCCGAGGGCCGCTTCACCGCCCAGGTGCCTCCCGGCGAGGTGCGCTTCGTCACCGACGGCCGCCACCGCGGGCGCTTCTTCGACATGCCCCTCGGGGCGGCCGAGTACGGCCCGTTCGCGGATCCGTCCTTGCGCGACGCGCCGCTCGCGGCCCTCGACGAGGGGGTGCCGGTCGCGGCGGGGCGCGGCATCGTCGACGGCCTCGAGCTCGGCGAACCCGGAACCCTGATCCTCACCTCGGACGGGCCCTTCGAGGTCCGCCTGTGGCCCGTCGATGCCCTGGAGCCTGGAGACGAGCGCGTGCGACTCTCTTCGGGCAGCGCTCGCGGCTGGTCCCGCGACGGGGAGCTCGAGGTCCCGCTCGAGCCGGGGGCGTGGCGCATGCTCGTGCACCGCGGACCCCGCTTCGAGCTGTACGAGACCACGTTCACCGTCGTCGCCGGCGAGAGCGTCGAGGTCGCCGCGCCGCTCGGTGGGGCCATCGACCACGCGGGCTACCTCACCGGCGACACGCACATCCACGCGCAGCCCTCCTCGGATGGCGACATCGCGATCAGCCATCGCCTCGTCAACGCTGCCGGTGTGGGCCTGCAGGTGCACTTCGGAACCGACCACGACGCGGTGGCCGACTACCGGCCCATGCTCGCGCCGCTGGGCATCGACGACGTGCTCGCCTCCGTGGTCGCCGACGAGGTGAGCCCCTCGCGCCGCGGTCACACCAACATCTTCCCGCTCACCCAGCGCCTCGGACCCAACGGTGGGGCGTGGCTGTGGTGGGAGACGATCGTCGACAGCACCGAGGAGCACGTCGCGAACCTGCGCGCGAACCACCCCGAGCGCTTCGTGCTCCAGTTCAACCACGCACTCATCGGCGGGGTGGCGGGGGCCGCGGGCTGGGTGCCCGGCGAGATCCGGCAGCCGGACAAGTGGACGGACGACTTCCAGGCCGTCGAGCTGCTCTCGGGCAGCGAGTACGAGGACTACGTGCCCCTGTACTTCGACCTCGTGGGGCGGGGCTTCGCGTTCACGCCGACGGGTGCGAGCGATGCCCACGACGTGGGCGGCGTGTTCGGCCTGTCGACGACGTACATGCACACCGGCTTCGACGAGCCGAGCCTGCTCACCGACGCGGACGTGCTCGACGTGTTCGACCGGCGCGCGACCGTCGTCTCCCGCGGCGTGTTCCTCGCGATGGACGTGGTGCCGGGGAGCACGGTGGCCGCGGGCACGACGCTCGCCGTCGAGGCGCGCTCCCCGAGCTGGATCGTCGTCGATCGACTTCGCCTGTACAAGGACGGCGAGATGGTCGAAGAGGTCGATGGGACCACCGCGAGCTTCTCGCTCGACGTGACCGAGGACGCTTTCTTCGTGGTCGAGGCGGTGGGCGACACCCCGATGGAGCCCGTGTGGGGCTACACGCCGTGGGCAATGAGCGCGGCCGTGTTCGTCGATGTGGACGCGGACGGGTGGGAGCCCTCGCTCGGACCGATGGCCTACGGCTCTTCCCGCTGATAGCATGCCCCGGTCGACCGGAGCTGCATGATCCCGGAGAGTCTGGAGACCCTGCTCGAGCAGGGCGTCATCCATCGCGTGGTCCGCCCCCTGATGTCTGGCAAGGAGGCCCAGGTCTTCCTCGTCGAGGTCGAGGGCGAGCCTCGGGTGGCCAAGATCTACAAGGACGCGGCGAACCGCTCGTTCAAGCACCGCGCCGAGTACATGGAAGGCCGGCGCATGCGCAACACGCGCTCGCAGCGCGCGATCGCCCGCCGCTCCCGCTACGGCCGCGAGCAGGAAGAAGAGGCGTGGAAGAACGCCGAGGTCGACGCCATCTACCGGCTTCGCGCCGCGGGTGTGCGCGTGCCCGAGCCCTTCGCCTACGTGGACGGCGTGCTCGTCATGGAGCTGGTCTCCGATGACCGCGGCGAGCCGGCTCCGCGTCTGATCGACGTGCGCCTCGAGCGCGAAGAAGCCGAGGACCTGTTCAAGATCCTGCTCCGCGAGGTCGTGAAGATGCTGTGCGCGGGCCTCGTGCACGGCGATCTCTCCGACTTCAACGTGCTGCTGTCCTCGGACGGGCCGGTGATCATCGACTTCCCGCAGGCGGTGGACGCGGCGGCGAACCGCAATGCCCGCAAGCTGCTCGTGCGCGACGTGCGCAACCTCCAGTCCTTCCTCGCGCGCTTCGTGCCCGATCTGAAGCGCAAGCAGTACGGCGACGAGATGTGGGAGCTGTACGAGGAGGGCGTGCTCCTCCCCGACACCAAGCTCACCGGGCGCGCGAAGAAGCGTGGCAACGCGGACACCGAGTCCGTCCTGCGCGAGATCCAGGCGGCCGTGCGCGAGGAGCGCGCGCGTCGCGCTGCACTCGGACTCGATCCACTTCCCGACGACGTCGGCGTGGTCGAGGACCCGCTCATCGCCGAGATGCGTGCGCGGGCCGATCGCGCCAAGCAGCAGGGTGACGGCGGACGCAAGCGCAAGCGCAAGCGCGGTGGGCGCGACGACGAGGGCGCCGGTGGGCGAGGCGATGGCGAGCGCGGGCGGCGGGACGACCGCGAGGGCAACCGTCGCGACGGCGAGTCCCGTGGACGGGGTGAGGGCCGCCGGGACGCACGCGGCGACGAGGCTCGCCCCCGTGACGATGAGCGCCGAGATGGGCGTGGAGGCCGCGGCGACGAACGGTCGCGAGGCGGGGAGCGTCGCGCCCGAGGCCAGGGACGCGACCACGAGCGCCGCGACGGGGAGCGGCGGACCAGCGGTCGCGGACGGCAGGACCGGGGAGGCGGACGCGGCGAGCGCTCGGCCCCCGCGCCCAGTCGCCCGAAGAGCCCGGTCAACGACCTCGACCAGTTCCTCGACATCGAGGACTGAGGCGCCGGACTAGCCGGGGATGCGCGCCACCGGCACGAAGCGGGGCAGCCAGCCCTCGGCGACGATCGCGGGTCCACGGCCCGAGACGTGGCTGATCGCGACCTGAGGCACCCCTTCGGCGTCGCTGGTCTCGAAGGCGAGAAAGCGTCCATCGCCAGACCACACCGCACGCTGCGCGCCGCCGGGCATCGCGATGCGCGCCTTCTCGGTGCCCGCGGGATCCACGATGCGAAGGCTTCGCACACCGGCCTCGAGCACGGTCACCGCGAGGAGATCGCCGCTGGGCGACCACGCGAAGCCCTCCTGTTCGCCGACGTCGGGAAGCAGCGGTCCGGCGAGTCCGTCGCGGCGCACCCACACTCGCTGCACTCCGTCCTCCGAGTGGAGCCACGCGAGGCGGCTGCCGTCGGGAGACAGGGCGGGGGACACGTCGTCACCGGGATGGTCGGTGATGCGCTCGACGCCGCCGGGCCCGAGCGCGTACACCTCGGCGTTGCCGTCCCGGCTGGTGCCGAACACGAGGCGTCCGTCGGGTCCGGGGTTCGGCTCGAAGTTCCCTCGGGGGTGGTGGTCGAGCAGCCGGGGCTCGCCGCCCTCGCGGTCCACCTGCCACAGGGCGCTCACGCCTTCGTGGGGCGAGGCGAAGCTCAGGGTTGCGCCATCCGGAGACCAGCGAGGCTCGCGGATCGCGCCCGCCCAGGCGGTCAGCGGCTGGGGCTCGCCGCCGCTCCACGTGGCCAGCCGCTGACGCGGACCGTCGACCTGAACGACGACGAGCAGCTCCCCGCGAGGATCCGCGGGGGCGGGGTAGGCCTGGGCGAGGGGACAGTCGACGCGACCCTTCTTGGGCTCGGCGACGCACAGGCGTGGGGTCTCGCCCTCGTCGCGCACGAACACGAGCGCCTCGGCGGGCAGCGGTCCGGCGAGCGGCTTCGGAGCGGGCGCGGGCGCTGACGGCTCCGCTTCGGAAATGGCTTCCTCGGGTGCGGCGTGCTGCGGGGAAGACGTGCCGCCACAGCCGAGGAAAACCAGAACCGAAACGAGAGCGCCGAAGCGCGCGGGCGCGCAGGAACTCAGCGAACTTCCGAGACGCGCACGGCGTCGGCGACGACCACGCTGCCCTCGGTCGTCCACCGGGACAGGGCGACCCGGTTCCAGCCCTCGGTCACGTCGAAGGTGCCGAGGTTGACCCAGGTCGCGTGGTTGCGGGTCTGGTCGACGCGCACCGTGCCGAGGAGCTGCTCCTCGGCGTTGTACACGAGGAACGGGGCCGCGCTCGCGCGGTTGCTGCCCGCGGTCCACCGGCCGTCGATGGTCACGGTCGCCGCGTGGTCCGCGTAGAACCAGAACGAGGCGAGGTCGGAGCTGGGGCCGGTCTCGCGCCACGCGTAGTCGCTGCCGTAGAAGCCGGCGGTCGCGCTGGCTACGGTCCACGTCGAGCCCGCCTCGAACTCGGCCGCCTGCACATCGTTGTTCGCGTTGTTGCTGTCGATGGTCACCGAGAGCGCCGGCACGGTCTGCGAGGGCGTGCCGGTGCTACCGGAGCCGGTGCACGCGGTGGAGGGCGTGACCTTCACGGCATCGGCGATGACCACACCCGAGCTCGTCCACCGGGAGAGCTGCACCGCGTTCCACCCGGAGGTGAAGTCGTAGGCGCCGAGCGAGTTCCAGCGACCGCCCTTGGTGCGCTGGTCGACGTCGACGCGGCCGATCTGCGCGCCCTGGCTGTTGGTCATCAGGAAGGGCGCCGCCGGGCTGCGGTCGCTGGCCGCGGACCACCAGGCGCTGACCTCGTAGCAGCCGGCGGACTGGAGGTTGAAGCGGAACGCCGCGGCATCGGAGGTCGAGCCCGCCTTCCGCCAGAAGTAGCCGGTGTTGTAGTAGCCGCTCACGTTCGCGCTCGACGTCCAGTTCGAGGAGGCCTCGATGTACGCGGTGTTGGGCACGTTCGCGTTGTTGTTGCTGTCGATGATCAGCTCGCCACCGCTCGAGCCACCCGTGGACCCTCCGGTCGAGCCACCCGTGGACCCTCCGGTGGAGCCGCCCGTGGACCCGCCGGTCGAGCCACCCGAGCTCGAGGAGCCGCCGCCGCAGCGCGCCTGGACGTCGGCGATGTAGCTGGTCCAGGGCCAGTTGCGGCCCGGATCCGTGCGGTTGTACGGCTGCAGCTGGCCGTGGCCGACGATGTGGTAGCGGTCCCGCGGGATGTCGTGGTCATCGGTGATGTCGCACACGAGCTGGGCGGACTTCGCGAGCAGCCCGCTGTTCCACGAGGACTGGCTGCCGTAGCCGGCGTGCTCGATGCCGATGGTGAAGTTGTTCGAGCTCGCGCCGTTGCGCCAGCAGTCGGTGCTGCTGTTGAGGCTGCAGTCGTAGCGCGCGGCGATGTGCCAGGCCTTCTCGGCCTCGCGCACCAGCTGGGTCACCTCGGAGCCGGTGCTGTTCACGACGTAGTGGGCGCTCGCGCCGGCCTGGGGGTTGCTGAGCCAGCCCCAGCAGCCGGAGTAGCCGCCCTCGCAGGTGTGGATGATCACCATCGACGGGTCGCCGCCGGCACCGCTCGGACGCGAGGACTTGTTCGGGGACGGGCGCCACACGGCGTAGCTGCGGTCGCCACCGGAAGCGCGCGTGTCGGGCTCGCGGAAGTGAGGGCGGGCGCTGACCTGGATCACCGCGTTGCCCTCGAGGTCGATGCCGCGCTCGAGCGCGCCGTAGATCTCGTCCCACACGAAGGTCGCCGCGGCTTCCTCGGTGGTGATGCCGGCGTAGGCGATGACCACCGGCGCCCACGCGCCGAGGTCGTCGCGGTCGATGTCCTGGAGGTCGGCCTCGCGCGACAGCCACGCGGCGGCGGCATCGATGTTCTCGAGGAACTGGGTGCGGGCGGCGAGGGGCTCGTGCCCCGCGAGCTCGGCGGCCTCGTCGGCGATGTCCTCGCGCAGGCCCATCATGCCGTTGAGCGCCGGCTTGCCGTCGAACTCGATCTCGCCGCGAATCGACTGCATGCCGGTCTGTGCGTACGCCACCGCCTGGAGGATCTCCATCGGCACGCCCCAGGTCTCGGCGGCCATCTCGTAGGCCTCGGCCGGAGTCAGGTCGACCTCGCCGCGCTCGAAGTCGGTGAGCGGAGCTTCGGGGGTGCAGGCGGTCGCGAGGGCGAGGAGGAGGGCGCACGAGAGGAGGCGCATGCTTCACCGGGGGGCGGGGGTTCGCCTCCCTTACGCAAGCGCCGTGCCAGCTTCGCGACCCGCTAGAACCGGGGCTTCGTGCTGTGGTGCGACATTTATTCCGCGACTGAGTCGGGATTCACCCCAGGCTCAGCTGCCGGTTCCCCGGAACTTGTCGTCCTCTTCCGCGAACAGGAAGTTGAACGTGGTCAGGGAGCCGTAGCAGCGGGTGATGTAGCCCTGCAGCTCGGCCTTCTCGGCGGCGTCGAGCTTGTCGTGGTTGTTGAGCTTCTGCTCGAGCACGCGCAGCTTCTCGCGCACCGAGGTCACCTTCTTGAACAGCGCCTCGGCGCCCACTGCGCGCGCCTCGCGCCCCTGGTCGTCCTCGAACAGCACGCGTCCGCCGATCATGCGCCGGGAGAGCGCCACATCCTCGCCCCCGAGCTCGTCGCGAATGGCCTGGCGGGCCGCCTCGTAGGCGGCTTCATACACACTGTTCACGTCCATGGGACCTCCGGGAACGCCCCCTCTATCCAGGGGAGAGGGCAAAGGCCGCGATGTCGGCCATCACCTGCTCCGAGAACGTGGTCTCGATCTGGCCGTACTCCTGCGGGGAGCCGGTGGTCGCCGGCTGGAACAGGTGGTTGAGGTCCTCGTAGATCCGCGCGGTGAGCCATTCTTCGCCGACCAGCGCCGTCATCGCCTCGTGGTTGGGCTCGGCTGCGACCTGGGTGTCGAGCGACCCCCACACGGCGAGGGTCGGCACGTGGATCGCCCCGAGGTTCTCGGCGGGGTCGTAGCCCGCGAACACGCGCCACCATGGGGTGAGCATCGACTGCATGGCCTGCTCGAGCTGGGCCTCGGGCACCCCCTTGCTCTCGGGCATCGACGCCATGACCGTGCGCAGCTCCTCGACCGCCGCCGGGTCGTTGCTGTTCGCGACGAGCTCGAGCATGCGGCGTCGGGCGTCGCGGTTGGCGGTGGCCTGGCCCTCGGGGACGCCCATGGAGCGGGCGACGTCTTCCTGTTGGCGCAGCATGAGGTCGACGCTCGGCACCGCGGGGGCGGCGAGCAGCACGAGGAAGTCGGCCTCGGTGACCATGGGCGCGATCATGCCGCCCTCCGAGTGCCCGACCACCCCGACGCGGGCGGTGTCCTCACGGGCATCGAGCCACGCGAGCGCGGTGCGCGCGTCGTCCGCGAAGTCGAGCGTCGTGGCGGCGTCGAACTTGCCGGTGCTCGCGCCCACTCCGCGGTCGTCGTAGCGGAGCACGGCCACGCCCGCCCGCGTCAACCGGTCGGCGAGCACGTAGAACGGCCGATGCCCGAGGAGCGCCTCGTCGCGGTCCTGGGGGCCAGAGCCGCTGACGAGGACGACGGCCGGAAACGGGCCCTCGCCCTCTGGCACGGTCAGGGTTCCGGCGAGTGTATGGCCGGCGGCGACGGCGATGGACACCGCCTCCTCGCCGTACGGCAGCGGCTCCGCGGGCTCCTGGGGGCGGGAC
Source organism: Deltaproteobacteria bacterium (assembly GCA_006226595.1). Taxonomy (GTDB): domain Bacteria; phylum Myxococcota_A; class UBA796; order UBA796; genus M1803. Next base: position 17,651 of record SBGP01000115.1, read on the forward strand.
ACGGCGGCGAAGATGCCGCGCTCGAGGGTGAGCGGAAGCTTGGCGCCACGCTGGGCAAAGGTGCCGACGAGCTGGTCCTGCTCGACCTTGGCCTCGTACACCGCGCCGAGACTGTCCATGTCGACGCGGAGCTCCCCGTCGGACCACGTCACCCCACTGGCCGGGATGCCGTTGGCGCCCTGGTCCGGGCTGTCCATCGTCGCGGTGAGGGCGTCGCCCTCGCCCTGCACGTGCAGGGCCAGGCGCAGCTTCAGCCCGGGCAGCTCGAGGTGACCCTTCCAGTCGCCGAGCACGGCATCGGCGCTCGCGGCTTCGGGGGCGGCCGCGGGCGCGGCCTCGGGAACGGGGGCGGGCTTCGGGCAGCCGGCGAGAGCGAGGAACAGGACGAGTCGAGACACGGGACCTCCGCGAGTGGACTACCTCCTACGGGTGAGGCGCGCCGGCATTCCCATGCGAAGCGCGAGTGCGGTGATAAGCGGCGGCATGCCCGCGCCGCTGCCCATCGATGCCGTGCTCCCGGACGTGCTCTCCGCGACGCGCTCCGGAGCCGTCGTCGTCTCGGCGCCGACGGGTGCGGGCAAGACCACGCGGCTTCCCCCCGCCCTCGACGTCGAGGGGGCGGTGTGGGTGGTGCAGCCCCGTCGGGTCGCGGCGCGCGCGGCGGCGCGGCGCATGGCCGAGGAGAACGGCTGGCGCGTGGGTGAGGAAGTGGGCTGGCACGTGCGCTTCGATCGGCGCTTCGGTCCGAACACCCGCGTGCTGTGCATGACCAGCGGCATGCTGCTCCAGGCCCTGCGCGCGGATCCGTTCCTCGACGGGGTCGGCGCGGTGGTGTTCGACGAGGTCCACGAGCGGGCGCTCGATCTCGACCTGGGTCTCGCGCTGGTCGAGGAGCTCCGGCGCGATGCCCGCGACGACCTGCTGCTCGTCGCGATGTCCGCCACCGTGGACGCCTCGCACTTCGGGGGCTGGCTTGGCGCACCGGTCGTCGCCTCGCAGGGGCGCAGCTTTCCCGTCGACATCGCCTACCTGCCGTACCCCGACGACCGCCCGGTCGAGGAACAGGTCGCCGAGGCGGTGCGGCGCGCGCTCGACGAGAGCGAGGGCAACGTGCTCGCGTTCCTGCCCGGGGTGGGGGAGATCCGCCGTACCCACGCGCTGCTCGACGGCCTGCCGGTGGTCGAGCTGTATGGGGACCTTCCGCCAGAGAAGCAGGACGCCGTGCTCCGCCCGGGGCCGGGACGGCGGGTGGTGCTCGCAACCAACGTCGCCGAGTCCTCGGTGACCGTGCCGGACGTGCGCACCGTCATCGACTCCGGGCTTGCGCGCCGTCCGGAGCTCGACCCGTCCAGCGGCCTCGATGCGCTGCGCACCGTGCGGATCAGCGCCGCCAGTGCGGATCAGCGCGCCGGGCGTGCCGGGCGAACCGGCCCGGGCCGCTGCCTGCGCTTGTGGACCGCGCGGGAACAGGCGGGTCTCGAGGCGTTCGACCCGCCGGAAATCCGCCGGGTCTCGGTGGCGGGGGCGCTGCTCGCGCTGCTCGAGGCCGGCATCGACCCCCGGGGCTTCCGGTGGCTGGAGCCGCCCTCGGAGGCGGCCTTCGACGAGGCCGAGCGGCTGCTCGCGCAGCTCGGTGCCACCGAAGGGGGCGGCATCACCGCACTCGGACGTCGCATGGCGGCGTTGCCGCTGCATCCACGCCTCGCCCGCCTCGTGGCCGAGGGGGCGCGACTCGGGCAGACGCGCGTGGTGGCGACCGCGGCAGCCCTGCTCTCGGAGCGCGACCCGCTCCGCGGCGAGACGGTGCCCCGGCGCACGGGCTCGGATCTGCTCGACCGCGTGCAGGCGTTGGAGGCGGGCCGCGGGCATGCCGCCGGGCGCTCGCAGCTGTTCCTGGTGCGGGACCAGCTCGAGCGCGCTGCACGCTCCCTACCTGTAGAGGAAGCCACGCTTGCCGAGGAAGCCCTCGCGCGAGCTGCGCTCGCCGCGTGGCCCGATCGGGTGGCGCGACGTCGCGGGGAGAGCCGGCGCGCGCGCATGGTTGGCGGCAAGGGCGTGGAGCTGCGGCGGGAGTCCGGCGTGCACGCCGAGCTGTTCGTCGCCATCGACGTCGAGCCCCGGTCGGGCGACGCCCCTGTGCGCTTGGCCTCGCCGGTCGAGGTGGGCTGGCTCACCCCCGAGGAGCGCGAGGTCGTGTGGTTCGACGCGGACAGCCAGCGGGTCCGTGCCGAGGTGCATACAGTCGTCGGCGACCTGGTCCTCGGCCGTCAGACGACCTCCGGAGACCCGCAGGCGCTGGCCGAGGCACTCGAGCGGGCCGCGGCTGCGGATCCAGCGCGCGTGATGCCGGCTGACGGGCCCTGGCCCGTGCTCCGCCATCGCCTGGCCGTCGCCCATCGCCACCTCGGCGAGCCCTGGCCGAATCCGGACGAGGTGTGGGTCGCGGGGCTGCTGCCCGAGCTTTGCGCCGGCTGTCGCAGCTTCGAGGAGCTGCGTCGCGGGGACTGGGTGAGCGCGGTGCGAAATCGCCTCGGTTACCACGCCCTGGTCGAACTCGACCGGCTGGCGCCCGAGCGCGTGCAGGTGCCGAGCGGCAGCCATGTTCGCGTCGACTACAGCGATCCCGAGCACCCGGTCCTCGCTGTGCGCATGCAGGAGCTGTTCGGGCTGCGGACCACGCCGACGATTCTCGCTGGCAAGCCGCTGCGGCTACACCTGCTCGCGCCGAACCTGCGGCCGCAGCAGGTCACCGAGGATCTCGCCGGCTTCTGGGAGCGCACCTGGCCCGAGGTCCGAAAGGAACTGCGGGCTCGCTACCCCAAACACGCCTGGCCGGAGGATCCGCTATCGGCCGAGCCGCTGCGCGGAGCCAAGCGCCGGACGTGAACACCTGTCACAGTTTCGACGGCGAGCCGGCATGGGTTGTGGCTAGATAGGGGGCCGCAACCGGAGACCCCCGTGCTCTCGAGCCTCCTGCTCCTCCTGACCTTCGCGCACGCCGACGAGCCGCTGACCCAGCGCGGCGCTTGGGACGGCCGCGTCGACTACTTCATGACCGGCGATGCGCTCGCCGAGAACACCAACCCCGCCGGTAGCCAGCCGCCGACCGACAACAACGTCGACACGCTGGTCCCCGCCGAGTTCACGGTGCGGTCCCAGGACGTGCCGGCCGGGGCGACGGTGGTGGCAGCCAAGCTGTGGTGGGCAGGCAGCCAGGACCAGGTGGATGCCGGCTGTAGCGCGCTTCCCGACACGCAGGTGACGCTCTCGGTGCCCTCGGGGAGCTCGTCGACGGTGAACGCGGACAACTGCTTCTGCAGTGACGGCGGATCGGTGGCGTACGACGTGATCGCGTGCAGCGCCGATGTCACCAGCCTCGTCGGCAACGACATGGTTGGAGACTACGTCGTGGACGACTACTTCGGCCTGGTCACCAACGGCGGAACCCACTCCGCGGGCGCGTCGTTGCTGCTCGTCTTCGAAGAGGCCTCGCTCCCGACGCGTCGCGTGGTGCTCTACGACGGCAACGTCGTGCTCGACAGCGATACCGTGACCATGAACCTCACCGGGTTCACCGTGGACTCGACGCCCTCGGCGGACCTCACTGCCTTCGTGCTCGAGGGCGAGGTGAGCACCGCCGGCGACTCGATCGAGGTCAACGGCCTGCCGGGCAGCGCCCCGTCCGTGTTCGTGTCCGACGCGACCAACCCCGTCGACGACATCTTCAACCGGACGATCAACACCCAGGGCCTCACCGACATCGCCGGCGTGGACATCGACCAGTTCGATATCTCGGCGGGGGTCGAGTTCCTCGACGACCAGATCGACGTCACGTACACCGCCGCCGCCGACAAGGTGTGGGTCATCGCCAACGTCGTCGGCGTGGACGAGTTCTACTCGCAGCTCTCCGACCTCTCGTCGAAGACGTGGACGCACACGGTGGACCAGGACGCGGATGGCGCCGTCGAGCCCGGCGACACGGTGACCTACACGCTGCACCTCGAGAACTCGGGTACCGAGAGCGCCACGATCACGGTCACCGACGTGATTCCCGCGGAGTTCGCGTCGTGGACGCTGCGCACGCCGCTCGCCTCGGGAACCGACACGTCGACGGCGACGACGCTGCGCGTCGAGGGCGTGGTCGTGCCGCCGGGTGGCTCCGTGGATCTGGTGGTCGACGCCGTGGTTGGGGACGCCGCGTGCTCGACCTCGGCGCTGAATACTTTTGCGTGGACCGCGCCGGCCGAGGGAGGCGTGGCCGGGAGCAAGGTCGCGCCGTCGGTCGCGATCCTGGTCGACGGCGATGGCGACGGGGTGGGGGACTGCGTCGACAACTGTCCGGACGTCGCGAACGCGGGTCAGGAGGACGGCAACGGTAACGGCCTCGGCGATGCCTGCGACTCGCCCCCGGAGACCTGCGACGGCACCGACGACGACGGTGACGGCACCATCGACGAGGGCTTCGACCGCGACGGCGACCAGCTCGGTGACTGCCTCGACGGCTGTCCCGACGATCCGTACAAGATCGACGCGGGCGTGTGTGGCTGCGGGGTCGCGGATCTCGACAGCGACGCCGACGGCACCTTCGACTGCGACGATGCCTGTCCCAACGATCCTGACAAGATCGAGGCGGGCTTCTGTGGCTGCGGTGTGCCCGACACCGATACCGATGGCGACGGCACGCCGGACTGCGGCGACCGCGAGGTCTGCGACGGCCTCGACAACGACGGCGACGGCCTGATCGACGACGAGGACCCGAGCCTCGACGTCAGCGGTCAGACCCAGGCGTGGCCCGACGTCGACGGAGACGGCTACGGCGATGCGTCGGGCGCGGACGCATTCTGCGACCTGCCCGAGGGCTGGGTGGAGGACGCGACCGACTGCGACGATGCGAACGCGACGCGGCACCCCGGGCTCACGGACGCCTGCGACGGCATCGACAACGACTGCGACGGGCTTGTCGACGAGCACACCGAGTGCAGCGACGACGACGGGGACGGGTTCACCGAGCTCGGCGGGGACTGCGACGACGCGGACGAGGACGTGCGTCCGACCCGCCGGGAGAGCTGCAACGGCGTGGACGACGACTGCGATGGGGCCACGGACGAGGGCACCGAGTGCGTCGACGACGATGGCGACGGCTACTGTGAGGGCGCCGACCTCGACGGTGTTCCCTCGACCCTCGAGTGCTCTGACGAGACGCTCCCCGGCGACTGCCACGACGGCGACATCGACGTCGCCCCCAACGTCAACGAGATCGGGTTCAACGGCATCGACGACGACTGCGACGGGCAGGTCGACGCCGAGATCACGGATGCCGACAACGACGGGTTCACGGTCGACGGTGGGGACTGCGCCGCGCAGGACGCGACCGCGTACCCGGGCGCTCCGGAGCAGGCCGACGGCGTAGATGACGACTGCGACGGAGCGATCGACGAGGGCACCGCCGCGGACGACATCGACGGGGACGGCTACTGCGAGGGGGCCGACACCAACGGCGATGGCGCGGACGACTGTCTCGACGGCGCGATTCCCGGCGACTGCGCCGAAGGCTTGACCACGGTGTCTCCGGGGACGACCGAGGTCGTCGACAACGGCATCGACGACGACTGCGACGGCATCGTCGACGAGGGCAGCGACCGCGTGGACGACGACGGCGACGGCTTCTCCGAGGCTGAGGGCGACTGCGACGACAGCGACGAGCTGCGCTTTCCCGGCGCCGAGGAGCGGCTGAACGGGGCGGATGACGACTGCGATGGGCTCGTGGACGAGCTGATCGTGGACGAGGACGGCGACGGCTGGGCCGAGTCGGACGGCGACTGCGACGACGGCGAAGGCTGGGCCAACCCAGGCCAGTCGGAGATCTGCGACGGCATCGACAACGACTGCGACAGCGTCATCGACGAGGACACGTGCACCGCCGACGAGCCGCCCGTCGTGGAGTCCACGGGCTGCGGCTGTTCCGACGGCAGCGCGTCCTTCCTGGTCGGGTGGCTCCTGCCGCTCGCCCTCGTCAGGCGGCGCCGGTAGGGATGCCCGTCAGGGCCTCGACCCACCCGAGCCAGAACGCCATGGACAGCGCGCCGCTCGTGTTCAGCGGCAGCGCGGCGAGGGCGACCACCAGGCCGGCGGTGCTCGTCGCGCGATGACCGCGCCGTGCGAGCCAGGGGCCGGCGGTCAGCGCGATGGTGGTGAGGATGCCGATGCTCGCGGCGGTCTTCCACACCTCGGTAGAGAGTGGGTCGGTCGCAGCGAACAGCACCACCGGCAGGACCGAGGACCAGCCGAGCAGACGGATGACCGCGATCAGGCCCGCGGTCACCTCGTCCTCTTCGATCTCGCCCTCGCGCCGCCGGCGGTACATGTCCCGCGACCACCACAACGTGAGGCCGATGTTGTACACGGACAGCAGGTACAACAGCGACAGCGCCACCGGCGTCAACGACACCGCCCACAGCACCATCATCGCCAGGGCAAAGCCGCTGATCGGCATCAGGTATGCACGGTGCGTGCGGTCGGGCAGCGAACGAATCGAGGTCATGCCCGCGCATCGTACCTCGCGGGGCGGTAGGCAGCCGCAACCGGACACGGTAGGCTGCCGCATGCGAACGACGACCTGCATGATCGGGCTCGCCGTCCTCCTGGGCGGCTGTGGCACCGACGAGACCGTGAGCTGGCTCGAAGGAGCCAGCTACCGCTGGGATCTGTTCAACCACCGGGTGAGCCACCTGCGCTTCGAGGCGACCGAGAGCGGCGCCACCGTGGCCGTGGTCGGCGGCACCTCGACGACGGGGCTGTCGACGGTGCTCGACCCGTCGTGCGACGACGCGACCTGCGACGAGTTCCCGTTCTTCGACGAGGCGGACGTGGCGGTCGACGTGGTGCGACTGACCACTTCCAAGGAGAGCGTCGGCACCGGCGAGCTCCAGCTCGTCGTCGGACCGCAGGGAGCCAGCGGGACCCTCGAGGTCACCTTCGGCAAGAAGGCCCGCGGCGAGGGCGTGGCTCTGCTCCGCGGGTACACCCTCGACACGAACGTCGCGCTCACCGGCGGGGATGCCTGCTACCAGCCGAAGAACGGGTGGCTGCCGCGCCGCCTCGCGATCTCGTTGGGCGAGGTGACCGTCGCGGACGATGGCATGTCGGCGACCGTGGCCGTCGACGCGGCGTTCACCGCGGGCAAGACCTTCGAGGACGAGCGCCAGTGTCTCGATGCCGTCGTCGACCAGGCCCAGGTCGCGCTCGCCGTCCAGGCGGTGGTGGTGGTCGGCGCCGAGTCCGAGACGCACACCGTGAACCAGGGGGCCGAGTACGCCTACGGCGATGGCAACGAGCCACTCGAGCAGCCTGACCCGGACCCGGTGGAGCGCACGGTGGACCTCGGAGAGCCCGACGCTCTCGGGTGGTCGGCCATCGACTTCCGGTTCCACCAGGGGCCGGGGGACGAGCGGGGCGCGTACGTCCGCACACTCAGCTACCTCGCGACGCCCGACGGCTTCGTCAGCGGCCACTCGAACAACTACTCGCCGCCGACGCAGCTCTCGGGCTTCGACTACACCTTCGAGGGCACCGTTCAGGCCCTGCACTTCAAGGGTGAGGTCGCCCGCGAGCAGCTCGCGGATCTGATCGACATCGACATCGACGACGACGGGGCGGTCCTGCCCCACGAACTCTAAGACCCGCAACAGCGCGGCTCGGCGGCGAAGTGTCGTCAACGAGCCAAGCACGCGGTATGGTTCCCGCCCCGCCCCCCGGAGGACACCTTGGTCTGGCTCCTGTTCCTGCTCGGTTGTGGAGCAACCATCAATCTCGACGCGAAGCTCAACGAGGGCCAGACCCTCGAGGTGTCGGATCGCGTCCAGAACACGGTGAAGTCCATCGAGAAGGGCATCATCCTCGAAGAGGTCCGTCTCAAGACGCGCCGTGAGGTCACGACGCCCGGCATCCTCGGTGAGGACGCGGTCGGCTGGGTCGAGCGCGTGAAGGCGCTGCGCGTGGACCGTGCCATGTCCGGCAAGGAGTCGGTGTGGGACAGCAGTCTCGGCGGTAAGCCCCCCAAGGAGCTCGAGGGCGCCGAGCTCATGCTCAGCCGCGTGCGTGACGTGCAGGTCAGCGCCGACGGCAAGGTCGTCATCAAGGAGGCCCAAGCCGAGGATCTCGCCGAGGGCGGCGATCCTTCCCGCATCCTCAGCTGGGACGACATGGCCTACCTCGACGTCGTCGACCTCGGGCTGCTCCAGGCGCCCAGGGGCGAGCTTCGCGTGAACCAGCAGTGGACGACCGAACTCGCCGGCACGACGCACTTCGACCACGAGGACCACGACACCCGCATCACGGTCGATTGGCGCGTGGACCGCATCGACGGCAGCATCGTCCAGCTCACCCAGACGATGAGCAGCGTCGGCAACACGACTCCGAAGGAGTTCGGCTTCGTGGTCGGCCACGCCCGCGGGCGCGGCACCCTCGTCTTCGACACCGAGGCTGGCGTGCCCAAGGAGTACAACGAGGAGATCACGTACACGATGGCCTCCGCGGACTCCGAGGTCGATCAGATGCTGACCCGCAGCCGCCTGTACAGCCTCGAAGAGTAGGCCCACGGCGTGTCTGACGGAGCCCGCGCCCGCGCTTTTCGCGGGAATCGCGGGCTCTCCTGCTCAGACCCGATAGAGTGGCCCCCCCCATCCGCACCTACGGAGCCCTTCCATGTCCCTCGAGCAGCACCTGCGCGCCCTGGAAGACTACGGCGCCGCCGAATGCACTGTCGCTGGCGCCTCGCAGACGGAGGTCGCCTCGACCACTGGCGGTGATCTCGCCGGACGCTTCGAGGCCCTCGGTCAGCGTCCTCTGCTCACCGTGCTCGCCGACCCCCGGGTCGAGCGTGTCGAGCTCAAGGACGGCACCCTGTGCATCGCCGCCGAGCGCAAGAGTGGCGGTGGTCGCCTCACGGTGTCCTGGGGCGATGACGTCGTCGTCGACGAAGACGTGGCCCTGCCCGCCGTCGAGGCGCCGCATCAGGGGCCTGTGTTCCGGCCCGACCCCGACAGCCGCGTCGACGATCTGCGCGCTGCCCTCCACGAAGCGCGTCGCCCGCTGTTCGCGGTGCGCGAAGGCGAGGCGGTGGCCTGGTACAGCCATGGCCTGCACGGCGCGGGCATGGGTGCTCGTCCGCTCGTTGGCACCGTTCCCCCCGTCGGCGCCGAGACCCTCGGGTCGGTCGAGTTCCGCCGTGCCCATGGGGTCCGCTGGGCCTACGTGGCGGGCGCGATGGCCGGCGGCATCGCCTCGGCCGACCTCGTGATCGCCATGGCGCGCGCGGGCCTGCTCGGCTTCTTCGGTAGCGGCGGCCTGCCGGTGCCCGCGGTGCGCGAGGCCCTCGAGCGCGTGAGCCGTGAGGCTGGCGCGGGTGCCTGGGGCTTCAACCTCCTGCACAACCCGGTCGAGCCCGCGGTCGAGGAGTCCACCGTCGACCTGTACCTCGAGTACGGCGTGCGTCGTGTCTCCGCCTCGGCGTACATGGGGCTCACCCCCGCGGTCGTGCGTTACCGCCTGCACGGCATCCACGCGGATGCATCCGGCGAGGTGGTGTGCCCGAACCACGTGTTCGCGAAGGTGTCGCGGGCCGAGGTCGCGCAGCACTTCCTCAAGCCCGCGCCCGAGGCGATGGTCGCCGAGCTCGTCGCCGGCGGGCAGCTCACCGCGGAGCAGGCCGAGCTCGCCAAGCGCGTGCCCATGGCTTCTGACGTCACCGCCGAGGCCGACAGCGGCGGACACACCGATCGCCGGCCCCTGTTCGTGCTGCTTCCGCTGCTCCAGCAGCTTCGCGATCAGCTCGCCGAGGAGCATGGCTTCACCGGCCGGCACCGGCCTCGGATCGGCGCGGCGGGCGGACTGGGCACCCCGGCGGCCGTGCATGGCGCGTTCGCGATGGGTGCGGAGTACGTGCTCACCGGCTCCGTGAACCAGGCCTCCCGTGAGGCGGGCACCAGCGACATGGCCAAGGAGATGCTCGCCGCGGCGGGAATGGCGGACGTCGCCACCGGGCCCGCGCCCGACATGTTCGAGATCGGCGCCCACGTCCAGGTCCTGTCCCGCGGCAGCATGTACGCGCAGCGCGCGGGTAAGCTCTACGACCTGTACAAGAGCGTCGGTGACCTCGACAAGCTCGACGCCAAGGAGCGCGCCAAGCTCGAGAAGCAGGTGTTCCAGCGTCCGCTCGCCGACGTGTGGGAGGGCACCCGCGAGTACTGGCAGGGCCGCGACCCCAAGCAGGTCGAGAAGGCCGAGGCGGACCCGCGTCACAAGATGGCGCTGACCTTCCGCTGGTACCTGGGCATGACCTCGCGCTGGGCGCGCATGGGCGACAGCGACCGCAAGCGGGACTTCCAGATCTGGTGCGGACCCTCGATGGGTGGCTTCAACGCCTGGGTCGCGGGCAGCGAGCTCGAGGCGATCGAAGAGCGCGGTGTGGTCGAGATCGCCGAGGCCCTGATGCAGGGCGCGGCGGCGCACGCGCGCCTCGCGTTCGCGCGCACCCAGGGCCTGCGCCTGCCGGCGGGCGCGCTTTCCGCGGGCCCGAGCTAGTCCGCGGCCGTCGCGGCCGACGGCTGACGGTTCGCGAGGCTGGCGGCTGGGATCTCGCGCGATAGGGGGCATGCCCGGAGTGGTGATGCCCCGACTCAAGCCCCTGATGGGCGCGGTTCTCGCGCTGTCCCTCGCGCTGCCGGCCTTCGGCCAGAACGTGACCCACCGCCCCGAGGGCAAGTGGCGGACGGTCACGACCGACCACTTCCGGCTGCACTACCCGCTCGAGGCCGAGGAGTGGGCGCTGGAGGTCGCCTCTCAGCTCGACGGCATCCGCGCCGTGGTCAGCGAGGAAGTCGGCTACGACCCGCCGAAGCGCATCGAGCTCGTGGTCATGGACCCGTTCCGCGACGCGAACGGCTTCGCGCTGCCCTTCCTCGGTCGTCCGCGTATGGGCGTGTTCGCGACGCCGCCCGGTGCCTCCTCGGCACTCGGCAACTACCGGACCTGGGCCGAAGACCTCGTCGTCCACGAGGACGCGCACCTGGTGCACCTGCTCCGTCCGTCGCGCTCGCCGTTCCGGGGGTTCCTGAGCCGCACCCTGGGCATGGGGCCGGTGAGCACGAACTCCCCGGCGTGGGTCGTCGAGGGCTACGCCACCGTCGTCGAGGGACGACTCACCGGCAAGGGCCGCCCGAACAGCGACTACCGTGCGACCATGCTGCGCTCGCTCGCCCAGGAAGGGCGCATGCCGCACTACTGGGAGCTCGATGGCGGCTCCCGCTGGGCGTCTGGCCGCTTCCGATACCTCGTCGGCTCGGCCTTCCTCGAGTGGCTCGAGGCCGGCAGCTACGACGGTGCGCTCAACGACCTGTGGCTGCGCATGTCCGCCCGCAAGAAGCGCGAGTTCAACGACGCGTTCGAGGGCATCTTCGGAGACGACCCCGAGGTGATGTACGGGCGCTACGTGGCCGAGCTCACCCGCGATGCGATGGCCATCGAGGCGGCTCGTCCGGTCGAGGAGGGGACCGAGTTCGCCGACCTGTTCCAGAACACCAGCGCGCCCGCGGTGTCCGCGGACGGCAAGCGCCTCGCCGCGGTCATCGCCAGCGAGGATGGCCCCTCCCGGTTGGTCGTGTGGTCGACCGAGCCCGACGCCGAGGCCGACGCCGAGTGGAAGGAAGCGGTCGACGCGCTGCTCGAGAAGGACCCGGAGGACGTGCCGGCGCACCGTCCCGACGTGTACCCGCCCGAGGAGGTCGCCCGTCGCGTGCGCAACGACAAGGGTGCGGCCAAGCCCGCGTTCATGCCGGACGGTCGCGTGCTCTTCGTGAGCTGGACGCAGAATGGTCAGGGCTTCGCGCGTCCGGACCTGTACGTGTGGGATCCGGACGAGGGTGGCGAGCGGCGCATCACCCGCGGCGCCGACATCATCGAGGCCGTGGCCTTCCCGGACGGCAAGCGCGCGGCCGCTGTGCGCACCGACTGGGGTGTGCAGACGCTCGTCGAGATCGACCTCGAGACCGGCGACTGGACGCCGATCACCGAGCCGAGCACGAAGGTCGTCGACTCGCCGCGCGTCTCGCCCGACGGCACGCGGCTCGCGTACCTCGTCAACGGCGAGGAGGACTGGGAGCTTCGCATCCGCGACCTCGCAAGCGGCGAGGAAGAGCGCGTCGAGGTGCCCGCCAACGCGATCGCCGCCGACCCGGCGTGGCTTCCGGACGGCAGCGGGCTCGTCGTCTCGCTGGGCCACGAGGGCTTCATCGAGCTCGCGGTCGTCGGCCAGGGCAAGCCGCGCATGCTCACCGCCACGCGTGGCGGGGCCTACGCGCCCGCCGTGTCCGCCGAGGAGATCTTCTTCCTCACCATGGACAGCGATGGCATGGACCTCCGGCGCATGCCGCTCGACCTGACGCCGGTGCCCGAGTCGGCTCCTGTGCCCGTCGAAGCGCCGACCGCCGATGTGTGGACGGATGATGCCGCCCCGGCGCCGGAGCCGCGCCGTCCGGACCTCAGCGCCGTGGGACCACTGGCGCTACGTCCCGAGCCGCCGCCGCCGCAGCCCCGCCCGGCTCGCGAGGAGGTCGAGGCCGAGGCCTACGGTCTCGGACGTCCGCAGGTTCGCCCACTCATCGGCCTCACCGCCGGTCCCCACAACGGCTCCGTGCACGGCATGGTCTCGAGCCAGGACATCGCCGGAAAGCTCGATGTGATCGCGCTCGGCGGGTTCACGCTGCCCAAGACCGGCGGCGTCGACGGCTTCGGTCTCGCCGCCGCATGGCGCGGGCCGGTGCGCCTCGAGGTGCACGGCTATCGCTTCCGGGAGTCCGTCGACACTCCGCGGCAGGCGCGACAGGGAGTGGCGCTCTCGGCGAACGAGGACGTGCGCTGGCACGGTGGCCAGGCGCGCGTGCGGCTCGGGGGCGTGGTCGATGCTGGCTTCGGCGACCTCGCCGTGGCCCCGCGTCAGTTCGCCCACCTCGACGGCCGCTTCGCCCACCGGGCGTGGGCGGGCACCGTCGTCTTCGGCGCCGAAGCCGCTGGACACTTCGCACTCGGCAGCACCGAAGAGCAGGCGTGGAACCGCACCGAGGGCGAGGTCGCACTGGGCTTCGGCAGCAAGGGGTGGACGCTGTCGGGGCGGGCGGTCCTCGGCGCCTTCAGCGGCAACCATCCACTCGATCTGTTCCGGCTCGGAGGTCTCTCGCACAGCCTGATCCCGGACGCGACTCAGCTCGGCCAGGTCCAGGTGCCGGCGTTCACGCCGTTCGCGCTCACCGGTGACCAGCGGCGCTCGGTCTCCGCGGAGCTCGACATCCAGGGCGTGATCGCGAGCTGGGAGCGGCACGAGATCGGCGCGGACTCCGTCGAGTTGCTCACGCTCCGCCAGCGGATGACCCTCGAGCCGACCGCGCTCGTCGGCGTTCCCGCGGTCGCCATCGATGGCGGCGTGAGCTGCACGCTCGCCGACCTCGCGGGCCGCGTGCAGCGACCGTGCACACACCTCGACGACTACGCCGCGTGGGCCTCGGTCGTGTGGCGGCCCTGATGGCGGACAAGCGCATCGCAGGTGGACTGCTGGTGTTGGTCGGCGTGATCGGCGCCGCCCTTTGGTGGAGCCGCGTCGAGCTCGCACCCCCGCCGGTGACCGACGCAAGGCCCGCCCCGAAGCCTGGTGCCGAGTCCAGGCCGGCGCCACCGCCGGCTCCGGACGCGCCGGACGTGAAGCGCCGCATCGCCGACGGCCTGGCAGCGGGCGCGACCCAGGGCAGGGCGGTTGCCGAGCCCGGAGGGGAGGGCGGTGCCGAGGGGGTTCACCCCTCCGAGGACGAGGTCCTCGCGGTGCTCGACGAGATTGCTGCGAGCACGGGCCTGATCGTGTCCCTGGACTGCCGCGAGTACCCGTGCGTGGGGACGATGGCCTGGCCGCCGGGAACGCCTGTCGTGCCGCGGGAACAGCTGCTCGAGCACTTCCCGAACCTGTGGGACTGGCCGTCCACCACCCAGACCGGCGCGCCGCTCATGGCCTACGCCTTCCCCGGCGAGAAGCTCGCTGGAGAGGACCATGACGCCGTGCAGGAGCGGCTCACCGACATGCAGACGCTGTCGCTGGCGAAGCCGCCGAGCTTCTGAGTCTTCGGGTCAGCGCGGCAGCGCGGCGATCATCCGGTCGCAGTAGGCGCGCATCTCGCGGCTGACGAAGGTGCCCACCACGGGGCCCAGTGCCTTGCCGATGAAGCGGTTCACGTCCATCGTGATCGTGATCTTGCTCCGCCAGGTCATGCGGCAGCCACCCGCTGTCGGCGCGAACGTCGCCCGCCCCTCCGACACGAGGTTGCCGCTACCGGGCTTCGTGCTCCACTCGACCGCGTTGTCGCCGACCGCCTTCCAGGTGCCGGTGTAGCGGCCCTGGAAGCTGGTCACGCCGTGGTTCTGGTTCGGAAGCACCAGCGCCAGGCTGTCGTCTCCGACCTTCTCGTACGACTCGAGCACGCCGTAGTTGGCGGCCACGACGTCGGTGTTCGAGAAGTGAGCGACTGCAGTCGCTACATCCACGGGCAGGTCGAAGGTCTCGTCGAAGGTTCCGGTGAAGTCGGCCATCCATCCTCCTGGCGCCCCGTCATACCCGCAACCGGGTATGGTGCGCCATCGCGCGGCGAACTGCTGCGGAGGATCCTGGAGGTTCGGTGGAGGGCGTGTTCTGGCCCGGCGTCTTCGCGGTGTTCGCGATGTACGGCCTCGTGTTCGCAGTGGGGCTGGTCGCGGGACGCGGCGAGTCCGGCGACGCCGATCAAGACGAGGTCAGCGAGCTCTTGCTCGCCGGTCGCTCGCTGCCCCTGTGGGTCGGCCTGCTGACCATGACTGCGACCTGGGTCGGCGGTGGCTACATCAACGGCACCGCCGAGTACACCTACTCGTCGGGCGTGCTGTGGGGCGCGCAGGCGGGCATCGGCTACGCCCTGTCCCTCGTGTTCGGCGGCCTGTTCTTCGCGCGTCGCATGCGCGCGATGGAGTACACGACCCTCGTGGATCCCCTCGAGTCCCGCTACGGCAAGCAGGTCGCCGCGGCGCTCATGATTCCGGCGGTGCTCGCCGAGACCTTCTGGTCGGCGGCGATCCTCGTTGCCCTCGGGACGACCTTCGACGCCGTGATCGGCCTCGACAACCTCACCCTGGCGATCCTCGTCTCCGCGGCGGTCGCGGTCGCGTACACCGTGTTCGGTGGCCTGCGCGCGGTCGCGTATACCGACGTGGTGCAGCTGTTCTTGATCCTCATCGGTCTCGGGCTCGCGCTGCCTTTCGTCGTCGATGCCGCGGGCGGGTGGGGCGTGCTGCTCACGGCGCCCGAAGGCGGCACCGACCCGCTCGCCGGGTTCTCGTCGACCGAGGAGACGCTGTACTACGGCGACTGGTTCGTGCTCCTGCTCCTCGGCGGCATCCCCTGGAACGTGTACTTCCAGCGCGTGCTCTCCGCGCCGAACCCTGGCGCGGCGCGCACCCTGTCGCTGGCCGCCGGTGTGCTCTGCGCGCTCATGGCGCTGCCGCCGCTCATCCTTGGCCTGGCCGCGCGACACATCGACTGGATGGCGCTCGGCGAGACGGCGAATGGCGTGGCCATGGGCGGCGGCGAGGTGATCGTCGGCAACCTCACCGACAACCCGGCCTTCGTGCTCCCGTACGCCCTGCGGCTCGCGGTGCCGCTGTGGATTGCGGTGCTCGGCCTCGGCGCGGTCGCCGCGGCGGTGATGAGCTCGGTGGACAGCTCGATCCTCTCGGCCTCGTCGCTGGTCTCGTGGAACCTGTACCGTCGACTGCTCAACCCCGAGGCCACCGCCGACCAGGTCGCCCGCATCGTGCGCTACCTCGTCGTCGCGATCGGCTCCCTGGCCACGGTCGTCGCGCTCACCGTCCAGTCCGTCTCGGCGCTGTGGTACCTGTGCGGGGACGTCGTGTACTGCGTTCTCTTCCCGCAGCTCGCGCTCGCGCTGTTCGACAAGCACGCGAACAAGAGCGGGGCGATCGCGGGCTTCCTCGTCAGCGTGTTCCTGCGCCTCGGCGGCGGCGACGGCACCCTGGGCCTGCCGTCGTTCCTGCCGTACCCGGACACGGGCATCGAGGGCATCGAGTTCCCGTTCCGCACGACCGCGATGCTGTGCGGTCTGGTCACCGCGCTGGCCGTCTCCCGGCTGACCGCGAAGTCCGACCCGCCGACCCCGCTCGCCCCGCTCGAGTAGCGCGGGTTAAACACACCCGGTCTGCGAGGCAGCCCTGAGCGAGACTCCGAACCATCCCCGTCGCAAGAAGGCCGCGGCCTGGGGTGTGCACATGTACACCGCCCTCGGCCTGCCGCTCGCGTTCATGGGCGCAGCAGCGCTGGCCCGCGGTGACGCGCGCACCTTCTTCGTGATCGCCAGTGTCGCGTGCGTGGTCGACGCTACGGACGGCACCATGGCGCGGCGGGTGCGTGTGCGCGAGGTCCTGCCGCAGTTCGACGGTCGACGTCTCGACGATCTCGTCGACTTCCTGCACTTCGCGTTCTTGCCATCGCTGGCGCTTCCCGCGCTCGGCATGCTGCCCGAAGGGCAGGGATGGATCGGCGTGATCCCGCTCATGGCCTCGGGCTACGGCTTCTCCCAGGAAGCCGCGAAGACCGAGGTGAGCTTCGTGGGCTTCCCCAGCTACTGGAACATCGTCGTCGGCTACCTGTACGTGCTCGGCGCGACCCCCGAGCTCACGGTCGGGCTCGTGGTCCTGCTCGCGATCCTGGTGTTCGTGCCGATTCACTACGTCTACCCGACGAAGGCACCGTTCCTCCAGAAGATGACCGTGGGCCTCGGCGCGGTGTGGGCGCTGATGATGCTCGTCATCTCGCTGTTCATCACCGAGGAGTGGGCGCGCACGCTCGCGTGGGTCTCGCTGTACTACCCGGCGTACTACACGGTGATCTCGTTCGTGCACCACCGGCGCATCCACGAGGCGCTCGGCACCGACGAGTGAGCCGCCGCCGACATCTGGTGACCGCCGCGTAAGGAACCGCCGCCACCCCCGTTGGTCGAGCAGTCCACCACGGGAGGTCCCATGCACCGCGCGCTCATCGTCTCCGCCTTGCTGTTCACCGCTTGCCAGGACTCGGGGGAGGGGACGCCGCTCGGGGTGGCCCTCGCCGATGGCCAGATCATCGTCGGCGAGATCCAGACCGAGACGCTGCTCCTCGATGGCGCTTTCGGGTTGCTCGAGGTTCCGCTCTCGGACGTGGGCGCGGTGTTCCCGGCCGAAGGCGAGCGCGTCGCGGACGGCGGCGGCGCGGTGACTGTGTGGCTGCGAAACGGCAGCGAGCTTCGCGGACAGTGGGCCGAGCCCGAGCTGCGCATCGGCCTCGACGTCGGCGGAAAGCGCGTGCCCATCGACATGCCCGTCGCCGACATGACCAGCGTGCAGACGCGCGGCACACCGATCTGGCCGGATCGCGAGGTGTTCCGCGTGAAGACCACCTGGGGCGACGACTTCCTCGTCGATGCCGAGTCCTCCCAGCTCGTGCTTCAGAACGACCTCGGCAGCTTCGCGCCGTTCCTCGCCGAGTGCGTGAAGGCCGAGCCGGTCACCGAGGACCCCACCGGCGACTGGCGCATCGAGCTCGTCGGCGGCACGACGCTCGTCGGCCCGCTCGCGGACGGCGAGGTGACCTTCCTGCTGCCGATGGGGCCTGGCGAGGTCACCGTGGCCCTCGCCGACTTCGTGTCGCTGGAGCGCCAGTCCTGGGGTCACGCCACGAAGAGCAAGGACGACAGCTCGCTCGACTTCTACGCCGAACCCGAGGCCGCCGAGGTCCAGGCCATCGACACCGGCTACCGCCCGCGCCCCGCGGCACGCTCCGGCGCCCTGTCCTCGGGGGAGGGCTGGTTCGACCAGCGCGCCCTGCAGCAGGAGAAGGCGCGGCACTAGGCGGTTCGTCGCGCCGCGGGCGAGAACCGCGGTCCCGACGAGCACACCCGACGCTTCCGGTTACACTCCGCGCCCGAAACGGAGCGTGCTGTGGCGTCTGACGTCGAACTCAAGGGAACCCTGCCGCCGGCGGCCTACGAGCCGACCCCCGAAGGCGGTCGCTACGAACCCATCGTCGGCGACGACGTGGTCATGCCCGAGCTTACCGCTCGCGCGCTGATCATCGGCGTGATCGTCGGTGTCGTGTTCGGCGCCGCCAACGCGTACCTCGGCCTCAAGGTCGGGCTCACGGTCAGCGCGTCCATTCCGGCGGCGGTCATCGGCGTGGCGGTGTTCAAGGCGCTCCGCTCCGGCTCGATCCTCGAGGTCAACCTCGTGCAGACGGTCGGCTCGGCCGGCGAGTCGCTCGCTGCGGGCGTGATCTTCACCCTGCCCGTGCTCTACCTGTGGGGCCTCACGCCAGGCTTCTGGCCGATCTTCCCGCTGGCCATGCTCGGTGGTCTGCTCGGCGTGTTCTTCATGATCCCGCTGCGCCGCTTCCTGATCGTCCAGGAGCACGGCCGCCTGTCGTACCCGGAGGGCACGGCGTGCGCCGAGGTCCTCGTCGCGAGCCAGGCCGGTGGCAGCTCCGCCCGCCTGCTGTTCATCGGCATGGTCTACGGCGCGGTGTACTCGGTGCTCGAGAAGTTCGGGCACATGTGGCCGGAGGAGCCCGACGTGCCCTTCGAGCGCGCTGGCTTCCGCACCAGCCTCGGCGCGACCGTGAGTCCGGAGCTGCTCGGCGTCGGGTTCATCATCGGCCCGAAGGTCGCGGCGGTGATGCTCGCGGGTGGCGCGGTCGGGTGGATCTTCCTCATCCCGCTGATCTACGCCTTTGGCGGTGCCGCGGACGTGCCGATCGCGCCCGTCGCCGGGACCCCGCCGTTCGCGCCGGACAGCGAGCTGCTCATCCGCAACATGGACAGCTTCACCGTGTGGTCGAAGTACCTGCGCTACATCGGTGCGGGTGCGGTGGCCTTCGGTGGTCTGTTCACGCTGCTCAAGTCCACGCCGGTCATCGTGCGCAGCTTCTCGCTCGCGCTCACGGCGATGGCCGAGGGCACCGCGGAGCAGGTGAAGCGCACGGAGCACGAGCTGCCGCTGTCCTTCGTCGGCGGCGCGCTCGCGCTCATCGGGCTGCTCGCCGCCTTCCTGCCATTGCGCGCGGATGGGCAGGGCGGCGTGGGCCTTGTCGCCGGCATGGCCGTGGTCGTGTTCTCGTTCTTCTTCGTCACCGTGAGCTCGCGCATCGTCGGCCTCATCGGGTCGTCGAGCAACCCGATCAGCGGCATGACCATCGCCACCGTGCTCGTGTGCGCACTGCTCTTCGGCGCAGGTGGCGGCAAGGTGGCCGTGCTCACCATCGGCGCCCTCGTGTGCATCGCGGCGGCGATTGCGGGAGACACGTCCCAGGACCTGAAGACGGGCTTCCTCGTCGGCGCGACGCCTCGCAGCCAGCAGATGGCCGAGATCGTGGGCGTGATCGCGGCGGCCGCGGCCATGAGCACCGTGCTCGCCCTGTTCCAAGAGCAGATCGTCTCGGGCGAGTTCAAGGCGCCCCAGGCGAACCTCATCCAGCTCGTCATCGACGGCGTGCTCGACGGCAACCTGCCGTGGGTGCTCGTCATCGCGGGGGCCGGCATGGCCTTCGCCGTCGAGATCATGGGCCTTCCGACCCTGGCCTTCGCCGTCGGCTTGTACCTGCCCGTGCACCTCGCGGTGCCGATCATGGCGGGTGGCCTCATCCGCCTCGCGGTGGACGCGAACGCCAAGGAAGTCGTTGAGGAGCTGCGGGAGCGCGGTGTGTTGCTCGCCTCCGGCATGATCGCCGGCGCGGCCCTGGTCGGTGTGGCCAACGCGACCCTGACCTTCTTCGACCTGCCGACCACGTTGCCCCTCGGACCGCTTGCCGGCTTCGGGGGCGAGGCGTGGGCCGGTGCTCTCGCGTTCTCGGTACTCGGAGGCCTGTTCGCAGCGACCACCTGGCGTCGCGAAGCGCACTGATCGCCCCGCGCCCCGAGAGCGATCGAATGATCGCTGGCGGGTGTCACTGACGCGTGTCGCTGACACCTGTTTGACGGGCTGAAGATCGGCTTTCCAGGCGGGTCTTTGTGACGGGTGCGAAATTTCCTACGCACGGGGCGAATTCAGTTGCGCGGTGCCGTGTCGGGCTGATTAGATGGAGTCACCCCGGCCGGAGGCCTCATGGTCCGCATCGCATTCCTCGGCATGTTCCTCACTTCTTCCGCATTCGCCGCGGATCCGGTCGTGTCGAGCAGTGCGGATGGCACGGTCAAGGGCTCCGTGGTGCTCAACGTGAGCCCCGCCGAGGCGATGGCGGCCCTCGAGAACCCCGAGCTCGCGCGGACGATCAATCCCGACGTGGTGGCGCTCCAGCAGCTCGCGACCACCGGCGACTGCACCGACCTCGACATCTCGACGCGCGGCATGTGGCGCCCCCTCAAGATGAAGGCCCGCCGCTGCAAGACGGCGACCGGCTTCCACGAGACCCTGCTCGAGAGCGACGACTTCACCGTCCAGGAAGCGACGTGGACCGTCTCCGAGCACCCCGATGGTGCGCTGCTCGAGTACACGCTGAAGAGCGAGCCGAACCTGCCGGTCCCGCGTTCGCTGGTCCAGGACAACATGCGCCGCTCCGTGAAGGAGATGCTCGGCCGCTTCGTCCGGAACGTGCTCAAGTAGCGAGCCCGCGCCGCGATCGTCTGCGGCACCGACGGCGCTTTTGGGGTAGGTGAGCGCTTCACCCCCGGCGAGTCGCCGCGCGATGCGCATCCTCCACACCAGTGATTGGCACCTCGGTCACACGCTGCGGTCCATCGACCGCGACGAGGAACACGCCCGCTTCTTGAGCTGGCTCCTCGACGCCCTCGTCCGCGAGCGGGTCGACGCGCTGCTCGTGGCAGGCGATGTGTTCGATACCGCCAACCCGCCGGCGTACGCGACCCGTGCCTACTACGGCTTCCTCGCCGAGGCGCGCCGGCGCCTGCCGGGACTCGACGTCGTGGTCGTCGCGGGCAACCACGACTCCGCGGCCCGCATGGACGCGCCCCACCCGGTGCTCCGTGAGCTCGGCGTGCACGTGGTCGGCGCGATGCCGCGGACCGACGACGGCTTCGACGCGGAGCGGCTGGTGCTTCCGCTCACCAATGCGCAGGGGCAGGTCGAGGCCTGGGTCGCGGCGGTGCCGTTCCTCCGCCAGGCGGACCTGCCGCACGTCGCGGGCATGGACCCGCTGATCGACGGTGTGCGCGCGGTGTACGACGAGGCGCTGCGGCTCGTTCGGGAGCGCATGGAGCCAGGCCAGGCTCTGCTCGCGACGGGGCACTGCTACATGGTCGGCACCACGCTCTCCGAGCAGTCCGAGCGGCGCATCCTCGGCGGCAACCAGCACCCGCTGCCCGACAGCATCTTTCCGCCAGATGTGGCGTACGCGGCACTCGGGCACCTGCATCGCGCGCAGATCGTCGGCGGTCGCGACAACGTGCGCTACTCGGGCTCGCCGATCCCGCTGTCGATGGCCGAGGTCGACTACGAGCACCAGGTCGTGCTCCTCGAGCTGTCCGGCGGGGTGCTCCTCAAGTCCACCCCGCTGTTCGTGCCGCGGTGGTGCCCGATGCTGCGCGTACCGGCGGACGGTCCGGGGCCCGTCGCCGAGGTGCTCGCCGCCCTGCGCGACATGACGCCCTGCGACCCCGAGCGACCGGGCTACCTCGACGTCCGGGTGCAGCTCGACGGGCCGTACCCCGGCCTGCGCGGCGAGGTCGAGTCCGCCATCGCGTTCAAGAACGTCCGCCTCGTGTCGCTCCAGGCGACCTACGCCGGCGTCGGCAAGGCGCTGGCCGACGAGGTGGAGATCGAGCAGCTCGAAGAGCTGGACCCGACCGAGGTCTTCGCCCGTCGGTGGGCGCAGAAGCACGAGGGCGAGCCGCCCGAGGACCTCGTCGAGACCTTTCGCGAGCTGCTCGAGGACGTGCGGGGCGAGCGAGCCACGGGACAGGTCGAGCTGTTTCCGACGTTCGTCCCGGGGGCGGGCACGTGAGGATCCTCGCGATTCGCGGCAAGAACCTGGCGAGCCTCGCCGGAGACTTCGCGGTCGAGCTGGAGCACGGTGTGCTCGAGCGGGCCGGGCTGTTCGCGATCACGGGTCGTACCGGATCGGGCAAGTCGACGCTGCTCGACGCCATGTGTCTCGCCTTGTTCGGCCGCACGCCGCGTCTGTCGACCCGCTCGCGGGTCCGCCTGGGCGGGGATGGGCCGGATGCCGACCTCCGCGATGGGGACCCCCGCGTACTGCTCCGGCGCGGAACCGGAGAGGGCTTTGCCGAGGTCGACTTCGAGGGCAAGCAGCGCCGACGGTGGCGAGCGCGGTGGACCGTGCGTCGCGCGCACGGAGACCCGGATCAGCGCCTTCAGAACGCGGTGATGTCGCTGGAGGACCTGCACAGCGGGCGCCACATCGGCGACACCAAGACCGATGTGCTCGAGCACATCCAGAGCGAGCTCGGCCTGAACTTCGAGCAGTTCACGCGCTCGGTCCTGCTCGCGCAGGGTGACTTCGCCGCGTTCCTGCAGGCCCCCGGCAGGGACCGCGCGGCGCTGCTCGAGAAGATGACGGGCACCGAGCTTTACGCGCTGATCTCGGTGCGCTGCCACGAGCGCAAGCGGGACGAGGAGGCGAGGCTCGACGCGATGCGCACCACCATGCGCGCGCACGCGCTGCTCACCGCGGCCGATCGCGAGGCGCTTAGCGAGTCGCTGGGGCTGCTCGTACGCGTCCGCACGGACCTGGTCGAGGAGCGCAAGCAGGCGCAGGAGCGCGTGACCCGGCTGGAGCTCATCGCCGCCGACGCCGAGGAGCTGGCCCGGGTGGAGGCCGACCGCAAGGCGCTCGCGGAGTCCGTGGAGCAGGGGGCCGACCGGCTGGCGCAGCTTCGCGGTCTGGTCGCCGTGGCCCCACTGCGCGCAGCGCTCGCCGAGGCTGTCCAGGCTCGCGGAGGAGCGGAGAGCGCGCACGTCGAGCAGCGCACGGCGCTGGCGGCGGCCACCTCGGCCCACGAGGCGGCGGTGGCGCGGTGCGAGGAGAAAGCGCGCGAGCTGGAGACGCAGCGCGCGCGCGCGGAAGCGCTCGCCCCGAGCATCGACGAGGCGCTGAGGCTCGACACGCGCCTGGTGGCGGTCGCGGAGGAACTGGAGGCGGCGACCGAGGCTGTGGCGCGTCGGGCGCGCATCCAGCACGAGGCCGAGGCGCAGGTCGCCGTCGTGGCGGACGAGCTCGCCGCACTGCAGCGCGAGGCCCATGCGCACGAGGCCTGGCTGGCGGAACATCCGGTCGCGGCGCGGCTCGCGGAGGAGTGGGGGACGGCGCGGGCCCAGCTGACCCGGGTGGCCGAGACCGGAGCGTCGCTCACCGAGGCGCTTGCCGAGCTCGGCGAGGCCGAGGCCGAGATGGCCGAGATCACGGTCCAGGTCGAAGCCGGTCGTGCCCTCGTGGTCGATGCCGCTGGCGCGCTGTCCGCGTGTGAGGCCGAGCTCGCGGCGCTGTCCGACCCCCGCGCCGAGCTCGCTGCGCTCGAGCGGCGCATCAAGGCGCGAGAGCAAGCCGAGGCGCTGCTTCGCCAGCGGACCGAGACCCGGGCGCGCGCCGAGGTGGCGCAGAGCGAGGAGCGCGAGGCGCATGCGGCTCGCACGGCCGCGGAACACGAGCTTGTCGAGGTCGGCGCGCTGCGCGAACCGCTCGCTGCAAGGGTCGAGGAGGCGCGGCTCGCGGCCGAGCGCGCGCAGGCGGCGGCCGACCTCACGGCGCATCGTCACCTGCTCGTGGAGGGACAGCCCTGCCCCTTGTGCGGGGCGACGGAGCATGCCGTGGAACCACACCCGCTGGACGGACTCGTCGCCGACGCGCGGGACCGCCATCGGGCGCTTGCCGAGAGCCTTCGAAAGCTCGCGGACCGCGACAGCGCGGCACGGGCGAAGAAGGAGGCGGCGGAGCGAGCGGCGGCCGCGGCCGCGGCGCGGGTCGCGACCGAGCATCGGCTCGAGGCCGAGCTCACGGCCGAGATGGCGCCGCTCATCGACACCCTTGGCGCCGAGCCGACCGAGGAGATGCGCGAGGCACAGGCCACAGAGTCGAGCGTGCTCGTGGCGCGTCGCGAGGCGCGCGAGCGTGCGGAACAGCGACTCTCCGAGGCGCGGCGAGCCCAGGCGGTGGCGAGCGAGCGTCTCAGCGGGGCCAGCGAGCGTGAGGTGGCTGGCAAGGCACGAGTGGCCCGCGCTTCGGCGATGGAAGCCCGGGCGCGCCAGGAGTGGATGACCGCTCGCACCGTGATCGGCGTGCTCCACGGCGAGGCCTGGCCGGAACCCGCGGAGGCCGCCGCCTTCGTCGCCCGCTGGCTGCCTCTGGGGGAGCAGGCGGCAGCGCATCGTGCGGCACGCGCGCAGTGGGAGCTGCAGCGAGAGTCGCTCGGGGCGCGCCGTGACGCGGCCCTGGCCGCGGCGGCCACCGCGGTCGAAGAGCACGGTCTCGCAACGCGTGCGCTCGAAGCGATTCGCGAGCGCGCCGAAGCGCTGCGCAAGGAGCGCGCCACGGTGCTCGACCACCCCGATGCGCGCGAGCTCGAGCAGTCGCTCAAGGCCGAGCTCGGCGCGCTCGACGAGGCCCATCGGGCGCTCGCGGCACAAGAGGCGGAGCGTCGCCGGATCGTCCACGAGGCCCAGGTGGCCGCGACCGCCACGGCAGCGAGCCTGAAGGCGGCGGTGGCACGGGAAGCGGAGCATGCCCAGCGGGTGCGGGCGGCGGCGGAAGCACACGGGCTGGACGCGGAGGCTCTCCCGGAGCTCTCCCTCGCCGAGGTCCAGGCACGGCTATCCGAGGCCGAGGCGCAGGTCGCGGCGCTGGACGAGGTCCGACACCGCGCTCGCGTGCTCGGCGAACAGCTGGCGGAGCGCCGCGCGCGGTGGGAGGGCACGATGCCCGACCTCGCAGACGCGCGTGCCGAGCTCGACTCGCTGTCCGCCAAGCTCGAGACCACCACGCGCACGTGGAGCGAGCAGCAGGCGAAGCTCAATGCCGACGACGAGGCCCGGCGCGCCCAGAGCGAGCTCGAGGACCAGATCGAGGCACAGGCCGTGGTGACGCGCCGGTGGCTGCGCCTGCACGAGCTGATCGGATCGCACGACGGCAGCAAGCTGCGCAAGTTCGCCCAGTCACTCACCCTCGACGCGTTGCTCTCTCACGCGAACGCGCACCTCGGCGAGCTCGCGCCTCGCTACCGCCTCGTCCGCGTGCCGGGAGAGGACCTCGAACTGCAGGTGATCGACGGCGACATGGGCGACGACGTCCGGCCCATCACCAGCCTGTCCGGGGGCGAGAGTTTCCTCGTGTCCCTCGCCCTCGCGCTTGGCCTGTCCTCGCTCGCCGCGCGGGACGTGCGCATCGACTCGCTGTTCATCGACGAGGGCTTCGGCACGCTCGATCACCAGACGCTGCAGGTGGTGCTCGACACCCTCGACACCCTCCAGGCGACCGGCCGCAAGGTCGGGGTGATCAGCCATGTGGCCGGCATCGCCGAGCGCGTGGGCTTCCGGGTCGAGGTCAGCTCCCGCGGCAGTGGCCGGAGCACGGTGAGCACCCGCGGCGTCCTGTGAGGGGCCCCGCGGTCACGAGTTGTCCCCGGGGGTGTCGACGCGGCGAGTCCTGCGCATGTTGTGTGCATCAGGAGTGCTCATGACCTTCGTCGCCGCCACCTCGACTGTGGCCGTTGTCGCCGTTGCCCTGTTCGTCGCGACCGCCGCGCTCGAGCTCAGCCCGGTACGCGAGCGCAAGTAGCGTCACCCAGATGCACGAACTCCCGCACTCGGAGGCCGAGGCGGGAGTCACGCACGCAGGCGGCAGCGGTGATCAGGCGCCGAGGCGAGCCTGCTCCGCGGAGATGCGGGCGGCCTGACGGGCCTTGATGTGGTCGAGGTCGTCGCGAGGAATCGCCGCGATGAGGTTCTTCGTGTACTCCTCTCGCGGGTTCGCGTAGATGTCCTCGGCCGCGCCGGCCTCGACGATGTGGCCGCCCTTCATCACGCACATGACGTCGCTCATGAACTTCACGACCGAGAGGTCGTGGCTGATGAAGATGTAGGTCAGGCCGCGGCGAAGCTGCAGCTCCTTGAGCAGGTTCAGTACCTGGGCCTGGACGGACACGTCGAGGGCGGAGACGCTCTCGTCGCAGATGATGAACTTCGGCTCGAGCGACAGGGTGCGCGCGATGCAGATGCGCTGGCGCTGACCGCCACTGAACTCGTGGGGGTAGCGACGCAGGTAGATGCGCGGCAGGCCGCACTCCTCGAGCAGGTCGCCGGCGCGCTGGCGCCGCTCGTCGTAGGACGAGCCGATGTTGTGGACGATCATCGGCTCGATCAGCGCCTGCTCGACGGTCAGGCGCGGGTTGAGCGAGGAGTAAGGGTCCTGGAAGATGATCTGCAGGTCGCGTCGGGTGGCGCGCAGGGCTTCGCCCTCGAGCGCGCGCACGTCCTTGCCCATGAACTTCACGTCGCCGGCGGTGGGCTCGACGAGGCGGAGGATGGCGCGGCCGGTGGTGGTCTTGCCGCAGCCGGACTCACCGACCAGGCCGAGGGTCTGGCCCTCGAACACGTCGAAGCTGATGCCGTCGACGGCCTTGACCCAGGCCGTGGGCCTGCCCAGGAGCGTGCGCTTGACCGGGAAGTGCACCTTGAGGTCGCGGACCGAGAGCACGGGCTCGCCTTGTCCCTCGGGCATCTTCGGGCGGCCGCCCTCTTCGAGCTCCTTGCGGCGCTCCGCGGTGAGCTCCTTCTCCTTCATCACCACCTCGCCGTCGACCGTGTCGGTCTCGAGGAAGTCGGAGACGGTGGGAAGCAGCCGGTAGGGCGTGTCGAGGCGGGGGCGACAGGCGAGCAGGCCCTTGGTGTACGGATGCTGCGGGTTCGAGAACACCGAGAGCACATCGCCGTACTCGACGAGCTTGCCGCGGAACATCACCGCGACCTTGTCGGCGATCTCGGCGATTACGCCGAGGTCGTGCGTGATGAACAGCATCGACATGCCGCGCGTGTCGCGCAGGTTGCGCAGCAGGTCGAGGATCTGGGCCTGGATGGTGACGTCGAGCGCGGTGGTCGGCTCGTCGGCGATGAGCAGCTCGGGGTTGCACGCGAGCGCCATGGCGATCATCACGCGCTGCTTCTGGCCCCCGCTCATCTCGTGCGGGTAGCTGTCGATGCGCGTGGCGGGGTCGGGGATACCGACCTCTTCGAAGAGCTTGATCGTGCGGGCGCGCGCCTCGGACTTGCCCACCTTCTGGTGGGTGAGGATGGTCTCGGCCACCTGGTCGCCGACCTTGAACACAGGGTTCAGCGAGGTCATCGGCTCCTGGAAGATCATCGCGATCTGGTTGCCGCGGATGTCGTTCATCTCGGCCATCGACGCCTTCGCCAGGTCCTTGCCCAGGAAGCTCATCGAGCCGGAGACGATCTGCGCCGACTCGGGCGGCAACAGCCGCATGACCGACAGGGAGGTCACCGACTTTCCGGAGCCGGACTCGCCGACGACGCCCAGGGTCTGACCGGGCTCGATCTCGACGGACACGTCGTCGACCGCCTTCACGGTGCCGGCGTCGGTGTGGAAGTAGGTCCGCAGACCTTCGATCTTGAGAACGGGTGCGCTCACGTCTCTCCTCGTCCACCGCTTGGCCAGGCGGCAGGGTCCCGGCCGCATAACGCGCTCTGGTCGCCTGATCAGCCTCGATGGGCGGGAAGGGTCGGAAAGCTCGACCAGTAGCCGATGGCGCGGCGGCTCAGTCCCAGCTGAACGTGAGCGGATAGTCGAAGACCTCGCCGTCCGGCAGCGCATGTGCGGGGAACTCGGCGTAGGTCAGCGTGTCCTTCACGCAGGCGACGACCTCGGCGGGCAGACCGCCCGTGGCGCCGATCTCGACGGCGGAGACGGTGCCGTTGCAGCCGACGACGATCTTCGTCTCCAGGCGACCGGACGTGCCCTCGGGCACGCAGCGCAGGGTATGCGGCACGAACGCGTCCATGCTGCTCTTGATCTGCGCGTAGCTCAGTCCGGTCGACGCCACGGCGCCCTCGTCGGCGAGCCCTTCGCCGGTCGGTCCGGAGAGGCAGGGCTTGGGCTTCGGGCGGACCAGCGTGTCCTGCTTCGGTGCTTCCGGGGGCGACCCGGGGGTCGGGCGTCGGGCGCGCTTGCGAGGGGAGGGCGCCTCGACCGTGCCCGTGGCGTGGATCAGCAGGACCTGTCCGACCTCGATGAGGTCGCCGTCGATGCCGTTCCAGCGCCGAAGGTCGTCGACGCTCACGTCGTAGGTCTTTGCGATCTTGCCGAGGGTGTCGCCGCGCACGACCTCGTAGCGAACGGCATCCGAGGTGCTGCGGAGCACGAAGCCGACGCCCAGGCCCGCGACCGCGATCAGCCCCAGTCCGATCACTCCGACCCAACGCTTCATGCCGCATCCTCCCCGGGCACGAGATTTTGACGAAGGCGCCGGTGGCGCCGCGTTCCCGTGCTCGCGCTCCTATGCCGCTCGTCGGCTTCGCGCAGGCGCTGTCTCGGCGGCCTCTGCGCGAGAAGCCGAGCGCCGGGCCGGCTACACTCGCGCGCCGCGAGGTGAACGTGCGATCCTTCCTGTCCCTGCCCATCCTGGGCCTGTCCGCGCTGTGCACGGTGCTGCTCCTGTCCACGGCCTGCGAGATCCCGCCTCCGCGGATCGACAAGTCCGAAGACGTGGACAAGTTCCTGGTCCGCAGCCAGTTCGCGTCGGCCTGCGTGGGCCTCGAGAACCAGGACGACGACGACATTCGCCGCTACACCGCGCGCAAGCTGCAGGAGTACCCGGGCGAGCTCGTCGCCAACAACTGCGTGTGCGACGCGCTGTACGACAAGGACGCGCACACCTGGGACTACGCGGTGGCCGAGGGCTTGCGCGGCACCAAGCGCGACGACTTTGCGAAGTGCCTCGGTCCGGCCCTGCTCGACGAGCAGGTCGAAGACCGGGTGGGCGTAGCCAAGGCGCTCGGCGGCATCGCCGCGCGTGACGGCTTCAAGGCGATGGTCGAGGCGGCGCGCTCCGATGCTCCCGAGGAGGTTCGCGCCGAGGCGACCCGCTACCTCCGCGGCAGTGGCTCCTACAGCGACACGCTGCTCGACCTGATCGAGGACGACAGTGCCGTGATCCGTGCCGCCGCTGCCGAGGCGCTCGAGGGCCGCGACTCGAAGGACGTGGTCAAGGCGCTGATCAAGGCGGCCAAGGAGGACCCCGATGGCGGCGTGCGGGCGGCGGCACTGGGCTCGGCGGTGAAGCTCAAGCGCGGCTCCACCGACGAGATGGTGTGCGACCTGATGATGAACGACCCGGACGAGCGCGTGCGCGACCAGGCCGTGCGTGCCTTCCATGGTTCCAAGCGTCCCAGCTCGATCGCCTGCCTCAAGGAACGACTCGTCACCTTCGAGGAGTCCGAGACCGTGCGAACGTCGACCCTCGCAGCCCTCGGCGCATCGCCGCGCGACGAGGCAGCGCTGGCGCTGTGCACGAGCATCGGGCCGTTCCTGCGGCACTACGTCACGGACAAGCTCCAGGACGACACCCCGGCGAGCAACATCATCGAGACCCAGAACAACCGCGACTGGGAGCGCTCCTACGACTGCGTCACCAAGGCCAAGTCGCAGGGCGGCTACAGCTGCTACGCACGACACCACCTGGGCGTGTGGATCAAGAAGCTGGGCGGCAAGGCCTCGACGCCGTGGTGCCCGGGCATGGTCAAGACCCGATGACCACGTGCCGGCCTTGCCCCGAGGCCGCGCGCGTGTTCCAACATCCGACGGCCACGGTGCGCGAGCATCGCGGCCGTTCGCGTCTCAGCCAAGCCCCCGCTGCGAGGAAGCATGTCGACCCTGACCGAGACCCTTCAGGACGAGCGCCGCAAGGACGCGGTGATCCGCGATGGCGCCCAGATGATCGACGAGGAGGTCGCGCGGCGTAGCGGCCTGTCCGGCATGGCGCTGCGCACGGGGTACAAGACCGTGAAGAAGCTCAAGCCCGGCATGATCGAGGCGGCACTGCGCTCTCTGCTCCCCGAGTTCGCTCCCGCGGTCGACCCGCACTTCCTGAAGGCGCGCGAGTCGGGCAATGTCGACGCCTACTTCCGCTCGAACGCGGGCCCCATCGCCGATGCGCTGCTCGGGGTGACGGATGCCCGAGCCGAGCGGGCCCAGAACCGCGTGATGAAGAAGGTGTACACCTCGCTCCGCGGCCAGGCGAAGGGCCACGTGATGGAGTCGCTGCCGCGCCTCGCGGAGCTCATCGAGCGTCACGTCCCCGCGAACTGAGGCCCAGCCACGGCGCCTCGTCGCGAGGATGAGGTCGCCGCGGTGTAGCATGCGACCTCGGTCGGCGAACTGCGGTCGCGACCACGGAGGCAGGATGGCCAAGAAGCCCGGATTTACGGTCCAGGTTCACCACGACGGCGGCAGCTCTGGCGCAGTGCGCTTTCAGGTGCACGACGGCGGCAAGGCCACGCTCGCGTTTCCCGGCAAGTCCGAGCTCGCGCCGGCCCAGAGCAACGAGGTCGAGGACCTCGATCTCGACGTGCTTCGCGCGGGTCGCTTCATCCGCGTGGACGAGGAGGGCAGGCGGCGCAGCTACCAGCTGTCGCGCCTCGACCGGGCCGCGCTGCTCGGGGCCTCGGCCTCGGAATGGCACTCGCTCGAAGAGACCAACGACGGTGGCTTCCGCTACCTCGTGCTGCCGGCGACCGGCCGCGCTCCTGCGGTGGCCTCGGTTCAGCTGAAGCCGGCAGCGACCCCGACCCCCGCACCGCGGGTGGCCACGGGCGGAGCGGGTCTTCGTGCCCGCGCGATGGCGGCGGGCAAGGCGGC
>SBGP01000064.1 GCA_006226595.1 Deltaproteobacteria bacterium
ACCGACGCGGATGCCGACACCGACGCGGATGCCGACACCGACGCGGATGCCGACACCGACGCGGATGCCGACACCGACGCGGATGCCGATACCGACGCGGATGCCGATACCGACGCGGATGCCGACACCGACGCGGATGCCGATACCGACGCGGATGCCGACACCGACGCGGATGCCGACACCGACGCGGACACGGACACGGACACCGACACCGACACCGACACCGATACCGACACCGACACCGACACGGACACGGACACGGACACGAACCCGCCCTCGGAAGACCCCTTCGATCTGGGCGCGTGCACGGGCACCCCGTGGACCGAGACCGAGGCGCGGACGCTCGTCCCCAACAATCGGGACGAGCGCATCCTGGCGACCGACACGCTGCTCCGGCGCACCCGCACCTGCCGCGCCATCGACGACTGCGACCCGTGGAACGCCGCGAGCGAGTGGACGATCAACTACCTCGAGTACTCCGGCGGCGTGACCACCCGCTACGTGCCGGTGCTCATGACCATGCAGCTCGTCCTGTTCAACGACAACGGCACCGCGCGCCTGTCGATGCAGCACACGACCTTCGACGCGGGTGGCTCCACGCTCGTCAACAGCGACGGCATGGTCTACGACTTCCCCACCCCGACCACGATTCGCTACCCGCACCTGCGCGCGTGGAACGTCACCGCCACTGGCTACGACTACGAGGAGCTCGACTACCAGGTCGTGGACGGCGCCCTCGAGCTCGGCGAGGGCTGCGCCCGGTGGACCTCGTGGCCCTACGGCACGGGCGAGCCGTACCGCAGCCAGCAGGGTGGCCTGTTCCGATGGTGACCGCAGACGACGTCGTCGCGGACTCGCCCACCGCCGTGCTCGCGCGAGCCGAGGGCTGCGACGAGCCCCTCGTCTTCGCCATCTCCGGGATGACCTTCTCCCGGATGTACCGCTACGGGCTGTTCGCGGAGACGGACACGCTCACCCCGATCGCCACGGGCTTCATCGCCATCGACGCGGTCGATGCGGTGCTCGAGGCGCTGTCAGCGGGGCATGCCGTGTCCCGCGGCGGCTGGGACGCGATGTTCGCCACCGGCTGGGAGTGGGTATGGCGCGAGGCCCCCTTCGCACTGTGGGAGAAGGGCCAGCTCGTCGCCGAGACCACCGACGCGGGCTTGCGCGTTCGCGGGGTCGGCTGCCCCGTGGCGCCGCTCCAGCTGCACGTGTCCTCGGACTGGACCACCCGCGAGCTCAAGCTCGGCACGGTCGTGCTCGCCAGCGACGTGGACCTGTTTCCGACGGTCGACCCGACCTACGACCGCTTCAACCTCGACGCCGACGTCGAGTGGCTCGAAAAGCTGGGACGGGCGGTGGCACGGGCGCTGGGGACCACGTTCACGGGCATCTAGCCCCGACGCCGCCAGCGCAGGATCAGCAGGTACGCCGCCGGAATCACCACCAGCGTGAGGATGGTCGAGCTCAGCATGCCGCCCACCATCGGCGCGGCGATGCGCTTCATCACGCGGCTTCCGGCCTCGGTCGCGACCATCACCGGCATCAGCCCGATGAGGTCCATGGCGACGGTCATGATCTTCGGCCGCACGCGGTCGACCGCCCCCTCGAGGATGGCCGCGCGCAGCGACCCGTCGTCCGTGAGGCGACCCTCGCGCTCGAAGCGCTCCACCGCCTCTTCCAGGTACACGAGCATCACGATGCCCGTCTCCGCCGCGACCCCGAGCAGCGCGAGGAAGCCGACGCCCACCGCCACCGACAGGTTGTAGTCGAGCAGCCACAGCAGCCACACGCCACCGCTTGCCGCGAAGGGCACGACCGTGAGCACGAGCGTGGACTCCGCGAGCCGCCGGAAGTGCATGTACAGCATCAGGAAGATCAGCCCGATGGTCAGCGGCACGAGCACGGACAGCCGCTCTTCGGCGCGCTCCATGTACTCGTACTGACCCGACCACTCGAGGCTCACGCCGGGGGGCAGTGCGATCTCCGCCTTCACAGCCTGCTTCGCGCGACGCACGAAGCCGCCGATGTCGTCGGTGTCGAGGTCGACGAAGATCCACGCGGTGCGTCGGGCGTTCTCGCTCTTGATCGCCGGCGGACCCTTGGCGAAGCCGATGTCCGCGACCTGGCCGAGCGGTACGTAGTGCCCCATGGGCGTGGGCACCGCGACCCGGGCCAGGTCCTGCGGCGAGCTGCGCAGCTCGCGGGGGTAGCGCACGTTCACCGGGTAGCGCTCGAGCCCCTCGACGGTCCACGTCACGTTCATGCCGCCGATGGCCGACTGGACCACGCCGTTGACGTCTGCGACGTTCAGCCCGTAGCGCGCGGCATCTTCGCGGCGGATGGTCACGTCCAGGTAGTTCCCGCCGGTCACCCGCTCCGAGTACACGCTCTTCGCGCCGTCGAGGCCCTTGACCAGCGCCTCGAGCTCCGCGCCGATCTCGGACAGCTCCTCGAGATCGTCGCCGAGCAGCTTGATGCCGACCGGCGTCTTGATGCCGGTGGCGAGCATGTCGATGCGCGTCTTGATCGGCATCGTCCACGCGTTGGTCACGCCGGGAAGCTGCACCATCGCGTCGAGCTCGCGGATGATGTCCTCGATGGTCTTGCCCGCCGGCCACTCCTCCTCCGGACGCAGGAGGATGGTCGTCTCGATCATCGTCAGCGGCGCCGGATCGGTGGCCGTGTCCGCGCGGCCGATCTTGCCGAGCACGTGCTCCACCTGGGGGTGTTCGGCGATGAGTCGGTCGGTCTGCTGCAGGAGCTCGCGGGCCTTGGTGATGCTGATGCCCGGCGGCGTGGTCGGCATGTACAGCAGGTCGCCCTCGTTGAGCGGCGGCATGAACTCGCTGCCGACCTTGGACAGCGGGTACAGCGTGGCGCCCGCGAACACGAGGGCCGCGAGCAGCGTGAGCTTCGGCGCCCACAGCACCGCATGGATCACGGGGCGGTACAGCGCGATGAGCACGCGGCTGACGAGGTTCTCTTCCTCGGTGCGGATGCGTCCGCGCACGAACCAGAACATCAGCGGCGGGATCACCGTCACCGAGAGCAGGGTCGCCGCGGCCAGCGCCAGCGTCTTCGTCCACGCCAGCGGCGCGAACATACGGCCCTCCTGAGCCTCGAGCGCGAACACCGGCACGAAGGACAGGGTGACGATGACCAGCGACACGAACAGCGCCGGACCGACCTCCTGTGCGGAGCGGATGACGAGCTCTTCCTGCGGGGCATCTGGCTCGCGTTCCCGGTGCTTGTGCAGGTTCTCGACCATGACCACCGACGCGTCGACCATCACGCCGACCGCGATGGCGATGCCGCCGAGACTCATGATGTTCGCGTTGATGCCGAGCGCCCACATGCCGAGGAAGCTGCCAAGCACGCCGAGGGGCAGCGTGATCAGCGACACGAGGGCCGAGCGCAGGTGCAGCAGGAACAGCGCACAGATCAACGCGACGACCACCATCTCCTCGAAGAGCGTGTCCCACAGCGTGTCCACGGCCCGGTCGATGAGGTCGCTACGATCGTAGGAGACGTGGAGCTCCACCCCTTCGGGCAGGCTCTTCACCAGCTCGTCGAGGCGCTGCTCGACCCGCTCGATGACCGCCCTCGCATTCTCGCCGCTGCGAAGCAGCACCACGCCGGTGACCACCTCCCCTCGCCCGTTGAGGTCCATCACCCCGCGGCGCGCGTCGGGTCCGAGCTGCACGCGCGCCACCTGGCGCAGCAGGATCGGCGTGTGGGTCTCCGGGTCGATCTTCAGCGGCACGGTCATCAGGTCGTCGACGCTGGTGAGCGTGCCCTCGCCGCGGATCATGAACTCGGTCTCGGCGAGCTCGATCAGCCGTCCGCCGACGTCGACGTTCGCGCGCTGGATCGCCTGGACCACGGCGGGAAGCCCGATGCCGAAGGCGCGCAGCTTCTCGGGGTCCACCTCGACCTGGTACTGCTTGACGAAGCCGCCGGCGCTGGCGACCTCGCTCACCCCGTCGAGGCTCATCAGGTCGTAGCGGAGCGTGTAGTCCTGGATGGAGCGCAGCTCGGCGAGGTCGACGCCGCGGAAGTTCGCCGCGCGGCCGAGCTCGTCCTCGGAGATGCGCCCGTCGCCATCGCGGTCGAAGGCCTGGTCGAGGAAGTGCAGCCCGTCCGCGACCCACGAGGCCGGCGTATCCGGCGCCGGCGGGTCGTCGCGATCGAACAACGCGCTCAGCTGGGCAGCGCTGTACACCTCGACGCGCTCACCGCGAGGGTGCGAGACCTCGGCAGGCACGGGAAGCTCGTGCGCGTCGACGGACTTGTTGCCGTTCTTGTCCAGCTTTCCGCGCAGCCAGGTGGCTCGCGGCGAGAAGTCCGTGAGCGTGTACTCGTAGATCCACCCCACACCCGTGGCGTCCGGACCGAGCTGGGTCGTGGCCTCCTTCGGCAGCTTGCCCTCGGCCACGTCCAGGAACTCGAGCACCCGAGACCGCGCCCAGTACAGGTCGGTGCCGTCCTCGAAGATCACGTACACGAGCGAGAAGCCGAAGAAGCTGTAGCCGCGCACGTCCTTGGCGTACGGCACCGCGAGCAGCGAGGTCGACAGCGGATAGGTGACCTGGTCCTCGACCACGTCCGGCGCCTGGCCCGGGTACTCGGTGTACACGATGACCTGGACGTCGGAGAGGTCCGGGATCGCGTCCACCGGGGTCTTGCGCACCGCCCACGTGCCGAGGAGCACGAAGAGCAACATGCCGAGGAGCACGAACACGCGGTGATGCACGCTGGCGGCGATGATGCGCTTGATCATCGGCGGCCCCGCACGGTCGGTCTGGCGAGGCTCACTCGGCACCCTCGCGCTTCTCGAGGAACATGCCGCAGATGCCGCAGCGCCCGGGCTCGTCGCTGGTCTCGGTCGGGTGCATCGGGCACACGTACGCGGCTTCGGCGTTGCCGTAGGCCTTCTCGAGCTCCTCGGGGGTGGCGTCGCGGAGCACGTTGTCCATGCCGCACTTCGGGCACTGGCTGGGCTCGCCCTCGATCACCTCCGGATGCATGGGGCAGGAGTACACCTGGGTGGGCGCCTCCTCGCGGGCCTCGTCGCCGGAGATCAGCTTGGACAGGGCTTCCTGGAGCTGAGACTCGCTGTCGAGCAGGAACTGACCGCTGGTGACGACCTCCTCGCCGCTCTCGAGCCCGGAAAGCACCTCGACCAGGTGGTGGTCGGCCTCGAGGCCGGTGGTGACCTCGCGCGGCTCGAAGTGGCCGTCGCCCCTGGCCACGAACACGAGCTCGCGCTCGCCGGAGTGCAGCACCGCCTCCCGGGGCACGGCAAGCACGTCCTCGACGCGCCGGTACTCGATGTACACCGTCGCGAACATGCCCGGCTTGAGCGACACGCCCGGGTTGTCGAACTCGAGGCGTACCCGAAGCGTGCGACTCGTCTGGTTCAGGGTCGGGTAGACGTAGGCGACCTTGCCCTCGAGCACGGTGCCCTTCGCGAACGAGAGCTCGGCCTGAGCGCGCTGGCCCTCACTGACCCACGGGGCGTCGAACTCGTAGACCTCGGCGTTGACCCACACCTTCGACAGGTTGCCGATGCGGTAGAGATCCTGACCCGCGCTCACCCGCGCGCCCTCGACCACGTCCTTGTGGAGCACGAAGCCGCTGGCGGGCGCCCGGATCGGCAGGGTGCGCGCGGCCTTGCCGGACGAGACCACCGCGTCGATGTCGCTGTCGGCGATGCCGAAGAGCGACAGCTTCTTGCGCGCCGAGGTCGCGAGGGGCCCGCCGCCGGCGAGCAGCAGCTCTTCCTGCGCGGCGACGAGCTCGGGGCTGTACAGGTCGAACAGCCGCTGGCCGCGCTTCACCGCGTCTCCGGTCCGGTCGACGTGGATGCGCTCGACCCAGCCCGAGAGTCGCAGGTTGACCACCGTCACCTCGTCCTCGGCGACGTCGACCTCGCCGAGGGTGCGCAGGTGCTTGAACAGCGTCTGCGGCGTGACCACGGCGGTGCGCACGCCCATGGTCTGGATCACGTGCGGCTCGACGAACACCGCCGTCGACGACCCCTTCTCGCCCATGGGCGTGAGGTCCATGCCGCAGATCGGGCACTGGCCGGGCCCCTCCTGCACGACCTCGGGGTGCATGCCGCAGGTGTAGAGCTGGACCTCGCCGGCGGCGTGGTCGTGGCCCGAGGGCGACGACGGCGCACAGCCGAGCGCGAGCAGGGTGAACAGCAGGAGCAGGAAGCGCACGAACTCTCCGGGACGCAGCCGATAGAGCAAGCGCTATGCCACCCGTGGATCCGCTTGTCCAGCAGGGCTCAGCACGGGCGTGGAGACTATTCTCCAGCGGATTCGAGAGCTTTGTGGGGCGGGCGCTGCTCGACCTCGACCTCGGCGGGGGCTGCGGCGACGGCGAGCTCTCCGGCGATCCACTCGCGCACCGCCCACACCCGGTCCGCGGGGAAGCGGGGGCTCCGCCACTCGCTGCCGTCGTGGTGGCGCAGCACGAGGTGGGCACGACCGCCGTCGAAGCGCACCTCGACCGAAGCGAGGTCGGCGACGGGCCGCCGGTAGGCAGTCCACAGCAGTCGCCGGGCGCTGAGCACGCCGTCCACCACGCGAAAGCGGAGGTGATGTCCGAAGAACTCGTACGCGCCGACGATGAGCGCGGCGCCGGCGACCTGGAACAATGCCGCCTTCACGGCACCGTTGAGCAGCAGCCCCGTGCCGGCGACGGTGAGCAGCGGTACGACGATGGGTAGCCACGGGGAGCGCTCGTTCCACGGCAGGTCCGGCGCACTGCCGTCGACGCGCAACCCCTGGAGTGTCGCGGGAGGCCCGGCACTGGACGCCTCGTCGGGGGTGAGTCGCTCGCGCACCTCGGCGAGCCGGTCTTCGAGGGGGCGGCCCTCGATGGCCACGGAGCGAGACGGGTCGACGCACTCGAGGCGGAGCATGCCGTCCTCGACCCGCAGGTCGCGGAGCTCACCGGCATCCGCCCACCACACGGCCACACCGTCCAGGGTGAGGGTGAGCAGACCCTTGCTGCGCACCAGTCGAAGCCGACCGCGCTCCGAGGTGGCCATGGCCACCGTGGTCATCAGCAACCCGCCCATGGTGCCGAGCACGAGCCCCGCGAGCCACGCCGCGGCACTCATGCCCCACAGGCCGACGAGCACAGCAACCAGCACCGCGAATGCGGCCCCCTGTTGCTCGGGCTTGCTCGAGACCGCAGGCTCGTCGAGACCAACGCTCCAGCCATCGAGCTCCTCGCGCAGGCTCATGGCTTCGCCTCGCGCAGCGCCTGGAGCTCGGCGGGGGCCTCGCGCTCCCGCTCGGAGGCCTTGCGGTCGGCGTCGATCTTCGCGCGCAGGGCCTCGAGAAGCTCGGGGTCGTGGGTGCCGGGCACCTCGTAGCGACGGGACAGCTCGTGCCGCTCGAGCACGAGGCGCGCACCGAGCTCCGCGGGCACGACGCGGCTGTCGCGGATCTCGCCGATGGGTGCGGTGAACACCCGCACGCCACCGCGATCACAGAGCAGCTGCTCGCCGTTTCGCCGCACCACCAAGGCATTCGCGAGGTCGCTCTGCCGCACGCCCCAGCCCACCGCGACAGCCGCGACGACCGAGAGCGCTGCGACGGCGATGCCGAGCATCGAGCCGACGACGAGCATGCCGATGGCGACGGCCACCCCGAAGGCGAGCACGCCCGCAGCCGCCTTCCACGCGCGCAGGGGCGACGGCTCGTGCAGCACGACCTGCCATCCGCCGATGTCCTCTCCCACCAAGGGCAACCCCCACGAGGAGGCTAATCACCCGTGAGGCTGGCGGCGATGGCCGCTTGCACCTCGGTCTCCGCCGCCGCGGCCACCGCGACCCGAGACAGCTCGAGAAGCGCGACCTCGGCCTCGAGCACGTCGGCGAAGGCCGCCCGACCCACCGTGTAGTCGCTGATCGTCGCCGTGCGCGCCGCCTCGGCCTGGGGCACGAGCACGCCGCCGTAGGTCTCGGCCCGCGCGTACGCCCGGCTCCAGCGCTCGCGGGCGACCACGAGCTCGCGGGACAGGCGCCGCTCGGCGTCCTCGACTCCGAACACCGCAGCCTCGGCCTGCTGGTCGCGGGCGGCCGCGAGCCCGGAGGCGCGACGTGTCGAGGACACGGGGATCGGCGCGGAGATGCCGACCGACACGAGGTCGTCGCCACCGCTGGCCTCGGTGCGCACGCGATAGCCGGCCCACACGGTGGGCTCGGGCAGCCCCTGCTTCGCGAGCCGGGACGCGTCGGCGCGAAGGGCGGCGACCTGGGCCTCGCGCATGGCCAGCTCGGGATGGGAGAGCGCACCGTCGGATACGGGCACGGCGACCGGGCGGGTGTCGACGACCACCGCCGCGCCGGTGAGCTCGGCGAGCACCGCTTCCCACACCCGGGCCTCGCGCGCCCACTCGGCCTGCTCCTCCGCGGCGCGCTGCTCGACCACCGCGAGTCGAAGCAGTGCGCTCTGTCCGCCCTTGCCGACCTCGTAGTGGCGGGTGGCGACCTCGCGCAGCTCCGCGACGCGCGCCTCGTGCTCGGCGTGCAGCTCGGCCATCGCGTGGGCGCTGCCCGCCCGAGCCCAGGCCACGCGGACCTCGCGCTCGAGCGCATTCGCGGTGAGCGCCTCGCGGCGCTCGGCAACGTCGACCTTCGCGAGGGCGGCGTCGCTGCGTGCGCCGCTGTCGAAGGACAGCTGCTGAGAGAGCTTGAGCTGCACCCCGGACATCGGGTGGGTGAGGCCCACCGGTCCGAGCGCGGCGTTCGACAGCTCGACTGCGAACATCGGGTCCATCCACACGCCGGCGACATCTGCCGAGCGCGCGGCGGCGGCGGTCTCGGTGTGCGCGGCGGTGATGCGAGGGTGGGCGAGCGCCTGATCCACAGCCTGATCGACCGAGGTCACGTCGGCGGCGGAGGCGAGGGAGAGCGAGAGAAGCAGGGTCAGCATGCCGGCCATTGGAGCAAGAACCGGACCACACCGCCCACGCTCTGGCCGAATTCCCGCCTCTACGGGGCTTCGGCGGCCGGGATCGTCGCGTGGCGGACCCGCGTGACGCGCGCAGGTCGAGACTATTCTCCACTCGCTTGTGCACATGCGCGCAGGGCGGCTGCCGAATGAGCTAGCAAGGGGGAGTGAACCGCCGCCTGCTGCTCCGAATCGCCCAGATCCTGGTCACCCTGGCGGCCTTCGCGTGGCTGTCGACCCGCATCGAGGCCGCCGAGCTGGTCGGCGCGCTCACCGGGCTCCCGCCGCTCGCCCTGCTCACGGCCACCGCGTGCTGGGTCACCTCGTTCGCGATCGCCGTGTTCCGATGGCGCGCGCTCATGCGTGCCTACGGAGCCACCGCACCGATCCCGCTCGGCTGGCTGTTCCGCGTGTACTGGGCCGGCATGTTCTTCAACACCTGGGCCCCGGGCGGGGTCGGCGGCGACCTCGTGCGGGGGCTCGCGGCCCGGCGTGCCTTCGAGGGCAGCGCCGTCGGCGCCGCGACCGCGGGCCTCGCCGTGACCTTCGTCGACCGGCTCATAGGCCTCGCGGGGCTCATGGTGCTCGTCGGGACCTCGCTCTCCCTGTGGCCGGTGCCCGGGACCGAGG
>SBGP01000060.1 GCA_006226595.1 Deltaproteobacteria bacterium
GCCCCCGCGCCCACGCCCACGCCCAAGCCGTCGCCACGGCCGCGCCCGCGCCCCAAGCCGAAGCCGAAGCCGGCCGCGGCTCCAGCTCCGGCCCCCGAACCCGACAGCCCCTGGGGTGGAAGCAGCGGCACCAGTGCCGGCGGCGGCGACGGCTCCCCATGGGGAGGCGGCGGCAGCGCTTCGGGCTCGTCCACGAGCTCGACGGTGCGCGTGAGCGGCGACGCACAGCAGGTGTGGCTGGTGTCGGGCGGCGCGTCCACGCCGATCCCGGGCGTCGTGCCCGCCGGCAGCTACCAGATCAAGGTCCAGTTCCCCGGCCAGGCCGCCTCGGTGGTCGGCCAGATCTCGATCACCGGTGGCTCCGTGAACCTCGAGTGCACCGCCAAGACCGGCAAGTGCGCGCGCAAGTGACCGCGACCGCCTGACGCACGAGTTAGTCGGCTCCTCCGCAGGAGGACGCATGGCAGAGCTCGACGGACAGGTGGCGATCGTGACCGGAGGCGCGCGCGGCATTGGCGCGGCCATCGCGCGCGAGCTCGCGGACGCCGGCGCGACCGTGGTCATCAACTACCGCAGCAGCGCCGACCAGGCCGAGGCCCTTGCCAGCGAGATCGGCGGACACGCGGTCCAGGCCGATGTGTCCACGACCGAGGGCTGCGAGACCCTGGTGGAGGCTGCCGCAGCGCACGGTCCCATCGGCGTGCTCGTCAACAACGCTGGCATCACCCGCGACGGCCTCATCCTGCGCATGCGCGACGAGGCCTGGGACGACGTGATGGCGACCAACGTCGGCGGCGCGTTCAAGATGACCCGGGCGGTCCTCCCGAAGATGGCGAAGCAGCGCAAGGGCTCGATCGTGAACATCGCGAGCGTGTCCGGTCTCGTCGGCAACCCCGGCCAGGCGAACTACGGGGCGGCCAAGGCCGCGCTGCTCAACCTGACTGCGAGCGTCGCGAAGGAGATGGCCCGGCGGAACATCCGCGTGAATGCCGTCGCGCCGGGCTTCGTGACCACCGACATGACCGCCGAGCTGCCCGAGAACGTCATCGCTCAGGCCACGGACGCGGTTCCGCTCAAGCGCTTCGGCAAGCCCGAGGAGATCGCCCCGATGGTGCGCTTCCTGTGTGGGCCGGGCGCGTCGTACATCACCGGACAGTGCTTCGTCGTCGACGGCGGCCTGAGCGCTTAGGCCAGTCGACGTCGGCGACGGGCGACGCGGTTGACCTTCCGCGTGCCCGGCGACCGGTGGCCAGGCGGACGAGAGCATCGGAGCACCGCCTGGGGCCGGGACCGGGGTCGACCCGCCCGGGACCAGACTCGGGTCCCACCCGGCTCGAAAACCTGCTGCGCACCGAGGCGATCGAAGGTGCCATCGCGCTCCTCCCCCGCTATGGAGGCGCCGAGCCCGGACGACTGTGCGTTCCGGGCCGTTGTCAGTACAGTTGATGCTTGCGGAGGATGCCCATGCGCGCGTGGCTGGGGCTAGGTCTGTTTCTCGGGGCGTGTGTGCCCTCTCCCCCCGAACAGGTCGACGTCGTCGGCGATCTACTCGGTGACTTCCCGGGGACCAGCCTCGGTGCCGGCTGCCTCGATGGCGCGGTGCAGCTCACGTGGACGGTGGCGGCCCATCCGCTGATCGAGCGCTACGACGCGGCCATCGCCAACGAGAGTGGCGAGTTCGAGCGCATCGCCCTCGGCGCCGAGGGAAGCGGAAGCGTGGCCCTCGCCTCGACCACCGCAGACGCGTGTGGCACGGGCTGTACCGTGACCCTGTTCGGGGTGAACGCCGGCGGCGACTCCGACGCCCTGCTCGTGGTCGACCTGAGCCTCGATGGCGACGGGGACGGCTACGCGAGCCTGACCTGTGGCGGCGGCGACTGCGACGACGAAGACGACGCCACCCACCCCGGGGCCACCGAGGCCTGCGACGGCGCGGACAACGACTGCAACGACGTGGTCGACGATCTGGCGAACGCGCCTCTCGCGAACCTCCAGGACGGCGTGTGCGCCGGGAGCGTGAAGGTGTGCGACGGCAACGGCGGGTGGACCGAGCCCGACTACGCCGCGATCACCGACTACGAGGCGAGCGAGGCGAGCTGCGACGGCCTCGACAACGACTGCGACGGCACCGCCGACGCCGACATCACCACCGCCCCGGCCGCCGACCTCGTCGACGGCGTGTGCGCCGGCCAGGTCAAGGTCTGCGACGGCACCAACGGCTGGATCGAGCCGGACTACACGGCGATTGCGACCTACGAGGGCACCGAGGTCAGCTGCGACGGACTCGACAACGACTGCTCGGGCCAGGCCGACGACCTCGACGGCGCGCCCGACGCGAGCGAGCAGCGCGGTGTGTGTGCGGGTGCCAAGCAGGTCTGCGACGGCAGCGGCGGGTTCGTCGACCCGGACTACACCACCCTCGCCGACTACGAGACCGACGAGGCATCGTGCGACGGGCTCGACAACGACTGCGACGGCACGGTCGACGACGACATCACCGCAGCGCCGGCGGCCGATCTCCAGGCCGGCGTGTGCGCGGGCTCCCAGAAGGTCTGCGACGGAAGCAACGGGTGGATCGAGCCGAACTACACCGCCATCAGCGAGTACGAGGCCCAGGAGAGCCTGTGTGACGGCCTCGACAACGACTGCTCGGGCGACGCGGACGACGTGCTCGACCCGCCGCTGGCCGACATCCAGGACGGCGTGTGCACCGGCGCCACCAAGGTCTGTGACGGCAGTGCGTGGAACGAGCCCGACTACGGCGGCATCACCGGGTACGAGGCCGACGAGGCGACCTGCGATGGCCTCGACAACGACTGCGACGGCACCGCC
Organism: Deltaproteobacteria bacterium; assembly: GCA_006226595.1. Classification (GTDB taxonomy): domain Bacteria; phylum Myxococcota_A; class UBA796; order UBA796; genus M1803. The sequence continues at coordinate 2,833 of SBGP01000060.1, forward strand.
GACACCGACATCGCGGGCACGCCCCTCGCCGACAAGCAGGACGGCGTGTGCGCCGGAACCTACAAGGCCTGCGATGGCACGGGCTTCGTCGAGCCCGACTACGGCGCGCTGATCGCCGAGTACGAGGCCGACGAGTCACTGTGCGACGGCCTCGACAACGACTGCGACGGCAGCGAGGACGAGATGGTGCCCGCGGACGCACCGCTGGCCGACAACCAGCAGGGCGTGTGCCAGGGCGCGCAGAAGGTGTGCGCCGGGGCCGCTGGCTACCAGAACCCCGACTACACGCTGATTGCCGACTACGAGTCTCCCGAGGAGACCTGCGACGGCCTCGACAACGACTGCGATGGCACCGCCGACACCGTGTTCACCCTGGACGAGTCGACCGCGCGCCTCGAGTGCTGGGGTGCGTACATCCGGTCGCTGCCCGAGAAGATCGCCGACGGGCCCTTCCGGTCGGCCCACACGGCTCGTGCCTACAACAGCGGGTCCGGCGTGAGCTGCGCCATCGACACCAGCGACCAGCTGTTCTGCTGGGGCGACAACTGGTGGGGCAGCCTCGGCGACGGCACCCTCGTCAGTCGACGTGCACTGGGCCAGGTCCCCGGCGCTTGGGACCACGTCGACCTGGACTACCGTGGGATCTGCGGCATCCAGACCGATGCCACGCTGTGGTGCTGGGGTCAGGAACTGGGTCCGAACTCGACGGTTCACCCGGCTCCCGTTCAAGTAGGCGCCGGCACCTGGAAGAAGGTAGTCCTCGACAACGAGCACGCCTGCGCCATCGCTTCGGACGACACCCTGTGGTGTTGGGGTCGAGACCTCAACCGCCAGCTCGGCCTTCCGACCGCTGGCGACGAGTCCGCGCCGGTCCAGGTCGGTACCGACACCTGGACCGACGTCGCCGTCGGCGAGGGCCACAGCTGTGGACTGCGTACGAGTGGCGACATCAGCTGCTGGGGCAAGAACAACTTCGGGCAGGTCGGCGTGGACCGCAGCGTCGACAGCGGTCCGATCACGACCCAGACCGCCATTGCCCCGCCGACGGGCCTGACCTGGACGGCCATCGCCGCCGCCGGCGAACACACCTGCGCGCTGGCCTCGGACGACAACATCTGGTGCTGGGGACGCAACCAGGAGTACCAGGTCGCCAACGACAGCGGGGACACCTTCTTCGAGCCGCAGCTCTCCGCGACCGGCCCCTTCGACACGGTCCGCGCGAGCGAGACGCACAGCTGCGGCACCACGCCCGCCGGCGAGCTGGTGTGCTGGGGCTTCGACCTCTTCGACGGCATGGGGCTCGGCGCGAACAGCACCAGCTACCCGGACCCGGTTCAGGTCGGCTCGCAGCTCGGCGGCTACGCCAGCGCCGGCTCCGCGGTGAGCTGTGCCGTGTCGAACACCGACGGCTCGCTGTGGTGCTGGGGCAGCATCTGGGGTCGGGCCGCAGGGCCCGGTCCGGAGCAGGTCCGCTCGGTGTGGGACGGCGTGGTTCGCGATATTGCCGTCGGCGAGGAGCACGCCTGCCTGATCGACGATGCCGACGGCTCGGTGTGGTGCATGGGCCGCGACACGGAGAGCGACGAGCTGGGCACGGTCGGCGAGGCGGACACCCTGGTGCCCGTCCAGGTCCTCACCGGAAACCACGTCCAGATCGAGGCCGGCGGTCGCTCCACATGCGCCCTCCGCGACGACGGAACCCGCTGGTGCTGGGGCGAGGACCTCAAGCGACTCGGCATGGGGACGACGGGCTGGACCCAGCCCGTGCCCGTGCAGGACACCGACCGAACCTACAAGGACGTCGCCATGACCGGCAGCGGAGGCTGCGGCATCGCGAGTGACGACACGATCTGGTGCTGGGGCAGTCGCTCGCCAGAGACCCAGACCCCCGCGCAGCTCGGTACGGAGACCTGGCGAGACGTGACCCGAACCGGCCGGGCCTACTGCGCCATCGACACGTCGGACGACCTGTACTGCTGGGGCTACAACGCGAATGGCCAGAACGGCGTCAACGACACGACCACGCGGACCTATGCGGAGCGGGTGCTCGTCAGTGAAGCCGGCCCCTGGGCCGCGGTGGAAGCGTCGAACTCCAGCGAGGCCTTCTGCGGGCTCAAGCAGGACCAGAGCCTGTGGTGCTGGGGGAGCTCGAGCTGGGGCCGCCTCGGCGTCGGCTCGACCGGCAACGTGCTCGTCCCGACCCAGATCCCCGGTAGCTGGCAGGCGGTGTCCATCGGCAGCGCTCACATGTGCGCGCAGCGAACCGACGGCTCGACCTGGTGCTCCGGCGACAACTACTACAACCAGCTCGCCAAGGAGTACGACGAGGAGGCCGAGTACCAGATCGTGCCACTCGAGATCATCCTCGGCGGCGGTCAGACGGTGGGTTCCGGCGACTACCGCACCTGCATTGGTGTGGCCGACTTCAACGAGCAGACCTGCAACTAGGACGAGCGAAGCCCGCCAGGGTTCGCCTGGTGGGCTGGCACGAACGCCCCTCGCGAGGTACCCGCGAACCGGTCGGCGCGGACGCCCTGCGTGGGCCTAGCCTAGTACGGAGGGAACCACCCGATGCGCTCCCCGGTCTCGGAGCGCAGCAGGTGCACGAACGGCAGCGTGCTGCCCGGGCACAGCTCGACGACGGCGAGATCGTTGCCTCGCAGCGTCGCCGAGGTGACGGCGCCCTGACCGTCGGAGGACGACACATCGCGGATGGGGCAACCGTTGGGGGTCGTGACCTCCCACTGAATCCCCCCGTCGAAGCTCACGGCCCTGAGCGTCGAGCTGCCATAGGTCGTCGTCACCAGTCGGTTCTCGCCGTAGAAGAACACGACCTCCTCCTCGATGCCGTCGCACACGAGCTCCTCGGGCTCCACGTGGGGCGCATCAAAGCCCTCGACGCTGCCGATCGCGAGGTCGACGCACGCCTCGACCCCGTCGGGACAGGCGATGCAGGTCATCGCGTAGGTGGACGCGTCCTCGCACAGCGCATCCGCGTTCGGGTAGCCGACCTCGGCGGCGAGGTCGCGCATGTCGAACAGGCCCTCGAAGGTGATGTCCTTGAGCGAGGCGCCATCCGCGCCGACCGTGCCGTCGAGCTCGAAGTCGTACACGCGCAGGGTCCCCATGCCGGTCTTCACGCCGATGTCCGCGGGTCCGACGTGCAGCGCCCCATCGGTGAGCGTACCCGTGGGGAGTGGGACCGTCTCGGAGCACGGACGCTGGAGCGGGGCGTCACCCGCCGGACGGCTCCACACCATACGGCTCGTCACCTGGTCCCCGTCGACCGCATCGATGGCGAGCATCGGCAGCCAGTTCATGTGCAGGAACTCCTCGAGCTCCTCCGCATCCGGGCTCGCCGGACGCGTGAGCTGAAAGGTCTTGCCACGGCTGGCGAACACGCGGCCCGCGAGCAGCGAGGGCTCGGTGAGCACACCGCTTGCCCCGGAGTAGAGCATCGTGCTGGTCGACTGGCGCGCCTGGTCCGCACTGCACTCGAGGTGGAGCTCCGCTCGGTAGTGGTGGTTGGGAGAGGCCGCATGGCTCGCTGACAGCGTGCCCGTCGTCAGGTCGAGGCTCGACGCGGTCATCACCGGGGTGCCCTCGCCGCTCGCGCAGTCCACGCACCACGGCCCCTGCTCGTAGAGCACCACGCTGGCGGCGGTCACCTCGCCGTAGATGGCCTGCTTCTCCAGGTCCCAGGCCGCCTCGATCTGCGCGCTGCCATCGACCAGCTCCAGGTCCAGGGTCGCGCTCTCGCCCGTCGGGCCGCAGTTGGACGCGATGCGCTGGGCGCTCGACGTGGTGACGAACGAGCCGCCGTCGCAGGCGAACACCGCCTCGGCCTCATAGCGACGGCCAGCCCGCGACACCTCTTGCGTCGTCACCGCCAGGTACCCCGCCTGGGTGTCGGAGGTGGTCGCGACCGCGCTGTCGTCCTCGAGGATGACCAGCGTCTCCAGCGCAAAGGGAACTCCGAAGTCCTGCGACGGATACCCCACGCTGGCGCGTGCGGGCGCGCCGGGCGAGACGCTGGCGAGCTGCAGCTGGACGCGGCGCTCGGCCCACGCACACGGCTCGGTGATCGTGAACGACTCGGAGATCGGGTAGGCGCCGGAGCCATCGCCAACGGTGACGACGTGGTTGCCCGCGCCGAGGGTCAGGGTCAGCTGCTGGCTGCGCGAGCCGACCCCGGTGGGCGTCACCTCCTCCCCGTCGATGCGCATCCACGCCCCCGACTCGATGGACTGAGACCAGGTGACGTCGATGGTGACCTCCGGGCCAATGGCACTCGGATCCACCGAGGTGAGCGCCGAGGAGAAGCGAATCTCCGCGGACGCGGCGGGAGCCTCGAGCGCCGGATCGGGGTCGGCCGACGAGGGGGCATTCGAGGAGACGCACCCCGCGACCATCGAGAGCGCGGCGACGAGGGAGAGACGAGCTGGCATGACAACCTCCACGGCACGACGGCCGGCACAAGCCGTCTTGCACGGGTGATGCCAGGATCGAACCCCGTGAACATCGGGCTTCGCGAGGCGATGTCGCCGTGTGCTGTCGCCGATCCGCGACGCCTGTCCAGGGATGTGGACACCCGCCTCGACGCGATACGAGCAGGACATGCGTCCTCTCCTCTACGCCCTGCTCCTGCTCGCCTGTGGCGAGTCCCCGCGCTCCTACGCCGTCCAGCACGACGTCGGACGGCTGTGCGCGGCATGGGACCGTTGCGAGGGAGGGTTCTGCGAAGCCTACGGCGACGAGCGCGGCCGCATGCAGTCGACGTGGGGAGTCGCCATCCAGCCACGCCTCGCGGACGGCGAACAGGCCGCACTCACCGAGCTCTCAGCGATGGTCGACGCCTCGGGAGCAGGCTCGATGAGCCCCACCTGTCGCGCCCTCCGCGACGCCGTCCGCTGAACTCGCGCCCGCGTTTGCACCACTTCGGTGTCGATCGAGCCAAGCGCATGGTCACCAGCCCGGCCGCAGCATTATCGGCCGATCCCAACTTCCCCTGCACGCGGAGAGTCCCATGGCCTCGCTCTACGATCAGCTCCGGTCCATGACCGTCGTCGTCGCCGACACCGGCGACCTCGAGTCCATCGCCAAGCACAAGCCCCAGGACGCGACCACCAACCCGTCGCTGATCACCGCCGCCGCCCAGATGCCGCAGTACGCCGCCATCGTCGACGAGGCGCTGGTGTGGGCCCGCAAGCAGGCCGGTGAGTCGGCGAGCACCCCCGAGGTCGTGGGTCGCGCCATCGACCGCCTGGCCGTCGAGTTCGGCCTGCGTATCCTCGAGCTCATTCCTGGCCGCGTGTCCACCGAGGTCGACGCCCGCCTGTCGTACGACATGCAGGGCACCATCGACAAGGCGCGCGACCTCATCGCGATGTACGAGGCCGCCGGCGTGTCCCGCGAGCGCATCCTCATCAAGATCGCCTCCACCTGGGAGGGCATCGAGGCCGCCCGCGTGCTCGAGCAGGAAGGCATCCACTGCAACCTGACCCTGCTCTTCGGCCTGCACCAGGCCATTGCCTGCGCCGAGGCCAAGGTCACGCTGATCTCGCCCTTCGTCGGCCGCATCCTCGACTGGTACAAGGCCGACACCGGCCGCGACAGCTACCCGTCCCACGAGGACCCGGGCGTCGTCAGCGTCACCACCATCTACAACTACTTCAAGCGCCACGGTCACCAGACCGAGGTGATGGGCGCCAGCTTCCGCAACCTCGGCGAGATCACCGAGCTCGCGGGCTGCGATCTGCTGACCATCGCGCCGAAGTTCCTCGAGGCGCTGAAGAACACCGAGGGTGAGCTACCGCGCAAGCTCGACGCGAACCACGCCCCCGGTCTCGACGCCATCGCGATGAACAAGGACGTGTTCGACGCCATGCACACCGAGAACCGCATGGCGAACGAGAAGCTCGCCGAAGGCATCGAGGGCTTCTCGAAGGCGCTCGTGTCGCTCGAGGAGCTGCTCGCCGCGCGCCTGAGCGAGCTCGAGGTCAGCGCCGCCTCGAAGTAGTCGACGCGGAGTCCAGCGAGGCGCGGCCTTCCTTTCGGAGGGCGGCGCCTCTCTCGTTTCCGGCCGGGAGGCCGCCGCGATCCGCGCCAAGATCGCACCCCGAACAGCCGAAGACGCGAGCGGAGCCGTGCAGGCAGGACAGGCCAGGCCGATGCCCCTCCCTGCTCACGGCAGCCCGGCGCTCACGCGATGCCGGGCCGTCGTCGTCCGGGGCTGCGGGTCCTAGGGCGTGCGGGTCGCCTCGATGTCGGTGCGCACCGTGCCCTTGGTGATCTTGCCCCAGCACCGCCCCTCGGCACCCGTCTCGGTGAGCTCGAGGTTGCACTGGACCTTGTCCTTGCCCGCGTGCCCAGTGAGCACCAGGATGCGCTCGTTGAGGTTGCCGGTCAGCGGGATGCTGAACGCCTTGCCCGACAGGGTGCCGGCGTAGGTCCCGGAGAGCTTCTTGCCGTCTTCGCCGATCAGAACGGCCAGCGTCCCTTCGGCGATGCCGCTGCCAGTGAAGTTCGCAAAGAATCCGGCTCCGGCAGGCACCGGGGCCAGCGCAGGCTCCGGGGCAGGCGCGGGTGCGGGCGCCGGCGCGGGCGCCTGCG
>SBGP01000081.1 GCA_006226595.1 Deltaproteobacteria bacterium
GCGGACGCGGATACCGATGCGGACGCGGATACCGATGCGGACGCGGATACCGATGCGGACGCGGATACCGACGCGGACGCGGACACCGATGCGGACGCGGATACCGATGCGGACGCGGACACCGACGCGGACACCGACACCGACACGGACGCGGACACCGACGCCGACGCGGACACCGATACGGACCCGGCATGCACGGTGGTCGCCGTCGCCGACCACGTGTTGGTCGCGTCCGGCGATCGCTGGTCCTGGGACACAGGCACGGACCATGGAACAGCGTGGCGTGTGCTCGGCTTCGACGACTCGCTGTGGGCGAGCGGCGCGAGCGAGCTTGGCTACGGCGACTCCGACGAGACCACGCCGCTCCCGGCATCCGCACAGGGGGAGCCGTCGTACTACTTCCGTCGCGAGGTCTACGTGGACGGGGTGGCGACGGGAGCCACCCTGGATGTCGTCTTCGACGACGGCATCGCCGTGTGGGTCAACGGCACCCAGGTTCTCGCCGAGAACGTCGACGACGGCGTGGACTATGCGGCCTGGGCCTCGACGACCTCGGCGGACAACCAGGCGGCTTCCGCGAGCCTGAGCGACGGCCTGCTCGTCGATGGGCTGAATCTCGTGGCGGTCATGGTGAAGAACCGCAGCGCGGCCTCCAGCGATCTGTCCTTCGACCTCACGCTCACCGCTGACCTCGACACCTGCTCGAACGCGGGCATCACCGGAGCCTTTGCGCCGGTCGGCTGCCCACCCGCGGAAGCCCCGTCCCTGTCGGGCGCCGGTCTACCGCTCCTCGAGAGCAATCCCGGGGCGCCGGTTGCGCTGTACCTCGACTTCGACGGCGGTGAGTACCTGAACAGCAGCGGCACACGCGTTCCGTACGCTGGCTACGACACCGATGGCGACGCGACGACCTTCAATGCCTCCGAGCAGGCGGACATCGCGCAGTCCTGGGAGCACGTGACCCGGTACTTCGCGATGTTCGACGTCAACGTCACCACCGATGACGCAGCCCGCGCCGCGTCGACGGGATGGGCGTGGATCCTGATCACCGAAGAGGCCAGTGGAGGCTCGGGCGTGCTCTCGAGCAGCGCCGTGGGCACCCCGCCCACCGCTCGCTCCTACGTCGGCGCGAGCTCGGTCCGCGATGCCGACCGAAGCCGGCGCGTCGCCCACGAGCTCGGCCACAACTTCCGCCTGAACCACAACGGCGCCTGGGACGGCACCACCTTCTACAAGTGGGAGGACTTCGCGGGCTGGGACGGGCAGTTCGGCTCGGTGATGGGCGGAGGTGGCAAGGGCCAGGTGAACGGCTGGGCCCTCGGCGCCAGCTCGGAGGGCACGACCGTCGTGCAGGACTCGATGGCGGTCATCGAGGACAAGGTGCGCTCCGTGGGCGGTGGGTCGAGTGGCTGGGCCGTGGACGACTTCACGGCACCCGCGCCGATGTGCGACGCGGTCACTCGGCTCGAGCGAACGGGCGTACTCGGTCATCCCCAGGACGAAGACCTGTTCGGCTTCGAGTGGCGCGGTGGCAGTGCCATGGTCTCGGTCGCGCCCCTCGGGGTGTCGTCGGTCGACCCGGTCGTCGAGCTCCTCGATGGCGGCGGCGCCGTGGTCGGCGGCGAGGGGTTCCACGCCGATCTTCCGGCGGGTACGTACCGGGCGCGCATCCGCACGCGCAGCGGGCTCGCGCAGGGGTACGACAAGGCCTCGATCAGCGGAAACCAGGACGTGGCGCGCTCCGAGCTCGGCGCGTATCGGCTGGTCATCGACTGAGGCTGCGCCTAGCCCGTCGCGCGACGAGTTGGCGGCGGCGCGCGCACATCCGATACTCGTGGGCATGGAGGCTTGGTGGATCTGGGGGCGCAGCTGTACGAACGCATCGGCGGGCGACCCGGACTGCGTCCGGTGATCGTGCGCTTCTACGAGAAGATGTCCGCGCATCCCGTGCTTGGGCGCTTCTTCGACGATGTCGACCTCGCCCACCAGGCGCAGCGCCTCGAGGACTTCCTCTGCGACGGGGTCGTCGGCGAGACCCGCTTCGGCGGCACCTACCCGCTGCGCGCCCACGCCCACATGCTGATCACCCAGCCCATGCTCATCGAGCGGGTTCGACTGCTGCGTGAGGCCATCGAGGAGCTCGGCCATCCGCCGGAGATCGTGACGCTGTGGCTGCGCGTGGACGCGCTGTGGCACGGCGCGGTGCGCAAGCACAGCGTCGCGGACTGTCGACCGTCGATGTCGGGCAAGCCCCTCAAGGTGGTCGAGTAGCGCGCCATTTCGAGTTTGCTTGCGGCCTTCGCGCGGCGGTTGACGCATCCCTCACTGTGCCGAAGATGCCGCTGTTTCGGTGAATGTTGCGGAGTCGGCGCTTCGCTCTCCCGTCGCTCGGCGACGGCGTGCTAGCGTCGGAGGGCTCGCCTCTCGATCCGGGGTCGGGCCGGAGGCCTCATGGGCAAGCTCCTTGACCACATGGAGTCCGCGCTCACCGACGCGGGCTGGCTGTTCGAGCCACTCGATGGCCTCGCGGGCCTGCGCACCATCGTCGAGACCTCCACCGCGCAGTGGCCGGTGCTCGTGCTCGAGTACGCCGAGGAACAGCAGGTCGTCACCTACTCGGTGATGCCGGCGAGCACGCCGCCCAGCAAGCTGCTGGTGATGATGGAGTTCATCACGCGGGTCAACTACGACCTCCCGGTGGGCAACTTCGAGCTCGACCTCGACGACGGCGAGGTGCGGTTCAAGAACGCCATCGACCTCGAGGGCGGCGAGCTCACCGACGAGATGGCCAACGTGCTGCTGTTCACGAACGTCGACACGATGGCCCACTACATGCCTGGACTGGCGGCGGTCCTCCAGGGCACGGCGTCCCCGGCCCAGGCACTTGCGCTGTGCGAGGCCGAGGACGAGGACGAGGACTGGCTCGAGGCCTAGTACCGCCGGGTTGCGCCGACCCAGGGACGCGCCGGCCGGGAACTACACCACTGGCGTCGGCTCGGGCAGGGCGTACACGTCTTCCATCACGTCGATGCCGCACTGCAGCTGCTCGCACCAGTCGAGGAAGCGGTTGCACATCTCCTTGCCGCGGAACATCGCGCCGTGCTGCGGAGCGATGGTCTCGATGTCGAGCTGGCGGACCATCTTCACCCAGGCACGCAGGGCCGCGTTGCTGCTCATGTAGCGGCGGTGGAAGCCCTCCATGAGCGGGATGTGCGCGTCGAAGTCGGGGACCTCGCGATAGGCCTCGCCGAGCGAGGCGCCGAGGTCGCCGGTGTACAGGGTCTTCGAGATCGGGTCGTACACGTGGAAGTTGCCGCAGCTGTGCAGGAAGTGGGCCGGCAGGACGAGCAGCTCGGAGTTGCCGAGCGGCAGGACCATGCCGCCGTCGGGGATGCCGCGCACGCGCTCGTAGACGAGGCGATCCGACCCGAAGTGCGGCACGAAGCGGCGCCACAGCTCGGAGCACAGGGCTTCGGCGTTGGTCGTCATCAGCCAGCCGTTCAGTGCGGCGACGATGTCCGGGTCCTGGTGCGACAGGAACACGTACTTGAGCTTCGCACCGCGGGCGGTCTTGGGGACTGCCGCGAACACCTTGGAGTACAGCTTGCTCCCGCCGGGGTCGAGAATCATCGACTCGCCGTTGTCGACGATGACGTGCTGGTTGCAGGGAACGCCCTCGCCCGCATCGAACATCTCGAGGAGGACGTTCTTGTGGCTGTCGGACTCGTACACGGTGATGGCGGACATCGAACCTCCAGTTCAGAGCGGGGTTGTCGCGCTCCTGATGCGATGTTGCGCGGCCGTGTCGCCGCCGTGCGAGATGACACACACTTGGGGTGCGCCTGCGATACGATGAAACAGTGTGAAGCACTGTGTCGGGACGGAGGTCCGCGTGGAAGTGGCCGCTCGAATGTCTGAGCCGAACGCGCCTTCGGGCGTGATCCTCGGAGTTCGACACGGACGCGTCGCGGGCAGCCTGCCAAAACGGTCGGACGGTGCGCGGAGGGTGAGATGAGTGCCTGGGTCTCCGAGTTCCTGCGTCAGACCGACGTGATCGAAGCGCTGTCGTCGATGCCGGGCGGGGCCGTGTTCGCCGTGGATGCGGACAACGTGGTGGTGTACTGGAGTGCCTCGGCCGAGCGCGAGTTCGGGCAGAAGGCCGAGGAGGTCGTCGGGCATCACTGCGCGCATACCGTTCGTTGCGCGACGTGTCTGACCGGGTGCGTGATGACCCGCGGCGCCTGCGACGGGACGGTCGATCTGCACTCTCCGCGAGGCTCGGCGCGCTACGAGCGGCGGCTGATCCCGCGCATCGACGAGAACGGTGGCTTCGGAGGCGGCATCGAGATCCTGCGTCCCGCGGGCGAGGGGATTGCGGTGCCCGCGGATCAGGCTTCGCGACATGCCGACCCGGTCGTGGCGCACGCGCTCGATCAGCTCGAGGCGCGCGGCAGCCACCGCGCGCCGGTTCACGTCGCGGCGCCCCACGCGCTGCACGATCTGCTGGTCCGCGCCGCCCACGGTCGCAGCGCAGCGGCTCCGAGCTTCCATCCCGCCGCCGAGCTCGATGTGTCGGGACTCCGTGCGCTCGCCGACCGGGCGCGTACCGACGACTCCGTGCACGGGCCGGCAACGGTGGTGGTGGAAGGCGTCGAGTCCTTGCCGGCGAGCCTGGAGTCGCGGCTGATCGCGACCCTCGACGCGTTCTACGAGCGAGCCATGCTCCGCGGACCGGCGCCGCTGCTCGTCACCACCAGTGCGCTTCCCCTCGACCGCCACGTGGCGCGCGGCCAGATCTCCGCGGCGCTCGCTCGCGTGCTCGAGGTCGGCGCGGTCACCGTGCCGCCGCTCGGCGAGCGCCAGGAGGACATCGAGACCACGGTGTGGGGCGTGCTTCGTCGCCTCGCCGCGCACGGTCGCCGCAAGGTGACGAGCGTCGAGAAGCCGGCGCTCGCGCGACTGCTCGCCCACGACTGGCCGGGAGACATCACCGAGCTCAAGGCGGTGCTCGCCCGTGCCTACCACGCGGGCTCGGGACCGACCCTGCTCGCCAGCGAGCTGCCTGCGGTCGACGGCGCGCGCGCCGCACGCGAGCTCGACGTGGCCACCGCGCGCGAACAGGCCGACAGCCTGCGCGAGGCTCTCCGCGAGGCCGACGGCAACGCCACCCGCGCCGCCGAGGCCCTCGGCATCAGTCGCTCCACGCTGTGGCGCTGGCGCCGCAAGTACGGCGTCTAGCGCGGGTCACATCGCGGCGACTAGCGCCGCAGGCGGCAGAACTGCATCGAGACCTGGGGAAACGCGAGCTCGCGAAACAGGTCGGGGCAGTGGGCATCGCGTCGCCCGAAGCTCGCGGCGCTCTCCCAGGCCGCGAGGTCGAAGTCCTCGAGCCACAGGCGCGCCAGCCACCGTGCGGCGGCGAACGGGCCGTCGGCGGTCCACGGCGCGAGGGCGGCGGCGTAGCCCTCGGCGACGGCTTCCGGAGGCTGGCCCCAGCGGTGAAGTACCAGGGCGACGGTGCCGGCGTACAGCGTGGCCTGCTCGTCGCGGGTCGCCTCGGCCTCGTCCATCAGCGGGTGGACGGCCGCGGGAAGCTCGGTGAACCGGGCGCCGGTGAGCAGCCCGCGCAGCGCGTGGCCGAGCTGCTCGGTGTTGCCGATGTGTTCGCAGTGGACCACCGCGGTCAGGCGCTCGCGCGCGCAGTCCTCGACGCTGTGGTGCGAGTCGCGTCGCATCGCGAAGGCCACCGCGGTGCCGCGGGTGGGCTCGTGCCATCGGGTGGTCTCGGCGCCTTGCGGGTCGGGGTGCACCGCGAAGCGGCCGCCGTCGCCGGGCTGCCAGCCCTCGGTGAGCTGCACGACCAGGCGCACCGATTCGTATCCGAGGAGCGGGCGATCCGTGTGAGCGGTGGCGCCGTCACCGGGCGCCATGCGCTGCAGGGTCAGCCGCGTGCGCGGGGTGAGCGGCACGCCCGTGAGCTCGGTGAGCGTCTCGGGCAGCGTGCGCGTCAGGGCCATCGGAACCCGCGCAATCCAGCACCGGTAGAAGCTGTCGTAGCGCTCCCACGCCAGGTCGCCGCGTGCCGCGTCGGTCAGGGCGTCGACGAGGGACGGGTCCACCCGGCCGATGCGGACGTACGCGAAGGGGTCGTCGTAGTGGGTGAGGTCGTCGAGCACAGCTCCTGCTATCCGACTTCAGCCTTGTGTGAGCTTCCAGGCGACCGTGCACTGCGCGCCGCCCGACACTGACTCGACGAGCTGGACGCCAGCGACGTTCTGCCACACCGGTACTCGGAGACGAGCGCCGCAGCGGGCCGACGCCGAGTCCCAGCCCGAGCATCGAGCGCTGCGCACCGCGGCGCCGGTGCGCACGCTGACGAGGGTGGCTGTTCGAGCACCGGGCGGGTCATCGCGCCTTCGCGTCGTGCAGATTCACCTCGCGGGCGGTCGGCGCTTTCCGTGGCCGTGAATCGCGCGTTCATCGTCCTCCGTGGGCTTCGTTCGCCGAGACGTGGCGTCGCCGCGACGAACCGTTTACACACGACCGTCACGTATCTGGAGTCCACCCTGACCCGCTTCTCCGAATGGCTGCACCGCGAGCTGGATCCGCGCCTCGATCGCGAGGCCGAGGCCGCGTTTGGACTGCCTGGAGAGTGGAGTCGCGAGCACACCCAGGAGGTGATCACGCTGGCTCCTGCGGGTGAGCGCCACCACGCCCCCGAGGTGGACGAGCTCCACTCGCCGCGGGTCCTGGCGCTCAGCGTGAGTGTGCTCGCGGCTACCCTGTGGCTCGGACAGCTGCTCGCCGCCTAGCTCCTCGCGTCGGTGCCGGTGATACGGTGCCCGGGCTGGAGGTGTGCATGCGCGCGTGGATTCTCGCGGTCGGCCTGGTGGTGGCTTCGCCGTCGATGGGACAGGAGTGTCAGCCGAGCGGCACCCGCGGTCCGGTCCGGCTGCTGAGCTGCGGCGAGCACGAGCTCGGGCTGCTCGAGATCCTGGGCGAGGAACAGGCGCCTCCCGCGGAGCTTCTCGCGATGGGCCTCGCGGCCATCACCCCGCCCGACCGCAAGCGCAAGAAGCCGAAGGAGGTGCCGGTGGCGGGCGGACGCACGGCGATCGTGTGGCCGCTGAAGGGCGGTGGCGTGGTCGCCCGCCTCGTCGATGGCGGCAACGCCCGCTTCGTGTCCTGCACGGACAAGGGCTGCGCCGACCTCGCCGGGCAGCTCATCGCGACGGGTCTGCCGACGCCGCGCCCGACCTTCCTCCATGAAGAGGTCCCCGTTCCCGCGGGCTGCGAGCCGCTCGAGAACGGCTATGGCTGCGGAGAGGACGCCCTGGTCTGGGCCGACGGCGCGCCGCTGCCGATTCCCGAGCCCGACGAGTTCGCCGCGCTGAGCCTCCATCCGCTTCGCTCGGCACTCGGCGTCGCACCCGACTCCGGCGTGCTCATCACCTGGAGCTGTACGCTCGCGGGACATGCCGGCTCGTGCATCCGCCTGGACGTCGACACGCCGCGAGGCCCGATCACGGTGTGGTCGACGGCCGTCGAGGGCCACCGCGACGGCTCGATGCTGACGTGCATCACGCCCGACACCGGTCCGTCCATGCCGGACACGTGCCGCCCGATGTTCGCCGAGGCGGTGGACGCCCAGGGGCGCGCACCCGCGCCGGAGCCCGTGGACGACGCGCCCTCCGAGGAGTGATGTCCGTCGATGCGCTCGCGGTGGGAACTCGCGATTTTGCCGCCGCTTTCGCGGATTTCATCGCCGCTTTCACGCCTTTGGGGGGCGAGTCGGGCGGGCTAGCCTCAGGCCATGAGACTGATCTTCCCCGTGCTGTGGCTCGCGTGGGCCACGGCCTGCGGCTCGGGTGAGCGCGGACCCGGCATCACCGGCGACTACTTCGTGCGCTTCGAGGCCGTGAACGGCGACGCCATCGAGGCGGACAACGTCGCGAACCTGGGACAGCTCCTGTGGTCCGCCGGCTCCGGGCGCTGGGTCGTCGACTTCGGCGATGACGGGGTGCACCTCTACGACAGCGTGGCGGGCACCAGCCTGTTCGCATTCACGGAGCTGCCGGTGAGCCAGGTCGGTGAGGGCTTCGTGCACCAGCCCACGCGCGCTGGCCCGCTGTCCTACACGGAGGACGGCAGCACGTGGACGGAGGTCCCGCTGCCGGAAGACGTGCAGATCACCGAGGTGATCGCGGACCCGTTTGGAGGAGCGGTGTACGTCGCTGGCGTGTCGACCGCGCCCACGCCGAGTCCGATGGGTTCCGTGTTGCGCTCCGAGGACCTCGGACAGACCTGGCAGTCGGTCGCGGGGGGCCTGATGCCGGCTCAGGGCACGCTCGCCAGCGTCACGTTCGGCAGCGCGATCGGCTATCCGGACGTGCTCGCTTGCCCCGCGGACGGCGTGTTCGTCGGGCCCGTGTGCCGGCGCTATCGCGTGATCGGCGACACGGTCGCGCAGATGGCGGACGGCAACCAACCGAACGCGGTCGGGCTCGACGCGGACGGACGGGTGGTGGGCCGGGCGCGTCGCGACCGCGGCGGGCGCGTCGGCATGGACCTGGTGCTCTACGACGTCGACCAGGCCACGCAGGACGGCGCCTGGCTCGATCACTTCCACACGCCGTTCGCGGTGAGCCCCGCCTTCGATCACATCGATGTCGACGGGGTGATGTGGGTGACGGGCTGGGGAATCGGCCAGTGGAGCTGGTGGCGAACGACGGAGCCGCTGGGCCGTGCCCACGACCAGCGCTCCGAGGTGCTCCAGGGACACCGCTGCGCGCGCTACTTCACCGACGACATGGACGGCGGCTACGACGGCGATCCCATCGACATGCCGATCACCAACACCCTCGACGAGCCCCTGTACGTCGTCAGCGTCCGCAACTACACGCCCGAGGTGCCCTACGAGTTCGGCATGGACGACGTGCGCATCGAGGCAGGCGAGACCCGCACGTTCACGCCCAACGACGAGCACTGGTACATGGCGATGACCGAGGACGGTCGGTGCATGGGCTACGGCATGGCGAAGCAGCTCGCCGGTCGGAGCCTGCCATGAGCGAATCCACCGACGATCTTCGCGATGCGCGCAATAAATCTTCGCTCTCGCGCGAACCACATGGGGACTCGGGACACATGCAGTCCGAGGCGTTGGGGGGAGCGATGGAAGATCGCATGTCGACCTGGGTGGCCGTCATCGGGCTCGGGCTTGTGTTGGGGCTGGTGGCCGCGGCGACGGCGACGGCGCGCCCGAACGACGCAGTGGTGTGCCAGGCCTTCGAGGACGGCGCTCCCGCCGAGGAGCGTGCTGCGTGGATGGGGCAGCGGCTCGCGGAGGGTCGCTCGGAGTTCTTCGTGTGGGGCGGAACGCCGTACGTCTGCGCCTGGTAGCGCCACGGTCGGGTCGGACCCCGACGAGCAGAGGCGGATCCAACCCGCCGTGAGGCGGAGGCGTGCGACTATCTTCGGGTCGAGGAGTTTCGCTGGACGCGCGAGTTGCTGCATCGCTGTTCCTGGTGGCTTGCGCGGGTGGAGAGCCCAGCGCCACCGACGATCGGGAGGAGACCGGCGATCCCGGCACGCTCGACACGGGTGCGCTGCAGGCGCTGCTCGACGAGGCGCTCCCGGAGGCGCCCGCCGGCGTCGAGGGGCTGTTGCTGGTCGTCCACGCCGATGACGGCCGGCGGCTGTTCACGCTGCGGAGCGGTCAGATCGAGACCACCGACCGCCTCGCGATGGCCTCGGCAAGCAAGCTGGTGTCGAGCCTGGTGTTCCTGCGGCTGGTCGAGGAAGGTGCGCTGGCCCTCGACGACACCGCCGGCGACGTGCTCGGGTGGACCGGCGACCACGGCGCGATCACCGCGGACGCGCTCGGCGCGTTCGCATCGGGTCTTCCGGGGGATGCCCCGTGCACCCTCGAGCTCCAGACACCGCTCGCGGACTGCGTCGCCACGTTCCCCTCGCTCGCGCTGCTCGGGGCGCCCGGCGAGGTCTTCGACTACGGACCCACCCATCAGCACGCGCTGGCGGCGATGGCTCAGGCGCGCACCGGCGAGACCTGGGCGCAGCTGTTCGACACGCGGCTCGCGTCGCCTCTGGGGCTCGCCGACGACGAGCTCCGCTACGTGACCTACCCGCAGGCGGGGCTCGGGCAGGTGAACCCGCTGGTCGCTGGGGGCCTGCTCGCCACGGTCGACGAGTACGCGGAGATCCTCGGCCTGTTCTACCGCCGCGGGGAGCTCGACGGGCGGGCGCACATCGCGGGCGAGCTCGTCGATCGCATGGGCCGCAACGCCTACCCGGACGCGACGCTCGCAAACTCGCCGATGGCCCTGTATGGCTACGACGCGCGCTACGGCTTCGGGGCGTGGCTCGAGTGCCCGGATGCCCCGGAGACCTGCGCGATCGTCAGCTCTCCCGGCGCCTTCGGCACGACGCCGTGGGTGGAACGGGAGCACGGCTACTACGCCATCCTCGCCATGGAGGCGTCGACGACCGGCGCTGCGGGCTTCTCGATGGGCCTCACCGTGCAGCTGCGGCCTCTGATCGAGGAACTCGTCGAGTAGCGCTCCGCGATTGGTAGGCTGCCTCCGAGGTCGTGGCCCTGCGGGTCGCGGCGGCACGCCTGCCTGGAGGCCCCGTGAGCATCCTTGGTCGCTCCGAGATCTTGTCCGCCCTCGCCGATGGCTCCATCAAGGTCGACCCCTACGACCCGGAGTGCGTCGGGCCGGCGTCCATCGACCTTCACCTGTCCCGCGCGTTTCGCCTGTTCGTGCGGCTTCCGATGCACGTTCAGGTCGAGGACGACATCGACTACAAGGACCACACCAAGGGCATCTGGATCCCCGAGGGACAGCGCTTGATCATGCGCCCGGGCGAGACCGTGCTCGGCATCACCGAGGAGCGCATCACGCTCTCCCCGAACTACTGCGGCTGGCTCGAGGGCCGCAGCCGCTTCGCGCGGGTCGGCCTGCTCATCCACATCTCGGCGAGCTTCATGCAGCCCGGCATCGACAATCACCAGGTCCTGGAGATGTCGAACTTCGGCCACCTCGACCTCGAGATCGCGCCGGGCACCAAGATCTGCCAGTTCATCTTCCAGCGCATGCAGGGCGAGGGGAAGTACGCCGGCCGCTTCTCGGGTCAGACCCCGGACACCTTCTGGCGCGACTAGCGCGCCCGCCGCGCAGCACCCGCTACCAGGTGAAGGTCCACGCCTTGCGCACGGTCTCGAGGAACTCCTCTTCGGACGGGTCGAGGCCGTCCGCGGAGCCCATGTCGTAGAGCATCGTGAGGATCAGGTCGCGGGTGGTCTGGCGCACGACCTGGCTGATGCCGGCGAGCGCCTCCTCGCGGGACTTCTTCTGGGCGCGCTCCATGGCCTGGGCGAAGTCGTCACCGAACTCGATGCCGAGTTCTTCGAGCTCCCGAAGCTCGTCGAAGCTGATCTCGCCGTCGGCGTACATCATCTGCGCCACCAGATCGGCGAACACCTGCAGCTCTTGTTCGTCGAAGCTCTCGAGGTCCATGCAGCCACTCCTGTTGCGGGGCAGCCTACCAGCGCGGAGAGAGCGGCGGTATCCCCTTGGTGCGCACGTCGCACAGTTGCCGTCCGGCCGATACGTGGCGCCCACGGGAGACGCGATGATCGAGCTCGAAGACGGGGCGCCGATGCGGGCGTATCAGAACTACATCCACGAGCTGGAGGCCTTGCACGGCTGGCTCGACGTGGACCTGGTGCACAACTGCTTTCTCATGGGTGAGGAAGTGGGCGAGCTGTTCAAGGCCGTGCGCAAGGTGAACCGGCTGTTCGACCAGGCCGAGGCGCCGGTGGAGCAGCGGGAAGCCCTGGTCGCACACGTCGGTGAGGAGCTCGTCGACGTGCTCAACTACCTGCTCGCCATCGCCAACCGCCTCGACATCGACGTCGAGGAGGCCTTCCGCGCGAAGAACCTGCGCAACCAGACCCGCACCTGGGGCTGAGCACGGCGGCTCCCGGCCTGCTACCGTCCCTGTCGAGGTCGTCGCATGGATCCCGAACATCTGGTGTCCGAGGGAGCCGGGCGCGCGCAGGTCACGCCCACCGCGCTGCTCACGGCCTTCGTGTGCTTCGGGCTCGGGGCCAGCGTGAGCCTGGCCGCGCTCCAGACGACACCTGCCGACGTGGATGCACGCGAGATCGAGGTCTACGGGGAGAAGCTCGCGTTGCTTCGCACGTGCCCGGGACCCTACGACCTCGTGGTCGTCGGCAACAGTCGCGCGTACCGGGCGGTCGCGAGTCCCATGCTCGAGACCGCGCTCGCCGAGCGCGGCGAGCCCGCTCGGGTCCTGAATCTGGCGGCGCCGAGCCTGCTCGAGTCCGAGCTTCACCTGCTCGTCGATGCCCTTGCGGCCTGTCCGCAGCCTCCCGGGCGCGTGCTCATCGACCCGGACCTCGCGCTCTATGACCTCGACAACTGGTCCGGCGAGCGACGGATGTTCGGCCAGACCTGGGATCGCGCCGGCCACTGGTCCGCTCGCTCCGTCGAGCTCGTCGGTGTGGGCAGCGCGGGGCTCCGGACCCGTGCCGAGGCTGCGGGGGGCGCGGTCTCCCACCTGGGCACCGCGGCGGCGCGGAGCGGTCGCTTCGGCCGCGGCGCACGCTGGGTGTTTCCGGAGGTGCCTGGCGCGATTCCCGAGTACGCGACGCCCCCCGCCCATGGCTGGCTTCCGCTCGAGGACGAGCTGAGCGACCTCGGCATCCGGCGTCGCAAGCGCTTCGTCGAGCAGCAGGAGGACTTCCTCGCCGACGTGGCGCGCCCGGTCGGCGAGGACGACGAGCACTTGCTTCCGGAGGAACGAGCGGACCTCGAGCGGCTCGTCGCGACGATTCGCGGCATGGGCGCCGAGCCGGTGTGGCTGCTCACCCCCGCGTCGACGGTGCCACGCCGCCGCCGGGCGCTGCGCAACGACCTTCCGGGGCTGGGCGCGCCGCTGCTCGACTACACCCGCGGCGAGACCAACGCCGACCTGTACGCGCTCGAGCTGTGGCACGACCGCTCCCACCTGAACCAGCACGGTGCCGAGCACTTCGCGACCGTGCTCGCCGACGACCTCGTCGCGCTCTGACGGACTGCCCTTGCTGTTCATCGAGCTGCGCTTCTTCGTGTTCTTCGCCGTGGTCCTCGCGGTCGCGTGGGGACTGCGTGGCCATCGGGCGCACAAGGCGTGGCTGCTCGCGGCGTCGTACGTGTTCTACGGCGCGTGGGACTGGCGCTTCCTGAGCCTGGTGTGGGTCAGCACCCTCGTCGACTACGAGGTCGGCCGACGCCTCGGACAGACCGAGGACGATGCGGCTCGCAAGCGGCTGCTGTGGGTCAGCCTCGTCTGCAACCTCGGCCTGCTCGGCTTCTTCAAGTACTTCAACTTCTTCATCGAGTCGGCGGCGACCGCCTCGGGGTGGCTGGGGCTGCCGCTGTCGGTGACCACCCTGTCGGTCATCCTCCCCGCGGGCATCTCGTTCTACACGCTGCAGACGCTGTCCTACACGATCGACGTGTACCGCCGAAAGCTGGTGCCGACCTCGGATCTGCTCGACTTCGCGCTGTTCGTGGGCTTCTTCCCACAGCTCGTTGCGGGTCCCGTGGTGCGGGCCTCCGACTTCCTGCCGCAGCTCGATCGGCGACCGGTCGCGACCCACGTGCACGTCCAGGGCGCGGTGCTGCTCTTCGCCCTCGGCTTCTTCAAGAAGGCCTGCGTCGCCGACAACGTCGCCCCGTTCGTCGATGCCTACTACGCTTCGCCGGAGACCTGGGACGCGGCGAGCGGCTGGCTCGCGACCCTGCTGTACGCGGTGCAGATGTACGGCGACTTCTCCGGCTACTCGGACATGGCCATCGCCTGCGCGGCGCTGCTCGGCTACCGCCTGTGCCTGAACTTCGACCATCCGTTCTTCGCGCCGGGACTCGCGCAGTTCTGGGCGCGGTGGAACATCAGCGTGTCGCTGTGGCTGCGGGACTACCTGTACATCTCGCTCGGCGGAAACCGCGGCTCCAAGCTGTTCGCGTACCGCAACACCATGATCACGTTCGTGCTCGGCGGCCTGTGGCACGGCGCGTCGTGGAACCTCGTGATCTGGGGCGCGATGCATGGGCTCGGCCTGGTCATTCAGCGGGAGGCAGCCCACCGCTTCGGGCATCTGCGCGCCTACCGGGAGATGCCGCCGTTCGTGGGCATGCTGCTCATGCTGTGGTGGGTCACCGCGTCGTTCGCGATCTTCCGCGCTGAGAGCTTCTCGGACGCGCTGCTCGTGCTGCAGAGCTACCTGTGGTTCGCCTCGCACGGACCCGAGCACCTGCCGTCGGTGCTGTGGGCCTACCTCGCGGGCCTGCTCGCGCTTCACGTCGCGTTCTTCGGAGGTGCTCTGTTCAAGCGCCTCGAGGCGCTGCCGGCCCCGGTGTTCTACACGCTGACCGGCGTCGCGGCGGTCGGCATGTTCACGCTGATCCCGACCGAATACCGGCCGTTCATCTACTTCCAGTTCTAGCAGGCTGCGGGCCTACCAGAAGTCGATCACCACCCAGCCGCCCTGCTCGCTGAAGCCGCATGCGACCTGGGTGAAGTAGTCCGCGTTCATGTTCACGTAGTGGCCGCAGACGTCGCCGGTGTTCCGGCCGTAGAAGTCGCAGTCCGGGCAGTCGGGGTTGTACGACCCGGAGCAGGCATCGCAGCCCGAGCAGCCCGCCTGGAGGCGCTCGTCCCACATGTTCTGCAGGCAGCTCTCGACCCCGGTCGTGCCGTGGCCGAGGCACTCGTTCTGGCCGCTCTCGCCGCAGTCGCCGAAGGCGCTATGCGCGCCACCGCCGCTCTGGTCGGTGGTCGCCTGCGTGTCGAGGCAGGCCTCGGACGAGGTGCGGCGGGTGAGCGCGGGCTTGCCGTTGCTCGCGCGCAAGGCGTTGATCTTGGCGACGCAGGTCGCGCGCGCCGCTTCGAGCGGGTCCGCGTCGGTGTCGGCGTCGCTGTCCGCGTCGGTGTCGGCATCCGCGTCGGTGTCCACGTCCGAGTCGGCGTCGGTGTCCGTGTCCGTGTCGGTCTCGACGCTGGTGTCGCCGGAGTCGTCCGTGACGGCGTCACCCTCGACGCCACAAGCGACGAACAGGGCGAGGCAGAGGGGAATGGCGAACAGGCGCATGAGGACTCCACGTTCGGATGCGATCGAAGGATCGATCAGCCCTGCCAGTCCGTGGGTCGAGATCGCGTAAAGAGGCAGTACGAGCGCATTTGTCGAGAAGGTTCGACAGGACGCCCCTCCGGGCATACGATAGAAGTGTTCTGAAAGTTCAGTATGTTCTGAACGTTCGGAGAGTTCATGAACGCTCACACCGACTTCGAGCACCACTTCGTCGAGGAGTGGGGCCTGATCTTTGCCGCCTCCGGGGCTGCGCCGATGATGGGACGCATCCTCGGCTACCTGTTGATCTGCGACCCGCCCGTGCAGTCTTCGGCACAGCTCGCCGAGGCCCTCGACGCCAGCAAGGGCTCGATCAGCACCGCGACGCGTCAGCTGCTCCAGGCCGAGCTCATCGAGCGGGTGCCCGTGCGCGGCAGCCGCGCGACCCACTTCCGGCTGCGCGACAAGGCCATGGAACAGCACATGGAGTCTGATCTCGCGCGGCTCGCCGTGATGATCCGCCTGCTCGACTCCGGGCTCGAGCGCTACGGCGACGACCCCGACCGCGTCGCGCGCATGGCCGCGTTCCGAGATTTCTACGCCTACCTGCTCGAAGAGCTTCCCGCGCTGTTCGAGCGCTGGTCCAAGCAGAGGGAGTCGCGATGACCCTGTTTCCGAACCTCCGCCGTACGCTGGTCGCGTGCCTGCTCACCACGGGCCTCGCCGGTCCCGCGATGGCCGACGACCCCACCATCGAGGAGCTGCTGCTCGCCACCGACGACGCCCAGCGCGGCGAGTCGAGCCACGCGGTGATGGTGATGGGCGTGAAGACCAAGCGCTACGAGCGCTCGATGCGCATGGAGGCCTGGTCGCTCGGCACCGAGAAGAGCCTGATCCGCATCCTCGAGCCCGCCAAGGACGCCGGCATCACCACGCTCAAGGTCGAGGACAACCTGTGGAACTACCTGCCCAAGGTGGACCGCACGATGAAGGTCCCGGCCGGCATGATGAGCGGCAGCTGGATGGGCAGTCACTTCTCGAATGACGACCTGGTCCGCGAGAGCCGGCTCTCCGACGACTTCAGCTGCGAGTTCACCGCGAAGCCCGAGGGCGGGGCCGGCAACTACGTGATCGCGTGCACGCCCCGTGAGGACGCGGCGGTCGTGTGGGGCAAGCTCGTCGCCACCGTGCGAGCCGACAAGGTGCCCGTGTCCATCGAGTACTTCGACGAGGACGGCGAGAAGGTCCGCACCATGACCTACTCGGACGTGCAGGAGATCGCGGGCCGGCTCACGCCGATGACCATGGAGCTCGTGCCGCACGACAAGGAAGGGGAGTTCACGCGCATCTCCTTCGAGACGCTCGAGATCGACGTGCCCCTCGAGGACAAGCTGTTCACCCTCCAGGCGCTGAAGCAGTAGTCGTGGACCGCTGGCTTCCCGCCTGCGCTGCGCTGGCCCTCGGGCTCGCCGCGCCCGCGCTCGCCGACGAGGTCGAGGCGGAGCTTCACGGCGACGTGAAGCTGTTCTCGGTGGCCAGCTTTCCGTTCGCGTGGTTCGCGCCGCCGGAGATCCCGCCCGAGGCGGAGCCGTTCCTGCCCGACGACTTCGACCCACAGACGCTGCTCGACGAGGCGGGACTCGGGACCGATGCCTCCCTCACCGGGGCGGCGGATCTGCGGCTCAAGGGCGTGCTCCGCGCGGGTCGGTCGCGCCTCGAGGTGCACCACGCGCTGACGTTGCAGGACCAGGGCGCGTCGACGGGGCTCGGCAGCAGCTCGGGCGTTGGCCGCTCGGCGCCGGAGTTCCTCGACCTGTCCTACACCCCGGACATCGGGGCGAGCACGCGGCTGCAGGCGCGCATCGACCGCCTGCTGTGGGCCTACGGCGCCGATGGCGTCGACGTCACCGTGGGTCGCCAGCCGGTGACCTTCGGCAGCGGGCTGATCTTCACCCCGATGGACGTGGTGAACCCGTTCTCCCCCGCCACCATCGACACCGAGTACAAGCCAGGGGTCGATGCGCTCCGGGTCGATGCCTACGCGGGCCTCGGCGGGCGCGTCACCGGCGTGGTCGCGTGGGCGGGAACCTACGGGCCGCTCGCCGATGATGCCGACAACATCGAGCTCGCCGACGTGATTCTCGCCGCGAATGGCCAGGCGACCCTCGGCGTCACCGACGTGCAGGCGCTGCTCGCCGTCGCTCGCGGCGAGCCGGTGTTCGGCCTCGGCCTGGTCAGCGCCGTCGGTCCGATCGGCGTGCACGGGGACGTGACCCTGACCCTGCCCGCGGACGACGCGGACGAGGAAGACCCGTTCGTGCGCGCGGTGATCGGCGCGGACGGCCGACCCACCGGCACGACCAGCATCTCCGGCGAGCTGTCCTACCAGGGCTGCGGGGCTGCCGACCCCGGCGACTACCTCGAGGTCGCCCAGGGCCAGCGCTTCGCGCGTGGCGAGACCTGGCAGATGGGGCGCTACTACGGGGCTCTTGCCGTGAGCCAGGAGATCACGCCGCTGCTCGTCGGCAGCGTGGCTGTCATCGCGAACCTCGGTGACCCCTCGGCCCTGCTCGCGCCCAACGTGTCGTGGTCGGTGGGCGAGAACAGCCTCGTCGCCGCTGGCGGCTACGTCGGACTCGGCAAGCGCCCGGACGCGGTGCCGCTGGGCTTCGACCCCACCACCTTTGCCATCTCCGAGCCGAGCGCCGACGCGCTCGCGGCGTCGGTGAACAGCGAGTTCGGCCTCGTGCCGGTCGCCCTGTTCATCTCGGCGCGAAATTACTTCTGAGAGGAAGCCATGGACCGAACTCGGCGCATTCCCCTCGTTCCCTCCGGGAGGTCGCGATGATCATCCTGAAGATGGCGTGGCGAAACGTGTGGCGAAACTCCCGTCGCTCGTCGATCACCATCGCGGCGATGACGCTCGCGCTGTTCGTCGAGCTGCTCTACGCCGGCATGGTCGCGGGGCTCGTGTACGGCATGGAAGAGGACGCCACCGCCTACGAGCTCGGCGACGTGCAGGTGTTCTCGGAGGGCTACCTCACCAAGCCGTCGCTGTACGACGCGGTCGAGGACGACGAGGCCATCGTGTCGCGGCTGCGCGAGGCGGGCTTCCGCGCCACGGGACGGCTGTATTCCGGCGGTCTCGGGGCCGCGGGCGAGCTGTCGAGCGGCGTGGCCCTGGTCGGCATCGACCCCGAGGGCGACGCGGCGACGATGGAGCTGCACGCCGCGATCGGCGAGGGCGAGTGGCTCGATGCCGCCGATCCCAAGGGCATCGTCATCGGACGCGGCCTCGCGCGCACCCTCGCGCTCGGGCTCGGCGACGAGCTCATCGTGCTCGGCCAGGCCTCGGATGGCAGCGTCGCGAACGAGGTGTACAAGGTCCGCGGCATCCTCATGTCCGTGGCTGCTGGCCTCGACCGCGGGGGCGTCCTGCTGACCGAGGGCGAGTTCCGCGAGCTCATGGTGTTCCCGACGGGCTCGCACAAGATCTTCGTGCGCAAGCCGGTCGAGCAGCCGCTCGATCTGGCCAGGGACGAGATCGCCGCGCTCGTGGGCGCCCGCGACGGGGTGTCGGTGAAGACGTGGAAGGAGGTGAGCCCCTTCCTCGCGCAGTACATCGACAGCGTCGCCGGCGTCATCGTCGTCGTGTACCTGATCGTGTACCTGGCGGTCGGCATCCTCATCCTCAACGCGATGCTCATGGCCGTGTTCGAGCGCATCCGCGAGTTCGGCGTGCTCAAGGCCATCGGCTACGGCCCGGGCCAGGTGCTCGGGATGATGGTCGCGGAGGGCATGCTCCAGGCGGTGGTCGCCACCGCGCTCGGCGTCACCCTCGCGCTTCCGGTCGGCTGGTACCTCCAGGAGGTCGGCGTCAACGTCGGCACCCTCGGCGGCATGCAGATGGCCGGCATGACCATGCCTCCGGTGTGGAACGCCTACTACACGCTCGAGACCACGCGCGTGCCCGTGATCATGCTCTTCGTCATCGTGCTCGGCGCGGTGATCTACCCGGCCGTGAAGGCTGCGTGGATCAGCCCTGTCGAGGCGATGCACCACCGATGAGGAGGTCGCCATGAACGGACCCGGACTCGTCTCGCTCGCCTGGCGCAACTTGTGGCGCCAGAAGCGACGCACCATCCTCACCCTGATCTCCATCGCCTTCGGCGGCTTCCTCGCGGTGATGATGACCGCGATGCAGGACCGCTCGTTCGCGGACTTCATCGACAACGCCGCCCGCTTCGGAGCGGGCCACGTGACCATCCAGCACCCCGAGTACCGGGACCGCCCGACGCTCACGCGCTCGGTCACCGATGCCGACGCGGTTCGCGAGGAGGCGGAAGCCGACCGCTACGTGGTCAAGGTCGTCGACCGCACCTCGGGACAGGCGATGCTCGCCACCGCCAAGGACAGCTTCGGCGCGTTCTTCATCGCCTATGACCCGGCCCTCGAGACCGAGGACACGATGGAGTTCACCCAGGGCCTCGTCGCGGGCAAGCTCTTCGAGAGCGCAGACGACAAGGGCATCATCCTCGGGCACGTGCTCGCGAAGAACCTCGGCGCCGAGCTCGGCGACAAGGTCGTGTACACCCTCACCGACCGCAGCGGCGAGATCGTCTCGGGCATGCAGCGGCTCACGGGCATCGTGAACACGGGCTCGGTGAGCACCGATGCCGCGCTGATGCTGCTTCCCATCGGCACCGTGCGCGACGTCATCGGCTACGAGCCCAACGAGACGACCCAGGTTGCGGTGTTCCTCGAGGACGGCCGCAACGCACCCGGGGTCGCGATGCGGCTCGGCAAGCAGGTCGGCGACGACAAGACCGTGCTCACCTGGGACGAGCTGCAGCCCGAGATCAAGGCCTTCGTCGCGATGAAGATCGGCGGTGGCCGCGTGTTCGAGATCGTCATCGGCGTGCTCGTCGCCGCGGGCATCTTCAACACCATCTTCATGTCCGTGCTCGAGCGCACGCGCGAGTTCGGGATCATGCTCGCCATCGGCTACTCGCCGCGGCAGGTGTTCAGCATGGTCATGTGGGAGAGCGTGTTCCTCGCGGGCCTCGGCCTGCTCGGAGCCATCGCAGTCACCGCGCTCCCGTACTGGTACATGCACGGCACGGGCATCGACCTCACCGAGGTCTACGCGCAGCAGGGCGGCGTGGACATCGGCGGCGTGGGCATGGACCCCATCCTCCGCATCGGCATCTACCCCGAGAACGCCCTGATCATCGCGCTGGCCATCGTCGGCGCCACCATCCTCGCCGGGGTGTACCCGGCCTGGCGCGCTGGGCGGGTCGATCCCGTCGAGTCCATCAACCTGGTGTGAGGCTGACATGACGTCCAACGGCACCCCCATCCTCCAGCTCGACGGCGTGACCAAGGTCTTCCACCAGGGAGACATCGAGGTGCGCGCGCTTCGCGGGCTCGACCTCGCCGTGAACCAGGGCGAGTTCGTCGCCCTGTGGGGCCCCTCGGGCTCGGGCAAGACCACCGCGCTCAACTTGATCGGCGCGCTCGACTCGCCGACCGAGGGCTCGGTGAAGCTCGAGGGACGCGAGCTTTCGAAGCTGTCGCGGCGGGAGCTCTCCGCCATGCGTCGCGACCGCATCGGCTTCGTGTTCCAGGCCTACAACCTCATCCCCGTGCTCACCGCCTACGAGAACGCGGAGTCGGTGATGGCGCTGCAGGGCGTGCCGCCGAAGGAGCGTCGCGACCGGGTGATGAAGCTGCTCGCCGACGTTGGCCTGGGCGGCATGGAGCACCGGCGTCCCCACGAGCTCTCCGGCGGCCAGCAGCAGCGGGTGGCGATTGCCCGCGCCATCGCGAGCAATCCGGCGGTCGTGCTCGCCGACGAGCCCACCGCGAACGTGGACTCGGCCACGGCCGAGAAGCTGCTCGACATCATGGCCAAGCTCAACGCGGAGCAGGGCGTCACCTTCGTGTTCTCGACCCACGACCCCCGCGTAATGCGCTACGCAAAGCGCCTGGTGGGGCTCGTGGATGGCGCCGTCGACACGGACATCGAGAAGGCCCAGGGCGAGCTCGATCCGGAGATGGTCGCGCTCGGCGGCTGATCAGCGCTCGGGGACGGTCGCGGCCACGCAGTGCGGGCCGCCCTCGAGCTCGGCGAGGCCGGTCGCGGGAATGGGCACGAGCTTGCGGCTCGGCCAGGCGTCCTGCAGCCCGAGCCACAGCCGCGCGTCCATGCTCCCGAGGTCGGGCACCATGACCACGCCGTTGAACAGCATCACGTTGAGCTGTGGGGCGATGGGACGGCCGGCGGGCACGGGCACGCGCAGGACCTCGCCGTACGGGGCGAGGCGACGAGCGTTCTCCTCGAGGGCGCCGTGCATCTCGGGGTCGGCTTTGGCGTCGATGTCAGCGAGCACGAAGCCCGTGCGTCCATCGGGGCGCGGGTCGGTGACCGCCATGAACGGGTCGAGGTGCGGGATGCTGTCGGGCATCGTGAGCAGCCACACGGTCTCGTCGCAGCCGAGTGGCTTGAGCGCGGCGGCGGCGGCGGCGGGCGACAGGTCGTTCTCGGAGGCGACGATGTCGGCGACGAAGCACACCTTGCCGTCGGTGAGCAGGCTTCCACCCTCGACCCACAGTGGCACGCGGACCACGGGCTCGATGCTCGCCGGAAAGCCGTCGTCGACGACACAGTCCACCGTGTAGTCGAAGTCCAGGCGGGCGGGGCCAGAGGCCGTGCTCACCGGGTGCCCGCCGAAGTCCCGCAGCCAGATGCCCTCCGGGGGGACCCCCTCGGAGATGCGCCCGTTGCCCCTGGCGAGGGTGTCGAGCAGGCGCTGGGCGACCGGGCGGTCGACGGCGTCGCGCACGTGGAGCACGACGGTGCCGTGCGGTGAGGCCGCCGAGACCATCGCCCGCATCGCGCCGCGCACCAGCGGGTCCTCGTCGAAGACGAGGTGCAGTTCCTTCTGCTGGGCAGTGTCCGGGATCAGCCGGATGTCGGCCGGCAGCGTGCCGTAGCCGTAGCGGTCGGGTCGCGCGGCACGCCACTCGAGCAGCTCGTGCGCGAAGTGGTCCGGCGGCTCGCCCTCGGCGTAGGCAATCGGACTCTCGCAGTGGCCGAACTTCAGCGCACCGCTGGGGAGCGGGTGGGCGCTGGGCGCCACCTCGGCGGTCGGTGCGGGCGGGGTGGGTGCGGACACACCCGCAGCGGTCGGCTGGGCCGCGGCGCTGAGGGGCGAGAGAGCAGCGAGGAGCAAGGCTCGCTGAAGGCGCGTGGGGAGCGTGGCGACACCCGAAAGCGACGGAGATTCGTCTCGCGTCCCCTCTAATTCGCGGTTCGGCGAGTCGCCGCGTCCCGAGGGCACTTTCGCGCGAAAAAGTGCGCGGGTGCCGTTCGCAGGCTTATCCTCACGGACAGGGCCACGAGTGGAACTCAGAAGGCCTCGAAGCCCTCGGTGAGGGCACGCACGGCGGCGGGGGCACGCTTGCCGTACCAGCCGGCCATGCCGCCGCAGGTCAGGGAGCGCCTCAGCCACGGCACGAAGCGCAGGCTCTCGGTCCCGCCGAGCACGGGGTCGAGGCTTCCATCGAGGGGTGTGGTGATGCCGCCGTCGATCAGCGGGTCCTCGCCCTGGACCTGGGCGAGCTTGTCCTCGTCGGTGGGGGAGAGTGCGAGCTCGTCCTCGGCCTCGTACAGGGCATCGGCCCAGCACGCGGCCCACGGCGCGACGACGAGCGGGTCGCGCGAGCCCCCCGGGCAGATCTGCGGGTGCTGACCGAGCAGATCGACCTGGCCCACCTCGCGAATGAACGCGGCGACCGACACCGGCACGCGACCGTCGAGCACGGCGATGTCCTCCGGGTCGGGAGGCACCCGGGTCGGGCCCGCCACCGGCGCCTGAGCGCCCTTCGGCTTCAGGCCGAGCAGCGCGCCGAGGTCGACCTGCTGCGCGTTCGGCCCGATCGCCATCACCAGGCCCGTGGTCGTGGCGGGTGCCCCGGGGCCGAAGCGATAGCCGGCGGCCTCGAGGCGCGGCACGAGGAGGTCCAGGTTGCGTCGCACGCGGACCATGGTCTCGGTCGCGACGGCCTCGGCGAGCGCCCGGTTCGGAGCGGTCCTGCGCGCCGCGCCGATCTCGGCCCACACCTGCTCGTGGGCGCCGGCGAGGTAGCGCTCGAGCCAGGTCTCCGGCTCGATGTCGACGACAGGCGCCTCGACGGGTGCCGCATCGCGCTCGACCCGCTCCCAGCCCTTGGGCCAGTCGGTGAGCACGCCGACGGGCGAGCCATCGACGAGCAGGGTCCACGGCGCGTGCTCGGGGAAGTCCTCGAGTCGCAGGCGAAGGGCTCGTCCCGCGTGCTCCGCGGCCCATGGCTCGTCCGGGTCGTCGGTCAGCATCCACGCGAGCTTCGCCCGGCGAAACGTCGCGGGAATCGCGGTGCCGAGCGGCGCGAGCGGCCGCTGATTCCATTCGGTCAGGTGGTCGATCACGCCTTGGATGCCTCGTCCGCGAGCCTCGCCTTCGAGCCACATGCGCCGCAAGCTCGGGCCGAAGCGCGGCGGGCCGTTGCGCGGGGCGCCGGCGAGGTGCTCCATGTGGGAGGTGACCATGCTGATTGCCTCGGGCCACGCGACGGCGCCGGGCACGCGGGCGTCGTGTCGGGCCGCGCGCTCGACGAGGGCGGCCTTGAGCCAGTCGTCCGCGCTGGTCAGGCTCTCGATGATGTTGCGACGCTGCTGGACCCGCAGGGCGAAGTGCACGACGGCGGTCCGCAGGAAGTCGTCCTCGGTCTCGTCGAAGCTGGGGACCTCCACGTCCCGGTATTCTTCGATGCGCTGGCGGTATCGCTCGAACATGCGCTGGACCCAGGGGGACTTTCGCGCCATGGACTCACCTCGGGCTGCGTCCGATCGAGTGTACCGCTGGCTGTGCCGTGTCGAACCTGGCGACGGGCAGCCGGTGAGTCGAGCTGCCGCGGCCGAGGTGCTCCGTTCGGATCCGCCTAGGCAGACTCGGGCGTGTCCTTGAACAGGGGCATCGTCAGGATGATCAGCGACCACTCGTTGGCGTAGAAGCCGAGGTTCAGCGTGATCTCCAGGCTCAGGTGGAACACGAGCAGGCCGAAGCCGAACACGGGCCGGCTCACCTTCCACGGCAGGCCGAGGATGCCGAAGGTCTCGAGGAACAGGACGATGGCCATGCCCATGCCGGCAAACCAGGGGGTCTCGGCGATGAACGCGCCCACCGGGCCGAAGCCGAAGCGGGCCATCCACAGCTGCAGCGACTCGGCGTTGGCCCAGCCGATGCCCGAGGTGGCGATCTTCGAGATGCCCGACACGGTGTAGTGCCAGCCCATGTAGCCGAGGGTCGCGTACTCGACCCAGCGCGGCAAGAGGGTGTCCTGCCACACGGTGCCGCGGGCGATGGCCTCGGCGATGCGCTTTCGATCGATGAGGGTCCACGCGGCGAGCACGAAGCCGATCTGCGTCGGCATGAAGCCCTGGTGCCGCGTGTAGAACATGTGCTCGACGTCGTGGGTGTACACGAGCAGCATGCCGACCAGCGTGACGATGGGCGCCACCCGCAGGCCGCGCCCCGCGAGCCAGGTGACGGCTCCGCCCGCCATCATCAACCACGCCGTCCACCAGTACACGGGGTGGTCGAGCACCGCCTCGGGGATGACGTAGCCGAGCACCGCGAGGTGATGGATGCGGGTGCCGGGTGGGTGGGGGACCGGGTTGTTGAACGCGAAGCTGGTCGCGATGAACAGCAGCCCCGCGAGCAGCGTCCAGTAGCGGCCGATTCGCACCCGCTCGGTGAGGTGGGCCTCGATGCGCGCGATCACGGGGCCTCCACGGACCACGCGTCGGTCTGCTCGGTGTGCACCTTGCCCTGGTCGTCCCGGTACATGCGCATCTGGCGGATCGACAGCGTCTCACCCGGCGCCATGCGCGGGAGGATGGTGTCGCGCACTTCCTGCTCGGTGAGAGGCTCGCCGAGGAAGCGCACCAGGCCGTCCGCCTGCATGCCCGGCCGCACGTGCGGGTTCGCGAGGTAGTGGTTGTGCACGCCGTAGGCCGCCGGCTTCACGCGCTTGCCGTCGGCATCCTCGAACTCCACCCACGACAGCGAGGTCGGGCGGTGGCTGAACATCGTGTACGCGGAGAAGGGGTACAGGTCGGCAAAGAACGCCGGGACCAGCAGGTTCGCGACCACGAAGACGGCGAGAAAGGCCCGCTCGGCGGGCCGGAGGCGGGATGGCGTCTCGGCGCCACGACCGGTCTGGGGCTCGGGCGTGGGGTTCCTCCGGAAGAGGCGATCGTAGCACGGGGGGAACGCGTGGTTGCCCCATGGACGGGCCCTCGCGGCGAATTGGCCGTCGGCCGCTTCAGGTATGCTGCCCGCGGGGATGCCCCCGAGCGAGGTGGCCGCGCGTGAGCACCGAGGAAGAGCCCGAGGACCTCGTGGTGCGCGTGTTCGCGTGGCTGCTGCCCGCGCTGGTCGCCGGCTCGGTCGTGCTCGCGTTCCACCCGGGCTTCGCGGCGCCGCTGCTCGACCCGGACCTGTGGTGGCAGCTGTGGGCGGGCGAACAGATGCTCGATGGGCAGTTTCCGCGCGAGAACGGGCTCGCGTGGACGGCGCCGCACACGCCTTGGGTGAGCCACGAACCGCTGGTCGCGCTGGTCTACGGGCTCGTGGGTCTCGAGGGTCTGTGGCTGGTGAAGGGGCTGCTCGTCAGCGGCGTGGGCCTGCTGCTCGTCGCGCTCGGATGGCGTGAGGAGAGCGTGTGGGCCAGCGTGCTCGCGGTGTTGTGGGCCCTGCTGCTGTATCGCTTCGGCTTCTCGCTCCGCGCTCTGACCTGGGGCAACTTCATGCTCGGCGCGTGTGTCGCGGTGCTCTTCCGGACCGAGGCGCCGGGGCGGCTCCCGGCGGCCACGGCGCTCGTGTGGCTGTGGGCCCAGATCCACGGCTCGTTCGTCCTCGGCGTGTTCATGCTCCTGCTCGTCAGCTGGCGGTGGGGGCTCGCCGCACTCGCGCTCACCTTGCTCAACCCGAACGGTGTCGGGCTGTGGGCGCTGGTCGTCGGCTACGGCGTCGGCGGCGGAAGCGAGGCCCTCGTCCACGCCTTCGTGCAGGAGTGGCACCCGCTGTACGCCGGAGGCTCGCAGGCCCTGTTCATGGCGGTCGCCATCGCCGCCGCCGGTGTGCTGCTGTTCACAGGCGAGGACCATCGTCCGAAGCTGATCTGGCTGGTGGCCACCCTGCTCGCGGTCAAGCACCAGCGCTACGTCGACATCGTCGCGGTGGCCTGCCTGCCCTTCGTCGCCGACCGTCTCGCGGAGCTGTTTCCCGCGCGTCGCGGCGCCTCGGCCCTGCCCATGGCCGCGGTGGGCTTCCTCGCGGTGTGGCTGTTCTCCCCGCGGGCGGCGCCCTACGCGGGCTGGTACCCCCCCGAGCTTCCGGAAGCGGTGCCGGCGGGCGCACGGCTGTACAACGACTTCCGACTCGGGGGCTACCTCGGTCGCGAGGGCGTGGCGGTGTTCATGGACTCGCGCAACGACTGCTACCCACCCGAGGTGCTCTCCGACGGGTTCGCCGTGGAGCGCCGGGTCGACGGCTGGCGCGACATCCTCGCGAAGTGGGCGGTCGACCACGTGGCCACCGCCCATCCCGAGCTGCAGGAGGGACTGGCCGCCGAGGGCTGGACTGTCCTCGGTCGCTGGGAGGCCGACGGCGAGGCGCCGATCGAGCTGCTCGCCGCGCCGTAGACCGGCGGATGTGCGAATCGAACGGCCCGGGCCCGCCGCCTGATCGAGCCTGGTTCGCGGCCTTCCCCCTCCGGTATGGTGCGCGTGGAGGTGAGGATGAAGGTTCTCGTGACCGGTGCGAATGGGCACCTCGGCGCCAACCTGGTGCGGGTCGCGCTCGCGGAGGGCCATGAGGTCCGGGCGATGGTCCGGGCGACCTCGGACACCACGTCCCTCGACGGCCTGGAGGTCGAGCGTGTGCTCGGCGACATCCTCGACCCCACCTCGCTTCCCGCGGCGATGGCCGGCGTGGACTGGGTTCTCCACGCGGCGGCGGTGTATCGCAACTGGGCCGCGGACCCTGAGAAGGCCATCCTCGAGCCGGCGGTGAAGGGCACCGAGAATGTGCTCCGCGCGGCGAGCGTGGCCGGTGTGAAGCGGGTGGTGCTCACGAGCAGCATCGCCACCGTCGGCTATGGCGAGGACCGGGCGGTGCTCGACGAGAGCCACCACATGCAGGACCCCCAGAGCGCCTACATCCGCGCGAAGTGCGACCAGGAGCGGGTCGCGCTCGCCCTCGCCGAGGAGCTCGGTCTGGAGCTGGTCGTCGTGTGTCCGGGCGGCAACCTCGGGCCCTGGGACGTCGGCCTCACCCCGGCGACGCGCTCCGTGGTGAACCTGTGCACGGGCGATCCGGCGCCGCTCGACCTCTGCGTGACCCACATCGAGGACATCGCGCGTGGGCACCTGCTCGCGGCGGCCAACGGCGAGGCGGGCGAGCGCTACCTGCTCACCGGCGACAACCTCACCAACCAGCAGGTCGCCGAGCTGATGAGCGAGCTCACCGGTCGCAAGGTGCGGGCGATGGTCCCGCCGCGGTGGCTGATGCGCCTCATCGCCTGGAACGAGGTGCGCAAGGCTCGCAACGGCTCGGTCGACGATGCCGGCATTACCGGGCCCCAGGTGGCCGACGTGTACGGAAAGGCGCTGTGGTACGACAGCTCGCGCGCGAAGAACGAGCTCGGCTGGCAGGCCCGGGATGCGCGGAGCACCGTGCTCGACACGCTGTCGTGGCTGGCTTCGCAGGGACACCTGCCCGGGGACGTCGCCGAGCGCGTGCTCTCCGAGCGCCCGGCGGACCCGAGCTGGCCGTGATCCCGGGGTGGACGCGCGGCGCGTGGCGCTGCATTAGCCTCACCACAGGGGAGGCTGGATGC
Organism: Deltaproteobacteria bacterium; assembly: GCA_006226595.1. Lineage (GTDB taxonomy): Bacteria > Myxococcota_A > UBA796 > UBA796 > M1803. The sequence goes on from SBGP01000081.1 coordinate 28,103, forward strand.
CCGAGATCTGCAGTGCCCACGACGCGGTGGCCCGCATTCCGGACGGCGGCTTCGTGTACATCGCCGGCAACGCCGCGACGCCCAAGGCGCTCGTACGCGCGCTCGGCGAGCGGCGAGACCTCACCGAGGGCATCGGTCTCGGACACGTGCTCCTCCTCGACGAGCTCGGCACCCTCGACCCCAACGACCACCTGCGCCACCGCGCGTGGTTCGTCGGTCCGGGCGACCGCGCCGCGGTGAACGATGGTCGCGCGGACTACGTGCCCGTGCACCTGCACCAGATCCCTGACGTCATCGCCAAGGGCCCGCCGCCGGATGCCGCGCTGATCAGCGCCTCCCCGCCGGACGCGCACGGGTGGATGAGCCTCGGCGTCGAGGTGCTCGCGAGCCGCGCCGCGATTCGCCACGCCAAGCAGGTCATCGTGCAGGTGAACGAGGCGATGCCGCGGGTGCACGGCGATGCATTCATCCACGTCGACGACGTCGACCTGATCGTGAACCACACCGAGGCCCTGCCCGAGGTCGCGCCGAGCGCGCCGACCGAGACCGAGTGTGCCATCGCCGGGCACATCACCCCGCTGATCTCGGACGGCGCCACCTTGCAGCTCGGCATCGGCGGCATCCCGAACGCGGTGCTCGCGCTGCTGCAGGGGCGGCACGAGCTCGGCCTGCACACCGAGATGGTCATGGACGGCCTGATCCAGGCCATCGACGCGGGGGTGATCACGGGTCGCCGCAAGACGCTTCACCCCGGCAAGGCCATCGTCACCTTCGCGATGGGCACGCGGGCGCTGTACGACTTCATCGACGACAACCCGCTCATCGAGGCCCACCCGGTCGAGCACGTCAACCACCCGAAGATCATCGCCAAGAACGACAAGATGGTCGCGATCAACAGCGCGCTGTGCTGCGACCTCACCGGTCAGGTCGTGTCGGACAGCATCGGACGGCGGGTGTACTCGGGCTTCGGCGGCCAGGTCGACTTCCTGCGTGGTGCCGCGTGGTCCGAGGGTGGCGTTCCCATCGTCGCGTTCCCGAGCACCGCCAAGGGCGGCTCGGTGAGCCGCATCGTGCCCGTGCTCGCGCCGGGAGCCGGCGTGGTCACCTCACGTGCCGACGTGCACTGGGTGGTGACCGAGTATGGCGCCGTGAACCTCTTCGGACGCTCGATCCGCGAGCGGGCACGCTTGCTCACGAGCATCGCGCACCCCGACCACCGCGCCGAGCTCGAGGAAGAGGCCGCCCGCCGGGGATGGCGCTAGCCCTCGTCGGAGCACGGTTCACCGGCCGTAAGTGAACGCGCAGGGACAACGCCGATAGCCCTCAGGCATGGAGGCTTCGTTGTCCGAGATTGTGAGTGAAGTGAGTTTTCGCGAAGAGGAGGCGCAGGTCGCCCTCGTCATCGACGAGGAGGTCGTGCACGACTTCGCGTCCGAGCAGGCGGCGTGGACCGTCGCGGCGTGGGTGCGCTACCAGCTGGAGCAGGGTCGCTCGCCCGACGAGCTCAAGCGCATGCTGCGTGGAGGGTCCGCCGCCGAGGCCGAGGGTGGGGCTCCAGCGCGCAAGCCCCGCGTTCCCCAGGGGCGTGGGGACGCGACACCGCCACCCGAGCAGTGGCTCGACATCGACACGCTGCTCGATGGGACCGTCGACGAGGTCGAGCAGGCGCTCGCCGGCGGGAACTACGACCATGCGCTCGACTCCGTGCTGCGCCGCGAGCAGGCCGACAAGGACCGCAAGACGGCCAGGGCCGCCATCGAGGCACGCAGGGCATACGTGGCGCTCGTGTCGGTCCTCGACCGGCCGATTCCCGACCTCGAGCAGGCGCTCGCCGATGGGGCGTACGACGAAGCGCTCGATGCGCTGATCGCGGCGGAGTCCGAGGGCAAGCAACGCAAGGGTGCCCTGGCGGTCCTGGAAGCGCGCGCGGAATAGCCACGGAACCCCGGATGTCGGGCGCTCGCGAGGGTGTCGGCGACGGGGGAGGTTCGGCGTGGGATCCGCGTGAGGTGTGTGTAGGCGCCTCGTGGGCTTCACTGGGAAACCTCGGAGGTTCCCATGCGACTCGTCTCGACCCTTGCCATCCTCGCGCTCATCGCCTGCTCCGGAGGCGGCGAAGAGCCGGAGGACGACTCCGGATTCGTCGCCGAGTGCGCCGCCGGCGACAGCCAGGCGGGTCTCACCGCGTGCGGGCTCAACGGGCGCGGGCTGCTCGACGAGACGTGCAGCGACGGCCTGTGGGTCGACAGCGACACCTGCGTCGATCCCGACGAGTGCGCCGACGACGACGCGGACACCGACGCCTGCTGGGAGGGCCTGGGAACCTGGGACCGCGACTGCGTCACCGGCGCCTGGCAGCCCTCTTCGGCTTGCTTGCTCGACGGTGCGGTGCTCGCCAGCGTCTCGAGCGACGGCACGCAGGGCGACGGGCACGTCTCGCAGATCGACCTGTCGCGCGACGGGCGCGTGGTCGTGTTCGAGACCACCGCGACCAACCACGTCGCCGGCGACACCAACGCGCAGATCGACGTGTACCGCCACGACCTCGAGACGGGCGAGACGACGCGGGTGAGTGGTGACGGTACCGCCAACGGCCGCTCCACCTGGCCTTCCGTGTCGGGCGATGGTCGCTTCACGGTGTTCAACTCGGCGGCGACCAACCTCCTCGGGACCGATGCCAATGGCACCGGCTACGACGTGTTCCGCCACGACGCCGAGGACGACAGCCTCGAGCTGGTGAGCGTGACCGACGCCGGCACCCAGAACGACGGCACCGCCCCGGAGCCCCCGTCGATCAGTGACGATGGCCGCTACATCGCATTCTCGGCGACCTCGACCATCCTGCCGGTGGACTCCGCGGGTTCGTTCCACGTGTACCTGCGCGACATGGACCAGGGCACCACCGCGCTCATCTCGGCGGGGGGCGGTGTGGCGCCGGTGATCTCGGCGAACGGCCGCTTCGTCGCCTACCAGATCGGCGGCTTCAGCGGGGCCCGCGCCATCGTTCCTTCCGCACCCGTGCAGCTGTTCGTGTACGACTCCCAGGACGCGTCGACGACCCAGGTCTCGCTCGACCCCAGCGGCGCCGAGGCCAACGGCTCGTCCTACGTCGGTGCCGTCTCCGACGAGGGCGACGTGGTGTTCTACAGCCAGGCGACCAACCTCGTCGCCGACGACACCAACGGCGTGAACGACCTCTTCCTCTACGACTTCGCGACGGGCGACATCACCCGCGAGTCGCTGGCCACCGACGGCACGCCGGGCAACGACCACGTGTTCGAGTCCGACATCACGCCGGACGGCAGCTTGATCGTGTTCCGCTCGGGCGGCACGTCGCTGTCGACGAGCGTGAGCACCTGGAAGGACAACGTGTACCTGCGCGACGTGACCGCGGGCACGACCACGGCGATCACCGACGACAGCGTCGACGGCTCCGGGTACTCGGTGAAGATCTCCGGAGACGGGCGCCACCTGGCCTTCCAGACCGGAAGCACCAACCTCGTGACCTCGGACACCAACGACGCCTCGGATGCACTGGTGATGCCGGTTCCCTAGGCGCGACCGCCCCCCGTCATCGCGTGTGATGCGCTGTGATGGGGGTTGCTCCGGCGATGCGCTCCAATGACGACACCACACCGAAGCCGGTCATCAGGCGACCGGAACCGGAGTGTGGGTCGATTGGAGTTTCCATGCGCTTCGCTCTTCCTCTCTTCGTCCTCGTCGCGTGCAGCACCGATCCCGAGCAGGACGGGCCGAACATCGACGACACTCCCCGCGATGAGTCGGGGCCCTTCGATCTGGCGCATACCTGCCCCGGCAACGTGGACTCCGTCGTCCTCGGCGAGCCCGGCGAGGAGCTGCACTGGCTGGCGACGGGCCTCCCGTACGACGCACAGACGCTCGCCGGCGATATCGACACCATCACCTACAGCGTGAGCAAGGACATCGCGCAGACCATCGAGAACGCGACGTTCACCTGTGGGGTGGAGCGCCCGCACCAGGTCGCGATCTGGGTGCAAGACCGGGGACGCCCGGTGGAGCAGCCACAGGACGTGATCCTGCGCGACGTCAGCCCAACCCCGGTCGAGGAGGAGGTGGGCTGGTCGGTCGTTCAGATCGACATCCGCGACGAGGGGCTCACCATCGGACCCGGCGAGGCGTTGTTCGTGGCGGTGCACAACAACGCGACGTGGACCGAGAACCAGGATGGCACCTTCACCGGCGAGACGCTGTGCTTCCAGGCCTGCGAGAACGGCGGCGACCACAGCTGGTGGAGCACCGCCGAAGAGATGCCCTTCGACTTCACGGCATTTCCGTCGCTGGGGCTCCCGGTGGACCTGTTCGTGGTGGCGTCGGGCAACCGGTAGGGCGTGAACGGGTATCCTTCGACCCGGGCAATGGGTCCGCCGGCGGACGACCGCACGCGGACCGACGCCACCCCGGAGCATCCATGACCTCGATGATCGCGCAGGGCCTCACCGGCCTCGCTCTTCTCGTCCTGCCGCTCACCGCGACCGCCGGCACGGTCGAGACTCTCGCCGACGGGACGAAGTTCGAGCTGGTGAAGGCCGGCAAGGGCAAGAAGGAGGTGCTTCGCTACACACCCGTCGTCGGCGCGGACGAGACGCTGGAGCTGCGAACCGACGTGGAGATGTCGATGAGTTTGGGGGGCATGAGCATGCCGAACATGCCCATCCCGACCTCGGTGCTTCCCATGGATGTGCACGTCGATGCGATCGATGGCGACGGTGTCATCCGGTATTCCTACGTCATCCGGGAGCCGCGCATCGAGGCGGCCCCAGGTACGCTGCCCGACGTCGCCGCGGCCGCCGCACAGAGCCTGGCGGGGGTGGCTGGCAGCAAGGGCCGCGGCACGATGTCGCCGCGCGGTGAGTCCCTCGGTGAGGTGCTCGAGCTGTCGGAGGCCGCGAGCCCCTAGATGAAGGCGAGCGTCGCGAACAACCCCACCTAAAGCAACGCCATCTTCCCAGCAGATCCGGTCGGTGTGGGTGCGATGTGGACACTCGAGCACACGTTGGAGGCCAATGGTCTGCAGCTCAAGCAGACGACGACCTACACCGTCGACCGCTGGCAAGGCTCGGTCGTCACCCTGTCGGTCGCGGTCGAGCAGGTGCCGATGTCCAAGGAGTTCGCGGTGTCGGACCTGCCGCCCGGCACGACGGCCTCGCTCGAGCACTTCGCCGCGTCCGGTACGGGCACCGTGGTGCTCGACCTCACGAAGGTGACCCCGCGGCAGAGCATGACGACCATGAACTCGGCCATGGGGATGGTCGTGTCCGCGCAGGGACAGGAAACGAGGACCGACACCAAGATCAAGGCCGTGAGCACCGCCACGGCGAAGTAAGCACCCCACTGGGCCCGCACACCCGGGCTCGCTGCCCCTTCGGGAGCGTGGTCCAACCGCGACGGCATCGGGGACCCGCTGAGACCCCATCGCCGGTATGATGCGGCGTACCCCTCGTTCGGAGGCCGCATGCGCTCTCTGCTCCCTGTGTTGGCCCTGTGTGCCGGCTGCTCGTCCACCATCACCTGCAAGAAGGTGGACCGCGCGACCTGCGTGGAGATCGAGGACGGCGACGTCGCCGGGCTGCAGGACGCGGCGAACACCCTCGACGACGACAGCGCCATCGTGCTCGCCGAGGGCACGTGGGAGCTCGACAACGCCGTGACCTTCCGCAACGCGAACGGGGTGACGCTCATCGGGCAGGGCATGGGCGTGACCGTGCTCGACTTCGGCATCAACGAGAACCAGACCAACGGGGTGGACGTCATCGCCGACGACTTCCACATCGAGGGGCTGACCATCCTCGACGCCCCCAAGGACGGCCTGCGTATCGAGGACAGCGATGGCATCGTGATTCGCGGCATCGAGGTCACGTGGAGTGAAGAGGACAACCCGGAGAACGGCGCCTACGGCATCTACCCGGTGAAGGTCCAGCACGTGCTCATGGAGGACTCGGTCGCCTCGAACGCCTCGGATGCGGGCATCTACGTGGGCCAGTGCCAGCACGCGGTGGTGCGCCGCAATCGCGCCGAGAAGAACGTCGCCGGGCTCGAGATCGAGAACACGCAGTTCGCCGAGGTGTACGAGAACCAGGTCGAGGACAACACCGGAGGGCTCGTGGTCTTCGACCTTCCGGGCAACCCGGTGGTCGGCCGCGACATCCACATCCACGACAACGTGATTCGAGACAACAACCGCGCGAACTTCGCACCGGGCGGCGTGGTCGCACAGATCCCCGCCGGCACCGGCACCTTCGCGATGGCCAGCCGCCGGGTGGTGATCACCGGCAATACCTACGAAGAGAACGACAGCGTCGACATCGCCATCATCTCGGGGCTGGTGATCGAGAGCGACGAGCAGCAGTGGTTCACCACCGATGCCGAGCTGGTCGGCGACATCGACGGCCTCGACCTCGAGACCGGCACCGGCGGCGTGTTCAACTACCGGACCTCGGATGTGTGGGTGTACGGCAACACACACTCCGGCAGCGGGACCGACCCCGACATGTCGAGCCTCGAAGAGCGCGAGCTCGGCTTCCTCATGGGCATCCTCTACGGGCAGGAGACCGTGGACACGGTGATCTACGACGCCATCGGCGAGAGCGGCCACTCACCGACCGATGCCTCGGCGAACACCAACGACAACCACATCTGCGTGGGGGCGGACGTGGGCAGCTTCGCGAGCCTCAACCTCGAGGTCCTCGCGGCGATGACCATCCCGAGCCTCGACGAGGTCTTCCGTCCGGATGCGCCCTTCGCGCCCTTCAACTGCACGGGCCAGACGCCGATTGCCCCGGACGTCGAGGTCGAGGAGTGAGGCGCGCACTCCTCCTCGTCGCCCTGGTCGCGTGCGGCCCCGGCGAGACCCCGGAAGAGACGCCGACGCTGGCGGACTACGGCGTGCTCGGGTGGGACGGCCAGGAGCTGAGCTACGTCGACGACATCGTCACCTACGAGCTCGCGACGCCGCTGTTCAGCGACTACGCGGCCAAGCGGCGGGCGATTCGCCTGCCCGAGGGCGAGGCGGCGGCCTACGTCGAGGGCGATGCGGTGCTCGACTTTCCGGTCGGCACGCGCATCTTCAAGACCTTCCTCATGCCGGCGGACCTGAGGGCGCCGGGCCAGGACCTGCGCATCCTCGAGACCCGCGTGCTCACGCGGGACGCGGATGGCTGGGACACCGAGCCGTGGCTGTGGTCCGAGGACGGCTCGACCGCCGAGCTCGCCCCGTCCGGGGCGGCGATGACCCTCGAGGTCACCGGGCTCGACGGCCAGCCACAGACGATCCACTACCTCGTGCCGCAGCGAAACCAGTGCGTGGACTGCCACGAGCTCAAGGATGGCGAAGACCGCTACATGACGCCCATCGGGCCGAAGGTCCGGCACCTGCATCGCGACGCCCAGCTCGCGGACTTCGAAGCGCAGGGGCTGATCACCGGGCTGCCCGCGAATCCCGAGGCCGCCAGCGTGTGGGACGAGGCGGTGGACCCGACGACGCTCGACGACGTCAGCCTCGACGCGCTCGCCCGCGACTACCTCGACATCAACTGCGCCCACTGCCACAACCCCAACGGCACCGAGGGCGTGAGCAGTCAGCTGTTCCTGCACCGCGGCGAGACCGATCCCTTCGCCCTTGGCGTGTGCAAGCGGCCGGGAAGCGCGGGGGCCGGGACGGGCGGCCTGACCTTCGACATCGTGCCCGGTGACCACACCCAGAGCATCCTGTGGTTCCGCATGCAGACCGAGGAGACGGGCGCGATGATGCCGGACATCGGCCGCAGTGTCGCGCACACCGCAGGCGTCGACGTGATCGCCGAGTGGATCGACCGCATGCCGGGAAGCTGCGACTAGTCTGCAGGAAGGATCCCAGCATGGTCACGGTGGAACAGCGTCGTCATCCGCTCGCGCTTCGAGGCGTGGAAGCGCTGCTGCGTCGACTCCCGCAGCCCGAACTCTCCGCCACGGCGCTGCATGCCGCCGCCGAGCGTTCCGCCAGACGTGCGGGCGCGATGGCGGCCCAGTGGTCACTGTCGGTGGAGTCGGCGGGATGAGTCGCGAGTTCGCGCGGATTGCCGCGCTCCGGGCCCGGGTGGGGGCCGGGCCCAGGACCCAGCGCAATGCCCCGTTCGAGTCGGACTGCGAGCTCCTGCAGCTCGGCGAACAACTCCTGGCGCTCACCGTCGACACGCTCGGGGACGAGCTCCGCGAGGGCCTGGTGGCCGACCTGTACAGCGTGGGCTGGCTCGCGGCGGTCGCCAGCCTCTCGGACCTCGCGGCGGTCGGGGCGCGGCCGGAGGGCCTGCTGTGCTCGCTGTCGCTCCCGGAAGAGGACAGCAGCCGCCTCGACGCGGGACTCGCGGATGCGCTGGCTGCCCACGGCGTGGGGCTGCTCGGTGGGGATCTGCAGTTCGACAGCCAGCTCAGCGTGACCACCGTCGGCGTGGGCACGGTCGCGCATCCGCTCACTCGGCGCGGCACCCGCCCTGGAGATGTGCTGTTCGCAGCGGGGGCCTTCGGCGCCGGCAACCTGCTCGCACTGACCCACCTGCCCGAGCACGAAGCCGCCTATCGTCCGCGTGTGGACTTCGACCGGTGGCTTGCGCACGTGCCCCGCGTCCGCGCGTGCACGGACTCCAGCGACGGCCTGCTCGGAGCACTGCACAACCTCGCCGATGGCGTGGGCTTCGAGGTCGACCTCGAACGCGTGCCCTTCGTCGACGCGGTCCGCGAGGTCTGCGCCGTCACCGGACTTCCGCTCGCTGGCTTCGCCGCCGGCGTGGTCGGCGACTACGGGCTCGTGTTCACCGCGGCACCCGCGCACGGCGCTGCGCTCGAAACCGCCGGGTTCGCGCGCCTCGGTCGGGCGGTGGAGGGGCCGCACCGGCTGGTTCACGGGGAGGCGCTGTGGGTCGTCGACGAAGCCTCGGTCGCGTCACTCGCCGAGGCGCGCTCGGCGGAGGCGCTGCTCGCGGGACTCGCGGCCTGTCGTCGCTAGCCACGTCCCGTCAGCCGCTCGACGATGCGGGCGGCGTTGTCCTCGGGGGGCGCGGTGCCGTCGAGTGCGGTCCACGGGCCGTGAGCCCGCTCGATCTCGGCCCATAGCGGCGTCATCTTCGCCTGGAATCGCGCGAACGCGGCCTCGGCCTCGGAGTGCCCGCGCTCGTAGGCAGTGCTCTCGGTCTTGCGGGTGCGCGCGACCTCGTCGGGCACGCGGAGCACGAAGGTGTGCTCGGGCACCGGAAACAGCGTGGGGCACGCGTCGAACAGCGCGGCCGGACCGCCGTGTGCGCGCTCGGACACCGCGTACTTGTACCAGTAGCCGTCGAGCACCACGACCTCCGCGCCGGAGGCCATGCCGAGCTGGAGCGAGCGTGCCAGCCCGTGGAGGAGCAAGGTGCCGCGTCCGAGGTGGTCGAGCTCCCGCAGGTAGGTCTGCGCTTCACCGCGGCGCAGCAGGTCCCCGAGGGCGTCCCAGATCTGCACCACACGGGCGGAGGTGTTTCGGGCGTCGAGGGCCTCGACCACCGCGTTCGCGAGGGTCGACTTTCCGGTGCCGTCGGGGCCGGTGAGGGCGATCAGTCGGGTCATTCGAGGATCCGCAGCAGCTCGGCGGCCGGGTGGTCCTGCAGTCGCTCGCCGCCGAGACCGAGGGCGTGCTGGACCCCGGAGACGCCGAGCACGCCGAAGGCTGCGACGAGGATGGCGACCAGGGTGCCATGGCCGTGGTCGAGGGCGAGACCGTGCCAGATGCGGCGCGAGGCGGAGACGCGGTCGGCCATGCGCCCGAGTCTTCCGGTCCGGGGGGCACGGCCGATGAGGCGCTCGCGCTCGTCCGCGTCGGGGCGAAGCCAGCGCCGCCAGATGCCAAGCCACGCCTCGGAGCGCTCCCCGAAGTCGCCGGAGAGCAGGAAGATCACCTGCTCGCGCTCGATGTCTGCGAGGTGCACGGACCGGGAGCGCACGAGGCGGTCGACGTCGGCGAGGCGGGTGTCCACGTCCTTGCGCGTGAACGCCGTGGATGCCCTTCGCCAGCGCGTGCGCAGGTCTTCGGGAATGCCGATCGGCTGCATGGCGTCGGCGAGCGACAGCACCCGGTACACCGCATCCTCGGCGCCCGCGGTCCGCACGCGGGCCTCGAAGCGCTCCCAGTCGACGCCCGGGCCGAGCACGAGGTTGTACACGTCGGCGAGCTCGCGCACGCCGGTCTTGAAGTAGGGCAGGTGAATCGCGAGGTGCAGGAGGTTGTCCTCCCACGACATGCGCCAGGCGCGGGTCGTCGCGAAGTCGACCTCGACCGCGTCGCGCCAGATCGCGTCGAGGTCGGGCTGGAACGGGCTCTTCGGTGACACGAGGCCCCAGTGCGTGCCCACCACGCATGCACGGTCGGGTGACAGGTATGGCGGGCAGTGGTGCGAGCTCTCGGGGAAGATGGACACGCCGAACAGGTCGGTCACGCACACGAAGCCGAGCTCGGCGAGCACGGCCTTGAAGCCGTCCACGTCCTCGGGGCGCACCAGGATGTCGCTGTCGTTCATGCGCTTGTACGTGGGCTCGGCGTACAGCGTCTCGGCGAAGCCGATGCCCTTGAGGAGGATGACGTCGATGCTGCGCTCGCGGCAGCGTTCGAGGAAGCGCTCGGTCCACGTGCGTCGGGCGAGGTTGACCTCGGCGATGTGGGCCTCTTCGGCCTGCCAGCGCGCGAGGACCTCGGCGGGAAGCTGCTCGTCGAGTCCGAGGGCGCGAAGGTGCTTCAGGGCGAGGGGAATCGTGCGGTTGAGGTCGGCCAGCGCGTCGAGTTGGGCCAGGTCCCCGGCGGGCCACAGCGCGCGCACCCGGGCCTCGATGGCCGCGACCTGCGCGCGGCCGAGCAGACACACGAGCTCGGAGGTCGGGTTCATGGACACATCCTCACCGCCTTGGGGAGCACGCGGGCGACGACGTGGCGGGCGGTGCGCGACTCCCCGTCGACCTCGACGGTCCGGGCTCGGTCGAGGCGAATGTCGACGAGGTTCGCGGGCTGACTCGCGGTGCCCGAACACTCCGAGAACTGTCCGCCGTGCAGCGCGGCAAGTGCGACCAGCACCTCGCGACGGCCGACGTCGCCACACAGGTGGAGCCCGAAGTGGCCGTCGTCGGGGAGGGTGGCAAGGTCGAAGCGCATGTCGCCGCCGAGCCAGGGCGTCTTGACCACCGCGAGGCTCGCCATGCGCCCTCGTGCGAAGGGCTCGCCATCGGCGAGGACCTCGCCCCGCAGCGGGTCGAAGTGAGCGAGCACGCGCAGGCCAGCGACGACGAACGCGGCGTCGACCCAGCGTCGCTTCAGCGTGCGAAGCAGGCCTCGCGAGCGGTGCACGCGCTCGTTGCCGTCGGCGGTGAGCCCGAGGCTTGCCGCGGCCAGGAACCACACGGGTGGGGCGTCGTCGAGGTGCAGCTCGCCGACATCCATGGGCCGGGCGGCCGCGAAGTCGAGCCGGTGGGGCACCCCTTCCGCACGCAGAGGCTTGTGGAGGTCGTTGGAGGAGCCGAGCCCCACGGCGCCGAGGGTGAGGTCCTCGAGGCGCACGCCGGTGGTGGGAAGCGCGACGCGCAGGGCATTGAGCAGGGTGTGGACGGTGCCGTCGCCGCCCGCCGCCACGAAGCGCCGCGCCCCGGCGAGCAGGCGGTTCACCACCCACGCGTGGACGACGGGCTCGAGGACCTCGCCGTCGAGGCGCTCGGGATGTGCGAGGGTCGCGCAGTGTGCGAGCCCCGCCTGCCGCGCGGGCTCGGAGGTGAGGAAGGAGCGCCAGCGCGTGGCTCCGGCGCCGGCATTGCAGTGCGGGTTCACGAACACCGCATCGGCGACGAGCGCGTTCTCGCTCGGTGTCACCGGTCGAATCATCCCATCCACCCGTACAGCGCGAGTCCGGTGATCGCGCCGGTGAGCGACCCGAGCAGGTTCACCGCGTCATTCGTCATCCATCGGGGCCCGTGGGTGTGGTGGCCGATGACGCCGCAGTGCACGTGGTCTTCGGTGTCCGCCTCGCAGGCCGTGCATCGGTAGCGAGCCTGCCACAGGTCGCCGATGACGCTGTCCGCGGTCGAGCCGGCCATCCCGCCGATGCCGCCCGCGAGCACGAGGGCGGGTGCGAAGGACCCGGTTGCGGCGAGGTAGCCCGCGGTGGGCAGCACGCCGCCGAGCAGGGCCGCACCGTAGCCAGCGACGGTCACGCCACCGCTGGTTCCGGGGGCCACCGGCTGGAGCGAGGTGATGCGGCGCGGGGTCTCGGGCGAGAGCACGCCCAGCTCCGAGGCCAGGGTGTCGGCGGCCGCGGCGCCGAGGGCACCGGCGTAGGCCCACAGTGCCGCAGGACTGCCGGTGAGCCCGAACACCAGCGCGGCGACCCCTCCGAGGCCGACGTTCGCGAAGATCTGCAGGTGGTCGCGGCGAGCGCCCTTGCCCTGCAGCGGCTTGTGTCCGTGAGCGACGCGCGAGGCGAGGTTCACGGCGACGAAGACGAGCAGCAGCGCGCCGAACCAGCCCCCGCCCCCGCACGCGAGGACCACGAAGCCCATGAGCCATGCCGCGAACGCACCGGTGGCGGTGAGGTGCGCGCGCCACACGCTGATGCCGACGATCGTGGCGCTAAGCCCCGCTGCCGCGAGGTGAGCCATCAGTGCCGGCATGTCCAGGTCGGCGGTGGCCGCCAGGTAGGCGCCCGCGACCACGGGCACGAGCACGTTGTCGGTCCCCCACGGCGACATGCCCTCGACAGCAGTGACGAGTGCGCCCGCGACCAGCCCGATCACGCAGGCGGCGAGCGGTGGCGCGAGCCCGAAGCCGACCAGGCAGCCGACGACGGCGAGCCACGACACGACGAAGGCGGTGGCGCTGCCCTCGATGGTACGGGTGCTGCCGTGCACCGGGTAGCTGCGGCGGCCGAAGCGCCGGCCCACCAGTGCCGCGAGCCCGTCCGAGAGCGCGAGGAGAAGCACCGTGGCGACGAACAGCCCCGGTTCCCGCCAGGTGAGCAGCCCCGCGAAGTACACGCCGGCCGGGTACCAGGCGGCGCCGTGCCCGGAGCGGTCGACCGCGTGGATGGACTGCAGCCAGCCGAAGTGACGGGTGACGAGCAGGAGCACCGCGAACATCGCGCCGAGCAGGCCGACGGAGTGCACGCTCGTGAACAGCCACGGGAAGCCCAGGATCCACGCGCCGCACGCGATGTGGCTGAACTTGCGCGTCGCCTCGTTGCCGGCACCGCGCGCGCGGCCGACCTCGCCGAGTGCGAGCAGCGACAGCAGCACCACCGCGGTGAGGAGCATGCCGGGGATGTCGTGTTCCACGGCGCCTCCACTGGGACGCAGGTGATCGGACGGGCCGACGGGCGAGGAAGAGACGGGCTCGCGCCTCGCGTCGAGCCTACCCGAGGCGAGAGGACTGGCGTTGCACAGGAACCTTCGCGGTAGCCTGTGCCCGGAGGTCGCCGTGGCCGTCCTGCTCCTCCTCGCGCTTTCCGCGGGGGCACAGCCCATTGCCGAACAGCCCGATCGCGCGCTGTGCGGCGAGGTCGCGCTCGCCCACGTGGGCCCTCCGTACGGTCGACGCCTGCTCGCCGACGACACTGAGATGCCCGCCGAGGGGCTGCTGTTCGTGGAGGCGCCGATCCCGAGCAACCTGCAGCTGTGGTTCCGACGTCGCGATCAGACCGGACTGCCGGCTCTCGCCACCACCCTGACCTTCGACCCACCCGTGCGGGTGGAGGGCTTCGATGCCGTGCGCGTGCCCGAGGGCCTCGGGCCTCGGTTCACGGTGGGTGTGCAGCGCTGGGACGAGACCTGCGTGCTCGACGCGACGCCGTTCGCGCTTCGGTCCGGGGATGCGACGGAGCAAGGCATCGGGACGGGCGTCGTCGCCGCGGTGATCGGCGCCACCGTGCTCGTGGTCGCGACGGGGGCGGTGGTCGCGGTGCAGCGCTGGCCCGGCCGGCTGTGGTGACGCGCTAGCGGCGTCGCTTCTTGCCGCGGTTCTTCGTGCGTCCGCCGTGCCGCACCGGCCCCGAGGCATCGCGGTCGGGGAGCACCTCGTGGTCGTGCCACCTGTGGCTCAGGTCGGGCGCGAGCGGCGTGCCGATCAGGCGCTCGATGTCGCGCAGCAACCCGCCCTCGGTCTCGTCGCACAGCGAGATGGCGACCCCCGCCTGGCCTGCCCGGCCCGTTCGGCCGATGCGATGCACGTAGGCGGCGGCCTCGAGGGGCAGATCGAAGTTGAACACGTGGGTGACGCCGTCGATGTCGAGGCCGCGGGAGGCGACATCCGTGGCGATGAGCAGCGGACTCTCTCCGTCGCGGAAGCGCTCGAGGGCCTGGTTTCGCGCGGCTTGCGAGTAGTCGCCGTGGATCACCTCCGCGCGTACCCCCTCGCGGGCGAGCAACGTGTGCAGTCGGTCTGCACCTCGCTTGGTGCGCGTGAACACCAGGCCCCGCGCCATCGCTGGATCGGCAATCAGCTGCAGGAGCAGGTGGATCTTGTTCAGGCGACGCAGGAACATCACCTTCTGCTCGACGACCTCGGCGGTGCTCGCCGGCGGCGCGACCTCGACCAGCGCCGGGTCATCGAGGATCTCCTTCGCGAGGTGCTCGATCTCCTTGGCCATCGTCGCCGAGAACATCAGGGTCTGGCGCTCGCGGGGCACCTTGCGCAGCACCCGTCGGATGTCGCCGATGAAGCCCATGTCGAGCATGCGGTCGGCCTCGTCGAGCACCAGCCACTGCACGTGGTCGAGGAACACGTGGTGCTTGCGCTCGAGGTCGAGCAGGCGCCCGGGGGTCGCGACGACGATGTCGACGCCGCGGGACAGGGCGGTGATCTGCGGGCTCACCGGCACGCCGCCGTACAGCACGTAGGTGCTCACATCCAGGAAGGCGCCGTAGCGGTCGAAGCTGGCGCCGATCTGCGTCGCGAGCTCGCGGGTCGGCGCGAGGACCAGGGCCTGCACCTGGCGCTTGCGGCGGAGCTTCTGCTTTCCGAGGCGGTGGAGGATGGGCAGCGCGAAGGCCGCGGTCTTGCCCGTCCCCGTCTGCGCGATGCCGAGCAGGTCGCGACCGCGGAGCACGTGGGGAATCGCCTTCGCCTGGACCGGCGTGGCCTCGGCGTAACCCTCGTTCTCCAGGGCCTGGCGGAGGGGATGGATGAGCTGCAGGTCGGAGAAGGTCGGCATGGCGCCGGACTATCCGGAGGCGGCCTCGGACGCATCCGTCGGCGGCGGGAGTAGCGGCTCCGCGTGGGCGAGCAGCTCGGCGCGGGCGGCGCGGGCCACGCTCACCAGCTCGTCCCGGAACCAGCGATGCGCGGGATCGGCGTCGAAGCGCCGGTGCCACAGCAGATCTTCGCGGTACGTGACGGGTCGAAACGGCGATGCGAGCACGCTCACCGGGTGGTGGAGGACGGCCCACGCGGCCATCGTGCGCGGGAGCATGGTCACGAGGTCGGTGGCCAGGACGGTGTGGAGGGTGCCGAAGAACGAGCGCTGACGCACGGCGATGCGACGGCTCGCCCCGACCTCGCGCAGGGCGAGGTCCACGAAGGTGTCGGCGGGGTCGTAGGTGTCTTCGAGCCCGACCAGTGCGTGGGGGTAGGCGCCATAGTCGGCCACGGTCGGCTGGTTGCGGGCGAGGGGATGGGCCTCGCGGACGAGGACGACGAGGTCTTCCCGGTACAGACCGAGGCGACGGACGCCGGGCCGGTCGGGCACGACGCCCCCCACCGCGCAGGTCAGCGCGCCCGTCTCGAGTCGCCACGCGTTGTCGGCGCGGGCGCTGGGCAGCACGTCGAGCATGAGCTGGCTGCCGAGGGCCTCGAGGCGGGCGTAGATCCGGGTGCCAAAGAGGTGCCCCAGGAAGTCGGGGATGGCGAGCACGAACAGACCTTCGGCGGTTGCGGGGTCGAAGGACTCGGCCTGCAGCGCATCCTCGAGCTCGCGAAGGGCCAGGCGCAGCGGCTCGCGCAACGCGTCGGCGCGCGGCGTCGGCGTCATCCCGCCGGTCCCGCGCACGAGCAGGGGGTCGTCGAGCAACTCCCGCAGCGTGCGCAGGTTGTGGCTGACCGCCGAGGGCGTGACCGCGAGCTGCTGGGCGGCCTCGCCTACGCTGTGCGTCTGCAGCAGGGCGTCGAGCACCAGGAGCAGGTTGAGGTTGATCTGGGAGAGTTGAATGCCGCTCATCTCGCCCAGACTACACCGCTCAGGCCTCGAGGTGCGCGCGCGCTGCCTCGAGTCCCGCGGCGTACAGTCCGCGCAGCATGCCCTCGATCTCGTCGCTGGGACCGAGGGGCTCGAACTCGGAGGTCCAGCGGAGCACGCAGCCCTCCGCGGAAGGCTCCACGGCCAGGGTCGAGCGGTAGTTCGCCACCGGCAGCGGGCCGTCGGTGATCTCGTAGGTGTAGTGCATCGCGCCGTCGTCGTGGGCGAGGATGCGCTCGCGGATCTGCGCGCCATCGGCCAGATGACACGTCCGCGCGTCGCCCTCGGTGGGGGACGCGGTGACGGCGGGATGCCACGCGGCAAAGCCGCTCGGATCGCCGACGAGCTTCCAGGCGGCGGACGGGGACACGGAGACAGACTGCACGACGGCGATACGGGACATGGGTCCTCCACAGGCAAGGCGGTGGCTCGAAGGAGCCGTTGATGGGGTTGGCCGGCGGTTTCGCGTCGTTGCGTCGCCGCTGGTGTCCTCATCATAGGCAGCCCTGGGGGGCATGCCATGGATACGTTCTCAGGCCCAGTTGAGGCTGCCTCAACAAGGCCGTAGTCCTGCCTGCCGTGCGGGTCGCGGGCTTGCGCGTGCGCCGCGGAAGCCGCCTATTGGCACTGAATGGCGACGCCGTAGGTCACCTCGACCGTCGAGCCCGCGGGGGGACTGACGTCGAAGACGATGCTGTTGGTGGCCGCGTCGTAGTGCCAGCCGGTCCACGGAGCGCCGTTCACGAGGACCTGGATCTGCGTGGGGTCGGCGATCTGCGTGAGCTCGTGGCGTCCGATGCCGGCGAGGCTCGCCGTCGCGAGCTCCTCGACCTGCTGGCCCCAGTCGGACGCCTCGATGTCGAGGCGTACGCCGTGACCGATGGCGACCGCGTCGAGGTACTCGCCGGCGGTGCCGTCGGTGTAGGTGTTGCCGTTCGAGTCGAGGCAGCCGGAGTCGGGGCACACGATGCCGGACATCTTCACCGCGCTCGCGGTGCCCTTGGCGGCGATGGCGTGATCGAGCATGTCCTGGGCGGACATCGGTCCCTGCTCCCACTCGTCGGAGACGAACACGATGTGGAGCAGGGCGCCGTTGCGCATGAAGCCGCTGTTGCAGCTGGCGTCGAGCGCATCGCGCGCCATCGTGAACAGGCGCTCGTCGTTCGACACGGAGAGGTCGTTGCCACGCACCACCGCGTCCTGGAACAGCTGGGCGTGGTCCGGGTCGGTGATCTCGATGAAGCCGGAGTTGAAGCAGCCACCGTCGAGGGTCGCCACGCCGATACGCCAGTCCGTGGTCACCGAGTTGATGGTGCCGATGAAGGTCGAGAAGTTCGCCTGGAGGTTCGCGAGCCGCGCGTCCATGGAGCAGGACTGGTCGATGGCGAAGAGGATGTCGACCGGGACTTCGTCGGGCTGCACGAACTGGTCGGTCTGGGTCAACGCGTGGGCGGTGTCGGCGTACTGGACCGCCTCAACCACGCCGCGCGGGTCGTTCGAGGTCACCGAGAGCGTGGCCTGGGCACTGTCCGCGTGGGCGGCGTCGAAGGTCACCGTGGCGGTGGTGTGGGCGCCAGGCGCGAGCGTCAGGGGGAGGACCGGGCTGTCGGTGAGTGTGATCAGACCGGAGGGATCGACGTGATCGATGCGGCTGATCACGAGGTCCTCGAGCCCGGTGTTGGTCAGCGTGAGCACCTGGTCCTCGAGGCACTCGAGCCCGACGTACTGCGTGCCGAAGTCGTGGGGGTCCGGGCTCACGGTGAGGAAGGGCGCCGAGGAGTGCGCGGCGAGGGCGACCGGCACCTGGGCGTCGACCTCGTCGTTCGAGTTGACCAGGGCCTGTGCGGTGACGTCGGCGTCGGCGAGCGGCGAGTACGCGACATCGATCACGGCGATGGCGTCGGGGTCGTCGTCGATGGGTGCGAGCTCGAAGGCAAGCGTCTCGCTCAGCAGGGTGAACCCGCCATTGCCGACGAGGTCGATGCTGTCCACGACCAGCGTCGCGTCTCCCACGTTGGTCACGGTGAACTGGCGGACCTCGGACTGACCGTCGGCGACCGAGCCGAAGTCGATGGACAGCGGTTCGACGAGGATCGCGGGCTGCGGCCCTCCGCTGACCTGGCCGAGCGAGGTCAGGTCCTGGTCCGAGCAGCCGCCGAGCAGCGCAAGGGCCAGAGAAGCGTGGACGAGCGAGCCCGAGAAGGGAACGACAGACGGCGACGAACGGAGCATGGGGACCTCACCGGTTGAACGGCGAGGGGAGCCTAGAGTCCAGTTGAATACCGATCAATAAAAACATACGCCACCGTATCCATACGGTTGCGTATGGTAGCCGCGAAGGCTGTTTTTGGGCATGTGTCAACTCGGTGTCGCGACCCCGGGCGGGCGGGTGCCAGCGGGGATCGCTCACGCGGCTCGCGCGGTCGTGACGGCTCGGAACAGCGACAGGTCGATGTTTCCACCGCTCACCACGGCTACCCTTCGCGACCCGTGGACCCTGGCCAGTCCGGCCACGGCGACCGCGCCGGCCCCCTCGGTGATCAGCCCGTCCTCGACGTACAGGCGTCGCATCGCGCTGCGCACCTCGGCATCGCTCACCGTGATCAGCTCGTCGAGATGCCTGTGGAGCAGGCGGGCATTCAGGTCTCCGAGGTGCTGAACCCGCACACCATCGGCGATCGACGTCATGCGCTCGCTGCGCCTGACGCGTACCCCGACCACGCGCGTACCGCGACCGGCGAAGGCGATGGCGACGCCGGCGGCGAGTCCGCCCCCGCCCACCGGCACGACGACGACGTCCGGAGCGTGGGGCCACAGCTCGACACCGACGGTGCACTGTCCGGCGACGATGTCGGGATCGTCGAAGGGATGCAGCAGGCGCCAGCCTCGCTGCGCAGCGAGTGTCCGCGCGTGCGCCGCGGCGGCCTCGAAGCTGTCGCCGTGTCGGATCACGCGTGCGCCGAGCGCTTCGGTACGGGCGACCTTCGTGGCGGGTGCGTCTTCGGGGACCACGGCCGTGGCGTCGAGTCCGAGCGCACGCGCCGCCCACGCCATGCCGGCAGCGTGGTTGCCAGCCGACGCCGCGATCACGGGTCGATGATCGCCGCGCTCGACCTGCGCGGTCAGCGCCGCGAGCGCCCCCCGGACCTTGTACGCGCCGGTCTGCTGGAGGCACTCGAGCTTCAGGCTCGCGCCCGCCCACGACGAGCGCACCAGCGGCGTCGGGGCCAGGTGTCGGCGAACGGCGCGGTACGCGCAGCCCAGATCTAGACGTACGTGAGCCATGGCTCCGCCTCCGGCGAGCGTCCGTGCACGACGTCCTGGTAGAGCTGGCGCAGCTCACGCGTCACCGGCCCGACCCCGAGTCGTCCGCGTCCATCGAGCCGTGTGACCGGAGCGACCTCCGCGCTCGTCCCCGTGAGGAACACCTCGTCGGCGTCATACAGCTCGTCGAGGTGGACCTTGCGGCGCTCGGCGCCGGCCAGCTCGGCGACCGTGTCACGGGTGATGCCGGGCAGCGCGTCCTCGTGGTCCACGGCCACCACCTGGCCGTTCCGCACCAGGAAGACGTTCTCGCCGGTCGCCTCGACGACGAAGCCCTCGGCATCGACGAACAGGGCCTCCTCGAAGCCCGCGCGCACCGCCTCGAGCTTCGCCACGCACGCGTTCGCATACATGCCGGTCAGCTTGAGCGGGGGGAGGGCCCGCGAGGAGATGCGTCGATACGGAGACACGCGCACGGCGACTCCCCGGTCCGCGGCGGCATCACCGAGGTGGCTGGTCCACGGGAGCACCGCGACCGCCTGGGTCGCGGTGAGCGCGCCGAGGTCGAGCCCGAGCCCGCCGCCGCTGTAGAACGCCACCGGTCGAACGTACGCATCGGTCAGGCGGTTCTTGCGAAGCAGGGGGCCGATCGCGGCGGCCATCGCCGCGCTGTCGACGGTCATCGCGAGCACCGCGGCGCCGCGGTCGAGTCGCTGCATGTGGGCGTCGAGACGGAACACGGCCGGACCGCGCTCGGTGTCGTACACCCGGATGCCCTCGAACACGCCGGTGCCGTAGTGCAGGCCGTGGGCGAGGAGCGGAGCGACGGCGTCCGAGGCGGCCCGCAGGTCACCGTCCATCCAGAACGACGAGACTTCGGCGCTCATGCGGACACCTCCCGCAGCTCGGGCGCGACGTGAACGTGGGCCACCTCGTGGAGGCGGGAGAGCTGGCGGGTGAGCAGGTCGATGCGTCCCGTTCCCCGGACGGTGAGGTCCACCGCGAGGCGGTCGGCGTGCGACCGCGCGTGGACGGCCACCGCACGCCAGCCGCGGCGTTCAGTGGTCCCGAGCAGGCGCAGCAGCGCGCCCTCGAGATCGGCGAGATCGATGGTCAGGCGGTGCATCACGGCTTCTCCTGGACCGCGGGCTGGGGGGCCGAGCGGTCCATCATGTGGTGGTTGGGCGCGCCCGGCGGCACGAAGGGCCACACGTTGGCCTCGCGCTGCAGGCGCACGTGGACGAGCAGTGGACGGGTGGTTCCCGCGACGCGGGACAGCGCTTCGGGCACGTCCTCGAGTTGATCGACGCGCACGGTGTCCAGCCCGAACGCGTCCGCGACCCGCACGAAGTCGGGGTTGTCGGAGAGATCGATCTCGCTGTACCGGCGGTCCGCGAACAGCTCCTGCCACTGGCGCACCATGCCCAGGCACTGGTTGTCGAGGACCACCACGGCGATGGGCAGACCGTAGCGGGAGAGGGTGGCCAGCTCCTGCAGGTTCATCTGGATGCTGCCGTCGCCGGACACGCACACGACGCGGGCGTCAGGTCGGGCAAGCTGCGCGCCGATGGCGGCGGGAAGGCCGTAGCCCATGGCGCCCAGGCCTCCCGAGGTCAGGTGATGGCGGGGGTCGAAGAGCTGCCAGTGCTGTGCCACCCACATCTGGTGCTGGCCGACGTCGCAGGCGACGAGGGCCTCCGGTCCCACGGCCTCCGACAGCGCGCGGAGGAAGCGTGGGCCGTCCAGGCCGTCCTCCGCGTAGTGCCACGCGTGGTCGCGCCGCCAGGTGGCGCAGCGCACCCGCCAGGCGTCGCTGCCGAGACTGGGGCCGGTGAGACCTCGGAGGGAGGCGCGCAGGTCGCCGAGCACGCTCACGTCCGGTTCGCGGCGCTTACCCACCTCCGCGGGGTCGACGTCGAGGTGCACGACGCGCGCATCCGGCGCGAAGGTGGCGAGCTTGCTGGTCACGCGGTCGTCGAAGCGTGCGCCGACGACGAGCAGCAGGTCGCACGACTGCACCGCGTAGTTCGCGGCCTTGAGCCCGTGCATGCCGAGCATGCCGAGAAACAGCGGGTGATCGGCAGGCAGGCTGCCGAGGGCCTGGAGGGTGCACACGGTGGGGATGCCGCTGGCCGCGACGAAGGCGCGCAGCTCGGCACTGGCGCCGGCGATGCGTACCCCGCCGCCCGCGTAGATCAGCGGGCGCTCCGCGGCTCCGAGCAGCTCCAGAGCGCGGTCGAGCGCCGCGGCGCAAGGGGCGGGCACGGGCGCTGGGGCCAGGGGCTCGGCGACGGCCGTGCACTCGGCGAGCAGCACGTCCTTGGGGAGGTCGACCAGCACCGGACCGGGGCGACCGGAGCGTGCGATGTGGAAGGCTTCGTGGATGGCGCGCGGCACGTCGTTCGGGTCGCGTACCAGCACGTTGTGCTTCACCACCGGCATGCTCATGCCGACGATGTCGACCTCCTGGAAGGCGTCGGTTCCGAGGACGCTGCTCGGCACCTGGCCGGTGAGCGCGACCAGCGGCACCGAGTCGGCCATGGCATTGGCAATGCCCGTGAGCAGGTTCGTCGCGCCCGGGCCACTCGTCGCCACGCACACGCCGACGTTGCCGGTGACGCGCGCGTAGGCGTCGGCGGCGAAGGCTGCGCCCTGCTCGTGGCGAGGCAGGATGTGGCGCAAGGGTGCGTCGACCAGCGCGTCGTAGAACGGGAGGATGGCGCCGCCCGGGTAGCCGAAGACGGTGTCCACGCCTTCGTTCACCAGGGCCATGACGAGAGCTTCCGCGGCGTTCACGCTGCCCCCTCCAGCCACGGCATGCGCGCGCGGAGGCGGGCACCGACGGCTTCCATCGGGTGTGAGAGGTCGCGCTGGAGCATCGACCGGTACGAGGGCTGGCCGGCGGCGTGCTCCTCGGCCCACTCCTCGGCAAAGCGCCCGGAGCGGATGTCGTCGAGCACCGCGCGCATGCGGTCTCGGGTGGTCTCGTCCACCACTCGCCGGCCTCGGGTCAGGTCCCCGAAGCTCGCGGTCTCGCTGACGTAGCGGTGCATCCGGGCGAGGCCGCCCTCGTGGAGCAGGTCGACGATGAGCTTCAGCTCGTGCAGGCACTCGAAGTAGGCGAGCTCGGGGTTGTAGCCCGCCTCGACGAGGACCTCCCAGCCCGTGGTCACGAGCTCCGTGACCCCGCCACAGAGCACGGCCTGTTCGCCGAAGAGGTCGGTCTCGGTCTCTTCGGCAAAGCTCGTCTCGAGCACGCCGGCGCGCGTCCCGCCGAGGCCGTCGGCGTAGGCCAGGGCACGGGCCCGCGCGCTTCCGGTGGTGTCTTGATGCACGGCGAGCAGGCAAGGCACGCCGTGTCCGGCCTCGAACTCGCGACGCACGAGCGCTCCGGGCGCCTTGGGTGCGACCAGGGCGACGTCGAGGTCGGCGCGCAGCGCCGCGCGGCGGTAGTGCACGGTGAAGCCGTGCGCGAAGAGCAGCAGGGCGCCGGGTTCGAGGTGCGGAAGCACGTCGGCGAGCACGGCAGGCTGGGCCATGTCCGGCACCAGGACCGAGACGACGTCGGCGCCGCGTACCGCTTCGGTGGGAGGAAGGGGAGCAAAGCCGTCGGCCACGGCTCGATCCCAGGACGGGCCGTGGCGCAGCCCGAGACGTACGCGCACGCCCGAGTCGCGGAGGTTGAGTGCATGCGCGCGGCCCTGGCTGCCGTAGCCGAGAACAGTGGTGGTCATGAGAGTCTCCAGGAGCGTGAGGTTGCGGAGCGGCGCAGACGTGCGCGTTCCGACTAGGGAAAGGTGATGGCGCCGTGCGAGGCGGAGGAGACGAGGCGGGCGTACTTGGCCATCGCGCCCATCAGCCCGAGCGGTCGAGCAGCCGGCTGCGGCCGCGCGTCGAGGTCGGCGTGGACGTCGAGGCTCCTCGCGTCGACATCGAGCACCACGAGGTCTCCGTCGCGGAGCTTCGCGATGGGACCGCCGGCGGCGGCTTCGGGAGCGACGTGGCCGACCATCAGTCCGTGCGTGGCGCCGGAGAATCGGCCATCGGTGACGAGGGCGACGCTCTCGCCGAGTCCCCGGCCGACGAGCGCGGCGGTCACCGCGAGCATCTCGCGCATGCCCGGGCCTCCGCGCGGGCCCTCGTGGCGGATGACGACGACGTCTCCAGGCTGGACGACGCCTGCCTGCACCGCGGCCATCGCGGCCTCCTCGCCGTCGAAGACGCGTGCGGGACCTTCGTGACGGCGGCGGCTGTGGCCCGAGAGCTTGACCACACATCCCTCGGGCGCGAGGGTCCCGAAGAGCATCGCCATGCCGCCGTGGGGCTTGAGCGGTGCGGTCGCGGGGTACACCACCTCCTGGCCCTCGGCCTCCCGCGCGGACGACGCCTCCTCGGCGAGGGTCTTGCCGCTCACCGTGGGGCTCGGGCGGAGCAGGCCGGCCTCGTCGAGTCGCTTCAGGACCAGGCGCATCCCGCCCGCGCGCTCCAGGTCGACGGCGGTGTAGCGCCCGCCGGGCTTGAGGTCGCACAGCGTAGGGGTCTCGGCGCACCATCGATCGAAGGTCGCCAGATCGAGCGGCACGCCGGCTTCCCGCGCGAGGGCGAGCAGGTGCAGCACCGCGTTCGTCGACCCGCCGGTCGCGGCGACGACCCGTACGGCGTTCTCGAAGGCCTCCGGCGTGAGCACGTCGCTCGGCCGCAGGTCGAGGCGCAGCAGCTCCATCACCCGCATGCCGACCTGGCGCGCGACGGGCCCCTTGCGCGGGTCCACGGCTGGCACGTCGTTGAGTCCGACCGGAGACAGGCCGAGAGCGGTGAGCACGCACGACATCGTGTTCGCGGTGAACTGGCCTCCGCAGGCCCCGGCCCCTGGGCAGGCCGCGCTCTCCAGGGCCCGGAGCTCCTCGGTGCTCATCGTGCCCGCGGCGTGGGCGCCCACGGCCTCGAACACGTCCTGCACCGTGACGTCACGGCCGCGGAAGCGACCGGGCCGGATGGACCCGCCGTACAGCACGACCGCGGGCAGGTTCAGGCGGGTGACGGCCATCGCCGTGCCGGGGATGGTCTTGTCGCAGCCGCACAGGGCGACCACCGCGTCGAAGCCGTGGGCGTAGACCGCGAGCTCGAGGCTGTCGGCGATGACCTCGCGCGAGACCAACGACGTCTTCATGCCGTCCGTGCCCATGCAGATGCCGTCGGACACGCTGACGGTGTTGAACTCGAAGGGCGTGCCTCCGGCGGCGCGAACTCCGGCTTTTACCTGTTCCGCGAGCAGGCGGAGGTTCAGGTTGCACGGCGACGCGTCGGTCCACGTGTGGACGACGGCGACCTTGGGGCGGTCGAGGTCGCGGTCGGTGAGGCCGGTGGCCTTGTACATCGCGCGCGCCGGGGCGCGGGTCGGGTCGTAGCTCATGGTCGCTCCAGCGCGTGGAGCGGGCCCACGCGCGGTCAGGTGATCCGCGGGGGCCGGGGCCGGTCGAAGCGCTCGTCGCTCAGCCGGACGCACCCCCGCGCCAAATTCGAATCGCCGTCCGCTCGCACACCAGGGCCGTCGCGAGGAGCTCGCTGGGGGACGTGGCGCGGGTCAGGCGGACGGGCATTCGAGGCACCGGGGTGAAGGTCGTGGTCCCGGAGTATGTCGAATCATGTGTGAGCAAAATCGAAACGTTTTGCTCAGTTGGTTCAGTCTTCATGAACCATGGCGCCGTCGGTGAGGGGCCCTGGCCCCGTCAGCGTGTTCGCGGAATGAAGTGGGAGCCGCTGATGTCCTCGTTCGGATGCCAGTCTGGCTCGCGCTCCTCCCGAGAGGCGAGCCCCGCGAGCAGCGCCATGCGCATCACCTCGACGGTGGACCACCGCTTCTCGGGGACCGGGTGGAGAGCCCGCTTCACGATGTCCGAGAGCCACGACGGCAGCTCGTTCGCGGCGCGGTCCCGGTCGGCGGGCACGGTGCCGTAGGCCGCGTGGAGGAGCATCACGCCCACGCCGTAGATGTCCGCCCGGGCGTCGACCTCGCGGCCTTCGAGCTGCTCCGGGGCCATGAACGCCAGGGTGCCGAGGGTGTCCGCCGTGCGGAAGCGATGCTGGATCGGGGAGGAGATGCCGAAGTCGAGGAGCACCACTCGCTCGCCCGCGTGGAGGTAGGGCGCGGGCTCGACGCTCTTGTCGTG
The DNA here is from genome assembly GCA_006226595.1 of Deltaproteobacteria bacterium. GTDB lineage: Bacteria > Myxococcota_A > UBA796 > UBA796 > M1803. The sequence goes on from SBGP01000081.1 coordinate 53,781, forward strand.
CGCGATGACCACGTTGTTGCTCTTCACGTCGCAGTGGACCACGCCGACGGCATGCGCCTGGTGCAGGACGTCGAGCACGGCCGCGGCGACCGCGACGGCCCGTTCGAGCTCCACGCCCCGGCGGTCCTCGATCTCCTCGGAAAACAGCGGGCCGTAGAGGCGCTCCATCGCGAGGTACAGCCGCCCGTGCTCGTTGAAGCCATAGTCGAGCACCTTGACGATGCCGGGGTGCACGATGCGCGCGGTGAGGCGGCACTCCTCGTACAGGCGCTCGACATAGGCCGGGTAGTCCGAGAGCTCGCCGCGCAGGACCTTCACCGCGGCCGACTCGCCGGTCTCGACGTGGGTCGCCGAGTAGACGACGCCGAACCCGCCTTCGCCCAGGGGCGCGCCGATTGTGTAGTCCCCGAAGTGCTCGCCGAGCTCGGGGCTCGCCTCCTGCTCGTGGGGAGGGGCCGCGGGGAGCGCGGTGAACGCGCCATAGGACATGAGTTCGAGCCCCTCGAGGATGCCCTTGCACTCGGGAGCTTCGAGGACGGAGGAGGTGATGAGGAAGCGACCGGCGCCCGCCGCCTGCGCCGCGTCTCGTGCGGAGGCCGCAGCTACGCCGCCAATCGCGGCGTCGCCGACCTCGAGCACGATACCCACGGCCATGCCGACGGACATCGCCGGGAAGCGGGCCAGGGCGAGGGCGGCTCGCAGGGCCTGACCCGGGTCACCCCAGTACGCGGTGATGCGCAGCGGGCCGCTCTGGAGGCGGTTTGGCTTGAGCGAGGAGAGGACCTTGTCGAGCTCGTCGCGGTCGACGCCGCGGAGCAGGTCCATGGCGAGCACGGCGCCGCGGCGGCTCTCGACGCGCAGATCCGGCGCGATGGCGTGCTCCGGAAGCATGCGACGCGCGCGCTTCTCACTCAGGAAGCGGGCGGCGGTGAGGATCGTCGGACCCCAGTCGCGAGCCTGCACGTGGACGTAGTCGGCGGTGGCCCGCTTGGAGCGCACGGCGATGTGCCGGCGGCCCGGGCTGACCCGGAGTCGCGGCGGCAGCACCCCACGCTCGGTGAGGTCGAAGACGAGCTCGGTCTCCGGGGCGTCCTCGACGACCTCGATGGTGCCGGCGCCCTCGAGGCGATCGCTCTCGATGCGGTAGGTGCCTGGCTCGAGTGCGAGGGTGAGGTCGAGACGTCCGCCGGGAACCAGCAGATCGCGGGCGAGCACGTGAGGCGTGCGGTTGGGGCCCATGAGACAGGCCGCCGGCATGTCAGTGGCCCGGATCTCGGGCACGGGCTTGAAGTTGATGGCGCAGGCGTCGAGGAATCCGCCGTCGTAGCGGATGTTGCACGAGCCGCAGTGCGCGGCGACGGGCCCGGCCGGTAGCTGCTCGACGACGACCTCTCCGCCGCGGCAGTTCGGGCAGAGCAGCTCCCACGAGAGCTTGAGCACTCCGGCGCGGGTGGCCGAGAGGAACCCGTCGATGGCCGTGTCGTCGTCGATACCCCACACTCGCCCGAGGAGCAGCGGGGACAGCCGCGACTGACGGTAGGTGGGGGTATGGCGGATGTAGTCGCCGAGGGGGCCGGCGATGGGGCTGTCCACCTCGCGCAGGCGCTCTTCGAGCAGGTTGTCGCCCTGGTCGCTGAGCGGCTCCGCTTCGGGCTCGTAGGAGTCCTCTCCGTCGTCGAGGTGTGCGATGGCCCGAGTGAGCGTGGCCAGCGACGAGCGCTCGAAGCCGCGAGTGCGCACGAAGACGATGGGCCACCACAGCGCGTTGCGGGGAACGAGGGTGGCGGTGAACACGACCTCGGTGCCCTGCTCGACCTCGCGCAGCGCGAGGTTGATGAACAGGCCCTCGACGGGGCCGTTGTCGTAGTGGCGCTCGGTGAGCAGCCAGTGGGGGGCGACGAACTGCCGGGGTTGCTCGGTCCACGTGATGGTGAGGCCGCTCGTCTTGAGTACGCCGACCGTGGTCACCCGGCCGTCGGGCTGGCGCTCTCGCCGCATCTCCGCACCCGTGTCGAGCATGCGGTTGAAGCGGTCCGTGTCGGAGAGCACTCGCCAGGCCTTCTCGATCGGGGCCCGCGTGACCCACTGATGGCGAAACGTGTGCGAAGGCAGGAGCATGGCCGACTCTACCTTCCCGGAGGTAGGTCGTGCTCGCCTCGTTGGCAAGTGTCGGCGGGAACCCGCTTGTCATGCGGGACGACGGACCTGCCGCTCGGCGTCGACCATTTCCTCCGGTGTGTGGCGATGTGGCGGACATCGCGATCCAGGGCGGTTCGAGCGACCGCCGCGCTAGACTTGGCGCGGCTCGCGGTCGGGCCCACGAGGACGTCGGATGAACACGCGCACCCTTCGCATGCTCGCCTTGCTCGGCTTGTCCGGATGCGGATGGCCGTCCTCCGCCGAGTGCGAGGCCGTGCGCTCCGAGTCCTGGGAGGCCTGCGACGGAAGGACGGCCACCGTCTCCGGCAGCCTGGTCGCTGGCTCCACGCCGAACGTCCCGCTCACCGAGGTCTCGCCGAAGGGGTTCAGGACCCAGGTCGCCATCGACGGCAGCGGTTCCACCTTCCTGGCCGAGACTCAGGAAGCGCTGCGATGTGACGGCGTGGCCTCTTTCACCGGCCTTCTCACCACCGAGCTCGATCCCGACGGCACCCGCCGCTCGGTGATGAAGGACGCGGTGGTCACCTGCGAGTGAGCGGGCGTCGCCCGCTGAAACGCCGAGGGGCGCGGCGGCGTAGCTGACGTCGCGCTCTTCGTGGTTCGGACGGGCGTATACTCGGAGCATGCGCGTCGAACTGGGAGCCTTCGAGCTGGTCGAGCCGCTGGGTGCGGGGGGCATGAGCGAGGTGTGGCGCGGCGTGCACCGGGCCAGCGGCTTGCCGGTCGCGGTGAAGATGCTCCACGCGCGCGGATCGACCGCCGAGGAGCGCGAGGCGCGCTTCACGAGCGAGGTGCGAGCGGCCGCCCGACTCGACCACCCGGGCATCGTCACGGTCCTGGACTACGGCGTGATCCGACCCGCGCAGGCGGATGCGAGCCAGGGCCTCACCGCGGGTCGGCCATACCTCGTCATGGAGTACGCCAGCGGGGGCACCGTGCTGGGCCGCCACCATCCACAGTCGTGGCCCGAGCTGCGCGCGATGACCGCCCGCGTGCTCGAGGCCCTCGCGCATGCCCACGCGCGCGGAGTGCTCCACCGGGACGTGAAGCCCGCGAACATCGTCGTCAGTGCGTGGAACGACCCGCGACCGGGGCCAAAGCTGACCGACTTCGGCATCGCCACGCTGCTCGACGAGCGGGCTGTACCCCGCCGCGCAGGCACCGCGCACACCATGGCGCCGGAGCAGATCCGCGGGCAACATGCGGAGTACGGGCCGTGGACGGACCTGTACGCGCTGGCGTGCACGGTGTGGCAACTGGTCACCGGGGCGCCGCCGTTCCCCGGTGGCGACGTCGATCGGGTGCTGTCGCGCCAGCTCACCGCCGCCCCGCCCGACTTCCGGCCGCGCTTCGCCGTGCCCCAGGCCCTCGAGGAGTGGCTGCGCATGCTCCTCAACAAGGCACCCGCGCATCGCCCGCAGTTCGCCGCGGATGCGCTGGCGGAGCTTCCTTCGGGAGAGGCCAACAGCGAGGCCTTCGGGGCGCGACACAGTGCGCCGCTCGCGACCACCGCGTCGACCTTCTTCCTCGAAGGGGATGGCTCGGCCCTGGTCACCGACGAGGTCCAGGTGTTGGTGCCTGCCGACCATCTGCCCGAGGTGCCCGAGCACTGGGGGGAGTCCGCGCCCGCATTGCCCCTGGCGCTGCACGATGCGGGGCTCGGGCTGCTCGGCACCCGACCGCCGCCGCTGATCGGGCGCGATGGCGAGCAGGAACAGCTGTGGGGGCTGCTGCGCGAGGCCGTGCGCCGCGGGCGGCCTCGTCTGGTGGCCTTGCTCGGCTCGGGAGGCACCGGCAAGACCGCCCTCGCGAGGTGGTTGGGGACCGCGGCGCACGAACTCGGCATCGCCTGGCACGTGCACGTGCGCATGACCGCCGAGGTACTCCCAGCTCGGGCTGTGCTCGCCGCGCTGACCGGCACCGGTCTCGTCGACGAGACCGAACGCGCGCGGGTCGTCCGTCGCTGGGGGCGCGCGCGGGCGGTGGACGAGGCCATCATGGACCTCGCGACGGACATCGTCCTCGAGCGACGCGAGGTGTCCGCGGAGGATGCGGCGTGGACGGTGGCGCAGTGCCTGGTCGCGGCCTCGGCTGCGCGTCCGGGCGTGCTGATCCTCGACGACGTCGAGCAGATGCCGGCGATGCTCGACCTCGTAGAGCGTGTCGCACGGCGCCCGGGGGCTCGCTACGCCCTGGTGGTGGTGCTCTGTGCGCGGTCGGAACCGACGGAGGCGAGCGCGTTGCTCACGGCCGAGGTGGAGGCGCTCGTCGCGCGACACCGTGCATGCGTCTGCGTGCTCGACCGGGTGGCGCCGGCGTTTCACCACGAGCTCGTACGGGCCGTACTCCCCGTGGACGAGGTGCTGTGCCATCGGGTCGCCGAGCAGACGCGTGGCCACCCGAGCTTCGTCGTGGAGGTGCTGGCGGACCTGGCGCGCCAGGGTCGCATCGAACCGACGGAGGGCGGCTTCACGCTTTGCGGTGAGGGGCCGGTGGTCCTCCCCCGAGAGGTCGACGAGGCCTTTCGCTCCCGCATCCAGGAAGTCCTCGCAGCCCTCGGTACGCCACCCGAGGCGCTGTACCTCGCGGCGCTCCTCGGACCGGAGGTCGAGCTCGCGACCTGGCGCCGTGCCTGCCAGAGCCTGAGCGTCGATCCCGGCGCGATGGTCGCGGAGCTGAGCCGCATGGGCGTCGCGGCCTGGGGACTGCCCGGGTCGACGCTGCGCTGGTACTTCACGAGCGAGCTGCTCCGCGAGGCCGCGATCGCGCAAGCGCGGACCACACCGTCCTGGCCCGCGCTGCACCGCGCCTGTGCCGAGACCTTCGAGGCGGCGTCGCGGACGCCAGCCCGCCTTCGCGCCGCCGTCCGCCATCGCCTCGAGGCCGGAGACGTCAAGCAGGCTGGAGAGCTGGCGCTGTATGGGCTTCGGGTGCAGCACGACCGCCATCGGCCGCACCAGCGCTTGGAGTTGTGCGATGCGGTCATGCATGCGGCACGGGCCGGGCAGGGCCAGCCAAGCTGGCGCGTCGAGGCCTTGCGGCACCGCGCCTCGGCGCTCACCACCCTGGCGCGGTTCGACGAGGCCATGGAATGCCTGGAGCAGGCCGAACCCGAGGCGCGGGCACTGGGTATGTCCGAGCTCGAGGCTCAGCTGCTGCGCAATCGGGGCACCCTGCTGCGGGTTCGAGGCGACATGGAGGGCGCCCAGGGAGCGCTTACGCGCGCGGTGGCGCTGGTGCGCTCCGATCCCGAGGCGCGCGGGACCCTGGCCTGGGCCCGGTGGAGTCTGGCGCGGCTGCAGCTCGAGAGTGGTGACGTGGACGCGGCCATCGCGTCCTACGAGCTGGCACTCGGCGACATGGAGACCGCGGGGGATCCGCGTGGGCGAGCCTCCGTGCGCTCGCACCTGGCACTCGCCCTCGCCGCCGCTCAGAGACCGCGCGACGCCATGGCCCATGCGCGAGAAGCGGTGGCGATTGCCGAAGAGGCGGGCCAGCCCGAGCTGATCGGGGACGCTTCGCACCTGCTCGGCGAGCTCGCCAAGAACCTCGGAGAGCTCGACGAGGCCGAGGAAGCGTGCATGACCTCGGTGGCGGTGTACCGCCGACTCGGCTCGCGCAGCGCGTTCTTCCCACTGGTCAACCTGGGCACGGTGCTTCGCCGGCGCGGCGACCTCGTCGGCTCCCGGCAGTCCTTCGACGAGGCCATGCACGTGCACTCGCCAGGACCCGTGTTCGACACCATGTGGGCACTGGCGCTGCCGACCCTCGGCGCCCTCGGGGACTGGTCGGCCTGGGACCGGGCACTGGCGCGCTTCGGACAGGCACGGGCCGAGGGCTACGTCGAGCAGGAGCTCCTCGATGCCCTCGACGAGGCGGCGACCCAGGCGGCCGAGCTCGGCCAGGCGCGTCGTGCGGAAGAGGTGCGTCTGCTGCTCGAAACCGGCGAACGCTAGCGCTGCCACGCCACGCCCCGCCGCGGGAACTCGGCGCGGATGCGATGATGACCGAGGAGGCACATGCTGGAGCAGGGGAGTCGGATCGGGCGCTACGAGCTCGCGCGCGTCCTGGGACGAGGCGGCATGGGCACGGTGTACGCCGCGGAGTTCGTCGGTCCCGGAGGCTATCGCAAGCCCGTCGCCATCAAGGTCCTCGAGCAGGGTGCGGAGGCCCTCGAGCGCGAGGCGCGACTCGGCGGACTACTGCGTCATCGCAACCTCGTGGATGTCTACGAGGTCGGCGAGGAAGATGGGCGCTGGTTCGCCGCCATGGAGCTGTGCCCCGGCGGGACGCTGTCCGCGCACCTGCCGCTTCCGCCGACCGCGGTTGTCGACGTAGCCCTGCAGGTCTGCGCGGCCCTGGCCTACGCCCATGACGAGCTCGGCCTGGTGCACCTCGACCTCAAGCCGGACAACCTGCTGCTGACCGTCGACGGCACGGTGAAGGTGGCGGATCTGGGCATCGCGCGCGCCGAGGGATTTCGCGAGGACGGCCGGATTCGCGGCACCCTCGGCTTCATGCCTCCAGAGCAGGCGAGGGGAGAGCCGCTGGACGCCAGGGCCGACATCTACGCCCTGGGGAGGACCCTCCTCGAGCTCGCCACCAGCGGGCCGACCCGCTCGAGCGGCACCCTGTCCGTCGACGAGCTGGTGGAGGGCTCGGCCAGCGGTCAGGAGACGCTCGATTTCGATCGGATCGCGACCCTGGAGCCGACGGTGGCACCGGTCGGCGTGCCCCCAGAGCTCGGCGCGGTCATCGAGCGGTGCACGGCGCCGAACCCGGACGACCGCTATGCGTCGATGGCGGACCTTGCCTCGGCGCTGCGAGCGCTCCCCGCGTACGGGCCCGGGCTACGCGAAGCACTCGGCGTGGCGGCGGTGGCGGTCGAGCAGGACCGGGACGGGCTCCCGGCTCCCGGAGACGCCTTCTTCGGACGAGGCGCGGACCTGGTCTGGCTGGCGCAGGCGCTGGCCCGACCTGGGGTCACCCTCGTCAAGGGAACCGCCGGCATCGGCAAGTCTCGCCTGGCCCTCGAGGCGGCCCTCCGCTGGCGCGAGGAGACCGGCGGGCCCGCGTGGTGGCTGCCCGTCGCCGAGCTCCGGACCCTCGACGGCCTGCTGATCGCCGTCGCCACGGCGCTCGACGCGCCGCTCGCCCGCGGCGGTCGTGAGGACCACATCCGACAGCTCGGCCATGCCATTGCCGCGCGCGGGAGTCTGCTGCTGGTGTTCGATGGCTTCGACCCGTTGGTGGACCTCGCCCCGGTGATCGAGCGGTGGAGGGGGGCTGCCCCGGACGCGCGGCTGCTCGTGACCTCGCGGAGCGCCATGGCCCTCGATGCCCAGGTGCGGTCCCTGGCACCGCTCAGCGTCGAGGCGTCCCGGGAGCTGCTCGTCGCGCGAGCAGAGCGACGCGGTGCCGCGATTGCTCGGGAACCCAGGCTCGGGGAGCTGGCTTCGCGCCTCGACGGTCTCCCTCTGGCGCTCGAGCTCGCCGCTGGACGTCTCGGCGTGCTCACGGTCGACGATGTGCTCGAGCGGCTCGGCTTGTCCCTGCTTCGCGCGGGCACGGGGGACCGTCACGACACCCTCCGCGCGGCGCTCGACTGGAGCTGGGAGGCGCTCAGCACCGAGGAACAGCGCGGGTTGGCGGAGCTGTCCGTGTTCTCCGGCGGGTTCACACTCGAGGCCGCCGAGTCGGTGCTGCGCGTCGGCGACCCGGTGGCGCTCCTCGGGCGACTCATGGACCACAGCCTCGTGCTCACTCCGGAAGACGCGCGCTTCGGGCTGCTGTCCAGTGTGCGCGAGTATGCGGGCGAGAAGCTCGGTCCGGCCGATGGCGATGCCGCCCGCGCCCGACACGGTCAGTGGTTCGCTCGGCTCGGTGCGCGCCTGGGACCCATCGGGAGCGCTCCCCGCCTCCGCACGCTCACGAGCGAGCTGGACAACCTCGCCACGGCCTGCCGCACCGCCGCGGTCAGCGGCGCCGAGGAGGTCGCGGCGGCGACGCTCAAGGCGTGCTGGGAGGTCATGGAGATGGCGGGTCCCTACGTGGCTGCCGTGGAGCTGGCGGCGCACGTCGCCGAGTCCGCCACCTCGCCGGAGCCCCGCGCTCGTGCGCGTCGCATCCACGGGGCGGCGCTGCGGCTCGTCGGAGAGCTCGACGAGGCCCGCGAACAGCTCGCTGGCGCCGTCGCCGATGCCCGAGAGGCGGGCAGCCGGGCATTGGAGGGGGCCGCGCTGGGTCGCCGTGCGGTGACGTTGTGGCTCGGCGGCGACACGCCCGGAGCCGAGGCCGACTATCGGCGGGCCGCGGCGCTGGCGCGCGAGACCGGCGAGCGGAGGCTTCTCCCGACCGTGCTCGCGAACCTCGGTGTGCTGCTCGCGGGTCGCGGAGCAATGGACGAGAGCTGGAAGGCACTCGACGATTCGCTCCAGGAGGCCCGGAGCACCGGCAACGTCCGCGCGGAAGGCGTCACCGTCGGCTTGCTGGCGACGATGCACCACGAGGCCGGGCGACTGGCGAAGGCCGAGACGCTCTACCGGCGGGCCATCGAGGTCTCGCGCGGAGTGGGGGATCGCCGCAACGAGGCGGCGAGCGTGGGCAACCTCGGGATCTGCCTGCGCCAGCAGGGCCAGATGGACGCCGCGTTCACCTGCTACCAGACCGGGCTCGCGCTGGCGCGGGAGCTCGGCAACCGCCGCACCGAGGGCCACATCCTCGGCAACCTGGGCGTGTTCCGGTTCGGGCAGGGAACGCACGACGAAGCCCGGGCCTTCTACCTGCAGTCTCTGGAGGTCGTCCGCGAGGTCGGGGACCGGCACTACGAGGCACTCGTGCTCGGCAACCTCGGCGAGATGCACGCGGCCGCAGGGGAGGAGGACGTGGCGCGGGCACGGTTCATGGAAGCCCTCGCGGTCCATGCCGAGGTCGAGAACGCGCGGATGCTCGGCTGGACCCTGGTGCAGCTCGGGCGACTCGATCTGCGCGCGGGGGCGCTGGATGCCGCACTCGAGCGGCTCGCGCGTGCCGAGGATGTGCTGGTGCCGGACGACGCGCCCTTCCTCTGCGACCTGTGGACGGTGCGCGCGCTGACCCGCCATGCGCGCGGTGAGACGCTGCTCGCGCGGGAGGCGCTCTCCCGCGCGGAACAGGTGGCGCCCGAAGACCACGTGGACTCGGCGTCTCGCCTGGCGGAGGCCCGTGCGGTGCTCGCTGGCGGGTGACTGGACGGAAGGTGTCGAGCGAGGCACCGGGCGGCTCAGGGTCGGGCACGGTCAGCAGCGGGCGGTGGCTGCCTTGCGGCTGGCAGCTGGGAGGCCTTCGTCGCGACGTCAATCGTCGAGCTGGCCACGGACGGGGGGGGACAACCCCTGCCCCTAGGCCTCGTCGATGTCGTGCTCCTGGGCCACTCATCGGGCGGTCCCGGAGTGCGCTTGACGAGTGGGGTCGTCAGGCGTCGCGTCAGTGCCCGGCCTTGTCGCCCCACAGCTGCTCGAGCCGCGCATCGCGCCCGCAGCCCTTGCGGTAGCTGTAGTAGCGCTCAGGGCTCTTCTTGTAGAAGTCCTGGTGGTAGTCCTCGGCGAGCCAGAACGTGGCCGCGGGCCGGATGTCGGTGACGATGTCGGCCTTCAGCGTCTTGCCCGCCTGCTTCTTCGTCTTCTCCGCGAGCTTCTGCTCTTCCTCGCTGCCGTAGAACACGGCGGTCGTGTACTGGTGGCCCTTGTCGCAGAACTGGCCGTTGTCCTGGGTCGGGTCGATGTTGTGCCAGAACACGTCGAGGAGCTGCTCGTAGGTGACCACCGCGGGGTCGTACACGACGCGGATGGCCTCGAGGTGCTTGGTGCGGTGCATCGACACCATCTCGTAGGTCGGCCCCTCGATCTCGCCGCCGGTGTACCCGCTCTCCACGGAGTCCACGCCCTCCACCCGCTCGAACGGTGTCTCCATGCACCAGAAACAACCGCCGGCGAACACCGCCTCCTTGCGGCCTTCGGGGACGGGAGCGGCCGCGGGCTGACCCTTGCGGACGGCGGCGGGAGCGTCCGTGGGCGGCTTCGCGTCGGAGTCGGTGGGAGCACAGGCGGCGAGGGCGAGGGCGAGCACGAGGATGCGAGTCATGGTCTCTCCTTTGTCCATTGTTACGCCGCCCGCATCAGGGTGGTTACTCTGCCCCGTGAAACGACTCGTTCTGACACAGGACTACGACGTGATGGCTCTGGTAGTCAGAGCCGCATTGCATTCAGGAGGCCAGCATGGCCACGGTCACCGTCACCACCGAAAACATCGACCAGCTCATCGCTGACAGCAAGATCCTCATCCTCGACTTCTGGGCTGACTGGTGTGGCCCGTGTCGTCAGTTCGCGCCGACGTTCGAGGCCGCCTCCGAGGCGCACCCCGACGTCGTGTTCGGCAAGGTCGACACGATGGACCAGCAGGCGCTCGCTCAGGCCTTCGGTGTGCAGGGCATCCCGAACCTGACCGTGTTCAAGGAGCAGATCGGCATCTTCCAGCAGGCCGGCGCCCTCCCGCCCCCGGCCTTCGAGGAGCTGATCTCCCAGGTCAAGGACCTCGACATGGACGAGGTTCGCAAGAAGATCGCCGAGCATCAGGCCGAGCAGGGCGAAGCCAAGTAGCGCTTCGGTGTGCCGCGAGGGCTCGCTCGACCTGGTCGGGCGGGCCCTTCGTGCGTCCGGGGTCAGCGGCCCTTGCGACGCTCGTCGAGATCGTGCTCGGGGCCGTGGAACAGCTCCTTGAGCCCCTCACTGAGCTCGGGCAGCGCCTTGATCGTCTGGCTCACGCCGAACACGAGCACGCCGTGTTCCGCCTCGATGCCCTCGAGCCACGGGGGCAGCATCTCGGCTGCGAGCTCACCCACCGCCGAGAGGATGAGGGACATCGCGACGATCAGGTTGGTCACCGGGTGGTCGACCACGCGGTGCAGCCGGACGAGCAGCCTCATCATGACCTCCGCCGCGCACGCTACCCGAAACGAGACGACCCCGGTTCCGTCAGGTGGAACCAGGGTCGCGGGGCCTGCCGTCGTGCGTCAGGGAGTGAAGGTCAGGGTGTAGGTCGCGGCGGCTGGATCGGCGCGATCGAACAGCTCGACCCACGAGGTCGCGCATGCGGGCAACGCCCCGCAGGCCGTGCCCGTGGTGTAGCTGCTGTCGCCGAAGCAGTTCGCGGGGTCGAGGGTCTTGCCGTCGGAGCGCTGGCAGGAGGTGAGCGTCCAGTCCGACATTGCTGCGGGCAGCTCGACCCGAGCGTGCACCCAGCCCGCGACGTTGGGCACCGTCAGCGTGTACACGCCGGCCGACTGCTCGGTGAGGGTCTGGCCAGCGGTGCGGTCGACGACGGGCAGATCGATGAGCTCGCTCTCGTACAGCGTGAGGCCCGTGGCCCCGGCGCAGTCGCCGAGGGAGAGGATGTCGGCGACGGCGTCACGGTTGGGGAGGTCGCTGCGAACGGCCCCTCGGCTGCACACCGCATCGCCCGCACGCACCAGGCTCGTGAGCGCGCCACCGAGGTCGGGGTCGGGTGTCAGTTCGAGGGTGAGGTCCGTGACGCCCGCGAGGTGCGACGCCTCGACCTCCCAGGTGACCATCGCGGCGCTCTGGCGCTCGATGGCGCCGAGGTCGGCAAATGTAGGGTCGGAGAGCGCGGTGCCGTCGAGCTCTCCGGCGGTGACTGTCGCCGAGAAGCCGTGTCCGCCGGGGTCGGTGATGACCGGCGTGCCGAGGGAGACGGTCATCGGGGCGGGATTTCCAGCGCGGTTCGAGACGCGGAGCCCGAGCGCGGCGGCCTCACTGGGCTCGGTGGTGCCGGTGTGAGCGTTGTCGCCGAGCCAGGTGGCGTGGGTGGTTGCGTCGAGCCAGACGTCTTGCAGCGGACGTACGTAGATGACGTCCGCGGGCACCTCTTCCTCGAAGGACTGCCCATCCTGGCTCCAGCTGACGGTGAAGCCAACGAAATAGCGCGTGCCTTCGATGGACGTGCCGGCGGTGCCCGGCGCGGGGACCAGGGTGAAGTGCGCGGTCGCGGTCGTGTCTGCCGCGATGCTCGCCGTCCCATCGACGGCCGCGAGCGCGGTGTGCGTGTCCTCGCGGAGGAAGAAGTCGGCGGTGCCGGGGGCGGCGTCCGGGTCGCTCGTGACGCGACGGGCGTACCCGGCGAAGTCGGTGATGAGCGCATCGACGCGCACCTGTTCCATGGGCAGCGCAGCGTCGAGGTTCGCAACGGCGAGGTCGATGGCGAAGAGTTGGCGCGTCAGGTCCGCCGTGAAGGGGAACGCGACCGTCGCGGGCGTCGTGCCCCCACTTGGCGTATCGAGCGCGATCGACGCCTCGATCCGACCGGATTCGGACCCCGACAGGGTTTGTTCACCCACCTGCAAGTCCTGCGGCCCGTCGTTCATGTCCAGCCACACGTAGTCACTGGAGGTGCTCCCCGACACGACCGTTCCAAACCCCTCCGCTGCCTGGTGACCGGGGTGGGACACTCGAAATCGGTAGTTCCCGGAGGGGACGTCCTCGAACAGGGCCTCTCCTGCGCTGTCCGCGAGCAGGGTCGCGTTGTGGGGGCTTCCTTCCCGGCGGTCGAGCGTGATGCGTGCGCCCGCGACGCCCTCGATGAGCAGCCCTTGATCGTCATAGGTTCCGGTCAGGACGTCTTCGACCTTGAACAGGTACGCGCCCACGCCAGGGGTGTCCACCCAGACCAGGAGTGGCACGAGATGGTGAACTGCGCCCCCGACGCGCGTCTCGACATAGAAGCGGTAGGGATCCTGCTCGGTGGTGGCGACCTGGGGGTCTGGGGCGATGGCGATGGTGGCCGAGGCCGAGGCACCCACGGCAAGGCTCGCGATCGAAGACCCCGTGACCACGTTCGACCACGACGGAGCCGCCGCGCCGGTCTCGTCGACGACGGCGATCTCCAGGTTGGCCAGGGATGCGAGTCCCACGTTGGTCAGCGTCAGCTGTGCCGTCGCCACCTCACCCCTGGCGACGCCCGTCTCCAGCGTCGGTGGGTCCGCGCGCAGCTGTCCCCAGGCCCGCTCGGTGGCCACGCCCACGTCGATGGGTTCGTCCAGCGTGAACGGTGCGCTGCCACCGATGTCGTTGAAGGCCACCGCCGTGATCACGTAGGCGCCCACGGGGTCCGTGGAATCCACGGTCCACGACACCTGGCCCGGAGCGCCCTGCACCGTCTCCCGGAAGCTGTTCGGACCGGTGATCTCGAAGGCCACCTCGGTGACCGGATGGTCGATCGCCGAGGCCGCTTCCACAAAGAGCTGGACCGTCTCACCCACGATGGCGTCGATGCCGGCGTCATAGCGGGGGCTGAAGTCCACCGTGGTGATGACTGGCGCCGTGGGGGCGGCCTCGCAGTCGCCCGGGTTCACCGACCCCTCGGGCGACACCATCCCTTGCGGACACGGCACGCAGCCGCCGAACTGCAGGTAGGTGTCGGCGGGGCAGGGGAAGCAGTCATCGACGCTTCCGGAGCCGGCGACCGACGTGGTCCCGGTGGGGCAGGCCGCGCAGCCCGACTGGCTGGTGTCGTAGTAGGCGCCCGCGGCGCAGCTGCTCGCCGAGCCGTCGAAGGGGAACACCAGCGGCGCATCCGCGGTGATCTCGGTGTCGCCGATGACGACGAAGGGGTCGATCGGGTAGACGCCGAGCGTGCCGTCGAACTGCAGCCTGGCCTGGAAGTCCGCGCTGCTGTTCGCGGGAATCACGAGCCGGTCGTAGACCAGCATCCGCGTGCCGTCGGGGGTCGCGAGCAGGTTCGGTGGCACGTCCCAGCCGAGCCCGCCCTGGTCGTGCCAGCCCACCAGATCGATGACGGTGACGTGGTCGGGCAGGTCGAAGCCCACGCCGTCCGCCATGATGTCGTGGTCGGTGGGGTTGTGGACCTCCATCAACAGCCAGCTGGTGGGGTCGGCCACCGAGGGCGGGATGAAGGTGTCGTCGAGCGTCAGGGTTAGCGCGTTGGCGGCGGGGAACAGCCCCACCCCCGGCACGCCGGCGGGCCCCTGCAGGCCGGTGGCGCTGTCGTGCACCAGCGCCGCGTTGGTGACGGGCGTCGGGAGCGTGGCGGCCATTCGGAAGGTGAAGGTCGCCTGCCAGTCCACGGCTGCGTCGTCGGGGACGTAGGCGATCAGCGCATCCTGGAGGGGGTTGGCCTCGGAGGTGCAGGCCTCGTCGGCACACAGGCGGGCCGCCGTGCTGGTGCCCGCCTGCCAGGCCTCGATCGCGACGGACTCCAGCTCGATGTAGTCACTGCGCCAGTCGAGGTCGGTGGCGGCGTGGAGGTCGATGCGGCCCGTGCCGCCGAGGCCGTCGGCGGTGCCGGACACGATGACCCGCTGCAGCGCACCGAGCGGAGCGCCGTCGTCGGGGGTGTCGATGGTGGTGATGGTGTTGTTCACCGACGACTGCGCGGTGCGCACCGTCCACGTCTCGTTCGGGCCTTCCCAGAGCAGCGTCGGTGGGTTGAGCGCGTCGGGCGGCCCATCCCAGATCTGCAGTCGCTCGGCGCCCGTGGTCACGCCGGGAGAGGCGACCTGGAAGGCCACCAGCACGGCATCGCCGCTCTGCATGCCTCGGCCGATGTGCCGCACCCCGTCCTCGCCGGAGGCCAGCGGAAGCAGCCCGGTCAGGGTGCTGTCCTGCGACAGGGTGGCCCACAGGTCGGTGCCCTCGTAGGTGAACGCGTCGGCTGCGACCTCCCAGGCGATGGTGTTGGCGTCGATCGAACCGCCGGACAGCGAGAACGCGAGCTGGTCGCTGCTGACCCGCGTGCCGAGCAGGCCCTCTGCGCAGGTGCTGGTGTCGTAGGCGCACTCGCTGCAGCTGACGTAGCCGCCGTGGATCAGGCCGAGGTCCTCGCAGGTGACGCCGACGTCGCTTCCGTCGCACTCCTCGTCGCCTTCGGCCCAGTTGTTGCCGCACACGGGGTTTCCGCGCCAGCTGAACATGTACTGGGTGCCGGCGAGCACGTAGGCGAGGCTGATCTCCCCGACGACCTGGCCCTCGGTCTGGCCGGTGCCGTCCAGCGTCCAGCCCTCGAAGGTGGCCTGATCGAGTGGGAGGTTGGCGTCCCAGCCCTGCTCCCACTGGCCCTTGCTGCCGTCGGTGGACACGTGGATGCCCACGCTCGCGAACAGCCGCTCGAGCAGGGCGAGATCGGTGAACTCGACGTAGTTGCTGCCGTCGTGGACCCACCAGGTGATGCGGGCCTCCACGGCCCCGCCGGTCTCGGTGATGTCCAGCGTGGGAATCGGCACGGTGGGATGGTTGTCGGCATCGACGGGCAGCGTGTAGTCGAGCTTGTAGAAGCCGATCTCCTCGCCGTCGACGTTCCACAGCCACCACCCCGACGGCAGCTCGGACTGGAGCTCCCCAGGGATGCTCATCCAGAGCTCCCCCGGGTACTCGCCGAAGCCGAGGGCACCCTGGCAGTACTGGTCGAGGTTGGCGTTGGTGAGTGGGGTGTCCGGGCCGTAGGTCGCCCCCCCGAAGGTGACGGGCCCGGGGGGAACCAGCTCGATGGAGCGCTCGCCCGAGCAGATCTGTGGCAGGCTGGCGACGAGGGCGGGGTCGTTGGTGCCGAATCCGATGCCCGGCGGCCGGAACGCCGCCGCACCGGGGGTGTCGGCGCTCTCGAACGAGCCCTCGAACCAGTAGCTCACACCCGCGGACGTGTAGGTATCGCCGTCGCGGTTGAGCCAGCCGTTGGAGATGTTCTTGAACGCGTCGTCGCCGCGGGCGAGCTGGGCGAACTGCTCGGCGGTGAGGCCGAGCTCCGTGGACACGTCCTCCGAACCGAGCGCCTCGCCTTCGTCTGCGGTCACATCCCCCGCGTTGACGTCCGAGGTGGCGTCGGAGGTCGTGAGGTTGACGACAGAGTCCGAGCCGGCGGGCATCGCCAGGAAGCCGAGGACCGTCGGATCCGGATCGGTGGTCGAGTCCACGAACATCAGCACGTGGTCGTAGTACTGCTCGATGGTGATCTCGAACCTGGCGTCGGCGTCGGCCTCGGCGGTGGCCACCGCGTCCCAGAACGGCACGCCGCCCGTGTGGGGGACGGCGACCAGCGTGTCCACGGTGCCCGAGTCGGCGGAGCGAGCGGCGGGAGTGCCGCCGAACTCGGCACCCAGCTTGCCGCGGATCTGCAGGCCGTCTCCGAGCCCATTGCCGCACGCGGTGAGGAGGATCAGGGACAGCGCTGCGGGGACACGCATCGTGGGTTCCTTCGGTCGAAAGCGAGCGACCCCGGTCGGACGGGACGTCACAACCAGGGTCGCACAGAAAGGGAGAGCCTGCCGACTAGCCGTCGGTGCGGACGTACTCGAACTCGAGGGCCTGGTTGTTGATGCCCTTGCGGGGGGCGGCAATCCAGTTGGCCATCTTGCCGGGCTCGTGGACGCCGACCATCAGGCTCTCGACGTAGTCGCGGTCGTCCTCGGTGGGCAGCCACTCGTTGCGGCGCGCCTCGAAGGCGTCGGCGCTGATGAGGTTGCCCTCGACGTCGAAGCTGTGGTTCGCGTACAGGCCCTGACGGCGGTGGAAGCGCCGGTTGGGCAGGTACAGGCGGTCAGACACGCCCTCGGCCTCGAGCGTCTTGTTCCAGCGCTGCATGCTCTTCTCGCAGTCGGCGATGTACTCGTCGCGGAGGATCTCGTTCATCGCGAGGCGGAGGCTGATCTCCTGGTCGACGACGGTGTCGTTCTCGACGTGCGGGACGTTCATCACGCCGGAGCGGGCGAGGTGGTCGCTGTACGCGCGGGCCTCGCGGTAGCGGCCCTTCAGGCCGGCCGCGAAGTAGTCGGCCGCGTTGGTGCTGACCTCGGCGCCGAACAGGTCGAGGCAGTAGCTGAACCAGTAGTTGATCCACTTCTGGATGGTCGGCAGGTCGATGCCGCCCTGGGCGCGGGCATCGCCGTTGGGGTCCTGCTTGGTGAGCTGGGCCGCGCGGCGAATGATGCGGTCGAGGCCGGTGTCACCGACGAAGAGGTGATGCGCCTCCTCGGTGAGCATGAAGCGGCAGCTGCGGGAGAGCGGGTCGAAGGCGCTCTCGGCGAGCGAGGCCAGCTGGAACTTGCCGTCGCGGTCCGTGAACATCGTGAAGCAGAAGAAGGACAGCCACTCGCGGCAGGGCTGGTTGAACGCATCGAGGATGCGCGGCTTGTCCTCGTCGCCGCTGCGGCGCTCGAGCAGGGCGTCGGCCTCGTCGCGGCCGTCCTTGCCGAAGTGCGCGTGGAGCAGGTAGACCATGGCCCACAGGTGGCGGGCTTCCTCGACGTTGACCTGGAACAGGTTGCGCGCGTCGTAGAGCGAGGGCGCGGACGCCGCGAGCCAGCGCTGCTGTTCGACGCTGGCGGGCTCGGTGTCGGCCTGAACGACGATGATGCGCTTGAGCGCGTTGCGGTGCTCGCCGGGCACTTCCTGCCACACGGGCTTGCCGGCGTCGTCGCCGCCGGGAATCACGCGGTCCTGCTCCTTGTCGGCGAGGAAGATGCCCCAGCGGTAGTCGGGCATGCGCACATGTCCGAAGTTCGCCCAGCCGCCGGGCTGCGTGGAGATCGCGGTGCGCAGGTAGACCTCGTCGGTCTTGAACACCTGTGGGCCGACGCTGTCCCACCAGTCGAGGAAGGCCGGCTGCCACTTCTCGAGCGCGCGCTGCAGGCGGCGGTCCGAGGAGAGGTTCACGTTGTTCGGGATCTTCTCGCTGTAATCGACGACGGACATGGGTACTCCGGGCTGGCCTGGGCAATATGATGCATTTTGCTTCACCTGAAAACTGCATTATAGTGCGCATGTCGTCGGGCCCATTCGGACCTGCATGGAGGCGGCTTGCTCCTCGAAGCCATCGGAAGGCGTGTGCGAGACGCGCGAACCCACCGCGAGTGGAGTCAGCGAGAGCTGTGTGCCCGCGCGGGCATGTCGCCGCGGTTCCTCGTTCAGCTCGAGGGCGGCAAGGCCAACGTGTCGCTCGCCCGCCTCGCCGAGGTCGCCGAGGCGCTGGACACCAGCCTCGTGTCCCTTCTCGCCGGTCTCGGGCCGGTGAGCGACGCGCCCGATCGGGCGGCCTCCGTGGTCCTCGCCGCTCCCGGTGACGTGCAGGACCGCCTGCTCGCACGGCTCGATGCGACGCCGACCAAGGTCGCGCTCATTGGCCTTCGCGGTGCCGGCAAGACGACCATCGGCCGCACAGCCGCCGAGACCCTGGGGCTTCCGTTCGTTCAACTCGACCGCGAGATCGAGAGCGCGGCGGGCTTGTCCCTCGCCACCATCTTCGAGCTCCACGGGCCCGAGGGCTACCGCGAGCGTGCGCGCACCGCGCTCCGCAACACGTTGCGGCACGAAGGGCCCGCCATCGTCGAGGTCGGCGGCTCGGTCATCCTCGACGAGGTCTGCGAGCAACTCTTGTGGAGCGAGGCGGTGGTCGTGTGGCTCTCGGCGCCTCCAAACGCGCATCTGGAGCGGGTCGCCGCCCAGGGAGACACCCGGCCGATGGCCGGACATCGCCACGCACTCGCCGAGATCGAGGCCATTCTCGGGGCGCGCGAACCCATCCATCGACGCGCTCATGTTCACGTCGACACCGCTAATGGGCTACAAGTGGCGGTCGAAGCGGTTATCGGGGCAGCGCGCTCCCTCACCGACGCCCGTCAGCCGGCGTCATTCTCCTCGGATTCCTGATGCTTCCCTTCGCGTACACCGACGAGCTGATCGAGACCGTAGAGGCCTGGGACGGCACCATTGGCGCCCCCAGCCCGCGCAACCGCAAGACGGACCGCATCCGCGTGTTCAAGAACCGCTTCGTCGAGGACGTGCTCGCAACGAGCCACCCCATCCTGCCGGGCGTGTGGTTCGGACCGTTCATCGCCTTCGGCCTGTACACGGCGGTGACCAGCGAGGCGTGGAGCATCGGCGCCGGTCTGGGCCTGTACGCGCTCGGCATCCTCGGCTGGACCCTGCTCGAGTACAGCCTGCACCGCTGGGCCTTCCACTTCCACGTCGACCCCGACGACTTCGACGCCAAGATGCGGCTGTTCATGCTGCACGGCTACCACCACGAGTTCCCGAACGACAAGTGGCGTCTCGTCGCGCCGCCGCTGCTCTCGTGGCCCCTCGCGGTGATCGTCTTCGGCGCCTACTGGCTGATGGGCGGCACCGAGACGGCGTTCATCCTCTTCGGCGGCACCACCGCGGGCTACCTCGCGTACGACTGGGCGCACTACTACACCCACCACTTCCGGCCGAAGAACCCGGTGGGCAAGCTCATTCGCCGCTCGCACATGGTCCACCACTACAAGCTGTTCCAGCTCAACATGGGCATCAGCTCGCCCCTGTGGGACTGGATTCTCGGCACCTGGGGCTGGACCGAGGACGCGGTGAAGGAGGCGCTTGCCGCCGACAAGGCCGCCGCCAAGGAGCGCGCCGACCACGCGGCCGGCAAGCCCGTGGGCAAGGAAGCGCCCGAGAACGCCGCGAAGTGAGTCGACGTCTGCTGGCCCCTGGTGCTTGGGCGCCGGGGGCTCGCGTCGACTGCGACGGCTGCGACGGCACGGGGTGGATGCTGAGTCCACCGCGGATGGCGCCGGCGACCTGTGCCTGTGTCGGCGTGTGCCCGCACTGTGAGGGCTCGGGCACCCGGCATGGCGGTCGCGAGCTGTGCGCTTGCCGCGTGGCCCGTGAGCGCATCGCCGCGCTTGCCGCCCTCGATCTGGCCTGGCCGGACGACATGAGCGCCGAGCCCGACGCCTGGTTCGCGCGCTACCGTCCCGAGGACGACTGGCCGTGGCTGTTCGCGGTGGGACGTGCGGAGGCTCTGTCCGTGGGGGTGGCGAGGCTCGTCACTGGAATCGGGGTGCCGGTGGACGTCGCGACCGACCTCGCGCAACGTCATCGCTGGCGGCGCCTGGTCTTCGCTCCCGACCTGGCGTCGCTG
The DNA here is from genome assembly GCA_006226595.1 of Deltaproteobacteria bacterium. GTDB lineage: Bacteria > Myxococcota_A > UBA796 > UBA796 > M1803. The sequence goes on from SBGP01000081.1 coordinate 73,902, forward strand.
GGCACCGACGCCGCGCTCCTCGTCGACCACTGCGCCCGCGAGGGGCTCACGCTCGTGGCGTCGGCTCGGGTGGCACCATTCCCATCTTCGGGCGGGCCTGGCCTCGAGGCCGTGATTGGCGAGAACGCGGCGCTCGCGCTGTACGAGCACGGCGAGGTCCGCTAGGGCACGCCGCGAAGCTCCACGCGCTCACACGCCATCTTGCCCTGCCACTCGGACAGCCCGGGCACCAGCTCGGCGCCGGAGGGCCGGAACAGCCGCGCCTCCGTGCGGTAGTGCACCTCGTAGGTGGTGTTGTCGTCGCGCTTCACCCGCCCGTCGGTCGTCTTGTTCGCCTGCCACTCCCAGTCCACGTCCGGGGAACGGCTGGCCTCGGCGATGTACGGTCGAACGTGGCGGAAGATCTCGACCCCGTCGACGGTCCAGCGCTCGTCGAACATGACGGTGTCGGCCGCCGGGTGGGCACCTCCGGACTTGCTGTACGAGCGGTAGATCACCTCGGGGCCCGCACCGACGGAGGTGCAGGTGGTACCGGCCAGAGCGGTGGCGAGGGTGAGCAGCAGCAGCATGGGACCTCCGTGTCGGCGTGCGAACGGGGATCGACGGCGGCGCTTACACGGTCAGGCGAGCGCCGACTCACCGCCCGAGTCAAGCAGCCACAGACACGGCCGGTCGAGGGTGTCGGCGATGCTACGCAAGCGCTCGAGCGACACCTCGGGCGGCATGCCGAACAGGTGCAGGCCACCCCCCGCCTCGCGCAGCGCCTGGTCGAAGCTCCCGGTGCCGGCGATCACCTCGGCGGGGATGCGCGCCTGGTCGCGCAGCGAGTGCAGGAAGGCGGCTCCCGCGCGCCGATGCTCGGCATTGCGCACCACCGTGCGAAGCCGAAGCTGGGCATCCCAGCTCTCGGCGAGCAGGAAGCCGGCCAGCACGGGCAGGTCGAGGTTCGTGTTGTGCATCTCGAGCGCCCAGTCGGGGGAGCGGTCCGAGAGCCACACGTCGATGACCGGGTAGGCGTGCGTCGGACCTTCGGGGCCAACCCACAACGCGAGGCCCACGCCGAGCTCTCGGCATCGGGCGAGGTGGGCGGCGAGCTCGTCGTCATCGAGGCCCTTGGCGTCGAGCAGCACCATGTTCGGCGGGAACAAGGCCGCCTGCAGCGCGTCGAGCGACAAGGCGACGCCCGTGGTGCGGTCCGAGGTCTTCAGCCGCGCGGACACCGCGTGCACGCCGTCACGCGTCTCGAGCCTGGCCAGCTTCTTCAGGCGTCCGCCGAGGTCCTCTTCGGCGCCGATGCCGACCCAGCGCAGGGAGCCGTTGCGGCGCGCCATGCTCTCGGCGAGCACGCGCAGTCGGCCCGCTTCGTCCGCGTTCGATACGGGAATGAGCAGGTCCGGCTTCCACGCGCGCTCGCTACGCTCGATGTGCGCCGCGCGCCGCGCGGTCCACGCGGCGACGGTGACCACGATGCCCGATCGCACCGTCTCCCACGGCGTCTCCACCTGTCGCTGCGCAATGAACCCGTAGATGCCGATCACCGCGAACAGCTCGACCAGGCCACCGAACGGGCTACCGGCGGCGAGCCCGAGACCGCACAGGGCGAGGCCCGCGAGCGGCACGGACGCCGGCACCGGGAAGGACGGTCGGAAGCTGATCATCCCGAGCACGCGCTCGACGTACACGACCGCGTTGATCGCCATGTACGTCATGATGAAGAAGCTCGTGATGATCGGCGCGATCGCATCGAGCGAGCCGGCCGCCAGGCCGAGGGCGCCGAGCACCGTCGTGAACAGCAGGGCGTTGCGGGGCTCGCCTTCGTGCGTGGTCGACAGCCACCGGCTTCCGGGGAGGATGTCCTGCTCGGCCATGGCCTGGAGCAGCCGCGGTGCCGCGACCAGCGACGACAGCGCCGCCATCAGCGTCGACACGAGCAGGCCGCAGATCACCAGGGGAGGAAACAGCGCCTTGTCGATGATCAGCGTCTTGTTGCTCACCAGCTCGTCGACCGTGCCCATGAGGCCGTACCACACCGCGAACAGGGCGTAGATCGCCGAGGTCCCGGCCCAGGCGATGAGCGTGCCGCGCGGGATGGCGCGCCGCGGATCGGCGAGGCTTCCGGACATACCCGCGCCCACCATGATGCCGGTGACCGCGGGGAAGAAGATGGCGAAGGCGCCCACCGGGCTGGTGTCCGCGAAGCGTCCGACGAGCACGGGATCGGCGAGGTGAGGGGTACGGAAGATGCCGAGCAGGCCGGAGACCAGCGCCGCGACGATGACCCACATGAGCACGCCCTGGGCCCGAAACGCGAGGTCGCTCGATGCCCATGCGAGAAGGGCCAGCGCGGCGTACGCGATGCCCGCGACCCAGCCCGCCGGGTGGTCGGGGAACAGGTATGCCCAGGCCTCGGTGAACGCGTATACGTACATCGCCGAGGATGCGGCCTGCGCGATGTACAGCGGCACGCCGATCGCGCCGCCCGCTTCGAGTCCCAGCGCCTGGCTGATGATGGCGAAGGCGCCGCCCGGTCGCACGCGCACGTTGCTCGCGATGGAGGCGAGCGACATGGCGGTGGTGCCGGTGATCGCTACCGAGAGCCCGATCACGAACAGCGCGCCGAGCACACCCGCCTGCCCGACGAGCCAGCCCTCGCGCAGATAGAGCATCGCGCCGAGGATGGTGAGCGCGACCGGGCGGACGACGCCGGTGAACGTGCCGAAGCCCTCGCGATCGATGGTGGAGTCATTCGCCATGGGTCATGCGCTAACCGCCCACGGGCTGGGCGTTCGCAAAGATTGCGAGGCGGTGTGTGGCAGGGTGGCGATCCGATTCTTGCGCATCAAAAATGAATGACCTATTCATGTTTCATGCCGCAAGTCCTCAAGTCCGAAGTCCGAGATGCCATCCTCGTCGCCGCCACCGCGCGCTTCGCGCGACATGGCTTTCATGGCGCATCCATGGCCGATATTGCCCGCGACGCGGGCGTGTCGGCCGGCAACGTGTACCGCTACTTCGGGGGCAAGCAGGATCTCTTCGCCCAGATCCTGCCCGACGCCTTCGTCGCGTCCTTCGACGAGGTGCTCGGTCGGCGTGTCGATGCGCTCGCCGCCCTCGACGACATGGCCGTGCTCGATGCCGAGGCACGGGCGCGCCAGGCCGAGTTCCTGGCGTTCCTCGTCGCCCACCGCCATCAGGTGGTGCTGCTCCTCGACCGCTGCGAGGGCACGGTCCACGAGGACTTCGGGCGGCGCTTTGTCGAGGGCCTCGTGCAGCGCGCGCTCGCGGCGATGCCCGACGCGAGCCCGCACGCGACCTTCGTGCTCACGCGGGTGTTCGACGGCGCGCGGCAGACGATTGTCGCCATCCTCGAGACCAGCGACGACCCCGCGCAGGTGGCGGGCGCGCTCGCGGAGTTCTGGCGCTTCCAGATTGGCGGCCTGGCCGCACTTCAGAGCAGGAGAGACCGATGAGTGTCGACGAGATGTGGGCCCTGGATGCCACGGACCAGGCGGCGTGCGTGCGCCGTGGCGAGGTGAGCGCAACCGAGCTCGTGGAGGCCTCGCTGGCGCGGATCGAGCAGCTTGATGGCGTGCTCGGGTCGGTCGTCGCGTGCGATGCGGACCGGGCGCTCGCCCAGGCCGCCAGTTGTTCGGGCCCGTTCGCGGGCGTGCCGACGCTCGCCAAGGACCTGCTCGCGTACCCGGGCCTTCCGGCGGCGATGGGCAGCCGGCTGTTCGCGGGGAACGTGCCGACCGACGCCTTGCCGTACACCGATGCCATCGACCGGGCCGGGCTCGTCGTCGTCGGCAAGAGCGCGACCTCGGAGTTCGGGCTCCTCGGAAGTACCGAGACGCTGCAGGCGGGCATCACCCGCAATCCCTGGGGGGCCGAGCTCTCGGCGGGTGGCTCGTCCGGCGGTGCGGTCGCGGCCGTCGCCGCCGGTCTGGTGCCGGTGGCGCACGCCAGTGACGGCGGCGGGAGCATTCGCGGTCCCGCGAGCCTGGCCGGGTTGGTCGGGTTCAAGCCGAGCCGCGGGGCCACGGCCCGCGCGGTGCCGATGGTGACGCCGTTCTCGGCGAGCATCTCGGAGCACTTCGTGACCCGCAGCGTGCGCGACAGCGACGCCCTGCTCGCCCTCACGGCTCCCCGGGCCCGCGAGCCCTACGGTCCTGGCGACGGCCGACCGCTGCGCATCGGCGTATACGACACCTCGCTCATGGGGCGTCGCATCGACGCCGAGGGCGCGGCAGCGCTCGCTCACGCCGTGGCGGTGTGCACCGAGCTCGGCCACGACGTGCGCCCGATGCCCGCTCCGCCCGTGTCCGGTGAGGAGGTCGGCACCGCCTTCTTCACCATGGCCGGCGCGGCGATGTCCGGCATGCGCCAGATGCTCGCGCCGATGCTCGGCGGACCCTTCGGCCCGGAGCAGGTCGAGCCGTTCACCTGGGCGCTGATCGAGTGGTACGACGCACAGCCCATGGGGGCGATGGAGCGCGCGATGGGACTGCTCGGGCACATCGACGAGGTCATGCGCGGCTACCTCGCCGAGGTCGACGTCGCCGTGTGTCCGACCATTCTCGGCCCCCGGCCGCACCTCGGACACCTCGCGCCGCACCTTCCCTTCGAGGTGATCATGGAGCGCACCGAGGCACTTGCCGGGTTCACGGCGGTGCACAACCCGGCCGGTGCGCCGGCGATGACCCTGCCGCTGCACTGGACCGACGACGGTCTGCCCGTGGGCGTGATGTTCGCCGCCGCCCACGGTGCCGATGCCCGCCTGTTCCGGCTCGCGTATCAGCTCGAGCAGGCCGCGCCCTGGGCGTCGCGGTGGCCCGCCTTCGCGCGTACGGGCGAGCTCGGCTGAGCTACTCGGCGACCGCGAACACCAGCACGAACTGGTGCGGGAGCACGTCCTCGTCGCTGGCCAGCTTCCAGCCGGCTTCTTCGAGCTCGGCGACCACCTTCTCCTTGGGGATGCGGTGGTCCTCCGGCGGTCCCACCGGGATGTCGCCCGGCTTGAAGTCGACGATGGTCAGCGTGCCACCGGGCTTGAACGCGGTCTTCAGGCGGCCAAAGTAGTCCTTGCGCTCGTTGATGTGGTGGTACGTGTCGACGAGCAGCACCCGGTCCACCTCGCTCTCGGCGAGCTTCGGGTCGTCGGGGGCACCGAGGCGCGGCTTCACCTGCGGGGTGCCATCCTTCTCGGCCCGCGCGGTCATGTGCGCCACCAGCGACTCCTCGATGTCCGCGGCGATCACCGTGCCCTCGGCGCCGACGGCCTGCGCGAGGTGCGGGTTGAAGTAGCCGGTGCCCGCGCCGATGTCGGCGACGGTCATCCCGGGCTCGATGGCCATCTGGCCGACCACCGCCTCGGGCTTCTGCCACGCGTCGCGCTCGGGGTCGTCGAAGGTCTTCGCCCACTTCTCCGGGTCGTCGAAGCGGTGGGAGACCGTCGCGTGGTCGCCGCCGTGGTGCGGCCGCATCTCGCCGTGCGCGGCGTGGCCGTCGTGATGGCCTTCGCCGTGGTGGGCCTTGACCTCGCCGTCGGTCGGCGCTTCGGGGGCAGGGGACTCGCCGCAGGCGACGAGCAGGAGCAGGAAGGAGAGTGTACGCATGGCGGGCGGCTAACCGCCCGGACCCGCGCCTGTCACTCCTCCGGGAGGATCACCATCGCGACGAGGTACACCACCCAGCCGAACCCGGTGCCGAGCATGGCCACGGTCGTCAGCAGGCGAACCAGTCCCGGGTCGAGGTCGTAGGTCTCGGCGATGCCGCCGCACACGCCGGCGAGCATGCGGTCGCGGGTCGAGCGGTGCAGGCGTCGTTGGGTGATCTGATTCATCCGCGGTCCTCCGGGGTTCTCCCTGGAGCTACGACCCGTTCGCCGCCTCGGCAAGGCCCTCCGGCGGTCCTTCGAGTCCGGAGAAGCGCCACGGGTTGGCGAAGAAGTCGCGCATGCGGCGTGCAAGCGTGCCGCCCTGGAAGCCGTCGATGAAGCGATGGTCGAGGGTCGCGGTGATGATGACCTGCGGACGGAGCGCGATCTCGCCGTTCCACTCCGCGGGGACCCTCCGCTCGGCGCCGATGCACACGTACACGGGCGCATGCGCGAACGGGGTCGGCGGGACCAGGCCCTCGTCGATGCCGAGCATGCCCACGCTGGTGATGATCGCCGAGCCGAAGGGGTAGGGGGTCACGCCGAGCGCGGGGATGGAGTAGCCACCGCAGCCGCCGAGCCAGCCCGCGAACGACAGGATCGGCTTGAGGATCCACGTGGGCAGCATGCGGATCGTGCCCTTGGCCTTGTTGAAGTCGTCGTCCTTGCCGGCGTGCAGCTTGCCGGCGAGCTCGCGGAGTTCCTTGGCGATGCCGATCGGGCCCTTGTCGTCGGCGTTCTCGACCTTGGCCTTGCCGAGGTCCCCGCCTTCCTCGAGGGCGACGAGGAAGCTGATGGCGACGGTGTCGTGCGGGATGTAGCGGCCGAGCCAGATCCGGCCGTTGAGGCTCGGGGTCTCGGCCAGCGCCTGAGCGACGCAGGCGCCGACGAAGGTGGTCATCGTCACCTTCTCGCCGGTGGTCTCGCGTACCCACGCGATGTAGCGGCCGACCTCGCCGGTATCGAGCACCATGCGCCCGTAGATGTTGCCCTCGCGCGGGGCATCCCAGGTGGCGATGGCGAGCTTTCGGCGCAGGGTCATCTGCTGCATGCGGCCTCCACGGCGCAGGATGGCACACGTTCATACGCGTTTCACCTCGTGGTCCCGCGGTGCTCAATCCCGGGGGTGAGCTTGGGGCATCGAGAGGTGTCCGATGAAGCAAGACGACAAGACCCCGACGACCGAGCCCGCGCAGTACACGAGCTGGCCCGACCGGCGCCAGAAGCTGCAGCGGGTGGCGGTTCAGGCAGCCCTGGTCGGTGCCGCGGCCGCGAGCCTCGGTTGCTTTCAGCCCGCGCCGAAGGGGCGCGTGGTGCGGATCGGCGGCAAGACCCGCGCGGCTCCCGCACTCCGCGGTCACGGCTGGCGCGACGAGGCGCTGCCCGATCTCGACGGCCTGACCCTGTACGAGCGCACGGTCGCGGGCGAGGCGTGGCAGATCAGCGCGCGCCTCGAGCACGCGGCGGTCGCCGCCTTCGCCGAGCTGACCCAGCTCCTGCTCGCCGCCGGCGCGCCCTCCGATCTGGTGGAGCGCAGCCAGATCGCATCGCTCGACGAGGTGCGCCACGCGCGTCGCTGCTTCGCGCTCGCCAGCGCCTACTTCGGGGAGCCGCTAACGCCGGGGCCGTTTGCCGAGCTCGCCGGTCGCCCACCGATCGAGGCGGACCGCGAGGCCCTGCTCGTGCGCCTCGCCGTCGGCTCGCTGCGCGATGGTGCGGTGGGCGAAGGGGTGGCGGCGCTCACCGCGACCCATGCGGCCGAGAGTGCGGAGGACCCGGTCATTGCCGAGACCCTGCGCACGATTGCCCGCGAGGAAGCCGAGCACGCCGAGCTCGGGTGGGCGGTGGTTCGCTGGACCCTCGCCGAGGGTGGGCTCGCGGTCGCCGAAGCGCTCGATGCAGCCTGCGAGGCCCTCGAGATCCCGCCGCCTCCGCCGGTCCTGCCCGATCTTTCGGACGCGCGGCTCACGGCCCTGGGTCAGCTGCCGCAGCCGGTACTCGCGCGCCTCGCCGAGGGCGTGGTCGCGGTCGCCCGTGCGCAGACTCGGGTGTGGATCGAGGAAATCCAAGTCCTCGCAGCGAAGTGAGACCCGGGGGTCGCGGCTTTGATTCTTCTCGCATATAAGTAGGCGATGGACACTCGACTCCGCGACGCCCTCACTGCCCTCCAACCCTCGCCCGAGCGGCCGGTGGTCTTCCTCACCGGCGCCGGCTTCTCGGTGGCGAGCGGCATCCCGACCTTCCGCGGCGAGGAGGGCTACTGGACGGTGGACAGCAAGGTCTACCACCCCCAGGAACTGGCGACGAAAGCGGCCTATCGCAAGATGCCGCGCCAGGTGTGGCAGTGGTACCTGTACCGCAAGGCCATCTGCAACCAGGCCGAGCCCAATGCGTCCCACCAGGCGCTGGTCGCGCTCGAGCAGTCGCTTGGCGATGCGTTCTGCCTGATCACCCAGAACGTGGACGGGCTGCACCGACGCGCCGGCACGAGCGACGCCCGCATGTGCGAGGTGCACGGCGACATCGACCTGATGCGCGACGAAGACAGCGGCGAGCGCGAGCCCATTCCCGCGCACCTGGCCAAGGCCGACAAGACGGCACAGCTCACCGACGCCGAGTGGGCCGAGCTGTGGCAGCCCGACGGTCCGCGCTTTCGACCGCACATCCTGTGGTTCGACGAGTACTACGAGGAGCGCTTCCACAAGTCCGAGACCGCGATGCGCAGGGCCGCATCGGCGTGCCTGTTCGTGGTCGTCGGCACGAGCGGGGCGGCATCGCTGCCGATTCACGCCGCCGCCGCCGCCGCCGAGGCCGGAGCGGTGTTCGTCGACGTGAACCCCGCGGACAACCCGTTCCGGGACTTCGCGCGCCGCTATGGCCGCGGCTTCGCGATGGACACGGACGCGCTCTCCGGGGTCCGCGAGCTGTGCGAGGTCCTCGCCGGCTAGCGCGCGGCCACGGACATCACCTGGTCCCAGCCGAGCTCGTCGGATGTCGGCGCGTGCAGCCCGCCGAGGAAGGCCTCGACACCGAACTGCTCGGCACCGAGGTTCGCCGCGACGCGACGCAGGTGCTCCATGGCCTCGGAGCCGGCGCCTCGCTCCGGCTCGTCGAGCTCGCGCGGCGACCACTCGCCCGAGCGCCGCCCGTCGAAGTAGTGGACGGCCTGGAGCATGCGCTGGTTCCCCTCGAAGCACTCGAGGGCCGAGGTGTCGCGCCGCATGGCCGCGGACAGCTCCTCGTGGAGGAGCCCGCCTCCGCTGATCGCCTGGCCGATCTGCTGGTTGCCGAAGTCCTGGTGCATGCGATGCACGGGCTCGTCGAACGAGCGGACGACGTCGACCTTGGGACGGGGAGCGAGGGCGTGGGCGCGATGAGCTTGGTCGGGCATGGCAACCTCCGCCGGGTGGTGAAGCAAGTGTCGTGCCATCCGACGGTTTGGTTGGGGGATGGCTTGAATAAGCCCATCTGTCGTGAGCAGAGCCCCCAAAGTGTCCGATCATGGACTCTTCGGATGTGCGGGTCTCGCACGGCGAACGGCAGGTTTCGCAGTGCGGTGATAGCGGTGGGCATGCGCGAGAACCCCCATCTCATCGCCGTCGTCGACCGGTCCCGCTGCGAGGCCCGCGGTCCGTGCGTCGACACCTGCCCCACGAAGGCCATCCGGGTGCGTCCGGTTCCCGACGAGGTCAAGAGCGACCTCGGGGCCCTCTCCCGGCTCAAGCTCTGGGTGCACGGAGGGGAGCAGGCCTTCGTCGATCCGGAGGCCTGCCTGGGCTGCGCCGCCTGTGTGCAGGTGTGTCCCGAGAATGCCCTCGGGATGCGCAAGCGATGAGGTTCCTCGCGCTGTTCGGGCTGCTGGCCTGCGGCGGCGAGCTTCGCCGTGCGCCGCTCGACACGTCCACCGACTCCGAGGTCGACACCGACGTCGAGGCGGACGCGGACACGGACAGCGACGCCGATAGCGACACGGACGCGGACAGCGACAGCGATGCAGACAGCGATGCCGATAGCGATGCCGATAGCGACGCGGACACCGACACCGATCTCGGGCCGTGTCCCTCGGACATGGTGACGATTCCCGCTGATCCGCCGTTCTGCATCGATCGCTACGAGGCCTACCTCGCGGGACAGTCGCCCTACGCCGTGCCGACCTCGGGGACCGCTGCGAACGGAGCCGGGCAGGTGCCTCAGGGCTACATCTCCCAGCTCGTGGCGAGCGCGGCGTGCGAGGCCGCAGGCAAGCGCTTGTGCGACGAGACCGAGTGGCAGCGGGCGTGCCGTGGGCCGAGCAGCTTCACCTACCCCTACGGCAACACCTACGACAGCACCGCGTGCAACGACACCCGAGCCACGCACCCGGTCGTCGAGTTGTTCGGCACGCCAACGTGGTCGACCTCGGAGATGAACGACCCGCGACTGAACCAGCTCGACGACTCGCTCGATGCCAGCGGCGCCAACCCCGGCTGCGTCACCGCGGAAGGCGTGTACGACATGCACGGCAACCTCCACGAGTGGGTGTCCGATCCCGCGGGCACCTTCCGCGGCGGGTTCTACGTCGATGCGGTGATCAACGGGCCCGGGTGTACCTACCGCACCACCGCGCACAGTGTCGGCTACCACGACTATTCGACCGGCTTTCGCTGCTGCCGCGACGGCTAGTCGACTCGCCACCAGCCCGCGAGCACCACTCGGGCACCGCGCTCCACCGGGGTGACGCGGTGCACGAGGCGCGCATCGGACACATCGAACACGTGGACGTCGCCAGGTCCGCTGTGAATGGTCACCCTCGGCGCTGACTCCCACCGAAGGCGCTGCTCGAACACGCCGCCGACGGCGGGTTCGGCGGAGAGGTTTACGCTCATGCCGAGCAGCCGCCCGCCGCGGTGGTCTCGGTGCCACGGAAAGCGGCTGCCGGGCACGAGGCGCTTGACCTGGCCCGCGAACACGCAGTTGGCTGGCAGGCCGCAGCGCTCCCGGATCCGGAGCGTATCCATCGCGATCCACGCGTCGAGCTCGGGCAGATCGACGGCACAGGTGTCGAAGGCGAAGGCGTCCCCCGTCACGGTGTCGGGCGCCCACGAGGCCGGGGCAAGCCGCTCGCGGCACAGGGCGAGCAGGTCGGCGGGCACCGCTCCGGGCAGGTGCAGCGCCTGGGTTCGGGTGTAGTCCGGGTCCAGGCCAGCTACCTCGCGTTCATGCGCTGGAACGCGACCCGCTCGTCGACGACCTCGCTGCCATCGAGGATGCCGACGACGGACGCGTCGTCGAGCACGTGGGTGCGCGCGAAGGCCAGTGCATAGGTGTGCACGATGGCGTGTCCCTCGTCCGTGGGCAGGTCGAAGCAGCCGCCGAGGGCGAAGGCGTGATGGCACGCGCCCTGGATCTCGAGCCAGGTGAAGTCGAGCGTGTCCATCTCGTCCCAGTGGGTCTGCTGGCCAATGGGGTCCTCGGTGCCGGACATGAACAGCACGGGGCCCTGCTGCGTGCGGTGGCCGCCGTCGCCGAACCACGAGCGGTAGATCACGCCGGCCATGGGCACGGTGGCGACGATACGCGGGTCGCCGAAGCCCGCGGAGAATGCGTCGTACTCGGCCTGAGTGCAGTCCTCGGCCTCCGGGGCACAGATGCTGTCGACCGCCTCGAAGGTGCTTCCGCCCGCGGCCCAGGTCGTGTAGTTGCCGAAGCTGTGGGCCGAGAGCACGACGCGGTCGGTGGCGGCCACCGCGCCGAGCACCTCGTCGGCCTCCAGCGCATCGAGGGCTGCGGTGATGTCCATGGGGCGGTGGGCGTACAGGCTCGTTGGCCGAGGCTCCACGTTGTCGAAGGTCAGGTTGTCCACGTGGTCGGGGGCGATGGTCACCCACCCGTGTGTCGCGAAGTGCCGCGCGAGGAACGCGGAGCTGCCGCCGAAGCCGCGGTCGCCGTGGCTGTAGGCCTGCACCGGGTAGCTGCCGCCGTAGGCCGACGGTGCGAGAGGTGCGTCGGGCACGACCTCTGCGTCGGTGAACACCTCGTAGGTGTACGCGACCTCATCGAAGTCGGTGGACTCGGTCGGGTACCACACGTGCAGGTCGAGGCTGCGCTCGCCCTCGCCGAGTCCCGGGTCGTAGGTCGTGTGGAGGAGCCGGTAGCCCGCCGAGAACGGTCCCGGCTGCCGCACGTCGAGGGACAGGCCGTCGATGGGCTCGGCCTCGGGCTCGGGCTCGGGTCCGCACGCGAGCAGGGTGAGGAGCAGCAGGGGGCTCATGGTTCCTCGTAGATCCACGCGGGAACGGCGGTGAACCGCGCCGCGAGTGAGAGGTGGTCGCAGTCGCCGTCCTCGTCGAGGTCGACGTCCGCGTTCGCGTCGAGCGCCAGACGCACGGGCTCGGCGATCTGTGGGTCGCCGTTCGAGTTCACGAAGTCGAGCGTCGGCTGCATCTCCTCGATGGACACGAGCCCGCCGAGCACGCCCTCGGCGCGGTCTGAGTCGCGGTCCATCTCGATGGCGCCGTGATGCAGGGTGAACGGCAGGTCGTAGCCGAGGATGGTCATCGGCAGCGCGATGGTCAGGTCCTCGGCACGCACCCGGGCGCCGCTGAGGCGGGCCGTGGTCGACGACGAGGGCAGGCTCGGGTCGAGGGCCACGGTCTGGCCGGCAATCAGCCCGCCGTCGGCACCGTTGAGGGCGGGACCCTCGGCACGGGCGAGGAGCAGCTCGTCGTCGCGCGGATCGAGGCGCAGCGTGATCAGCAGCGAGCCCGAGTCGATGGCCTCCTGGACGAGCGCGTGCACCGCCTCGCCTGCGACGAGCTCCATGGCGGGGAGCAGCGCCGAGAACTGGTTGTCGACGCCAGTGCGCAGGTCGAGTCCGAGCAGGTCGCCGTGCCCGCAGCTCGCCGGATCGCCCTCCGGAGAGTCGACGCCGTCGAGGTCGAAGCCGATGCCGTGCCCCTTCTTGGGCTGGCCCTCGAGCGTGATGCTGTCGACGAGCCACACCTCGGGCGCTGCGGTCTCCGCGGAGCACGCGGAGAGCAGGAGCGCGGCGCCGAGGGCGCGTCGCACGCTACACCTCGATGGCCGACAGGCCGTCGGTGACGCGTCCGTCCTGGGCGCCGAAGCTGGCGAGCGACAGGCCCATGGCGCGGGTGAGCGACATCATCAGGCGGCTCGCGTTCTCCTGCGAGCTGCTGTGGTAGTGCATGTCCTGCTGGAAGAACCCGTTGGCCGAGCCGCCGACGATGAGCGGGAAGTTCTCGAGGCTGTGGGTCTTGCCGAGCGACACGTCCGAGGTCGCGAGGATCGCGCAGTGGTCGAGCAGGGTGCCGTCGCCCTCGGGCACCGCGTCGAGCGCCTGCAGGAAGTAGCTGTACTCGGCGATGACCTGGCTGACGATGGCGCGAACCTCGGGCTGGTCGCCGGGCTCGTCGTGGGTCAGGTTGTGGTGACCGGCCGGGGCACCGGGGAACAGGGTGTTGCCCACCGCCCGGCTGATCCAGTGGGACGCGACGCGGGTCTGGTCGCAGGCGTAGGCCATGACGAGGATGTCGCACATGGCCCGGCTCTTCGCCTCGAGCTGCGGGCGTCCGTCGATCTCGGGGTAGTCCTGCTCGGGCTCGGTCGGGTAGTTGCAGGACGCGAGGTTCGGCGGGTCCTCCTCCATGCGCGCGAGGCGCATCTCGAGGGAGCGGATGCCGTCCATGTGCTGCTCGAGCCGCGCTCGGTCCGCGGCGCCGACACGCGCCGACAGGCTGTTCGCGTCGTCGAGGATGGCGTCGAGCACGCTGCGGCGCAGGCCGACCTTGGGGTCGACGATGGGGGTGTCGCCGGGGAGGGTGAAGCCGGTCCCGAACAGGCGGTTGAACAGCGCGTGGGGCGACTCCTCGGCCGCGTTCACGTTGTGCGGTCCGTTGTGGGAGTAGCCGACACCGCCGTCGACGCTGGTCTCGAGCGAGGGGAAGAAGGTGTTCTGCCCGACCTCGGCGGCGATGACCTGGTCGATGGTCGGCAGCGCCATGGTGCTCTCGTCACCGGTGGTCTGGCCGGGCGCGCCCGAGAGGATGCCGGCGAGGCCACTGTAGTGGGGCAGCTCGTTGGGCACCTTCACCGCGAGGCCGGTGAGCACGGAGATCTTGTGCTTGATCGGCTGAAGCGCGATCAGCTGCTCGGACAGCGTCCAGTCGCTGCCGAAGCCCTCTCCCGTGGGGTTCCAGAAGTCGGGCACGTTGCCGTTGCCCCAGTAGAACAGGCCGAAGCGCGTCGGGAAGCCACTGACGGTGCCCGCGTACGCCGTGCCGCTCGCATTCATCATGCACTCGAGCGGGGGCAGGCCGACCGTGACCACGGAACCGGCGAGCAGGCCGCGAAGCACGCTGCGACGAGTGGGGAACTTGCTCATTGAATCGCTCCGGCCTTGCGGAAGCCATTGGAGAGGACGGTGTCGACGACCAGCTCGGCAATCCGGTAGCGGCGCCCCTTGAAGTCGTCGGACAGCTGGATGATGGCCTCGGCCTCGCCGAAGCTCTCGCGGTGTCCCGTGGCGTAGCGGTACAGGTTGCTCGTGAAGCAGGGACCGAGGTCGGGGTGCTTGCTCACCTGCTGGCCGAGCTCGAGGGCATCGAGGAACTCGTACTCGCCGTTGCCGAAGTCGCCGCTGGGGTCGATGGTCGCCCCGTTCTCGCTCGCCCGGTAACGACCGATGCCGTCGTAGTTCTCGAGGCCGAGGCCGATCGGGTCGGTGAGCGCGTGGCAGCTGGCGCACGACTCTTCCTGCATGTGGAACATGAGGCGGTCGCGCATGGTCGGCAGGGCCTCGTCGGCCTCCGGAATCGCGGTGTTCAGGCCCGCGGGCGGCGGCGGCAGTGGCTGGCAGAGCAGCGTCTGGCGGATGAACTTGCCGCGCAGGGTCGGCGAGGAGAGCGTCGGGTGCGCGTGCATCGCGAGCAGGCTCGCGTGACCGAGCAGGCCCGCGCGTCCGGCGGCCTCGGTGAACGCCACTTCCTCGAAGCCTTCGCGGCTCGGGGCGCGCACGTTGTACAGCGCGGCGAGCTCGGGATCGACGAAGGACCGGGTGGTCGTGAACAGGTCGCGGTAGTCGCTCTCCGAGTCGAACACCCAGTCCTCGAACAGGCGCAGGGTCTCTTCCTCGGCGGCGACGCCAATCGTCGATGACCAGTGGTTGTACAGGTACGGGTCCTTCGAGACGTGCTCGACCTCGTACAGCTCGAGGTAGTCGCGGAAGAAGGTCCGCAGCCCCTCGCGCGCTCGCGGGGACTCGAGCAGGCGCTCGGTCTGGACGAGCAGGCCATCGCGGGTCGTGAGCTCACCGGCCTCGGCGGCGTCGAGCAGCTCGTCGTCGGGGATGCTGTTCCACAGCAGGAACGACAGGCGCTCGGCCATCTCGTAGTCGCTGAAGCGGTAGCCGCCCGGCTGGTCGGGGTCCGACTCGCCGAGCTCGACCCGGTACAGGAAGTTCGGGGAGGTGAGGATGCCGGTGATGCCGAACTCGAGGCCGTCCCAGAAGTCGCCGAGCTCGTTGGCCGCGGTGCCGGAGATCCCGACCCACACTCCCAGCTCGTCGCTGGTCAGCGGCCGCCGCCACGCGCGGCGCCCGAACTCGGAGAGGAAGTTCTCGGCACAGGCCGCATCGACGGTGCCCGCGGGCTCGCAGCCGACGATCTCGGCGCGCCACGCCGGGTCGTCCATGACCTGGGCGGCGGCGTCGAAGGCGGCGCTCTCGTACAGCTCGACACCGCGCGGAGAGATCGTGGTGATGCTCGCGCCAAGCTCGATCAGGCCATCCGTCGGGACGTCTGGCTCGAGGCGGTCGGTGACCGTCAGCTCCTCGCCGAACAGGTCGTGCAGCGCGTTCGCGTACTGCGCCTGGGTGAGTCGACGCAGGGTCGGCTCCGGCGGATCGACGGCGGGCGGCTCGGTCGAGCAGGCTCCCAGTGCGAGCACGAGGAGGGGCAGGGGGCGCAGCATGCAGGCTCCGATGCGTGAGGACGCGCATTCTAGCGCATGCTCAGGCCGGTTGTCCCCACATCGACAAGTGTCAGCGAATCGTCGCTCAGTTCGGGGTCGCGACCGAGCGCATCAACACTCGCTGTCCTCGGCGAAGCGCCAGCAGAAGAAGGTCTGGCTGTCCCCCGAGATGGTCACGGTGTGGACCTTCTCGGTCCCGTCACCCGCGACGAGCTTGATCGTGTGCGAGCCCGCGCTGAGCGGATGATCGGTGATCGGCGTGGCCTTCACCTTGGCGCCGTCGACGTACACGGTGCTCCACGGGATGGAGTTCACCTTGAGCGTGCCCATCGCGACGACCGCTGGGGCTGGCGCTGGCTTCGGGTTCGGCTTGGGCTTGTTGGACGGGTGGTCCTTGGGCTTCGCGCTCGGGTGCGGCTTCGGCTTCGGCTTCGGCGCGACGATCACGGGCTCGGGCTCCGGCTCGGGCTCCGGCTCGACGATGGGCTCAAGCTTCGGAGGGGGCTCCGGTGCGGTCACCGGCGCGGGGGCGACCACGGCCACGGGCTCGGGCTCGGGGGCACCGGCGCCGCCGCGACTAGAGATCAGCGCGATGGCAGCGCCGCCGACGAGCAGCGCGCCGAGGGCGAACACGAGCCCCAGTCCCAGCATCGCGAGGCCCAGACCGCGCTTGTTGAGGGTGGTCGACGAGGCGGCGTGGGGGGAGGGTTCCTCGAGGAGCGAGGTCGAGTCGCCGAGGCCTGCGTCGCTCGGCTGGCTGTGCAGCGAGGCCGTGGCCGCGGCGGTGTCGATGCTGCCGCCCTCGCCCAGGGCGGGCGTGTCGAGGGGGATCGGCGGGAGCTCGGCGACGATGGCCTGCAGCGCGTTCGCCATCTCCACGGCGTTCGCGTAGCGGTCGTCGGGCCGGTAGCGACACGCCTTCTTGATCACCGCGACCAGGCTGTCGGGTAGCCCCTCGAACATCTCCTCGTGGCCCTCGGAGACGTACAGATCGAAGGGCTCGGTGTTGCGGACCAGCGCGTAGAGCGTCGCACCGACCGAGTAGATGTCGGCCCGCGCATCCACGGACTTCGCGCTGCTTCGCTGCTCGGGCGGCATGTAGGCCCACGTGCCCATCACCGTGCCCGTGCGCGTGTAGCTGTGCGCCTGGTCTTCGAGGTGGGCGATGCCGAAGTCGCCGATCTTCGGAACGCCCTCCCGCGAGATGAGCACGTTGTGCGGCTTGATGTCGCGATGCACCACGCCTGCCTCGTGCGCGGCGGCGAGTCCGGCGAGCATGTGGGTCGTGACCATGACCGCGAGGCGCGGTGGCATCGGCCCGTTGCGGTCGAGCCAGTCGACGAGACTTCCGCCGTCGACGAGCTCCATGACCATGAACACGCGGTCGGGGTCGATCACCACGTCGTGGACGGTGACCACGTTCGGGTGGTGCAGGCGCGCCATGGTCGTCGCTTCGGCCTCGAAGCGTCGCAGCACGGACTTTCGCGAGGCGACCTCGGACTTGAGCAGCTTGACGGCACGGTCGACTCCGAGGCGCTCGTCACGCGCGCGGTAGACCATCGCCATGCCGCCCTCGCCGAGCTGCGCGACGAGGCGGTAGCGCCCCCCGCCCAGTTGCTGCTCGACCTGGTCCACGGAACCTCCACCCGGAGTGTATACGGGCGTCCGCCCACACGCCTTACACCGGCGCGTCCGCGATCAGCGGCCGCGGCCCCCGCGACCGATGCGGGGCTCGAGGCGACCGGCGACCTCTTCGCCGAGAAGCTCGTTCATTCGCTCCTCGTGCTCGAGCCGGAAGGCCTTCATCTCCTCGCGGCCCGCCTCGGGGCTGATCTCGCCCTCGAAGATCGAGCGGCGGAAGTCGGTGATCGTGAGCAGGAAGTCCTCGGCATAGACCTGTGCCTTCTCGATCTGGTCGTCGGTGAGCCCCTCTTCCGCGCCGAAGGCCTCGATCTCCTCGTGGATGGAGGCGACCCACATCTCCCGTCCGCGCTCGCGGCGGGCCATCTCCTCCTCGCGGATCTGCTCCTTCACGGTCTCGACCAGATCCGGCGTCGCCGTGGCCGGGGCCGGCGCGCCACTCGGGGCCGAGAAGACGCCACCGTCGCCGCGTCCCCCGCCGTCACCACCTCGGTGTCCGCCGGCCATGCGCGCCATCGGTCCGCGGCGCGGGCCCTCGGCCGCCGCATCGAGTGACTGGGTCTCGAGCACGGCGAGGCGACCCTCGAGGCCGGAGATGCGCACGCTCTGCCAGGCGACGACGCCCAGCAGCAGCGCGATGCCCGCGAACGCGCCCATGATGCCCTTGTCCACCGTGCCTCCGCCCGCGACGACCCGCCGCAGACCTCGTTGTATCGCGACGCCATGGGGCTTGTCGCGCCGTCGAGCGCGGCCTTCGCACGCTTGCTATGGTGCGGCGATGCTCGAACACCTCCACGCGGCCTTCCATCGGCCCGGAACCCGCGCGCACACCCTCGTCGAAGTGGCGGTCTGGGTGCTGATCGCGGTGTCCATCGGACTGGTCACCTGGGAGGTCGGTGGGCACGAGCTGACCGGCCTGCTCGTCGTGGTCGACAAGGCCATCCTCGCGCTGTTCGGCATCGAGCTCGTGCTCCGCGTCGGCACCTACCGCCCGCCGGCCCTGCGCGTGCTCGACCTGACGCCGCCGCAGCGGCTCTACCACCACGTGGTGGGTCGCCTGCTGTTCTGCCTCAGCCCGTTCACGCTGATCGACATCATCACGGTCGCGGCCGTGGCGCCGCAGCTTCGCGGGCTGCGTGCGGTGCGCCTGCTCCGCTTGCTGCGTTCGCTGCAGTTCTGGCGGTACTCGTCGCCATTTCAGGGCTTCTCCCGGGCGTTGCAGGAGAATGCGCTCCTCTACGTGCTCGCGTTCGGCGCCCTGGGCGTCGAGGTGCTCGTCGGTGGGCTGACGATCTTCCAGGCCGAGCGCGACTCCGGCGCCATCGAGTCCCTCGCGGACGGCGTGTGGTGGTCGCTCGTGACCATCACCACCGTCGGCTACGGCGACATCACGCCGGTGACACCCCTCGGAAAGGCCATCGGCGGCGTGCTCATGGTCTCGGGCATGTTCACGCTGGCGCTGTTCGCGGGCATCGTCGGCCACACCCTCTTGAGCACGGTGCTCACCATCCGTGAGGAGCAGTTCCGAATGAGCGGACAGATGGACCATCTCGTGATCTGCGGCTTCGACGACGGCTCGCGCATGCTGCTCGACGCGATGACCGAGGAGTTCGCCGACGACGACATGGAGGTCGTGCTCTTCGCTGAGGGCGAGCGCTCACCGGACGTTCCGCCGCGCTTCGCGTGGACCCAGGGCAATGCGACCAAGGAGTCCGAGCTCGACAAGGCGCGCATCCTCTACGCGCGAGCATGCATCGTCGTCGGCCCTCGCGGTGTGCCCCCCGAGGTGGCCGACGCCCAGACCATCCTCACCCTGTTCACCATTCGGCGGTACATCGCGAACAGCTCGGTGAAGCGCAAGAACCCGCTGTACGTGGTCGCCGAGATCCTCGACGCCGAGAACGTGAGCCACGCCCGGGCCGCTGGCGCCGACGAGGTCATCGAGACCACGCGTCTCGGCTTCTCTCTGCTCGCGCACGCCGTGGCCACGCCGGGCACGGGCCAGATCATGAGCGAGGTCGCGTCGGTGAATGCGCACAACCTCTACCTTGGGGCCGTGCCTGCCGACTGGGAGCCGGGAGCGAGCTTCGGCGAGGTCCGTGCGCTGGTGCGGCAGCGAACGGGTGCCCTCGTGATGGGCATCTACGGGGACCACCAGCAGCTCAACCCGAGCGACGACACGCCGTTTCCCGCCGGCGCGCGGTTGATCTACATGGCGGATCGCCCGGTCCTTCCCGAGCGCTAGGACGCCACGGAGCCCGGCCTCGTGGCTGCCGCGGGCGAGTTCGTGTGGCGAGCGCCCGTCCGGTCACATGTCGCGCTCGCGATTTTTCTTGTGACGCCTGACGCGCTCACCACACGCATACCCGGATGCACAGGTTCGCAGCATGCGCGGTGTATGCTGGGCCAGGTGTGGATTCGGGAGTCTGTTCGATGGGAATGGAGGAGGAAGCTGCAGTCGCGAGGCTGCAGGAGTACGTCCGCCTCGGGCAGCCCGAGGCCGCCCGCTCCGAGTTCGACCGCCTCGCCGAGCGTCATGCCGCCGAGGTGTACGCGGTGTGCCGGCGCATCGTCCGGGACCCGGAGCGCGCGCAGGAGCTCGCCCAGGACGCCTGGGTGACCGCCGCGGAGCGCCTTGCGAGCTTCGAGGGGCGCAGTCGCTTCTCGACGTGGGTGTGCGGCATCGCCAAGCTCCACTGCATGAACGCGGTGCGCAAGCGGGAGGACCTGCTCAGCGAGGACGGGTTGGTCGATCCGGCGGATCCGCTCGACGGCAGCGTGCTCAAGAGCCTGTCGCGAGCCGAGCGCCAACAGCTCGTGCGTGAGGCGGCGGTCGCGGTCCTCGACGAGCTCGAGCAGGAGGCGGTGTACCTGCGCTACGAGGAGATGCTTCCCCGCGAGGAGATCGCGCAGATCCTCGGACTCACGCAGGCGAGTGGCGCGCGGGGGCTGCTCCAGCGCTGCTCTCGCAAGCTCCGACCGGAGCTCAAGCGGCGCATCGCCGAGCTCGGCCGCGGCATGTCCTTCGTGAGGACCACCTGGTGACCGTGCACCCGCCCGACGAGCACCTCGCGGTGGCCGAGGTGCCACACGAGGTCGCGGAGCATCTGTCCGCGTGTCCGCGCTGTCGCGTGCAGCGGCGCTTGCTTACCGCGGCGCCGGTGCAGGACGGGGCGCAGGAGACGACGCGGGCCGCACGAGACGAACTCGCGGGCGCGCTGGGCGCGGGGCAACGGGTGGCCGAAGGTGACGTGATTGCCGGGTTCACCCTGCTCGGGTGGCGGGCTGCGGCCCCCGGCCGGCTGCTGTACGACGCGCGAGGTCCGAAGGGCGGAGCCGCGGTCGTCGAGGTGTTCGCGACGCCGCCGCCGTACGACCTCCGGCGCCGCGCCGCGCTCCATCACCCCGGGCTGCCGCGGGTGCTCGCCGTCGACGAGGAGGGAGCCTGGCTCGTCCGCGAGCCCGTGCTCGGCGAGACCCTGGAGGAAGCCCTGGCCGGCGCGAGCGTCGGTCGCTGGGTCGCGTTGCTGGCCCAGTGTGTGGGCGCGCTGGCGGCACTTCACGCGGCGGGGCTGCACCACGGCCACGTGGGCGGGCGCCACGCGCGGGTCGGTCCGGGTGGACGTCTGCAGCTGCTCGACGGATGGGGGCTCGGCTCCGCGGACCCCGAGACGGACTGGGTCGCCACCGGTCGCGTCTTCCGCGAGCTCGTGCCGAGCGAGGTCCTGCGGCGTGCGCCAGCGGCCCTGGTCGAGCTGTGCGCGAGCATGTCGGACCCGAACCCCGCGGTCCGGCCCGACGCCGTGGAGATCCTCTCCGCGGTGCTCGCGCATCACCACCCCGCCGAGGCCCATGCGAGTCGCTACTCGGACGAGGGCACCCTCGGGCGCGGCGGCATGGGCGTGGTGCACCGTGTCCACGACCCGCTGCTCCGGCGACACGTCGCGCTCAAGGCACTCGCCGACGGTCTCGACCGACCCGCGGACGCGGCGCGCTTCGTCGCCGAGGCCCAGGTGACCGCGCAGCTCCAGCACCCCGGAGTCGTGCCGGTGCACGAGATGTCGGCGATGCCTGACGGCACGCCGTACTTCACGATGAAGGAGGTCGTTGGCCGCACCCTCGCCGACGTGCTCCACGGCGTGCACCGCGTGGGCGACCCGGAGTGGACGCTGCCCAGGCTGCTCGAGGTGTTCCGGCGCGTGTGCGAGGCCGTGGCCTACGCGCATGCGCGTGGCGTCGTGCACCGCGATCTCAAGCCTGGCAACGTGATGATCGGAGACTTCGGCGAGGTGCTGGTCGTCGACTGGGGCCTGGCCGCCGTGTACGCCGACGACGTGCCCGAGCCGGTGTATGCCGACTTCGTGCCCCGCTCGGGGCGGGCCCTCGGCACGCCGGGGTACATGCCGGCCGAGCAGCGTGCCGGGGGCGAGGCGGCCCCCGCCAACGACGTGTACGCGCTCGGAGCGATGCTGTGGGAGATCCTGTGCGGGGACCCGCCCGACACCGGTGTGGCCCCCTTCGAGCCCGCCGAGCTGGTGTCCATCGCTCGACGCGCACTCAGTACGGATCCAGCTGCGCGCTATCCCGATGCCCTCGCGCTCGCGCGGGAGGTGGCGGCGTGGCAGGCGGGCGAGGTGGTGCCTTCGCACCACTACAGTGCGATGGAGCGCCTGGGTCGCACGCTGCGCCCGTACCAGACCCACCTGGTCGTCGGCTCGCTCGGCGTGCTGCTGCTCGGCGCGCTCGGCACCGCTGCTTCGCAGCTCGCCGAGTCCCGGGAAGAGAACCGGCGGGCGTCCGCGATGGTACTCGCCGAGCGGGCCCAGAACGCGTTGCTCGACGGGGACAGCGTACGTGCGACCGCCTATGCGGCCGCGTCCCTGGTCGAGGACGATCAGCCCGGACCCCGCGGCATCATCGCGGCGGTGAGCCGCGCGTGGGTGCCGACCTTGCTCGCGCCTCCGCGGGCGCTGGTACAGCCGTGCTCGCACCTCGCCGTGCTCGCCGATGGGGCCGCGGCCTGCGCGTCCAGCGCGGGCCTGCACGTCTACGCGGGCGACGCAAAACCCTGGAACCCGGTGAGCGCGCCCGTGGCTGCCCTCGCCGAGGGGGCCGATGGGGCCCTGGGCGTCGCCTCCGACGAGGTCCGCGTGTTCCGGGACCGAGCCCAGGTCGCGAGCTGGCCGGTCGCCGCCAGCACGCTCGTCGCCGTCGACGGCGCGTGGGCATGGGCTCACGAGGACCGCGCGTACTTCGCGCGCGAGGGCGAGTCGCCGGTGTCGTCACCCTCCCTGGGGGAGTCGATCCGTGACATGGTCGTGTGCGGCGAGGAGCTGATGCTCGTCGGCTCCTCGGGACTGTGGCACTGGCTGCCTGGCGAGAACGCGCTCACCAAGGCGTTCGACGCCGGAGCGCCCGGAGTGGTGCGGTGCACGGCCCGCGGGCGGCAGCTCGCGCTGGCCAGCGACGACGACATCCTGCTGTGGGCGGTGAACCCGCCGGTCGAGAAAGCGCGCATCCACGAGCACGAGGCGCCGGTCACGGACCTTGCGTGGAGCGGCCGGGGCACGCTGCTCGCCAGCGCCGCGGAGGACGGCACGGTCCGCCTGTGGACGCCTTCCCGGCAGGACGAGCTCGCGCGGCTTCCCGGAGACGAGTCCGGCGGCGTGGTCGCGTTCTCCCACGATGGGGAGTCGCTCGTGGCGGCCACCGGCGGGGTCCTGCGGCGGTGGGACATCCGCGGGAGCGGGCCGCGGCACCGCATCGATACGGTCGTACCCGTCGCCGACGTCGGCTGGACCTCGGCCGGAGAGGTGACCACGGTCGACCGCAACGGCGTCCTCCGACTGTTCGACCCCGAGCACGGCCATCGCACGGGCCGCCTGCGGCTCGCGGGGCAGTCGATCCGCGCCGCGAGCGGGTGCCTGCGCACCGGCGCCCTCGCGGTCGCGTTGTGTGACGGCAGCCTCGCCGTGGTCGAGCCGGGCTCGCTCGAGATGCGGTGGCGCGTGCCGGCTCACGAGTCCTGTGCCTCCGCGGTGTCGTGGTCGCCGGATGCGCGCTTCGTCGCCAGCGGCAGCGAAGCCGGAGAGGTCGTGCTGCACGCCACGAGCGGTGAGCGCCTGGGCGCGCTGGCTGTCGGCGAGGGTCCGGTCCACGCGCTGCAGTTCACCGAGGACGCCGAGCAGGTACTGGCCCACACCGAGGACCGGGTCGTGCTGCTCGCGACCGACGGGCTCACCCCGGTCGCGTCGATTGCCGAGCGCGCCTCCTCGGCGGCGCTGTCGCCGGACGGTCGCCTGGTCGCGGTCGGTCGGGTCGACGGCTCCGTGGAGCTGCTCGACGCCCAGGGACGCCTGCAGCGGACGATGGTCGGGCATACCGAGCCCGCGGGCTCCGCGCGGTTCAGCGCCGATGGCAAGCTGCTCGCCACCGCCTCCCGCGACCGGAGCGTGCGGCTGTGGGAGGTCGCCACCGGGCGGGAGATCGCGCGGCTGCTCGGCCACGAGCGGGGTGCGTCCTCCGTGTCCTTCCGCGAGGACGACCGGGTCCTGGCGTCCGCCGACAGCGACGGGCGGGTCCTGCTCTGGGACGTCGACTCCGCACGTCAGCCGCCGGCCGAGGTACTCGCCCGCATCGAGGAAGCCTTCGGAGCCCGGCGCATCTTGGGCGGCGTGGGGTTCGGCCCATGATGTGGTGCCTGCTCGCGCTCGCATTCGCCGAAGACCCTTCGGTACGGGTCTCGGGCTACCTCGACGTGGGTGGCTTCGCGACCACCGGCGATGGGGTCAGCTACCGTCGCGATCCAGCCGGCGAGATCACCGATCACCCCGACGAGGTGTGGGTGTTCTACGGCGATCCCTGGGCCGGCACCGTGAACAGCCGCGGTGAGCCGGCGGATCTCGGCAACGACCGCAACAACCTCGATCGCGTCGACTTCATCCACAGCGCAGGCAAGCCCTCGCTGCTCGTGAACACGGCCAACGTGTCGATTGCGGCAGCGCGGGGACCGCGGCTTGCCGCCCAGCTCTCGGTCGACCTGCTGCCTCGGACGGGGGCCCTCGGTGCGCCCGGCGATGCGCTGGTCGTCGACCTCGCCTACCTCGACATGCTGCCGTGGGAGAACGCGAACGTGCGACTGTACGTGGGCAAGGTGAGCAGCGCCTTCGGCCGTGAGTACCAGGTGCGGCTCGCGACCGAGCGCTTCGGCATCACGCCGTCGCTGATGAGCCGCTACACGGTGGGCACGCCCACCGGCGTGAAGCTGCGCGCCTCGGCGCTCGACCGCCGTTTGTGGGTCACCGCGTCGCTCACGAATGGCGGCACGACGACGTCGCGCTTCGGACACTTCTACGACGAGCTCGACTCGAACCTGGGCAAGACGGCGACCGCTCGGGTGGCTGGTCGCCTACGCGGGCTGGCCGTGGCCGAGCTCGGCGTGAGCGGGCAGGTGGGCTCGGTCGACGGGCAGCCCGATGCGAGCGTGGTCGGCTGGCAGGCGGGTGCGGATGCCTCCGTGCGCGTCGAGGAGCTCGAGGTCGTTGCCGAGGCCATGCTCGTGCGTCTTCCCGCCGACCTGCCCGACGAAGACTTCGTGCACGCCCACGGCGGCTATCTCGAGACTCGGTGGACCTTCCGGCCCAAGTGGGGAGCGCTGCTCCGCTTCGACTGGCGTCGGGCCGAGATGCGCGTCGTCGACAACTTCTACGACTCGAACGTCGGGAGGGTGGCGGTGGGCCTGCGGGTTCGACCGGTGCCAGAGCTCGTGCTCAAGCTCGAGTACCTCGGCATTGTCGAGTTCGTGGGACGATCCTTCCCCGACGACGTGATCACCACCTCCTGCGTCTACCGCTTCTGAGGCTGCATGCGTTCCATCCTTGCCCTACTGCTGCTGTCCACGACCCCGGCCCTCGCCGAGGGGCCCGCGGCCATCGAGGGGCGCGTCGAGCTCAAGCGTCGGCCGACGGATGGTCCGGTGGTCGTGTACGTGGACGGGGAAGGGCCGGACTTCAGCACGCCGCTCAACGGGAGGGTCGAGCAGCGCAACCTCGCGTTCGCACCGGGTTCGGCGGTGGTCAGCGTCGACAGCGTGGTCGACTTTCCCAACGAAGACAACGTGCTGCACAACGTGTTCTCGCTGACCCCCGGCTCAGAGTTCGACCTGCAGGAGTACGGCGCGGGTCGCACCCGCTCGTGGGAGCCCGCTCAAGCCGGTGAGGTCGAGATCTACTGCAACCGTCACGAGGACATGGCGATGAAGATCCTCGTGCTCCCGAATGCCTGGTACGCGCAGGTCGAGGCGGACGGTAGCTTCAAGATCGAAGGGGTGAGCCCGGGTTCGCACACGCTGGTCGCGTGGTCCGCCAGTCACTGGGAGCAGCGCATCGACGTGAGTGTTCCCGAAGAAGGGGCGGTTCAAGCCAGCTTTGCGCTCAAGCGTCGCCCGGCGGATATCCCCCATACGAACAAGTTCGGCTTGCCCTACTACCGATGAGTGCCTCGATGCGAACCCTGCTTCTGTTGCCGTTGATGGCCTGCGTCCCCTCGGAGCCCCTGGCCCCGTGGAAGGTGGAGATGCTGCGCACCGAGTTCTCGATGGACGGGGTCGAGGTGCCGCCAGCACGTGACAACGCCTGGGGCGACGATCCCCTGGCCATCGAGCTCGGGCGCTGCCTGTTCCACGACACCCGGCTCTCCGAGCCGGTCGAGGGCATCGACCCGGTGAGCTGCAACACCTGCCACGACATCGAGCATGGTGGAGCGGACCCGCGGGGCACGCCGACAAGCCTCATGGCGAGCGGCGGCTACTCCAGCCGACAGAGCCCGTCGCTGTACAACGGTGCGTGGCGGGGCACTGGCGTCGGCTGGAACTGGGAGGGCAGCAAGTCGGAGATGTGGCGGCAGATCCAGGGCCCGCTGCAGGGCCACCCGCACAACAGCGATCCCTTGGAGGTCTCGCAGCGGGTGCTCACGTTCCATGGTGAGCAGTACGAGGCGACCTTCGGTGCACCGCCGGTGCTGCCGGCCGGTCCCTACGAGGAGCTCTCCGCCGCGGAAGACCTCGTGGTGATGAGCGTGTTCGACAATGTCGCCAAGTCGCTCGAGGCCTACAGTCGCACCCTGGTCAGCCAGGACTCGGCCTTCGACCGCGCGGTGAACGGCGAACCCGAGGCGATGTCCTCGGCGGCGTGGCGCGGCGCGGACGTGTTCATCGGCGATGGCTTCTGCAACGAGTGCCATCGCGGCCCTGCGTTCTCGGACCAGACGCTGCACAACATCGGCGTGTCGCAGGCCAACGGACCACTCGTGCCGTCGGTCGACCCGGGACAGGGCGTGTTCCTGACCCCCGGGCTGCGCGGAGTGTCGCGGACCGCGCCCTATATGCACAACGGCTCCGTCGACAGCCTGTGGGACGTGCTCGAGTTCTACCGCTTCGGAGGGCATGCCTCAGGCTACGTGGGCGAGTCGGAGATCCGCGAGCTCCACCTGACCGACGAGCAGCTCGCCGACCTCGAGGCCTTCCTCAACGCTCTGGATGGCGCGCCCCTGATGGCCGACCACATCACGGGCAAGGGCTGTCCCTGAGAAAAGTTGTGACGACCTCCGAGACCGCCACACCAAGGGGCAAGAGAGGTCGTCATGCTGCTGTCCATCCTTGCCATCTCCGCGAGTCTCGCGCACACCCCCGTCGACACCGAGGTCCGGGTCCAGGGAGCGGACAGCTTCTCGATGGCCGCCGAGGCGGTGGTGGACGCGTCCCTCGACGACGTGGCCGAGCTGCTCGGTGACTGCGAGGCCACCGCTGCGTGGTTCCCGCAGATCGTGCACACCGAGCGGGTGGGTACGGCCTGCGTGGGTCAGAGCGCGATGCCCTGGCCGCTCAAGGCGCGCAGCTGGTCGCTGACGAGTGAGGTGGAGGCCAGCGACGCCGGCCTCGTGCGTCACTTCGCCTACGTCGACGGCAGCGGCAACCTCGACGACGTGCAGGGTCGCTGGGTGCTCAGCACCGAGGGTACGCAGACCCGCGTGCGCTGGGAGGCGCGCATCGACCTCGGCCTGCAGGTGCAGAGCTCGATTGTCGGCTGGGGCACCCGGCAGGTGGTCGACCAGGTGATGCCCGCGCTCGAGGCGGAGCTCCGCCGCCGCGACCGCATGGCGGACGCGGTCGCGGGGCTGTGAGTCCGCTGCAGAAGGCTGGCTAGAGGCTCTTCACGAAGCTGGTGAGGTCCGCGAGTTGCTCTTCGGAGAGCATGGACGCATCGCCCATGGAGCCGGTGACCGCGGTGCTCATGACCTCTTCGAGGGTGCCGCGACTTCCGTCGTGGAAGTACGGACCGGAGCTCGCGATGCCGCGCAGCGTCGGCGTGTCGACCGAGGTTCCGCCAAGCACCGCGTGGGACTGGCCGTCGGTGTAGGCCGGAGCCGGGTGGCACTCGGCGCAGCCGACCTCGGGTCGGTTGAAGATCTCTTCGCCGCGCACGACCGCGTCGCGGTCGAGCTTCCACGAGGGCTCGGGCTGGCGGGTCCAGTCGACATAGGCGGCCACGTTGTCCGCGGTGAGCTGCGACGCGCCGCCGCCGCCCATGCGCCCCACGGTGGTGAGCTGGACTTCGTCGGCGACGCTGGCGACGCCGCCGGCCCACGTGATCGGCGCGGTGTCCGAGACCGTTCCGACGAGCGTCGGGGTCTGGCGAGCACCGCCCTCGAGCGGCCAGGACAGGCCATCCTCGCGGCTGTCGAAGTGACAGGTCGCGCAGCTCACGCCGGAGCCGGAGGCCTGCATCTCGCTGTCGCGCGCGGTGTGGAAGGCGAGGCGACCGGCCTCGACCTCGGGCGACAGCCGGCTCTCCTCGACGCGTACGCCGCTGCCGATGTGGCCGCCGTCCTCACCGGTGTTGCCGTACGAGAACTCGCCCTGGAACGGGACGACCGAGCGGTCGAGCCAGTTGTGGACGACCTTGGTGTCGGCGTCCACGTACACCACGGACCGCGGACCATTGCCGGTGGTCGCGGTGGCGCGCGGGGGCGAGGTGAAGCCGCGGAGGCGGAACTCGTCGTGATCGATGAACGCGGTGGTCGACAGGGTGTTGCCCATGTCGGTCTCGCCGCGGGTCAGGCTGACGACCGTGCGGCTGCCCTCCATCGGCATCAGGAAGTCCTTGCCGTCGGGGGACACGGTGATGCTCGAGATGAACGAGCGCACGACGATCGGGTCGAACTCGGACGGGCCCTGGATGGCGGAGACGGCGTGGAGCACGGACAGGCTGCGCTGCACGCGGCCGTTGCCGTCGAGGCCAAACACCGCCGCACCGGGGTTGAAGCGGCCGACGCCCGCGGTGACCGGCGCGTAGTAGGCGTTGTTGCCTGCGGCCGCGGACTCGATGGCGGAGGTCTCGTTGTCGACCTCGAGCACCGGCACGAGCAGGAAGCGACCGTCGGGGGAGACCGCCGGGTCGCCGGTGACGCGCGTGGTGAGGTTGACCTCGCGCGTGGCGTTGCGGGCCTTGGTGAGCGGCGGCTCGAGGCTGATGACCTCGTCGCGGCTCACGTCGATCTGGTAGATGCCACCGGCCTTCTGGCAGCCGACGAACACGGTGTCGCCGGCGCTGATCGCGAGCCAGCGCGGCTCGTTGGGCACTTCCCAGCGACCGAAGATCTCGAGGGTCTCGGCGTCGAGGCCGACGACCTCGTTCTCCATGGACAGCGCGACGAACACGCGGCCGTCCTCGTGCGTGACCACGCCGTAGGGCTCGGCGCCGAGGGGCACCGTGCTCTCGAGCTCGAGGCCGTTGCCCGTGTCACGGAGCACCGCGAGGCTGCCCTCCTGGCGCAGGGTCGCGAACACGCGGTCGCCGTGGCGGGCGATGCGGGTCGGCTCACCGCCGACGTCCACCTTGCTCACGGCGTTGTTGCCGAGTGCGACCGTGGAGATCGTGCCCTCTTCGACGTTGACGACGTGCACTTCCTCGCGGTCCGCGGAGACCACGAGCGTGCGGGAGCCGCTGGGGTGAAGGGGATCGGCGAACTCGCCGGTGGTGCAGCCCGCGAGGGCCAGCGTCATCAGGAAGGGGGAAGCAAATCGCATGGGGGGGACCTCCGCCGCGCCGCAAGTAGTGTGGTCAACAGATTGTCCGGTCGCCACCACCAAAACGATTTCAGGTGGTGACGGTCCGGGACGACGATCAGAGGCTGAGCAGGTAGGCGCGCAGATCCTCGATCTCGTCGGTGCTGAGCATGCCGATGTCGCCCATGCGTCCGATGCGGGACGTCGACAGCACCGCGTCGAGGTCCATGGCCTCGCCGTTGTGGAAGTACGGGCCCGAAGCCGCGAGTCCACGCAGGGTCGGCGTGTTGATCATCCGACCGCCGATGACTTCGTGGTTCTCGCCGTCGGTGAACGTCGGGGCCGGGTGGCACTCGGCGCAGCCGACGTCCTCGCGGTTGAACAGCACCTCGCCGCGGGCGATGGCGTCGCCGTCGATCTCCCAGCTGGGAAGCGCCGCGCGGGTGATGTCGATGTAGGCCGCCACGTCCGCCGCGAGCTGCGGGTCGGCGCCCTCTCCGCCCATGCGGTTGCCGCTGGTGAGGATGACCTCGGTCGTGATCTGCTGCACGCTGCCATCCCAGGTGATCGGCAGGGTGTCGGACATGACGCCGCCCAGGTTCATGGTCTGGCGCGGTCCATCCTCGAGGGACCAGGTCAGGCCGTCCTCGCGACCGTCGAAGTGGCAGGTCGCGCAGGTCACGCCGGAGCCGGGCGCCTGCATCGAGCTGTTCGTCGCGGTGTTGAACGCGTTGCGTCCGCGCTCGACGGAGGTCGAGAAATGCGAGACCTCGATCGGCGTGTCCATCGAGGTGGAGCTGCCGAACTCACCGTGGTTGAAGTCGATGCCGCCCATGACCGAGACGCTGCGGTCGAGCCAGTTGTGGACCACTGCCTCGTCCTGGTCGACGAAGGCGAGCGAGCGCGGACCGGTGGGCGTCGCGTAGGCCACCGCGAGCGGCGTCGAGTAGCCGTTCATCTTGAACAGCTCGGGCGAGACCAGGCCGTTGTCGAAGGCCTCCTGCTGCAGCTGGAGCACCGAGACCACGTGGCTGCCCTCCATCGGGACCAGGATCTGGTCGCCGGCGGGGGAGTAGATCGCCGCGGACGGGAAGCTGCGTGCCGCCGCGAAGCGGTCGTCGGAGAAGTCCTCGGTCGTCGCCGAGAGCACGGCGAGCGGGTTGTCCGCGTCCCCGTTGCGGCCCAGACCCATGAGGGCGACGCCCGGGTTGAAGCGGTCCGGACCCGGGCTGCTCGAGCCATAGGTGGTGTCCGAGGTCTGGGACTGGCCGTTGCCGCTGGTGCGGTTGTCGACCGAGAGGATCGGCACCGCGAGGAAGCGGCCATCCGGCGAGACGGACATGTCGCCGGTGATGCGGTTGGTGAGCTCGACGCTCTCGCCGTCCTGGAGCGACCGCGTCACGGTGGGCAGCTCGACGCGCTCCACCACGTCGCGGTCGAGGTCGATCTGGTGCAGGCTCGCGTTCTTCATCGAGCCGACGTACACGCGGCGATGGCCACCGACGGCGACCCAGCGGGGCTCGTCGGGCACGGACCAGCGACCGGTCTCGACGAGGGTGTCGCTGTCGAGAGCGACGACGGCGTTCTCGCCGGCGAGGGCGACGAACAGCTCGCCCTCTTCGCTCGCGACGACGCCGAAGGGCTCGGCACCGAGGGGCAGGCGATCGACGACGACCGCGGTGGAGCCCTGCAGCTCGACGACCGCCAGGGCGCCTTCGCCGCGCAGGGTCACGAAGTAGCGGTCGCCCACGCGAGCGACACGCGTCGGCTCGGAGCCGACCTCGATCGGATCCTGCGCCAGGCCGTTGACCTGAGCGACGGTGAGCGTGCCCTCCTCGACGTTGAGGGCGACGATGTGATCCATGTCCGCGTTGGCCGCAATCGTGCGGCTTCCCGTCGCGTGCATGGGGTTGTCGAGACTCGCGGTCTGGCAGCCCACGAGAGCCAGGGTCAGAACGAATGCGCGCTTCATGAAAAAGACTCCGGTGCCCAACGCTCATTGTGCTGGGTTCCGGAGTCCTTCGCCACAACCGTCGAAAAAACAATCGATTCTGGCGCAGTGGGCATCCACCCTGGATTCTCCGCGATCTGGATGAACGGCGAGAGAAGGGGATGGACGCCCGTGGCTGCGTCGTTCTAGACCGCTTCCATCACCGCGCCGGCGCCGAGGCCGCCCGCGGCGCAGATGCCGAGCAGCGCGGTCGCGCCCTTGCCCTTGCGGTGCAGCTCGTGGGCCACGGTGGTCACCATGCGCGCGCCCGTGGCGCCGAAGGGGTGGCCGAGGGCGAGGCTGCCTCCGTAGAGGTTGAGCTTGTCCCAGTCCACGTCGCCGATCGCCTTGTCCCGGCCCAGTCGCTCCTTCGCGAAGGCGTCGGAGCCGAGCATCTTCAGGATCGACAGCACCTGGGCGGCGAAGGCCTCGTGCATGTCCACGAAGTCGACGTCCGCCAGCGTCATGCCGGCGCGGTCCAGCGCCTGTGGCATGGAGAGCGCGGGGCCCATGAGCAGCTGGTCGGTGGGGTCGACGCCCACGTAGGACCAGGAGCGGAAGGCGGCGAGCGGCGTGTAGCCCAGCGCCTTGGCCTTCTCCTCGCTCATGATCAGCACGGCGGCGGCGCCATCGGTGAGCGCCGAGGAGTTGCCGGCGGTGAGGGTGCCGTCCTTGGCGAACACCGGCCGCAGCTTCGCGAGCTTCGCCTCGGAGGTGTCGCCGCGCACGATGTTGTCGGCGTAGATCGTCTTGCCGCCGGGCGTGGTGATCGGCGTGATCTCCTGCTCGAAGATGCCGTCCTCGACGGCCTTCGCGGCCCGGTGGTGGCTCATGGCCGCGAACTTGTCCTGCAGCTCGCGGCTGATGCCGTTGCGGCGCGCCATCTTCTCCGCGCTCTCGCCCATGACCTCGCCCGTGGTGCGCTCGGCGACCTTGGGGGCCTTGGGGAGGATGTCGTGGATGGGGTGCAGCTGCGCGAGCACGCCGAGCCAGTCCGCCGGAGAGCCGCCCTTGCCCATGGCCAGCGGACCCACCTTCTGCACGAACTTGCCGGGAAGGCCGATGGTCGCGTTGCTCGTCGAGTCGGAGCCACCCGCGATGATCACGTCGGCCTCACCGCGCTCGATGGCCGCCACCGCCAGGGTCACGGCCTGAAGGCCGCTGGCGCAGGCCCGGGTGCAGGTCATGCCCTCGGCCGAGGCCGGAAGACCCAGGTCGAGTGCGATCTCGCGGGCGATGTTCGGGGCCGTCGCCGGGAGGATGACGCCGCCCCACACGAGGCTGTCGATCTCCTTGCGGTCGAGCTCGGTGCGGGCGAGCAGGCCCTTCACCGCGGCATCCGCCAGGGCGATGGTGTCCATCTCGACCAGGCCGCCGAAGCTGCGCACGAAGGGCGTGCGGTTGCCGGCGACGATGACGGCGCGACGCGCCTTCTTGACCTTGTTGTCGTTGGAAACAGGCATCAGGCCCCCATGAGGTTGCCACCGCACACGCGGTGGACGTCGCCGGTCAGGCCGTAGGCGCCGGGCGAGAGGAGGAAGACCGCCATCTCGCCGATGTCGACGGGCAGGCCTCCCTGGGAGAGGTTGGAGAGGCGGCGGGCGACCTCGCGGGTCGCCACCGGGATCGCCGCGGTGAGGCGGGTCTCGATGAAGCCGGGCGCGATGGCGTTCACCGCGATGCCGCGCTTGCCGAGCTGCTGGGCGAGGAAGCGGGTAGCGCCGATGACGCCGGACTTCGACGCCGCGTAGTTCGTCTGGCCCACGTTGCCGCCGATGCCGGCGATCGAGGAGAGCAGCACGATGCGGCTCTCGTCGCGGAGCACGCCGTCGAGCAGGGCATCGTTGATGCGGTTGATCGCGGCGAGGTTGATGTCGAGCGTCATGTCCCACAGCTCGGGGCGCATCTTGCCGATGGTCTTGTCGCGGGTCACGCCGGCGTTGTGGACCACGCCGTCGAGGCCACCGAAGTGCTCGCGGGCGGCTTCGGCGATGATCGTCGGAGCCTCGGGGTCGGTGACGTCGGCGAGCACGATCTCCGCGCCCTCGATGCCGTTGGCGACCTCGGCGAGCAGCTCGCCGTCGGCGGGACGGTCGAGGAGCAGCAGCCGCGCGCCCTCGGCCGCGAGGCGCTTGGCGGTGGCCTTGCCGATGCCGCGGGCGGCGCCGGTGAGCAGGATGGCCTTGCCGTCGAGCACGCGGGAGCGCGGGATCTCGGCGACGGGAGCCTTCACGGTGGCGGTGACGTCGAAGGGCTGGCCGCTCACGTAGGCGGACTCGGGCGAGAGCAGGAAGCGGAGCAGGGGCTCCACGCGGTCCTCGGCGCCCTTGGCCACGCGGATGAGGTTCGCGGTGCTGCCCTTGCGACCGATCTCCTTGGCGCAGGAGCGCACGAAGCCCTCGAGGGCTCCGCGGGCGCCGGCCTGCTCCACGGTCTTCGCTTCCTCGACGGGCCGACCGAGCACGATGAGGCGCGCGGACTTGCCCAGGTTGCGGATCCAGTGGTGGACCACGTCGTAGAGCGCGCGCAGCTCCTCGGTCGTGTCGAGGGTCGACGCGTCGAAGACGAGCGCGTGGTAGCGGCCCTTCTCGGTGGGCTCGAGGGGCAGGGTGTGCACGGGGCGCGCGTAGGCCTCACCGGCCTCGCTGTACGCGGCGACCTCGGCGGCGGACTCGATGGCGCCCACCTCGGCGCCGCAGCGGGCAACGGTCCCGGCGATCACGCCGTGGAGCTCACCGGAGACGGGCCCGGCGACGAGCACCTTGGCGTCGTGCAGCGGGCGCTCGAGGAGCTCCCCGCGGCCGCGCTTGAGGTTCTCGGGCATGGGCACGGGCAGGCCCAGCTTCTCGATCACGCCGCGGGCGCGCTTGTTTCCGGAGAGGTCGAGCAGGAAGTCGGACATGTCAGTCCTCCCGAGTCGTGTAGGTGCCGAGCATGTAGGCCGGGCCGCCGGGGGCCGTGCCCGCTGCGAACCCGGTGGAGCCGTCCTCGCGGCGGTCCACGAAGAAGCGCAGCTTGGCGGGCAGGAGCACCGGCTTGGTGAAGCGAACGTCCACACCGGCGAGGCGGTGCGGGTTTCCGGCGAGGCGGCTCTTGATCACCGCCTCCATGGCGAGTCCCAGCGTGGCGAAGCCGTGCAGGGGGGTGGAGCGGAAGCCCGCGGCCTTGGCGTAGGGCCCGATCCAGTGGATGGGGTTGAAGTCGCCGCCGAGCAGGGCGTACTCGAAACCCGCCTTGGGACCGAGCTTCTTGAAGCCGATCTCCTGGGCGTGGGCGGGCACGACCGGAGGACCGCGACGCTTGCCGCCCTTTCCGCCGCCCTTCTTCTTCACGACCGCGAAGATGTCGGCGATCAGCATCTCCTCGTCATCGGCGGTGCCGGTGGTCATGCGCTGGTGGATGCGCCACTTGGTCTCCTGCTCCTCGATGTCGTGGAGCCAGGCCTTGGCGATCAGCGGCTTGTCGGCGGGAAGGGGACGGTTCACCGTCACCGCGGTGCCCTGGTTGAGCACGGAGGCGATGGGGAAGGGGATGTCCTCGAGGGCGCCGCCCATCATCGCCAGGCCCCACTGGGGGAAGAACCACGGCGGGAGCGTGCCCCGGTAGGCGCGCGCGTCGCCGCCGAACCAGCGGATGTTGTCGGCGATGAGCTGCTTGCTGCGCGGAGCGAGCTTCTTCTCGATCTTCTCGCTCGGCACGGCCGGGAGCGGGCCCTTGCCGTCCGGCGGGTTGAGCATCGACAGGCCGGCGCGAGCGATGGTGAGCAGGGTGTCGCCCTGCTGCAGGACGTAGCGCTTGTGGACGTGCATCAGGCCACCTCGCGATCAGCGGCTGGAGCGCCCTCCACGGCATCGTCGCCATGGAGCTGGCGAAGGATGCGGTGGCCGGTGGTACGGATGAGGTCGAGCTGGTAGCGGCTGCGGGGCAGGGCGCGCTCGACGAAGGCGGTGCACAGGTCGCGGCGCTCGGGCCACTTCTGGGCCTGGCGGTGCAGCTCGGAGGCGATGGCCGCGTCGGTGAGCAGCTTGGCGAGGTGCTCGGCGTGCAGCATCGCGGGGGAGAAGTCCACCTTGGGGTCGAACTCGCCCAGCGCGGAACCCCACGCGGTGACGGGCTTGTCGCCGAGCTTCTCGGACAGAATCCACCGCATCAGGTGGACCTGCGCGCGCATGGCGTAGAGCTTGATCTTGTTCACGTCGCGAGTCAGCGCGTCGCGGTCGAAGCGGCTCTTGAAGCCCGCCTCGGCGAGCTGCTTCGCGAAGGTGCCGGAGTTGCCCATGATCCAGAGGAGGTTGTCCTTCATCGCCATCAGCGACTGGATCTGGCTGGTGCCCTCGTAGATCGGCAGGACCATCGCGTCGCGGAGCAGCTTCTCGGCGCCGTACTCGGTGGTGTAGCCGACGCCGCCGTGGATCTGGATGCAGCGCTGGCCGTACTCGACCGCCTTCTCGGAGGCGTAGTACTTGAGCAGGGGCGTGACCTTGCGGGCCTTCCACTTCAGCTTGTTGGACTTCTTGAGGAGCTTGGCCTCTTCCTCGGAGCCGTCCTCGGCCATGAACTTGGCCTGGAGCTTGAGGCGCTG
Source organism: Deltaproteobacteria bacterium (assembly GCA_006226595.1). GTDB lineage: Bacteria > Myxococcota_A > UBA796 > UBA796 > M1803. Next base: position 109,801 of record SBGP01000081.1, read on the forward strand.
GGCGAGCTCCTCGTAGTAGGCCGCGCGGACGCCGAGGGCGCGGATGGCCTTCGCGTCGACCTCCATCTCGTCGATGTAGTCGGCGATCATCTCGTGCTTGTCGATGGTCTTGCCCATCGACGGGCGCTCGGCCGCGTACTTCTTGGCGAGGTCGATGGCGTTCTCGATGAGACCGAGGCTCTCGAAGCCGACGCCGATGCGGGCGTTGTTCATGAGCAGCAGCATCAGGCGGAAGCCGTCGCCACGCTCACCGATGAGGTGCGCCGGGGTCTTGTCGAAGGTGAGCATGACCGTCGGGCTGGCGTGGTGGCCGAGCTTGTCCTCGACCTTGTCGAGGGTGACGTGCCAGACCTTGTTGCCCTCGTCGTCGAAGCTGTAGGTCTCGACCAGGAAGAAGGACAGGCCCTTGAGGCCGGTCTCCGGGTCGCCCTGCGTCTCGGGCTCGGTGCGCGCGATGACGAAGTGGTAGCGGCCGTTGCCGGAGGTGATGAACATCTTGGTGCCGCTGACGGTCCAGTTGCCGTCGGCATCCTGCTCGCCGATGGTGCGCAGGGCGGCCATGTCCGAGCCGGCGTCGGGCTCGGTGATGTCCATGCAGCCCCAGGCCTCGCCGGCCACGATCTCTTCGGCCTGCTGCTGGAAGCGGGTCGAGACGAGCTGCTTGTTGGCGATGTCGACCTCGGTCGTGCCCTCGTCGACCGAGAACATGAGCATGGCGAGGGCCATGCCGCCGTGGAAGCCGTGGTGGGTCATCACGCTGACGTCGCCGCGCGCCATGAGCTCCGCGGAGAGGAAGTAGGTGATGAGCGGGGCGTTCATGCCGCCAAGCTGCTCGGGCATGCACAGGCCGTGGACGCCGAGCTCCTTGAGCTGCTCGAAGATGGTGTTGATGCGGTCGCCGAACACGACGTCGCCGTTCTCGAGCACGTTGTGCTGGGTGTCGAGCTCACGCTGGTGCGGGCCGATCTCGTTCGCGGAGAACTCGCCGATCAGGTTGAGCGTGTCGGCCCAGGTCTCCTTGGCCTCGTCGAGGTTCTCGTAGACGTCGCCGAGGAGCTGGGTGTGCTCGTAGAGCGGGGCCCAGTCGATGCCCTTCTCGACGTAGAAGCGGAGATCCGCGTTGTCTTCGTAGTAGTTGGCCATGTCAGGCCTCCTTGGAGTCGCTGGAAACGGGTCGGGAGCGGTAGAGCGAGCGGTAGGCGATGCGGCGGAACTCGGCGATGCGCCGGGCGTGCCACTTCTCGTCGTCCTGTTCGTCGGCGACGAGGTCGGTGACCGGAGACACCGCGAAGTGAGAGGTCGAGAGCAGCACCATCTCGGTGAGCCAGGCCTTGGCGTCCACGTCGGGGTGGATGCGACCGGTGGCCTGTCCGCGCTCGATGAAGTCGGTGATCAGGCCCATCCACGGCTGCACGTGTTCGTTGAGTCGTGCACGGAGCTCGTCGGGACGGTCGAGGGCCTCGCGCAAGAGCATGCGCGAGCGGGTGGGGTCCCCACCAAAGAAGCGCAGGGCCTCGCCAATCACTGCCTCGAAACGGTCCTTGCCGGTGGCAGCGGCGAAGAGCACGCGCGGAAGCACTTCCTTCCAGCCGGAGAGCAGCTCGTCGAGCACGGCCTCGCGAAGCGCATCCTTGCTCGGGAAGTGGTGGAGCAAGGAGGGCTTGGCCATGCCCGCGGCATCGGCGATGGCCTGGATCGGAGTGCCGGAGAAGCCGCGGTCTGCGAACAGGCGCATGGCCTCGCGGAGAACGCGCTCTCGGCCGGAGATCTCGCTGTCGGGTTGCTGGCTCATGCGACCGTGTGGTTGGGAGTGGCAAACCAGGTGGTTGGCGTACACTAACCACGCGGTTGGTTCTCGCCTACCATATGGTAGGGAGATTTTGTCAAAGACCCGCGGAGGCGCATGTCGGGTGGATGCACGGGTGCGATCCCAGCGGGGGAGCCCGGTTTTGCGTCAGAGGGAGCCCGACGGGCGGGTCAGATGCGAGAGGCGACGGCCTTGACGGCGGCCTCGACATCGCACGAGTGACCACAGGCCACGAGCGCCTCGGCTACGGCCCGCACGGTGCTGAGCAGGTGATCCGGGCGACGGGTGCTGTAGCCCATGTGACCGACCCGGAAGTACTGCGTCTTCAGCGCGGGATGCAGGCCCCCGGCCACGGCGACGCCACGCGCGGCGATGGCCTTGGTGAGCTCTGGGCCGACGCCTTCGGGGTACCGAATCGCGGAGAGCGTGTTCGCGGCGAGGCCATCCGCGGGGAGCAGCGTGAGACCGAGCACCTGCCAGGCGGCGCGCATGGCATCGGCGACCTGGGCGTGACGAGCGAACACCGCGTCGATGTCCGCGAGCTCGCCGAGGCCGACGTCGAGCGCCTTGACCAGGGTGGTGGCCGGGGTCGAGAAGTAGCTCGGGCGGCGCGCTTCGTAGGCCTCGAGGATCGGCTTCCACTGGGCCAGATCGAGGGTCATCGGCGGCTTGGTGCCGAGGGCGCGGCGGGCGGCGACGGCGCGAGCGCTCATCACCAGCAGGGCCAGCCCCGGGGGCAGGCCAATCGCCTTCTGGGAGGCGGTCAGGTACACGTCCGCACCCCACGCCTCCATGTCGAAGCGCTCGCCGGCGGTGGCGCAGACTCCGTCGAAGATGGAGAGCACGTCGCGGTTGCGGGCGAGCTTCGCGAGAGCTTCGGCATCGGTGCGCACGCCGGTGGAGGTGTCGACGTGGGTGACGGCCATCACCTTGTAGTCGCCGGCATCGAGGGCCTTCGCAACGTCGTCGGTGGATGGCGACGAGCCGGGCTCCGCGCGGACCTGGTCCACGTGGACGCCGCGTCGCGCGAGCATCTCGGCCATGCGGTCGCCGAAGTAGCCAGTGTTGACCACGAGGGCGCGGTCGCCGGGCTCCGTGAGGTTGCACACGGCGATCTCCATCGCGAGCGTGCCGCCGCCGGCGACGATCACCGGCTGCGCTTCGGGGCCGGCCTTCCACACCTGGCGCATGCGCTCGAGCGCGGAGCCGTAGTGCTCGATGAAGGCCGGGGACACGTGCGAGTCCGGTGGCGCCGCGGCCGCCTCGGCGACAGCGGGGGAGATCTCGATCGGGCCGGGGATCATGAGCAGCATGCGCGCCTCCAGGCGGCTGTCGGTAACGCGGTGCCCCGGCCCCGGCCCCGTGGCCGCTGCGGTGCCAGGCGTCGTGCCGGGTGCGGTGCCAGGCGTCGTACCGGGTTGGGTGCCAGGCTTCGTGTCGGGTGCGGTGCCAGGCGTCGTGCCGGGTGCGGTGCCAGGCGTCGTGCCGGGTGCGGTGCCAGGCGTCGTGCCGGGTGCGGTGCCAGGCGTGATGCCAGGCGTGATGCCAGGCGTTGTCTCGGCGCGGTGCCAGGCGTCGTGGCGGGTGCGGTGCCGGGCGTCGTGCCGGGTGCGGTGCCAGGCGTCGTGGCGGGTGCGGTGCCAGGCGTCGTGCCGGGTGCGGTGCCAGGCGTCGTGCCGGGTTCGGTGCCAGGCGTGATGCCAGGCGTGATGCCAGGCGTTGTCTCGGCGCGGTGCCAGGCGTCGTGGCGGGTGCGGTGCCGGGTTGGGTGCCAGGCGTTGTCTCGGCGCGGTGCCAGGCGTGGCGCCGGGTTCGGTGCCAGGCGTGGCGCCAGGTTCGGTGCCAGGCGTCGGCACATGCTGCGACGGGGGCGACGCCGACGTCACCCCCGCGGCATCCGGTACATCAGCGAGCCTGGGTGAACGTCCGGATCTCTGCGAGCAGCTCTTCGCCGGTGATGTTCTCGTTCCCGCTGGTCGTGCCATGGTTGGTGGTCAGCACGACTTCCATGGTCGAGCGGTCGACCAGGATGTCGAACCCGCGGGCCTCGGAGAAGGGCGAGTTGTCGAACACGCCGGGCTCCGGCATCGTCTCGCCGTCTCCGACGCACCAGCCTGCGTCGGTCCCGATGAGTCCGTTGAACTCCTCGCAGTGCTCGTAGAGCCCGTCACGACCCAGGTTGATCTCCTCGATCACCCAGATGATGGCCACGCCCTCGGCCTCGATGTCTTCCTCGACGTCTGCCACGCTCCCGGCGTGGATCACACAGGCGGGTCACCAGGCCGGCACCGACACGAACAGCATGTAGTCGTGCGGGCTCCAGTCGTAGCTGGTGTCGCTGTTGCAGAACGCCGTTGCGAGATCGAGGGCGACCGTGGCGCCGTCGGCACGCAGGGACTGCGCCCAGGAGTACGCCGCCAGCGGCTGGTTCAGTGCCATGGGCTCGGCGGCCTGCGGGTAGTCGCAGTCAGCGGCGCTGTCCGTGAGCAGCTCGTCGGTGGGGTCGCCACCGCCACCGGCACATGCGGCGAGCAGCAGAAGCGAAGGGGTCAGGAATCGCAAGGGACCTCCAGTGCGGCGTCGTGACGACCCGGCACTCGGTTCGTTACGCGGGGCTGCTATGGTATCGGTCCTCGACCCGCGGCGCAGGTCGAATTGCCGGGATCACAGCTTGCTTCACGTACTCTTCATGCTCGCGGCGACCGCCTTGGCGCATGGCCCTCTCGGGCCAGCCGAGGAAGCGCTCGCCGGCGGCGATCTGGAGACCGCCCAGGAGATCGCGGAGCACGCGTTTCACCGCGGGGGCCGAAAGCGCCGGGTCGAGGCCGCGAGCCTGCTCGCCACGATCTGGCTTGCCCGGCACGAACCGGTCGAGGCCGCCCGGGTCCTGGCTCCGGTGGCGAACGACGAGCGGGCGGCGCTCGAGGTGGCGGAGGTTCGCCAGGCGTTGATCGAGGCCAGCGAGGCCGCTCGCGTCGCCCTCGACTCCGAGCGCGTGATCCTGCTGTGCGAGGTGGCCCAGGCACTCGGGCCGCTTCCCGGCAAGATGCAGTTCGACCGTGGCTGGGCGGCGCTGATGCTGGGCGACATCGCCCTTGCGGCCAGGGACCTGGAGGCCGCCTTCGATGCGTTGCCCGTGGAGGAGCGGCCCTTCGTGGCGTCGCTCGTCTCCGAGGTCCGCCGTGACGGCAGCCCCGAGCTCGCCCTCGACTTCGCGTCGGAAGGGCTCGTGAATCCGGGTGAGTTCGAGACCGATCTCCGCCTGCTCCGTGGGCTCGCAGCCTGGGAGAGCGGGGAGCTCGATGTCGCGCGCGACGAGCTGGCATGGCTGCACACCGACCGCCCGACCGCGGTGCACGCGGCCTGGCTGGGGCAGATCGAGGTGGCCCGTGGCGAGAGTGACGCCGCGATCGCGCTGTTCGAGCAGTGCATCCGCATGGCACCTGGCATGCCGGAAGGCTGGATGGGGCTCGCCGTGGCCCTCGAGTCCACCGAGGACCCGGCGCGACGCCTCGAGGCCCGTGGCGCCCTGCGACGCGCCGCGCAGCTCGCGCCCTACGACGCTGACGTGCTCACGGCGCTCGTGCTCCTGCTCAAGGCGACCGGGCAGGACGCCCAGGCGCGTCCACTCGAGGAGCGCATCCAGCTCCTCGCTCTCCCGGAGTAGCCATGTGGTGGGCTCTGTTCTTCGCGTGTAGCGCGCCAACGCCGGCGCCCGTGCCCCCGGAAGTCGTGACTCCCTCCGCCGAAGTACCCGCGAGCGCTCCACCTTCCGAGCCGGCCCCGGCTGCACCGGAGGTCGTGGCGCCCTCTCCCGGTGCGTGCCGTACGGCCGCGGCGGTCAGCGATCCCGACCCGAACGGTCTGAACGTGCGGGCGAAGCCGAAGGGGGACATCCTCGGCACGCTGCCCACCGAGACCGAGGTTCGCGTCGTCGAGTCTCGGGACGGCTGGGTCCGGGTCACTGGCGCGTGGTTCGCCGGCGACGACACGCGCGAGGACTGGCCCGAGGGCTGGGTCCACGGCTCGATGCTCACCACGTGGCTCAAGACGCCCGAGGACTACGGGCCGGATGCCAAGCCATTCCTGCGCGATGCGCCCAGCGCCGAGGCCGAGCGCGAGCCCATCTCGTGGGAGCCGCCGCCGACGATCAAGGTGCTGGGCTGCGACGGGGACTTCCTGCACGTCGAGCTCGGCTTCGGAGACGGCACGTCCTCCCGCGGGTGGCTGGGCGACGACACCCACTGCGCGAGTACCGTGACCAACTGCAGCTAGACCCCGTGCGCCCTGCGCCACTGGGGATCGAAGTGCGAGGTCTGGTAGCGATCCCAGCTATCGGGGAGGATGGCGACGACGGGGCCGTCGATTGGTCGCGCCGCGCGAGCTCGAGGGCTGCGACCACCGCCGCTCCGGCCGATCCGCCGACGAGCAGGCCCTCTTCGCGGACCAGGCGGTCAGCCATTGCGTAGGCCGCGGCATCGCTGACCGAGATGGCCTCGTGGATCAGGCTCAGGTCCAGGGTCTCCGGGACCTTGCGAGCGCCGATGCCCTCGAGGGTGTAGGCGGCGTCCGGACCCATGCGCCCCTCCATGACCAGGCCGGCGAGCCCGCTCCCGACGGGGTCGGCGAGGACGACGCGCGCGTGCGGCGCGGCCCGCCGCAGGTGACGCGCGACCCCGGTGATCGTTCCCCCGGTGCCCGCACCGGCGACGAAGCGGGCGAGGTTCGGGAGGGCTTCGGTGATCTCGGGTCCGGTGGTGTGTTCGTGGATGGCCGGGTTCGCGGGGTTGTTGAACTGGTCGGTGAGGAACCAGCCGTTCTCCGCGGCGAGGCGTCGCGCGACCTGCTGGAAGTTCCGCGGGTCGTCGGGCGGGGCGTTGGCGGTGATCACGACCTCGGCGCCCAGCGCGCGCAGGGCTCGGCGCTTGTCCTGACTCATCTTCTCGGGCATCACGCACACGAGACGGTAGTCCCGCGCAGCCGCCATCAGCGCGAGGCCGATGCCCGTGTTGCCCGCCGTAGCCTCGATCAAAGTCGCGCCCGGTGTGAGGAGCCCGCGTGCCTCGGCATCCTCGACGATGGCCTTGGCGATGCGGTCCTTGACCGAGCCGCCGGGGTTGAGGTGCTCGCACTTCACCCACACGGGGACGCGGCAGTCGCGCGCGATGCGCTCGAGGCGGATCAGTGGTGTGTGACCGACCTCTTCCAGGAGGCTCAATCCAGCTCCTGCGGCTCGCCGAGGGCGGCGTCGGCCACGCTGACCGGTACGTCGAGGTCCATGGCGCACTGGCGCAGGAAGTGCCGCTCGTCGGGGTGCACGTGCTCATCGGCAATGGCGATGAGCGCGAGGTCGCGCACGAGCTGGGCACGGCGACCGAGGGCCACGCGCTCGCGGACCTGGCGGGTTCGCTGCGGGAGGTGCTCCTCGAGCAGCGAAGCGCTGGGCGCATCGGGCACGCGCGCGGGGCCGAGCAGGCTGCGCAGGGTCTCGACCTCGCGGGGGTCGACGCCATCGTGCACGCCAGCGAGCACCACGCCCGCGGCGAACAGGTAGCGGCGCATGGTCTCGGCCTCGTCGCTGTCCTCCTCGAGGTAGGAGGGCTCCATCAGCCGCATGGCTTCCGCAACCTGGGACTCGACCTGGGCCAGGGGAGCCGGGCCGCCCATCAACGTGCTGCTTGCGAAGGCCTGGGCGGCGGTGAGACGGATGGGCGAGAACGGGTGTGAGGCCATCCAGTCGCCGTGGGGGGCGGCCTGGGTCGCGTCGGTGCCCTGGACCTCGGCGGCGAGCTCGTGGGCCTGCTGGACGAAGGCCGCGATCTGGTCGGGGCCCGGGGCGGTGCGCAGGCCGCTGGACAGCTTGAACAGCGAGCGGGCGGCGGCATCGAGCTTGCCGGCGACCATGAGTCCGGCTCGGTCGGCGGAGATCTCCGCGTAGCGCTGCCAGGTGAACAGCTCCAGCGCCGTGCGCTCGGTGATCTCGCTCTGCTCGTGCAGCAGGTACGACAGCGGAAGCCCGTGGTGGTCGAACACGTGGTGGCCGAGCTCGTGGCCCAGCACGAACGCGAGCTCGTCGTCGGCGAAAGCCTCGAGCAGGGACGAGGAGAAGAGCACGAACACGCGCCCACCCTCTGGACGCGCACAGGCCGCGTTGAACTCCGCCGCCGGGTACACGTAGAGCTCGACCTCCGTGTCGACCTCGAGCACCTTGGTGGCGTGCTCGAGCACGCGGTGGAGCTGCGGCGAAATCTCGGGGGTCAGCCGCAGCGCGCGCGCGAGGAAGTGGCGGCGAGTGCCGATCTGCTCGGGCTCTCGGGCGAGTGCATCGAGCACGCGCTGCACCGCGGGTTGGCGGGTCAGCGTCTCGCGCAGCTGGCGGTCGCGCTCGGACTGGAAGCTACTCGGGTCCACTGCCGGCCTCCTCTTCGGGGGCGCCGGCGAAGCGCCAGGTGAGCTTTCCGTCGCCGAGCCAGGTGAGCACGACATCGCCGAAGGGCGAGGCCATGAGCAGCTCGAGGTCGTTGGGGTCGTGACCCTCTTCGTCGAAGTTGTCGACGCCGGCGAAGCGGAGCTGGATCTTGTCGCCCTCGATCATGTTGTCCGAGGCGCTGTAGATCTCGTCTCCGTACTTCAGCTTGAAGATGGGCCGGAGCATCGACAGCTCGCGGGGGAGCTCGATGAGCACGTTGTCGTTGCCGTACTTGGACTCGACGGCGAGCGAGGCGCTCTGGAACGCCTCCTTCTTGACCTCGTCGACGGTCTTCTGGAACTCCGGGTGGCGCTCGATGCGCTCGGGAACCACCTCTTCGCCCTTCTTGGCGGCGACGCGGCGCTTCTCGCGGAACTCCTCGGCCTCGGCGATCTTGTACTCCTCGGTCTCGACCCAGGTCACGGCCTCGTCGGCGATGAGGATGGCGCGGTGGCGCACCACGTCGTCGCGGTCCTTCTCCTCCCCGAACACGGTGGCCTTCATCTCGACTGTGCCGAAGCTCGTCGTCTCGTGGGCGACGATGGCGGGCACGGTCTCGGGGGCCGCGAAGGACTCGTAGTCGTCCGGGTACATGTCGGTGAACTGCACGACGAGCACGAGTGTGGCGTTGTGCAGGGTCTTGGGGCTGCGGTTGTTGATGGCGATGTTCACGCCCGAGCCCATGAGCGGCGCGCTCACCTCGAGGTCGAGGTACGTGTCCTCGGGAAAGATGTCCCAGAAGCGCGGGCCGAGCAGGTCGTGGCAGAAGGCGAGGTCGGAGAGCACGAAGCCCCACTCCTTCTGGGTCCGGCGGCGTGCGAAGTGGTCCATGACCTTCTGGCGGGCGGCGGCGTTGTCGCCCTGCTCGAAGAGCATCGCCGCCATCTGCAGGTCGGGGGAGAAGCCGCCGGCGCCGAGCATCGTCGACTGGTACAGCTCGAGGATGAAGCTTCCCTCGCGGGACTTTCGCAGGTAGCTGCGGGCGCGGTAGGGGTCGGTCATGTCGCCGAGGGACTCGGCCTGACGCGGGAAGTAGGCCGCGGACTGCTGGAGCACGAGCTCGGCCTGCTTGTAGTTGCCGCGCTTGGCGAGCAGCGTGCCCTCGAGCAGCAGAGCGGGCGCGGTGCTGTCCGGGTGCTCGGCCTTGTAGTCGTCGAGCAGCTTGCCGATCACCGCGTCGTCTTCGGGATGACCGCGCTGGATCATCGCGTAGGCCTTGAGCAGGTGGGCCTCTCGTTCCTTGGGGGCCAGTGCGATGGCCTCGTCCGCCGAGGCGATGGCCGCGTCCCAGTCGCCGTTGTGCACGGCGAGGTAGGCGCGGTCGCGCTTCATCGACAGCTTGTCCCACTCGTCGAGGTACTTGTAGTAGGTGTCGCCGTACGTGAACATCTTGGTCACGAGCTCGGTCTCGAGCTTGGCCATGTCGCGGATGAGCTTCTTCTCGGCGGCGCGCTCTTCCTTGATGTCCTGAAGTACGCGGGCGGCCTGCTCGCGGTCGACGGCAAAGCCGCCGGTCGGGCTGGTGAGGCTGATGTCGCCTTCGACCTCGACCACCGACAGGGTGGAGAGCAGCAGCTCCGAGGTCATCTCCCACATGGCGTCCTTGTCGGAGGCCTCGACCTGCTTGGCGTAGAGCTTGAGCAGGGGGTCCATGAGCTCGCGGCGGGCTTCGAGCACCTCGGGAGCCACGTCGCGGTAGTCCTGCATCGCCACGTGCTTCATGTAGGCATCGAGCGAGTCCTTGCTCTCGAGGGCGCGGTCGAGCTCGTGAATCACGCGAACGGTGGCGTCGATGTCGTAGCCTGGGTCCTGAGCGCCCTTTTCGAGGGCTTCCATGGCCGGCGCGAAGGTCTCGTTGGCCTCGCGCAGCTGGCGCTCTTCGAGGGCGGCCTGCCGTGCGGCCTGGCTGGACGAGTACCACCAGTAGCCGCCGATGGGCAGGGCTACGGCCAGGGCGATCAGCAGGCCGCAGCCTGCGCCCATCATTCGGAATGGCGAGCCGCCGCCCTCCTGGGCGATCGTCTCGGGTGCTTCTTCGCTCATGTGCCTCCGTCCGAATGGAACGTAGCACCGACGTCGCGGAGGAAAAGCGGTTGAGGCCTGTCCCGGCCTGTCAGGTTGTCGTAATCTGAGAGGCGATGTCTCCTCCAGCTCCGTTCAATGCCGCGCTCTCGCGCGCAGTACGCCGCCTGCTCCTCCTCCGCGACCCGAACCAGGTTCGTCGCGAACTGCCGCGCGTGGCGCTCTCGCTGGTGCCCGCGGACGTCGGGCTGCTGATCGAGGGGGCGCGCCAGCCGGTGATTATCGGCCAGTTCGGCGCGCTCGAGACCCACGACTGGAAGTGGATGCGCCAGGAGATCCTGTGCGCGCTCGCCGAGGGAGCGCCAAAGCTCGTCGTCGGACCCGACCGCTCCCCGCGCGAGGGCAAGGGACGCATGCTGGTGGTGCCGGTGTCGCGCAAGCCGGAGCGTGCGCTCGTCGTGGCCCGCACGGTGAGCCGTGGGCGCATCAAGGAAGAAGCGCTCGGGCCGCTCGGCGTGTACGGGCGGGTCGCGGCGCTGGCCCTGGACTTCGCCTCCCTGCGCCAGCACGCGGTCGACCTTCGCGAGCGATTGGAGCACTCGGCCGAGGCGGTCGAGGGCGGACTCATCGTGCTCGACGCGTCGGGCGAGGTGGCGGTGATGAACGGCGCGGCCGGGTGGTGGCTCGACACCGAGCCCGTGCTCGCGCTCGGACGCCCGCTCGTGGACCTCCCCGGCGGAGGCAAGCTCCTCGCGGTCCTCCAGGGGGAGCTTCGTCCGCGCATGGTGAGCCTGCCGGGTGGGCTGGCGGACATTCGTCACCGTCGCTGGGAGCGCGGCTCGATGCTGGTCATCGAGGGCGACTACACCGGCGGGGTGGCGCTGGCGCCGGGCGCGAGCCTGTCGTCCATCTTCGAGGAGCCGGCCAGTGAAGAGGTTGGTCCGGCGGATGGGGTGATCGAGCTCGCGCTGCAGGCCGTGGGCGCGGCGACGACCCCGGTGATGGCGCCGCGTCGTGGCGCCGTGCCCATCGACACCGGGGACGTGGTCGTGCCGATGGCCGAGATCCAGCGGCGTGCCGTGGCCAACGCCGTGGCGGTGTTCGAAGGCGACGTGGCTGCGGCGGCGAGGGCGCTGAAGATCACGCAGGAAGAGCTCCAGCGGATCCAGGCCGAGGAAGCCTAGTCTTCAGCGGCGTCGTGCGACGCCGATGGCCGGTTCGTGGGGGATGCGTCACGAACGAAGCCGTGCGTCGGGCACGGGTTATGCGGCGGGGTCGCCGGAGAACCCATGGCCAAGTACCTGACCGCGCCCGTGCCCACGACCGAGATGCCCAAGGGCATTCCCTACATCGTCGGAAACGAGGCTGCCGAGCGCTTTTCCTACTACGGCATGCTCGCGATCCTGCAGGTGTTCATGACCGAGCACCTCATGACGTCGACCGGCGAGGCCGACTACATGACCGACCCGGAGACGCGGGTGGCCATGTCCCTGTTCCGGGCGGCGGCGTACACCTTCCCGTTCCTCGGAGCGCTGCTCGCGGACGCGTTCCTCGGCAAGTACCGGACCATCCTGTACCTGTCCGTCGTGTACTGCCTCGGCCACTTCTCACTGGCGCTGATGGACCTCCCGGAGGCTGCACTCCAGGCGACCCTGGAGCCCCGGCAGTGGATGTACCTCGGCCTGTTCCTGATCGCGGTGGGCGCGGGTGGCATCAAGCCCTGTGTGTCGGCGCACGTCGGGGACCAGTTCGGCGTGAGCAACCGCCACCTCCTCGAGAAGGTGTTCTCCGCGTTCTACTTCTCGATCAACGTGGGCGCGGCCATCTCGATGTGGCTCATCCCCATCTTCCTCGAGCGCTTCGGCCCGGGCGTGGCCTTCGGCGTGCCCGGCGTGCTGATGGCCCTCGCGACGGTGGCGTTCTGGCTCGGCAGGCACGAGTTCGTGCACATCCCCGCCAAGGGCGCGGACTTCATCCGCGAGGTGTTCAGCAGCGAGGGACTCGGGGTGCTGCTCAAGCTGCTGCCCATCTACGCCTTCGTCGCCGTGTTCTGGTCCGTGTACGACCAGTCCGGGTCCACGTGGGTCGAGCAGGCCAAGGAGATGGACCGCGTGTTCCTCGGCTTCGAGTGGCTGCCGAGCCAGGTCCAGGCCATCAACGGCCTGCTGATCCTCGCGTACATCCCGCTGTTCTCGATGGTGGTGTACCCGACCATCGACCGCTTCTTCCCGCTGAGTGCGATTCGCAAGATCGGTATCGGGCTGTTCCTGACCGTGGCGGCCTTCGCGATCAGCGCGGTGTGCCAGGAGTGGATCGATGCAGGCCAGCAGCCCTCCATCGCATGGCAGATCGTCTGCTACATGGTGCTCACCGCCGGAGAGGTGATGGTGAGCATCACCTGCCTCGAGTTCAGCTACACGCAGGCGCCGACCAAGATGAAGTCGCTGGTGATGGCGACGTACCTGGCGTCGGTGTCCGCGGGAAACCTGATCACCGCGGGCGTGAACACGGTGACGATGGACGAGAACGGCAACAGCACCTTCGAGGGGGCGGACTACTACTGGTTCTTCGTGGGCCTGATGTTCGTGGCTGCGGTGGTGTACATCGGCGTGTCGCGCTTCTACGTGCCCAAGGAGTACATCCAGGAAGAGGCCACCGCCTAAGGCGTGCTTGCCCGGGAACGCGGCGCGTGTTCCCTGTTCGAGTCCCGGTTCTCCGGGGGAGGTCGGCATGCGCGCTTGGCTGTGGCTAGTGGTCGTGGGATGTGGTGGGCTTCCGCCCGAGGGCAACCTGCCCGGGCAGTGCATCGACCTCGTCGACAACGACCAGGACGGGCTTTTCGACTGCAATGACCCGGACTGCAATGCCGACCCGCTGTGCGCGGGCGGCGGGGATGCGGATACCGACGCGGACAGCGACAGCGACTCGGACACCGACACGGACAGCGACAGCGATGCCGACAGCGACGCGGACGCGGACGCGGACGCGGACAGTGACTCGGACACGGACGCGGACACCGACACGGATCCGCCGCCCACCGGGGGGGATGCGACGGCCCAGTGGAGTGGCACCGCGACCATCGGGTCGAGCGCCACGCATCAGTTCCGCTACCACCACGTGGTGAGCAACAACACGGGCGGTCAGCTGAGCATCGGGGACACGCTGTGTGACGTGCGGCTACGCCACAGCTCTACGGGCACGAGCACCGAGTGCGCGGGCTGCAGCTTCGCGTTCACGATGTCGGCGATGCAGCTCGACACGAGCTTCGCGGGTAGCGGCCACAGCGGCGCCTACTGCGCGGCGTGGCACGACTTCTCGACCATCGAGAACGAGTTCGGCTGGTGGCGAGGGCTTGGCTACCACCCGAGCTACCAGAGCGGTGGCGCCGCGGTGATGTACCAGTACAGCACCTTCGGCTGGTACAGCATGTATGCGGACAGCGTGTCCTACACGGGCGGGCAGCTGGTGTGGTCCATCGACCCCTGGACTGGCTACTCGTACTGAGTCCACCGAGCCCTAGTGAGTGCCCTCGACGCGGCGAAGGGCGGCTCCCCGGTAGGTCTCGACCAGCGCGCGCTGCCAGGCCGCGACGTCGGAGGCGCTCGTGGTGTCGAGCCACGGCGGCAGCTCGGTGAGCTCCTGGAGGTGCTTCACGCGCTGCTCGGCCTCCCAGCGACGCAGCTCGAGCTCCTTCTCCTTGAGTGCGAAGAAGCGGGCGACCGTGCCGCGGACGAGCACCGTGGTGCACACGACGGTGAGCATCATCACGGGCGTGGCGAAGAAGACGATGGGGAGGAGTTCTTCCATGAGGGGCCTCGGGTAGGGGGGCATCCGGCAAGCCGGATGGCTTGGCTACGGGCGTGAGCCGAGAACTATTTCAAGGTCGTGGCGGGGCCGGTGGCGGGTGCGGTGCCAGGCGTGGTGGCGGGTGCGGTGCCAGGCGTGGTGGCGGGTGCGGTGCCAGGCGTGGTGGCGGGTGCGGTGCCAGGCGTGGTGGCGGGTGCGGTGCTAGGCGTGGTGGCGGGTGCGGTGCCAGGCGTGGTGGCGGTCCGCGCCGAGATGACAGCGGGCTACAGTCTCGTACGCAGCGCGTCGGCGAGTGCCTCGTAGTCCTCCAGCTCGTTGTAGATCTGGGCGGCCACGCGCAGACACGCTCCTTGCGGAAGCCAGGTGACCTGCGCCTCGATGTGGTGCTCGAACAGCAAGCAGTCCTTGAGCAGGCGCGCTTCCTCGGGGTTCGCCGCCAGCTCGGCGGGCAGGAGTACCGGGACCATCGACGCCCACTGGCTGGGCTCGCCGAGGAGTGCGCCGCCCACGTGCACGGCCACATGCTCCGCCCCTGCTCGCGCGAGGTCTCGGTTGTGCCCCATCACGTCTCCCGCCTCGGCGAGCAAGGCCAAGGCGAAGGGTGCCGTCAGGTGTGGGGAGGGGTCTCGCGTGCCCAGCAGGTCGTACTCCTCGGCGAAGCCCTGATCGAGACCCCAGGAGATCACGGCCGGGTGGATGTCGCGCTGACGGGGCGGCGTGCACCAGAGCACTGCGGACGACCGTGGGCTCCACGCCCACTTGTGCAGGTTTCCGACCCAGAAGTCCGCGCCGAGGGCGGGTACGTCGACCTCGATGCAGCCGGGGACGTGCGCCGCGTCGACGATGAGCAGCACGTCGTGCTCGCGGCAGATGGCCGCGAACGCGTCGACGGCAAGGACGAGTCCCGTTCCCGAGTGGATCTGGTCGACCACCGCAAGTCGCGTATTCGGCTTCAGGCCCGCGCGAAAGGCGTCGAGAAGGCGCTCGGGTCGAGGGTCATCCGTCGGCATGGTCCAGGTCTGCAGCGCCAGTCCGCGCTCGCGAGCCGCGTAGCGAGCCCCGTTGTTTACGCCGCCGTAGCCCTGGTCCGCGACCAGCAGGCCATCTCCGGGCTCGAGCGGAATCGAGCGCAGCAGGCCGTAGATGCCGGTGGTCGCGTTGTCGACGAACGCCATGTCCTCGCCGCGCGCACCCAGGAATGCGGCGACGCGGGCGACCGCCTCACGCAGGTGCGGCACGTTCCGGACGCCCGAGGGCATGCCGTTCGGCGCAAGGTCGCGGAGCAGGAACCGCGCCGGCTGCCGCTCGATCTCACGCTGGATCCGCCACTGCTCCTCGAGCACCGCAAGAGGGGGTGCGCCCACCGTGCCGTGGTTCAGGTAGCGCAGGTTCGGGTCGAGTCCCCAACGCGCACGCAGCGCCGAGCCGAAGGTCCAGGACATCGGAGTCTCCTTGCCCCGAGGATACGCAAGGTAGGCTGTGTGCACGACTGGAGGATGCGTGATCCACGGAGGAACCCTCGATGTGCCTCGCGACCTCGCGAGCATCACACGCTTCGCGGGGGAGACGGATGCCAGCGGCGTGGGCCGTCCAGAGGTCGAGCGCATCTGGCAGCGCGTGGAGGGCTTGTACCGCACGGGCGTGCATCCAGCGATCAGCCTGTGCATCCGCCGCGGAGGCCGCACCGTCCTCGACCGCAGCATCGGCTTCGAGCGCGACGGCGTGGTCGCCACGCCCGACACCCCGTTCTGCATCTTCTCGGCGAGCAAGGCGGTCACGGCGATGGTCATGCATCTGCTCGACGACCGCGGGGTGCTGCACATCGATGACCGCGTCGTCCACTACATCCCGGAGTTCGGGCAGGGCGGGAAAGGCGGCACCACCATCCGCCACGTACTGACGCATCGGGCTGGTATTCCCAGCCTCGAGGGGCACACCGACCTCGAGCTTCTCGCCGATCCGGAGCGCATCCTCGGCCTGCTGTGCGCCGCTGAGCCGACGGTGCGCGCGGGACGTCGTGTGGCCTACCACGCCATCACGGGTGGCTTCGTGCTTGCGGAGATCGTGCGGCGTGTCACCGGCAAGACGATTCGCGAGGTGCTTGCCGAAGAGCTGCTCGACCCCCTGGGCTTCCGGTGGATGAACTACGGCGTGCGCGAAGAAGACATCCCCGCGGTGGCTCAGAACGCGTTCACCGGGCGTGCTCCGCCGAAGGTCGTCGGCGCCATCGCGCGCCGCGCCTTGGGCGTGCCCTTCGAGGAAGTGCCGGGTATCTCCAACGATCCGCGCTGGCTGCGGGCCATCGTGCCCAGTGGAAACGTCGTGTCCACCGCGAACGAGCTGTCCCGCTTCTTCCAGCTCCTCCTCGACGGCGGACAGCTTGATGGCGTGCGCATCATGGAGGGGCGGACCGTGGACCGCGCCCGCAACGAGACCTCCTACCTGGAGCTCGACTTCACGCTGGGCATGCCGGTGCGCTACGGCGTCGGACTGATGCTCGGGGACACGCTGATCTCGCCCTTCGGGCCGGACACACGCCAGGCGTTTGGACACCTGGGCTTCATCCAGTGCTTCGGTTGGGCAGACCCGGAGCGGGACATTGCGGTGGGCCTGCTCACCAGTGGCAAGCCGGCGGTCGGCCGGCACCTCGCGTCGCTCGTCCGCTTGTTGCGCAGCATCTCGAAGCTGCCGAAGGTCACCTGATCAGGCGAGGTCCTCGCGCAGCGCCTCGCGCTGGGCCTCGGTGAGCTCGGTGCGCACGGACAGGCCGTCGAGCTCGCAGCCCATGGCGACGGGGGTGTGCCCACCGACGGGGAAGCGCACGTATTGCACGCTGGAGAGCTTGCCGTCCTCGATCTGGCGGCCGTCGTAGAGGCCGGTGACGCGCGTGCCGTCTTCGAGCTCGAGGTAGAGCTTGTCGGGAAGGTCGGTCCAGGCGCGCAGCTTGTCCTTGCGCTCCTCGGGGTCGTCCACCTCGATGAGCACGACGGTGCCGAGCTCCCCGGGGCCTCCGATCAGCTCGTTGTAGGTGTCGATCTCGTGCTGGATATCGGCGTCGCGCACGATGCGCTCGATGCGCATCATTTCCTGGACCTGGTAGCGGACCGTGTCCGTGTTCTCGAAGAGCACCGTGATAGGGCCAGCGGTCACTCGCCGTGGCTCCTTGATCGCGAGGATCTTGGGGCGCTCGACAGGACGCACGTCCGTCCAGGTCATGAAGTCGACGATGTCTTCGCGGCGGACCTTCTGCATCAGCCCTCCTTGTTGTCGTGCTGGGCGGCGTCTTCGGCGACGATCACCTCGGTACCGAAGGACTCACCGCGGTAGGACTTGGCGAGCACGCTCATCGGATGCAGCGCGCGCTTGCCGGCGAACTGCTCGAACTGGATGGCGGCGAGGGGGCAGTCGGTTGCGTAGATGTCGGCCTCCGCCTCCTGCATGCCCTCGAAGGAGCGCTTGCCCGCGCGTTGGGACGCCTCGAAGCTCTCGACCTTCATGGCGTAGGTGCCATCGTGGCCGCAGCACTCCATCACGGTGGAGACCTTGGACACGCCGGGCAGCTTCTTGATCAGGTCGCGGCCCTTGAAGCCGATGGCCTGCGCGCGCGTGTGACAGGGCGCGTGGTAGGCGATGCGCTCGCCGGGCGAGGACTGGAAGTCATCCTTGAGACGCTTCTCCTTTCGCAGCTGGAAGACGAACTCGCTCGGGTCGACGATGGCCTCGGCCAGTTTCTGAGCCCGCTCCTTGTCCTCGCTGGCGACGAGCTCGGGGTACTCGCGGCGAAGCATCATCGAGCAGCTGGGATTGATCGCCATGACCTTGGCGCCGGCCTCGACGAACGGCTCGAGTCGGTCGAGGTTCTCCTTGGCCTGAGCACGCACGCTGTCGAGGTCACCGTGCTCCCAGGAAGGCATGCCGCAGCACTGGAGGCCGCGCGTACAGCGCACGTCCACGTCGTTGTGCTCGAGCACTTCGAGGGTATCGCGTCCGATCTGCGGCTCGTTGGCGTCGACGTAGCAGGTCTGGAACACGACGACTTCGCCGCCGGGCTCGCCCATCTTGCCCTCGGACTCGGCCCAGGCCTCGAAGGTGCGGCTCGCGAACTCGGGCAGCAGCTTGTCCTTGTGGATGCCGAGGAAGGTGTGCATGAACCAGCGGTGCGCCGAGACGCGGTTCATGACGTTGGCCATGCCGAAGCTCATGCGGGCGATCTTGCCGAGGCCCGTGGGGTTCGACAGCATGCGGTCGCGGAAGGACAGACCGTCCTTGCGCACGCGCTGGGCCTGGTAGCGGTGCACCAGCTTCGGGAAGTCGAGCTGGAACTCGTGGTCGTCGCGCGGCGTGTACGGGCACTGGACCTCGCACAGCTTGCACTGGAAGCACTCGTCCATCACCTGAGCCGTCTGGGCTTCGGTGAGCTGGGTCACGTCGCCGTCGTTGCCGTCGATGAAGTCGAACAGGGACGGGAAGCTGTCGCAGAACTTGAAGCACATGCGGCAGCCGTGGCACACCTCGAACACGCGCTCGACCTCGCCGGCGAGGGCGGCGGGGTCCCAGTACACCGGCTCGTTGGGGTCGTAGGACAGCCCATCGGTCGGCTTGTACGAGATGTTCGACATGGCTCGGCTCCAGGCGCGAGTTCGAGTGGGGCTCGAAGCGAGCAGAGGGGCGGATCCGACGTCGAATCCGCCCCTCGACGCGTCTCGAGCCCCCGGCGGCCGTGCGCGGCGCCAGGGGGAGACGGGGGCCGGGACGCACCCGACCCCGCTTTGCGACCTAGAAGTTCTCGTCGAGGAGCTTCTGGAAGCGGCCGGCGTGGGACTTCTCGGCCTTGGCCAGGGTCTCGAACCAGTCGGCGATCTCGGCGAAGCCCTCGTCGCGCGCGGTCTTGGCCATGCCCGGGTACATGTCGGTGTACTCGTGGGTCTCGCCGGCGACGGCCGCCGCGAGGTTCTCCTCGGTGTCGCCGATGGGGAGGCCGGTGGCCGGGTCGCCGACCTTCTTGATGTAGTCGAGGTGACCGTGCGCGTGGCCGGTCTCGCCCTCGGCGGTCTCGCGGAAGTTGGAGGCGATCTCCGGGTAGCCCTCGATATCCGCGACCTTCGCGAAGTAGAGGTAGCGGCGGTTCGCCTGCGACTCGCCGGCGAAGGCGGCCTTCAGGTTGTCGAGGGTCTTGGAGGTGCTGAGGTCAGCCATGGGTGGTCTCCATTTGGGTGGTACCGAGGCCTCTGCCTCGGCGGCATCGAAGGACCGCCTCGAAAGGCGGTGCGGGCCGCGCAGCTGCGGCGAACCGACCCCTGCCGATGGCTCGGCGAGGGCAGGGGAGTGCTGTAACGCAGGCCCCTTGGCGAGCACGCATTTTGCCATAGGCGAGGTTTCAGCCTGCGTCGAAGGGCGTCGCAGGCGGGTTTGCGAGGGGACTTGTCGCGAGATCGCGCAGGGACTCGAAGTGGTGCGCGCAAGCGGCTAGGCTGTGCGCTCGGAGGTGCGGTGGACGACGCGATCCAGCGGGGGCTCGGAGCCTGGTTCCTTCTGCTCGGTCTGGCAGGCATTCAGCTGCTGGTGACCGGCCATGCCTCGGTGGCGCTGGTGGCGCTTGCCGCGGCGGGTCTGGCAGGGGCCTGGTGGTCCGCGAGTGACCTGCCCGCCGTGCTCGAGAAGATGACCGACTCAGCGGGAGAGGCCGGAAAGTACGCCCTTGGCGCCCTGGTGCTCGCGTGCTTCGGTGTCCTCGGGACCGGCGTGGGCTTCAGCGGCTCGTCGCGAAACGCCATGGCCTTCCTGTTCGTGAGCCTCGGAGCGACGCTCTACTTCTTCGGCGCGGGCCCCGCCGAGGAGTGACGGGCGCGACGGCTCGGATCTGACAGGCTCGGTCGTTTCGCATCGGGGGCGCGTTCCGGAAGCTGCGCGACGGTCAGGCCAAGTCGTCCCCGAGCGAACGCGTCGATCGCGAGGCCGCGGTCGGTGACGTGGACCGCGTCGATGCGGAGCGTGTCGAGGGAGGCGTCGATGCCTGGGCGGTCGTTCAGCCGTCGCTCCGTCCGGGCTCGCGCAGTCTCCAGCTGGGGACCGAAGGCGAAGCGCAGGCGGTCGGTCAGCGCGGCTCGCACGGCGTCGTGCACAGCCAGGTCGGCTGCGGACCACACGGGGGCCGCGCCAAAGCTGTATTCGAAGGCATCGAAACGCACTTCCTGGTGGCCGACATCCAGTCGGGGAACGCCTTGGAGGTAGAGGTCCGAGAGGCCGGTGAGGGACTCCGAGAGAGCCAGGTGCGCGACCACGGCCTCTCCGGATGGGTACAGCTCGACGCTGGTGACCCGGACGGGCAGGTCGGCATCGCGCAGTGCGCCGGACGCCTCTTCGGCGAGCGTGTCCCATGCGAGGGTCGTCGACAGGGCGAGCTCGAGGTGCGGATCCTCAGGCACGGGGGTCGGGCTCGGTAGGGCGGTGGCCGGGTGGACGCCCGGCTCGGGGCCCACGGTCAGCTCGAAGGTGCCGCCGACGCCGAGGGCGAGTTCGAGGCCCTCCTCGGCATAGACCGGATCACTGGCGTAGAGCGCGGACGGCTCGGTGACGAGCCAGGTCGAGCGGGCGATGGGCGTGGGCTGGTGAAGGCGCCGCCACGCGTCATCGACTCTGTCGCGAAGTTGCGTCTCTTCCCTCAGCCGCTGCTCCAGCGATGCGGCGACCTCGGTGAAGCGTTCCTCGAGCAGCCGATCGGCGAGTTTCGCGAGGCCCACGCGAAGGAGGCCTACGCTGAGGGTGGGCCGGCCGGTCCAGCGATGGGTGAGGCGCACCTCGGGTTCCCAGCCCCAATCGTCGCGGAAGGTCAGGCCTACGGCGACTTCCAGCGTGAGTGAAGCCTGGACTCGGGCGCCCTCCGGCGCGTCGCGTCCGCGGGAACGGCGGCGCTCGAGGGCGCGCTCCGGGACGGCGGAGGCGCTCACGTCGACTGGCACCTCGAGCACCAGGTGGTCGTCGCGCCCGGAGACCTTGACCTCCCCGGCACGCGTGGCGGTGAGATCGAGGAGCATGCCGTGCGAGCGCTGTCCCTGAACGTCCGCGAAGGTCTCGGGGATGCGGGCCGACAGACCCTCTGCCAGGACGGACCACGGGAGGCTGATCTCGGCAAAGAGCGTCGAGGGTCGCGCGGCGGGGGGCTCGTGGTGGGCTGCGCCCCGCGGAGGGCCGGGCAGGGTGCTCGGTGTGAGCCACCAGGGGGTTCCGGCGATGACGATGGCAGCAGCGAGGGCAGACAGGCGGCTCATACGCGCACCATACCGCTGGAGGCGCATGAAACGGGGGCCTGGAGCTGTTGAGGTTTGATGAGGTCGCTGTGGTCCCCGCGCAGGGCACCTTGGCGGGGGAGGCCGACGTGATCGCTATCTGCACCGATCCTCTGGACGACGAAGTGGTTCGCTACCTCGTCGACAGCTACCCACACCTGCTGTCGCCGGTCGAGCGCTCGGCTCTGCGCGCTGTGCGGGCCGCGGCGAGATCGTCCGAAGGAGGAGGTGCCGCGAGACTGCTGGAGCTGTGGACCAACGCGGCCCCCGAGGCGCGGGAGTTGACGGCTGGAGGTGTGGCTCCGTGCATGCGACGCCTCGCGGAGCGACTGTGGCGGGAACATGCGGAGGACATCGCGTTC
Organism: Deltaproteobacteria bacterium; assembly: GCA_006226595.1. Taxonomy (GTDB): domain Bacteria; phylum Myxococcota_A; class UBA796; order UBA796; genus M1803. The sequence continues at coordinate 131,554 of SBGP01000081.1, forward strand.
AACACCTGTCCGCACTGCGGCGGGCTGGCCAAGTCTCCGAGTACCAAGCTCTGCCATCACTGTTGGTACGACTGGCACTAGGGCGGATGCGGTGCCAGGCGTGATGGCGGGTGCGGTGCCAGGCGTGATGGCGGGTGCGGTGCCAGGCGTGATGGCGGGTGAGGTGCCAGGTGTTCTGGCGGGTGTGGTGCCAGGCGTGACGGCGGGTGCGGCGCCAGGCGTCGTGGCGCGTGGCGCGTCAGGCGCGGCGACTGGCGCTGAAGACACGCAACCTGAGGATGGGCGTCGAAAATCGACGAAGCAGTGACGGTCGATTTTCGCCGAACTTCGTCACCCACGGGCCCTCCGTGTTGGATGGGAAACCCGCTCCACTGCGAACCTGTGCATGTTCGCAGCCGGTGCGCTGCTTCCTGTGTTGCTGGCGTGGTTTCTGCTTGGGCCAGGGCCACGGAGGTCCCATGTCCAGAAGCCCTCGCACCGACTTTCCCGGTGCCGTTCACCACGTCATGAACCGCGCAGGTCATCGCGGCCGGATGTTTCACAACCTCGACGACCGGCGAAGCTTCCTTGCTCGGGTGGCCCAGCTCGAGGAGCGCTTCGGCATCGTCGTGCTGGCCTACGCGTTGATGCCCAACCACTTCCACCTGGTCGTTCGCAGTGAACGCGGGCAGCTCTCCACGGCGATGTCGTGGCTTCAGTCGGGTCACGCGAGGAGGGTGCACCGGCGCCTGGGCACGCGAGGAAGCATGTTCGGGTCGCGCTTCAAGAGCCGCCTGGTCGACAGCGATGCCTATCTCATGCACCTGTTCGCCTACGTGCACCTCAACCCCGTTCGCATCGACCCCGCCCATATCGAAGACCCGCTGTGGACCAGCCACCTCCCCATCCTGGCGAAGGAGGAGTGGCTGCACGCTGACGAATCACTCGAGCGCTTCGGCGGGCCCCAGGGTCTGGCGGACTACGTCGAGGGCGTCGCGGAGGGACGCGTCACCCAGGAAGCGTTCGACCCCCGCGCGCTCTGGGAGCCGCCCATTCCGAGCGTGTTTCGTTCCGAACGACGGCTCGAGCTGGCCCGTGAAGCCCACGGACTGACGCGCAAAGCGAAGGCGCGACCACGAAGTCGTTGGCTACCCCGCTTCAGCAGCTAGGGCGGCCTCGCTCAGACGAGCGAGCATCGCGGAGGTCTGGGCCGCGCGCTTCGACCAGGTCGCGGCCAGCGTCCCGGTCGCCTCTTCCCACAGCGAGAGCTCCTGCTGGAGCACCGCCACTGCCTCGGGAAGGCGCTCGTGTTCGACCGCCGTGCGGAAGAAGGCCTCCATCATCTGGGTGCGGGACCCGAAGCCGCACGGGGACTCGGCTGCCTCGGCGAGCCGCAACAGGTCTCCGCGCGACAGGAACCAGCCCGACTTCACGGGCACGAGCAGGTGCTCGGCGAGTCGCCGCAGACCCGTGCGTTCATCGTCGAGCGGGTCGCTGACGGGCGGCAAGGGACTCTGTCCGACCCCCAGGTCCGCCATCAGCGCTCGCGCCATCGCCGCGAGGGTGGGGTAGAGCGGACCGCCCTGACGCTCCACCGCGAACAGAGCGGCGACCGCCCAGCCCATCTCGGCTGCGAGCTTCGGGTCTGCCGTCCGAGCGAGCAGAGCCAGCTCGCTGCCCAGCGCATCCGGCTCGTCGACTTCGAGGCCGTGGGCTGCGAACCAGGGGCTCTCGCCCTCCACGCGCAGCGCATCCTCGCGCAGGAACACGCTGCGAAATGCGAACACGCCGCGACCGAGGACCCGCTCGTGCTCGGCAAGTCGCTCGTCTTCAGACCACTCGCGCACGCCCTCGAGACCCGGCACGCTCGTGAGCCAGTCGAGGTCTTCGTCCGTGACGCCGCGGGAGAGCACTCCGGCAATGGCGAGCAGCGCGGCGCGCTCGGGCGTCAGCGTCCCCACGGCTTCTCCGGGAGCTTGTACCACTCCTTTACCGGCTTGAGCGGACGCTTCAGCCAGTAGGGGCGGCGGGTGCCATCCGGGCTGTGGTCCACCGCAGAACGGGCCCAGCCGAGCCAGCGGTAGTACACCTCCATCGACTTGTTGGTGTCGACCCACACGTCGCCGTAGCGCTCACCGGGCCTGGCCTTGCGGACTCCCACGGCCTTCTGAAGCCAGCAGTGGGCACCAGAGACCGGGTCGGGCTGTACGGCGTGCGTGAGGTTCTGGTGCACGCCGATGTTGTCCCACCAGATGCGCTCGGTATCGGGGTCCGAGGACTTCCAAGGCCCGGCCCCACCGAGAAGCTGAAGCTTGTAGGACCCGTCGCCGCCGTCGTCGAGACGCGCCAGTGCCGAGGCCTGCCGGTTCACACCCTGCTCCTTGTGCAGGCGCCAGCGTCCCAGGTGGTGGCTCATGGCCACGATGCCTGGCTTGATTCCCTCGGTGACCCACACCTTGTCGATGAACCAGCCAATCTCGGTCTCGACGCGAACCAGGTCGCCCGTGGCGAGCTCCAGACGTCGTGCGTCGCTCGGATGCATCCACACCGGGTTGTTGTGGCTGATCTCGTACAGCCACTTCGCGTTGGCCGAGCGCGTGTGGATCAGCGTTGGAAGCCGGAAGTTGGGGAGCAGGATCATCTCGCCCTTGCCGCGGTCGATCTCGGAGGGCGCCACGTGGCTGGGGAGCGGCCACGGGATGCAGTACTCCTTCTCCTTCCAGCCCCAGTCGTGCAGGGTCGGCGAGAACAGCTCGAGCTTGCGGCTTGGCGTGCCGAATCCAGCCCGCTTCACGCCGTCCACCACCACGCCGACGACCTGGCCGTCCTGCTTCACCAGCCCGTCCGGCCCCTTGCGGCCAGCGACCTCGGCCTCGTAGGGCACGTAGTTGCCCTTCACGACCTCGAAGGCGCCGTACTTGCGCATGTAGGCGAGCGGACTCAGGCCTTCTTCGGCGGCCTTCTCGGGCAGCCCGGGCACCGAGTTCTCGAAGATCCAGGCCCAGTACTCGTCCTGGGTGATCGGCTCCCCGGGGCGCGTCGGGCTCTCGACATACTTGCGCACGCCGAGGCTTCCGTCCGGGTCCATGGCCCAGGTCAGGTCGACCCAGAACTCGGACTCCTCCCACACCTCACCGGGGTTCGCCTCGTAGGTGCGGTTCACCTTCTTGCCCGCACGTTCCATGGCGACGCGACGCACGGGCTGACGGAAGCCGATCCACTTTCCGGTGTGGGTCTCCTGGCTCATCAGGTCGTGGCGCTCGGCCGAGTGGCCCATGGGGAGCACATAGTCAGCGAACCACGCACTCTCGTTCCAGGTCGGCGTGAGGGCCACGTGGAACTTGATCTTCTCCTCGTCCTGCAGCACGTCGAACCACGTGAAGCCGTCCGGGTTGATCCACAGCGGGTTGTAGACCCGCGTGAAGTAGACGTCGACGTCGCCACGCCCCTCCTTGAGGAAGTGTGGGAGCAGGAAGCTCATTTCGTAGTGGGCGAAGGGCCACTCGTGCGGCAGGTGCAGCTCGTTCCAGGCCTCGAGAGGCGGGGGCGACAGGAACGGCTTGGGCACGAACTTGTTCCACGAGTTGCCGCTGGTGCCGCCGTAGGTACCGATGCTTCCCGTCAGCACGTTGAGGAAGAACATCGCGCGCACGACCTGCCAGCCGCCGCGGTTGCCCATCGAGGCCGCGCGCCAGTTGTGGGTCGCGAGGCGGTCGCCGGCGTCCGCCACGGCTTCCGCGGCCGCAAGGATGCGCTCCACGGGCACCTGGGCCTCGGCGGCGGCGCGTTCGAGGGTGAACTCGGCGTAGGTCGACTTCATCCACGCGACAAAGTCCTCGAAGGTGCTGCCGGCATCGAAGTGCTGGAGCACCGCTTCCCAGTTGACCCAGCGCCGAACGAAGTCCACGTTCCATCGGTCGTTCTGGAGCAGGTAGTTCGCGATGGCGAGCAGCAGCGTCGCCTCGGAGCCCGGCCAGGTCGGCAGCCACACATCGGCCTTGGAGGCCGTGTTCGACAGGCGGGGATCGAGCACGATCATCTTGCCGCCATTGTTGAGCGACTCCATGATCCGCTGGGCGTGCGGGTTGAAGTAGTGCCCGGTCTCCAGGTGCGCGCTGATCAGCAGGATGCACTTGGCGTTGGCGTAGTCGGGGCTCGGACGGTCGAAGCCGGCCCACATGTAGTAGCCGACGCGCGCGGCGGCGCTGCAGATGTTGGTGTGGCTGTTGTGGCCGTCGACACCCCAGGACTGGATGACGCGGTTGGTGTAGTGGTCCTCGCCGGGGCGACCGACGTGGTACATGATGCCGTCGCGTCGCTTCTCCCGGGAAGCACGCATCTTTTCAGCGATATCGCTGATGGCCTCTTCCCAGGAGACCCGCTTCCACTGGCCGTCGCCGCGCTTGCCGACGCGCTTGAGGGGGTAGAGGATGCGCTCGGGGTCGTAGACCTGGTTGTGCGTGGCTGGACCCTTGCCGCAGTTGCGCCCACGCGAGCCGGGATGGACCGGGTTGCCCTCGAACTTGCGGACCTCGTAGGTCTCCTTGTCCACGTAGGCGAGCAGCCCACAGGCGGATTCGCAGTTGAAGCAGATGGTGGGCACGAGGCTGTAGCGTCGCGCGACCTTGCGGGGCCAGGCCTTGCCGTCCCACTCGACGTGGTCGTCCCACTTCTCCGGGGGCGGGTACTGAGAGAGGCGGCCGTCGGGATGGACCACGGTGGTCATCTTCACCGGCTCGGCATCGACCTCGGCGAAGGTCGGAGGGCGCTCCCCCGCGGCGTTCGTGGGGCCCTTGCCGGTGGCGCGCAAGAGGTCGGCAGGATGGGGAGCCGACTCTCCGGCAAAGCGCCGGACGAGGGCCGTCAGCTGATCGGACAGGGACATCGGGACCTCAGGAGTTGGGGATGCGCTGGGGTGCGGTGACGAAGGCGAGCTCGTAGGCGAACATGCCGCCGCCAGCGAGCAGGAGGGCGAGCAGCGCCGCGACCGGGGAGCCGGTGACCACGAGGAGCAGGGGGAGGGCGATGCCCATCGCCAGGCCGCCGCCGTAGGCCTCCTTGCTCCACTCGCGCTTGATCAGGCGCTGGGCGCGGGCCGCGGTGTCACTCGCGCGCGGGGTGTTGAGCTCGGCGAAGATGGACACGCCGGCAAGGACCAGGGCGCCGGCGGTGATGCCCATGATCGGCGTCGCGAAGCCGTCGGGCAGGGCGCCAAACAGGCTGCAGGCCAGGGTGAGCAAGCCGCCGAGATACGCAGTCTGGAGCGCCATGTGCACCAGCGTGACCGGGCTCTGCCACAGGTCGCGGCCCTCGGCCTGCGCGAACAGGAAGGCCGTGTAGGTGCCGGTGAGCACCGCGAGGGGCACGGTGATGGCGGTCATCAGCATGCGCACGCCCATGCTTGGAGCGTCGAGAATGCCAAGGACCGCGGCGGTCTCGAGAGCCCACCACAGGCCGAAGGAAATCGAGAAGCCCGTGAGGATCCATGCGGCGCGAGCAATCCACGAACGCCACTGGGGGCGGACCAACAGGAACAGGAAGCGCTCGGGACGCTCGAGGTCGACGAGCAGCAGGGCGGTCGTCGCGAGCATGAGCACCACGGAGAGCAGGCCGCCGACGGCGAACAGCGTGGAGGGGCCGCTCGTTGCCAGGGCGATGGCCGCGAGGAAGATGGCCACGCCGCCCGCCGTGCCCTTCGTGACCAGGTAGGCAGGGATCTGCCAGTGCCAGTGCTCCTTGTGCTGGGCGTTCCAACCGACCTGAACCATCTGTCCGGCGGCGCTACCGCCGACGGCCAGGAGATCGCCCGTGCCCTGGGGCAGGCCGGAACGCAGCGGGGTGCCCGAGTAGGACGTACCCGCGGTCTCGGTCTGCTGCAGGTGGCGGCCGCTTCCCGGGTGCAGCACGTCGGCGTTCATGAAGCTTGCGTTCGGCTCGGTCGCGGACGGATGCAGCGCGAGCTCCGAGCCGTTCACGTAGTAGAGCTTCGGTGCGGTGCCCTGCTCGGGCTTGCGCACGGTCACCGACTGGCGTCCCTTGGCGAGACGCTTGCTGATCTCCGAGTCGGGGTCGTCGAGGTCACCGGCGAGGATGGCGTGCTCGGGGCAGACGACGACGCACGCCGGCTCCTGGCCAACGTCCACGCGATGGGCGCAGTAGTGGCACTTCTGCGCGGTGTTGCTGTCGGGGTCCATGTAGATGGCGTCGTAGGGGCAGGCCTGGATGCAGCCCTTGCAGCCGATGCACACGTCCGGGTCGAACTCGACGATGCCGTCGTCGCGCTGGTACATCGCCTGGACCGGACAGATGCGAACGCAGGGCGGGTTCGAGCAGTGGTTGCAGCGCGTCACCTGGAACTGGCGGGTGACGTCCGGGTAGCGCCCGACCTCCACCGTCTTTACCCAGGTGCGGTTGACGCCCAGTGGGACCTGGTTCTCGGACTTGCACGCTGTCGAGCAGGCGTGGCATCCGATGCAGGAGCCGGTATCGATCAGAAAGCCGTAGTTCATGACCCGTCCGCGTGTGATTTCGAGTGCAACCTGCACGGAGCATGCCAGTTTCGGGAGGGTTGAACCGGAGCATCGCCGTCCGTCCCCCCTCCTGCGGGGGAGAGGACGATCCGAATCGTCCAAAGTGGCGGGGCGGACTCGCCTGTGGGGTGGCCATGCCGTGTGCGGTGCCAGGCGTAGAGACGGGTGCGGTGCCAGGCGTGAAGGCGCGTGCGGTGCCAGGCGTGGTGGCGGGTGCGGTGCCAGGCGTGAAGGCGGGTGCGGTGCCAAGCGTGAAGGCGGGTGCGGTGCCAGGCGTTGAACCGCCCTGAATCCGCCTATAGACCGAGTTCGCGAATCTTCCGCCACAGGGTCGTGCGACTCATGCCCAGGGCTTCGGCGGCTTCCGCTCGCTTGCCGCCCGTCTCTGCCAACGCCGACAGGATTCGTGACCGCTCCTGGTCCGCGAGCGTTGGCTCCAGCTCCACCGGTTCGGCCGGGGGTGGCTCTCCGCGTAGCTCGGGCGTGAGCTCGTCCAGGGTGAGCACGTCACCTTCGCCGAACGCAAATGCGCCTTCGATGACGTTGCGAAGCTCGCGAACGTTGCCGGGCCAACGGTACGAGACGAGTGCCTGCATCGCGGCTTCCTCGATGCCGTCCACCTGTCTGAAACGCCCGTTGAACGTGTCCACGAAGTGCCAGGTGAGCGCCTCGATGTCTCCTCGCCGCTCCCTCAGCGGCGGGATGAACAGTGGCCGCACCCGAATGCGGTACATCAGGTCCGCGCGAAAGCGCCCAGCCGCGACTTCTCTTCGAAGGGCGCGGTGGGTCGCCGCCACGAGGCGCACATCCGCGCGCTGAGGCTCCGTAGCGCCCACCGCGGTGAACTCGCCGCTCTGGAGGACTCGGAGCAGGCGCGGCTGGATTTCCAGCGGAATCTCGGCGATCTCGTCCAGAAACAGCGTCCCGTTGTTGGCAAGCGCGAACAGTCCCTTTCGGTCCCTGACCGCGCCCGTGAACGCGCCGCGCACGTGGCCAAAGAGCTCGCTGGCGAGGAGTTCCCCCGTGAGCGTTGCGCAGTTCACGGCTCGGTAGGGCCCCGTGTTGCGCTGTGAGAGCTCGTGTACCGCGCGGGCAACGAGTTCCTTGCCCGTGCCCGTCTCTCCGCGAATCAGCAGCGAGATGTCCGTCCTCGCCACACGTTCGATCAGCGGGAACAGCGCGTGCATCTCGGGAGATGCAGCCACCAGCCCGTGGAAGGACTTCACCTCGGGTCGATCGCCCTGTCGAAGGATTCGCATGGTTCAGAGTGTTGCACAGTTGTTGAGACGTTGCGCACGCTTTCACGCCTCCTTGGCACCGCCTCGGCCACTCGGTCCTCGAGGTCTGGCCCTCCTCGTGAGCCTGCGGGGTGGGGTGGCCGTCAAATGGTGCATTCGAGCGACCTCGTCGCTTCCGTGCCGGGTCCGAACGAAACTCCGGCACGGCTCCTGCAGCAGGGGTGACCGACCAGGAGCGCCACATGGAATCCTCCGACTTCAAACTCTTCGGAACCCTCTGGGACTGGACGCTCGGCGTGTTCCGCAGCCCCGTTCTCTGGGTGCCGCTCGTCGTGTTCACGCTCGTCGGCGTCGTCCTCGGCTTGTGGACGCTCCCTGCGGACATGGGCACCGCCGGGCAGGTCGCCTGCGGCGCGGTCTTCGGCGTGTTCTCGTACCTCTTCCCCTACGCCAACCGCGTCCTGGACCCTGACTGGGTCTAGCGTCGGTAGCGGCTTCGGCTCTTGACGGGCCGCGCGGGTCCCGCTCGTTATGAGGCCTCACGCGGAGGCCCGATGTCCCGAGTCACTCTCGAGCGCCACGACAGCGGCGTGGTTCACCTCGTCCTCGACCACCCGTCCCGGCACAATGCCATCGACTGGGAGATGATGGTCGAGCTCAAGCAGGCCATGACGCGCCTGCGCAAGGACCGCAGTCTGCGCGCCGTCGTCGTGCGTGGCAACGGACCCTCGTTCTGCAGCGGGCTGAACTTTCCGAGCATGTCGAAGCGTCCGGCGCGCCTTGTACAGGGCTTTGTGACGCCTCCGCATCGCGCGACGAACCTGTTCCAGGAGTCGTGCTGGGGGCTGCGCTCCCTTCCGGTGCCGGTGATTGCGGTTCTTCACGGTCGCTGCTACGGCGGTGGCATCCAGATCGCGCTCGCAGCTGACTTCCGCTTCACGACTCCGGACTGCGAGCTCTCGATCATGGAGAGCAAGTGGGGCCTGATCCCCGACATGTCGGGCACCGTGGCGCTCCGCGAGTTGGTCGGCATCGACCAGGCCAAGCTGCTCACGATGACCGGACGCATCCTCGACGGCCGTGCCGCGCACGCCATCGGTCTCGTGACCGGGGTTGCCGAGGATCCCCTCGCGGAGGCCGAAGCGCTGGTTGCCGAGCTGCTCACCCGCTCGCCGGACAGCACCGCTGCCGCCAAGGCTCTGCTGCAGGCGAACTGGGTCGATGACGAATCCTCGGCCCTGGCGCGCGAGCGCCGGATCCAGATGCTGGTCATGGCCAGCAAGAACTTCCGCGAGGCCCTGCGCGCGAACTTCAAGAAGGTCGCCCCTCGCTTTGGAAAGCGCTCCCCGCTTCTGTAGCCGGTCGGTGCGCGGGCCTAGTCGATGACGATGCCCAGCTTCTTGCGGCGACGGGCTCCCAGCTGCTTGAGGCGGTTGCCCAGCGCCTCGACCTCGGCCGGCTCGTGTCCTCCGGCCTGGATCGGCACCGGACCGGTTCGCGTCCACAGCTCCAGGGTCTGGTTGTAGCGGCCCGCCCCTCGCTCGACCTTGAAGTCCAGGAGGTCCTCGACCGGGACCTCGCCCTGGGTGCCGAGCCCCCCCTTGGAGGTGAGGGTAAGGGTGCCGTCGCTCACGACCAGGTGCGTCGCCGTCTGCTTCGCGAAGTTCGCGCCGACGAGGGTGATTACGGCGGCGGCGGGGCCGAGCATCGCGAGCCCCAGCCCTACGAAGGTGCCGTCGGTCCATGCGAGATAGCCGCTCACTGCGAACACGGGCACGAGCAGTCCCACGGTCAGCGGCAGGGTGGGGCCTGCGTTGTCCGGGACGCCGCGGAGCACGAGATCGAGGGGGTCGGCCATGGCGGTGTGTGTATCGCGGTGGCTGCCCGCAGGCGTCGCGGTGTGTACGATCGAGGCATGAGTCGCGTCCTCGAGGACTGGGAACGAGATGGCTTCGCCGTCGTGCGTGGCGTGGCCACACCTGCAGAGGTGCGCGCCATGGCCGCGGGCTTCGAGCGGCTGCTCCAGCTGGCCCGCGACCTTCCGTCCACGGCCGACGTGCAAGGGTCGCGCTTCGTGGTCGAGCGACCGCCGTTTCGCCTGCACCGAGTGGTGTGGTGCGGTGCTGCGGAGCCGGCCCTCGCACCGTGGGGAGCCGACCCGCGCTTCGTGGGGCTCGCGCGCGAACTGCTCGGCAGCGACTCGGTCGTTCAGCTGATCCAGCAAGCTCACTTCAAGATGCCGGGCGACAAGGTCGGCTTCTCCTGGCATCAGGATGCCTCGAACCGTCGCTACGGAACGGATCTGTGGACGGACGTGAACGGCAGGGGATCCTTCGTGCAGATGGCGCTCGCCGTCGACGCCATGCGTGCGGACAACGGCCCGCTGCGCGTGCTCCCGGGTACCCACACACGCGGTTTCATCGCGGATCCGGAGACGGGTGCGCTCCCCGAGGACCTGCCGTGGGAGACCGCGGTGGACCTCGAGCTGGAGCCCGGAGATCTCGCGGTGTTTGGGCCCTTCCTTGTTCACGGCAGCCCTCCGAACCGAAGCCAGCACCCCCGCCGCCTGTTCCTCCAGGGCTACGCATCGCCAGGAGCCAATCGCCGGGTCTACCCGGGCTGTGGCACGGGCGTTGCGCGTGTCTGACCTTCCCGGCATTCTCCTCGGCCTCTCCCTGCCGGTCTTCTTCACGGCGCTGTTCGGTGGCTCCATCGCCGTGGCGCTGTGGAGCGTTTCTCAGCGCCACAAGCGTCTCTCCACACTGGCGTCGGACTGGGGGCTGCACGCGAGTGGCAACGCCATCTACGGACGGTTCGACGGCGCCACTGTGCGACTGACGCACCGCCCTGGCGGCAAGAATCGGCCGACGCGGGAGCTGTTGGAACTCTCGTTGCCAGGCCTCGAGGGACTGCTCTCGTTCCGCCCCGAGAGTGTGCTCGATGGCCTGGCCGAGGTGTTCGGCACGCCGGAGATCCAGGTGGGCGAGCCTGCGGTGGACGACCAGTGGCGCATCCATGGGGATGCGGAGGTGGCCCGCGAGGTCCTGCTCGACCCCGCGGTGGTCGATGCGCTCGCCAGGTATGGCGGTGAGGGCACGTTCGACGGCCGGACGTTCTCGTTTCGGCGGCGTGGACGCGTCGATGCCGGCTCGTTCGAGCTTCTTCAGTGGTCCGCTGCGCTCGCGCGAGCCGTCGAGGTCGCCCGTTGCCGTCCCTGGCGTGTGTTTGCCGAGCGACATGCACTCTCGGTCAACGAGTCAGCCACCGAGATCCGCGGTCGGCTTGGCGGCTTCGAGGTCGTCATTGGCGAGGAGCGAAGCGATGACCTCGTGCACACCGTCGTGCGGGTTCGGCTTCCGTCCACTCTTCCCAAGGGAACGGCGTTGAGGGCCGGCGACGAGGGGGTGACCCTCGGGGACCCCATCCTCGACGGGCGAGTCGCCGCTCATGGGGATCCGGAGTTCCTACGCGGGCTGCTCTGCCACGACGAGGCACGCGCAGCCGTGATGGCGGTGATTCACGCGAACCCCGAGAGCGAGGTGACCGAGAACGAGGTCGTCCTTAGGGCTCGCGGTCGGCGAATGGCCGGGCTTGCGGAGACGGTCGACGATGCGGTGTCGTTGGCTCGCTTGCTCGCGCAACGAGCGGGGTCGAGGCGGGGGGAGGCGGAGCGTCGCCCCCGACCGGAGAAGCAGCGCACGTGATCCTCTGCCTTCGCCTGTGGGCGTGATGGCGGGTGCGGTGCCAGGCGTCGTGGCCGGTGCGGTGCCAGGCGTGGTGGAGGGTGCGGTGCCAGGCGTGATGGCGGGTTCGGTGCCAGGCGTGGTGGAGGGTGCGGTGCCAGGCGTGTGGCGGGTTCGGTGCCAGGCGTGGTGGAGGGTGCGGTGCCAGGCGTGATGGCGGGTGCGGTGCCAGGCGTGATGGCGGGTGCGGTGCCAGGCGTGATGGCGGGTGCGGTGCCAGGCGTGGCGGCGGGTGCGGTGCCAGGCGTGGCGGCGGGTGCGGTGCCAGGCGTCGTCGCGTAGTCCGACGGACCGTCGCGCTACGCTGCGGCGGTAAGGTGGACCATGGCAGGCATGTCGTGGTTCTGCCGAGTCGTGGCGTTCTGCCAGCGTGTCGATCTGCTCCAACAGCGAGTTTGCGTCCGGGGCACGCACCTTGCAGCTCCCGAGGAGTGAGGCCACCCATGCGATATCTACTTCCCGCCGCCCTGCTGCTTTCCTTCGTCGGCTGCGCCGAGAGCGGCCTGAACGAGCGATCGGACGAGGGCTCCCTCGACACGGGCTTCGGCAACTCCGAGAGTCCCGATGACAACGACGGAGGCTTTGGCCAACCCGAGCAGGAGGACGACTTCCTCGCGCTCATGCCCGCCACCACCGATGTGTACGTGTTCGTGGCCAATCCGAGTCGCGGGACGATCACGCGGGTGCACGTGCAGACGCTCGCGGTCGACACGACCGAGGTCGGCGCCGAACCGGCGGTCGTCATCACCACCCCCGACTACGGCACCGCGGTCGTGTTCAACGAAGGGGACGACACGGTGAGCATCGTGGACGCCCACACGCTGGACCAGCGCGTGGTCCCGGTCCGAGACAACTTCAACCGCATGGTGCTCTCGCCGGATGGCCAGTGGGCAGCGCTATGGCACGACGTGCGGGCGGAGGACCCGGCTGACCCCGCGCCGAGCGGCCTGGTGTCCTACAACGAGGTCTCGTTCGTGCACATTCCGACCGGGGTTCACCACCCCATGGCTGTCGGCTTCAAGCCGAAGGAGGTTCAGTTCACGCCCGACGGCTTGACCTCCGTGGTGGTGAGCGACGAGTACCTCGCGGTGATCGACCTCACCGCGGAAGTCCTGCTGCCCGACCTGGTCCAGGTCGCCGAGAGCCTGCTCGACCCACCGCCGGCCGAGGAAGTCGTCGTCGCGCCCTCCGGCGCCTACGCGTTCGTTCGACAGTTCGGCGCGGATGCACTGGCTGTCGTGGACCTCACCAACCGCGAGGTGAGCCGCATCCCGGTGGGACTCAATCCAACAGACCTCGACCTCTCGCCCGACGGGACCCGAGCGGTTGTCGTCAGCCGGGGGTCCGAGGAACTCTACGTCTTCGACACCGCAGATCCGGTGAACATCGCGCCGGAGGTCCTCGCCCTTCCGACGGGAGAGGGGTTCGGGTCGGTCCTGTTCGACCCCGTGGGGCAGCAGGCCGTGCTCTACACCACCGCCTCTCCGATTCCCCGCTATGCCTCCTGGGATCTCGGCTCGGACACCATCACGCTGCGTTCCCTGGTCAAGCCCGTGGCGAACATGGCCATCAGTCCGACGGGGGAGAGCATGCTCGTGTTCCACACCCTGCAGGATGCCCCGGACGCGGACGTGACGTCGCCGTTCTACGCGCACTGGGCGCTGACGCTCATCGACCTCACCGACCATCGCTCGAACCCGCTGCGTCTACCGGGGGAGCCCATCGGCTACGCGAACTCTCTCGGGGGTGAGCGCGGCTACTTCATCATGGAGGGCCAGCCCTACCTCGAGGTGCTTCGCTACGACTCGCTGCTCTACGACGAGATCGCCCTGCGCAGCGCGCCCCGCTTCGTCGGTGTGCTGCCGGATCTCGATGTGTCTGACGGCGACGTGCCGCCCGCGTGGGTCAGCCAGGAACACGAGCTCGGGCGCATCACCTTCTACGACGCCGATGACGGCACCGCCGAGACCATCACCGGCTTCGAACTCAACTCTCAGATCGAGGACTGACCATGCGTACGACGACCCTGGTCCTGGCGCTGGTCGCGCTCGGTGCCTGTCGCCCCTGGAGTCTGCATCCCTGGGGCGCGGACTTCCCCGGCGAGCCCCTATGGAATGCCGAACGCCTCGTGCCAGCGCTCGACGGGCTCTACGTCGAGCTTCCTCATGCCGGTCGGCTAGTACGCGTCGATCGGCTCGGAGACATGCGCAGCATCGACCTCGAGGGTCGCGTGCTCGAGAGCTTGACGCCGACGCCTGACGCGAGCGCGCTGGTCGCGTTTACAACGGAAGCCTTCTGTCCCGAGGAAGACGCCCCCTGCGAGGACCTCGAGACCCGCAAGGAGCTCGCGCTGGTTCGCGACGCGGCGCTCGTCAACGCGGTGGAGGTCGACCCTCACTTCAACGCTGTGGCGTTCTCGCCGTCTGGACAGCGGGCCATCGCCTATCTGGACGTCAACGCCGAGCTGTCGCTCGAGGGCGTCATCAACCTCACCGCCGTGGCCGTCCTCGACCTGGAAACCGCGGAGGTCGAGGACGTTCAGGTAGGGTTCGCGGCCGAGCAGGTGCTGTTCACGCCGGACGACACGCGAGCGGTCGTGCTGTCGCGGAGCGAGGTGGCGGTCCTCGATCTCACGACCTCTCCCCCGAGCACGGACGTCGTGTTTCCGCTGACGCTGGACCCCGACCAGACCGTCGAGCCGGTGGGCATCGACCTCACGCCGGATGGCCGCTACGCCCTGATCTCGGTGCGTCAGTCGTCCGATCTCTACGTGCTCGACCTCGACCTGCACGCGGTGAACATCGTCAGTCTGGCTGCGAATCCCAGCGCGATGGTGGTCGACGACCTCGTCGACCGGACGGTGCTCGTGTTCGACTCCGAGCCCAGGGTGGACCTGCTCGAGCACGACTTCTTCGAGGTGGACTCCAGGGTTCTCGACGAGCCGATGAACCGCATCGTCCACGGAGAGAACCTGTCGGTGCTGTACAGCCAGGGAACGTCCTACAAGGACGTGTACCGACTCGACATCGCGACAGGCGACCTCGTCGAGTACCGACTCGAGAACCCGGCGATCGAGCTCGTGCTCGCGCCGACCGAGGACTACGCCGTGGCGCTCACTCGGGCGGAGGGGGCCGGTGGGGTCGGCGTGAGCGGACTCTACGACAGCGCACCGGGCATGGAGATTCTCGATCTGCGTCCCGGAGCCGACGACACCTACCCCTACCTGCTCGAGTCGACGGGCGTTGGCGTGGCATTCGCGTCCACCGAGACGACCCTGCACGCGCTGGTCCTGCAGGAGGGCGTCGACTACCTCTACCAGCTCGACCTCTATACCGGTGAGGACGAGGAGATCGAGCTGGCCGCTCCGCCCCGCTCGATCGGGACGATGCCGGATGGTTCGTTCTTCATCGCCCAGGAAGGGGCGTTCGGGCGGATCTCGTTCCTCGATCCTTCCACCGGGGACCTGGAGGTCGTCGAAGGGTTCGCCCTCGATGGCTGGCTCGATCCCGAGGGGGTGCAGTGATGTGGTGGACCCTGCTTGCTACGACCTGGGCGCTGTCTCCCGTCGAGACCTACGACCATGAGCTCGATGTCGAGATCCGCTCGACCGCGTCCCACGACGACTCGTTTCGGCGCTTCAACGATGCCGGTGGCGTCGGTACCTGGGGCCTGCGCGGCGCGTACGCGCTGACGCCGCATGTGAAGCTCGCGGCCAGCTGGGCGCATGGAGGTCGCGGCGTCGACGCCTACCTGCCGGATGACTCCACGTACCGTTCGCAGCTGAAGGTCGAGACCTTCGGCCTCGGGCTGCGGGGAGGGTGGCTCTACAAGGGCATCGTGGGGCCAATCGCGACGGCTCAGGCCCTCGGACTGTGGGGCACGGCGCGGATGGACGAGGATCCGACCCGCAATGACAACCCGGGCCAGTACGTGCGCCGAGGCGGTGCTTTCGGCTTCACGGCTTCCGCGGGTGTGGAGGCCAGGGTCCCGGCGTATGGCTGGGCCCAGCCGGCGGCGAGCCTCGAGTTCGGCTACCTCGCCACCACCCCGCTCGGGTTCGGTGAGCTCGGCGGTGTCAGCTTCGATGGACTGACCGTGCGCGGTGCCGTGGGAGCGCGCTTCCGCTAGTCCCGGAAGTTTGCCCGGCAGAGGGCAGGTACAGGGTGCCGTGTGCGGTGCCAGGCGTCGTGCCGGGTGCGGTGCCAGGCGTGGTGGCGGGTGCGGTGCCAGGTGTGGTGGCGGGTGCGGTGCCAGGTGTGGTGGCGGGTGCGGTGCCAGGCGTCGTG
>SBGP01000007.1 GCA_006226595.1 Deltaproteobacteria bacterium
CGCCACCGGGGTCGGCGTCGGTGCGACCGCCGCGGGCTCGACAGGCGTCGGCGCCACCGTCTCGGGCTGCACCATGTCCGGCTCCGGCGTGGGCTCCGGCGCGAGCGCGAGGGGGGCGACGTGAGGGGCGGGCGGAGCCGCGGGCTCGCTCCGCTGGCTGGCGAGGAACAGGCCCCCCGCGGCCAGGCCCACCGCGCCGACGAGCAATCCGACCAGTCCGGTGGCGATCATCCACACGCCGGCCTTGCCGCCGCTCTTGCGCTGCGGCTCGCGGTCTCCGAGGGTGAACACCGCATCGTCGAGGTCGCCAGCCAGGGTCGACTCGGCGGCGTGGGTCCCCGCACGCGTGGTCGGCACGGCCGTCGCCTGCTCGGCGGGAATCATGGTCGCGCCGATCGCGCCGTGGCTGGCCGTGACGTTGTACGCGGCCGGATCGGGCGCGGAGGGCTCGGGCCCCTGGGGACGAACGAGTGGCGGCACGCCACGGGGATCGGGCGGGAGCTGACGCGCCGCCTCGCGCAGCGCACCCGCGAACTCCTCCACCGTCGCGTAGCGGTCCTCGGCCATGTACTCGGTGGCCATCATGATCACGTCGCGCAGCGCCGCGGGCACCGGAGCGAGCATCTCCGGGTTCTGGAACGAAACGAACAGGTCTGGCGGCGGACGGTTGGTCACCAGCGCGTACAGGGTCGCGCCGAGCGCGTAGATGTCGGCCCGGCCGTCGACGTTCTTTGCGTCCACCTTCTGCTCTGGCGCCATGTACCCGTGGGTGCCCATGATCGCGCCGGTCGCCGTCAGACTGCGCTCCGGATCGGCCGCTCGCGCGATGCCGAAGTCCGTGACCTTGCACACACCCTCGTTGTCGAGGAGCACGTTGTGGGGCTTCAGATCGCGGTGGACCACGCCTCGCTTGTGCGCGAAGGCGACGCCCTCACAGGTCTCGAGCATGGCCCGGACCGCCATCTGCGGCGGCATCATCCCGTGGTCCTCGAGCCAGTCGACCAGCGCACCGCCCGTGAGCATCTCCATGACCATGAACAGGTGCGGCCCGTCGCGGTCGACGTCGTAGATGCGCACGATGTGCCGATGCTCGAGCACCGCCATGGTCCGCGCCTCGGTCTCGAAGCGCTTGCGCAGCTTCTCCCGCTTCGCGACGTGGGGCAGGAGCAGCTTGATCGCACGCCACACGCCGAGCCGCTGGTCGTAGGCGCGGTAGACCGTAGCCATTCCGCCCTCGCCCAGGGGCTTGACGAGCAGGTAGCGCCCGTCCTTCAGGGTGCGTGGATCGTCGCTCATCGCTCGAAGAATCCGTGTAGCAGCCTGCGAAGCCTAGCACGCCGGGAGCTGGCCACCGCCTCGACCTCGGCGCCGATGCGACGCACCACGTCGAGATCGATGCCGGGTCCGTCGACCCGGTGAGCGGCTTCGTCCCACGTGCGCACGAGCTCGGGGAGCGTCTCGATGTCCTCGACAATCACCGCCCGGTCCGCGACGAAGCGCGCGAAGTGCAGCTGGTGGTCGTCGACGTGCTCGCCGAGGCCGCTCATGCGCGGCACGAGGATGGGCTGCTTGCCCGCGTCGAGTGCGTCGAAGAGCACGCCGGGACTGGCCTGACCAATGACGACGCGAGCGCGCGCATACGCCGCCGCGAGGCGTTCGGCGCCGAGGCTCTCGTAGGTCGCGGCACCGGGAACCTCGACGCGCGACGCGCCGCGCTGGACGACCATCTCCTCGTCCACGGCGAGCGCCGCAGCCGCGCGCACGAGGCGGTCGAAGGGGTACTCGTGAAGGCCGGCGACGACGAGGATCAGCGGATCCGCCCCACGAGCGTGCTGCCCGGGTAGAAGGCCTGCTGCTCGGGCCACTGGACGAGCACGCGCGTCGCCATCGGCGCGACGAGTCGCCCGGTGAGCGTCGGGGTGTGGATGCGGTCGTAGACCTCGATGAACACGGTGGGAATGCCCAGCGTGCGCGCCGCGAGGAAGAACGGCACCGCGACCCCCGCGCCCGCCGACACCAGGACGTCCGGCTGCTCGGCCGCGAGGATGCCCGGCGCACGCGCGAGCTGCCCCGCGGCTTGTCGCAAGCTGCGACTGCGCGCCGGCGGCAGGTAGTGGACGCGCTCTCCCACGAGTCGGTCCCGCACGTCGGCCCGATCCGAGGCGACCCAGAACCGGTCGTGCTCCTCCCACCACGAGCGGAGCCAGAGCAGGTGGCCGAGGTGGCCGCCGTGGGAGGTGACGAAGCCGACCCTCATGGCCCGACCATCGCGAGGTAGGCCCGCTCGTAGTCCTCGACCCGCGCCTCCCACGAGTGTCGTCGCGCCGAGGCGCGCGCCGCCTGGCCGACCGCGGAGTGGTCCGCTCCGTACAGCGCGGACAGCTGCTCGGCGGCTTCGTCAGCGCAGAAGTCGAGCACGTGCCCATCCGCACCAGGCTGCACCAGCTCGGCGAACGCGTCGATCGGTGAGACCACCACGGGCACACCCGCAGCCATGGCCTCGACCACCGCGACACCGAAGCCCTCGTAGCGCGACGGAAACAGCGCCAGCTCACACCGAGCGAAGTGCGACTCGTAGGTCGCGTCGTCGACCTGCCCCATCAGATGCACGCGCCCGCCCAGGCCGAGGTGGGTCGCCGCATCGCGCAGCTCGGCCTCGACGGCGGCATCGCGCATGGGACCCACCACGTCGAGCTCGACACGGCCGGTGTTCGGCGTGCGGGCCAGCAGGTGGAGCAGATCGAGGATGCCCTTGTGCCCTTCGACCCGACCTGGCACGAGCCAGCGACCGACCTCGGGCGCGCGCGAGATGGCGGAGAACCGCGCCACATCGACACCATCGGGAAGCAATTCCCCGTCGACTCCGGCCGCGGCGAGCACCTGGCGGTCCGACTCGGAGGTGAACCACACCGCATCCGCCGACCCCAGCGTGCGGCGCGTGACCGTGCGCAGCCAGAGCTGCTTGAGCCAACCGAGACGCGTGGTGTGGAAGAAGCCGCCATGCGTCGACACGCCGACCTTGGCGCCGTGCTTGCCCCGCGTGCGCACCAGCGTGTCCGCGAGACCATCGAGTCCGTGGACGTGGACGACGTCGAAGCCGCGAACCGCGTCGACCAGGCCGCGCGCGCTCGGGTAGCGCGCCGGCCCACTCCTCGGAAGGCGCCGGTAGGGCACCCCCCGGATGGTCTCGTCCACGAGCTGGGTACCGTCGTCGAGCGCCTCGTCGAGCGTGAAGGCGGTGACCTCGTGGCCTCGGTCGACGAGCGCCGCGGACAGCCCTCCCATCACGGTCTCCATGCCGCCGATGTGAGGCCATCCAATCCTGCAGACCTGGGCGATGCGCATCAGATCCGCGGCTCCACGTTGTCCGGGACCACGTACGCCTTCTCCCCTGCCCTCACCGAGAGCATGCGGTCGAGGCGGAACACCCGCTCGCCCTTGCGCAGGTAGCACCAGCCTTGCACGTACGGGAGGTTGAGCAGCCACACGGCGACCTCGCGTCGCACCGTGCCCGTGGTCGGCTCGCTGGTCGACTGGTAGTCGATGAGCACCGAGCGCCGGCGTCGGAACGCGTCCTTGAGCACCCGCGACTGCCGCAGGCGAAGCGGCGAGTTGGGCGCGAGCGCGCCGACGAGTGCGTTGATGTCGGAGACGGTGACGACGCCGGTGGGGTCGAGCACGTCGAGCATGCCGCGCAGCACGCCCGCGGTGGCTTCGGCATCGGCCATCGCCCGGTGATGGCGCTCGAGACGCACTCCGAACGCCTTGGACAGCGCGGCGAGGTTGTTCTTGCGGAAGGCGAACAGCCGGCGCGCCATCTCGAGGGTGTCGAGCACCACCGGGGGCTCGAAGCGCTCCCCGGCGCGATCGAAGTCCCGGTGCAGGTACCCGAGGTCGAAGGGCGCGTTGTGGGCCACGAACACCGCGTTCGCGAGCTTCTCGCGAATCGTGGGCACCATCTCGTGCAGTCGAGGCGCGGCGGCGAGCATCGTGTCGGTGATGCCGCACACGTCGATGGCCCCCTGCGACATGGGCACGGTCGGGCGAATCAGCGACGACCATCGGTCGATCACGACCCCAGCGCGCATGCGGACCACGGCGATCTCGCAGATCTGGTCCCGGCCCGCATCGAGCCCGGTCATCTCCAGGTCCACCACCGCGAGGTCCGTGTCGCGTACCGTTTGGTCAGCGAGCCCTATGGCCCATCCTCCAGACGCACAGGCTAACCCAAACGAGGGCGCGCGCGGACGCGACCCGCGCGACCTCGGCGCGGCGCGGCGGGCCCGACGCCAGCGCACACCGCTGCCACGCACTGTTCGGTGGCGTGCATCGCTTCGCGGAGCGACTGCGAAGAATGCCCACGGGAGGCGGGCTTTGAACCTCGAACCCTGGTATGCACGTGCATTCCTGGCAGACAGACTTTGACAGCTCCCGCTCCGGGGCCGAAGCGCTCCGGCGGCGTGCCGCGTTAGCCCGGGCATCCATGCGTCCTCACCTCCTCTCCTTGCTCGTCCTGGCAGCGTGTGCCGAAGAAGCGGCACCCGGCGCCAGTGGTCCCCCACCCGCGCTCGTCCGCGTGGCTCCCGTCGAGTCCGGCGAGCTGACCGAGGCGTGGATGGCGACCGCCGATGTGCGCGCCCTCGATCGCGCCGGGCTCGCGAGCGGTGCCGCCGGTGCCGTGAGCCGAGTGCTCGTACGCGAGGGAGACCGAGTCCATCGAGGTGATCTGCTCGTCGAGGTCCAGCTCGACCTCGCATCGGCCCAGCTGGCCGCCGCCCGCGCGTCGGTCGCCGAGGCCGAGGCCGAGCTCGCACGTCGCGAGCTCGCGCTGTCTCGCCGCAAGTCCGTGAAGGAAGGCGTGCTCGCCGCCGAGGAGCTCACCGAGGCGGAGACAGCGCTGAGCGCCCAGAAGGCACGACTCGAGGCCGCGCGAGCCGCCGAGCAGGAAGCCACCGCGGTGCTCGGCCGCCACCGCGTGCGCGCTCCCTTCGCGGGCGTGGTCGCGGGTCGACACGTGGACGCCGGGGACTGGGTCGGCGTGGGCACGCCCGTCATCGACCTGATCGGTATCGACTCGGTCGAGGCGCGCACCCACGTGCCCCTCGAGCTCGCCACGCGCCTCGAAGCCGGGCAACCGGTCGAGGTCAACGGCGGGAGCGGCGAGCTCGTGGCCATCGTGCCGACCCTCGACGAGACGACCCGCACGGCACTGGTCCGCATCGCGCCCGACCCCGAGCTGGGGCTCGTCCCCGGACAGGTCGTCGACGTCGGTCTCCCGGTGACCTGGGCTGGACTCGGCGTAAAGGTGCCGCGTGACGCCGTGCTCCTCGACCCTCAGCAGGACCGTGTGCTCAAGGTGTCCGAAGGCAGTGCGCTGAGCGTGCCGGTCGAGATCCTCGCGCGCGGCGAGGCCGCCGTGCTCGTGCGCGGTGAGGGGCTGGCCGTCGGCGACAGCGTGGTCACGCGCGGAAACGAGCGCGTGCGTCCCGGACAGCCCCTGCGCATCGAGGGAAGCGAGTGATTCGCCTCGCCATCGCCCGCCCGGTCGGTGTGGCCGTCGGCGTGCTCCTCGTGCTGCTCTTCGGCGTGCTCTCGCTTCAGGGACTGCCCATCCAGCTCACGCCGGACGTGTCGATCCCGTCGATCACCGTGACCACGCGCTGGCCGGGAGCCGCCCCGAGCGAGGTGGAGCGCGAGATCCTGCTCGAGCAGGAAGAGGTGCTCAAGTCCGTCGACGGGCTCGAGCGCATGATCGGCACGGCCAACGACAGCAGCGCCGAGCTCACCCTCGAGTTCGCCGTCGGAACGCCCATGGAGGAAGCGCTCGTCCGCACCTCGAACCGCCTGGCCCAGGTTCCGGACTACCCCGAGTCCGCGCGGCAGCCGGTGCTCGCCACCGCGGACACCAGCGGCCCGCCGATGGCCGTGCTCGTGGTGAAGAGCGCGGATGGCCGCGACGTGACCGCGACCCGCACCTGGGTCGAGGACAACGTGGTGCCCCTCTACGAGCGCATTCCAGGCGTCGCGGGCATTCGCTTGTTCGGTGGACGCGACTCCGAGGTCCAGGTCCGCTTCGACCCCAGCGAGCTGGCGGGTCGCGGCATCTCGGTGGCCGAGCTCACCGCGGCGGTTCGCGGGGAGCTGTCCGACATCTCCGGCGGCGACATGTCCCTCGGCAAGCGGCGCTACGTCGTGCGCACCGAGGTCGCGCCGGCGGACCCCACTGGCCTCGAGGAGGCGGTTCTCCGCGTCGAGCCCGATGGCGCCGTGGTGCGGGTTGGCGACGTCGCCACCGTCGAGCGCGGACTGCGCAAGGCCGACCGCTACGTGCTCGCGAACGGCACGGACGCCCTGGCGATGCTGTTCGACCGCGAGGCCGGCTCGAACGTGCTCGAGGTCACCGAAGAGGTGCTCGCCGAGACCGAGCGCATCGACCGCGAAGTCCTCGCGCCGCGCGGCCTGACCATCCAGGTCGTCAGCGACCAGCGCGGCTACATTCGCGGCGCCCTGGCCCTGGTGCGCAACAACATCTTCCTCGGCGGAGCGCTCGCGGTCATCGTGCTCCTCGTGTTCTTGCGCAGCGTGCGCGCGAGTGCCGTGGTCGCGACCGCGATTCCAGTCAGCGTCATCGGCACCATCGTCGGCATGTCCGCCCTCGGGCGCACGGTGAACGTCGTGTCGCTCGCGGGCATGGCCTTCGCTGTGGGCATGGTCGTCGACAACGCCATCGTCGTGCTCGAGAACATCGACACGTGGCGACGCAAGGGCATCGACATGAAGGAAGCCGCGTTCAAGGGCGCGGACGAGGTGTGGGGCGCGCTGCTCGCCTCCACGCTGACCACCGCCGCGGTGTTCCTCCCGATCATCCAGTGGCAGGACGAGGTCGGCGAGCTGCTGCGCGACGTGGCCGTGGCGATCACGGTCGCCGTGCTCATCAGCCTCGTCGTCTCGGTGCTCGTCATCCCCAGCTTCGCCGCCCGCGCCCTCAGCGCGGCACCTCCGGGAAGCGGGACGCTCGTCGACCTGGGCGCGCGCTTCCGCCTCGGCGTCGAAGCCATGGTTCGCTGGCTGGTGCAGGCCCCCATGTCCAGCGCGGGACTGGTCGGTGCGACCGCGGGCATGGCCATGCTCACCGCGGCGCTGCTCCTGCCCCCCATGGAGTACCTGCCGACGGGCAATCGCAACCTGCTGTTCGCCGTCGTCGTGCCGCCCACCGGCTACTCGGTCGAGGAGATGTACGACATCGGCCAGGGCGTGCAGGAGAAGATGCTCCCGCACCTCGCCGAGTTCGACGCCCAGGAGCCCCCGTTCATCGGACGGACCTTCTTCGTCGCACTGCCCGGCCGCGGATTCATGGGCGCAAGCGGCGCGACCGACGACCAGATCGGCGGCACCCTGGGCCTCGTCAACGGCATCCTCCGCGAGATCCCCGGAGTCATGGGCTTCGCGAGCCAGGCGAGCCTCTTCGGACGCAGCCTCTCGAGCGCTCGCGGCATCGACGTCGAGGTCAGCGGCGCCAGCATTCCCGAGCTCGT
Organism: Deltaproteobacteria bacterium; assembly: GCA_006226595.1. Taxonomy (GTDB): domain Bacteria; phylum Myxococcota_A; class UBA796; order UBA796; genus M1803. The sequence continues at coordinate 7,536 of SBGP01000007.1, forward strand.
CTCGGTGGGCGGCGAGCTCATGGGCAAGCTCTCCGAGGCACTGCCCGGGGCGCGGGTCCGCCCCACACCCGCGCTCGACCTCGGCGGTCCCGAGCTGCGCGTCGTGCCTCGCCGTCACCTGGCCACACCGCTGGGCCTGGATGCGGCCGACGTCGGCGTCGCCGTCGACGCGTTCGTCGACGGGCGAATCGTCGGCGAGCTCGGCCCCGAGGGCGACACCCAGCTCGACGTGGTGGTGATGGCCGACCCCGGCGCGCTGTCCCCCTCCGAGATCCTCGCGATGCCGCTCGCGACCCCCTCGGGGCGCCAGGTGCCCGTGTCCACGGTGGCGGAGGTCGTCGAGACCCTCTCCCCGACCACGATCCGGCGGGTCGAGCGGCGTCGCGCCATCACCCTCGAGGTGTCCCCCGGCGACGACATGGCCCTCGAGACCGCGATGGAGATCATCCGCGGCAAGGTGCTCCCGAACACGCTGCTCCCGGACGGCGTCGACGTGGCCCTGTCCGGCGCCGCCGGGAAGCTCGACGAGGCGAAGGCCCGCATGGGCGGCGTGCTCCTGCTCGCGACGCTGATCAGCTTCCTGCTGCTCTCGGCCCTGTTCGAGGACTTCCTCGCGCCCATCGTTATCCTCGTCACCGTGCCCCTGGCCGCGGCGGGGGGCGTACTCGGGCTGCGCGCGGCCGACCTGTTCCTCGGCGGGCAGACCTTCGACATGATGACCGCCCTGGGCTTCGTCATCCTCATCGGCGTGGTGGTGAACAACGCCATCCTCATCGTCGATGGCTCGCTGGCGCGGCTCAGGGACGGCGCATCCCTTGCCGATGCGACCGCCGAAGCGACCGGGGGTCGCGTACGCCCGATCTTCATGAGCACGCTGACCTCGCTCGCGGGCCTGCTTCCGCTGGTCCTGTTCCCCGGTTCGGGCTCGGAGCTGTACCGCGGAGTCGGCGCCATCGTGCTCGGCGGCCTCGCCCTGTCCACCGCCCTCACGCTGTTCATCGTGCCGGCGCTGTTCGGGCTCACCTGGCGCCTGCGCGGGAGGGCGAGCTGATGTGGCTGTGGCTCACCCTCGCGCATGCGATGGACCTCGACGAGGTCCGAGCCCGCGCCGTCGAAGCCGCGATTGCCGTGGAGACGGCCGAAGCGCGCCGCACCATGGCGAACTCCCAGGCGTGGAGCGCCGTCGGCGACACGCTGCCCTCGGTGACCGGCTTCGCCTCGGTGTCCACGGGCCAGGGCTTCACGAGCTTCGGCTTCGAGCGCCCCGTCCAGACCCAGACCGGAGTCGGCGCCCGCGGGCAGTGGGTGCTTCTCTCGCCACAGCGCTGGGCGGCGGCGGCGGCGGCTCGTCAGGATCTGCGTGGACAGAGCGCGATGCTCGAGTGGGCCCGCGTGGACGCACGACGTGAGGCGACGGCGCGCTACGCCGCCTGGTGGTCCGCCTCCCGAGAGCTGGCCGCGCGTGACACCGCCGCCGAAGATGCGGCACGCGCCGCGGAGGCCGTCGAAGCCCTGGTTGTCGCGGAGATCCGTCCCGCCGCCGAGGGGGCCCGGGCCCGCGCCGAAGCCCTGACCGCTGCCGCGGACCGCGATGCGGCCGCGTG